>NZ_QVMI01000017.1 GCF_010500965.1 Bacteroides sp. 51 | reverse complement strand
ATCTCTTGGAATTTGAGTAGGGTTAACATAATGCTTTTTGATCCCAAAAGTAGAGCAAAAAAGAAAACACTAAAAGGCGGGGATTACCGAAGGCTTACGCTAATTATTGTATCGTTACTATGTGGTTGGGATGCCCTAGGCATTCCAATGGTTTGCCTAGGGCATCTCACTAGGATGGCACCGACCTTTTTGAGAAATAAAATAAAGAGAAATTTTACTAGTCCACCTAATTTTCTGCTTGATCCTCTTTTATTGGCTGAATGTTGTCTTTTAGAGGAATCTTTAAAAAGAAAAAAGTCTTCTAAACTATTCGCTTAGAAGACTTTGATTCATTCCTGACCGCTGGTAGCCTTTTTTTAAAGTGGGCGTTGACGGAACTTATTTAATCAAGCAAAACCCCGTATAATCAATGTGTTAACTTTCAGGTGCTTTTCTTCACACACAGATTGCACACACTTTTTTGAGGCAAAATAAATGCGAACAAATCGCTTTAACTATAAGGCAAAAGTAGCTATTTTTCTGATATTTACAAATGAAATTTCAGAAAACATATGAACTCTTTTCAATCTTCCGGTTTGTCCTGCTTCCCTTCGATACGCTTTATTTCTTTATCAAAATCGGATTCAAACAAACGGTCTTGTACAATACGGTATTTTTCAAATTCGCTTTCAGCAAAATCTTTTGCCATTAGGGCAGTAACTTTTCCACTATTTTGTAATATTTCCCGGTCGTCGGCTTCTAAAAACCTATCAAGGCGTTTCGCCCAATCTTCCATCGTCATAGGAATATGTCTTCTTGCCCGATCTTCTGCTAAATCTAAATAAGCGTTGACAATACGTCCCAATGATTCTAATTCGGTTTCGGTCAGGTAGTTTTTTGCAATGGAAACATCGGTCTTGATGATTTTACCGTCAGGACTTTTTTCCCACGAAGTTAAACCCATATGTTCTTTTTCAGCGTTGGCTCTTGATATAATGAGTTCGGCAGCTGTATGGCCGTGTATAGCGTAATGTAGTTTGTTTTGGACTTTAGCGAAGAACTCTTTTGTGGTAACAGCATCCTTATTGTAATCCATTGCAGTAGCGTAGATATCCGTTATCTTTTGATAGAAGCGGCGCTCGCTTAACCGGATTTCCCGGATTTCCGCGAGTAGGTGTTCAAAATAATCTTCATTGAGAAACGAGCCATTCTCCATGCGTTTTTTGTCAATAATATAACCACGAATAGCATAATCACGCAAAACGGATGTTGCCCACTGCCGGAATTGGGTTGCTCTTTGTGAGTTAACACGGTAACCAATTGAAATGATGGCATCGAGGTTATAAAACTTAGTATTATAATTTTTCCCATCTGCGGCAGTTGTCAAGAAATCCTTGACAACTGAATTCTCATCCAGTTCTCCATCATGGAAAATATTCTTCAAATGCAGACTAACATTTTGTTTTGTCGTTTGAAAAAGTTCGGCAATCAGGTTCTGCGTTAGCCAAACAGTTTCATCTTGTATTCGTACTTCAATCGTATTTTCTCCCGATTGAGAAGTAAATACCAAAAATTCAGCAGTGCTATTTCGTATTTGAAATTTCTTTTTTTTGGTCATATTTTAGGATTCTTCTTGATAATATACCTTATAATATTTCCCCTTCTCATCAACTCCTTGCTCAATCAAATTACGGTTTTTATGTATATGAATGTCGAAATTTTTGTCTAACTTTATAACATTCTTTAAAGAGCGGGATTTCTTCTTAACCGCTTCTGTTGATATCGTAAAATTATCAGATAATTCAAAGTTCTTCTCTTGCTCAAAAGCCGTTTTGTACTGTTTAAAACTTTCTATAGCTTTTGAGTCAGCTATAACTTCCTTTGCAAAATCATTGAAATTAAAACTCTCTTTTCCTTTGAAGAAGTTAATAGATTTATTCAGAATATCTACCTGATCAGCTTTTGAAACTTCATTTTCTTGTGGCAATTGTTGAGTTATAAATTTTTTTGCCAAATCAAGAAACTGACTTGTATTATTGATATCATCATTTTTTAAATCCGCTTTTATAAATTCATTTTTCCAATAATCAGTTTCAGTACTACCGTTATCAATAATAAAAACAGTATAAGGCTTTTTTGTGAAGACTATCAAACATGCCTTGTCTAACTTGCGAGATCCGATCCCTTTTTTGAAAGTCAATTTTCCCACTGATATTTCTAAAAAACTATCCCTGTTTTCTATTTTATATATTCCAATGGCATCGTAAAAAGAATTCTCTATTTTCACATCACTATACTGAACAACAAATAAATCTCCACCTTTTATATTAGGGTGTTTGGAGACAGACTTTAAATGCTGATGAATATTCTTCGATGTTTCAATAAAATCCTCATCCTCATAAATTGTTTTTGATAATTTATAAAGAGGATTTAATTCTATGTCAATATCATGCTTAAATGTGTATGTTGTCGTATTAGACACAAATGGCTTTAAGAAAATTCTCTTTAGTACCAAGTCTTCTTCCTCATCGCCAAATTCAAACAGTTCATTACTAATGTAATTATTGTTGTCATCATTGCTAATTCTGTGAAAAATCAGCTTTCTTACGATTGCGTCGTTTAATTCTATCATTTTCTATCAATTTTAACAGTCATATATTTCACCATGCTACTTATAACATAAAGCGTATTGTAAATAATACTTGCCAACCAATATATCACAAGAAACCGCTGTGCAACGACCAATGCAATAATTAAAAAATTGCATACAGACTTCATGTCGATGTTTTTAAGACATAGGGTGTATTGATATATATCTACGCTAAATGGTTCCTCAAATAATACGTTGAGAGATAATAAGACTAATGCAAATACACATAAAACAATGTTATATCCTGTTATAAAAGAAAATTGTTTAGTGTAATTGTATGCTTGAGTGTCCCACAATTTCTCTTTTGAATTTGGCTTTGGGTTATCAATGGGTTGATATTTGTCAAGAATAAAAATTATTGCTGTAGTAAATAACCCAATCAATATTGATAATACCGTAGAGGCGTATGCGACAAAATCAGAATTAAACCCCTCCCTCAAAAGAAGTAATAAAACCAATGAGGGTAATATGCATATAATTCTTCTCTGATTTCTCCCCCAAAAGGATGTACTAACATTATTATTAATGTCTGTCCTCTCAAACCGGTGAGCTTCGGTTCGCAAATCCTTTAAGTATTTACTTAGCCTTAGAGACATTTAAGTCTGGTCTTAATTCAGGTAATACTTCATCATTGAAATAGTTCTTACAAAGTTTCTCCAATTCATCAAAATCAGGGGTTCCGTCATCATTTTGTTTTGCAATTCGCCCATCCAGATACACAACAGGAACAAAATCTTTATCTTTAGTATTCCATTCGAAAGTTCGCGTTGAATTATCAACAGGATTTTTTGTAACTACTTTAGCTTCATCAAAATCATGAAGTTTTTTATGAAGTTTTTCTTTTCCAAATATATAACTTGCAAAAGTTGATTTTAATTTATCAAAAGCCGTTATTGAAATGTTTTTATTCTCTGGGGAAACTTCAATTCGGATATTGTATTTTCCCACTATATCACTTGTCCCATTTGCAGTATGTGTATTATCTACTTTAGAATCTTTAAATTCTATTGTTTGTATTATTGCTCCCTTTCTGAATTCATCTTGAAATGACTTTGGGCAAAAAGATTCAACAACCACCTTGTTATATTTGGTTCCTTTGAATAGATGAGATATAAAACTTCTGAAAATATTTGTTATGGTCTCCTCTTTTCCATTAGAATGGATTACAAAACATCCCTCATTATGGTCCAATGGTAAATAAAGTAAGAAATAGTAATATTGCAATACGGTTTTATTTTTACCGAGTTGGCTTCCTTCTTCTGGATTTGTTATATCTCCTATAATTCTATGTCGCCCATATGAACCTCCATTAATAACTCCTAAAAGAACATTGCTTTCGGATAAATACTTAGGTTGGTTAATTAAATACTTGTTTATAGCACTTCGTTTTTCTAATTTTATTTGTTTCTTCATTTTGTCATCTTTTGAATAATTTCCATCCAATGACTTAATAAAATGAGTAAAAAGCGATTTCATTATTTTGTCGTCAGTAAATGATGTTTTTCCTTTCAGCTCATCAATAGCAAAATCTCTAAAAGTCTTAAACTCTTCTTGTCTCGGATTTAGCTTAAATCTGAAAAATTCTAATTTAGGGTTAATTGAAGCCATAATCGTGTGTATTTATTATATGATTTTTTTTGCTGAGACTAGCAACTCACTTACATCTACATTCAATACTTTTGCAATGGCGAATAACGTTTCAAGTGAAGGCTGCGACTCATTCGTACACCACCGAGAAACAGTAGCTTCGTTCTTTCCAAGTTTTTCAGCTAGCCACTTTCCAGTACGTTTTTTCTCTACAAGTACAACTTTTAATCTGTTCAATTCCATCATCAAATTATTGAGGTGTTTCGCAAATGTATTGATTTGTTTTCAATTAACCAAAAGGATGCTATTATTTTAGTTTCCAACACAGTTACAAAGGCAAATAATTCTAACAAACCATGCATATGTTTTTTCCTTTTTTATTTGATATACCGTTCTTTCATTCAGGGAATAGATAAGGCAACACTTTTGCGGGAAATACTACCCGAAGCGTAGCGCAGGTGTGGAGATTTCCCGCAAAACCCGTAGGGCTTGGTGTTTCCGTTCTATTTCCTGTGTGTATTTTTGTATTTCAAATGAATAAAGGATTTCTTTAATCCATTCTAAAAATAAGATATAAGTTTCCCTACTGATACCGCATAATTAGAGCCGTCTATCAAATAAAAACCCAACTTCTCGGCAAATGAACGGCTTTTTTTATTGACGGATTCTATTCCGATATGCCTAAAACCGTATTTTAAGACTATTCCTGAAAGGAAACTAACAAAATGTACTCCATTCCCTATACGTTCTTTTCGGAAGCAAGTTCGGGCTATAATCAGACAATCAGGAGGAAATATACTTGCTACTCGGCGAATGCGTAAATACAAATCTACCCGCTTGTTTCTTCTGGTAACTATAATATTATCAGGAGTGAGATACACAAGGGATAGACGGTACTTAAACCGCTTCATCAGGTATATATCTATTTCTTTCCGTATTTCTTCGTATTGGTTCATAGTATTATGATTTATCTTTTGCGACCTCGTTTGGGTTTCTTCTTTATTTTCTTTTTCATCGGAATTTGTTCTTCCCCTTTATTGCTCACATCAGGAGTAAGCAAGCCTAATGCAGAGGATAGAACTAAATCAGGGATATTGAAAGATTGTTTATCTTCTTTCTTATTTTCTTGATTTACAGACTGTATGTTTGAAAGGTTATCGTCTTGTTTATATGCAACCTTGTTTTCAGTCAGTTCTTCCTGCTTATCTGTATTCCTGCCAGTCTGCATATCTGTATTTTTTCTTTCATCGGAAATCTGGCGTTCCTGCATATTAAGTTGTTCGGATATACTGCCGTTCTTCATCGTGTTGTAGTATTCAAAAGATTCAGTTAATTCCCGTTTATGATTGAATAGCCTGTCAAATCCCTGTTCAGCTTGCCGGAACAGATTCTTCCTGTCAAAACCGCCTTTAACCGTTCCTTTCTGTGTGTTCTTGTGGTTGGTAAGTGGGGATAGCTTTTTCTTATTGGTCTGGTCTTTCCGGCTGACAATCAAATGGCAGTGCATATTCAGTTCGTTGTTTGACCTATCCCGGCTGAAATGTATCTTACCGTAAAATTTTATATCCTCTGCCAATAGCCCTTTGTTGAAATTCTTAGCGTATTTGGGAATAACCACTTCGCGGATATACCGTTTCATGGCTTCGGCTTGTTCCTGTTCGGTGTTACCCATTGCCCGAAGTTCCTTTTCCGATGGGCTGACATGGATAGCATAAAACTTGGCATCCGTTTTCATAAGTTGCCCGATATTGCCGTCTATATCTTTTACAACCTGTGATTTGTAGATATTATCGTCTGTCAGATTGAAAAAGCCTTCGGTATAGATTCCCTGCTCCATGCGTTCCATATCTTCATGTTCCAGATAGTTGCATAGCTTTCTGCTACTGCCTGCATTATTATATGTTCCTTTGGACGGTGGCGGGAAATCTATGTTCATGAGTTAGTTATTGGTTTATCAGGTCGTTAATCTCGATTCTTAGATTCTCTTTACGCTTACCGTCCATTACTCCGCAGGTTGCCAGTCCTGAATACAGGGAAATCAACTTCAATAACTTCTGACTATCTCTTTGCTGTATTTGGGTTTGCTTATTTATAGTCTTGGAATGATTGTCAATAATAGTAGATAGCTTATCAAGGCTTGCGGACTGGTTATTTATTACTACTGCTATTTTGCCGAAATGTTCGTCCAACTTTTTCAATACATTGACAAGATTCTCTTTTGAGGTGTTTATTTCTAAATTTACTTTTTCCGTCAGGATTCCGACAGCCGTATCGAATTTAACGGCTATTGAATGGCTTGTCCGTATCATCGGGTTGAGTTGTTCTTCTTCGTAGTGGCGAATGAAACGGATAATATCATCCTGCCGTTTGTTAATCTTGGCAAGTTCCGATTTTACTGATTCGGGAGCATCAGCAGGGTTGATATGTGCTTTCTCCAAATACAGGAATGCCAGTTTTACAACTTCACTCTTTTTCAGTGAATAGCGTTTACGTATCTTTTCTATTAAACGTCCTGTTTCCTTGTCTATGGAAACAGTGGTATATATAATCTTTTGGGCTTCATCTTTCATGATAATTACTTTTTAATGGAACTTCATGTTATTAAAAGTCTGATAATTAGCGATAAATACAAAAGGCTAATTATTGGACTAATTATAGCGGCTTAGTATAAACCGCTAAAGCCGAAGGCTTTGCCCCGCAGGGCAAGAGGAAGAACAGGACGAAGTCCAGTTCCCTCTTGCTTAATTTAGCGAAACGAACAGAGCCAGTGAGCGAGGTTGTTTCTGCTAAATGCGGAGCGTTAAAATAAAGGCGTAAACTAAAACAAGCCTTCATTCGCTTGCGTCATTCTGCTTAGAACACATAAAAAGCAGATTTATTCATCTTTCAGGTCTTTATCGTCCTTGTCTTTGGGTTTCGGGTGCTTCTTTTCAAAGTCTTGATAGGTTTGAAAATCCATGTGCGAGCGCACAAACTCCCGAACATCAGAAGTGCGGTAATAGGTTTTGTGGGCTATCATAAAGAAAGGTAGTTTCTTGCTGGAGCGATATCGCTGTAATGTTCGGTAAGATACTTTCAGGAGAAAGGCTAAATCCTGATTGTCAAGCAGGGTTTCGTCCTCACTAAATACCTCTTTGGTGTTTATCAGGGATTTCAAGTCCTGACCAATCTCACTCAATTTTTTGGATAACTTCTGCATCCATTTTTCAAAATCTTCGTTATTAATATACATGACTTACTTCGTTTTTCAAATTAATACTATTTATGTCTAATGCATTGACGAAGCAAAGGACGGCAGAACGAAGCAATTAAAATAGGGGAATCCCTATGGACTCCCCTAAAGTTAATTCGTAATCAATAATAAATCAACCATTTACGGAACCATCTTTTTTCATCTTCTTTTTCCGGTTTTCACGAACGATAAGATTTTTTAGGTAATCCAGTGCTTTGGTAAGGTTGTAGGGCTTACGTTTGAATACTCGTTCTTTTGATTTGTGGGCATTTCCAAACGTAAAATTAAAGGCTTGTTCCAAAGCGTGAGCGATATGAATATATGGGGCGGAATTTCCTTCTTCATTAAGAAACTGTCCGGAAAACTCAAATGAAACGGCGAACTCGCTCATACTATCAATCCCCAAGCCTTCACGCTTGGGGATAAAATAGACTTTGGGAATCTCTGATTGGGGATTATTGACGAATTGATTTGTTTGTAAAGTAGCAAATTTTAGCAAATCAATTTCAGATTCAAGAAATAGGATAGCTTTTCTAAGATAGGCAATTTTTAGGGCATTTTTCCCCCTGCTCGTGCCGATAAAGCGATTCTACGAATACTAACTCAGCACGAGTAATACTCAGTATCCGATAAATATTAGAATAACTTTGTTCGGATTGGCTGGCTGTTTTTACTTGTTCCATAAAGCTTCCATAGGCATTTCCCATTTCTTCGTTTGTTACTTGCGAGGATTCAGATAATAAGCTGATAAACCTCTCTTTTAATAATTCATTCATAAGCATAATTTTTAATGTGAATATTAATAATCAGACCAAAGTCTTGTTCTATGCTGAATGACTTGTTTTAGTATAATGCAACCTTTATACAGTAGAATAGATAGCGGTTATTTGCTTATATTTATGTTTAGAGGTATAAATACATAATTATTCTGGTTCTTTTCTATTTTGCCCATATGAGGGTATCCTAAATGCATTCCTCCGATAAGAATGTTATTTTTAGATACATACTCAAATATTTCTGTCCGAGTTTGAATAACCTGTTCCGGATCTGAATCAAAAGCTAAGGTTACATCAGGATAGGGTACCTGAATATCTATTGCAGGAATCGCATCACCCCAAATCAATAAAGAAGATTGATTAGACTCTAATAAATAAGCAGCATGTCCGTGTGTATGCCCACATGTTGCATAACTTTTGAATCCACTAATTAAATCAGAGGCTTTTCCCTCGAGTTTATCCGGCGTAAAAAGATATAGTTTGTTTTTATAAACCTTTATTATTTCGCGGGCTTGTATGAAGTTTCCTTGATAATCTTCTGGCAAAAGAGACATAGCTTCATCATTCATCCAATAATCATATTCAGGTTGTGGTATGTATAATGCTGCATTAGGGAATACAGTTTCATTATCTTGTAACAATCCTCCAATATGGTCACTATGCATATGTGTCAGTAGGATTATGTCTATTTGTTCCGGTTCAATATCGCTTTTTTTTAGATTACTAAGCAAACCTTGTCCTGCTCCCGTATCTATCAATATTATTTTATCAGGAGTACGAACCAAGAAAGAATTGACTACAAAAGGAATTGCTCCTTCCGGATAATACTTCTGTACTATATCTTTTTTTGAACCAATTAAAACATCAGTAGTTACATCCGGTAGTTTTTCTGATAATACACTTACCTCAAAATCACCGACTTCAATAGTAACAATGCTTCCCGACTCTTGTGCTGTTGCTCTATTACCCGGATAAATTGCAACAAATAAAATAATTAATGATAATAAGAGATTTCTCATGATGCTGAAAGTTTTTAATATTAATAAGCGTAAAAGTAATCTTAATAATATCAGCCACTTTTGCTCAAAAGCTCAATTTTTTATTTGTGAAGGATTATATCCGAATCTTTTCTTAAAAGCATTTGAAAAGTGAGATAGGTTCTCGAACCCGGAGTCAACATAAACATCAGAAGGTCTTAATCCTTTTTCAGAAATAAGAAAATGAGCATATTCCAATCGTTTTAAAGTTAGCCACCTTTGGGGTGATGAGGCAAATATTTTGGAGAAGTCCCGCTTAAATGTTGCTAAACTACGCCCCGTAAGATATGCATAGCGATTTAAGGGTAAGTTGAATTTATAATTCTTATTCATAAATTCTTCCAAATCAATCTTTCCGGGTTTGTCGAAGTTAGAAAGGATTGTATCAATCCCCGGATTTAAGGAACGAAGAATAGCCAACGCTTCTGTTTGTTTTATTATCACTATCTGGTGCTGTAAATCATTATCTTTACCCCAATAAGACTTAAGAGGTTCAAAAAAATCATCCCATAGAGGACTTTTCATTATTAACCTGTTGTTTAATTTAAAGCTACTATCATAGACAGGCTGATGCTGGCTATAGTATTCCTGAAGGAATGATTGAGGAAAATAAATACCGATAGATTTATGAGGTTGTTCTTTTGAAGCTAATTTCGAAAATCTTAGAAGGTCATTCCTTTTAATAAAAACAGTATCCCCTGCCTGAAGATAATATGCACTATCAGGATCAGAAAATTTTAACTGCCCTTCAATCATATATGTAATAAGATTACCGGGAAACATTTTCTCTACAGTATTCAGGCTTGTTGCTGTGCAAGAGAAAAAAAATCCAATTTTCAATGCTTCCTTCATTATAATATATTTTTGCGTATTCAATGACTTTCAGAATGTAAAATTACAAAATAAAAGGGAATTATTGTTTGCTCAAGAGCTCATTTATGCAAAAATAGTTCTAATCTTAATTTGGAAAATAAGAGTCAAAGTAAATTTCCTTAAGGTCGAAAACTCCAACCTTAAGGAATACTTAACAAATTATTTTCTCTGTTTATAATACTTCCCCAAATCGTCTAATTCTCCTCTTACCTTATTGACTTCCGCAAATATTTTTTGATTGAGTACCTTCGCGTAAATCTGTGTTGTAGTGATGTTTGTATGACCTAACATTTTGGAGACACTTTCGATAGATATGCCTTTCGTCAGCATAAGGGTCGAGAACGAATGTCTTCCGCAATGTGTTGTAAGCCTTTTGTTTATGCCACACAGCGCAGCGATTTCTTTCAAATATTCGTTCATCTTCTGGTTCGTGTGGATTGGAAGGAGTTTCCCATTCTCTAATCCTTTATATTTTTTGAGAATAGAGAGAGGTATATCCAGTAATGGGATATTTGCCTGAACAGAGGATTTCTGGCGGTTGAGTTGTATCCATTTCTGTCCGAAGCCATCTTCTATAATGTTATCGTCATTTAGATTGGTAGCATCTATATAGGCTAATCCAGTGAAAATTTGGAATAGAAACACATCCCGCACCTCTTCCAACCGTTTTACCCCGAATTTCTTATTCATCAACTTCTTAATTTCAGGCTCAATCAGAAATTCTTTCTTTACAGGCTTATATCCAAGTTTGTATTCGTCAAAAGGATCTGTGGATATATACTTATTTTTTAAAGCTGTCGTTAATACTTTCTTTAAATAACGTAAGTGCTTTACCGATGAATTATGTCCGCAATTACATACAGATTTGAGATATATCTCATAGTCGGAAATAAATTGATAGTTAACTTCCTTCAAAGGTATATCTTTCTTGTTGTATTGGTGAAAAAGAAAATCTTCTATCCGTTTCCTCGTTGCCGTGTATTTTGATAGGGTAGTACTTCGGATAGCTTTATCCACAAGATTACGCTTTTGTTCTACCAAACTGTCATACATGGACAATAACGTATATTTCTGAACGCCTAAGCCGAGATAGGCATCACGTAATTTTTCTGGGGTAACATATCCGTCTCTCTCATAAATCTCATTATAATGATTTTTCAAGTCAGAACGGATTTTATCTATAGCGTCATTTATTACTTTGGCTTCTTTAGTTCTTCCTTCCGCTCGTCCGATTGGATTCCAGATTAACGGATTTATAAACAACTTTGGATTAAACTCAATAGATTTCCCGTCAATCGTGATTCGGATTGCAATTGTTACTGAACCGTCTTTGTTTGGTCTTGTTTTTCTAATGTAGAACAGAACATGATAGGTACTTTTCATTTTTTTTCTCCTTTTAATTCGACAAAATTATAGTTTATCGTTAAAGGATTTATCGCCTTGAAAACGCCAAATTAGGTCATTGTAAGACACTTAATTCCAGTTGATTATTTGTCTATTCGTGTGCAGAAATTGGGGTTGTTTTTCACACACGGTTTGCACACAAACCCACTGTCTTCTTATGTCTTTTTTCGTCCTGCTGTGTCCACTATGTAAAAAGAAAAATCCCATTAATCTATTGATTAACAGGATTTTTGTCTCTTAATTGAAGTTTCTGTCTTTTGTTGACTTCCACCAATTTTATGTCTTGGTGGGCGTTGACGGATTCGAACCGCCGACCCTCTGCTTGTAAGGCAGATGCTCTGAACCAGCTGAGCTAAACGCCCGTATGCTTTTCTCTTAAAGCGATGCAAAGATACGGCTTTCCCTTAAACATGCAAACTTTTGGCGAATATTTTTTTAAATAGACGCAAATAATATGTGTATCTTTGCCAAAAATCATTCAACCTATTATAATGGAAGCAAAAGAAAACATAGAAAAATGGGAACTATTAAATAGCGAGTACCTATTCAAAGAACCCTGGTTTACAGCAAGAAGAGATACTGTAAGATTACCGAACGGAACCCAGATTCCATCTTATTATGTATTAGAATACCCCGAATGGATAAATGTTATTGCTATTACCAAAGAGGGCAAATTTATTTTCGTCAGGCAATATCGTCATGGTCTGAGAGAAGTGTTCTATGAACTGTGCGCAGGCGTTTGCGAAAAAGAAGACGACTCGCCCCTGCAATCTGCACAAAGAGAGTTACTAGAAGAAACCGGATATGGTAATGGCACCTGGACGGAATACATGGTTGTTTCTGCCAACCCATCTACCATGACCAACCTGACACACTGCTTTCTTGCAAAAGATGTGGAACAGGTATCAGACCAACATCTGGAAGATACGGAAGATTTATCGGTACATTTATTGTCGCTGGAAGAAGTCAAAGAGCTTCTAACCACCGATCAAATTAAACAAGCCCTAATGGCTGCACCACTTTGGAAATATATGGCAGAAAACAAATGATGAGTCTCGCTGTCTATTGACCGCTTATAAATACCGGATGATCCGGCCTGGAGAATTCTTCATCGTACGCGAATCCTTCCCAGGAGAATGATAACAGGTCATCCGGTCTTTCTATTCGCTCTTTAAGAATGAGACGTGTCATTTCACCGCGGCACATCTTTGCGTAAATGACCACAGTAGTGGGTTTATCTTTCTTCCATACCCGAAACTCAGGAGTAATAATACGGACTTCTTTCTCTACGCGTGCCCAATCGAACAAATCTTTCATTTCCCCACTTGCCAGATTGCAGAGCACTCCCCCACTCGCTTTAATTTCATCTATAAACAGATCGGTCAACCGACTCCTCCAATAGGCAAACATAGTTTGGCCGCCAAACTCAGGCAGACGCACATCTCCTTCTAAACGATAGGGCCGGATCAAATCCATGGGGCGAAGTAAACCGTAGCAGAAGGAAGTCAGCCGCAAATGGTCTTGTGCATACAAGAAATCTTCTTTAGTGAAACTTTGCGGGTCAAGCCGCTTAAATACGATTCCGGTATAAGCCAGTAAAGCCTGCAACTCAGGAGCAAAGTCTGAATGAAACTCCTGAAATCGTTTATAGTTTTCCAAAGCCATTTTGGAGTTAACATGTAATAAACGCTCCAAATCATCAACAGCGTATTGGGACATCTGAAGCGCAATATCGGCTGCTTCTGTTTTGAAACGTGGCTCGGTTTGCAAGGGAGCTTTTACTTTTGAAGAAAAGCTCATTGTTTTGGCGCAAGATAAAAGAGTAATCATATTCAAAAGTTGTAGGGGCGATTCGTGAATCGCCCGACTTTACTGTGACACATTGCCGCGGGCGGTTCTCGAACCGCCCCTACGAAGCGATTTCGTTATTATTTCAAGTTATACAGAAATCATTTATATTCCTGCCAGCTCTTGATTTGAATATCTTCCAGTTTCAATTCGCAGAACGCTTCAATGAATGCGCTAGCCAAACGAGCATTGGTAATCAATGGAATGTTGTGGTCAATTGATCCACGACGAATCTTATACCCATTGGTTAACTCGCGTTTCGTATGGTTCTTCGGTATATTCACGATCAGGTCGAACTTATGTTCGGAAATCATGCGCATTACGTTATTTTCTGCATCTGGTTTTTCGTCCGGCCAGTACACAGGCTCAGTAGTTACACCATGAGCATTCAGGAATGCAGCCGTTCCGGCAGTTGCATAAATCTTATACCCTTTATCGTGCAGCATGCGGCTTGCTTCCAGCAAATCTACTTTCGATTTCATAGCTCCCGAAGAGAACATGATACCTTTTTGAGGAATGCTGAATCCGGTAGCGATCATTGAACTTAACAAAGCTTCCGAGAAATCGTCGCCCAAACAGCCAACTTCACCTGTCGATGACATATCCACACCCAGTACAGGGTCGGCGTTATGCAAACGTGAGAAAGAGAACTGAGAAGCCTTTACACCGATCCAATCAATATCGAATGCCGATTTATCCGGTCTGCTATAAGGTGCATCCAGCATGATACGGGTTGCAGTTTCAATAAAGTTGCGTTTCAGCACTTTAGATACAAATGGGAAACTACGTGAAGCACGCAGGTTACACTCAATAACCTTCACCTCGTTGTTACGAGCCAGGAACTGAATATTGAATGGCCCGGAGATATTTAACTCCTGAGCAATCTTACGGGCAATGCGTTTGATGCGGCGTGCCGTTTCAAAGTATATCTTTTGTGCAGGGAATACCAGCGTAGCATCTCCTGAGTGTACACCGGCAAACTCAACATGCTCTGAAATAGCATATTCTACTACTTCACCGTTCTGAGCCACAGCATCGAATTCAATTTCTTTGGTGCTCTGCAAGAATTGAGAAACAACCACGGGATGTTCTTTTGATACTTCAGCAGCCATTTTCAGGAAGTTTTCCAACTCGTCTTCGTCATAGCAAACATTCATTGCCGCACCCGAAAGTACGTAAGAAGGACGAACAAGTACCGGATAACCTACCTTTTCTACGAACTTCTTCACATCATCCAGACTGGTCAATTCCATCCACGCCGGTTGGTCAATGCCCAGTTGGTCGAGCATAGCCGAGAACTTGTTACGGTTTTCAGCACGGTCGATAGAAACCGGAGAAGTACCCAGGATAGGCACTGCCTGACGGTGAAGTTTCATGGCCAGGTTATTTGGAATCTGTCCACCCACAGATACGATTGTACCGCGAGGTTGCTCCAGATCAATGACGTCGAGTACGCGTTCGAATGAAAGTTCATCAAAGTACAAACGGTCGCACATATCATAGTCGGTAGATACGGTTTCCGGGTTATAGTTAATCATAATTGATTTATATCCCAGTTTGCGAGCAGTTTGCACAGCATTAACCGAACACCAGTCGAACTCTACCGAGCTACCAATACGGTAAGCACCCGAACCGAGAACAACGACCGACTTCTCATTCTTATAGTAATTAACATCATAGCCTTCTACCGCATACGTCATATACAGGTAGTTGGTCAGGCTAGGATCTTCAGAAGCAATGGTATTGATACGTTTTACGGCAGGAAGAACGCCCAGTTCTTTACGACGAGCACGAACAATCAGGTTTTCTTTCTCCATATTTCCTTGTGGATTCAACACGAAACGTGCAATCTGGAAGTCAGAGAAACCTAGAATTTTCGCCTGACGCATTACATCGGCAGGAATATCTTCTACTTTGTCGTATGTAGAAAGTTTCGCTTTATAATCAACGATATTTTTCAGTTTGCCAAGGAACCAGGGATCAATCTTAGTCAGATCGTGGATGCGATCAACAGTATAGCCCTTTTCCATAGCTTCTGCTATAGCAAACACGCGCAAGTCGGTTGGACGGGAAAGTTCTTTATCCAGATCATCAAAATCCAGATCATCATTACCTACGAAACCGTGCATGCCCTGACCAATCATACGAAGACCCTTTTGGATAATCTCTTCAAATGAGCGCCCGATAGACATGATTTCACCTACAGACTTCATGCTTGAGCCGATTTCGCGAGATACACCGGCAAATTTGGTTAAATCCCAACGAGGTATTTTACAGATCAAGTAATCCAACTGTGGAGCAGCATAAGCCGAGTTAGGTGTACCCATTTCGCCAATCTGATCCAACGTATAGCCTAGCGCAATCTTAGCCGCCACGAAAGCCAACGGATAACCGGTTGCTTTTGAAGCCAATGCAGAAGAACGGCTCAGACGGGCATTCACTTCGATTACACGATAGTCATCGGTTTCGGAGTTGAACGCATATTGAATATTACACTCGCCCACGATACCCAGGTGGCGAATACATTTTGTAGAAAGTTCCTGAAGCATGGTGAGTTCCTTGTCGTCCAACGAGCAAGTTGGAGCCACAACGATTGACTCTCCGGTGTGGATACCCAGCGGGTCGAAGTTCTCCATGCTTGCCACTGTGAAGCAGTGGTCGTTCGCATCGCGGATTACTTCAAATTCTATTTCTTTCCAGCCTTTCAGCGACTCTTCGACCAGAATTTGCTTAGAAAAAGCGAAAGAGCTTTCGGCCAATTCAATAAACTCTTCTTTATTCTGGCAGATACCACTACCCAAACCGCCAAGTGCGTAAGCCGAACGAACCATTACCGGGAAACCGATACGCTCTGCAGCAGCCAAAGCATCGGCCATATTTTCTACCGCCTGGCTAACTGGAGTTTTCATATCAATTTCGTCGAGCTTCTTCACGAACAGGTCGCGGTCTTCTGTATACATGATAGCCTCAACCGAAGTACCCAATACGCGTACGCCGTATTTATCCAGGATGCCGTTGGTGTACAATTCTGCTCCGCAGTTCAATGCAGTTTGTCCACCGAACGCCAACAAGATACCATCGGGACGTTCTTTTTTAATTATTTCTTCAACAAAATAAGTCGTTACCGGAAGAAAGTACACCTGATCGGCAATACCTTCCGACGTTTGAATGGTAGCAATATTCGGATTCACCAATACCGAACTGATGCCTTCTTCTTTTAAGGCTTTCAATGCCTGTGATCCGGAGTAGTCGAATTCTCCGGCTTGTCCAATCTTCAGTGCTCCTGAGCCTAACACCAAGACTTTCTTAAGTTTTTCCTTCATTTCTTTTTTGTTATTTTAAGTTGTAATTATCGTTCCGACAGGCAAAAAAAAAGCGTTACCCTTGATGTTAGGATTAACGCATCTACTCAAAACCGACTAAAATGTTTTTTCTGCTGGTTCATTCTTCTTTTAAGTTTGTGCAAAGTAACGACTTATTTTGGACATAACAAAGATATTCCAATCTTTTTGCGTAAGTTTGCCCCTCAAAATAGAGTTTTGAGTTTTAAGTTTTGAGTTCTAAGTTACAAACTGTGAGCTACCAATAACTCAAAACTCAAAACTTAAAACTTAAAACTTATTATTTTATGGAAACAGTTGTTAGTGGAATCCGTCCGACGGGTAATCTGCACCTGGGAAATTATTTTGGTGCAGTGAAAAGTTTTGTTCAGATGCAGAATGAGTATAATTGCTATTTTTTCATTGCAGACTGGCACTCACTAACTACACATCCTAAACCAGGGAATATTATTCAAAGTGCAAGAACCATTCTTGCCGAATACCTGGCCTGCGGACTTGATCCTGAAAAGGCAACTATATACGTGCAAAGTGATGTAAAAGAAGTATTGGAACTATACCTTTTCCTAAACATGAATGCCTATTTAGGCGAGTTGGAGCGTACTACTTCCTTTAAAGATAAAGCACGCCAACAACCGGATAATGTAAATGCCGGCTTGCTTACTTACCCTACTTTAATGGCTGCGGACATCATTATACATAAAGCCGTAAAAGTACCTGTAGGCAAAGATCAGGAACAAAACATGGAAATGGCTCGTAAGTTTGCCCGCCGCTTCAATAACATATACGGTTTGGAGTTTTTCCCGGAACCTGCATCTTTCTCTTTCTCGGAGAAGGCGCTTAAGGTACCCGGACTCGATGGTTCAGGCAAAATGGGTAAATCGGATGGTAATTGCATTTACCTGTATGAGGACGCCAAAAGCATCCGGAAAAAAGTAATGAAGGCCGTAACCGATGCGGGTCCAACCGCTGCTAACAGCGAAAAACCGGAAGTAATCCAGAATCTATTCACGTTCCTTGATATTGTATCAACCAAAGATACATATGATTACTTTAATGAGAAATGGAACGATTGCTCTATCCGTTATGGTGATCTGAAAAAGCAATTAGCCGAGGATATTGTTACATTCAACGAGCCTATCCGCGAACGCATTGAGGAATATATGAACAATACGGAACTGCTGGATAAAATTGCTCGCCAGGGAGCAGAAAAAGCACGCGAAAGTGCAACGAAAACAATTCAGGAGGTAAGAGAGATTATTGGTTTCCACAGATAGCAGCGAGGCGCTGCACTCAGGTTTCCTACGGTAACAAATAAGAAAAGCCGTTCCCTTAAAAGAGAACGGCTTTATTATTTATATCAAGCTATTATTATCTAGCTGTTTCAATCAACACCATACGGTTCAAGAAAATCTTTTGGAATTTTTCAACTCCACCTTCGCCTTCAGTAGCAATTCTGTCTCTGTTGATACCATATTTTTCAACCAATATGTTAGCTACAGATTTTGCACGTTCAGCACTTAATTTCTGGTTGTAAGCAGAAGTTCCTGTTGCTTTATCAGCATAACCGAAAAGTTGTACCTTCAATTCAGGATATTTCTTCATATAATCTGCCAAGTGGCCAATATTTACCATTTCCTTATCAGAAACCTTAGAAGAGTTAATGTCGAAGAATACAGCATAAGGAGTTACATCACCCACATTCTTAACAACAGTTTCAGCTACTACTTCTGGTTTTCTAGACAATTGGTCTTTCAAACTTTGGTTTTCTGAAGCCAGGTTATTCATTCTATTACGCATATCTCTCAATTCGGCTTCTGAGATCAGATCTTTAGAAGCAACTGGTTTTGAGAATCCACGTGCTTTGAAATGGTAAGTTAAACCGATAGTTGCAGAAACTACACCGTCAAAATCATGGCTACCACCTAATTCACGGTCAAATTTATCTTGAGCCAACATTCCACTGAGTTCCAAGTTGATGTCAAGAACAGGCGATACTCTGAATTTATTGATAATACCTGCGTTCACTGCAAGAGCCTGTGATTTTGTTGATCCTGAATACGAGTGGGTAAAACCAGCACCCAAATAAGGAACGAATTCGTATACACGATCAGGATTATATCCGCCTAACATAGCACTCAAGTTAAACAGAACGTCACCGTGAAGATTCATATAGTGGAATTTCTGATCGTAAAAACCTGCTGCATCAGGACGGCCTTTAGCAAAACTACCAAATCCATGTCTTGAACCTTTTGCTTCGTAACCGCTATATTGTAAACGAAGTCCTAAACCAGGAGTAAACCATTTACCAAGAGCTACATTGAAAGTTGGGCTAATACGATCGCCTAAATCATTGTGAACATCATTATTACCAAGTAACATTTCAGCACCTGCTCCGGCAGAAATAAACCAGTTATCCCAAAACTTATTGGTAAATACTGAATATTTTTCACTAGGGACGTTTTCAAATCCCCCATTCTGAGCCATTGCTACAGAAGACAAACCGGCAACTGCCAGTAACATTAGAATCTTTTTCATACCTTAATAGTTAAAGAGTTTATTAAAATCAATTTGTTATAAATTTCTTTTTTTGTTATTGAAATTACTTTTTGTTTTTACAACTACATTAATAACACCTTCAGTTGTAAAAGGTTTTAAGAATCTATTTTTTTTTGAGAAAAACTTCTCCCCTTTTCAAAACAAAAAAGGGGATATTTTTAAGAAACAAAACAAAAAAGAAGAACCAAAACAAGACATAATAAACTAATTATCAACAACATAATAAACAAACAAAGATCTTTAAAACATTATTCATTAAATGTTAATACAAGATTCTATTTTAACACTATTTTTTTCATAGCATCCTGGTAGTTCCAACAAAAAAAGAGCGTAAAACCTAAGGGGGCCTTCGATTTCCCCCGGTTTTACGCCCTAAAAAAAAAAGACACGTTATTAAAGCATCTCGCTGCGGCACGCTACCGCTTACTGAATAGGTTCCCCCTTATAGAAATTAAGAACCTTCGAACAGAACATATAATCATACTTCGCTTGTATCCGGTCGGCCAATGCCTTCATCAGATTCAGCTTAGCTTCATTATATTCAATAGAAGTAGCTTTTCCATTTTCGAACTTTTCTCCCATCAGGCGGAAAGATTCTTCATTGGCAGCAACAGCAGCAACACTAGAGGTATATTTTGCTTCGGCAGCAATTGCGTTATACCATGCTTGTTGTATCTCTTTATATAACCCTTTCTTTGTTTCATCCAACCGCATAGAGTAATTCATGCGTTGTAATTTAGCATTACGCACCCTGTTGCGTGTAGCAAAGCGGTTAAAGATTGGCACACTTAAACTAAAGCCGATATACTTATTAAAGTGGTTGTCCAGCTGTGTAAAGAAGTCTTGTCCGGCGTGTCCTTGTGTTGTATAAAAGCTGGAGCCCAGTCCTGCACCAAAAGAAAGCGTTGGATAATAATCACTTTGTGCTATACGAATACTCTTCTCGCTACCTTCCAGACGATATTGAGCTGCCAGGATTTCCGGCTTAAAAGCCAGAGATTCAGCAAATATAGCATCTGGCGGGGTCAGTTTCTCAAAGTCTGGCTCTTCCTGAGGAGATACCACAGAGAATCCTTCCGGAGTAGGTAGTTCGAGCAACTGACTCAGATCAAGTAGAGCTAAACTATAGTTATTATCAGCTTGTACTTCACTCATTTGATCTTGTGCCACACGCGATTTAGCCTCAGCAACTTCGGCAGGTGCAGCTTTTCCTACTTCCTGCATGCGAACCATACGGTTCAATTGTTCCTTACTCAGGCTCACCTGCTCTTTGGCCACTATAGCCAATTCCCGGTTATACAGTACTTTTACATAAGCAGAAGCGATATTAATGGCAATATCATCCTTAGCCTTGTTCAAATCTTCAACAGATGCTTTCAGGTTGAGTTTCGACAATGCATACTGATTGGGTAACTCCATTCCCGTAAACAAAGGTATATTTGTGCTCAAACTAAAGTTTGTAGTTGAGTTATTCGTATTGGTATATGAGTTATCAACCGGCGAAGCAGCACGGCCCCAGCTGTAATTCTGATTGGCACTACCATTCAGATTCGGCAAGCGTGCCCATTTTGCTGTATTGACGTCGGTTTTGCTTTGTTCAGTCACATTCTCGGCACGTTGTACTGTCAGGTTATTCTCAATAGCATAGTCAATACATTGGCGTAAAGTCCAGGCCCCTTCCTGAGCTACGGCCGAAGACGCAGAAACCGTACCGATTAAAGCTATAATTATAGTTTTTATCTTCATATCCATCCGTTATTTATCTTTCTTTTCCATGCCACGCAGCTTATCGCTAACAGTAGCACCATTCTTTATTTCGATCTTAATACCATCACTCATACCAATTTCCACGTTCCGGCGATCAAACTTTTGTTCAGGAACACTATCGGTCATCACCCATACAAAGGCACTGTCATTACTGAATTCGAGTGTACTTTCGGGAATAGTCAGTACATCGGTAGCACGGGCAAGTACAATTTCGGCATTAGCCGAATAACCTGCACGAATGGTTACGGAGTCAGGAGCACTGATAGCCGCTTTGATTTCAAATTGGTTTGCACCATTTTCTTCTACACCTTTGGGTGAGATATATTCAAGGGTAGCTTCGAATGTATAGTTCTGCAACGCACCCACAGTCAGTTTCACCGGCATACCTTCATGCAGACGGCCTACTTCTGTTTCGTCAATCTTTCCCCGGAAAATCAGGTCGGACATATTGGCTACTGTTGCAATCGTGGTACCATCGTTGAATGTATTACTCATGATCACCGAGTTACCTTCTTTAACCGGTACATCCAGAATCAGACCGTCAATCGTAGAGCGGATCATGGTGTTACTATAAGATGCGGTTTTTTGGGTGATACCTTCTTTGATAATATCCAAAGCGTCTTTGGCATTTTCAAATTCTTCTTTTACTTGTGCAAAGGAAACTTTTCCTTTTTCGAATTCTTCACTACTGATCAGGCCATCCTTAGCGAGTTTCTCAATACGTGCAAAGTCGGTCTTTCCTTGGTTGTAGTTGATTTCGGCAATACGCACACGGCTTTCGGCCTGGTTCAACTGGCCTAATTCGGGGATTACTTTTACCCGGGCAATCACCTCGCCTTTCGATACCTTTTGTCCGGCTTCTTTATATACAGCATCAATAATTCCCGAGATCTGAGGTTTAATCAGGATTTCATCTCTCGGTTCTACTTTACCGGTAGCTACCGTACTCTTTTCAAGGCTGGAAATAGCAGGAGTAACTGTTTCATAAACCTTCACTTTAGGTTTTGACTTATTGTACAGGAATACAAATGTCCAAAGGATCAGAACTCCCACAAGCACTAACAGTGCGATCTTAAAAAACTTTTTCATCTTATATGTATTTTATTATTTGTTTTTCAGTTTAATACGATAGTAACTTCAATCGTAAATCGTAAATCATCAAATCGTAAATCCCTTTATTCGTCTCTTATCGCTTCAATCGGCTTAATGGCCATTGCTCTGAAAGCGGGTGCCAATCCGGCTAGCATGCCAAGAGTCAAGAGCAGCAGGGTTGCACCGATGGCGGTCCAGAAGCTGATCTGGAATATGACCGGATTGCCATGTGAGGAATCGGCATTCACCATTATTTCAACTCCTTGCAATACCAGAACGGCAAATGATACCCCGATAAGTCCGGCTACAGTGGTCAACACCATACTTTCGGAAAGTACTTGCTGAAGAATATCTTTGGGCTGCGCACCGATAGCGCGGCGTATTCCGATTTCGGTGGTTCTTTCTTTTACGGTAACCATCATAATGTTACTTACACCGATGGCGCCGGCAAGAAGCGTTCCAATTCCGACAAAGATGACGAGCCAGTTAATACCCGTCAGCAGGTTGTCGACCATCGAGAACATGACTTCGGTATTCATAAACATCACGCCTTGTTTATCGTCGGGGGCAATAAGGTGATTCCTTTTTACAACAGCTTCGACCTCAGTTTGTAATTCGCTAACCTTTACTCCCGGCTTGGCTGTGATACAGATCATGTCAATATTGCGTCCCAGATTATAGGTTTGCTGCATTGTGGTATAGGGGATAACGATACTTTCGGAAGCTTCTCCGTTTATCTGAATATTACCTTCTGATATATTCACACCGATAACCTGATAATAAACTCCGTCTACACGAATGTATCTCCCCAGCGGGTCGTCGCCTTTACGGAAAAGTTCTTCATATACACGTTTACCTATTACGCATACTTTGCGGGCGTCGAGTATGTCGATGTCATTGATGAAGCGTCCCATACCCATGCGTTGACTTTCGATTTCATTATAATCGGGATAAAGTCCTTTGATGATACAGCTACTTTTACGGTCGTCGAGTACGGCAGTCCGCCCCCAATAGTTGGTGGTAGGTGTAATTACATCAACTCCGGGAACATTCCGGCGTATCCGTTCCACATCATCAATTTCCAGCCTCCACCAACGTCCTTTGCGGAATCCTTTATATGCCTTACTGGTGCGTTGCGGCCATACGAAACAGGAGTTCGACGCAAAGCCTTCGAAGTTGGAGGTCATAAAGCCTTTAAGACCGCCGCCACCGCCCATCAGGGCTACCAGCATGAATATTCCCCAGAATACCCCGAAAGCAGTAAGTAAACTACGTGTCTTATTGCGGGTGATCGTTACAAAGATCTCTTCCCACGTATCTAAATCCATTCTCATAATCTTAATCTGCTCTAAGTGCTTCAATCGGACTAATATTCACTGCTTTCCATGCGGGGAAAAGCCCGGCTAAGGTTCCGGCAAAGACTAATGTCAGTGTGGCCTGAATAGCGACATTCACTCCTACGGTAGGATTGGTGAATACGGTTTCCTGCCATACTCCGGTATCCATTGTTTGGCTTCCCATCATGGTATCCATTAGTTCGGTGACCCCGATTCCAAGTACCATACCAATATAGCCGAACATTGCAGTGATAAAGACGCTTTCCACGATGACCAGATATAGTATGGACAGTGGTTTGGCTCCGAGTGCTTTCCGGATTCCGAACTCCCGGGTACGTTCGCGTACGGTAATGAGCATGATGTTACTTACGCCTACAATTCCGCTTAAGAGGGTAAATATACCGATAATCCAAATGGCTATTTGAAGTACGGAAGCTGCCGTTTGTTGTTGAAGATACTGCATGAACCGGTTCCAGATCCAAAGTCCTCCGGTATCTGTGGGGTCTACCCGGTGATTGGCGTTGATTACTTTACGGAAACGGTCTATAAAAGCTTCATTCTCTTCTTCTGTAAGCAATCCTTTGGTCGTGAAAAAGAGGTTATTCAGTTTATCACCTTTATTATATATGGTTTGCAGGGTAGTGAAGGGAATGTATCCCTCGCGGGCATCGCTATCGCTGCGGTCTGTATAGACTCCCACAATCTGGTAAGCGATTCCATTGCCGACTACGAAGTTTCCGATGGCCTCTTCTTTAGGAAAAAGCAGTTCGACTGTTTTGTGATGGAGCACAACTACTTTGCGGCGTTCGCGTAAGTCGATCTCATTTATGAAACGTCCTTTGGAGAGGTTTACGCGTTCTACTTCCGTGTAGTTAGGGTATACGCCGCTAAAGCTGGTGCTTACGTATTCCGAGCCACGGCTCAAGGTGATTCCGCCCTGACGTACGCGTGCTCCGACACTGATAACATTCTCCGAGAACAGGGTTCCGGTGATATCCACATCTTTATTATCGAGTTCCACACGACGTCCTTCTTTTAGTCCGTCATAAGCCTTGCTGGTCCATCCGCCGGTTACACGTACGGAGTTCATTGCCATATCTTCCGAATTGGCGTCAAAAGCATTGATCAATCCGTTTCCGGCGCCCAGCAACACGATAAGTATAAAGATACCCCATGCCACGGCAAAACCGGTCAGGAAGGTACGCAACTTATTGCGGCGAATGGTACTGTATATTTCTTGCCAAATCTCTAACACAACTTATATATTTACGATTTTACAATTTACGATTTACGATTGGGATTACATCTATATTTACTATTAGGCGATTTACGATTTACGATTAGGGTTACTATAGTTACTTTAATCGTAAATAGTAAATCGTCTAATGGTAAATCACTTCATCAATCCGTCCCGCCCGAAGATAGAAGCAGACTGATCGTGGTTTTCTTCTATCCGTTCAATAACTCCGTCGCTGATGCGGATGATCTTGTTCGTCTGATTGGCAACGCCGCTCTCGTGGGTTACTACGACAATGGTCATTCCGGAAGCATGGAGTTGTTTGAGGATGTCCATCACCTCGCGCGAGGTTTTGCTGTCCAATGCACCGGTCGGCTCATCGGCAAGGATGATTTGGGGTTGGGTAATCAGCGCACGGGCTATGGCTACACGCTGTTTCTGCCCGCCACTCATTTCATTGGGCAGATGGTGCGCCCATTCTTTCAGTCCCAGTTTATCGAGGTATTCCATAGCCAGCATGTTTCGTTTCTTCCGGCTTACGCCCTGATAGAATAACGGCAGAGCCACATTCTCCATCGCGTTCTTAAAGGAAATCAGGTTAAACGACTGGAAAATGAACCCAATCATCCGATTCCGATACTCGGCCGACTTTGTCTCGCTAAGATTCTTGATTAATACGTTGTTCAGATAGTACTCTCCGGTATCGTAATTATCCAATATACCCAGTATATTAAGTAAGGTGGATTTGCCCGACCCCGAACTTCCCATGATGGAAACAAACTCTCCCCGATGGATGTCGAGGTCGATGCCTTTGAGCACATGTAGCGGCGCTCCGTTGTAGTAGGTCTTGTTGATATCCTTTAAATGTATCACTGTATAAGCCCGTTTAATTATATATTTTTTAATATTCTGTCCTATTAGACGCACCGAATATACAAAAAGTTGCAACGGAGTGCATTTTTTTTAAAAAAAGATTTTGCAGACTCACTTTGGTTTACGTAATTTGTAGCTGAACAAATAATTAACTAACCCTTTAAACAAATTTAGAATCATGAATTCACACATGGAGAAACCTTACGTGGTAGGGATTGATATAGGCGGAACGAACACTGTCTTTGGTATTGTAGATGCACGCGGTAACATTGTATCCAGTGGTGCCGTAAAGACTTCTACGTTCGACAACGTAGAAGATTATGTGGACGATGTCTGCAAAAACCTGCTTCCCCTGATCATCGCGCAAGGTGGTGTAGAAAAAATAAAAGGCATCGGTGTTGGTGCTCCAAACGGCAATTTTTACAGCGGAACCATTGAATTTGCTCCTAACCTACCGTGGAAAGGCGTTATTCCATTGGCTGCCATGTTCGAAGAAAAGCTTGGCATTCCTGCCGCTCTGACGAACGACGCTAACGCTGCTGCCGTAGGCGAAATGACGTATGGTGCTGCCCGTGGTATGAAAGAGTTTATCATGATCACGCTGGGAACCGGTGTAGGTAGCGGTATCGTTATCAACGGACAGGTGGTGTATGGACACGATGGCTTTGCCGGAGAACTGGGACACGTTATCGTACGTCGCGATGGCCGCCTTTGCGGTTGCGGACGTAAAGGTTGTCTGGAAACGTATTGCTCGGCAACGGGTGTGGCGCGTACAGCACGCGAACTCCTGGCTGCCCGTACAGAACCTAGTTTGCTACGCAACATTCCTGTGGAAAGCATTACTTCGAAAGATGTATATGATGCAGCCGTACAGGGAGACGAAATTGCAAAAGGCATTTTCAAGTTTACCGGCGAAATATTGGGCGAGGCGTTGGCCGACTTTATTGCCTTCTCCAGTCCCGAAGCAATTATTCTATTTGGCGGTTTGGCTAAATCGGGCGATTATATTATGATCCCCATTCAGAAAGCCATCGACGATAATGTGCTGAATATCTTTAAAGGAAAAGCCAAATTATTGGTATCCGAACTTAAAGACTCTGATGCTGCCGTTCTTGGAGCAAGCGCATTGGCTTGGGAGCTGAAAGATATAAAAGAGTAATCGTTATACAGGGATTTTTTCGCCAAAAAGTGACACATCTCACACACCGGCAGACAACCTCCTGAATAACAAAACGTTAAGCATGTTGCTTTATCTCTTTCATCTAACACACTTGTACACAAGTCACACGTAAGTGCATTCTTCTTAAAAAGAAGTGGAGTTCTTTCTTTCAGCTTACTCTATTTCTTCAACAATGTACTTGCATAAAGTTTAATACACCCGGGTGTTTCGTACAGATACACCCGGGTGTATTGGTATGAAACACCCGGGTCTTTTAAACCGGAACACCCGGGTGTTTTAAAACAAACGGTGCTGCCTCAACAAAGAGACAGCACCGCCATAATACTTATATAGGGTTAGTTTAAAGGGCACCTACTTGTTTCAAATCGCCATTGGTGTTACGTACTGCAGCAGCACTGGCTTTGAATTTGGCCATTTCTTCTTCATTCAGTGGAAGTTCAACGATCTTTTCGATACCGTTACGTCCCAAAATAACAGGAACACCACAGCAAATATCATTTTCGCCATACTCACCTTCCAATGATACAGAGCAAGGAACCATCTTCATTTGGTTGTGAAGGATAGCTTCAACAACAAAAGCTCCTGCTGCACCCGGTGCATACCAAGCCGAAGTTCCAAGAAGGCCAGTCAGTGTAGCACCACCAACCATGGTAGACTTAACTACTTCTTCAATCTTTTCTGCCGAAAGACAGTTAGAAACAGGTAAACCTTTATATGTAGCGAAACGAGCCAATGGAATCATCGTTGTATCACCATGACCACCAATCACCATACCTTCTACTTCGTTAGCGTTGCAACCAATAGCTTGCGACAAGAAATATTTGAAACGTGAACTATCCAAAGCACCACCCATACCGATGATACGGTTCTTTGGTACGCCCAGTGCTTTCAACGCCAGGTATGTCATCGTATCCATAGGGTTAGAGATAACCACGATAATAGCATCAGGAGAATATTTCAATGCGTTCTGGGCAACAGTCTTCACAATACCTGCATTTACGCCGATCAATTCTTCGCGAGTCATGCCCGGTTTACGAGGAATACCCGAAGTAATTACGATCACGTCAGAATTTGCAGTCTTTTCATAATCATTAGTGCAACCCACCAAAGTTGTATCGAATCCCAACAGCTGAGCAGTCTGCATCATATCCATTGCTTTACCTTCCGATACGCCTTCTTTAACGTCCAGCATTACTACTTCGTCTGCCACTTCATTGAAAGCAAGTACATTTGCACATGTAGCACCTACATTACCTGCGCCTACTACGGTTACTTTTGACATAATATTTAAGTTTTTGAGTTAATAAGTTTTGAATCTTGAGTTTTGAGTTATAAGTCTTGAGTTTCGCATTCTACTCAGAACTTAAAACTCATAACTCAAAACTTGGAGCTGCAAAATTACAACGATAATCTAATTAAAGAAATTTTTCCGCAATAAATTTAGTTAAACGGTTAACAACTTATTTTAAGGGCCTGGGTGTAAAGAAACCATAATTCTCTATACGTCTATGAGGTAAAACAGATTTAAAACATTATTTTTGCAGCGGTTTAACTTAGACCCTGTTCCTACAGGCTCTTATCCGGATAAAAAACTATGAATAAGAAAAACAAGGGATTACTCATTGCAGTCGGCGTATTGGTAATAGCCATGTTAGCTGTCACATACCTGTTGTTCTCCGAAAAACAGAACAACAAAGAACTGGTGCAGATTTTTGAATTGGAAAAAGAAGAACTGGAAAACGACTATACGCGTTTTGCCACACAATACGATGAGTTGAAAATGACCATCACCAATGATTCGCTGGCACAACTACTGGGTCAGGAACAACTGAAAACGCAAAGGCTCCTCGAAGAATTACGCACCGTAAAAAGTAGCAACGCCGCCGAAATCAGAAGACTGAAAAACGAATTGGGCACGCTGAGAAAGGTCATGATGAGCTACATCAACCAGATTGACTCGCTGAACCGGTTGACGGCAGAACAAAAACAAGTCATAGCTGATGTTACCCAGAAATACAACGCAGCATCCCGCCAGATCAGCAACCTTTCCGACGAAAAAGAAAAGCTGAACAAACAAGTCACACTTGCCGCACAACTGGATGCTACCAACGTTTGGGTTCAGCCCAAGAACAAACGCGATAAAACCGTGAAAAAGGTAAAGGACGTAGTAAAGTTCAACATCGGATTCACCATCGTTAAAAACATAACCGCAACCACCGGCGAACGTACCTTATATATACGTATCACCAAGCCGGATAATGATGTATTAACCAAAGATGCATCGCATACATTTACTTACGAAAACCGTACCCTGAACTATTCGATCAAGAAATACATCGAATACAACGGCGAAGAACAAAACATCACCGTTTACTGGCATGTAGAAGAATTCCTATATGCAGGCAACTATCGCGTAGATATCTTCGCAGACGGAACACTCATCGGCTCACAAGGACTCACCTTGGAATAACCCTTGGAATATATCGTAGGGGCGGTTCGCGAACCGCCCAATACACAGGAAACACATACAATACATACAAAACCATTATCGGGCGGTTCGCGAACCGCCCCTACGGTTAATACAAACACAACCAAACTAAATGTACGACCCTCAAATCCACCATCGCCGTTCCATTAGATTAAAAGAATATGATTATTCTAAAGAGGGGTGCTATTTCATCACATTATGTACAATCAATAAAGAATGCCTCTTTGGAGAGATAAAAGAAAACACCATCATTTTAAATAAAACAGGAAAATTAATAATAGAAACCTGGGGATGGTTACAACAACAATATACATTTATGACGATACACGAATGGACTATTATGCCCAATCATCTCCATGCTATTATTGAACTTAAAGATACTGCCACCAAAAATCTCGGAGGAATAATTGGAGCATTCAAAACTGTATCTACCAAAAAGTTTAATCAAATAATCACTCAAAATAACATCCAGCTTTGGCAAAGGAATTATTATGAGCACATCATTAGAGATTCACGTTCTTATGATTCCATCATAAATTATATCAGAACCAACCCTGAACGTTGGATAGAAGACTCATTACACCCGTAGGGGCGGTTCGCGAACCGCCCAATACACAGAAAACACATACAATACACAGAAAGTACATACAAAACCATTATCGGGCGGTTCGCGAACCGCCCCTACAGTATATCATAGAATCACACAACACCTCATTACAAAAAACTTCAATCATTCTTGCATTCTATTTGTAAATCCAATATATTTGCATAGTTGTCTATGCAATTATAATCCTCTTGAACTAAAAGTGGAAATGTTAAAACCAGGTGAACAAAGCGTTAAACCTTGTTGTTCTAAATGCAGAGTATCATAAATATAGATTGTTAATATAATGAGAAGACTGTTTATTCTAGCCCTTTTATCATGCATTGTATTCTCGGTGAAATCTCAGGAATTCCTGAGCCTGGATAGCTGTCGCGCATTGGCCATTGCCAACAACAAAGACCTGATGATAAGTAATGAGCGCATCAATTCCGCACATTATGAAAGAAAAGCAGCTTTTACGAACTACCTGCCAAGCCTCTCGGCTACAGGAGCATACATGCGCAATCAGAAAGAGTTCTCCCTATTAAATAATGACCAAAAAGGAGCATTAAATCATGTAGGAACCACAGTTAACGGAAGCATACAAGAATTTGCACAAGCCATAGGCACCCAGTTCCCCGACCTTCAACCACTAGTCTCATCCCTGGGAAATACAGTGGTTGACCCGCTCAACGGCATCGGAAACTCTGTTGTAGATGCTTTCCGCACAGATACACGCAATGTATATGCAGGCGCCCTCACCCTCACCCAACCTCTTTATATGGGAGGAAAAATCCGCGCCTACAATAAAATTACAAAGTACACAGAAGAACTTGCCCACCAGCAACATCAAACTGGATTACAGGAAGTTATCCTTAGTACAGACCAAGCCTACTGGCAAGTCGTGTCACTCGCAAATAAGAAGAAACTGGCAGAAAGCTATCTCAAGTTGCTACGCAAAATGGATAGCGACATGGAGAAGATGATCAACGAAGGGGTAGCCACCAAAGCCGATGGTCTATCCGTACGCGTTAAAGTGAACGAAGCCGAAATGACATTAACCAAAGTAGAAGATGGCTTAAGTCTATCAAAAATGTTGTTGTGTCAACTATGTGGACTCGATTTGACCACTCCTATTACCTTGCTGGATGAATCAATTGAAGACATCCCGGTTATGAAAAACAATACCGCTTTTGATATGGATGCCGTATACAGTACACGCCCCGAAATACGCAGTCTGGAGTTAGGCACCCAGATATACAAACAAAAGGTAAACGTGACCCGTGCAGAACACCTGCCGACGGTAGCCCTGATGGGAAACTACATCGTGTCCAATCCCAGCGTATTCAACGGCTTCGAGAACAAATTCCGTGGCATGTGGAATGTAGGCGTTGCCGTACAAATACCCATCTGGAACTGGGGAGAAGGCATGTATAAGGTAAAAGCCGCCAAAGCCGAGGCCCGGATAGCAGAATATCAGCTGAATGATGCCAAAGAGAAAATAGAACTTCAGGTAAATCAATCTGTATTCAAAGTAAACGAAGCCACAAAGAAACTAAATATGGCACAAAAGAATATGGAGAAAGCCAATGAAAACCTGCGTTATGCCACACTGGGATTTGAGGAAGGAGTTATTCCTGCCCTTAACCTCCTGGAAGCTCAGACGGCTTGGGTATCGGCACAATCTGATAAGATTGATGCACAAATTGACGTGAAACTAACAGAGATTTACCTACAGAAATCACTTGGGACTTTGAAAAGCAGTCCAAACTGACTTCCGTAGGGGCGGTGTGTCATAAATGGGTTGAATACACTTCGTCATTGCGAACGTAGTGAAGCAATCCAGGTTATACACTTTGTGAGCTGGATTGCTTCGGGTAAACCCTCGCAATGACGTAACGAAATATGCTTATAACACACCCTCAATATACAGTAACGCATACAAAACCATCACCGGGCGGTTCACGAACCGCCCCTACAGCAAAATAATAGAATATGAACAATAAACCAAAACTATCGCAAAACAGCAATATGTTACTTGCATTCTTAACCTTGCTAGGGGTTATTGCATTGGTAGCAATCGTTGGGTTCTTCATGCTCAGAAAAGGACCTGAGATGATTCAGGGACAAGCAGAAGTTACCGAGTATAGGGTATCAAGTAAAGTTCCGGGACGCATTCTGGAGCTTCGGGTTAAAGAGGGACAGAAGGTGAACGCAGGAGATACGTTAGCCATACTGGAAGCACCCGATGTTGTAGCCAAAATGGAACAGGCCCAGGCAGCCGAAGCCGCTGCACAGGCCCAAAACGAAAAAGCTATCAAAGGCGCTCGCTCGGAAGAGATCCAGGGAGCTTACGAAATGTGGCAGAAAGCCATAGCCGGAGTAGATATTGCCGAGAAATCATACAAACGGGTGAAAAACCTGTATGAGCAAGGGGTAATGTCGGCCCAGAAGCATGATGAAGCCAAAGCACAACGCGATGCTGCCATAGCTACAGAGAAGGCTGCCAAATCTCAATACCAAATGGCAAAGAATGGTGCCGAACGTGAAGATAAAATGGCCGCCGCTGCTATGGTAGAACGTGCCAAAGGAGCCGTTGCCGAAGTGGAATCCTACATCAAAGAAACCTACCTGATAGCACAGGCAGCAGGTGAAGTTTCCGAGATATTCCCCAAAATGGGCGAACTTGTAGGCACCGGAGCACCTATCATGAACATCTCCATACTGGATGATATGTGGGTAACCTTCAACGTACGCGAAGATTTACTCAAAGACCTGACTATGGGTGCAGAGTTCGAAGCATTCATTCCCGCAATGGATAATAGGAACATTAAACTGAAAGTTTATTATTTAAAAGACTTGGGCACCTATGCAGCATGGAAAGCCACGAAAACCACCGGGCAGTTCGACCTGAAAACGTTTGAGGTCAGAGGATTGCCACAGGAAAAGGTAGAAGGGTTGCGCCCGGGAATGTCGGTGATTATAAAGAAGTAAAAGCTTGTAGGGGCGGTTCGCGAACCGCCCAATACACAGAAAATATATAAAACCATTATCGGGCGGTTCGCGAACCGCCCCTACAGCAAGATATGACCAAAAACAACAAAAATAAGCTATTTAGTCTAGGACAGATTATGAAGCGTGAATGCCGACGTATGGTAGCACGCCCTCTATATCTGTTCTGTATGGTCATAGCCCCCCTGTTCTGCTATATCTTCTTTACTACCCTCATGGGATCAGGTCTGCCAACGAACCTCCCCATAGCCGTAGTCGATTTAGACGACACTTCTACTTCGCGCAACCTGGCCCGCAATCTCGACGCTTTCGGACAAACATCTGTTATAACCCGGTATGGCACTATAGATGAAGCGCGCTCCGCCATTCAACGCGGAGATATCTATGGTTTCTTCTATATCCCTAAAGGACTATCTGCCGATGCGCAGAATCAGCAACAGCCCACCTTATCATTTTATACAAACAATTCATACCTGATTGCAGGTTCCCTACTATTCAAGGACATGAAAATGATGTCCGAACTAGCATCCGGAGCCGCTGCACGCAGTGTTCTATATGCTAAAGGAGCTACAGAAGACCAGGCCATGGCCTTCCTGCAACCCATTGTTATAGATACACACCCATTGAATAATCCGTGGTTGAACTACTCGGTTTACCTGTGCAATACCTTGATTCCCGGTGTACTGATGTTACTGATATTTATGGTAACCGTATACTCCATCGGGGTAGAAATCAAAGACCGTACAGCACGCGAATGGCTGCGCATGGGAAATAATTCAATCTACATTTCATTGGCCGGTAAGTTGTTACCGCATACCATTGTCTTTTTCATTATGGGTGTTTTCTACAATATATACCTATATGGATATCTGCATTTCCCGATAAACAGTGGCATCCTGCCCATGCTATTTGCCACATTACTTATGATACTGGCATCGCAATGTTGTGGCATTTTCATGATTGGAGTCCTGCCCACCCTGCGCCTGGGACTAAGCTTTGCTTCACTTTGGGGAGTCGTTTCATTCTCCATCTCCGGATTTACCTTTCCGGTTATGGCCATGCACCCGGTGTTGCAGGCATTGAGTAATCTATTCCCATTGCGACATTATTTCCTGATCTACGTAGATCAGGCACTTAACGGATACAGTATGGCATACTCATGGGTGAACTATGTAGCCCTACTCTTATTTATGATGCTTCCCTTCCTGGTTGTAAACCGTCTGAAAGAAGCACTGATTTACTATAAATACATACCCTGATGGCAACACATACATTTAAAGAAACAATTAAAGAAGGAATTCTCGATATGTTCTATATCTGGAAACGGGAATTCCGTGCCGTATTCCGGGATCAGGGCGTATTGATATTCTTTATATTGGTACCATTGGCTTATCCGTTGGTCTACGCTTTTATTTATACCAATGAAGTAGTCAGAGATGTACCCGCAGTGGTGGTTGATGACTCCCGTACGTCTCTGAGCCGGGAGTATCTACGAAAGGTAGATGCTACACCGGATGTTAAAATCATAGCTTATTGCTCGGATATGGAAGAAGCCAAACTGGTAATGAAAGAAAGAGATGCCTATGGGCTCATCTATATCCCTTCCGATTTTAGCAGTAACATTGTCAGAGGTAAGCAATCGCAGATTGGTTTGTATTGCGATATGAGTGGCTTGCTTTACTACAAAAGTCTGTTGATGGCGAATACAGCCGTCTCCCTGGATATGAACCAGGATATCAAGATGACTGTTGCCGGGAATAGTACCGACCGGGAAAATGAGATCACCGCCTATCCCATCAAGTATGAGGATGTGGCTATGTTTAACCCCACAAACGGATTTGCAGCTTTCCTTATCCCGGCTGTTCTTGTATTGATTATCCAGCAAACACTATTGCTGGGAATCGGGTTATCGGCAGGAACCGCACGCGAAAAGAATAAGTTCAAAGATCTGGTACCCATCAACCGTCATTATCATGGTACACTGCGTATTGTACTGGGCAAAGGATTGAGTTACTTCATGATTTATGCCGTGGTATCCGTATATATTTTATGTGTGGTCCCCAATTTGTTTAAACTCAATCAAATCGGACTGCCGGAAGACTTGATTTTATTTATCCTCCCCTATCTCATTGCATCTATATTCTTTGCAATGACGGTTTCTATTTTTATTCGGAATCGTGAAACGTGTATGTTGATCTTTGTATTTACATCTGTTCCGCTATTATTTATCTCGGGTATATCCTGGCCCGGAGCTGCAATTCCTAAATTCTGGGAGTATTTCTCTTACATATTCCCATCCACATTCGGGATTAACGGATTTGTACGGATTAATAATATGGGAGCCACGTTAAATGAAATTGTTCCTGAGTATAAAGCATTGTGGATACAAGCGGGTATTTACTTTATCACAACCTGCCTGGTATACCGCTGGCAGATACTTACAAGCCGGAAGCATATTATCGAAAGGCATAGAGAGCTTAAGGAAAAACGATTAGCGTAGGGGCGGTTCGCGAACCGCCCCTACAGCACATCAAAAATTCAACAAAAGCAGTATTTAACTACATCAAAATATACTCAACACAAAAACACAACATTGATAATCAGCGGAATAAAACATTCAAAGCCATACACTTCTATTCTTAAAAGAAATTGTCAATACAAGCATTCTATTTCAAAGATATACTTAACTTTGTTCTGCACGTGAAGTGTTCCGACTTAATCTATACTAATGCCATATGAAAAACCTGTTCATTTTATTATTCTTCACCGCATTTGCCGTGCCCGTATCTGCCAGTTGGCAATACACCATTAGTAATTACAGCAAACAAGAATATGGTGCGGGTAACCAGAACTGGCAAATTACGCAACATCCTAACGGGTGGATGTATATTGCCAATAGAAAGGGTTTGCTCGAATTCGATGGTGTATACTGGAATTGTTACTCATTCAAGTATACCAAGATGAGGGCTGTTAAAACCGGAAAGGACAACTACATATACGCCGGCGGATTAGAACAATTCGGGTATTATGTATCCAACAACAAAGGAGAACTGATCTATTTCAGTCTATCCGATATGCTCCCGAAAGATATCAAGATTGGTGTGATATGGAATATTGATATAACAGACGACAACAGCGTATACTTTACTTCCAATAACGCTATATTCCACTGGAAAGACAAAAAGCTATCCACCATAGGAACAGACTACAGGATTGTATCGTCAACCACCATTGGCAATACATTATATGTATTCACCAACCAGGGATTAATGGAACTCAATGATGATAAATTAACCCCAATATCCGGCACATCGCATTTAGGAGACTTAAAAATTGTCGATATCCTCCCAACGCGCCATGGGCTCTTGCTGATAAGTAGCCGCAACGGGCTTTATTTCTTCAATGATGGACAAATCACACCCTACCAAGGTACAGCCAGCCGTTTCATCGAAAGCAATCAGATTTTTTGTGCAGCCATGAATAACGAATACCTGGCATTGGGTTCCGTGCAAAACGGCATACTACTCATCCATCTGGATAGCGACGAGATTGAACATATTACGATAGACAACGGACTACAAAACAAAACCGCATTAAAATTATATTTCGATAAAGATGATAATCTATGGGCTGGTCTGGATAACGGCATCGATTGTATTCATCTCAACTCGCCCATTCTATCCATATGTAAAAGCAAGATGATTGGATCGGGCTATAGCGCTTGTGTAAAAGAAGGAAATTTATACCTGGGAACAAACCAAGGACTATACCATGCAGAGGCCGAAAGGCTAACGAAAGAAAAGGAATTGGATATCCGCCTCCTACCGGGAACGGAAGGACAGGTATGGTCGGTACGGCATATTCAAGGCGATGCATTCTGCAATTCCGATAATGGGTTATTTGTCCTTAACGGCGGGAAAGCGGAAAAGATCAAAAACACACTCCCCACATGGAATCTATTATCATTCAACAACAAAGAAGACGTATTGATTGGGGGCACATACTCCGGCCTTTATGTTGTCCGGAAAGAAAATGGAACATGGAGATTCGCACATCGGATAGCTGGTTTTTCGCAATCATGCAAAACGATGCTGGCAGAGGATATGGGAAACAGCATATGGATAGCGAATAGCGAATATGGAGTATGTAGGCTACATATTTCTGATGATCTGAAGAATGTAGAGAACATCAAGAACTATAATAGCGAAAAGTTCCCGATACAAGGAAACATTTGCATATCACGCATAGATAATAGCATTGTACTGACATCTGTTAATGGTTTATACCGGTATAATCAGCTTACCGACTCGCTGGAAGTATATAAAGAACTGGAAGATTTGCTGGATGGAAAGACGCATTATACGTATATAAAGCAAGATGAAAAAAGAAACATCTGGTATGTTGCCAATGGCACATTGAAGCTGGTAAGATATAATCCGAAAGAAAAAGTTTATGAAAAGAATAAATATGAGTCATACCTCAGCAACTCATTAATCGAAGACTTTGAAGATATTTATTTCTATCATGAAGACGAAATTCTGGTTGGTACCGAAGATGGGTTTTCGCTGATCAATGCGGAGCAAAAAGATGTAGCCCACCGGCCGGTGAATCTGCAAATCAGGAAGGTGTATAATACGACTTATCAGGATTCGCTTATTTATGGTAAGAGTTTCACTACACAGGAGGAAGAGATTGTATTGCCTTATTCGCACAATTCATTGAGGATGGAATATAGCACAAGTATATTCGATCCCTTGCAAAATGCCATTTATTCATGGAGGCTGCTGGGCAATGAGAAGGAAGAATGGAGTGAGTATAGTAAGCAAACCATGAAAGATTTCACGCATCTGAGGGAAGGGCAATACACCTTTGAGGTGAGGGCAATAACAAACAGCTCATTAACACCGGCCATTGCTTCGTTCACTTTCAGGATTAAAGCGCCCTGGTATCGAAGCATATGGGCGTATATCTTGTATGGAACATTGTTCATCTTGTTGATATACTCCATATGGCAGCGTATACAGGAGAATCGGAAATTGCTGATTCTACAGAAGGAGCAGGAGATTCTACAAAAAGAGTTGGAGTTCAAACAGGAAAATGAGATTAAAGACAAGAAGATAGACTCACTGCAAGAAGAGAACCTGAAAGCGGAACTAAGGCACAAAACGGCAGAACTGGTTAACTCAACCCTGAATCTGACGCGGAAGAATGAGATCCTCAGAGAGATTAAGAAAGAGGTGATCCATATGGGAAATGCAATTAATGATGCCGACCTGCCAAGTCTGCGCCGGAAGAATCTGCGACTGATTAATAAAATAGATGTCAATCTGGGGCATGATAGCGATATGGACAGCTTTCAGACAAACTTTGATGCGCTGCATCATGGTTTTATCAGTATCCTGGAATCACAATTTCCCGGATTGAATAAGAAAGAGAAAATGCTATGTGTGTATATTCGTATGAATATGATATCGAAAGAGATTGCACCATTGTTGAATTTATCAACACGAGGGGTTGAAATTACCCGGTACCGGCTACGGAAGAAGTTGAATCTGGGAGAGAAGGATAATTTATATGAGTTTCTTCAGAAGATAACGGCGGGTAAGGAATAGGACATAAAGAACGCGTTTCGAGAATAATCAAAAAGATTCGAATTTAACTAAATAGCAATCAAAAAGATTATATTTACACCATATCAATTACATGCCAATATTTTAAAACCCCTCAATGAGATGTTAAAAACAGATGTTAGGCATGTTTTTGTAGCGTATTACTGACATTTGAGAGTATAGTAGCGCTCGACTGTCTACACTTGAGCCGCGTACTGTCGATAGCACGCGGCTCAAGTATCGACAGTCAAGCGCTCAAGTGTAGACAGTCAAGCGCTCAAGTATCAACAGCGCGCGGCTCAAGTGTAGACAGCGCGTGGCTCAAGTGTCCAGCGTGTTTCATTTTATAGGTTTTCATTCTCTGGTTGAATAATTTCGAACGAAAGAAATAGAATACATATTTTCCACACAAACTACATATTCTACTTCATTTTGCTTGAACTTACAACCACATTGCATGCTTTTGATTAAGAACTTCACAAATACGCATCTTTTCGCTTTCCCTCTAACACGATTCTTTTGCCGTTTATTCTCTCCCCCCGGCCATAAGTCCCGAATTTACAATTCAGGGCATAGTAGGATATCAAATTGTCATTCTGACAGAAAGCTATTTAACGCGAGTCCGATATAAGAATTCACGTTATTTCGCTTTATCCAGCGTAGCTTTCCGCAGCAATGCCTCTAAATAATAATAATCGGCATACGAAATCGGTGCATCTACCTCATCATTTGCCGGACGGTTGCCCGTAGAATGAAGCAAAAGAAATCCTTGGTGCGTACCAACCTGGGCGCGATAACCTTTTGAGAGGTTTTCCAATATCTGATCCGCTTTCTGCCTGTACTTTGCCCCATCAATAGGCAATACTTCCGACAACTCATACAAACCGGAGGCCATGATACAAGCTGCCGATGCATCGCGCGAAACATTTGGGATGCCCGGATCGCTCATGTCCCAATACGGAATCAGGTCTTCCGGCAGTCCGGGATAATTCAACATTAAATCGGCCACGGCTTTGGCGCAATTCAAATATTCTTGCTTGTGCGTAAAGCGGTAGGACATGGTGTAACCATACAAAGCCCACGCCTGCCCCCTGGACCAGACCGATTCATCACTATAACCCTGCAACGTTTCTTTTGAAATTACTCCCCCTGTGATGGTATCATAATTAATCACATGATAGGAAGAATAATCCGGCCGGAAATGATTCTTCAAAGTTTTATCCGCATGGCTCACCGCCATATTATAATACGTAGAGTCGCCTGTCATTTCTGTAGCCCAAAACAAGAGTTCCAGGTTCATCAGGTTGTCAATGATAACCGGATACTGCCACTTCTGCCTGTTCCAATCCCACGAGCGGATACAACCTATGGTAGGATTAAAGCGGGTGCTCAATGTTTTTGCCGCCTGTAAAGCCACATCTTTATAGCGTTCCTCGCCGGTTAGCTGATAGGCTTTTCCGTAAGGTAAGAAGATCATAAAGCCCAGGTCATGCGTCCCCCGATGAAACTTAGCACCTTCTATAGACCAGGTGTATCTTGCGGCAGCATCTTTCCAGTTTTCATCACCCGTATACTGGTACATCATCCAAAGGGTGCCCGGGAAAAACCCGGAGCACCAATCATGAGAGGACACCACACGCAGCGAACCATCTTTTTCGATGGTCCGTGGAATAACCTTTGCACGTCCATTCTTTTCGGTCGGCTTCTGAGTCAGAACAGCGTCCGAACATTTCAGTGCATACTCCAACTGCTTTGTGGCAAAACTGAAGTTATCCTTCACCAAACCTTCTTCTGAGGCCTTGCAGGCGCTAATGCCTGCAAGGAGAAAACAAACTAATACTATATTCTTTAATTTCATACACTAACGATATTATGGCAATTTCGGTGCCTCGTTCGCTTTAATCGACCATCCCGGATTTTGGTAAATCGGAGAAGTCTCCGGATTATCGCCATTCTGAGAGGTAATGAGGAAATGTTTCTCGGCGATAGGAGTCAGGTAATGGGGTTCAATAAACTTGATACCATCATACAGCAAACTATTGGATGCCACCTGGAAGGGGCGGACGTAGATACTCTTCGTTGGCGAAGAAACCGTGTTTTCTTTATCGCTCTTATCGTAAACCAGTTTAGATTGGTCATAATTAGCCAACATCGGACCAAATAGTTTACAGCCTTCAAGTTGATAACCGTTCAACTGATCCATAGCTCTCCAACGGATTACATCATCGTAACGGAAACCCTCGCCAATAAATTCGCAACGGCGTTCGCGACGAATATTATACAGCGTTGCATCAATCAACTGCCCATGCGAGTACGCTCCCCAGTCGTTTGCCGATTCTTTTGCCATATCCGTAGCGGCTATAGTTTTACTGTAATCGGTATCCACTCCGGCTCTTGCCCGAATAGCTTTCCAATACAAACCGGCTTTGCCATCTACGCGGCCATTCTTTTCATAATACGCTTCCAGATAAGTCAGGTATGCTTCTACGGCACGCACCATGATGGAAGCCGTTTCGTCTTTATTCAGGATCTGGTTATTATAGTCGTGCGAATAAGCCTTTCCTATAAGATAACCGGTTGAAGTAGAGTATTTAACGTCATTGGAATACACCATAGGGGCGTCACTGAATCGCTCAATAGTCGATGTATTGATAAAAGCCTTCACCTCGCCCGGAGCCTTCATAAAAAGACGCCAGCGCCAGTCGCGATCCACCTTCGTATCGCCAATAAAATCATCACCGGCATATCCGCTACCATTAGCATACACGGGCAGACCATTCTGCATCAGGAATACTTGTTCCATCTGGCGTGTATAGCCGCGTGCATAACCATGATAAATGTGGTGATTATAGTCTGTTCCCAAATTCAGAGCCGTGCTGTACGGACGGAAGAATATAACCTCTGCATATTTCTGTGGGTCCTGAGTGGCAAACATATTATAATAATCATTGGCGGGATCTCCCAGGCTCTCCTGAATCACTTTACTGTTTGTTTCCAGTTGAATAGCATCGGCCACAATTTCCGAAGCTTTCATCGCTTCATCAAGGAAGAAATTAATTTCTCCCTGTAAAGACCCGCTGGGGAACTGATAATTTGCATTATACGCTTTGTCCTTTCCCGGCCAGTTAGGGCCATTAGGCACAAGCGGAGTTCCGGCATGATATTTCAACCAGGTTGCTTCGAAAAGAGCAACACGCGCTTTCAGTACCAAAGCGGCATTTAGTGTGATTCGCGCTTTTCCACCATCGGGATTATTGGTTAATAATGCGATGGCTTTATCCAAATCGCTCAAAATGAAACGCGCCACTTCATTGCGGGGTTGTCTCTGAGAAGTTTCAACCAAAGCCTCAACCTCATCATCAGAGAATGTTCTTGTTATGATAGGGAAGTCGCCCAGTTTCTTTAAACGAAAGAAATACTGATATGCGCGCAAGTAATAACCTTCGCCAACATAGTGCTTAATCTTAACCGGATCACCTTTAATCTCGTTTGCTTCCAGCCGGGGCACTACGGTTTCCAGGTAGTAGTTCATTTCGTAAATGCGTTTAAAGTCCCAATCGCCGTCTTTCTCGGGTGTTTTCCACTCTCCCGGTACATAGCGGTTATTTACGGCTTTCGTGGTAGCATTATCTGTGACCACATCTCCTCCATACTGATCGTTCAGTCGCGGAAAGTTTTCCTGGTAATACCTGATCGTATACGCTGCCAGTTGAGATTCCTCAACCAAATACATTTCCGGAGAAACGGTAGATGGCGGGGTGATATCCAGAAAGTCATTACAACTTGCCAGAAATGTAAAGGAAAGGCTTAATGCAACCCCCTTTAAAATAGATAAATATGTATTCTGTTTCATTATTGTATTGATTTAAAAGTTTACACTCAATCCGAATGAATAGGTTTTAGACAACGGATATACCGTACCATTGGCCTGATCGTTTGCCTGACCGCCAACGCCTGCTGTTTCCGGGTCCATTGTGTCGCTCAAATCGGTAATGGTAAGAAGGTTTTCACCGGATACATAAATACGAAGATTCTGTAGCATCAACTTATTTGCTATTCTTTTCGGGAAAGTATATCCTATCTGCACGTTCTTCAAGCGGATATAAGAAGCATCCTGCAAATATTTGGTCTGCACTTTATTGTTCTTTGTATTAAATACAGGGCGAGGATAGTACGAATCAATATTCGCTCCCAGCGGATGGCCCTCAGGACGATAGTGGTCCATGTGTGCTTTCAGAGAAGTAGACCACCATTCACCGTCCGTTACACCCCAGAATGTCATATTCCGATCTCCCGGCCAAAAATCACGTTTCAGTACACCTTGCCAGAACATCTGCACGTCAATACCTTTCCATGAAGCATCCAGGTTAAGTCCGGTGAGGAAACGGGGAGTATCATTACCGATCTTTTTCATATCGCCCATATCGTTGAGTGTGTTACTTCCGTTATTGATCTTACCATCATTATTTATATCTGCATACATAATATCACCGGCACTCCATTGGTTTCCCAGTGCATTTTGTCCACCGTTAGGAAGACTGGCCAGATGGTCGTTCATTTCCTGTTCGGTCTTAGCAATACCAATGGTGGTATAACCATAGATGTCACCCACTTTTTGTCCTTCAATATACGTTCCCAAATCTTTCGTTGGGTTGCCATAACGCAAGATCTTGGTTTGGGCATCCGAAAGATTGAAGCGTACGCCATAAGAGAAATCGCCGATCTTATCTCTCCAACCCAATTGAAGTTCCCATCCGTATGTCTTCAAGTCAGTATTATTTGTTCTGGGCACATCGGTTCCTAATACTACAGGTAAATCTACACCCGGTCCCATCATGTCTTCGGTTTTACGATTGAAATAATCGAAAGAACCGGTCAGACGACCATCCATAGCCACAACATCCAAACCGATATTGGTGGTTTTCACTTTTTCCCAGGTTAAGGTAGAAGTAACCAGTTTGGGAGCCTGCGCTGTATTTGGCTTTGCACCATTAATTACCCAATTGGCGTTAGAAGCTCCCACTTGCAGCACTCTATACGTAGGATACAGGCTGAACGTATTTTGATTGGCCAATACACCATAAGAACCTCTCAACTTTAATGTCGAAACATAAGGCGTTAAGGATTCAAAGAACTTCTCGCGGGCAATGTTCCATCCCAAAGAGAAAGAAGGAGTGAGTATCCAACGGTCTTCTCTGCGATAACGGGAAGAACCATCATAACGAAGATTACCTTCCACCAGGTAACGACCATCATAGTCATAGTTTACACGTCCGAAGAAACCGGCGTTGGCCCATTCCTGATAAACTCCACCGATTTCATAAATAGAACCACTCGTGGTCAAGTCTAATACAGGCAAGTCTTCAGAGATCATATCCGCGCGATTAGCGTTTGCTTTTCTGAATTTCTGTTGTTCTATCTGCATACCGGCAGTGGCAGCCAGTCCGTGTTTACCGAAGTTTATATTATAATTGGTATACACGTTTGGATTCAGGAAGGTTCCTTTATATACTTCTTCGGATACTTTGCTCTGACTGGGACCCGTCATCGTGGCAATATAAGCTTTCTCCGGATCATTAGCGTAGTGCGAATAAACGGGCTTATGGTCATAATGCGTCCAGTTATTATCGGTTTTCATGTTAAACTCTCCGATAATGTTCCAGTTCTTCAACGGAGTAATGGTAATACGTATCTGTTGAGATAATCCATCGTTTTGCTCCCGGTGGCGTCCGCCATTCTGCAAAGCGTCAATATAGTTGATATCAGACATGTAATATCCATTCGGGTCATAGATCGGACGAACCGGACGACAACGACGCAATACATTATTATAGAAATCATTCCATAGTACAGCCGGGCGTTCATAATCCGTGCGGACATAACGGGAAGAATAGTCGATTTTCACATAATCCGTAATATGTGCAGAAACCTTTGCCGTCAGGTTATAACGGGCGTAATCATCGGTTCCATATCTCATAAAACCATCTTGTCCCATGTAGTTACCAGACAGGTAATAGGTATATTTACCCGTTCCCCCGCTGATACTTGCATTGTGTTCCTGCGAGAAAGAACTGTTTCTGAAATACTCTCTGATCCAGTCAACATTGCCCCAGGTATAGTCATAATTCCATTTACCGTCTCCTTGCGCCTCGGCCACATCCCAGGGTTCCAGTTTTCCATCGTAGTAATCTTTTACCTTTTGCTTATATTCTTCCGTATAATAATGTGTGTTGTTTTGATTAAACTTCGCATCATCATAGAAGTTCACATACTCCCAGGAGTTCATCATCCGAGGTAACTTGATCGGCTTGTTGAAACGGAAACTATTATTGTAATTGATCACAGGGCGTCCTTCTTTACCCGCTTTCGTAGTGATAAGAATTACCCCAAAAGGTGCGCGCGATCCGTAAATAGAAGAAGCCGCCGCATCTTTCAATACAGATATATTTTCAATATCCTGCGGATTGATGGTATTGATATCGCCTTCCATCCCGTCTATCAGTACCAACGGGTCGCTCTTTGAATATGGATTGTTACTCGCATCAGTACCCACGGTACCAATACCACGAATGCTGATTGATTTTGTATTGTTCAACTCACCACCGTGTCCCTGGTTAGAAATATTCAATCCGGGAATAAGTCCCTGCAACGCTTGTACGGCATTGGACACGGGGCGTGCTTCCAGGTCTTTGGCATTAGCCGTAGCTACGGCACCGGTAAGGTTTACTTTCTTTTGTACACCGAAACCGACTACTACTACTTCGTCAAGTGTTTGGGAATCTTCTTTCAGGCTAATGCGCAAATTAGGAGTAGCTTTTGTCTCTATTGAGATATAACCAATATACGACACCTGCAAAGTAGCACCCTGGGGGACTTTTAACAGGAAGTTACCATCAAAATCGGTGATGGTTCCGTTGGTTGTTCCTTTCTCAACAACTGTAACCCCGGTTAAAGGTTCATTCGTTAAAGCATCAATGACATTACCTCTTACTTCTATGTTCTGCGCAATCAGATGGCCGCCGCACATGAAAAGTAAAAAGCACAATAGAAAAAACTGCATTGGGAAATGCAAAGGCTTTTGCCTTAGAGGTCGTTTTCCTTTCATAATAATTAAATAAAAGTTTAACTGTTAATATTACACAGCCCAAAAGAACTGTTGAACTAAAGTATGGGAGAATGAAACGCAAACCGCATGATCCGTACCATCAAAAGTACAGCAACCCGCCGGAGCATATACATCATTCTTTTCTCATTTCCAGAAACCGCACCTGACGATCAGGCAATTAAGTATTATTTGCTGCATAATTTTCATTTTCTGCCACACGTTTATTAAAGTTGAAACAGAGCAATCTTTAATTTTGTGTGTTGTAACAAGACCTTAAATCAAGTATCCTTTTTGAAAGTCTTTATCCTACATTTTTTGGATATCACGACTCTAAGTGTCATCTTTGTGTAGCCAATTATCTAATATTATGCGAAAAATAACACCTATCCTCCTTGTTTTCCTTTTATTCCCAGTCTGTCTGTATGCGCGCGAAGCCGCCAGTTACTACTTTACGCACATTAACGGCGAGAACGGACTGTCACAAAGTAATGTCAAAGCCATTCTACAGGATAGTTATGGCTTCATGTGGTTCGGCACCAAAAACGGACTGAACCGGTACGACGGCACATCCATTATACAGATTAATTGTGAAGATGCCGTATTGGGCGAAGGCAACAACAATATCGCCGCATTGTATGAAGACGAGAATCACCATATCTGGGTAGGAACAGACCGGGGGATTTACATCTACAACCCGGCCGATGACATCTTCACCAAGTTTTCCAAAGAATCGCCCGAAGGGGTGGGTATAGGCAATTGGGTGGGAAAGATACTGAAAGATTCGATAAACAACATCTGGGTACTGGTTCCCGATCAGGGCGCGTTCCGGATCAAGGACGAGCAGATGCACTTCTACCCCATTACGGACAAAGAAAAGTTCAAGACCGAAAGCCCCAATTCCATTTGTGTCAACGAACGGGGAGATGTGTGGATAGGCACGTCGGGAATCGGCCTCTTTCGCTATAACCGCAAGAAGGATAGCTTTGATCAATACCAAACCGACAGGAACGGAAGGTCGCTGATCGGGAAAGCCATAAACGGAATCTGCGCACAGGACGACAATCTACTCTTTACCATACATGAAGGCGAGCTCATCCGGTATAATCCAAATACAAACGAATTGATGGATATACCGTTGCCGGCCAGTACCAGAAATATCTTTTTCCACAATGTGGAGTACATCAACAACGAGATCTGGCTGGGAACATTCAACGGACTGTTTGTGATTAACGAAGAGAGAGAAAGCGTTGTGCATCTTAAAGAAGATATGGTTCGCCCTTTCAGCCTCTCGGACAATTTCATCTATACCATCTATGGCGACCGTTCGGAGGGTGTATGGATAGGAACATTGTTCGGCGGGGTAAACTATCGCCCTAACCGCCAATTGCTTTTCGATAAGTATGTACCCGATAGCAATGAAAATTCCCTGAGCACCAAGCGCATACGCGAACTTGTAGAAGATGCCGACGGAAACATATGGATAGGCACCGAGAACAATGGGGTGAACATACTTAATCCGAAGAACGGACAGGTCAGCAGGCCGAACTACGGAAAGGGGCGCAACGTGAGTCATCAGATTACGCTGAACATGAGTTATTATAATAACCAGGTTTATTGCGGGTTATTCAAACAGGGGATGGATGTTTTCGAACTTTCACAGAAATCATTCAGGCATTATACCGCAAAGGATTTGAATCTGGCCGAGAATAGCATCTATGCGTTCTATGTCGACAGTAAGAAACAAACATGGATCGGAAACGGATGGGGGTTGTACATGGCTCCCCCGGGAAGTCTGTCGTTCAGCCTGATTAGCGATACGGGGTACGACTGGATATTCGACATCATGGAAGACAAGGACGGTATCATGTGGTTCGCTACCATGGGTAGCGGATTGTGGAAGCACGACCCTGCGGCGCAGACTTTTCACAAGTATATTTACGAGAAAGGAAAGGATAATTGCCTGGCGTCCAACTCCGTGAGTTCTATTTTTCAGAATAGCCGGGGAACGCTTTGGTTCTCTACCGACCGTGGGGGGATTTGCCGCTACAACCCCGAAGAGGATAACTTTACGTCCTACTCCATCCGCGAGGGGTTGCCGGACGATGTAGCATACAAGATTCTGGAAGATGACCAGCACAACCTCTGGTTCGGAACGAACAGGGGGCTGGTTAAGTTCAACCCCGATAACGGAAACGTACGGATATTTACGACGAAAGACGGACTGCTGGGCAATCAGTTTAATTATAAGTCGGCCCTGAAGGCAAGCGACGGGAAGTTCTACTTCGGTGGTATTGACGGACTGATCTCTTTTGATCCTTATACAGCCGATATGATGCAGGATCTCCCCCCGGTATACATATCGAAATTCTCTATATATAATAAGGAAATAACCACGCACACCCCACAGTCGCCACTCAAAAAGAGCATTACACACACGGATAAGATCGTGCTCGACTACGACATGTCGAACATCAGTTTCGATGTGGCGCTACTGAACTATTCTACCGCGGAGGCCAACCAATACTACTACCGCATGGACCCGGTGGATAATGATTGGGTACGGGCGGCAAGCAGCCAGAACATTTCATACGCCAAACTACCGCCCGGCGAATACATCTTCCGCGTTCGGGCCACACACGATGGGTTCAACGGACAATTCGCCAGCCGTTCCCTGTCCATCGTTATTCTTCCCCCTTGGTGGAAGTCTGTCTGGGCATATATTGTCTACTCCATTATAGGAATATCACTTATTTCCTATGTGCTCTTCTGGTACAGGCAGCGCAAAGAAAAACAAATGCGGGAGCATCAGAAGCTGTTCGAGATTGAGAAAGAAAAGGAATTGTACGAATCGAAAGTGAGTTTCTTCGCCACCATTGCCCATGAGGTACGCACGCCGTTGACGCTGATTAACGGCCCGTTGGAAACCATCCAGGAGATGGGTCTCGAAGATGCAAAGGTGAACAAGAACCTGGGGGTAATTGCACAAAACACCAAGCGGTTGCTGGAACTCACCGGACAATTGCTGGATTTCCAGAAGATTGATTCGCAGCAATTCAAAATACACTTCGAGAACGTAAACGTGGTTACGCTATTGAACGAAACAATAGCCCGCTTCGAACCAACCATCCTGCAGAAGAAAAAGGAATTGTTCCTTCATATCCCGGAGATGGAAGTCAGGGCATCGATAGACAAGGAGGCTATAACCCGCATTCTGAGCAACCTGTTGAACAATGCGCTCAAATATACGCTAAAGAAGATCATGGTGGAATTCATCGTAGACGATAGCACGTTCACCATACGCGTGGTGAGCGATGGTGAAAAGATTCCATTGGAAAAAAGCGAGCACATCTTCCAGCCGTTCTACCAAATGGCCAAGAAAGATGCCATAAGTTTCGGCGTAGGCATGGGATTGCCCCTGGCGCGCTCGTTGGCCGAGATGCACAAAGGTAGTCTCTGCCTGGACACCACCCAGCCGGAAAACACATTCGTGCTGACCATTCCGCTGAATAAGGAAAGGATACAGCAGCACAACGAAATCATGGTTGGACAGAATTTACCGCTCGACGAGGAGCCTTCGTCCTACGATGCCGACAACATTTGCTACACGCTGCTAGTGGTGGAAGATGAGGAAACAATGCTCGATTTTATGCTGGATGGCCTGCGCGAATCATTCACGGTAGAGTGTGCCCGCAACGGCAAGGATGCGCTTGAAATTCTCCACAACAGCCATATCGACCTGGTGGTGAGCGACATTATGATGCCCGTAATGAACGGTTGGGAACTGTGCCGCGAAATCAAATCGGACATCGACCTGAGTCACATTCCCGTGATATTCCTTACGGCAAAGAACGATCTGGAAAGCAAAATCAATGGCTTGAAGATTGGCGCCGAGGCGTACGTAGAGAAACCTTTCTCGCTCAACTTCCTCAAAAACCAGGTGCTCTCCTTGCTAAACAACCGTCGGAAAGAGCGTGAGGCTTTCTCCAAACGTCCTTTCTTCCCAGTGACGAACATGCAGCTCAACAAGGCCGACGAGGAGTTTATGAATAAGGTAATCACGATTATAGATGAGAACATTGCCGACGAGAACTTTAATGTTGAACGCATGGCGGATATTCTCTGTATGAGCCGCTCCAGTTTGTTACGGAAAATAAAGATCTTGTTTAATCTTTATCCGGTGGATTTCATCCGCCTCATCCGTTTGAAGAAGGCGGCAGAGTTGATACAGGAAGGGAAGTATCTGATAGGTGATATTTGTTTCATGGTAGGTTTCAATTCGGCTTCCTACTTTGCCAAACTTTTCCTCAAACAGTTTGGAATGACGCCCAAAGAGTTCGAGAAACAGAATCAAAATCTGACCAGAAGTAATCTGGAGAAGGAAGAATGATGCTTTGCTGCAAAAGTGCTTGTTTTTGCATTGATTTTATTCGGTTGCCCAGGGTAATAATGCATATTTTTGCTCTTAGCTTAATTTTTCTCATGATTTTCAATATACTATTTTTCGCATGTACTTAGTGATAAGCAAATGAAGGCAGATTAAGAAACTCAAAGAGAAATCCGGGCACTCTGCTCTGTGATAGAGCGGGTGCCTTTTCTTTTTTATACCCGCCGGCCTGCCCCTACAGCATACTTGCATCTTTTTAAAACAACGTAAGAGAAACCTGAAACAAATTACTTCATCTTTCTCAAACAGTGCTTTCTTCATCGTATTTACACCTAGGTGTCAACTTATTTTAGATGTACATGTCAATTACATTTAGATGTACATCTAAACAAAATTATAGTACTTGCATTTGAAAGAAGAACCATAACAATCGAAAGAAAAACAGTACAGCATTCTTAAAATGGGGTAACGGTACTTTATGACAAAAATGCTGCAAAATATAAAATATGCGCACTGTATTACCCTCAAACGATGCAAATGCAGCAATTTTTTCATTTTTTGCAGAAGAATCACTCACAGCACAGTCCCCATAAGCCATAATTTTGACCCTAGATTTAATGTTATGAGAATTTGTTAATCAACTTATTAAATCAAATACTAATTTAACTTTTTAATCTTATGACGAAAACACACTATGTGAAGACCCGGTCTTTTCTCAAAGTCGGCCTTTTCATTCTCCTGACCCTGTGCGCAGGAAGAGCGTTGGCCTTCGAGGGTGATCATACGCCCGAAGTCAAAGACCAACATCAACAACGCCTCACCGTAAAAGGTACCGTGAAAGACAGTTACAACGACCCCGTGCCCGGCGCCACGGTCGTAGTAAAAGGAACTACCAACGCCACCATCACCAACGCCGATGGTAACTACACACTGAACAATGTACCCACAGATGCCACGCTGGTTTACTCGTTTATGGGGATGCAACCGGCAGAAGTAGCCGTAAACCTCCAAACCGTCATTGACGTGGTATTGCAGGAAGATGCCAAAGCACTCGACGAAGTGGTTGTCGTAGCCTTCGGTACACAAAAGAAGGAAAGTATGATCAGCTCCATACAAACCGTCAACCCAAAGTCGCTGAAAGTCCCTTCCAGTAACCTCACCACGGCATTGGCCGGACGTATGTCCGGGGTGATTGCCTACCAACGCAGCGGTGAGCCGGGCAAGGACAATGCCGACTTCTTTATCCGTGGGGTAACGACATTCGGATACAAGAAAGATCCACTCATTCTTATCGACGGGGCAGAGTCTACCACCACCGAACTGTCGCGCCTGCAACCCGACGATATCTCCGCCTTCTCTATCCTTAAAGATGCCACCGCCACGGCGCTCTACGGTGCGCGCGGAGCCAACGGTGTAATTCAGGTATCGACCAAAGAAGGGCATGAAGGACCAATCAAAGTATCCGTCCGGTTTGAAAACTCCTTCTCCGGAAACACCCAGGACATCAAACTGGCCGACCCGATAACGTTCATGCGAATGGCCAACGAAGCCACGCTTACCCGCAACCCCGACCGGCCACTACCCTACTCGTACGAAAAGATCGACAACACCGTTGCCGGCAAGAACCCATACGTTTATCCGGCAAACGATTGGAGAAAACTACTCATCAAAGACGTAGCCAACAGTCAACGCGTAAACATGAACCTCAGCGGGGGTGGAGGTATCGGACGCTACTATATCGCAGCAAGCTATAGCCGCGACGGAGGTAACCTGAAGGTAGATAACAAGAACAATTTCAACAACAACATCAACCTGCAAACCTACCAAATCCGGTCCAACATCAACCTCGAACTAACCAAAACCACGAAAGCCTCCATACGTCTGTCCGGTAGTTTCGATGACTATCGTGGTCCTCTTGGCGGATACGATGATTGGGGCAACCGCATCAGCGGCGGGGAAGCCATGTACAGAAGAATCATGGTCGCCAATCCGGTACAGTTCCCGGCCTACTACCCCTCGTCCATACAGCCCGATACGAAACACATTCTGTTTGGTAACGCCAGCCGCTCGGCAGGTGGGAAGAGCGCCGATTACATTAACCCGTACGCCGAAATGGTGAGAGGGTATATGGACTACTCCAAATCACAACTCGATGCACAAGCCGAAGTAAAACAAGACCTGAATTTCATCACCAAGGGACTGAACTTCCGTGCTATGTTCAATACATCGCGCTATTCCTACTTCGATGTCGAGCGCAAGTACAACCCTTATTATTATGGAGTGCGATCGTACGATAAGAAACAAGACGAATACACCATTATGTTGCTCAACGAAGACGGCAACCCGACGGAGTATCTGGACTATAGCGAAGGCAAGGACAAAGACATCAATTCTACCGTATATATCGAGGCGGCTTTGTCATACAACAGGGTATTTGGCATGAACGATGTAAGCGGTATGCTCGTCTTCCAACGCCGCGAACAAATCTACGCCAACAAAGGCACCTTGCAGAAATCCCTTCCCTACCGCAACCAAGGTCTGTCCGGTCGTTTCACTTATGCTTACGACGGTCGTTACCTGGCCGAGTTTAACTTCGGTTACAACGGTTCGGAACGTTTCTACAAATCCAAACGTTACGGTTTCTTCCCCGCCGTCGGTGTGGGTTGGATCGTTTCGAACGAGAAATTCTTTGAACCTCTCAGCCGCGTGGTATCCAAATTCAAGCTTAAAGCCACCTACGGACTCGTGGGTAACGATGCCATCGGCGATGAAAACGACCGCTTCTTCTACCTCTCGGACATGAATATGAACGACGAATGGAAAGGATACCAGTTTGGCGAGAACTTCGGATACGGTCGAGACGGTGTAACCATCAACCGGTACGACAACCGCACCATCAGTTGGGAGAAATCCTATAAAGCCAATTATGGTTTCGAACTCGGCCTGTTCAACGAATTTGATATCCAGTTCGATTTCTTCACCGAGAGACGGAAAAACATCCTGATGGACAGAACCTCCATACCGCCATCCATGGGACTATCCTCTACCGTACGGGCCAACGTAGGCGAGGCCAAAGCATCGGGCGTAGACTTCTCGATAGACTACAACAAGATGTTCAAAAACGGATACTGGATACAAGCCCGCGGAAACTTTACCTATGCACACAGCGAATTCGTGAAGTACGAAGAACCGGCATATAATGAGAAATACCGCCTGCACATCGGCCAGTCGCTCAAACAAGAATACGGACTCATCGCCGAAAGACTGTTTATTGATGAGTACGACGTACTCAACTCGCCCCGGCAAAACTACGGAGAGTACGGTCCGGGGGATATTAAATACTACGATACGAACGGCGACGGACAGATTACCGACGACGATATGGTACCGCTGGGTCACCCTACCGTTCCGGAAATTGTGTACGGATTCGGTTTCTCCATAGGCAACAATCGTTTCGACTTCTCCACCTTCTTTCAGGGTTCGGCACGATCATCATTCTGGATTGATGGTGACAAAACATCTCCGTTCCAAAACGATGTGCCACTGATCAGAGCCTATGCCGACGACCATTGGTCGGAAGACAACCGCGACATCTACGCCCTGTGGCCACGACTCAGTCCGACACTCGTGAAAAACAATACAGGCGTAAGAAACTCCTGGTTCATGCGCAACGGAGCATTCCTACGACTAAAAACCGTAGAAGTAGGATATAAAGTCCCCGAAAAACTACTGAGGAAACTACGTGTTGAATCGCTACGCCTGTACGCCAGTGGAAACAACCTCTTGATGTTCAGCGGATTCGACCTCTGGGATGTGGAAATGGGAGGCAACGGACTGGGTTATCCCATTCAGCGCGTCGTTAACCTGGGATTTCAAATCAACTTCTAAATACCCGATATAAATGAAAAAGATATATACCATCATACTAACCATGCTATGGTCACTCGGTGGCCTGTTTAGCTCATGCACCGACTATCTGGACGTGGTGCCGGACAATATAGCCACGCTCGACAATTCCTTCACCAACCGGAATGAAGCCGAGAAATATCTCTTTACATGCTACTCCTATCTGCCCGACAACAACACCGGATGGGGAAACACCGGCCTCATGGGAGCCGACGAAGTGTGGGTATTCTACCCCGGAAACAGTCATACCCCCTGGCAGATTGCCCGTGGAAATCAGAACGCCAACGACCCGTATATGAACTGCTGGGACGGAAGCAATGGTGGCAAGTCGTACTACAAAGCCATCAGAGACTGTAACATCTTCCTCGAATACGTCGAAGACCGCACCAAAGTGCAGGACCTGAGTATCAGCATGCGCCTCAGATGGATCAGCGAAGTCAAGTTCCTGAAAGCCTACTACCACTTCCAACTGTTCCGTATGTACGGTCCGATCGTTATTGCCGATAAAAACCTGCCGGTTTACTCCTCACCCGATGAAGTACGCCTGAAAAGAAGTCCGGTGGACGAAGCGGTGCAATACATCTCCGACCTGTTGGATGAGGCAATCACCGAACTCCCACAAGACATTACCAACCGTGTAGAAGAACTGGGACGCGTTACCAAACCCGCAGCCTTGATGCTTAAAGCCAAACTATGGCTTACCGCAGCCAGTCCGCTATTCAATGGTAACCCCGACTATGCCGACTTTGTGGATAAAGACGGCGAACACCTGTTCAACTCCGTTTACGATGTCACTAAATGGGAGAAAGCAGCGTCAATATGCAAAGCCGCCATCGAATCCTGCGAAGAGAACTTCATGAAGCTATACACTTTCACATCCTACCTGCCTCTGAGCGATGATATCAAACTACAGATGAGCATCCGCAACAGCTTCAGCGAAAAATGGAACAGTGAACTGATCTGGGGATTGTCCGGACGCCGGGTCAACGAATTACAAGTTGATTGTATGGCACGTGTCGACCCGCAGTATTTGCTTAACATGTGGGCGGCACGCGATTTGATGAATCCTACACTGCACATTACCGATCAGTACTATACCGAGAATGGGGTGCCCATGAACGAAGATAAGATATGGAACTACAGCGGCAGGTATGATATCAGCGTTCCGAATCATGAAAATCGCTTCAAACTGGTAGAGGGATACGCCACAGCCAACATCCACTTCGGTAGAGAGCCGCGGTTCTACGCCAACCTGGCGTTCGACGGATCGTTATGGTTTATGGAAAACAACCGTAGCGACGACAATGCCTGGACCGTTAAAGCACGCGTAGGGCAACCACAAGCCAAACTGGGTACCTATAACTATACCGTAACCGGATACTGGACCAAGAAACTGGTCAACTGGAAATACGTTCTATCCGACAACAGCAGTACATACGAGGAATACCCTTGGCCGGAATTCCGCCTGTCCGATCTTTATCTGATGTATGCCGAAGCCCTCAACGAAACCGGTAAACAGGACGAAGCCATTGTATGGCTAGACAAGGTAAGAGAAAGAGCCGGACTAAAAGGAGTAAAAGAGTCATGGACGCAATTCTCTACCAAACCCAACAAGTTTGCATCTGCCGACGGCCTGCGCGAGATTATACATCAGGAAAGAACCATCGAACTGATGTTCGAAGGCCAACGTTTCTGGGACATCCGCCGCTGGAAAGAGGCCGACAAGGTGATGAATAAGAAAGTGTACGGTTGGGATATTGATCAGGAAATACCCGAAGCATACTACAGACCCAAGATGCTCTTTAGCCAGGAGTTTGTTGCCCCACGCGACTACCTGTTCCCAATAAAGAAGTATACGCTGCTCTTAAATACAAATCTAGTACAAAACCCTGGGTGGTAAACCTGAAAAACGAAATGAATATGAAAAAATACATTGCATTTATAGTAGGCGTACTGCATATATTTGTCATGGGCAGTTGCTCGGACGATGTTAACTCGCCTATGGAAAAAGACAAAAGTGCACCCGAACCGGTGTACAATGTAACAGTCGAAAACTTGTCAGGTGCTGCATTGATTCACTACAGCCTACCTACCAACGAAGACCTGCTGTATGTACTGGCTAGCTATACCAATAAGAAAGGACAGGTGGTAAACGCCCGCTCTTCTTACTATACCAACTCTATACGGGTAGAAGGATTCGGCGACACAGACGAATACACCATTCAACTCTATGCTGTAGACCGGAGCGAAAATAAGTCGGTAGCGGTTGAAACAAAGATCAAACCCCTCACCCCGCAGGTGATCCTTACCGCCGGACAATTGGAAATCAACCCCGACTTTGGAGGAATCAATATTGTTATCAATAATGAAGCCAGAGCGGACTTAGCCATCATGGTCTCCACCGCTAATGAAGACGGAGAGATGACTACAGCCGAAACCTTCTACACAGCGCTTAACACAGCTAAGTTCTTTGTCAGAGGATATGAGTCCGAACCCCGGAAGTTCGCTGTCGTTGTTCGCGATAAATGGGAGAACCTGTCCGACACGGTTTACGCAGAAGTTACCCCAATCTATGAAATCATGCTCGATAAGACGAAATTCAAAGCCCTCATCCTGCCTGGCGACGCCCCCGCCACCAACTGGGGCGGAAGCCTGGAATACATGTGGGATGGCGTGAACGACGGCGAAGCCGCTCATACCGGTAACATTGCTTCGGGAGAGCCCAAATACGTATCCTTCGATATGGGTGTCACAGCACAGTTGAGCCGCTTTAATCTGCAACCAACCGCAGATGATAAGCACATGTTCAATGACGTAAGCCCAAGGCTATACGAAATCTGGGGATGCGAAACATTCGATCCGTCGGGAAGCTTTGACGGCTGGACCAAGCTGGTGACCATTGAGAATATAAAACCATCCGGACTACCTGTAGGACTACTCACCGAAGACGACCGCCGTGTAGCCCGCCAGGGCGATGACGCGGATATTCCGAGTGATATGCCTAAGGTGCGTTATATCCGTATCCGCTGCCTGAACAACTGGTCCGGAAACACCAATATGGTGATCAGTGAAGTAACTTTATGGGGTAATGATAAATAACAGAAAGGAAAGAATCATGAAACAATTTATACAATCAGTACTTCCGGTCATGGTATTCGTGTACCTGTTTGGTGCCGCATCTTGCTCGGACATGGACGATTATCTGAAATATACAGAGGGTAAGCCAAGGCTATATACCGGCAAAGTAGACCCAGCTATATTCCTGTCGGGTGACGAGCGCGTAGTATTCTACGGTATGCTTACCTCTGATCCGAAGATCACTAAAGTGAACATCTACTGGAACAACCGGAAAGACTCACTGGTTATCGATGTACAAAGAACATCGGGCGTAGATATTATAGAAAAGCCTATCGCACTGCCCGAAGGAAGGTATTACTTCGAAGTGATTTCGTATGATGGCGAAGGCAACTCCTCTATTCCGGTTGTCACTACGGGTGTATCCTATGGAGACACGTACAGGCAAACGCTCTACAACCGCCCAATCAAAAGCGCCGAAAAAGTAGGCGACAACGTAGTCATTGAGTGGTACAACGGAGATGAAACATCACCTTTCGTCAAGGTAGATTATACGGATTCCAACGACCGGGCACATACCATAAAAGTACCGACATCGGAGAAAAAGACCATACTGGAAAACTTCAAAAGCATGAGTGAGTTCAGTATGCAAGCCTACTACCTGCCCGATGAACTATCTATTGATACCTTCAAAGTAGCTCCTTTATATATAGGTGTAAACGAAGATATCACTCGCCTGATCAAGAATCCCGGGAATCCGTTTGCCAGGTCGGACGATGGCACGGGCAAATGGGGAGTCATCAAAGACTGGCAGTACACGCCTAACATCATTAACCAGAATGGCGATACGGCCGGCGGATGGTCTACCGACTCGGGAGGCGTAATACATTTCGAATCCAAAGACTGGGGCGGCGATGGCGTAACCAACGGTAAGATTTATCAAACCATATCACTACCTGCGGGTCATTATTCCATCGAGTTCTACAGCGATGGCGGCGGATCGGACAACTTCACAGGAAACTTCATGGTGGCCACCGGCAATACGCTGCCCGACATCGGAAATACCGGCGAAGCCATTGCCTCGCACGTTTGGAATAAAGATTTCATGGGAGGCACGCACAGCATGGAGTTTGAACTCGATCAGCCGAAAACCGTTACCATCGGTTGGGCAGTCAGCTTCGGATCATCCACCTGGATGCACATCAATTCGGTGAAACTGATGATACTTGCAGAATAACAAAACTTTCACCACTTTTGTGTAGGGGCAGGCCTTGTGTCTGCCCTCATGTCGCAAAGCGCATTACTAATAATAAAGAACCAAATAACATCAATCTAAATGCAGATAAACATAAAAAAATACTCCCTGCCACTCGCAGCGCTCCTGTTATTACCAGCCGGAATGCTAGCCCAGCACCGGATACAATCACTGGAAAGCTCCAACCCCGGGGTGACCTGGCAAGTAACGCCCCAACACCAGGAACAATGGATCGACGCCGTTGTACCCGGAACCGTATTCGTCTCTTACGTGGAAGCCGGACTGGAAAAAGACCCGAACTTCGGCGACAACATCTACCAGGTAGACAAAGCAAAGTACGACTGTCCATTCATGTACCGCTGCCAATTCGATATCCCCACAGACTTTACCCAAGAAAAGATCTGGCTGAACTTCAGGGGAATAAACCGCAGAGGCGAAATCACACTCAACGGAAAGTCGCTCGGAATACTCGACGGATTCATGCAAAGAGGTAAATTCGACATCACCGACATTGCCCGCCGCAACGAAAAGAACATACTCACCGTACGTGTCGAAATCCCCGAACACCCACTGAACAACTACGGAACCCCTACCTACATTTCCAGTGGCGGATGGGATTGGATGCCATACGTTCCGGGACTAAACTCTGGTATCACCGATAAAGTGTTTCTAAGCAACACCGGAGGATTGTTGATCGAAGATCCATGGATCAGAACCGACCTGCCTACCAATGCCCGAGCCGAACTGTCACTATCCTTCGGAATAAAGAACCCCACCCAATCCCATAAAGAAGGAACATTAAAAGTAAAGATACAGCCGGGCAACATCGAATTCTCCCAAAGAGTAAATGCCAACCCTGGCCGCACCACCGAATATAACTTCGATAAATCCGCACTCCACGAGCTAATCATTAACAACCCACGACTATGGTGGCCAAACGGATACGGCGAACCCCACCTCTATGTGTGCGACATCACCCTGGAAGTAGACGGCAAGGTATCCGAAACACAACAAATCAAATTCGGAATCAGGAAATACACCTACGACACCGAAGGCGATGTACTCCATGTCTCCATCAACGGTAAACGCGTATTCCTCAAAGGCGGAAACTGGGGCATGTCTGAATATCTCTTGAGATGCCGCGGAAACGAATACGATACCAAAGTCCAATTGCACAAAGAGATGAACTTCAACATCATCCGCAACTGGCTAGGCTCCACAACCGACGATGAGTTCTACGAAGCATGTGATAAATACGGTATCCTGGTTTGGGACGACTTCTGGCTCAATGCCAATCCAAACCTTCCATCGGACATTCATTGCTTCAACCGGAATGCCATTGAAAAGATTCTGAGAATACGCAATCACCCCTGCGTAGCCGTATGGTGCGGAAACAACGAAGGATATCCCGTAGCGCCTCTCAAGAACTGGCTAAAGGAAAACATCGCCACATTCGACGGCAACGATCGGTATTACCAACCCATCTCGAATGCCGAGAGCCTCTCCGGTAGCGGTGTATGGGGCAACTTCGATCCCAGGTGGTACTTCACCCCCTATCCTAAGAGCATGACACTCGACAATGCTACCTGGGGACTGAGAACAGAAATCGGCACGGCAGTATTCGTAAACTACGAAAGCCTCATCAAATTCATGCCCAAAGACAAACTATGGCCGCGCAACGAGATGTGGAACCAACACTTCTTCGGCCAATGGGCATTCAACGCCACACCCGATAAGTACGACGAAAGCATAGCCGGACGCTACGGAACACCCGAAAGTATAGAAGATTACTGCCGCAAAGCGCAACTACTCAACATTGAAACCAACCAGGCCATGTACGAGGGCTGGCTGGACAATATGTGGGAAGATGCTTCGGGCATCATGACCTGGATGAGCCAGTCGGCCTATCCTTCGATGGTATGGCAAACATACGACTATTATTATGACCTGACCGGTGCATACTGGGGGGTAAAAAAGTCCTGTGAACCCATGCATATTCAATGGAATCCTGCCACCAACTCCATCAAAGTAATCAATTCCACCGCCAAGGATATGGAAGAACTTACGGCCGAAGCATCTGTTTACAATTCAGATGGTTCGGAGGTAACCGCTTTTCGGCAATCGGCCACCATACAGTCGTACTCCAATACTGCCACGCATTGTTTTTATATCCCATTCTATGAGAAAGCCCAAAATATTGCGCTCGGTAAACCGGCCACAGCCTCTTCATCCGACACCGGAAGACCGGAAGAAGTGACCGACAACAACCTGAACAGTCGCTGGAGCAGTCACTCGAATAACAATGAATGGATATACATCGACTTACAGAAACAGGAAAACATCTTCGGTGTAGGCCTCAACTGGGAGAAAGCCTATGGCAAAAAGTACAAAATACAAGTATCGGACGATGCACAATCCTGGAAAGACGTATCTACCGTAACCTATGGAAGAGTAGGTATACAGAAAATCTACTTCGATGATATCAAAGCCCGGTACGTGCGCATGCAGGGAATGGAACGCGGAACCGGCTGGGGATACTCGCTCTGGGACTTTAAAGTATATGGCGGCATGGAACACAATAAAGAACTAACCGATGTGCATTTCATTAAACTCCGTTTGAAAGACCATACCGGAAAGACCATCAGTGAAAACATGTACTGGCGTGGCACCAACCGGATAGACTTCACCGCACTGAACGCTCTGCCCAAAGCAAACCTGAAGGTAACCTCACAACTCCTCAAAAAAGATGGAAAAGCTGAGATACAAGCCGTCATTACCCAACCCAAATCAGCTAAAAGCGTTGCTTTTGCCGTACATGTACAAGCTATTCGCACAACAGATGGCGAAAGGATATTACCAGCCATCATCAACGAGAACTATTTTACCTTGATGTCGGGCGAAAGCAAAAAAATATCCATCGCATTCGACGAGGCTTTGTTACAAGGAGGATCATACAAATTGGAAGTAAGACCATATAATCGGTAGCGAGGCGCTACAGCCAGGTTTTTCAAATATCCTAAAGCTAGCTCACAGGGCTTAAATACATATCCCCCCAGTCGGCATTCAATGCCTTAACTGGGGGGATATATATTTAAAGCCCTGTGGATTACTCACTTTTAGAATCTTTAACTCTAACATCCTTGCATTACTACGAAACTTTCGTAGATTTGTGATATAATCGTAATTCAAATAGCTATATGGAAAAGTTAACGATACAAGAAGAAGAAGTGATGATCTATATTTGGGAGTTGAATAGCTGCTTCGTAAAAGACATTGTAGCCAAATTCGCTAAACCTGCTCCGCCATACACTACAGTGGCATCCATCGTTAAGAATCTGGAAAGGAAAGGTTATGTTCTGGCCGAACGTGTAGGCAATACTTATCAATATGCCCCCGCCATTAAAGAAAGCGAATATAAACGCACATTTATGAGCGGCGTAGTACGCAACTACTTTGAGAACTCATACAAGGAAATGGTTTCTTTCTTCGCCAAAGACCGGAAAATATCCACAGACGAATTAAAAGAAATCATTGATATGATTGAAAAAGGCAAAAAAGAGTAACCAGAAAAACACCCATACCATGAACCCCGAATTAGCCTATTTCCTGAAAGTAAATGTAGCCATTGCGCTCTTTTATGCTTTCTACAGGTTATTCTTTTATAAAGACACATTCTTTAAATGGAGACGCACAGCATTATTATGCTTCTTCGGTATCTCTATATTATATCCACTCCTGAATATTCAGGAATGGATCAAAGAACAAGAGCCAATAGTGGCCATGGCTGATATTTATTCAACCGTAATACTGCCGGAGATCAACATTGATTTTTCGGATGAAGCCTCCCAAGCCGACTGGAAATACCTTATAATCTCCTCTTTGAAGTATATATATTGGGGAATTGCCGGATTGTTTATCATCCGTTTCCTGGTTCAGCTTTTAGGAATCATCAGGATAGGGTTTCGCACGCCAACCACTATATTACAAAACACAAAAGTCCATTTATTGGATAAACATCAAGGACCTTTCTCTTTTTTCAAATGGATCTTTGTACACCCCGATTCACACACGGAACAGGAGTTGGAGGAGATACTCACCCACGAGCAAACCCATGCCTCACAATGGCATTCCATAGATGTCCTTCTTAGTGAACTTCTATGTATTCTTTGTTGGTTTAACCCATTCGTATGGTTAATGAAGCGGGAAATACGCAATAATCTTGAATTTATGGCAGATCATAAGGTCCTGGAAACGGGTCATGACTGCAAAACATACCAATACCATTTGTTGGGATTGGCACATCAAAAGTCAGTAGCTACTCTTTATAATAGTTTCAATGTTTTACCACTCAAAATTCGCATTAGAATGATGAATAAAAAAAGAACCAAACAGATAGGAAGAACAAAGTACCTGATCTTCCTCCCCCTGGCCGCATTATTGCTTATTGTAAGCAATATTGAAGCTATAGCGCGTAGCACAGAAAAACTTATTGACCATGTGATCCAACCCGAAAACAGTTCGGCTATAATAGAGACACAGGAAAGTAATATACCTGTGCAAGAACCACTCACTGCGTCCACTCAGCAGGACAATTACATCGCAGCAACACGTACAGCATCCGAACCGCCTGCGCCACCGGCCGCTATACAACAAGAAAAAAAGTACCTGTATAAGGGAACTGTAATTAATACAAATAACAAACCCTTAAAAGGTGTGCAGATTGTTATGGCAAACACAACGACTCCACTAACTGTTACAAACGAGAAAGGTGAATTTTCTTTTGAATGGAAAGATCAAGCCACATTTTCTTTGTTGTACAGAACTAGCGAGAATGTTGTAATGGCACAAACAGTCACAAGTGATAGTAAAAAGGAAGATCGGCAAAATATGGTCATTGTAATGGCCCAAGTACCGGCTTTCATTCCTGAAGAAGTTAAAGGTCCTGGTGAAGATGTCATCTTTGAGATCGTAGAGCAGATGCCTGAATTCCCGGGTGGAAACAAGGCTCTGATGGAATTCCTTTCGGCAAATATCAAATATCCTAAAGCAGCACAAGATAGCAAAACACAAGGACGTGTTATTATACAATTTGTAGTAAGTGAAACGGGAGATATCAAGAATCCAACAATTATTCGTAATGTAAGCCCGGAAATAGACGAAGAGGCTATGCGCGTTATAACCCTAATGCCTAAATGGAAACCAGGTATGCAACGCGGAAAAGCTGTGAACGTAAAATATACGATTCCAATCATGTTCAATCTGGGACAAAGCGCCAACTCTCCTCAATTTACTCCATCTAAAATTACTGATTACGAAGAAAGTAAGATCAATGGAGAAACAGTATACGGCTTAGCTGATAATATGCCCGAATTTCCGGGTGGCGCCAGAGCACTAATGGATTACATCACAAAGGAAATGCAATATCCGGCTAATGCTAAAGAAAAGAGCATACAAGGCAGAGTAATTGTACAATTTGTTGTTGATAAAGAGGGAGATATAAAATATCCCCGAATCGTACGCAATGTAGATCCTTCACTCGATCAGGAAGCACTTAGAATTATTAATAATATGCCTAAATGGAAACCTGGAAAAATTAAAGGTGAAGATGTATCTACAAAGTACACGGTGCCTATTATGTTCAGAATCGAATAAAGTAATAAAGAAACTCCCGGGAGGTCAGAAATAACTACTCCCGGGGTTCTTATTTGTTATTTATGAATCTCCACAATCTTTGTCGGGTCCATATTCTCATTCCGATGATCCACCTGATGAACCACATTTTCGGCCAGTCTCATAAATGCCTGTCCCGTGATTGAGTCTTCATCTAAGACGACCGGCTTACCCTCGTCTCCACCTTCACGAATACTTTGCACCAAAGGAATCTGACCAAGCAGAGGAACATTCATTTCTTCGGCCAACTTCTTTGCCCCGTCTTTTCCAAAGATATAATACTTATTTTCAGGAAGTTCCGCGGGAGTGAACCAGGACATATTTTCTACCAATCCCAGAATAGGAACATTTACTTTATCATTGGTAAACATGTTAATCCCCTTACGGGCATCGGCCAAAGCAACTTCTTGTGGCGTACTCACCACAACAGCACCCGTCATGGCCAGGGTTTGTACAATAGTCAGGTGGATATCGCTTGTACCGGGAGGAAGGTCTATCAGGAAGTAATCCAGATCTCCCCAAAGTGCATCACCGATTAATTGTTTCAGAGCATTGCTAGCCATACCACCACGCCAAAGCGTAGCTTGATCGGGATCTACAAAAAAACCGATAGATAATAGCTTTACTCCATATTTCTCTACGGGGATGATCATGTCGCGTCCGTCCATTTGTTCCGCATGGGGCCGGGCATCTTCTACCTGAAACATTTTAGGCATAGAAGGCCCAAAAACATCGGCATCAAGTAGTCCCACCTTATGCCCCATCTTTGCTAAAGCAACCGCAAGATTGGCAGCAACCGTAGATTTACCAACACCACCTTTACCGGAAGATATGCCAATAATATTCTTCACCTGTGGCAACAGCTTGCCAACCTCCGGACGGGGGGCTTGTTTAGATTTTACGGATATGTCAACTTCCACATTGCGGTCTACATAAGTAAGAATAGCTGTTTCTGCTGCTTTAACTACGGATTTGATAAACGGATCGGTTGGTTTCTCAAAAACCAAAGAGAAAGAAACCTTCATTCCGTCAATACGCATATTATCATCTACCATACCGGCTTCGACCAGATTCTTTCCGGTACCGGGGTAACGTACGGTTTCAAGTGCGTTGAGTATAAGTTTGGGGTATAAAGTCATAATTAATTTTGAATGATGAATTTTGAGTTTTGAATTAAATACCCTTTATAACAGCCAATAATTCAAAATTCAAAATTTATAATTTATTTAGCTGTTTTAAGTCCGCTACGTTTACTGCGATTATAACTACGGTATGGATCGAGTTCAATTTCCACATCCGGTTCCTTAAGTTCCATACCTTGTGGTAAAAGGAACTTGATGTATTTTATGTTTAAACCTCGATCCAACCATTGTTGTTCGTAGTAGGTTTTGATTCCTAAGATATTATCAACCCAACCTGAATTATACAAATCCTCGGTTATGAATTCTACAGGAAGCTGGTTTTCTTCTGTCATGTATTTGGTATAGGTAAACATAAAATTACTATCCGTTTTTACATGAATAATTCCATCCGATTTCAGGAAACGACGGTAACGTTCCATAAAATAGGTAGAAGTAAGCCGCTTAGTTGCTTTCTTCATTTGCGGATCGGAAAAGGTCAACCATATTTCACTCACTTCATTTTCGGCAAAGAAGCGATCAATGATCTCAATATTGGTACGGAGAAAAGCTACATTCTTCATGCCTGCCTCCAATGAATCGGTTGCACCGCTCCACATGCGCGCACCTTTAATATCTACGGCAATAAAGTTCTTATCCGGAAACATCTTACCGAGACCGACGGTATATTCCCCTCTCCCACAACCCAATTCCAATACAATCGGGTTATCATTTTTAAAGAAGTCCTTATTCCATTTACCTTTCATCTTAAACGGAACATTATCCGCTACAGAATACGGATATTCAAATACATGAGGGTAACTTGCCATATCGGCAAACTTCTGTAGTTTATTCTTTCCCATTGATTAAATCTTTTCTATCCAGCCGGTATAGTTATAATATACCCGATCGTTAAACTGATGGCGGAACATCGCATATTTCTCCACTCCCGTACAATGGCAAACGCCCAAACGTTTAGGCAAGTTGCGCCCGAAAAATCCGGAGATCACATTAAACTTCTCTGCTGTTGTTTCGTGGATATGAAATCCACCCAGTACAATCTGCAAAGGAATGCTTGGAAAGACTTCCTGTACAGCACGCACCATATTGGTAATTCCCCGATGCGAGCAGGCACTTATTACCGACATTGCTTTTTCGCTTTTCAGAGCTACACATAACTCATCCTCAAACGTATCAGTCACTATTCCGCTCTCCTCTTCAATATAGAATTGCTCAAAATGAGTGTCATGCTTGTCGACAATCTTAATATCAGGAAATACATGTACTCCAGGCACAATCTCAGTTTGCTCAGTTATAAAACGGAAACGGGACTTATCCAGGTTTTCCGAGTGATGAATACCGTTTTCGCGGTCATTCTTAAACTTTCGTACAAATGCTTCACGCTTACAAATGATCGGAGCTGTTTTATTGATTTCCATAAAATGGTGCAAACCGCCGGTATGGTCACGATGTCCATGAGAGAGCACCAGATAATCTGCTTCGCTCAGATCAATATGCATTAAACGTGCGTTACGGATAAAAAGATCCGAAGCTCCCGTATCAAAAAGAACTTTATGTTCGGGTGTTTCGACAAACAGGGAAAGCCCATGCTCTCCCTGCAATCCCTTGCCGTAAACAGTGTTTTCTACGAGGGTTGTTATTTTAAAATTCATTCCGGATTATTCTACGATTGTCACCCAGCCATGTGTATCCGGTTCATCGCCATATTGAATAGCTCTCAACTTATTATACAGTTTTGTACATACCGGTCCGGCTTCGCCGTCTTTGCTGAGTATATATGATTTCTTCTCGTCCAGATCGTCCACCCGTTCTACCGGACTGATAACTGCGGCAGTACCACAAGCACCTGCCTCATCAAATGTAGCCAGTTCGTCGACTGTTACAGGACGACATTCTACCGTCATACCCAAATCTTCTGCCAAAGTCATCAAACTATTATTGGTGATGGATGGCAAGATAGAGTCTGACTTAGGAGTTATATAAGAGTTACCACGGATGCCAAAGAAGTTGGCTGGTCCACATTCATCAAGATATTTCTTTTCTTTTGCATCCAGATACAACACAGCCGAATAGCCTAATCTGTGGGCTTCTTCTCCTGCTGCCAGGCTAGCGGCATAGTTACCTCCGATTTTGAAACGGCCCGTACCCAATGGAGCTACGCGGTCATAGTGTCTGAGAATAGCATAAGGAGTTGGCTTGAAACCTGCTTTGAAATAAGGTCCTACGGGAGTAACAAATACAATAAACATGTATTCTGTAGCAGGTTTCACCCCTACCTGTGCTCCCATTCCAATCAATAGCGGACGGATATAAAGAGATGCACCGCTTTCATAAGGTGGTACAAAACGTTCGTTCAACTTCACCGCTTCCAGGACAGCTTCTTCAAACCGTTCAACAGGCAACTTTGCCATCATTATTCCTTCGCAGGAGAGTTGCATACGTTTTGCATTCTCACGCATACGGAAAACCCGGATCTTACCATCTTTACCACGGAAGGCTTTCAGCCCCTCGAATGATTCTTGTCCATAATGCAAGCAAGTGGCTGCCATATGCATATTGATATATTCACTGCTACTTGTTTCCAGTAGTCCCCACTCGCCATTGCGATAATTGATTCTCACGTTGTAATCTGTCGGCATATAGCCAAACGACAGATTTGACCAATCTATTTCCTTCATATCGACATCTATTTATAGTTTCGCTTTTACGAAAAGCAAAAATACGCTTTATTCCTCAGATTGTTGCTTTTCTTTCAATAATTTTTCAACTTCCGCATCGGCTTTAGTGAGCTTTGCCGAACAAAAAGCAATGATATCATTGGCTTCTTTAATCTTCTCGCTCAACGCATCAATTTCCAACTCATTGTTATCAATCTGACGAACGATTTTCTCTAATCGTTCGATTGCTTGTGAATAGGTTTCTTTTTTCATAATCTTTATATGCTATTTAGGAGAGACCGTACTTACAACCTCTCCTTTTGCCAACCGGGTAATCAGCGTATCGCCGGTATCTACCTGCGAAGCATCTGTAACCGCTTTACCATTTTTCAATGTAATACTATATCCTCTCTGTAGTAGCTTCTCCGGAGAGGCATCCGCAATGCGTTGCTGAAGTAATTCCAATTTATGTTTTTGCTTAGACAATAAAAGTATTGTGGTTTGTTTCAAGTCATTCTTTAAGCCAAGCAACTCCATACGTGCATCATTCAATCGTTTAAGTGTTAGCGTAGGGATGCGGTTACGAAGAGCGGACATACGCTGTTTCTCCTGAGTCAATCGCCATAAAACACTCTCACGTAACTGTTCGGCCAACATTTCTAATTGTTCTGCTGCACGATCCATCTGACCAATCAAAAACTCAGCTGCTGCGGTCGGAGTTTTTACTCGTGTATGGGATACTGAGTCTAACACGGTATCATCACGTTCATGACCAATGCCGGTTATGACCGGCAAAGGAAACTGAGCGCAAGCAGCAGCCAATAAATAAGTATCAAAACCGGATAAATCGGATGTTGCCCCTCCGCCACGAATAATGACTACAGCATCAAAGTCGTCCTGACGTTCCAGAATGGCATCTAATGCATTAAGAACAGACTCCTCCACCTGATTTCCCTGCATGATGGCAGAAAAAAGCTCTGTGTAGAAATAATATCCTGCGGAATTACGGTTCAACTGATGTTTAAAATCACCATACCCCGCTGCTGTAGCCGAAGAAATTACGGCAATCCGCTGAGGAAGTAAAGGCAGATCCAATTCTTTATTTAGCGTCAACACACCTTCTTCCTGCAATTGTTTAAGTATTTCATTCCGTCGACGTATCATATCGCCGACTGTATAGGTCGGGTCAATATCCTGTACGGTCAGACTATACCCATATAGTTCGTGGAATTCTACAGTAACCTTAACCAAAACTTTTATACCGGAAACAAAGGCTTGTCCGGTAGACTCTTCAAAATAGGGTTTCAATAATCGAAAAACATTCGCCCAAATGGTTCCACGAGCTTTAGCAACCAAACTATTCCCTCTGGGATCTTTCTGAATAAACTCCAGATAACAATGCCCTGTGGTGTTGGAACGAACATCGCTTATCTCGGCCTGTACCCAATATTCATCGGGCAAACATTGAGTTATGCTTCTCTTTACTAAAGAATTTAATTCAAAAAGGGAAATTCCTTCCATAAAGATATTTACTATTTGACAATTTACGATTAGACGATTGAAACTACAAACCGATTATATTAATCGACTGATTCTGTTATCTCACCTTCTGTTTGATACGCTTTCCATAAGTCAGGTACTCCATATCCAAAGATATTATCCGGAAAATCAGCACGGTCACCAGACTGGCGCACTAAGGTGATAATTTGCTTTGCAGTCAACTCTGGCCGGGCCTGCCATAAACAAGCCACCATTCCACACATTACAGGAGTTGCAAAAGAAGTTCCGTTTGCAGTAGCAGGTTGTCCATTCGTTCCTATCACCCGGGTAAACATACCTATGGCCATCACATCGGGTTTTATACGATCATCTGCCGTATTCCCGACAGAAGAAAATGGAGCCAGCTTTTTGCTTTCGGTAATAGCACCAACCGTTATTATATTCCTGGCATCACCCGGAGGTGTGATCTTTTTCCAGGAACCTTGTCCGGCATTGCCTGCGCTACACAACAATACCATACCCTTATCGGCAACACGAGAGGCCTGACGGGACATCAAAGAATATTCTCCATCCAGATCTCTGAGACGGTAATCTTTAGATTTATCATCAAAAGTATTGTAGCCCAAAGAAGTGTTTACTACATCTACCCCAACGCTATCCGCATATTCAATGGCGGCCGCCCAATAGTCTTGTTCGACAAGGTGTTCCGAGTATTCATCTTCTGTACGTAAAAGCCAATACGAGGCTTTAGGAGCCGTTCCTATCAGAGCATAAGGCCAATTAGCACCCATACATGAGAGTACTTTCAAGCCGTGATCACTCTCCATGTATATACTCTTAGTATTTCCTACAAAATCTTTAACACCCAAGATCCGGGTACTATCAAAAGCCGCAATACAGTCGACATTATGAAAACCGGCATCCATAATGGCAATGGTTATCCCCTCTCCCCGAAATCCGGCTTCATGTAAACGATCGCCTCCACTTAGGCACAGTTGTGTATAGGCAAGCCCATAGGGATTTTCCAACTGATATGGCTTATGAACCAGGGAATCTCTTTTTATATCTTTCTTTTTCTTCTCTTTGTCCGGAGCAGTCCATACTTTCTCAACCGACTTCACGAAAGGAAGTTGAGCTATCCGGTCCATCTGTGTGCTATCATTGCAGGATATGGTGACAAAGTTGTCCCATTTTCCTTTAACCACAACTTTGACTTTTTTATTCCGAATAGCCTTCACATAGGTTTCACAAACAGGTAAATCGGTTGAATCTATCGCCAATCCCTGACGGATACGTCGGGCAATAGCTTTCCCGGACAGAAATTCCTCCGGCCGATCCAGTGAATATGTTGTTTCAGCCTTATCTTTCAAACTGATACGATATTTTAAGGTATCCTGTTTAGCCGAGACCTGAACTGTAATAACGACTAGAATGATTAATAACGATTTCTTCATTTCTTATATTTTATCACTACAAAAAAACATCCCGCATGGAAACTGTCAACTATCAACTGTTAACTGTCAACTGTTAACTGTTAACTGTCAACTAAATACATTCCCATTCCCCGTTGAGAAGCAATAAACGCACCTCCCAACACACGGTTTCCATCATAAAAAACAGCAGATTGCCCGGGAGTGATAGCCGACGCCTCTTCCTTGAAATGAACGAGTAAACGACCATCATCTAGTTTCTTAATTTCGCAAGGTACAGGCTTACTTCTATAGCGAATACGGACAGACAGCTGTTCACAGGAGAAAAGCTCCTGTTCATTAATGATATTGGGTTCTTCGACCAACATATCTGTTGCTTTTAGTTGATCAGCATCACCTAACATTACTGTATTCTTTTGTGGGTTTATTCTTAATACGTATGCGGGCTTACCTAAAGCTATTTCCAATCCCTTGCGTTGCCCAATGGTATAATAGGCATAGCCTTTATGCTCTCCTAACTTTACACCTTCGGAGTTTACAAACCACCCCGATCCGATCTCTTCATCTATTGCCGGGTAATGTTCGCGCAGGAAGTCTCTATAATCGCCTTTGATAAAACATACTTCCATACTTTCGCCTTCGTTGGCTTTCGCTTCAAAGCCTTTTTCGCGAAGGTATTCACGCACTTTGACTTTCGTATAGTTTCCCAACGGGAATATACAACGGCGAAGCACATCTTGTCCAAGTCTCCAAAGGAAGTACGATTGGTCTTTCTTATCATCATCACCTGCCACGATATAAATATTCCCTTCTTTTTCTTCCAAACGGGAATAATGCCCTGTAGCCACCCATCCGCAATTCAACTTATCCGCCCATTCTATAAGCATACGGAACTTAAACAATGGGTTACACATCACACAAGGGTTCGGAGTGCGCCCCCCGCGATATTCGTCTATAAAGTATTTTACGATGGTGTCTTTGAATTCTATACGTTCATCGGCCACATGGTGTTCAATGCCCATGCGATCGGCAAGTATCTTCGCGTCTTTCGGTTCATCTCCCCAAACGCGCATAGTTACCCCAACTATTTCATAACCTTGCTCTTGCAGCATCAAGCAAGTAGCCGAACTGTCTATTCCGCCACTCATTCCAACTAATACACGCTTATTTCTCTCTTTCATCTTATGTACCTTAAAAAGATAATGATACAAATGTAAGGGATTACGGGCAGATTATTATAAATATAGTCAAAGAAAAAAAGTCTATCCGCTATATGGATAGCCCTTATTTGAAGTAACTGACTGTATATCAGTCGTAGATTTTTAACAAGAAACGAAATGCCTACATAAAGACTTACATCAGGTAGTGTTTTTACTGTTTCTTATGCGATTGCAAATATAGGAAGTTTCGAATTACAAAACTCGTTTGGTTTGAACAATTTTTGCGGATGCTCTATATATAGAGCAAATTTGGGAAAACAGGACATGCATATTAGCATACATAAGTAAGGTCATTATAAGTAAAATATTAATCAACGAGTCGGAAGGTTGCTTAATATAACTCTTATACTTAGCCTGAGCCAGAAATAAACACCATGTTGCATGATTTAACTCATCCGATGATTTGGGCATCCTCATTTGCTCCAAAACTTTAAGTGCACTATCCGGATGTGCATACATAATAGCCTCCACATATTCCAACTCGGGTAATAAAACAGCCTTTTTTTGAAGAGAACAAGAAGAGACAGAAACCACTATAACCAGGATAATAAAAAAGAAAAAGATGTTCTTCATAAATCATGTATTAACTTTTCAATATGCTAAAATACCGCTTTAAATCTTTAAGACAAAAAAACATGAGACAAAAAGATCAATTACATACAAAATCAGATAATATACCTTGCAAAAGGCAACAATATATCCCATAAACAAGACAAAAGCCAATGATTCCACAAACTTCTTTTACTTAGGAATCATTGGCTTCATCTCTATTTTAAGAAATCCTCAAACTTTTATCCTCAACCGCCCATCTATTATGCTAATATCAGCTGGTATAGGCATGGCAGTTTATTTCTCCGGAACTTGCCAGAAATAATCCGGATCATGTGTTACAATATTACCTTTCAAATATGGGTTTTCTTCACCATATCCCATAGGGAGCAACGATATATAAAGCAGATCTTTATCTTGGCTACGGTATCGGCTCTCGGTATTAAACCGACTGACATTGGTACATTGAATCCAGTACAGGTTCTTAGCCATATAATAATCAAGATACCATTCTTTTGTTTTACTTGTTTCTTTATTTACGGCTAGAGGTTGATTATTTCTCAGCCGGTTGCGCACCTCACTTATGCTTAGTAAATTACCATTTTCATCTGTTATATAAATGCCGTGCGATGGGTCCATCCAAAGCCATTTCTCCAAAGTTTCCGAATAAACGCAGTTTATAACGTGACAATCGGGATCTTCCGGATCTTCTGGCATACAGGTAACATATCTTGATTTAAGCCCCATAGCAAGATAAAGTTCGTTCAGCATCATGGCTTTATGCCGGCAATTTATACCTTTGCTTGTTGCTTTGTGATAATTATAGAAATCAATAGCATCGAACTCGCATAACGCCCAGTTTGAACCGTCGTATTTTACGCTATGGGTAACGAATAAGAGTATATTTATGATCTTCGTCACTTCATCTCCATTACCTGCAATAGAATCGAGATTAAAATATTGTTTGACTTCTTTTAGATTCCTGTTTGTAGCCGGCTGATAAGTAAACTTAGGCAACGAATCGGTATTTTCCTGTTGATAGTCGCCCGCATGTTGCAGAATATAAAGTTTGTCATAAACCCTAAGTTTATCCATAAGGAGAGTAAACTTTTTCTCTTTCCGGATATTGTCCAGATCACGATCTTTTTTGGCGTGTTGATATTCTGAATAGCCAAATTCGATCGCTTTTTCAAAAGCACTTAGCGCCTGTTTTTTCTGATTGAGCAAAGAATAGGTACAAGCCTGATTATAATACGTGCTTGCTTTAAGCATCCGAAGAATAGGCCGATAATCTTCCAGTTCAGTTTCAGACAAGTTGAGGTTGTCGATCAAAGCCAATGCTTCTTGCAAACTCTCCTTTGTTTGTTCAAAATCTTTTTCTTTGTAATGATTCTGGTATGCTTCGTATAGCGCCTCATACTTAGGGATAAACTCGTTAAAAGCTTGCGAATCTGTTTGTGCTGCTACGGTTAACGAGATAACCAAGGCAGTCAGCATAATAAGTATTTTCTTCATAGCAATATATATTAATCTAGCGACAAAAATAGGAAAATTTATTAGACAACACACTATTATCCTTTGCATTTCACCGTATGTTATCTTATCTTTGCCGGTAAGCTCATGCTGACTAGATGTACAGGTGGTCGATGACTAGTTGTACATTTGGTCACTGACCACCTGTACATCTGGTCGCCACGATGTTCTTAAGTTAATCAACGAATGCTGCATCAAATGCAGAACATTTGTAAGCGGCAAAATCAGAAAAACAAAATCGGCAAAAACAAAGTGCGTACTACAGTAAATGAAGAGAGCGTATTTATGAGTCGTATTTAGATTCTATTATGTATCTTTGTGGTGAAGCCGAAAGGGCGCGATAACTTCAAGCTTGTGCTTATTAAGGTGTAAGAGTACCCTTACACCTTTCTTACTCTGTCAATAGTCGTAAGTCGTCCTCTGTAATTTTGGGCTTTCTAACCTTAGGAACTGGCATGATTTTTATATCATCCAATTTATTACAGTTTGCACGCACAATAGCCATAATTCGTTCTTCTGATATAAAGAACTCCTTGTGAGATAGTATTTTTAAAGCATCATCAAACCTCAAACGTTGTATCTCAGTCCAATAATGATAACGCCTCAATAATGCTTCATCTCGCTTTTCTACAAGTAATTTATCCCTTCCTTTTACCATATACAAAAATACTCATATACTTTGAATTACGAACAAATAAAAAACGACTTTCAGTTACCCAAAAGCCGCTTTTGTTGTATGTGAGTGGTATCTTTTTAAGAAGCTACAGAACTAACAATAGCACCAACTCCTTTGCCTCTGATAGGTAACGCTATAAAGCGTTTATCGAAGCCTACGATTGTGCCACGTTCCTGAGGGTCATTTTCGTTTGCATACATAAAGACCTCTCCATCGGCTTTCATCACCTCACCACCTTGAAATGCAAAAGAACAAAAGGTGTCAGTACTAGCAGGGGCAGCATCAAAATCAACTTTTCCCTTTGTTGTGGCATTGTATTTAGGGGTAATGGATGTTTGCAGAATGCTGAAACCAGCAAAACGTTTAGGTTGTCCATTAACAATATCTGTAAGGTCTTTGAACGCTTTTACATCAAATAGAATCAGGTCGGAGAGATGCTTGGGATTGAGAACCAAGTACCGGCCTTCCTGTGGAACATTCATATCATCAAAGCGCTCTTTCAATAAAAGAATATCCTCTATGGTAATTCTTTTGCGTGCGCCAACAATGTTTCCCGTTGTAGTTATAACAGGCGTGAAGTCTGCATCTTCTTGTGGTGCAAATGCATGAGCTGCTTTCTCGGCTGTACGCGCCCTTAAAACATTTCGGTGTCCCATCAATACCGATTCCAGCTGATCGTAGCTATATTCGATTGCTACGGGTCTTCTAACCAATGTATTTTCTGTTTCAAATACATCCAATTCAATGCGTATGAGCTTATCTACCCGCTGTACTACTTTGATGGGGTAAGTTGTATTGTTGATCAATACTTTAGGATCGACACCCACTTCCGCCATGTTTATTGCATTGTTATCAACTAATGTAGAGAAATCCTTTACGTAATTAAGGAAAGAACTATCAGGATAAAAGTTTTCCATTAACTGATTTATCCAAATCTCTTTTTCTAATCTTGCATCTGACATAATTTACTAAATTTTAAAATGAATATTATTTTAATTGTTTTTCTTGCTCTAAAAGTGATTTATACAACCCAGGAATAGATTTTAATTTATGTGGCGCATATCTGCGATAATCTTCTAAAGTCCAATTATTTTCATCTTTCTGCTTACCTGAATGAATTTCATCAACAACTCTTCTTTTCTTCGACTTTAGAACCATTTCCTTAAAAGCATTAAAGTCGCTTTTAGCCAACGCCTTAAGTTCCTTATTCAGAAAACTCTCAGGTAGATTACATATTGCATTATAGTTAAACTTATTCCTGATAATCTGATTATAATTCATTTCAAAGGCTTGTTGGTACTCATGCTCTTTCTTCTCTATATACTGTCGGATACGAGGCATATTACCATTGGATAAAGCGATTATATCGGTTCCTTCCTTATCCGTTATGACACCTAATCCTATAGCCTGATTTACAAATGAACGGGCATCCCTAGGATTATTTTTATCCAGTTCTACAATATGATTGTAAATTTGCTCTTCGGTCTTCATCCCGCAAAAAGATGGAAGTTCTTTGATGCGATTAATAAAATTCATGGAAATTGTTTTTATAAGTGGGTTGAACTTGTTATTGAAATAGTTATAGATATCCTCTGTACTCTTTTCGTCTAATGGTTCTTCTATATCATAAATACCATTTATTAATCCAGCCTCCAAAGCTTCATTAGCACTAATCCAATGGTCTTTACCGTCAAAATAGAGTTCCTTAATTTCTTCTATGCTTTTCTGGCAACGTAAAGAAATCATTTCAGCCAATGTATCTTCAATATCTTCAATTGTAGAAACCATACTTTTAAATTCATCTTTGTTTCCATAGGCTCCACAACTTACACTATGCAACATAAGCTTAGCATATTTACTCATATACAGAGGCTTACCACATAGTGCGATTACACCGGCAATACTAGCTGCAACGCCATCAATATAGATGGTTATATTGGCTTTGGATCCTTTTAGAGCATTGTATATTGCAATCCCGGAAAAAACGTCTCCACCGTTGGAATTAATATGTATTTCAATGGATTCATGCAGGGAAGATAATTCCATCAATTGAGATACTATATCTCCTGGTATTACTTTGTCATAGTTTCCTATATCTCCATATAAGAGAATGGAAATCGAATTATCTTCATTTGTTATACTGTTGAAGAAAACAGAACTACTACTTAGTGGCTTTCTCATTACTTTTTAAACTTTTATTTATCAATGAATTAACTGCGTTATCTAACCCTTTGTGATTAATTGCTTCAAACTGATTCAGTGTCTTTCTTAACTCAAATAGGCTCATTTCTGTAAGGTCTTTCTTTACTGTTCCACGTTCCCGGCAAAATCTATTCAACTTGGCTGCGTTCATTAAATCATCTTCTTCGGTTTCGCCATAGCAGATACCTATATCGCGAGAAAGCGCATATATCTGATCGTATATTCTTTGTCGTTTCTCCGGATAGTCTTTTTGAGGCTTTATTTCGCCTTTCAAGTAGGCTATTAGATACTTAGCCTCACTGAAAGTAACGTCTTTTGTACTGGCGGCTCTACCGTTGGTTAGCTTGCTTATTATATCCGCTTTATCCTCTTTCTCAAACCCCTGTTTGCTAAATAAGGTTTGAATCATTTTCAATTGTGCCGGGGTTAACGGCTTTCCTGCATTTTTTTTATCCATAGTTACTATATTTACTTCCTCATCATTAATGAAAGGGTTTATATTGTTATAGATACTTCTTTTCTCCTCCCAGGTTAATTTTGGCCAGCTAGAACAATCTTCCCCGGTAATAATGGAGTATTCTAACCGAGCTTTATCCAATGTGATCTTTGTCCATCGTAATTCGTTTCTTAGGCTACTAATCTGTATAATTAGGTTATCCTTCTGATTAAGAAGATCATAGTATAAGACTTTGTAAACATTATCCTTTTCATTCTCCATCTTACAACTCTCCATTTAATGCCTTTTCCAAATAAATCTCATTCATCAAATCACCAAAGCGTCTAACATATTTCAATTTACGCAAGCGTTCTTTGTCAGTTATGCCATGTAGCTTGCATATCTCCACAACTTCGGATTGCTGCAACCCAGTAAACTGGTGCCAAATGTTTATGCGTCTCAGAAACTCTGCGTAGCCCTCCTTTTCTTTAGTGGCCATTTTTTGCATATTTGCTTTAAAATAGGGCATCCCGGCAAGTACAATACCGCAATTACTTTTAGTATTATCCCGTAACTCATGTAAGGCCAGTATCATGGAATGAGTAAGCTTGCCGGATTCATCAATGATCACCAAAGGAGTATCCAATCTATTCAGATAGTCTGATACACGGGAGATCATTTCATTTAGTGTACCATAAAAAGGTATTGCCATTTCACGCAATAGGTTGGCAAAGAACTGGTTAGTGTTCATACTTTTGCTATAACGCACGTAGAACACGTTTCTTTGCTTTGCATAAGTCGTTAAGGCAGTGGTCTTTCCCATTCCGGTATCTGCCACTAAGCCTAACATAAAACAGTGTTTGCGTGCTTTATCACACATATTGAACACACTGATAAAATCATTACTTTGGTACAACTGGTCTACATCGTTTTGCCTCACGAAGTTCCAAATGTGTAATAGCATTGCATCAGAGAGGTCAAACCATTTTTCTTTCTCCAAAGATGAGAGCGTGGCGGGGCTTACCTCACTCTTTACGGCAAAATCAGACTTGCTGATACCTTTTTCTTTGCAATAATCATTCACCGCCTTTTTAATCTCGGTTTTTTCAGGTAAATTTGTCCTTTGATTTTTCATTATGTTATTTGGTTATCAATATGTTATGTTCCAGCATAGCATATTGGAATTAATAATCAGATAATAATTTATTAAGGTCGATAGTTACTTTCTCAGTTACATGAAAAGGGCTTTCGGCCTTTTTTATTCTTTCCTTATCTTCCGGTTTGGCGGTATTGGCCTCGCTTCGTTGTGGAATATCAGAAACAGTCATCATATCGCCACCATTGCGTCTAAACTCATTGGATAGTAGAGTACTACGTTTTATTTCTTCTACTACATTTTTAGGTACAAGTCTTTGATTTACAAGTTCAGCCGCCCGCTCATCAATCCGATAAGCTTTTTCGGCTAGTTCTCGTTGGGCTTCTTTATGTTTGTTTTTGACCGCTTTGTTGACTGAATTTACAATGCTCATAGTCTTTGTATCTTCGTCCGTCTGATTAGCCAGTGCTCCGTGAGCCTGCCTTTTCTTGTGTACAAAACCTAAGGCCTCATCTGTTTCAGGGTTGTAGATGTAAATACCCTCATTTAAATTAATATAGCGTACACGTACTTGTTTGTCATTCCATACACTAGCTAATTCAGAATTGAGCAGATATTCATAGGTTACACCTGAACGTACTATAGAAATTTGTTGCTTCCGAATAAGCATATTTTGCATATCACGAGTAAATAGGCGATAGAAGTCAGGATTAACGTCCAGATTATCGAGCCGGATTTCATTGGGTCGTTGGGAATTCTCATATCTTTCATTGGGGGTAAGCCCGTGTTTATCAGTTCGTTTATTGAATTCTTCTACACAATACACTAATATAGCTTTGATCTGATCTATTGAAAGCCATCCATTTGCAGAAGTATAGGAATCGAATAGTTCCTGTGAGGTACGTGCATCTTTTCCCTTGCTTTTGATACCGCTCCCAATATAACCATAGTGTTCTTTGCAGTATTGCTCGCCGAAAGTTCTGAAACTCCTTTCAATCAGTGATTTATATCGTGGATTGCTTGAAACAGTCCATGTACATCCTAATTGATCAAGTTGCTTTTTAAATTCTTCTGCAATTTTAGTTTGGTTGAAGCTATGGTTGTCTGAAACGATTTCATAAGGTAGTGCTCCAGTTTTTCTTACTGCATCTTCCAAACCATCTAAGATGGTTTCTGTATTCTCCGTTTCAGCAATTTGGTAACCAACAATCTTACTGCTACATGCATCCAACACATAAAACAAATAAACTGATTCATAGCCTTTTACTAAAAATGGAACTCTCCAAGCATCTATTTGGTGTTGATCATTTGCGTTTTCTGCTCGTAATATGCTGACGTAGGCCATTTTATCATACAAAGTTTTATCCTTTCCGTATCTACCTTCAGCTACTATAGCTTTAATCTCATTGAATATATTTCCGATTGTACGTATACTAGGTACTTTGCAATTCAGTTCAGCGCACATTTCCTCAATTTCTCTATGAATGTATGCTTGAGAATAGGCTTTACCAGAACTAGCAAGTTGCATAACCCAGTATTTGTACATCTCGGTGAACTCTTTCTTTCGCCCGTGTTTGGGCTTTCCAATCACCACAGATGGAATACCATATTTCTGAGCATTCCTTAATATCTCAAGAAAACGTCTCTCTTGAATATCCCTACCTGGATTTACAATATTATAGGCCTTCGTACCCTCTTTTAGTGGACTTATAAGTCCCGGTTCTGAATAATATGTATCAATGAAGTATTGCCAAACAGCATGGAGACGGGCATATTTTGTTGCCTGAATATCAGAACAACCTAATTCTTTGTATATTTCCCGATACTGTGGAAACTTACATTCGTAAGCCGTTTGCATGTTATTCAAAATGCGTTCAAAAAGCATTTGAGACTTTTCTTCCCGATCTTGTTTTAATTTTAGCTTTTTTAGTTCCTCCAAAGTAGGAAGTTTCTTGCGTGTAGGCTCAGGAATAGAATAGTAGAGGATATAAGAATATTCTTTATTTTTGACAACCTTTGAACCACGAATATTCCAATTCTCAATAGTTTTTCTACTTATTCCTGTTTTTTCCAAGAAACAATAGGAAACAAAAAAGCCCTCTTTATTTGATATAAAATTATTCATTGAAGAGTTTTTTTACTTCTTCCCTTTTGATTTTAAATTTCTTATATTCTTTTATCACCTCCTCTTCAATATCTACGCTGGCACTATTCCCATTAAGGTATTTATTAACGGCTGCTCTACTAATGCCAAGGCTATTTGCAATAGATGCTTGAGTTCCATGAGGGAGTTCATTCTTTATCCTCAACCTTTCTTCTTTTGACAAATACATATTATTTCTATCTTTGTGGTTAATTATCCGTTTGCAAATATATAACAATATATTTCTATTGGCAATATTTTAATGAATTAAAATCACTATGAGCAATAAATTAAAAGAGATTAGGAAAAGCATGAATCTTAATCAAAAAGAATTTGCAGAAAAAATAGGTATTAAGCAGTCCTATTACTCAGGTATAGAAAGTGGGAAAAAACCTATAAACGTGAAAGTCACTGATGCTTTATGGAAGATGGGGGTTTCGTTTGATTGGTTCTACGAAGGGAAAGGTAATATTTTCACAAATCCCTTTTCCAATATTGCCAATAGTGATATTTTAGGTTATAAATCTCATACCGATAATATGGATGCTAATAAATCAGAATTGATAGAGAGACATAAAGAATTTTTTTCGGAGTACTTTAACGGTATGTCTTTTCTTCCATCCAATTATGAATATCAGCAGATCAGATATTATGAAAAATTATCCCTTAAAGAGAATGAAAAGTTGGTTCAAACCTTTTTGGAAGAATTGGAAGAAGTATATAACTCTAATATTAGTTTAAGCAGTATTATTCATTACTATGGAGGCCCAGACTTTATGATTGAAAAATTCAAAGAACTTAAACCATTTCCCTTATATTGGAAGGAAATATTATTTGAGTTCAATTCAGATACTCATAAATTGGATGATCCTAAATTAAAGGAAATATTATATATTCTTCACATTAAAGAAATCACTCGACATTGGACACGTCAGATAATTAATTCAATTGAATATATGGAGAGATATAAAGACATGATCCAAGATCATATTCTTGAGAAAAATGAGGGGGTAAAGTGACAAATAATGAGGGTATAAAATACGATTTTTATGAGGGGTTTTATCGGCAAAAACAAAATGCGTGATAAGACTTATAAGCTGAATGTAAAGCAAAAGAGGTGCTTTTTCTTGATTTTCAGGGAAATATGGAAAGCAAAAGGAAAGCAATGTTAACTTTTTCTGTTCTTGTAGTCTCAAGAGTAAACTTTCATAATTAATTAATAATCAGACAAATAGAGCGAAATATGTAGTAATTGCCGAACTACGCACTTTGTTATTGCCCCCTATACATTATAGTATTTAAAATAACGAACCAAAAGAAGATAAGTATGTCTATACCGTATGTTGTTCGCAAAAAAGCGAATGTTATCAAAGGAGAAAGGGAAGAAATGTGGTACGCCGTTGCCAAAAAGCTGCAAAAGAAGGGTGGAGGCGTTACAGAAGAAGATCTGGCGTGGATGATTTCCGATCATACCACTTTCAGCCGGGGAGAGATTCAGGGATTGATCATCGAACTGGCAGCTACAATAGAAAAAGTATTGGAAATGGGGCGCTCTGTAACCATCAAAGATTTGGGGACGTTCCAAACGTCGCTAACCAGCAAAGGGTTTAAAGATCCTACACAGATTACGCCAAGCGAAGTGAGTGTATCGCGCATCTATTTTACGGCAGACCGGGGACTGGCATACCGCATGAAGCAAGTGCCCTGCCTGCGTGTTCCGTTCAAATACTATTTCCCAAAAGAACTGCTGACTAAAGAAATGCAGGAAGAAGATGCAACGCTTCCTGCTCCTGATGGTATTGAATAATAAACCCGATAAACACCCAAATTCAACAAGCTTATGATTCGTTTTCCTGATTTCGAACTACAAATAGACCCCAAAATCTTATACCGGGGCAAAGACTATTATAACAGTGAGGCCATTACAGACTTAAATGAAACTGAGCCGGGAGAATGGCTAGCCTATGTAGAAGGTACTGAGCTTTACACTGTTGAATTATCTATCAGCAAAAACCAGGTCGAAAGTTGGTTCTGCAATTGTCCTTACGATGGCGCTGTATGCAAACATGTAGTAGCTACTCTTTTCGCTATCAGAGATCAACAAAAGGCTATAGCAATATTCACTTCCGCCAAAGATAGATCAAAAACAAAAGAAGCCGTCTCAGCCGGGCAAACCGATAGTCAGCCATCGCAAACCAAATTACTGCTGCGAGACGCCCTTAAGCAAGCCGACAAGAAGGAAATCATTGAGTTTATTTGTCAGTATGCCATAGAGCATCCGGTGTTTGCTGAAGATGCGCAAAAACACTTCATTCCAATCCAAAACACAGACCACTTATCAACAACTTACGATCAGGATGTTGCTAATTCATACACTTTTCATACCTCAAGACGTTCGAGGCATAGGTATGGCGATTATGACTCGGATATAGATTATGAAGCAACAGCTCGCAATTTGTCAAAACATCTCGAGAAAGCCACATTTTTGTTTGAGTCAGGAGCATTGGGAGATGCCGCAGCCATAGCCATACAGATACTGGAAGTCGTTGCCCGCAACTACGATCAAAGCGAATACAACTATTATGAAGATGATGGTTATCTGAACTGTGAATGCGAAAAAGCTTGCGAATTCCTTCTCGAAATTATCGATAATTCAAATACATCCGATATACTCAAAGCCGAAATATGCGCCGCAATTGACCAGATAAAAGATGAAGAGGCATTTGAAGATGGAGCTGTTTTCCCGATAGACGACTTCGTTCATGAACTGAATATACAGAGCCGCTCGAAAGAGGAAGCACTCGAATATCTTACTCAAATAATTGACTCACAAACTGAAAACAATGAAAAGACTCAGTTCGTCAGAGAAAAAATCAATATCCTAAGAGAGCTGGAACGAGAAGAAGAAGCCAATCATATAGTTCTACAGTTCCTGCATTTACCGGAAATACGTCAGGACGAGATCGAACGACTCATGAGATTAGAAAAATACCAGGAAGCATTAATACTGACTGATGAAGCTATTGAGCGTGTACAGAAGTCTAAAGAATACTATCTTGTTACACGATGGAAAGAACTCAAACTTCAGTTATTGACCACATTAAACCGCACTAGCGAACTGATAGAAACCGGAAGAGAACTATTCATCCAACAGAACGGAGACATGAAGGTTTACCATTTACTTAAAAAACACATAGAACCAGACCTTTGGAAAGCATTTCTGTTAAAGATGATAGAACAAACAAAGTTTGACTTCAGGCAAGTAGAAGCTGATATTTATGCAGAAGAAAAGGAATATGAAAAATTACTGGTTTGGGTGAAGAAGAATAGCAGTTCCGGAGTAGATAGTGTCAATAGATACCTCCCCCATCTCAAAGCGCATTATCCAAATGAACTGCTGGATATATATTCTAACTATGTACTGAATTATGCAGAAAAGAACATAGGAAGAGGACATTACCAACATATTGCTCAGACTCTCAAGAAAATGAAAACAATAATGGGAGGAGATAAGCTCGTTGGTGTTATCGTTGCAGAGTTCAGAACTACTTATAAAAACAGGCGTGCCATGATGGAAGAACTAAGTATGTATTAACACCGTAGCATAAGCAGAAATACCCTCTTCTCTGCCTGTGAAACCCAGCTTTTCGGTTGTTGTGGCTTTGATGGATACATCGTCTTCGTCAATGCCCATCAGTCGGGCAAGGGTAACTTGCATAGCAGGGATATGGGCTTTTAGTTTAGGTCGTTCGGCGGCGATGGTTGCATCGACATTGCCTATGGTATAGCCTTTTCCGGCAATGAGTTGCACGGTTTTTTCGAGTAGGATCTTGCTATCTACATCTTTGAACTCTCCGGCTGTATCGGGAAAATGATAACCGATATCGCGCATATTAGCAGCTCCCAGCAAGGCATCACAAATAGCGTGTATCAATACGTCTGCATCAGAATGTCCCAGCAGACCTTTTTCATGTTCAAGACGAATACCGCCGATCCACAGTTCACGCCCTTCAACAAGCTTGTGGACATCAAAACCAAATCCTACTCTTATCTTCATTTTCTGATTTATATTATTTCACTACAATACGTCCTCCCCCTACCCCCTCCAAAGGGGGATACCATGCGGCACCTAGCTGCAGCACCTTGCCGCTGCCGCTATCTTATATAAAAGTCCAACAATTTTTCATGTTCTAAATAGCCTTCAAGATGTTGCCCGGGAGAAACTGGGCCGACTCCGGCAGGGGTTCCTGTAAATAACAGGTCGCCAATTTTTAAGGTTACGAATTGACTGACGTAAGCGATAATATCGTCTATCTTGAAAAGCATATCGGCCGTATCTCCTCGTTGCACTTCCTTTCCGTCGATTTTAAGATGGAAATTCAGGTTCTCTTTATCCGAAAATTGTTCCAGGGGGACAAATGTACCGATGGCCGCTGAATTATCGAAACCTTTGCATAACTCCCACGGATTACCCACCTCACGGAATTTACGTTGCAAATCACGGGCTGTAAAATCAATCCCTACAGTCACCGCATCGTAATAACGATAGGCAAAGCGGGCAGCAATATTCTTTCCCAGACGACAGATGCGTACAACAAGTTCTGTTTCATAATGAATCTCATCCGAGAAATCTGGGATAAAAAACGGTTTACCATCCTTAAGGATAGCCGAATCCGGCTTCATAAAGATCACAGGATCTTCATTCACGACAGTATGCCCCAACTCTTTATTGTGCCGGGCATAATTCATTCCTACAGCAATAATTTTCATTTACTCGAATTCGTTAAAGTTCAAACGGTTAAACATCACCGCCAGGTGAGCGTAAAGTGATGTATTCTGGACTACAATATTTTCGGGAACACGGATACGGAAAGGGGTAAAGTTCCAAACCGCTTTAATTCCGCCGTCAACCATCGTATCGGTGATCTTCTGGGCAATCTCAATCGGAACGGTCAGCACTCCAATGTTCACATTATACTCTTTCATCTTCCGGAGGAAATCATCGGAATGAAAGATCGGAATGCCATTAATGCTGGTTCCAACCTTCCGCGGATTTACATCAAAAGCAGCTACAATCTCCAACCCGAAATGGCTAAGACCGGAGTCGCCCAGCAATGCACCGCCCAGGCTACCTACCCCAAAAAGAAAAGCCCGGTGGATATTGGTGAACCCTAAAAAGTCCTCCAACACATCAATCAACGTGTCAACATCATATCCAACGCGCGTCCGGCCCGAAATGTTCACATAAGAAAGGTCTTTTGCTATTTGCGAGGCATCAATATTTATCTCCTTCGATATTTGGGTAGAAGACACATATTGTTCGCCTTTTTGCTTTAGTAGTTTTACATTAGAGAGATACCAGGGAAGCCGGCGCAAAGTCGGTTCAGGTACTTTTATATTGTCTTTATGACGTTTTGGAGCATCCATAATCGTTTTTTTCTTAGTCTCTAACGTTTTAAGTTTGACAAAAATACATTTTTTATTTGAGATGCGGCACCTCGCCGTCTTTAATCTCTAAATATATAACTTTTTGATAGGAAAAGCTTTATTTTCCTAGAAGTTTTAACAAAGGTAGAGATACACTAACACCAACGGCATCAAATTTCGTGCGTTCAAAACCCACAAAAACACCAACGCGCAGCAAGTCCGAACGGCCGATAGAATACCCGGCTTCCCAATAAACGGGCCTCTTATAGACGGCAAGCGAACGTAAATGTAATGCTTCATCATAGCGTTTCTTTTTCAGAAAAGGCAGGTGTTTCAGGAGCAAATAGGGCGTATACCAGGAAACGTTTGCCTGCGCCCAACGAGTGTTGGTGGAATAAGCGTAATTATCCAATAAAGCAAACCCTTGGTTAAGAGAATGATCGGTCACCGGAATACGGGTGGTGGCAAAGTGCTTATAATCCGGAAACTGTATATCTTCTGCATCCCAGAAAGCGCCCCCATTCACAAACCAGTGAATACGATTGAATAGTCCGAATTCAAACTCCTGTTCTACAGACAGTTCTGTACGATAAAAAGAGGGGGACAATGTCTCATCTCCTCCATGCGAAAATGCTTTCTCATATTTTGCCGTAAATGTGGGGTATTCGCTAGGCCGGTAATATTTACGCCCCTGAAACATCCGGAAATAACGGGCCGGAGTATATTGCAGGGAAACAGATGCCTTCATCAGTTCGTTACGCTGCATTGGAGAATAGTCCGGATGGCGAGGCAGATTGGGTTTAGCATGTTTCTTGAATAAATCTTTCTCTACCGAATTCTCCAACGCTTCTCTCCTTTGCCAGGTAAACCCGGTAGATAGTAATAAACTATTGGCCAGTTCTATCTCATTATCCAGAGAGAGAAAACGTTTATCGTAGAATTTCATATCGTTACGGGCAAAGAGCAAGGAAGACATGGCATTGATCATCCTGCTTTCACCACTCTCACCATTGAAATCAGCCGACAAAGCGCCTCCACTCAGAGAAAGTTTGCCCAATCGGCGAGGGGCATAGTCTAAGACCAACAGACCGCTGCCCAGCCATGTGTTGCGGGCGGTGGTATAATAAGCCTCCGGAGTAAAGTTTAGCTTGGTTTGTGCATTCAGTTTGACTCCGGCAGTTAGTTTAGTACCAATCCAAAGCCCATCTACAAAATTGTACTCCGGCACATAGGTGCTATAGCTGCCTAAAGTAATCCAGGATTTTTCATTCTTAGATTTAAATGTTTTACCAAACAAGAGGGTTTGCAGAATCACATCAGATACCTTTTCTTTGTTAATATTTCCCCTACCTAAAGAATCATTTAAGGGTTTCAGCGTTTCTTTATAGGCATAACTTTGTACCTCTTCCGGTTTTAAAGGCACACTGCGGACAGCTGCCCAGTAAACTGAATCGCGCTTATCGGCCAGTGAATCTTTCTTTACGTCATATTCCCATGACCTGCGCTCGTACTTGTTCTTGAAATGGGTGGTATCGGCTTCTGCCACTGCTTTATCGACCAACTTAGATAGTTTATATGCATCGCGGGTGGTGAGTTCTTCTTTCTTACTCAACTGCTCTATCTGTTGTTGAAGTTTCTGTTGTTTTTTTGTCAGCGAAGAATGGTTATCCGAAGCCACTTTATCCAGATCTTGTGTATCTTTACCGGGAACAAAAATAGTAGCATCGATATTCAGATCAGTGTAATGGATGGCCGAAAGGTAAGAAGCTTCTGCTTTTATGCCCATTACATTTATATCTGCCTTCAGGGTTGTAGAGGTATTCAGAAAAACAGATGATCTGACTTCCTTACATGTTACCTTTACGGATGCATCAAACCCCGAATAGCTTGCCTTAAGATCAACGGCCGATAAGCACCACAGATTCTCGACGATATAAAGATAACCCGAAACCAGTTCCGGATTACCTTTTTTAGGAATCACCCGTATCTTATTTATTAAATGTTCGCCTTCCGTATAGAATCCTTCGAGTTTATACTGATAATACGAAAATGCGCTTGGTCCTATAGGAGACGTTTTTCCGAAAATGGTGGGTTGATAAAGATTGATATTAACCGTCTCCAGGCTCACTTGTAGTTCGTCCGGAAAAGAGTTTGTATATGCTTTCACTTCGTTATTCCACGTATTGGGAGCTGTAAAGGTTACGCGTCGCTGCTCTTCCAACACAAAAAGACGGCCAACATACTTCTTTGCATCTTCCCTCACACTCTTAGAGATTTTAAGGAGGGCTGGAATTTTGTTTATTTTGCCCGTACCTTTCAAGTAAGTACCTGCGGTATAGCTTTTTACAAACGAACGGTAATAAGGTGCATAAGCAATGACCTGCCGCATTACGCCATAGGCGGGGTCCTCACTATTTTTCGTGATACTGACTTCCCGCAATTGATATATCCGCTCGTTCAGGATAATATTCTGCTCAATGTCTTTATTATGTACCTCAATCGTAAGGATTTGGCGGATATATCCAAGAGACGAAACTTCACAGGTATATTTACCGGGTTTCAGAACTGTATGGAAGTAACCGTTGTCGTCGGTTGTTAAACCGGCACTTATTTCGTGGATATAGAGTGTAGCAAAAGGTATAGGCTCTCCGTTATCAGTCACCACCTTTCCTTTAAATACCTGCGAAAAGGCAGGTAAAGAGAAAAGGCTGAGCAAAAGGAATAGAATCTTTAGTTTCATCATTATCTTTCAGATATAATTACGCTTATTAGACGACTAAAGTAAGCAAAAATTGCAGAGCTAAGAACTAAATATTATTTTTGATCTCAAATAAAGAAAAAGAATATGAAGAATAATGACTGGAAAAGCCGACTGAATGTCGTTTACTCTACCAATCCCGATTATAATTACGAGGAAGAGAATTCTGAAGAACTAGAAACCCTGGCACCTTCCAAGCAAAATCTGCGTGTAAAACTGGACCGCAAAAACCGAGGGGGAAAGGTTGTCACTCTGATCACAGGATTTATCGGCACAGAAGATGATCTTAAAGACTTGGGCAAATTATTGAAAACAAAATGTGGCGTAGGGGGCGCAGTCAAAGATGGAGAAATCATCATTCAGGGCGACTTTAAACAAAGGATACTGGAACTCCTACAGAAAGAAGGTTATACCAAAACAAAACCAGCAGGGTGAGGTTTAAATCATAGGTTAATGATATTCATTCTATCGCAACGGCATTAAACTCAGATTTTAGTGTATAACGGTATGGAAATGAAGTAAAACTGTGTAGAAACCCTCATAACTAACATCTGTTAAATAAGGGATTTACCCAATCCCTGTTAAACCAAATAAATTAATTCATTAGAAATTAACGTGAGTTCTATATAAGAGATAAAGTAAAAAAATGTATCTGTAAGGCTGAAAGCCTGTAATATTTAGTCCTTATGTTTGTAAAGTGTCGCTGTCGAAGATAGCATAAGCAAAGAGTTTTGTATATTTAGAATGTCAATATTACAAATAAAAAAACTCAAAGCCTATGCTATTACAAAGAAACTCATTAAATTTCGATGGTGAAAACATTTATGTAGGAATAGATGTGCACAAAAAAAGTTGGTCTATATCCATCATGACGGATACCTTGGTTTTGAAAGGCTATAATGGTCCTGCGGATCCTGTGCAGTTAGTTTCCCATTTGCGTGATCATTATCCTGGTGGTAGTTATCATTCGGTCTATGAAGCCGGTTTTTGTGGTCTTTGGATTCATAACCGGTTAACCGAATTAGGTGTAAAAAACATTGTAGTGAATCCTTCTGATGTGCCCTGTAATGGCAAAGAGCGTGAACGTAAGACAGACGCAGTTGATGCCTCCAAGTTGGCTCGTTCCTTACGTGCTGGCGAGCTATCGGGTATTTACATCCATCAACAGGAGACCCTTCATGACCGTTCGCTTATGCGTTTACGTAGCTCATGGGTTACAGATATGACCCGTCTGAAGAACCGGATCAAAGGAATGCTCCACTATTACGGTATTGTTATTCCTGCGGAACTGGAAAGAAGTAGTAATTGGTCGAGAGCTTTTATGACCTGGCTTAAAAACACAGTTCTTCCTTCAGGTGAGATTTCAAAGCCGGCCTTTGAGCTTCTATTGGAAGAATATGAAAGAAAGAGGGGTCAACAATTGGTGATATTACGAAAGATCCGTGAGTTATCCCGCACAGCGGCTTATCATGAGGATATGAAATACCTGCGAAGTGTTTGCGGTATAGGTTTGCTAAGTGGTATGCATCTGCTGGTTAACATTGAGAATATCCATCGTTTTGAAAACCGGGATAAGTTTGCCTCTTTCATGGGATTTGTTCCTACGTCTCATTCAACAGGAGAAAAACAGATCAATGGGAGGATTACCAAGAGGGCTCCCAAAGAATTACGAGGCATCCTGACTGAATGCGCCTGGATAGCTATGCGTAACGACCCGGCCTTAGCTTTAAAATACGGGCAGCTTCGTAAAAGAATGGATGAGAACAAAGCTATTATTCGTATAGCCAGAAAATTATGTAATCGAATATATTATGTACTAAAAAATAAAACTGAATATGTAAGTGGAGTGGTACAATAAAAAGAATATACCCGTAAAGCAATTAACTATTAAAGAGTGAGCATTTCCCCAGGACTGCCGAAAATCGGCATTATCGTCGAGTAAACCAAGGGAATTTCACCCTTAGCTTCTCACGGAACCGTACGTGATAGTCTCCCATCATACGGCTCTTCGTAAAAGAACACCAGGTTCCCCTTCTGCTTCCTGATTGCCATAGAAACAGTAAAACCATACTGCCAGTGTACGAACAGATTAGGAAAATGTTCGGTAATCCAACACAAACGACGCTTGCAACGAAAGTAACTGGTGAACTTATGCTTCTTTTGCAAGAACCGGATCAACCGGTGGTTTAATGCCTGAAACACCCGGTTCATAGCTTTCAGACGATGCCTACCGTAGTAGTGTATCCATCCAAGGAGTTTCGGGCGCAACAGGGTAGCAACTTGTTTTAAACTAAGTTCAGTATGCTGCGTTATTTCCAAACTCTTAAGATACTGCAGAATACGGCTTTGGCTCTTGATGCTGATAGCAGGACCGAAGCCCCAGAACAGCTCACCGTTGCCTTTAGCGCACTTGCGAGGTTTGAACGTATAACCCAGAAAGTCGAATGAGCAGGGAACGTCCTTGGATTCTTTATGGAAACGGGCATGACGATCACAATATACGATTTTGGTCTTATCCTCATTCAACGACAGATGGTGCTGCTTGAATCGATTCCTGACTGCGTTAAGTATAAAGTAGGACTGCTCTAAACTGCGGGTGTGAATGACAATGTCATCACAATACCGCTCGAAAACCATAATAGAATGGAACTCCTGCATCCATTTGTCGAATACTTCATGTAGAAACAAATTAGATAGTAACGGACTGATAACGCCACCCTGAGGAGTGCCTTTCTCGCGTTTTACCAACTTATTGCAGGAACGTTTGAGTAGGGGCGCCTGTAACCAACGGGAACAATACAAGAGGATATGTTTCTTGTCGGTATACTTCCCAAGGATGCTCATCATTACCTCGTGGTCGATGTTATCAAAGAAACCTTTGATATCCAAATCAACAACGTACCATCTCTCCCAACTGTATTTAGCGCATTGATTGAGTGCATCAAAAGCACTTCTGCACGGACGATATCCAAAAGAACTGGGATGGAATAAAGGTTCCACAATTTCTTCCAGCTCCCGACGGATAACCTCCTGCGCAACACGGTCGCAAAGCGTGGGGATACCAAGCATACGGCGCGTGCCGTCAGACTTGGGAATACCCACCTCTAGGACCGCAGAGGGCATATAACTGCCACTGGCAAGCCGATTCCACAAAGGGTAAAGGTATTTGCGGGGATTAGCGTTGATCATATCAGCGCTAACCCTATCCACGCCACCATTGCCGCGACTGCCTCGACGAACATGTTTCCACGCTCCCCAGACAGCCTCTTTGCTAATCGGCTGTGTTCTTGTCTTAGTGTCAAAAATCATCCTTACTTCTTTTTGAGTTTCAGTTGTTATACAATAATAAGACCATTACGTGAAGCCCTTTGCTCCGGCTAACTTTCGAAAGCCATCAACACTACTACGGCTTCATCCGCCACAGATAAGTACATCTCTACTTTCGACCTCGCAGTGTTTGCCCGCTTGTGTCTTTTCGATTAACATTACTTACCTGCTTCCCTACTTCCGTATCTAAACCTAAGTATAGGTCCTGCCACCTTTACACCGTACACGATGCAAGCAGTATATACAGGTGTCACTCTTGCACTTGTCCCTACAGCGACTAAAAACCGTAGGTTTTCGTGGTAAACGTTTGTTCTTTCGATACTTCATCAGTGGTTCATTCACATTCAGCTCCTATACTCACACCTGAAAGTCTATGACAACTCCCTTTTCTCCAACCGTTCAACACCCATACCGTGAAGGCAGAGCACCGTGGAGCGGTTTGGCAGGTGTACCTGAAAACTCCCTGCCGATGGATCAATTCTTAGCTAAACTTCCATACCGGTATTCTAATGCCGGCCAAGACAGCTTAGCTAAGACCATCATTTTAGATACAGCTTGCGTAGGCACAATTAGTCTGTGACGCTCTTGTATGCCGTAAACTGAAAAAAGGATATGCGAGATAGTTCGCTGATAGAAGGTTGTTTTACGGGTTCTGAAAGTAGAGGCTAACTAAACGATGGGTTTTCTTAGCCATAAGGCAATGCCTGTAATGAGGAAAGGACAGCCCAATAAATGAACTGTCCAATTATAAACATTACAGTGTAATGCAGGGTGTTTATTGCTGGCAAGTTGCTCCCCAGCAGAGCTTGCGTCCTCTTCAACACCTTGATTACAAAGATAATACAATATATAAAAGAACTTAAAATAAACTCTTTGTATTTGGTTTACAACATAGAAGCCTGGGGTCCGGGAGCGGAGCGACCGCAGCCCCAGGGTGGCAACGTGCCGCAGCGAGGAGTGCTGAAAGCACGATATATAAAGATATTTGTCTTGTATACCGCTCTTTCAGAGCTCTTTGCCCGCGGTGGCTCACCGCCCTAGGGCTGCGTTCACTCCGCTCACTGACCCTAGGCTAAATCTAACAGGCTTTCAGCCTTACAGATAGATTAGATGGGTGATTTTTATATTGAATTTACGTTATTAGAAATACTCAAAACCCTACAATAATAACCTAAAAAGCCGTGCAGTCATTGACCACACGGCTTTTTAAGTTATTATTGTACTAATCAGATTAGTCAGCGTTCAAAGTGAAACGTTTGAAATCTGTTACAGTTAAACCTTTGCTTACACCATCAAGGTATTGAGCGATAGTTTGCTTAGGATCTTTTACGAATTCTTGTTCCAACAAACAAACTTCTTTGTAGAACTTACCGATACGACCTTCTGCGATCTTTTCAAGCATATTCTCTGGTTTGCCTTCTTCACGTGCTTTTTCTGCAGCAACTGTCTTTTCTTTTGCAATCACATCAGCAGGAACGCTTGCTCTGTCGATAGCGATAGGATTCATTGCAGCAACCTGCATAGCTACGTCACGAGCAACCTGAGTATCAATACCAGCTTGGCTAAGAGCAACGATAGTAGCCAGTTTATTTCCCGGGTGGATATAAGCCACTGTAGTAGCGCCTTTTACGAATCCGTAACCATCCAATTCTGTTTTCTCACCAGTGATACCGCTACGGTCAACAACTGCATCAGCAACAGTTCCTTTACCCATAGGAAAAGCGTTTACTGCATCCATATCAGCCGATTGGTTAGCGATAGCCATATCAAGGATTTCTTGTGTCAAAGCAACGAAGTCTGCGTTTTTAGCAACGAAGTCAGTTTCGCATTTCAAAGCGATAACCGCTGCAAATTCGCCTTCGCTCTTTGCCAACACACAACCTTCTGCAGCATCACGATCAGAACGTTTTGCAGCAACAGCTTGTCCTTTTTTACGAATAATTTCTACTGCTTTATCGAAATCGCCTTCTGCTTCAGTCAAAGCGTTTTTGCAGTCCATCATACCCGCACCTGTCATTTTACGCAAGTGGGTGATTTCAGCCATAGTAACAGCCATAGTATTTTTCCTTTCTTATTATTGAATTATAGATTATTCTAAATCAAAAATTGAGAATTGAATATTGTAAATTGAGAATCATATAGAAGCTCCTAAAACCGGATACTTCAATTCTCAATTCTCAATTTTCAATTCTCAATTATATATTAAGCCTCTTCGTCTTCTTTCACGAAAGCAGCAGCTTTAGCAGCGTTCAATGCTTCCTCGTCAGACTTATCGAGTCTTGCTTTGGTTGATTTTCTTTTGCCTTTAGTAGCAGGAGCTTCACCTGCAGCTTCCATATCAATCTTTTCAGCTTTTCTTTCTTCAAGACCTTCTGAGATGGCATCGCAACAAGCACCAAGGATTACCTCGATTGATTTTGTAGCGTCGTCATTTGCAGGAATTATGAAGTCGATGTTTGAAGGATCTGAGTTCGTATCAACGATACCGAATACAGGAATACCCAAACGGTTAGCTTCGCGAACAGCGATGTGTTCTTTCATTACGTCAATAACGAAAAGAGCAGAAGGCAAACGGGTAAGGTCTGCAATTGATCCTAAGTTCTTTTCCAGTTTAGCACGCTGACGTGAAATCTGAAGAACTTCTCTCTTAGAAAGATTTGAATATGTACCGTCGTTAGTCAATTTGTCGATAGTAGCCATTTTCTTCACTGCCTTACGAATAGTAGGGAAGTTAGTTAGCATACCACCTGGCCAGCGTTCGATAACATAAGGCATATTTACAGCCGCAGCTTTATCAGCTACAACTTGCTTAGCTTGTTTTTTAGTAGCAACAAAAAGTACTTTTTTGCCCGATTTAGCGATTTGTTTCAAAGCATCAGCTGCTTCGTCAACTTTAGCTACAGTTTTGTGGAGGTCAATGATATGAATACCATTGCGTTCCATGAAGATATAAGGAGCCATTGCAGGGTTCCACTTTCTTTTAAGGTGTCCGAAGTGTGAACCGGCTTCCAGTAATGTATCAAAATTAGTTCTTGACATTGTTTTTTCTTTTAATAATTTGTTTACTTTCTTTTTTGTTTTTCTAAACCAACTGCCGAGTAGCCATTGTAGGGTCTCAGTAGTTTAGATACTAAACGAGGTTATTTACGATTGGACGATTTACTATTAGACGATTTATAAGTGTTATAATTGAAACTTCAATCGTAAATCGTAAATATCTAAATCGTAAATGAGATCAGCGTTTACTGAACTGGAATCTCTTACGAGCTTTTGGCTGACCTGGTTTTTTACGTTCCACAGCACGTGGGTCGCGGGTCATGAAGCCTTCTGCACGAAGAGCTGATTTATCTTCCGGATTGATTTTCACCAATGCACGGGCGATAGCTAAGCGTAAAGCTTGTGACTGACCAGTGAAACCACCACCACACAAGTTTACTTTAATATCATATTTCTCAGCAGCACCAATCTTGTTCAATGGTTGTTTCACAACATATTGAAGGATAGAAGAAGGGAAATACTGAGTAAGATCTCTCTTATTGATAGTAATTTTTCCGGTACCTTCGCTAACATATATGCGAGCGATCGCGCTTTTACGTCTACCTAATGCGTTTACTACTTCCATTATCTCTTATTTAAGTAAGTTTAAATCAATTGTTTTAGGGTTCTGCGCAGCATGTTTGTGTTCGCCTCCAGCGTATACGTACATGTTTCCAAGCAATTTAGCACCTAATTTGTTCTTAGGAAGCATACCCTTTACTACTTTTCTCAGCAATTTATCATCGCCGTTAGGTCTTGACTGCAAACGAGCAGGAGTCATTTCTCTCTGACCACCTGGGTAACCTGTATATGACAAGTATACTCTGTCATTCCATTTGTTTCCAGTTAATTTAACTTTGTCTGCGTTGATGATGATCACATTGTCACCGCAGTCTACGTGAGGAGTAAAGTTTGGTTTGTACTTTCCTCTCAATAATTTCGCAACTTTTGTACCGAGACGGCCTAATACCTGATCGGTAGCATCAACAACAACCCATTCTTTAGTTGCTGTTTCTTTGTTTGCAGAAATGGTCTTGTAACTTAAAGTATCCACTCTAAAATTTTTTTTAATTGTTACTACTAAATTCTTCACCACTCTTTAGTTTCCCCCGGACAAAGGGACGCTAAATCGCTATGAATTAATCTTTTATCAATTTTTGATAATAATCGGCTTGCAAAGGTAGTGCTTTTCTTGCAAACCGCAAACATTTTCCTTTTCTTTTTGGCGGTGATGTCCACCACCAGGCATCACTATAAAAGCTATAATCCTGCAGTGGATTATAAATTTGCCGCGGATTTCGCGGATTACACGGATTAAAATACCACGGATAATATTAAATTAAATCCGCGCTCTTAAATCCGTGAAATCCGCGAAATCCGCGGCTTAATAAATATTATTCCTTATATATTAGAACTCTGCATTATTCGGCGTACGTGGGAAAGGTATTACGTCACGAATATTTGTCATTCCGGTTACGAACAACAATAAGCGTTCAAATCCCAGACCAAACCCTGAGTGTGGCGCTGTTCCGAAACGACGGGTATCCAGATACCACCAGATATCTTTGGTTGGCACATTCATTTCCTGAGCGCGACGGTTCAGCTTTTCGTAATCTTCTTCACGCTGAGAGCCACCGATGATTTCTCCGATTTTCGGGAAAAGCACATCCATTGCCCGAACCGTTTTTCCATCTTCATTCTGCTTCATATAGAATGATTTGATTTCTTTCGGATAATCAGTCAGGATAACAGGACACTTAAAGTGGTTTTCAACCAGATAGCGTTCATGTTCCGATGCCAGGTCGGCTCCCCAGAAAATAGGGAATTCAAACTTATGACCATTTGCCACAGCCTTTTCGAGGATTTCGACTCCTTCGGTGTAAGCCAAGCGGATAAATTTGTTATCTAAGATGAATTTCAGGCGTTCAACCAGGTCGTCAACTTCTTCGTTCTTGTACAGGTGCTTTCTTGCTCCGTTCAGGAACTGGATATCGTCCATACAGTTATCTAAAGCCCATTGCAGACAATATTTAATAAAGTCTTCGGCCAGATCCATGTTTTCTTCTATTTCATTGAAGGCAACCTCCGGTTCGATCATCCAGAACTCAGCCAAGTGCCGGGGAGTATTGGAGTTTTCGGCACGGAAAGTAGGACCAAAAGTATAGATTGCTCCTAAAGCCATAGCCGCCAACTCGCCTTCAAGCTGACCGGATACAGTCAGGCTGGTTTGCCTGCCAAAGAAATCTTCTTTATAGTCAATAGCTCCCAGCTCGTCTTTCTTTGTATCGTAAAGGTTCAGGGTAGTCACCTGGAACATTTGTCCGGCACCTTCGCAGTCTGAACCTGTGATGAGCGGAGTATGAAAATAAAAGAATCCTCTTTCGTGGAAGAAGCGATGGATAGCCATTGCCATGTGGTGACGAATACGGAATACAGCACCAAACGTATTGGTACGCGGACGCAGATGAGCCACCTCACGTAGGAATTCCAGAGAATGCCCTTTCTTCTGCAAAGGATAGGTATTATCGCATGCTCCGAGCACTTCAATTTCCAACGCCTGGACTTCTGCACTCTGACCCGAGCCAACGGATTCAATCAACGTACCGTTTACACTAATACAAGCACCGGTAGTGATCAGTTTCAGCATTTCCTCATCGAAGTTCTCCAAGTCAACAACAACCTGTATATTATTTATTGTAGAACCATCATTAAGTGCGATGAAATTCACTTGTTTACTACCTCTACGGGTGCGTACCCAGCCTTTCACATTTACTTTCATGCCAAACTCCTCATATGCGAGCAAGTCTGCGATCTTTGTTCTACTAATCTTTTCCATAATGCTTTGTTTATTGACTAATTAAAGATTTACGATTTACGATTGAAGTTACTATGTAATATCAATCATAAATCGTAAAGCCTATGAATCGTGAATGTTGTTAATATTTAGACTTACATTGTTACTCCAATCGTAAATTGTTTAATTGTAAATTAACTAAATGACCCCATTCGCAAGAAGTTCACTTCTCTTTCGGTCAGATAGCGCCAGTCGCCACGTCTCAGACCTTTCTTGGTAAGCCCTGCAAAATAAACGCGGTCTAGTTTAATCACTCTATGGCCTACGGCTTCGAAGATACGGCGTACTACACGATTTTGCCCTGAGTGTATTTCAATACCGATTGAATTACGCTTCATATCATCTGTGTAGCTGATGGCATCTACCTGAATCACCTCGTCATCTAATGTAACGCCTGCTGCAATTTGATCCATTTCAGCTCTGGTTACATTCTTATCCGTTGTTACATGATAGATTTTTTTCTTCAGGAACTTCGGATGAGTCAGCTTAGACGCCAGATCTCCATCGTTAGTAAGCAAAAGAACTCCTGTTGTGTTACGGTCAAGACGTCCTACGGGATAGATACGCTCGCTACAAGCACCCTTCACCAAGTCCATTACGGTCTTGCGGTCTTGCGGATCGTCCGAAGTGGTTACACAATCTTTAGGTTTGTTCAATAATATATATGTTTTCCGTTCAATGCTAACAGCTTCATCATGAAACTTCACCACATCGCTACGCTTGATTTTTGTACCCAATTCGGTTACAACTTCATCATTTACGCGCACTACTCCGGCTGTGATAAATTCATCGGCCTCGCGACGTGAGCAAACACCGGCATTGGCAAGGAATTTATTCAAGCGGATTGGTTCGTCCGGATCAACGAATTGTTCTTTATATTCAATTTGTTTCTTAACGGAATATTTAGCATTCGGATCATAATCATTTGAACGAGGACGGAAGCCACCCTGGGGTCTATCATTCTGGAATCTAGGGCGGTATGGACGATCTCCTCCACCTCTATTATTATTATATCCGCCACCGTATCCTCCACCCGAAGGGCGGTTATTATTGTAGCGTGGTCTGTCTCCACCGTCATTATTTCTCCATGTTGGTCTGTCCTGGTTATATGGACGACGTTCGCCATACGAGTTGCTACCATACGAGCGTTGTCCGCCATCTTCGCGATTAAAGCGTGGACGTTCGCCTCCGTCTTCACGGTTGAAGCGTGGACGTTCACCACCTTCGCGATTGAAGCGTGGACGTTGTTCGCCATCTTCACGGTTGAAACGAGGACGTTCACCGCCGTCGTTCGGATTAAAACGTGGACGATATGGGCGATCACCACCACCTTCGCGATTGTAAGGCGTACGGTTTTCATCACGGTTATAAGGACGTTGCGGACGGTCTGAGCTGTAGCCCCCACGGTCATTATTACCATATCTGTTGTAGGCAGGTCGTTGCGGACGATCACCGTATGAACGGTTCTGGTATCCTCCTTCGCGATTGTAGCCACCCTCTCTGTTGTAAGAAGGCCGATTGTCATCCCGACGGTTGTATCCGTCTCGGTTGTAGGTTCTGTTACCATCACGGCTGGCGTCTCTATTTTCTTCTGTAGAGTTGTTGTCACGCCAAGTTTCATTTTCTTCTGTACTCATAACTTTTTATTCGAATAAAATTATAAATATGGCCTCACGGCCGTTTACAAATACCTATTATCTAGGCTTATTATACTCCGGTATAGGTATGGGGAGTAATAGCCCTCAATTCTTTTTTAATGTTTTCATTCACATCCAGCCCTTCGATAAACGCTTTTATCGATTTTTCATTGATTGCTTCGTTGGTACGGGTTAAGGCTTTTAATGCTTCATACGGATTTGGATATCCTTCTCTGCGAAGAATAGTCTGAATGGCTTCGGCCACAACACTCCAACAATTATCCAAATCATTATATATAGCTGCTTCGTTGAGCAATAATTTTCCGAGTCCTTTCAACGAACTTTGTATGGCAATAACGATGTGTCCGAAAGGAACACCTACGTTGCGCAATACGGTCGAGTCTGTCAGGTCGCGCTGTAAACGTGATACCGGAAGTTTAGAGGCGAGGTGCTCGAGTATGGCATTGGCTATGCCGAGATTTCCTTCGGCATTTTCAAAGTCGATGGGGTTTACCTTGTGAGGCATAGCACTTGAGCCTACTTCTCCGGCTTTAATTTTTTGCTTGAAGTACTCCATAGAGATATACTGCCAGAAGTCGCGATTCATATCAATCATAATGGTATTGATGCGTTTCATGGCATCAAATACGGCGGCCAATGAATCGTAATTGGATATCTGGGTGGTATATCCTTCGCGGGTTAGTCCCAGGTTGTTCTTTACGAAATCATTTCCAAAGGTTTTCCAATCGTACTGCGGATAGGCCACATGGTGGGCGTTGAAGTTACCCGTAGCGCCACCGAATTTGGCTGTAACCACGCATTTCTTCAACTCCCGGAATTGGGTTTCCAGGCGATAGGCGAATACCATGATTTCTTTACCTAAACGGGTAGGAGAAGCCGGCTGTCCGTGTGTCTTGGCAAGCATTGGTACATTGGCCCATTCATTGGCGTAGGCGTTAAGTTTGGCTATGATTTCTTCAAGTAACGGATAGTATACATCTTCCAGGGCTTCTTTCAAAGACAATGGAACGGATGTATTGTTAATATCCTGCGAGGTCAGTCCGAAATGGATGAACTCTTTATATTTTTCCATGCCGCCCAGTTTGTCGAATACTTCTTTCAGGAAGTACTCGACAGCTTTTACGTCATGGTTGGTTACGCTTTCTATTTCTTTGATGCGTTGGGCATCTTGCTCACTGAAATTGCGATAAACATTGCGCAGTGCTTCATAAACATCTTTATTTATATCTTGCAGTTGAGGCAAAGGCAGTTCGCACAGTGCTATAAAGTATTCTACTTCTACTTGTACACGATATTTAATCAATGCATATTCGGAAAAAAAAGCGGCCAACGCTTCTGCTTTTCCTCTATATCGACCGTCAATAGGAGATATGGCGGTAAGTGTATTCAATTCCATCATTGTATAAAGAAAATTTCAAGATTGCAAATTTAACGCTTTTATCTGAATAAACAGAGATTGAATGGCAGAAAGTTCGCGCCGCAGAGTTAAAAAGAAGCATAAAAAGTAATATCTGAAAAAACTTTTCTATCTTGCATAAAATCGATGTACTATGAAGAATGGATGTATACTAACCTTCTTGCTTATATTCCTTTCTTTACCGGCTGTAAAGGCTCAGACGAATAAGATCGGAATTGTATTTGATGCGGATACGACGTTGACCTACCAATATGTCGGACTTACTGCTTTCACGAACTTTACAAAAGATTTGCCCATTCATGTGGATGTTAAAGGGGAGGTTTTACAAAAGCTTGAGTCGTATCTGGGCGCGAAGTATGTTGTTGAAATGGTAGAGCTTCCGGACTCTCTGAAGGGCCGGTCGATTGGTTTCTTTGATGGGGGAATAGGCCGGAAATTGCGGAAGTGGACTAAAACGGTGGACCAGGAATTTGATATCATCATATTTATACGCAATCAGGAGATTCCTCCCGAATGGCAAGTAGTTATAGCCGAGAATACGAATGGGTTATATACCAGACATAATCATGCACATCTTTTTACCACAATAACGTTTTATGCATACCGGACTTCGAACGGGCAGGAACTGGAATATTATAACCTGGGGGGAGATTTATTGCATAAGCTTAAGAAGTTCAAATCGCCCAAGAGCAAGGAGGAGTTTAGCCCTGCGGCTTTAAACTTTCTGGAAGAGGAGTATAAGAAGTATCTGGATGAGCGGGTGAAGTATTTTTTAGTCAAAAGTAATTTGATGTCGAAGGTTGAATAAATAAGAGGGTGTGGTTCGGCATGCAAATTAAGTTAAAATGGATTGGGAATGAATATATTGCTCCCACCACCCCGCTCTTTGGGCACCCCTCCGGGCAGGAGGGGAGTTTGGCTGCGCAACCATGATAAATAGACCATGCGGCATCGAACTCTCCTCCTAGAGGAGGAGTACCCAAAGAGCGGGGTGGTGGGAGCGATTTACATCAAAACCAATCAGAAATACTTAAACCCCTCCCAAAAGGCTTAACTTAATAACATTTAGAGGTATAGAAAGTAGATAACCAAAGCCATTCTAACGCTGGTGATACTCCTTCACGAACTCATGTATTTGATCCTTATCCATCTTGAATGTCAAGGTTTCGATCACCATAAAGAAGTTCTGTTTATCTACTATTCGTGGATACACGGTTTTCATCATATTGATTTTCCCTTTATCGAAGGTATAAATCTTAGCCATTTCGATGTATTGCTCTGATGTAAAGTCGGAGGTGACCATGGTTGTTGCAAGCAATTTATCCCGGTTATCGTCGAAGTTCTGGTCTTTCAGTGAGCGGAGGAACTGGGCAAAGGTGTCCGGTGGCATGATGTTATCGCGGTAGGCGTGGTGGGAGTTATTGCCCCTGACGGATATATCCTTCATGGTGTATTCGTTATAGTAGATTCTATCTCTGAATAATAATTCTCCTGTTCTTCCGGGGCCTTTGCGTTGGGAAGGTACTGATTCAAAGACTTCTATCTTATAAAGTCCGCTCTTGAGATTGGCGATAAAGCAACTGGTGGTTGGCGTACAGACTTGCTGTCCGTCAACAAAAACAATCATATCACGGCCATCACTTTCAATGCGTATCCCGTATATGGATGCCGCATACATGGATAATGCAAGGAGTGAAAGACAGAAAAGAACGATATACTTTCTCATACTTCATTGGTTTTATTAGGACAAAAGTAAGGAAAGATAATTCCTCTTGCGGATGGATAGTACTATTATTTTTTAGGAGTTTCCCTATTTTAGGAGTATTGTAGGAGGGTGTGTCATAACTCCTCCCCCTACCCCCTCCAAAGGGGGATAGGCTGCGCACCACCCGCAGGAGAACCTGGGTCAAGCGCCTCGCTTGTCCCCCGCTGGCGGGGGCAGGGGGTGGAGCTATGACACCCGCCCCTACACCATTATATTAGCCTTTCCGCAGTGCTGCAATACTTTCTTTGAGCGAGCTGATGATGCTTTCGGCATCGGCTTGTTTTTTGCGTTCCATATCGAGCACAGCGGCGGGGGCGTTGTTTACAAACTTTTCGTTGCTTAGTTTCTTCAATACGCCTTGCAGGAATCCTTCTTTATGTTTGAGTTCGGCTTCCATGCGGGCGATTTCTGCTTCCACGTCAATCATATTGCCCAGTGGCACAGCATATTCTGTGGTACCGATCATGAAGGACGCAGCACCATCGGCTTTGGATTCAACAACGGTTATGGCAGACAGGTTGCACATTTTAGTGATCGCCGCAGAGAAGTAGCTTACCGGATTCTGCCCTACCACTTGCAGCTCCAATGGTTCTTTCTGAGCGATATTCTTATGCAAACGGATGTTACGAATGTTGCTGATGACTTCTTTAGCCATATCGAATCCGGCAACGACTTCTTCGTCTACGTAAGTGTCCATGCCCAGGTGTTGAACCATGATGCTTTCGCCTTCTTCGCGCTCGTACATTTGTTGCCAAAGTTCTTCGGTGATGAAGGGCATGAATGGGTGGAGCAGCTTCAACAGGTTGTCGAAGAAACAGATGGTTGTGGCATAGGTAGAACGATCAATTCCTTGTCCGTAGGCAGGTTTAATCATTTCGAGGTACCAGGAGGAGAATTCGTCCCAGAATAGCTTGTAGACGGCCATCAGGGCTTCGCTCAGGCGGTACTTGCCGAATAGGTCGGTTACTTCGACAGCCACTTTATTTTGTATGGATTCGAACCAGCGGGTGGCCAGTTTAGATGCTTCGGGGATCTCGGCTTGCTCGTCAATGGTCCATCCTTTGATGAGGCGGAAGGCGTTCCAGATTTTGTTGTTGAAGTTACGTCCCTGCTCGCAAAGGGCATCATCGAAGAGGATGTCGTTCCCGGCGGGTGCGGAAAGCATCATGCCCATGCGTACACCGTCGGCTCCGTAGCGGTCGATCAGTTCCAAGGGGTCGGGCGAGTTGCCCAATGATTTGGACATTTTGCGACCTTGCTTATCGCGCACGATTCCGGTGAAGTAAACGTTGCGAAAGGGCATATCGCCTTCGTATTCGTAGCCGGCCATAATCATGCGGGCTACCCAGAAGAAGATAATGTCCGGACCGGTCACCAGGTCGCTGGTTGGGTAGTAATACTTCATTTCTTCATTGCCCGGATCGAGGATACCGTTGAACAAGGAGATGGGCCACAGCCAGGAGGAGAACCAGGTGTCGAGGCAGTCTTCGTCTTGACGGATATCGCCCAGGGTCAGGTTGGGGTTGCCGGTTTTGGCTTTGGCTTTTTCCAGGGCTTCTTGTTCGGTCATGGCTACCACGTATCCGCCTTCGGGCAGGAACCAGGCTGGTATGCGGTGTCCCCACCAGAGTTGGCGACTGATGTTCCAGTCTTTGATGTTTTCCATCCAGTGGCGGTAGGTGTTCTTGTATTTTGGGGGATAGAACTTGAGTTCATCGTCCATAACGGGCTTGAGTGCGATCTCTGCCAGGTGTTCCATTTTGAGGAACCATTGCATGGAGAGTTTCGGCTCGATGACTACGTTGGTGCGCTCGGAGTAGCCTACTTTGTTGGTGTAGGGTTCTTCCTTTTCCATGAGTCCGGCAGCGGTGAGGTCGGCTACGATTTGCTTGCGAACGTCGAAGCGGTCCATACCGATGTAAAGTTCTCCGGCGGGGCTGATGGTTCCGTTGTCGTTGAAGATATCGATGATGGGGAGGTTGTATTTCTCGCCCAGCATATAGTCGTTAACGTCGTGGGCGGGGGTTACTTTGAGGCAACCGGTACCGAATTCGATGTCTACGTACTCGTCTTCAATAACTGGGATGACACGGTTCAGCAACGGAACGATTACTTTCTTTCCGCGGAGGTGTTGGTTTTTCGGATCGTTAGGGTTGATACACATGGCCACGTCGCCCATGATGGTTTCGGGGCGGGTGGTGGCTACAACGGCATAGCTGTCTTCTCCCTCTACGCGGTAGCGGAGGTAGTATAGTTTTCCGTGTTCTTCTTTGTAGATCACTTCTTCGTCGGACACGGCAGTGAGGGCCTGCGGGTCCCAGTTTACCATGCGTACGCCGCGGTAGATGAGTCCTTTATCGTGCAGGTCGTTGAATACCCGGAGCACGCTCTGGCTGCGGGTTTCGTCCATCGTGAAGGCGGTCCGGTCCCAGTCGCACGAGGCGCCCAGGCGGCGGAGTTGCTTGAGGATGATGCCGCCGTGTTCTTCGGTCCAGTCCCAGGCGTGACGAAGGAACTCGTCGCGAGTGAGGTCGGTCTTTTTGATGCCTTGTGCAGCGAGTTTGTTTACCACTTTGGCTTCGGTTGCAATCGAGGCGTGGTCTGTTCCGGGCACCCAGCAGGCGTTTTTGCCTTCCATACGGGCGCGGCGAATGAGGATATCCTGAATGGTATTATTAAGCATGTGTCCCATGTGCAGGACGCCGGTGACGTTGGGTGGCGGTATGACGATGGTGTAAGGCTCACGTCCATCGGGTTTTGAACTGAACAACTTGTGCTGCATCCAATACTGGTACCACTTCCCCTCAACGTCTGCGGGGTTGTACTTACTTGCTAATTCCATTTTAATTTAAGTTTTTAAGGTGATAACGTGCCAGCGGCAACGTGCCGCCGCGAGGTTCTTCACATTTTAAGGGTACAAAATTAATATAATAATATGAATAATGAGAGGTTCGGAGTTGAAAAGTAACGCGGTTGTGTTGTGGTTTGCACTCGGTTGTGTTGTGGTTTGCTCTTCAATTGAGTGTGGTTTGCTCTTCGTTGGAGTGTCGTTGGAGTGTCTTTTGCAAAAAAGCGAAATCAGTAATCTGTTGTATATCTGCTGATTACGGGTTTTCGCTTACCGATAGCGATGGAACAATAGAATAGAATAGAATAGATAAGAATAGAATAAACTACTACTACTAAAGTAGCAGTAGTAGCAGTCGTTATTTTTGTTGATGCCGGTAAACTTTCTCGTGAGGGTCGGGCTATATAGCACAATGGTCCTAAGGTACTTTCTCGCGGCAAACAAGAAACTTTCTCAGAGTGGTTGAGGTACTTTCTCGCGGCGGAAGACGGAGGTTACTTAAAGTGAATGGAGACTTTTTCAGGGTAAATAATTCACCTTTTTACGCCAAAAGCAGAAACGGAACTTGAGCGGAACTTGAGCGGAACTTGAGCGGAACTTTGTTTGTTTTGGGTGTTGTATCTTTGCTCTCAGTAAGGATTGGGAAGTGCACGTCCCGGCCCGGAAAACGATCTTTGACGTATTGAACACAGGTATCGGGGTGAATTCGCCGGGGTGAGGTTTGGATGGGTAACGGGGTGGAAAGGAGTGAAACGGTGTGGAAATGACTCCGCATGGCTCAGCCGGAACGGCTGTTAATCTTGGTAGCCCGTTGCTTCAGCATCGGGGCAGCGAGGCNAGGCGCTGTACCCAGATTGCGTGCCGAAGGTACGCGATAATGAGATCAAGATTGCGTACCTTCGGCACGCACGTGGTAGTTCTTTGCCTACCCGATGCTGAAGCAACGGGCTACCAAGATTAACAGCCGTTCCGGCTGACCCCATGCGGTTGGTCACGAATCGCATCAAAACTAATCAAAAATGAGTAAAACAAATTAAGAAGGATTTAACCAAATAACACTACCCAAACCCTGCCAAACATCCAAATATCACAACAACCAAAAAGGAGAGATAAAAATGATGCATCAAAAAAATATTTTTGATTCGACGAAAATTATTTTTTGATGCATCAAAAATATAATTTCGTTGCATCAATCCCAGAAACCGCATGAATGCGGGAATACAGAAGACCTCTTGAAAATCAAAAAACAATTACAGCAACTGCCGGCTTTTCATTTCGAGATACTTGTTGATCACATCAATAGACAGGTTCTCGGGTGTAGTTAATAAAGAATAGATTCCGTGTTGCTTCAAGGTATTTACGATCAACCGTTTTTCGAAGGCAAACTTCTCGGAAATGACCTGTTGGTAATACCCTTCGGTATCTTTCTGGTCATGGCGAGAGATCAGTTTTTTCAGTTCGGCATCTTCAAAGAAAACCACCAATAGCCGGTGCTGGCGATTCAACTGTTGCAGGTAAGGGAGCTGACGGTTCATGCTTCCCATATTATCGAAGTTGGTATAAAGAATCAGGAAACTTCGTTTATTTACGAGTTTGCCCAGATGTACGCATAACGATGAATAATCGGTTTCGCCAAAAGAAGTCTGCTGTTTATAAAGCCCTTCGAGCAGCATTTGCATCTGTCCACTCTGCCGGGAAGCCGGGAGGAAAGTATCAAAGTGCTCGTTAAACGTCACAAGCCCCGCCTTATCTTCTTTATGAATAGCCACGTAAGAAAGCACTAACGAGGCGTTAATGGCATAATCCAACAAGGTCATTCCTTTGAAAGCCTGTTGCATCATACGCCCTTTATCAATCACATTGTATATTTGCTGCGAGCGCTCGTCCTGATATACATTCACCATCAACGCATGCCGGCGGGCACTGGCTTTCCAGTTTATCGTACGATAATCATCGCCCTTTACGTACTCTTTAATCTGCTCGAATTCCGTATTATGGCCGATACGACGTATCTTCTTAATACCAAACTCCGTGAGATTATTGCTCATCGCCATAAGTTCGTAGCGGTGCAACATCAGGTAAGACGGATAAACCTTAATCGTTTCAGCCTCGCCACAAGTAAAACGGCGTTCCATCAGCCCCAATGAAGTTGAAGCAAAGACTCTGATCCGGCCAAAACCATACTCACCCCGGCGGGTAGGACGCAACTTATACTCCACCGTTTTACCAGATGCGGCGCTCCCCAGTGAGAGTTTAAAGTTAATATCCCGCACCTGAAAAACGACCGGTATTTCATCAATCACCCTCAGCTGCACGGCAAATGGGTAGCGACTTTCTATCCGGATACGCACCAGATTATCGTCGCCATTAGAGAAACGTTCGGCACAGCGGCGGGTGGCTGTTATCCCCTTCGTCCGGTAAAGCATCCAGCCTTCGGAAATGACAACCAGAACGAAGACAAGAAGAGCGAGTTGCCCCATCAGGAACAACGACTCCCATAAAAAACCACCACAAAGGATGAATATAATAAGGGCGGAACACAGGTAAAACCGTCGCGTCAGAAACATTATTTAGGCACCTCTACTTTATCAATCAACCGTTGAGTAACTTTTATGGCAGAATATCCTTCCATTTCCGCCTCGGCAGTCAAGATAAGACGGTGTTGCAGCACGTAAGGAGCAACAAACTTAATATCTTCGGGCGTCACAAAGTCACGTCCCTGCAACAGCGCATAAGCCTTCGACGCCTGCAACATGGCCACAGACGCACGGGGCGAAGCCCCGAGGAAAACAGCCTTACTGGTGCGCGTCTGCTGAATGATCAAAGCAATATAACGCAACAACGTAGGATCTACAAACACACTGGACGTAAGTTTACGGAGCGACAACAACTCATCACGCGTAATCACAGGCCGAATATCATCCAGTTTAACCAACTTCGCATTCGTATGATGGCGTTCGAGGATACTGATTTCTTCTTCCAGAGAAGGGTAATCCATCGTTATCTTCACAAGGAAACGGTCCAACTGTGCTTCGGGCAATTTATAGGTACCTTCCTGCTCCACCGGATTCTGAGTAGCCAGAATGGTGTACAGATCGCCCATTTTATAAGTCGCGCCGTCAATCGTGATCTGGCGTTCCTCCATTACCTCAAAAAGGGCCGACTGCGTTTTAGCCGGCGCACGGTTTATCTCGTCCACCAAAACCATATCGGCAAAGATGGGACCGCGATGAAAATCAAACGCACTCGTCTGCATATTGAAAACAGTAGTCCCCAACACATCACTAGGCATTAAGTCGGGAGTAAACTGAACACGACTGAAGTCGGCATCTATCAGACGAGAGGTGAGACGCGCCAAAAGCGTCTTTGCCACTCCCGGCACACCCTCCAACAAGGCATGTCCGTTTGCCAGGATAGTAGTCAACACCAAGTCCACAGTACACTCCTGCCCTACAATAACCGAAGCAATTTGTTGCTTCAACTCTTTCATCTTTTCCGAGAAGAGTGTCAAGTCGGTTCTTTCTGTAGTTTCTTCCATAATCTTATTAAGTTGAAAATTGAAAGTTGAAAGTTGAAAGTGAAGATTGAAAAGTTACCATGCGACATCGTAACTTTCAACTTTCAACTTTCAATTTTCAACTTATTTATTATTTTATTCATATAATCCACGAGTCGCCTCATGGTTTCTTCGCCCACTTTTCTTTCTCCACGAAGCACCGGGCGGATATTGACAAGCATCCGGAATATCTCCCTCTCATTCATTCCGGTTTTCGAGGCCATCCGGCGTGCCAGTTTCTCGTCATCCTCCTCATCTTCCACATTCACTTGAATGGTACGCCGCAAAGTCTCAGCAAAATAGAGAAACTTCTTTTGCACCAGATCCGTATGATCCTTTCTTTGGAAATACAACGTACCGATCAGCTCCACAAACTCGACCGTTTTATTTGCCGGCTTACGAATAACAGGAATCGGGCGTTGATGCCTTCGTGCAGTAAATATCATAAAAAGTATCAGGGTAATCATCGTTAAGTACAACCCCCAACGTAGTGGGCGCTGCGACAACAGATAACGTAAAGGAGTTTCTTCGGTCCTGCTCCGTTTTACCCCATAAGCCTCCGTCCGCAAGATGGGCAAGCCTTGCAGTTGGTTTAACAACCGGAACAGATAAACAGAGTTATTACCATCCAGCATTCCATAGTTAGTGAATATCAATGGCGTAGAAACAAGGGTGATCTCTCCCGCCCCCACCTTTCTTGTGATAGCATAAGGCGAAGAGTACTCTACCTCCTGCCCCAAAGAATCCGTCTCCAACCATATTTTCTCCGACAACCGGGTAAAAAGTGAATCTGAAGAAGAAAAATCGGCTCTACACAGATGCGGATAGAACATAAACATCTGCTCGTCAGCATAGTTTGAATTCTTACACCAATAAATTGTATCACGACCTTGCAATGCTGTTGCGTATTTTTTCAGGGAAGAAAAGTTGAAGTACGAATAGGAACAATCAAAGCCCAGTGTATCCCTTAAGGCTTTATTAAAACCTGAGGCCACAAGCATGACTTTATTTCCCCGGTCCAACATCCTTAACAATGCCTCACTGTCTGTTTCCGACAAAGACAAACGTTCAACAACAACCAACACACTGTAATTAGTAATTGAGTCTTGCGACAATTGATAAAGCGTCTCATCTACAACCGAATACGCCGGTACCGTATCCCCAAAAGAATGAGATGCCAGAGAAGCCTCCACTACATCGTCAAACACTGCCGAGCCAAAAGGCTGATGATCATACTGGCTGAACGTGGGATTCCACACAAACTTCTTGGGCAGGGAGTACTCCACCACGATCATGACTACCAGAAACAGGAGTATACCTATTATATATATATGACTGGCTTTCACAATACTCCCCCTTTCTCTACCATCGCCTGAAGCTCCTTCATTTCATGGAAGATCTGCTCCGTAGCTTCAAAATTACCATATCGCACCCGAAGAAAGCGATTTGTCAAATCACGGAAAGGTTCACGCCTCGCCTCAGGTTTAACTTCATAAATATACTGAGTCGGGGTTTTGTAAAGCTGCCAATCAATAATTTCTTTATCACTCAGAAACTTCAAGGTTTGCAGATACAACAAACGGGTAGCTTCCTTGTAGTCTCCGCGCGACACAGCCAAGGCGATCTCCACTTCAAAATCAACGCCATATATCGTATCTTCATGCACCGTATAAGCAATCGTCTTCTTGCCTGTACGCATAAATAGTTCGGGCCGTTTCCGGTACACAAACCAAACCAGAAGCAATACAATAAGAATGAATATAACGATAAGTATCGTTTCTGTATATTCAGCAGCAAAGCGACTACCAAAGATCTTTTCCAGAAGCTTCATCAACTGCATACTAAGCCACCTATACAAGTCTAACTCAGGAGCTTGCAGCTCCCTGTTGTAATCGTATGACGGATTATTCTGCCAATGAGCCAGCCGGGCCGTATCACAGGATAACGTATCGCTTTGAAGAATCATTTAAACGGATTAGAGGTTCTCGAAGTTATCAATCTCGCTTTCTACTGTTATACTATCCAATTTCTCCGAAGCATGGGCATATTGATAAGATAATCCCAAGAGGGCGAATACCATAGATATGTATGCTCCATAACTCTGTATGATAGCTAATACATAAACAAACATATTATATACTATAGAAGAATCCCCCTCTGTCGCTCCCTCGGCGCTATATTCAAATAGCGTTTTTATAGAAATCGCCATAGACCAAGGCGTTGCTAATACACTTTGCAAAACCGAAGCGATGATTCCCATAACGAGTAAAATAAGGAATATGCCTCCCCATGTAGCAAAACCCATTCGGAATGCTTTAGCCAGCGATGCACCAATACCAATATTTTCAAACAAGTAAATGGGCGCCCAAACAGCCAGTGCAATCATCACTGCAACAAGTGCAGGAAAAGTCAGGAAAAGCGTCAACAAACTACCAACAGCCAGTAGAACGACAACAGACATAACCACAATGGAAAGTCCGAAAGAAACAAGTCCCAACACGATCAGGCGTCCAATATTTCTAAACAACAAGGGTTTAATGTCAGTAAAAGTAATGCCATTCAAGCGTTCTTCCCGATCATTATATAACTTCACCAATGCATATACAAGAGAAGTGATTAACAAAGAACCAAGCATTCCACATAGAACCAAAGCGCCGTAACTTACAAAGAAGGCCGCCCCAAAATCACCAAACTCCAAAGTGCTCAGGTCGCCCATTACGGCTCCCATATAGTATCCCATAAAAGAGTTCATCGTCAAAGCTTGCACAAGACATACAGGAAGAATAAGGTAAGTGATATATTTCAACATGACTTTCCAATTCTCCTTGATAAAATCGAAAGAGGCATTCATCTTTTCACCGAAAGGACGCTGCACATAAAACGGGATCTTAGGACTTTGTTGTGTATCCATAATGATTTCTATTGGGTAAATAAATATAATAGTAAATAATAAATGCAAGCGAAAAAAGAATAACACCAAGTCTCACCACATCGGGAAAATGAGTATGACGGGTAAGGAAGCCTTCTATAAATCCTGCAATGATAAAAATCGGTACCGTACCGATAACAATCTTCACACCTTTCTTTGCACCATGCCTGAAAGAAGCACCACGCGAATAAGTTCCCGGAAACAACCAACCGTTGCCCAATGCAATACCGGCAGCACCAGCCACTATGATAGCCCAGATTTCGAGTGTTCCATGCAACCATATGGCTAACATTGCCTCCTTCAGCAAGTTATGTTGGTAGAACATGGTTAGAAAAGCACCGACCATTACGCCATTATAGAATAAGAAGAAACCTGCCGCAAAGCTGGTAAATAGTCCAAATATAAAAACATTGAAAGAAACAAGAACGTTGTTCAATGTAATGCCCAGGAACATCGAAAGCTCGCTGCCACTGCCATAAACGCCCATAGGTTCTCCGTTGGCTATATTACGTAATGTCATATCCACATAACCATCACCCAAAATCAATCGAATGAACCCCTCATCTTTCATAGACGAAAGCACGCCAATGAACACACTGACAACGAAAATAATAAAGGAGATACGCAATTCCGGACGTGCACCATACATTGTTTCGGGAACCTCCTTTGACCAATAGGTAATGATTCTCGACCACTTCTCCCGTTTATTCCTGTACAGAACGTTGTGTAATGATGAAGCCAGATTGTTCAAATAAATCGTAATCCGCGAATTGGGATAGTGCGTCTGGGAGAAGGCCAGGTCGGAAGTCAGTTCCGTATACGTATCAGCAAGAGTATCCGGATGAGAGACATCGGCTTTGTCTACCACATTTTCCGTTTTTTTCCATTTCTCGAAGTTTCTTCGTATAAAGGTTACCTCTTTCATCTACGTTTTTTAGAACTGCCCTGGTGAAACTTTTGTGTATATAAGGAGCAAAAGTAACGGATTTGTGATATATTTGCAACGATATCTTTAACTGTTTTTATAAAATGGCAGAATCTACAATCATAACGGGACAATTTGTCCGCATTAGTCAAGTTCCCGCCAGCATAGGCGAGCGCATCCTGGCCCGTTTTATTGATTATGTTATTTTAATCTGTTACGTGTGGTCAACTATTTATGTTTTTTCTGCCATTAAGCTATTCGATCACTCTTCCGATCTGACTATGGGTATTATTGTAATCGTCTTCTATCTTCCGGTAATCTGCTATTCGCTTTTATGGGAGATGTTCAACAACGGGCAGAGCCCGGGAAAGAAGATTGTAAATATACGTGTGGTAAAATCAGATGGTACTGCACCTACATTCAGCGGGTATTTACTGCGCTGGTTACTTTATAATATTGATGTCACATTCACCGGAGGGCTGGGGGTAATCATCATTATCATCACCAAGAACAATCAACGATTGGGTGACCTGGCTGCCGGAACAATGGTTATTAAAGAAAAGAATTATAAGAAGATTCAGGTAAATCTGGATGAATTTAAATACCTCACGAAAGACTACCGCCCGGTATTTCCACAGGCAGCGGATTTATCACTGGAACAGATTAACGTGATTACCCGCACACTGGAAATGCGTACTTCGGAAAGGAGCAAGCATATAAAACAACTGGCAGATAAAATCCGCCAGTTATTATCTATTCAATCTAATTCGAATGATGAAGCGATGCTCAACACCTTGATCAGAGATTATCAATTCTACGCATTGGAAATCATCTAGCGGGCGGGCGGCAAGGTGCCGCTGCCAAGTTTCCATGCAAATTTATTCTACTTGTCCCAAAGAGTTTCCGTATTCCATTTCTCCCTGAACAACAAAGAGAATCTCTTCCGGATCAAATTTGCCCACTTCATCTTTCTCAGCTTCCTTTACGATATAGGCGGCTACTTCTTCCAAATCAATGTTTACATAACCATCTTCGTCGGGTTCAGCATCCAGAATACCGCTTTCAGCATAATACTCATCCATCAGGTCAAGGAAGTAATAGAGCTTATCGTCATCAAACTTCTCTTTTAGTTCCTGTGGCAGGTAGTTTTTGATGTATTCGATGGTCTTTTCATCGTCGGCATCACTCAATAAGAAATCATCTTCCAATCCCATATTTTTTATTTTTTTGAGTTATGAATTAAATCAGCGAATTGATTTTATCTGTCAAAACAGACTTGGTAACAGCTCCAACTTGTTTATCCACTACTTCGCCATTCTTAAAGAAAAGAATAGTAGGAATGTTACGGATTCCGTATGTTGCGGGCAGATCTGCGTTTTCGTCTACATCACATTTGCCTATAATTGCTTTACCATCATATTCAGTAGCAAGCTCTTCAATAATTGGAGCAATTACCTTACAAGGGCCACACCAAGGTGCCCAAAAATCTACTACGACCAGCTTATCGCCATCCAAATAGCCCTGGATGTTGCTGTCTGTAATTTCTAAAGCCATATTATTTATCTATTTTAAATTAAACATTCGTTTTCTTCTATACAAAGATAGTTAATTAATACGATATTCTAACTCCGGACATTCTTCCAAATAAGAAATCAGGTCTTTTTGTACGGAGAGTTTAACTGGGCGAGCCATTAAATCGACCGTCATATTTTCATCCGGATCAACGACTTTAAAGTATAACTCTGCATTACCGGGAGACGCTTTTATAAGAGTCGTCAACTCCGTAATCATCGCCGTATTCAGATCAGGAAGAGGTACAGTGATCGTTATTTTTTCGATCAGTTTCTCTTTAACATCCGGAAGCAATTCAATCGAGCTTACTTTCACTTCCATCTCTTCCGGTTTCCACCGTTTGCCCTGACACTTCGCCCGGACAAAGAGAAAAGTCCCCTCATTGAGGTAACCACTGAAATTTACCCAGTCGTTGCCAAAGAAAGCCAGCTCCGACGAACCGGAGAAATCCTCAATACGGGCAATTCCATAAGGATTTCCATTCTTTGCTATACCCCGGCGTACTGCTGTAACCATACCGCCAATCGTCAAGTCCTTTCCTGTCAGAGCATCCAGATCGGCCAGGTCAGCAACTTTGGTATTACAAACATGATTGAGGACGATTGAATATTCATCCAAAGGATGTGCCGAAAGATAGATACCAACCAACTCTCTTTCCCTATTCAAACGTTCGAGATCGCTCCAGCGTTCGGCCGGATAGATTTCCGGTGTTGCAATATCTACAACATTTTCTCCACCAAACAGTGAGTTAGCGGCGGCGGCTTTATCAGCCTGGTATTTGTTGCCATAACGCATTAGCACCTCAAGAAAGATTTCACCTTTAGGATTAGGGGCAAAGAATTGTTCGCGTTTGATTTCAGGAAAACTATCAAATCCTCCACCCAACGCCAGACATTCCATATTCTTTTTGTTGCACGCATTCAGATTGACACGTTGCACAAAGTCAAAGATTCCTTTGAAAGGACCATTTGCTTTGCGTTCATTTATAATGCATTCCACAGCACTTTCGCCCACACCTTTCACAGCCCCCAAACCGAATCGGATGTTACCGCCTTTATTGGCAGTGAACTTCAAATAACTTTCGTTTACATCGGGACCCAGCACTTCAATGCCCATGGACTTACACTCGTCCATAAACTTGGTAATTTCAGTGATGTTCGAGATATTCCGGCTCATCACCGCAGCCATATATTCGGATGGATAGTGCGCTTTCAGATAAGCGGTCTGATAAGCAACCCAGGAATAACAGGTAGCATGCGATTTGTTGAACGCATAGGATGCAAACTTTTCCCAGTCGCCCCAAATCTTATCAAGTTTCTTCGGGTCATGTCCATTCTTCCGCCCGCCTTCAATGAATTTGGGTTTCATTTCGTCTAGTTTTGCCCGGATCTTTTTACCCATCGCTTTACGAAGAGCATCGGACTCACCGCGGGTAAAGTTCCCCAGCAAACGCGACAGAAGCATGACCTGTTCCTGATATACTGTAATACCATACGTATCTTTCAGGTATTGCTCCATGACCGGTATATCGTACTCGATTGGCTTGCGGCCATGCTTACGCTCAATAAAGTCGGGGATGTAGTCCATTGGTCCCGGACGATAGAGCGCATTCATCGCAATCAAATCCTCAAAAGTCGTCGGCTTCAATTCGCGCAGGTATTTTTGCATACCGGCAGACTCGAACTGGAATGTGCCTACAGTTTTACCGTCACTATATAGTTGATAAGTTAATGCATCATCAATGGGAAATTCTTCCGGATCAAGCGTGATGTCGTGACTCAAGCGCACATTCTCTACGGCTTCCTTTATTATGGAAAGGGTTTTCAGTCCCAGGAAGTCCATCTTGATCAATCCTGTTTCCTCAATCACGGAGCCTTCATACTGGGTTACCAGCATCTTTTCGCCGGTTTCTTTATCATCGGCTGTACTAACAGGTACCCAATCGGTTATATCGTCGCGACAGATAATGATACCACAGGCGTGTACACCCGTACCGCGTATATTTCCCTCAAGAATCTTTGCATATTTGATGGTATCCCGAACTAAAGGATCAGGCGATGCTTCTGCCATTTGTAGTTCCTGTACATACTCAATGGCATTAGTCAGGTTAATCTTCTTATCGGGAATCCGGTCGGGAATCAGTTTGGCCAATCTGTCGGACTCGGGTAAAGGGAGTTTCTGAACACGAGCAACATCCTTTATGGCCATTTTGGTAGCCATTGTACCATATGTAATGATATGAGCTACTTTTTCGTATCCGTACTTTTCCGTTACCCACTGTAGAACCTGCCCTCGACCATCATCATCGAAGTCAATATCAATATCGGGCAAGGATATACGGTCCGGATTCAGGAAACGCTCAAACAGCAAGTCGTATTTGATTGGGTCAATCAGTGTGATTCCTAAACAGTAGGCCACTGCCGAACCTGCCGCCGAACCACGCCCCGGTCCAACCGAAACTCCCATTTCGCGGGCGGCAGCAATAAAGTCCTGTACAATGAGGAAGTATCCCGGGAAACCCATGGTTTTCATAATATGAAGTTCGAACACCAATCGTTCCCTCACATTATCTGCCAAAGGATCACCATATCTTGTCTTTGCTTTATCAAATGTCAGCTTAGCCAGGTAGTCTCCTTCGAGTTTGATACGATATAATTTTTCATATCCCCCCAGACTTTTGATCTTAGCCTTAGCTTCTGCCTCACCCAACACTACATTACCGTTCTCATCCTGAGTAAATTCATTAAAGAGGTCTTCTTCTGTATATTTCTGGCGATAGCCTTCTTCCGTGCCAAATTCTTCGGGAATGGCAAAGGTAGGCATGATAGGTGCATTATCAATGGTATAGTACTCTACCTTATCGCAGATTTCAAGGGTATTGGAAAGCGCTTCAGGAATATCCGCAAAGAGTTCGTTCATTTCTTCACGAGTTTTCATCCATTCCTGCTTACTATAATACATACGCTTGGGATCATCCAGGTCTTTACCCGTACTTAAACAAATCAAGCGGTCGTGAGCCTCAGCGTGCTCTTCGTTTACGAAGTGTACGTCATTGGAACAGATGAGTTTTATATTAAACTTTTTGGCATATTCAATCAAGTGCCTGTTTACATTCTGCTGTAAGGGATAAACCTCATGATTAGCATTTGGAACAGTAGCTCTATGTCGTTGCAATTCCAGGTAATAGTCATCACCAAAGAGATTCTTATACCACTGTATCGCCTCTTCAGCTTCCTTAAATTGTTCATTGGTGATTCGTTTAGGGACTTCACCTCCCAAACATGCCGAACAAACAATCAGTCCTTCGTGGTATTTTTCCAATTCTGCCCGGTCTGTTCTGGGACGAGAATAATATCCGTCTGTCCAGGCTTTGGATACCAGCTTCAACAAGTTATGATAACCCGTTTTATTTTTGGCCAGAACCACTAAGTGATACCCGCTCTGGTCGGGTTTTCCTTCTTTCTTATCCATTGAACGGCGGGCAACATACATCTCGCAGCCAATGATAGGCTTGAACAAGCGCCCTTCCGCCTCTTTCAATTGTTGCTTACACTCCGCAATAGCAGTTTCCAGGTCATCAACAACCTCTTTACCGCTCTCAAGTGCAGCCAATTTACCTTTCAGGCTTTTTATTTCTTTATTCGTACCTCCGTTTTTCTTAGAGGTATAATTATAGAATTCTTTGACACCAAACATGTTGCCATGATCGGTTATGGCAATCCCTTTCATGCCATCCTTCATAGCTTTATCAACTAACGCGCTTACACTGGCTTGCCCGTCGAGAAGCGAATATTGAGTGTGGACATGTAAATGGACGAAATCTTGCATATGGTTTAAACTCCTTTCAATTTAAGCCTATAAAATTACGATCTATGCCTGTACAAACAAAAACATTCATCAAAAAGTTATCAACACAACTCATTTCTAACTCCATTTACTTGTTTGCTTTTTAAATTAACTCTATTTTTGCATACAATTCTATATAATGATAAACATGGGTCGAAGACTAAAGAGATTAAGGAAAATACGAATACACCACGAAGGGACTAATATTCTAGTTGGAAGCCTTGTCTTGTTGTTAATTGTAAATGCTGCTATATATTGCGCTCTTCCGTGCAAAATCATATTTTATGTAACTGCATTAACCAGCATAGTAGTCTACTCTTTATTGGTAAACTTCTTCCGTTGCCCGATACGTTTATATGAACAGGATACAGAAAAGATTGTCATAGCTCCTGCCGATGGCAAGGTTGTCGCCATTGAAGAAGTAGACGAATACGAATACTTTAACGACCGCCGTTTGCTAGTCTCCATCTTTATGAGTCCGCTTAATGTTCACGCAAACTGGTATCCGGTAGATGGTACGGTAAAAAAGGTAGCGCATCAAAATGGTAAGTTCATGAAAGCGTGGCTACCCAAAGCCAGTACAGAGAACGAACGTTCTATGGTTGTCATCGAAACACCGGAAGGTGTAGAAGTTATGGCCAGACAGATAGCCGGAGCAATGGCCAGACGTATTGTTACCTACGCTGAAGTTGGAGAGGAATGCTTCATCGACGAGCATATGGGATTCATTAAATTCGGTTCGCGAGTAGATGTTTACCTGCCTATTGGTTCTGAGGTCTTTGTCAATCTGGGCCAAAAGACCACCGGCAATCAAACCGTTATCGGAAAACTTAACTAATCAAACTCCACTATTATGGCAAACTCACTTACCCGCCATATTCCTAACACAGTAACCTGCCTGAACCTTTTCTCCGGATGCATAGCCTGCGTCATGGCTTTCGAGTCTAATTATATATGGGCTGCATTCTTTATTATATTAGGCGCTGTTTTTGATTTCTTCGACGGAATGCTTGCACGCGTGCTTAATGCTCCATCGCCCATAGGGAAAGAGTTGGATTCCCTGGCCGATGATATCAGTTTCGGAGTCGCCCCTGCCCTTATCGTTTTCTCTTTATTTAAAGACATACATTACCCCGATTTCTTAGTTGGAATTAAAGAATACGTTCCTTATTTCGCTTTTGTTATTGCAGTTTTCTCTGCTTTACGATTAGCGAAGTTTAATATTGACGAACGGCAAACCAGCTCTTTCATTGGCCTGCCAACACCTGCCAATGCCTTATTCTGGGCTTCACTGGCTGTCGGAGCTTATGACTTTTTGACATCCCCACACTTCAATGCCATATATTTAATGTTATTAGTTATCCTTTTCTCCGGATTATTAGTTTCAGAAATACCAATGTTCGCCTTGAAGTTCAAGAACCTGACGTGGAAAGACAATAAATTCCGTTTTATATTCCTTCTGGTCTGCATTTTACTTCTTGCTTTCTTACAAATTGCAGGGTTCGCAGCATGTATTGTATGGTACATTCTCTTATCATTATTCCTTAAGGGAAAACAATAATCAACATTTCTGGCACGCTTATTGTTATCTTATTGTTTTTAACATTATAAGTTATTAGCCTATGCTCTCGTTCCTAGGATTCATTTTCTTCTTTGTCCTCATCATTATTGTTTTTGGACTGACTATTATAAGCGGAGTGCTCAGAGCATTATTCGGCTTTGGTAAGCGCAACTCATCTAACCGATCGACATCATCAAGCGACGGAACAAGCCATTCTACCCATGAAAACAAAAAAGGGAATGCACAAGACACTCCCAAACGTAAAAAGTTATTTGATGATGACGAGGGCGAATATGTAGACTTCGAGGAAACGGAATGAGTTGTGAGTTATGAGTTAAATTCCGCATGGCTAATTCAAAACTCTCTACGTCCCTGTTTGAAATTACCTTCAAAGGTATTCCCATCTTTATCTGTTTCTACTCCTCTTCCGTCTTTTAATCCATCAACGAAGCCACCTTCATATCGGGTACCATCGGAAAGAATCAGTTTTCCCTGACCATTGGGTTGATCATTATCCCACTGTCCATCATATACATCGCCATTGCTCCATCTGTATATACCAGCTCCGGAACGTACACCATTTACCCAATAACCATCATATTTGGTTCCTGACGCCCAGGTGAAGATTCCTTTACCATCCGGCAATCCGTCTTTGAAGTAACCAACATAGGTATCACCATTCACATCAAAGAAGGAACCACGTCCTGTACGTGTACCGTGCAGATAAGAGCCTTCATACCGATCACCGCTACTAAAGAAGAAAGTTCCTTGTCCATGTTGCAAGTCATTCTCAAACTCACCGACATATTTATCACCTTCTGCATATTCAAATGTACCCTGACCATTGCGGGTATCATTTTTCCATTGCCCCTCGTAACGTGAACCGTCATTCCAAACCATCAGCCCTTTGCCGTCCTTCCGGTCATCTTTCCATTCTCCAACATATTTGGTTCCGTTTTTCCAAACATATGTACCTTCGCCATCGCGCAGGTTCTTATCCCAGTTGCCTACATAATAATCTCCGTTGTGGTAATACATGCGCCCCATGCCTTGGCGGGAGTTCATAAACCATAAACCTTCATAGCGATTATTGTCAACGAAATACACGATTCCTTTTCCGTGGCGCTGATCTTGCAGCCAATCACCCTCATATCTTTCTCCATCAAAGAGGGTGTATACGCCATAGCCTTCCCGCTTACCTTTTATGTATTCGCCTTCGTATACATCGCCATTTTTAAAGAGTGTTTTCCCTTTGCCGTTAGGTTTGCCTTTACCGATTTCTCCGATATAGGTAGAACCATCTTTGAATGTATAAGTACCGATTTTGATTTCGTTCGAGAATGCGTCTTTCACTTTACCGAAAAATCCGCCATTGCTTTGCGCGTTAGCTCCTGCCTGACAACAGGTTATACAAATAATCAGAGTATATAGGTATTTCATTTTTCAACGTTTTGCCTGGAAGAATTCTTTCATTCTTCGGGAACATTCATCGGCCATGATTCCTGAAACGACTTCGGTCTTTGGGTGTAATGCCTCGGGAGCATAACGCTGATACCCGCGTTTTTCATCGGGAGTCCCAAAAATCAGCCGTCCTGTTTGCGCCCAGGCTATTGCACCGGCACACATGACACAAGGCTCTACTGTTACATAAAGTGCACAATCATTCAGATATTTTCCACCAAGTACATTGGCAGCCGCAGTGATTGCCTGCATTTCGGCATGTGCGGTAACGTCATTTAATGTTTCGGTCAGATTGTACGCACGGGCTATGATCCGCCCTTTACAAACAATGATTGCCCCAACAGGAACCTCCCCTTTTGATGCAGCCTTATCGGCTTCAATAAGGGCTTGCTTCATAAAGTAGGTGTCATCCATTACGGTCATCTTCGCATATCGTGTTCACCGAAGAGGGTTGGATAGTCCTCTTCCATATTTTTATAAACAAACATAAGGATAGTTTCGCGCAGCCAGCGTGATTTGTTCGTTATCTTGTATTTCTCCAGATAACGATCTACGATTTGTTGCTCATCTTCGCTCATCAAACAGGTCATTCGTTGCTGTCTTTTGGGTTCAGTAGCAGAAGCTTTTGCGCACTTTTTATCCCTCTTTCTCATATTACTTGCAAATTTACTTTTACTTCTCTAATTTCAAAGCATAAAAATGAGTAAATTTGCAAAAACTACACTATGGCACATCACAATACGTTAGGCGAAGCCGGAGAGAAAGCGGCGGCGGAATATCTGGAGAGGTCCGGTTATCACATCCTTCACAGGAATTGGCGTAAAGGACATCTGGAATTGGATATTGTGGCATTGAAAGATGATGAGTTGATTGTAGTAGAGGTAAAAACCAGAACCGATACGGTGTATAAACTCCCTCAGGAGGCTGTTACTCTACAAAAGATTAAGCGTACGGTGATAGCGACTGATACGTATCTGAAAATGTTTCGGATTGATGCTCCGGTACGGTTTGATATTATCAGTGTAGTGGGGAGTGAAGGGAACTTTAAGATAGAGCATATACAGGAGGCGTTTTACCCTCCGATGTTTTAAGTTTTGCTGTAAGGCATAAGTCGGTAAATCCACTTCGTCATTGCGAGTTGCCACTATATTAAAATATAGAACCATTTGATAATGACAATATCCACCCCCTGCCCCCGCCAGCGGGGGATACGATGCCGCAGGTATCCCCCGCTGGCGGGGGCAGGGGGTGGATATTGTCATTGGTAACGCAGTGAAGCAACCCAGGCTGTGTATGATTAATTTATGAGTTGGATTGCTTCGGGTAAACCCTCGCAATGACGTGACGAAATAGACTTATGACACACCCTCACAACATAGTGTGAAAACCATTTTCGGGCGGTTCGCGAACCGTCCCTAAAATTTAAGATTATGAATATAGAATCTGTTAGAGAGTATTGTTTAAGCAAGAAAGCTGTCACCGAATCTTTTCCTTTTGATGACACCTCACTTGTAGTCAAGGTGATGGATAAGATGTTTGCTTTGATTGATCTTGAATCGGCTAATAAGATTGCATTGAAATGCGATCCGGTATACGCACTTGAACTACGCGATAAATATAATGGAATAGAAAGTGCTTATCATTTTAATAAGAAATACTGGAATCAGGTTTTCTTCGATCAGGATGTAGACGATAAACTGATAAAGGACCTGATTGATCATTCCTACGAAGAGGTACTCAGGAAGTTTACCAAGAAGATGCGTGCCGAGTATGACGAGCTTTAAAGCAGCACTTCCTGTTATTTATTTGCCGGAAACAGATTCTACGAGTAATTATTTAACGGCACTCTCTACAAAAGAAAAGCTTGAGGAGTTTACCGTTATCAAGGCTGATTACCAGACAGCAGGGAAAGGGCAACGAGGCAATAGTTGGGAATCAGCAAAGGGACAGAACCTATTATTCAGCATCATTTTATACCCGAACTTTCTGGAGATACGGAAACAATTCCTGCTATCTCAGGCTATAGCATTGGCTATCAAGGAGGAACTGGATACGTTCTCAGATGGTTTCTCCATTAAATGGCCCAATGATATATACTGGAAGGAGCAAAAGATCTGTGGCATACTTATTGAGAATGATCTGTTAGGCAGTTCTATTCAGAAGAGCATTGCCGGAATAGGTATTAATATTAACCAGCAACAGTTTCACAGTCAGGCTCCCAATCCGGTTTCGCTATGGCAGATTACAGGAAAGGAACATGATTCCACTGCCATTCTGAACGGAATTATCCACCGGATTATGGATAATTATGCGCTTCTAAAAGAGGGGGAAGCGCAGGAAGTCAGTGAATGTTACCATCAATCGCTATTCCGGAAAGAGGGTACACATGCTTACAGCGACCATTCGGGTGAGTTTATGGCAAGCATTGTCTGTGTTAAGCCGCAGGGCACGCTTATACTGAGAGATCTGGACGGGAAAGAAAGAGAGTATGCATTCAAAGAAGTACAATACTCACTTACACCCTCAGATAAGAAGTAACAGCTAGTACACGGATCGCGCAGTCATCCCCTCTCCTTTGGAGAGGACCAGGGTGAGACTGTATTTAAACTATGCCAAAACCTCTTTGTGTTTACCAAACTTTTATATCTTTGTATAATTAACCCAGAAAAACACACTTGCTATTGCGATCCAATGAAAAAACCATGAGGTACATACTTACACTTGTTTTTTTATTCGTTCTTGTTCACTTTTCGTTTTCGCAAAGCGAGAAACAAATGGTGAGCGATTCTTTTACCTATCAATACCTCACCACCAAAGAAGGACTTAGCAACCAACGGGTATTCAATATTATAGAAGGACAAAACGGCATGATTTGGATATCTACCAAATCGGGAGTAGACCGTTATGACGGGCGCAATGTAAAGAACTACAACCTGTTCGGGGAGGATATTATTGAAGACGGCTCCGGCCGGATCATCCGCTTGATCCGGGATAGTCATAACCAACTGTGGGCGTATACCAATGCTGCTAGGATTTTCAGATATGATCCTGTTTGCGACAGGTTTAACCTGGAAATTGATGTAACAGCACTCGTCGAAGAAGGCATTTCATTGAACGATCTATATATTGACGAGAAAGACAACTTCTGGATAGGTCTCAAAAACGGTCTCTTTTGTCTGCGCAAAGGCATCGGCATCATTAACCTATTGAACGATAAATGCGTAAACACCCTTACCTACTCACCCACCACCCGGAAGATGTACGTTGCCACAATGGAAGGGCTTTACGAACTTAGTCTATCGGACCAGAAGCTCACGGTATTGTTGTCTGGGGGTAATATCCAATCTGTTTTTTATGACACCACCACCGCATTGCTTTGGATAGGAAGTTTCAATGATGGCATTTCTATAATGGATACCCGCACCAACCGCTTCCGGCTTTACCCTCAGCTAAAACAGTTACCTTCCCTACCTTACCGCGCTATCACTCCTTATGATTCGGAAACGTTATTATTGGGCATAGATGGTGCAGGAGTTTATGCCATACGTCGCGATGTTTCAAGTGTGTGGAGTTTTGCAAACGCTAACCAGGAAGAAGACGGTAAACTTAACGGAAACGGAATTTACGCCATCTACAAGGACACTGCAGCCAACCTATGGATTGGAAGTTATACGGGAGGCGTCACCGTGGCTAATCCAAAGACATACTCTTTCGAAATCATTCAACACGAGTATAAGAATCCGCAATCGCTGATTAACAACCATGTAAATGCCATTCTCGAAGACCACGATGGCGACCTGTGGTATGCCACAGATCAGGGAATCAGTGTGTATATCGGGCAAAGCCACACATGGAAACACTTCCTGAAAGAAAATGTATTTCTCACGTTATGCAGCGACAATCAAGGAAATGTGTGGGCAGGCGGATACAGCACCGGTGTTTATTGCATAAACAAAAACACGGGAATACGGAAACACATCGCAGCCGAACAGGCGGGCACCCTGACCACTAATTATATATATTCCATAGTTAGAGACGAAGACGGCGAGCTCTGGTTTGGAGGTATGTACGGCAACCTCATTAAATACACTCCGCCAGGTAAGGACCGGAAAGAGTCTTTCACCTATTACAACATCGACCTGGTTAACTCCATAAACATTGTAAACCGCGACACGATAGCTATTGCCACAGTCAACGGATTTTACTTATTAAATAAACACACCAGGATATTTAAGCATTATTTTTCCGAACCCAGATTGGCCGGCACTAAAAGCAATAGTTTCATTTATTCCATGTACTTTGCCACACCCAACCAGGTGTGGTTCAGCACAGACGGAGGCGGCATCAACCTTTTCGACCTCACTACTGAACAGGCAACAACCTACTCTACCGCCAACGGGCTCCCATCCAACTATGTTTACGCCATACTGCCCGACCGGGAAGGGCGGCTATGGCTTAGTACCGACAAAGGGTTGGCCTACATCGACCCCTCCCACGCCTACGAAATCACCAACATCGGTTTTCTGGAAGGACTGGCCAATGAATTCAACTTCATGTCCTACACCCAACTCAAAGATGGAAGTTTTGTCTTTGGAAGCACCAAAGGAGCGGTTCACTTTCACCCCGATCACTTCAGCAAGCAGATATACAAAGCACCACTACACTTTACCTCCTTCGAGGTACCCCAAAAGTCGCATACCGACGGCACCAATAAGCAGTTGCACTTCAACCGCACATTGCAGGAGGGAAAAGAAATTAACCTCAAGTATAATGAAAACTCGTTTCTCATTTCCTTCATATCTGTTTCATACCAATATCAACAGGATATCCGGTACACGTATATGATGGAAGGGTTCGACCAGCATTGGAGCACCCCGAACGAAGACCTGAGTGTAAGATACACCAACATCCCCCCCGGGAACTATGTGTTTAAAGTAAAGAGCATGAGCGAAAACGGCAAGAATACGCTCGACGAGAAAACACTCCACATCCACATAGCCCAACCCTACTGGAACACCCTCGCGGCCTGGATTCTATACATTGCACTATTTCTTGGCGTTACGTATTTCGTGTGGAGATTCTTTGCCAACAAGATGGAGAAGAAACACTTTTCCGATAAAATTCAGTTCTTCATCAATACAGCCCATGACATCCGCACTCCGGTAACACTCATCATGGCACCGCTGGGCGACCTGGACAAAGAGAGCAGCCTGTCGGACAATGGAAGGAGGTACTTACAGATTGCCCAGAACAATACCGAGAAACTCTACAATTTAATTACACAACTATTAGATTTTCAGAAAACAGACACAACAAGTACAGGCCTGAAAGTATCCGAGTATAACGTTCAGGCCTACCTGCGCGAAAAGGCCATCAATTTTCAGTCGTTATGCCACAACAAACAAATCCGGCTGCAACTCGAACTGCCCGAAGAACCTTTATACCTTTGGCTGGATAAAGATAAAGCGGATAAGATATTCGACAACCTTCTTTCTAACGCCATAAAGTACACCACTCCGGGTGGAGAAGTAATAATGACCGTTCGCCATAACGATAAAAAGGTATTTGTAGAGATAAAAGACAGCGGAATTGGTATCCCAAGAAAAGCTCAGCAGTACATTTTCTCCAACTTCTACCGGGCCGAGAATGCCGTAAACTCCAAAGAAACCGGAAGCGGTATCGGGCTGTTACTCACCCGTAGATTAATGAAGCTGCATAAAGGAAAAATCTCGTTCACAAGCGTAGAGAAAGAAGGCTCGACTTTCCTGGCAACCTTTCGGAAAGGTCACAAGCACCTGTCCAGGTACATTCAGGTTGATAAAGGACAACCGCAAAACACACTGAATTCAACAGTGAAAGACGCGCATGTACCTCATCACCCGATAACGGAAACAGGAAATAGTATTGAAAACGATCCCTCCAAAACACGGATCATGGTGGTAGAAGATAATGACGAACTGCGCTTCTACCTAAAGAAAACATTCGAAAACAAGTACCAGGTCATTGACATGCCCGACGGTGAATCGACTTTGGCCTACCTGGCTGATAAATCGGTGGAACTCATCATTTCGGACATCATGATGCCAGGTATACAAGGCGACGAGCTCTGCCGAAGGGTGAAAACCGATTTCACCACCTCACACATCCCCGTGATTCTACTCACCGCCAAGACAGAAAAAGGTGCCATCCTGCAGGGGCTGGAAAGCGGTGCCGACGATTACTTAACAAAACCTTTTGACACCGAAATACTCAAAACCAAGGTCTGGGGCGTGTTGAACAATCGCAAAATCATGCGCGAATACTTCCTCAACCATACGTTGGAGGCATCGGCCAGCAATCAAGAAGAAGAGAAATGTCTGGATCAAATGTCCGACATGGATAAAGCATTTCTGGATCGTTGCATAGCGCTGGTGTACGATAATATTTCGAGTCCCGATTTCAGCATCAATACCCTTTGCCGTGAGGTGGCACTGAGCCGCACCATTTTTTACGAGAAACTGAAATCGCTGACCGGCCAGGCACCCAATGAGTTCATCAAACTTATCCGCATGAAAGAGGCAGCCAACCTCCTGCAACAAAACGTACCGGTACAGGATGTGGCACTGAGAATAGGGTTTACGGATGCCAAGTACTTTAGTACAGCTTTTAAAAAACACTATGGGGTTTCTCCAAGTAAGTTTGTGCCATAACCCTTTGTGGTGCCTGTCCACCTTCTTGATACTTTCTCTACCAGAAAACAAGGCCGAACCATATGTTTGGGATGCCCTAGGCAAACCAGTGGGATGTCGTAGTGATACCAATGGGATGGCAACGACCTTTTTAAATCAATAAAAGAAGGGATCACTTCCTTTGATTTAATCCGTTAACCCATTAGTTTTGCAACCACATTCATACACTTTACTCACCCCTTTAAATTTGATTACCATGAAAACCAGATCAATTGTTGCCGTTTTCCTCCTTTTCATCTTAGGTGGATGCTCGCAAAAAACAAGTTCTACAAAAACAGAATCAGAAGCCAGAACTCCCTTTAAAGATGAAAAGTTCTCCACTACTCCTCAGGTCATTCCTGGTGATGTATATTGTGCATATTATGATTTTGGTGGTGAAGGGATAGCCTATCATGATATTGACACAACGAACAACGGAAGTGGCTCTCTCAACCCAATTGATGGTAGTTATCTGCACAGTTTCCGCGTAAATGAAGGAGTCGACATATCATATACAAAAGCCGAATGGGATATTTCAGAATACAATAAAGTTGAAATGTCTTTAGAGCTTCTTTATGTGGGCTGGACGGAACCGGGAGAGTGGATAAAATACACGGTAAACGTCAAACAATCCGGCACTTATGCCATAAGCGTACTCTATACCTCCAACCAGGGAGGGGAGATTTCTATTACGGCAGATAACAGCAGCAAGTCTGTAACTATTGACATTCCTTCTACATTCGATGGGGCCGATCCTAACACTACCCGTCAGTGGCATCATTGGAACAGAGTAACAGGCGAAAAGCCCCTTACCCTTTCCGAAGGTGTTCAGACCATTACACTGAAAACAGAAAAAATAGGGCAGATGAACTACGCAATATTAAGTTTTGAGCCTGTACAATAAGCCACTATATTAAAAGAAACTGTCTCGCGGTGGAATAATTCTTCTTTTGGCGCGGATTGGGCCGATTGCACAATTTACAGCGGTATGTCGTTGCAAACTGTGCGATCCGCGTAATCCGCGCCGGATTATATCATAAAATTAGTGGAGTTTACACATAAACTTGCCTCTCTGCAACTGTTAAACGTTAGAATTTAAACCCCAATCCGTCAGTTTTCAAACCTCTGATTAGGCTAATAATCTGTAATATTGCTTTCGGGATTAAGCCGCGTAGCCTCCGAATAAGCTGCACAGTTATTCCACTTGTTAAACCAAACTAATAATAATGAAAAACCTATTTACTTTATTTATCGTATTGTGGAATGCTACATCCCTTTCCGCCCGGGAAGTTCCACTGGTTTCTAACATTTTCGATCGCGAGAACATCAGCCTTAACGGTAAGTGGAACTATGTAGTAGACCCTCTTGAAAACGGATATTACGATTACCGCCTAATGCCTCTGAAGAACGGTTTCTTCAAAAATCAAAAGCCTCAAAACCCGCAGGAACTGATCGAATATAATCTTGATGCGTCGCCTCTGATGAATATCCCATCCGATTGGAATACCCAGAACGATCAACTCTTTTTTTATGAAGGAACCGTTTGGTTCAAGAAAGATTTTGAAGTGCAGAAAGAGTCGGGCAAACGATATGTATTGTATTTCGGTGCAGCCAATTACGATACGAAAGTATATGTAAATGGTTCCAAGGCAGGAGAACATGTAGGCGGTTATACCCCCTTCAACTTCGACGTAACGGAACAAATCACCAGTGGCGCTAACTTTGTCGTAGTAAAAGTGGACAACAAACACCATCGCGACAATGTGCCTACCGTTAATATGGACTGGTGGAACTATGGCGGCATTACGCGCGATGTGATCCTGTCTGTATTGCCCGAAACGTACATCGAATATTATAACATCCAGCTACTCAAAGGAGTACAACAACAAATTACCGGTTGGGTGAAACTGAACCATGCCATTGCCGGACAACAAATTACGGTAGAAATCCCCGAACTGAAAATTAAACAGGAACTAACCACCGATGTTGAAGGCAAAGCTTCGCTGAGTGCAAAAGCAAAACCGGTTCTATGGTCGCCCGAAAATCCGAAACTATACCAGGTACTGGTGAAACATAACAATGAACAGATTACCGACGAAATTGGTTTCAGAACCATCGGAACCAAAGGAAAGCAAATCTTGTTGAAGACTTCTATAACCGTAAGGGACTGATCTCGGATAGAGGAATAAAGAAAAAAGCGTTCTTCGTAATGCAGGAGTATTATAAGAAAAAACAAGAAGAGTATAAGAATAAATAATTCAATAAACCACAGAAATGATGAAACAACGTTTAATCTTATTTTATTTTTTAGCGCTTATCGCAATCGGAAGTAAAGCGCAGGAAGCGTTAACGTCCGATCAATTCAACCCTGCCGGTTACTCATTGGTTTGGCAGGAGGAGTTTAATGATGCCCGTTCAACTGATGGCAGACCAGTGCTACCTGATACATCGCGCTGGTACTATGAAACCGGAAACCACGGCTGGGGAAACAATGAAATCCAGAACTACGTACCCACCACTCACGGTACAGATACATGCGCCGTAATTACAGACGGCACCCTGAAGATCATAGCCCAAAAGAGTGGAGACGAAGTTATTTCCGCCCGTTTGAATACCTTCGAAAGCTGGACGTATGGATACTTCGAGGCTCGTCTTAAACTTCCCGGAGGTAAAGGCACCTGGCCGGCTTTCTGGATGATCCCGAGGGACTTTGAAACCTGGCCCGATGATGGGGAAATTGATATTATGGAAGAAGTCGGCGTTCGTCCCAACTGGACATCATCCGCCGTTCATTGCGCCGCATACAACCATCGCATAGGCATTCAAAGAAACGGAGAACAATACGTACCAACCGCCGAATCGGACTTCCACGTATATGGTTTGGAGTGGACTCCCGAATACATCATGGGATTTGTTGATGGGAAAGCACATTTCATCTACCGCAATGATAAAACAGGCAATAAAGCAACCTGGCCGTTCGATAAGCCATTCTTTCTTAAGCTAAATCTGGCTTGGGGTGGCGACTGGGGTGGTATGAATGGTGTAGACGATACCGCATTGCCGGCTGTTTACGAAATTGATTACGTCAGGGTTTATCAGAAAACACCTGTACCGATGGTTACACTTAATAATGGTATACAAATGCCGGCACTCGGTTTCGGGACAAGTCCTCTGAATGGTTTAGAAGCCGAAAATGCCGTAGCCGATGCCATTTCATTGGGTTACCGGCTGATTGATACCGCCAACATATACAGCAACGAAGAGTCTGTTGGGAAAGGCATCAAGAAAAGCGGAATTGACCGCAAAGACCTCTTCATCACCACCAAACTATGGGTAGACGACATGGGTTATAAAGCAGCCAGAAAAGGTTTCGAAACATCGATAAAGAAACTGGGGGTAGACTACGTTGACCTTTATCTGATTCACCGTCCACGCCCACACAAAGATATAAAAGGTTCGTGGAAGGCAATGGAAGAACTTTATAAGGCGGGAAAAATCCGTGCAATCGGTGTAAGCAATTTCAGTACAGAACAACTTAACGAATTACTGTCCTATGCCGAAATCAAACCTGCAATCAATCAAATTGAGACCAGCGTTTTCTTCCAACAGTTTGAGGCTCAGAAAGATTTGAAAGAAATGGGTGTACAAATGGAAGCATGGTCGCCCCTGGCAGCTGGTCGTGGCGACATATTTAATAACCCTGTGCTTGTAGCCATCAGCAAAAAGTACAATAAAAGCACGGCCCAGGTTGCTTTGAGATGGATTATCCAACGTGGAATCATCACCATTCCCCGGACAACAGAAAAGGCGTATATGCTGGAAAACCTGAATATATTCGACTTTGAATTGGATGATACCGACATGAAACAAATTGCCACACTGGACCTGAATACAACTCAGTTTCCCGAATGGGAATAGATAAAGTGAAATCCGTTAGTTTTCTAACCTATTTCGTTAGTTTTCTAACCCGGTTCCCGTACCTCACAGTCTATATTTGCCTTTGATTTAATCACAATCTAATAATTATAAATATGAAAAAACAACTCATTCTAATTCTAGGCCTGTTGCTATTCATTCCCTTTTATGGATATGCAGAAGATGCAGTAAATCTTCGCGTTACCCAACAGACTTCCAAGGTAAGAGGTGTAGTGAAAGACGGACTTGGCGAACCGCTTATCGGGGTCAACATCCTGGTGAAAGGCACTACAACAGGAGTCATTACCGACATTAACGGAGAATTTAATATTGAAGCATCCAGAGATGCAGTGATTGTTGCAAGCTACGTTGGGTATACAAGAGCAGAAGTAACAGTTGGCAATCAAACCTACCTGTCCATCACATTGACCGAAGACAGCAAGATGATCGAAGAGGTGGTGGTTACCGCCTTAGGCATTAAGCGCGAAAGGAAAGCCCTGGGTTATGCACTCAGTGAGGTAAGAGGAGATGAACTCGAAAAAGCCAAAGAAATCAACGTAATCAATGCTCTGGCTGGTAAAGTACCCGGCTTGGTGGTTAGCCAAACGGCTGGTGGCGCTTCGGGTTCGGCACGTGTTATTCTGCGTGGTAGCACCGAGATGACTGGAAACAATCAGCCTCTGTATGTGGTTGACGGCGTGCCTTTGGACAATACCAACTATGGTAGCGCCGGCACATCCGGCGGGTACGACTTGGGCGACGGGATTTCGAGCATTAACTCCGACGACATCGAAAGCATGTCTGTACTGAAAGGTCCTGCCGCTTCGGCACTTTACGGTAGTCGCGCCAGCCACGGGGTGATTCTTATCACCACCAAAAGAGCCAACGATAAGGAAAGATTCAGCGTAGAATATAACGGAACGCTGACTTTCGACACACAGTTGGCCAAATGGGATGACCTACAGGAGGTGTATGGTATGGGTAGCAACGGAGTCTACAATATTGACGCCGTATCCAATACCAACAAAAGCTGGGGAGCAAAAGCCGATGGGACAAACATGTTGAAATACTTCGACGGTGTGGAACGTCCGTACCTTATTATACCCGACAATACTTCGGGATTCTTCCGCACCGGTCTCACAGCCACCAATACCGCCACTGTTAGCACAAACAATGGCAATACAGGAATGCGCTTTACATTCACGGATATGCGGAATAAAGATATCGTGCCACAAACCAATATGAGCCGTGATATCTTCAATCTACGCGTCAACACCACGTTGTCTAAAGTAGACTTAGACCTCAGCGCCAACTATACACGCGAGGACGTGAAGAATCGTCCGGCACTGGGTGATAGCAAATCTAACATCGGAAAGAACCTGATGACGCTCTCTACTACGTATGACCAAGCGTGGCTCAAAACCTATCAGGATGCAAACGGTAACTATTCCAACTGGAACGGCATGGACCCTTACAACGTGAATCCTTACTGGGATATTTATAAGAACTCCAACAACTCCAAGAAAGACCAGTTCCGTTTCAACGGTAAAGCCGTTTGGAACATCACCCCACACCTGAAGCTACAAGGAACCATGGGTGCCAGCCTCAACTGGTTTTCCTTCGAGGATTTTAAAGCCCCTACCACACCCGGTTTTGAAGCCGGACGCCTACAGAACAGTAACTTCCGCAACCGTATGTATAACTTTGAAGCGCTTGCTCTTTACACCAACAGTTGGGGCGACTTCGACTTCAGCGCCACCCTTGGCGGAAACGTTTACAAGGTGAACAACCTGACCACCGTTACCACCGCGCAAGATATGCAGATCCGCGATGTAGTGGCCTTAATGAGCTTCAACGAAATCAGCATAGAGCAGAACAGCTACCGCAAACAAATCAATTCGGTTTACGGAGCCGTTAACCTGGGATGGAAACACCTGTTGTACTTCGACACCACCCTGCGCGGTGACCAATCATCTACCCTGCCCATCAGCAACAATATGTATGTTTATCCGTCATTCTCGGGTAGCTTCGTATTCTCCGAACTGACTAAGCTGGGCGACATCATGCCATATGGAAAACTGCGCATGTCGTGGGCACAAGTAGGTAGCGACACTGACCCCTATCAGTTGGGATTGGTTTACAGCAAATCCAAGTTTACGTATCCCGGCTACACCATCGGTTATATTCACAACAACACCATTCCCAACAAGGATCTGGAACCAACGAAAACCAATTCATTCGAAGTAGGTTTGGAGATGAAATTCCTGAAAAACCGCGTTGGTCTTGACGTTACTTATTATACACAGACTAGTAAAAACCAGATTATGAGTATGGCCAGTTCCTGGGCATCGGGTTACACTTATCGTCTCATCAACGCTGGTGAAATAGAAAATAAAGGTATAGAGATTGCGCTCAACACACGCCTTATCCAAACCAAAGACTTTTCCTGGGACTTGAACCTGAACTTCTCGAAGAACAGTAACAAAGTGAAGAAGCTTGTAGACGATATGGATATGTTTGAACTCGAAAAAGCCAGCTGGCTCGATGTACAAGTAGCCGCCAAGGTGGGCGAGAATTTCGGCTCCATCGTAGGTCCCGACTTCAAGCGCAATGCAAACGGTGACATTCTTATTGATGCACAAACCGGATTGCCGGAATATGACAAAAGCAACCATGTATTGGGTAACGCTTCATGGGACTGGACGGGAGGTGCTACCACTACCCTGACCTACAAAAACCTTTCGCTTTCGGCTATCTTTGACGTAAAGGTGGGTGCGGACCTCTACTCCATGTCGGCCCGTACTTCCTACGAGTCGGGCAAGAGCAAAGAAACCCTTGTTGGACGTGAAGAATGGTATAAGTCAGAAGAACAGCGTAAGGCAGCCGGTATTGCCAAAGGTTCTGAGTCATGGACTCCGACAGGTGGTTTTATCGCTCCCGGTGTAATTGACAATGGCGATGGCACCTATCGCGCCAACGACATCTACATCAATCCCGAAGATTACTGGATGAATGTAGCCCGTAATGCACCATCTATGTTTATTTACGACAACTCCTATGTAAAGTGTCGCGAAATAACACTTAGCTACACCGTACCCAAACCATGGTTAAAGAAAGCTGTTAAAGGACTTACACTTTCATTTGTTGCCCGTAACCCATTCATCGTATGGAAGAATATTCCTAACATTGACCCGGACTCCAACTACAACAACACTACAGGTATGGGACTGGAATATGGTTCGTTGCCATCGCGCAAGAGCTATGGTTTCAATGTTAATGTTAAGTTCTAAAGAGACCTCAAATTTTAACTCATTTATAAAGAAGATATACAATGAAACATTATCAATCATATATCACAGCCATACTGGTGGCATGTACCTTGTTCCTGGCTGCATGTAGTGACAGTTACATGGAAAGCATGAACACCGACCCGTCGAAGACTCCCAGCATCGACCCCAACGCACAGCTCACCACAGCACAGTTGCAAACGTATGGTGACCTCGGCATGGTAGAGATTCACCGCAACTATCTCTACGCATTCAGCCAGTACCTCATGGGATGTTGGAATACCACAAATTATGGCGGACGCCATACGCTGGACAACAGCGAAATGAGTCGCATCTGGACATCATACTACCCAACGGCTATTAAAAACATTGTCGACGGTCTACACCAAACCACCGATGATGCCGAACGGGTGAACATCCATTCCGTACTCCGCATATATAGGGTTTATATGATGTCGATCATTACAGACATTTATGGAGATGCACCTTACAGCCAGGCCGGTAAAGGATTCCTTGAAGATATATTTACTCCCCGCTATGATACGCAAGAGGAAATATACAACGACTTCTTCCTTGAACTGAGCGATGCGGCTGCAAGCCTGGATGCCAGCAAGGACAAAGTAACAGGTGACGTCATCTTCAATGGCGACCTGGCAAAATGGAAAAAACTAGCCAACTCGCTTCGCCTGCGCTATGCTATGCGCATCTCCGAGGTAACCCCATCAAAGGCTCAGGAAGAATTTGAGAAAGCACTACAAGCCGATGGTGGCATCTTTGAAAGTGCCGGCGACGACGCGCTTATCAAATACATGGAAATTGCATTTACTTTTGGCCAGGAAGCCTATTCCGACTATCGCGGCAATGCTATGTCACAGTTACTCTTCGGTAATGACCCTGCCAACAACCCCAGCTACCTGTGTTCTACGTTCTTCAACCAGCTCTATAACAGTGGCGACCCGCGCACGTTCAGCATAGCACGTTGTTATTACGACCAGCTCATGAGTTCCACAAGCACCGACGGACGTATTGACCTGACGGATGAGATGATTGCCAAGAACGTAGCCTTCCAACCACGCGATCCGGGTGCTTATTCCTGGGAACCGTGGCCAACAGGATATGACAGTGATATCTTGACAGAACTTGCGGTAAACAATCCTTCAATCACACCTAGCGTAGCCCGCGAAACTGAGCCCAAACTGGCCAATAACTTCCTTAAAGGAAACAACCCCGGTGTGGTGATGACGTCGGCTGAAGTGAAATTCTTACTGGCCGAAGCCAAGCTAAAGAACTGGAGTGTTGGGAGCGCATCCGTTGCCGACCTTTATGCACAAGGTGTACGCGCAGCTATGGACTTCCTGACCGCCAATTATGGTTGTCCAGCCGTATCAAGCGAAGATTTTAACGAGTTTATCCAAAACAACGGCATAGGTTATACCAACGAACAGAAAAAGGAAGCCATCAACACACAGGCATGGATTCTGCACTTTACCAATCCGAACGAAGGTTGGGCTAATGTACGCCGTTCGGGCTATCCAAAGATGCAATCGCCCGAGGCTTATGGCTTTGGCCAGTTCCTCACCGGTGGTACCGAGATCCCTGTACGCTTGTGCTATCCTGTACTTGAATCGTCCTACAACAAAGAAAACTACAACGAAGCATTGAGTCGTATGGGCGGCACCGATAGCTGGCATACGTCAGTGTGGTGGGACAAATAAATGATGGAAGAATGATAAACATTAACTAAGATTCAATATGAAAAAGATATATTTTATGCTACTTGCCATGCTGGCTGTAGGCTTTACATTCACAGCATGCAGTGACGAAGATCCGTTCTCGACGGCTACTGCCGATGACGAACCGAGAATCATAGCCCCCACCTTCCCCGACCGTGTAAACGGAGCCCTGGCTACAGTGGCCAACATTAACCGGGATACGAATCTGGAAATAGAGCTCACGGTAACACCAGCCGATTATACCACCGTTGTGTGGCTTATTGACGGTGAGGAGGTATACACAGGAACCAATCTTGATATCAGCCTCCAGGCCGGTACGTACAATCTCAAAGTAACGGCTTCGACCGAAGCCGGCAAGTCGACTTACCGGGAAGGCATTGTACAGGTAAACCCGTTGCCCAACGACCCGTGGTCGCCGGAAGTAGGCCTTGAACGCATTATTGTACCGGGTGGAAAGGGACGTTTTTACGGAGATAAGCTTGACCTGGTAGAAAGCATCATTATTGAAGGAAAGACTATCAGCGCCGTGTATGTGGAAGATCCGGAGGAAGGAACATACGTTGAATATGATGTGCCTGGCGATCTATCGGATGGTAAACATCGCGTAATCCTTGTAGATACGGAAGGTTATATGTATGGCGCCAACACAGTGAACGTTACCAGAAATGCCCTGATCACTTCGGGAGCCGACCGCACAAAAGCGGGCGCAGTGTGGACAATGGGTGGTCTCAACCTGGATCAGATTGCCTCGCTAACCATTGCCGGACAAACCATTACCGAGTTTGCACAACAATCGGCTACAGAAATTACAATCACCTGTCCCGAACTAGCCGACGGAGAGCACACAATGGTGGGTAAAACGAAGAGCGGAAACAGTGTGGAATTCTACCGAAAAACCATCAATACGGAGCACACGTTCGTTGTTTCTTCAAAGACTGTGCTTTGGGAAGGCCACCACTACGTATCGTGGGATCTGCCCGAGGGTGACCCCAACAGAGTCTTCAACCTGATTGGACAGGATGTATTTGCTGCAATGTTGCCTGGCGCCACATTAAGCATCAGCTATTCGGTAGCCCCCGAAGCAGAGTATCATAAACTGGAAACCCGGACTGCCCACTGGACGGTTCTGCCTGGTACTGATGCGGTAGAATTCTCGGAAGATGGTGAGACAGAGGTACAACTCACACAGGAAATGCTAGACCTGATTATGGCGCAAGACGGATTCATCTGTGTAGGCCACGGTTATTATATCGATTTGGTAACTGTAGATTAACACATAAAGAAGAACCATGAAGAAGTTCATTTTATTCTATATTGCTTGTCTGTTTAGCAGTGTATTATTAGCCTCCTGTGCCGACAAAGATGAGACAACAGAACCGGAAATACCGGAAGAGCTACCCTATACTCCCTTTGCGATGAGCAAAGGGGTAAACATCAGCAACTGGCTGTCGCAAAGCAGTGTCCGCGGAGAACAACGGAAAAAGAACTTCACCGAAACCGAAGTCCGGCAACTGGCCGGATTCGGATTCGACCATCTCCGGATGCCTGTAGACGAGGAGCAGTTGTTTACCGAAAACGGTGATAAGATACCCGAAGCGTTCGAGCTACTGCACAACGCCATCAAATGGTGCAAGAATGCCAATATGCGCATTATTGTAGACTTTCATATCTTGCGCTCGCATTACTTCAATGGTCCTGTGCCGGAATTATGGACAAACGTAAAGGCACAGAGCAAATACCTGGAATTATGGGCCAAGCTTGCCGATGAACTAAAAGATTATCCCAACAAGCTGGTGGCTTATGAGTTGCTAAACGAACCGGTAGCGCCATCTGCTTCGCAATGGAACACCCTGGCAGCACAAGTCATCGGCAAACTCCGGGCAAACGAACCCGAACGCAAACTGGTTGTAGGCTCCAACAAATGGCAGAATGTAGATACGTTCAGTGAGCTGGTCGTTCCGGGAAGTGATCCGAACATCATTCTCAGCTTCCATTTCTATCACCCGCATCTGTTTACCCACTACCGGGCAGAGTGGAGTGAAATGAAGGACCTGAACGTGCCGATTCATTACCCCGGTGAGATTATAACACAACAGGATTTGAATAAACTATCCAAGCAAGAACAGGAAATCGTAAAACCGTATCTGGGAACTTATAATAAAGAAGTATTGGAAGCCTCCGTTCAAAAGGCTATCAAGCGGGCCAAGGAGTTGGGATTACAACTGCACTGCGGCGAGTTTGGCTGTTATACCAAAACTCCCCGGACCGATAGGCTGAACTGGCTGAAAGATGTGATCACTATCTTCCGTGACCACAAGATTGCATACTCCTACTGGGAATACAAAGCTGGTTTTGGTTTTTGCAACAGCAGCGGCCAAGTAACGGATCAGGAAGTATTGAATCTACTGACAAAATAGACAGCTATTAAGTATAATACGAAACAATATGCACAAGAATCTTTTAATAATAGGTATCAGTTTTTTTATGGTAGCAACCATAATAAGTTGCAAAGCGGGAGGCGGGGATTACACCAACCCTGCCCTCCCCATTTCACAGCGCGTTTCCAACCTGATGAGTCAGATGACCCTGGAAGAGAAAGTGGCACAAATGTGTCAGTACGTGGGGTTGGACCACATGAAAACAGCCGAAAAGGATATGTCTCTGGAAGATATGAAGAAAAGCCATGCTCAGGGTTTTTATCCTGATCTTCACTCATCCGATGTGGAAGAAATGACAAAGAAGGGCATGATCAGTTCCTTCCTTCATGTAGTAACGGCAGAAGAGGCTAATTATCTGCAATCATTGGCTATGCAAAGCCGGCTGAAAATTCCTCTTTTGATCGGGATTGATGCCATTCATGGCAACGGATTGTATTGCGGTTCTACCATTTATCCGACTCCGATTGGGCAGGCATCGTCTTTCGACCCTGCGTTGGTAAAACAATTATCGCGGGAGACAGCCATTGAGATGCGCGCCAGCGGTATGCACTGGACCTTTACGCCCAATGTGGAAGTGGCACGTGATGCCCGCTGGGGACGTGTAGGCGAAACCTTCGGAGAAGACCCCTATCTGGTTGGGTTAATGGGAGCAGCCACCGTAGCAGGATTCCAGACCGATGACTTCACGGGAGAGGATAAAGTAATAGCCTGTGTCAAACATCTGGTGGGCGGTAGTCAGCCGGAGAACGGAATAAACGGCGCCCCGGCCGAACTTTCCGAACGCACATTAAAAGAAGTATTCTTCCCTCCGTTTAAAGATTGTGTGGATGCAGGAGCTTTCACCGTGATGACGGCTCACAACGAGCTTAACGGAATTCCTTGTCACGGTAGTAAATACCTGATGACGGACTTACTGCGCGACCAATGGAGTTTCGACGGTTTTGTGGTAAGCGACTGGATGGATATTGAACGCATGCACGATTATCACACCACAGTTGAGACGCTGAAAGACGCGTATCGCATCAGTGTAGATGCCGGCATGGGCATGCATATGCATGGACCGGAATTCTACGAAGCTATACTTGAATGTATAAAAGAAGGTAGCATCAAAGAAAAGCAAATCGACGAAGCGGTGTCTAAAATACTGGAAGCCAAGTTCCGGTTGGGACTCTTTGAGAACCCGTATGTGGATATGGAAAAAAAGGATATCATCGTTGCCAATTCCAGACATCAGAAGACGGCTCTGGAAGCTGCCCGTAAGTCTATTGTACTTTTGAAGAACGAGAACAACCTGTTGCCGCTGGATGCAGCAAAATACAAGAAGGTGTTTGTCACCGGGCACAACGCCGATAATCAATCCATCTTAGGCGATTGGGCACTCGAGCAACCCGAAGAGAATGTAACTACGGTACTGGAAGGATTAAAAGCAGCCAATCCCGAAACGGCTTATTCCTTCCTTGATTTGGGTTGGAATGTTCGCGAACTGAAAACGGAACAAATCAAAGAGGCGGTACAACGCGCCCGTACATCCGACCTGGCCATACTCGTGGTGGGAGAAAACTCCATGCGCTATCATTGGACAGAGAAGACCTGCGGCGAAAACAGCGACCGGTACGAACTGACTCTCCCCGGCCGCCAGCAGGAGCTTGTTGAGGCAGTAGCCGCCACGGGGGTACCTACTATTGTGATCCTGGTCAACGGCCGTCCGCTAAGCACGGAATGGATTGCAGAAAACATGCCTTGTCTGATCGAAGCCTGGGAGCCGGGCATGGCTGGAGGACAGGCCATTGCAGAGATTCTTTATGGTAAGGTAAACCCAAGCGGGAAGCTCCCTATCACCATTCCGCGTAGCGTAGGACAGATTCGTTGCATGTATAACCACAAGTCCACCAATAATTGGTTTCCTTATGCAACAGGAAATTCAAAACCGTTGTATGAATTTGGTTATGGCTTGAGTTATACGACGTATCAGTATGCCAACCTGCAACTATCGGAAGCCGAAACGACGACCACAGGAAATGTACAGGCAACGATTGAGGTCACCAACACAGGCGAAATGGACGGAGAAGAGATTGTCCAGCTTTACATCCGCGATGAATATAGTTCGGCAACGCGCCCGGTGAAGGAATTGAAAGCCTTCGAACGCGTATCTTTGAAATCAGGCGAAAGTAAACGGATTACATTCACCGTCACTCCCGAAATGCTATCGTATTATGATGCCGAAATGAAGTACGGAGTGGAAAAAGGAACATTCAAAATCATGGTGGGACCTTCTTCGAAGGATGAAGATTTGCAAACAGTGGTACTTACGGTGAAGTAAGAGGCTGTGTAAAAACTCTTATTCGTCATTGCGAGTTGCCACTATATTAAAATATAGAACTATTTGATAATGACAATATCCACCCCCTGCCCCCGCCAGCGGGGGATACGATGCCGCAGGTATCCCCCGCTGGCGGGGGCAGGGGGTGGATATTGTCATTGGTAGGAACGAAGCAATCCAGCTTATATGTCTTGTGAACTGGATTGCTTCACCTATGGTTCGCAATGACGTACCCAAATTCTGATTTTTTACACAGCCTCAGTAAGAGGAGGGGGTAGATATTACAACACACTCTAACTTGTAAACATTATTCGTCACCCCATTTTATCAAAAAAAGCCTCTAAATTCTAAAAAGCCAACAAACAAAACGCTCTACAGACCTTCTGAGCAGGGCATTTTGCGTTTGCAGCAAACATCAACTCGTGTTTGCGGCAAAGACGACCTTGCGTTTGCTGCAAACGCGAGTTGATGTTTGCCGCAAACGCAAACCGGTGTTTGCTGGCATCGGATTATGTCATTCATTTTCTCAACGGTGCTCTTCTATGGAGATTACAATTTCGTGCCCGCTATTTCTTTCTCTATCTTCTCTATCTCTGCCAGTGCCTTCCGTGCGCCAACAGAAGAAAACTGCTTCACTACATTCTGGAAATAGCTTCTTGCTTTTACGTATTTCTCCCCGAACGTCCGGTCCAACTCATTCCTGTAATGGGCATACTGCATACGTGTGGGCGACTTTATACGTTTATACCCCTCTTCAATCTTCTGCTTTTCTACCTTTCCTTGCAGATAATAATAGTTTGCCGCATAGATATTGGCATCCAGATTATCCGGTTGAATATTCAATATCTGTTCATACGTATAAATAGCTTCATCTTCTTTTCCACGCAGAAGATCAGTCCGCGCCACAGCCAACAAACGATTTACATCTTCAGGAACAAACCGGGCATATTCTTTATAGAATACATTCGCTTTATCATAATCATAGTTCTTCTCAAAATAGGCAGCTAGTTCGCGGGCAACCTCAGGCGCCATCGCATGATGCCTGTCCAGATGAACCCAGTAAAACATTTCGGCACTCTCAACATCATCAGATATCACCTGATGGAACAGGTTTTCGGCTTGCTCATACAACTTATCATCTACAGCCAAAGACAACTTTGCCAACAATCCCCTCTCGGTTTGCGGCCAGGACGTTGCCGGCAATAACACCATCACGAATAATAAAATAAAGGCTCTCATACAATACATAAGGTATAGGTTAATTAATCATTTCATTCTCTATACATTAAAGACAAATCTCATAGCATATTGTTCTCTTAAAAATTGCTATAAGAGAATAATACATCCTAAGTAGGTAAACGACGCACACAAACAAATATTGTACAGAGATGCGTTTTTTCGCATAACCTGAGATATTTTTATATAAATTTGCCAAAGAAACCAAATCCGACAATCAGTTATGATAAAGTACAAAAGAATCTTATTGAAGTTAAGCGGCGAAAGCCTGATGGGAGAAAAACAATATGGCATCGACGAAAAGCGTCTGGCCGAGTATGCCACACAAATAAAAGAGATCCACGAACTGGGAGTACAGATTGGCATCGTGATAGGTGGCGGCAACATCTTCCGTGGTTTGAGTGGCGCCAACAAAGGATTCGACCGCGTAAAAGGCGACCAGATGGGCATGTTGGCAACCGTGATCAACAGCCTCGCTCTTAGCTCTGCCCTTGGCTCGGTAAGCGTCAAGTCGCGTGTACTTACCGCTGTCCGCATGGAACCGATCGGAGAGTTTTACAACAAATGGAAAGCGATTGAAAGCATGGAAAACGGCGAGGTAGTCATCATGTCGGCCGGCACGGGAAACCCATTCTTCACTACCGACACCGGTTCCTCACTACGGGGCATCGAGATCGAAGCCGACGTTATGCTGAAAGGCACACGCGTAGATGGCATTTATACGGCCGACCCGGAGAAAGACAAAACAGCAACCAAGTTCAAAGAGATTACTTACGACGAGATATACAATCGCGGCCTGAAAGTTATGGACCTCACCGCTACCACCATGTGTAAAGAAAACAACCTGCCGATTGTGGTTTTCGATATGGACACCGTAGGAAACCTTAAGAAAGTTGTTCTTGGAGAAGAAATAGGAACTTTAGTACATAATTAGTTATCAGTTATGAGTTTTGAGTTTTGAGTTTTTGGTTTATTCACTTGTTTGTTTATGGTTTTTAGTTTTACTTTGCATCATAACTCAAAACTCATAACTCAAAACTCAAAAAATATGATAGACGTAAACGCTTGCATCAACGAAGCTCAAGAGAAAATGGACATGGCCATTATGTATCTTGAAGAATCATTTGCTCATATCCGTGCGGGTAAAGCCAACCCAAGAATTCTTGACGGTATCCGTGTAGATTCGTATGGTAGTATGGTGCCCCTGAGCAATGTATCAGCGATATCAACTCCCGACGCGCGTAGCATCACGATCAAACCGTGGGATAAAAGCATGTTCAGAGCCATTGAAAAAGCAATCATCGACTCTGACCTCGGCATTATGCCCGAAAACAATGGAGAGATCATTCGCATTGGTATTCCACAACCAACCGAAGAGCGCCGTAAACAATTGTCCAAACAATGTAAAGGCGAAGCTGAAACAGCGAAGATCAGTATCCGCAATGCACGTCGCGATGGCATTGATATACTAAAGAAAGCCGTTAAAGACGGACTATCGGAAGACAATCAAAAAGACGCTGAAGCTAAACTTCAGAAAGTACACGACAAGTATATCAAGAAGGTAGATGATATGCTGGTTGAGAAGGAAAAAGAAATTATGACAGTCTAAAATTCAGTTGAAAATTGAAAGTTGAAAGTTGAAAGTTGCCATGCGGGTACAATATGTTCATCCCCATAACTTTCTTAACTTTCAACTTTCAACTTTCAACTTTCAACTTATATGAAGGGGTTAGTAATCAGGAACACTGGTAGTTGGTATCACGTCAAGACAAATGACGGAAGGATCATAGAATGTAAAATCAAAGGAAACTTCCGGCTAAAGGAGATCAAGAGTACCAATCCGATAGCTGTGGGCGACTATGTTCAGATTGCCGTTAACCCGGAAGGTACGGCCCTCATTACCGAAATTGAAGACCGGAAGAATTACATCGTCCGGCGCTCCTCGAACCTATCTAAACAATCGCATATCCTGGCGGCTAACCTGGACCAGTGCATGCTTGTTGTTACAGTCAACTATCCCGAAACATCAACTATATTCATTGACCGTTTTCTGGCATCGGCCGAAGCATACCGCGTACCGGTTAAACTCATATTTAATAAAGTAGACGCGTATAATGAAGAGGAACTGCAATATCTGGAGGCTCTCATTACACTTTATACACATATCGGCTATCCCTGCTTTAAAATCTCGGCATTGAGAAATGAAGGTATTGATACGATTAAAGAAGAACTGAAAGGAAGGGTGACGCTCTTCTCCGGCCATTCGGGAGTGGGGAAATCGACTCTCATCAACCATATCTTACCAGATGTAAACATCAAAACAGCCGAAATATCCAGTTACCACAACAAAGGAACCCATACCACTACTTTCTCGGAAATGTATCCCGTTCCTGGCGATGGGTATATCATCGACACTCCCGGAATCAAAGGATTCGGTACATTCGATATGGAAGAAGAGGAAATCAGCCATTATTTCCCCGAAATATTTAAAGTATCTGCCGATTGCCGATACAATAATTGTACACATCGGCATGAACCCGGATGTGCCGTACGCAACGCTGTAGAGCAACACTACATTAGCGAATCACGTTATACTTCTTATTTAAATATGCTGGAAGATAAAGAAGAAGGAAAATATCGGTCGGCATTTTAAACCTTTTCATTCCAGTTTCGTCTAAGATTGGTAGACGTATATACTAAACAAAAGAAAATGATTATTGTAGGGGCGGTTCGCGAACCGCCCGAACCACAAAGCAAATGATTGGGCGGTTCGCGAACCGCCCCTACGGTGATAATCTTTTCAAAAATAATACATTCATGGATAAAAGAGTTAGATGGGGAATTATCATTTTCCTGGTTCTCGGGTTAACAGGTTGGGGATTGTATCGTTTCCTCCCCACAGGCAAATCAAATGAAGAGAAAAGCACAGCAGCTCAACCGCAACAAGGAAACAGCAGACGCATACTCAATGTCAACGCTGTAACCATTAAAGAGCATACATTGGCCGACGACATCAACCCCAGAGGGCGACTTATGCCCGACGAAGAGGTTGATTTATCTTTTCAGACTTCGGGACAGGTTACACAGATTAATTTCAGCGAAGGCCACCAGGTGCAAAAAGGCCAACTCCTGGCCAAAGTCAATGATGCTCCCCTGCAAGCACAGTTAAAGAAACTCGAGGCTCAACTCAAATTAGCACAAGACAGAGTGTATCGTCAAAGCGCACTGCTGGAAAAAGATGCAGTCAGCAAGGAAGCATACGAGCAGGTTAAAACAGACCTTGAAGCGCTTAATGCAGATATCCAACTCGTCAAAGCCAATATTGCATTAACCGAATTGCGAGCTCCTTTCGATGGGGTTATCAGCTTACGCCAAGTCAGCGAGGGTGCTTACGCCTCTCCCACTACCGTCATAGCCAAACTGACAAAGGTATCTCCTTTGAAGGTTGAATTCTCCATCCCGGAGCGCTATTCCAATCAAATTACAGTCGGCACCAAAGTCAGCTTTACCGTAGATGGTATTCTGGATACATTTTATGCGAGTGTGTATGCTATGGCATCACAGATTGACCCGATAACCAATACCCTGACAGTAAGGGCACTCTACCCCAACACGAACAACCGGCTACTCCCGGGAAAGCCTGCCAACATTTGGGTACGTATGTTCGAATTATCCGATGCAATCTCCATACCAAGTCAGGCCATTGTTCCTGAAATGGGAAAAGACAAGGTTTTCTTATATAAAAACGGAAAAGCCGAACCGGTATTCATTACCAAAGGGTTGCGTACGGCATCGGATGTGCAGGTATTGGAAGGATTAAACGTAGGAGATACGTTAATCGTATCGGGAACCCTACAACTCCGCACCGGATTGCCTGTAACACTGGATAATATTGACTAACAGCCTCACCCCAGCCCTCTCCAAAGGAGAGGGAGAAAGAGGTTACACCCTGAGAAATTACAGCACAGCCATCTCCCTCTCCTTTGGAGAGGGCTGGGGTGAGGCTCTAAAACCCAATAATAAGAACTCAAATGAATATATCCGAACTTAGTATCCGTCGCCCGGTATTAGCCACAGTATTAACGCTGATCATCATCCTTTTCGGTATGATTGGCTATACATCGCTGGGTGTTCGCGAATATCCATCGGTTGACAACCCTATCATTTCAGTAAGTTGTTCATACCCCGGTGCAAACGCCGACGTTATTGAAAACCAGATCACCGAACCGTTGGAGCAGAACATCAATGGTATTCCGGGGATTCGCTCCCTATCCAGTGTCAGCAGCCAGGGACAAAGCCGTATCACCGTAGAGTTTGAACTATCGGTAGACCTGGAAACTGCCGCCAATGACGTACGCGATAAAGTGTCACGTGCACAACGTTATCTTCCCCGCGACTGCGATCCTCCAATCGTATCCAAGGCCGATGCCGACGCCTCTCCTATCCTTATGGTAGCTATCCAGAGCGACAAGCGGTCGTTATTGGAACTGAGTGAAATTGCCGACCTCACTGTAAAAGAACAACTTCAAACCATTCCCGACGTTAGTGGAGTATCCATTTGGGGAGAAAAGCGCTACTCCATGCGCTTATGGCTGGACCCGGTAAAGATGGCATCCTACAACATTACACCCACAGACGTTAAAAATGCTGTTGATAGTGAAAACGTAGAGTTACCATCCGGAAAAATTGAAGGAAACACCACCGAGTTGACCATCCGTACGCTGGGGCTTATGCATACGGCAGAAGAGTTCAATAATCTGATTATCAAGGAAAGCAACGACCGTATCGTCCGTTTTAGTGATATAGGAGAAGCAGAGCTTGGACCACGAGATATACAAAGCTACATGAAGATGAACGGAATTCCGATGATTGGGGTGGTGGTTACTCCACAACCGGGAGCCAACCACATTGAGATTGCCAATGCCGTATACGACCGTATGGAGATGATGAAGAAGGACTTACCCGAAGACGTCACCACAAACTACGGGTTCGACAATACCAAATTCATCCGTGCATCCATCTATGAAGTACAAGAAACGGTATACGTTGCCTTTATCCTGGTAATCATCATTATCTTCCTTTTCCTACGCGACTGGCGTGTTACGCTCATTCCATGTATCGTAATTCCGGTTTCACTCATCGGGGCATTCTTCGTGATGTATCTGGCAGGATTCTCCATCAACGTATTATCCATGCTTGCCATCGTACTCTCCGTAGGATTGGTGGTGGATGACGCCATTGTAATGACGGAGAATATTTACATCCGCATTGAACGGGGAATGAACCCCAAAGAGGCAGGTATTGAAGGGTCAAAAGAAATATTCTTTGCCGTTATATCGACTACTATAACCCTGGTTGCGGTATTCTTCCCGATTGTATTTATGGAAGGTATGACCGGACGCCTGTTCCGTGAGTTTAGTATCGTAATCTCGGGGTCTGTTATCATTTCTTCTTTTGCCGCATTGACTTTCACGCCTATGCTGGCTACCAAATTGTTGATCAAACGCGAAAAGCAGAATTGGTTTTACCGGAAGACCGAGCCTTTCTTTGAAGGAATGAATAACATCTATGCCAAATCCCTCGCAGGCTTCCTTAAAAAACGATACCTCGCCCTACCGATTGTACTCATTACGTTGGTTATGATTGGGTACTTATGGGATGCTATCCCTTCCGAAATGGCACCTCTCGAAGACCGGTCGTCTATTACCATAAACACCCGTGGCCCTGAAGGAGTTACGTATGAATACATGCGCGATTATACAGAAGACATCAACGCCCTGGTCGATTCTTTGGTACCTGATGCCCGGACCGTAACCGCCCGTGTTTCGAGTGGTAGCGGAAATGTGCAGATCTCATTGGTAGACATTAAAGATAGAGACTACTCCCAAATGGATGTGGCTGAAGAGGTTTCAAGGGCAGTTCAGAAGAAAACTATGGCCCGCTCCTTTGTACAGCAGCAGTCTACTTTCGGTAGCCGCCGCGGAGGGATGCCCGTACAATATGTACTGCAAGCCACCAACCTGGCGAAACTTGAAAAGGTATTGCCGGAATTCATGCAAAAGGTCTACGATAGCCCGGTATTCCAGATGGCAGACGTTAACCTGAAGTTCAGCAAGCCGGAAGCGCGCATCAGCATCGACAGAGACAAGGCTACCATGATGGGAGTAAGTACCCGTAATATAGCCCAGACACTGCAATACGGACTTAGCGGACAGCGTATGGGATATTTCTACATGAATGGAAAGCAATATGAAATTCTGGGTGAAATCAATCGCCAACAACGCAACAAACCTGCCGACCTTCGTTCGATATATGTACGCAGCGATAAAGGTGAAATGATACAAATGGATAACCTTGTAGCTATCAGCGAAAATATTGCTCCGCCACAGCTTTACCGTTTTAACCGGTTTGTAGCCGCCACAGTCTCTGCCGGACTTAACAAAGGGTACACCATAGGCCAGGGATTGGAGGAAATGGACAGAATAGCCAAAGAAACACTGGATGATACCTTCCGGACAGCCCTGACCGGCGATTCGAAGGAATACCGCGAGAGTTCTTCCAGCTTGATGTTTGCTTTCGTACTGGCCATCTTCCTTATTTACCTTATCCTGGCCGCCCAGTTCGAAAGCTTTAAAGATCCTTTGATTGTGATGTTGACTGTGCCGCTTGCCATTGCCGGAGCACTTGTGTTTATGATAACCAGCGGCATTACAATGAATATATTCAGCCAGATTGGTATCATTATGCTTATCGGGCTGGTGGCAAAGAACGGTATCCTAATCGTAGAGTTTGCCAACCAGAAACAAGAAGCCGGAATAGACAAGATGACAGCCATCCGCGAAGCCTCTCTCCAACGCTTACGCCCCATCCTTATGACCAGTGCATCTACCATACTCGGGTTGTTGCCGCTGGCATTTGCTTCTGCCGAAGGAGCAAACGGACGTGTGGCCATGGGGGTAGCTGTAATCGGAGGTATGCTTGTATCTACCTTCCTGACGATATACATTGTTCCTGCCATATATAGTTACATCTCGACTAACCGTTCAAAAAGAAAAGAAGAATGAAACGAATATTGATATACATCCTTATTAGCACAAGTTTATCGGGAATCGGCCTGTATGCCCAACAGAATTTGAACTTACAGGATTGCCTGGAAACCGGATTAGAGAATAATTACTCTATCCGCATCAGCCGTAATGAAGAACAGGTAGACAAAAACAATGCCACATGGGGCAACGCCGGACTTCTGCCGACGCTAGACCTTAGCGGTGGTTACAGTGGTACCCTGAATAATACAGAAACAGAAGCACGCGCCACCGGAGACAAGACCAAAGACAACGGCATCTTCGACCAGACACTTAACGTCGGACTCAGCCTCAACTGGACTATCTTCGACGGTTTTAAGATGACCACAAACCTGCAACGCTTAAAAGAGTTGGAAAAGCAAGGCGAGACAAATACACGAATCACCATAGAAGATTTCATTGCCAGCCTCACTGCCGAGTACTATAATTATGTACAACAAACGATCAGGTTGAAGAACTTCCATTACGCCGTATCACTGTCGAAAGAGCGCCTGCGTATTGTAGAAGCCCGGTATAATATCGGTAGCTTCTCCCGGTTAGACTTGCAACAGGCACGGGTAGACTTCAATGCCGACAGTTCAAAATACATGAAACAGCAAGAGCTTCTGCACACTTCGCGCATTCGCCTGAATCAACTGATGGCCAACCGCGACATGGATATGGAATTGAACATCACCGATTCGATCATTGATCCGAACATACTTCTTTCTTTCGATGAACTCTGGAATGCGACCATGCTCACCAACTCCTCCCTACTCAAAGCAGAGCAGAACCGCACGCTGGCAGATTTAGATTTGAAGGTGGTGAATTCCCGTAACTACCCTTACGTAAAGCTGAACTCCGGCTATGGTTACACGTTCAATAAATATGAGATAGGAGCTAATAGCCAGCGAAACAATCTTGGGTTCAATTTCGGAGTAACCGTAGGCATCAATCTGTTCGACGGCAACCGGAAACGGGAACGCATGAACGCCAATATCGCGATTGAGAACGCACGTTTATCCCGCCAGCAGTTGGAACAATCGCTGCAAGCCGACATCAGCAACCTATGGCAGGCTTACCTTAATAACATCAAGGTATTGAAGTTGGAAAGAGAAAACCTGGTGGCCGCCAAGGAGAACCATGAGATAGCTATGGAGCGCTATATGTTGGGCGACCTCTCGGGTATTGAAATGCGCGAAGCGCAAAAAAGCCTGCTGGATGCGGAAGAGCGAATCCTATCGGCAGAGTATGACACTAAACTATGCGAGATATCCTTATTGCAAATCAGTGGAAAAATAACAAACTATTTGAATAATTAAGAATCAGCCATGAAAATCACATTCAGATCAGTACTCTTTGTACTATTATCTACATTTGTACTGGGAGGAGCCAACGCCCAGGAAGTATCATACAAGGAAAAACAGCCTTATAAGAGTTGGACAAGGATAGTACAGTCGTTTGACGACAACTTCTACCATACCAAGGAAGCTACGCGCATTGCAGAAAATGTACTACTCTATCAGCAAACCACCGGTGGGTGGCCTAAAAACATCTATATGGCTGCCGAACTAAATAAGCAGGAGAGAAAAGAAGTCCTGGCCGCCAAGGATAAGGTAAATGAAAGCACTATTGATAATAACGCTACCATTACCGAGATATACTATCTGGCACGCGTTTACCAGACAACCAAAGATGAACGTTACAAGAAAGCAGTCATTGACGGCATTCAATATCTGCTCAACGCACAATATGGTAATGGTGGATGGCCTCAGTTCTGGCCTCGTCCGAAAGGGTATTACACGGAGATCACCTACAACGACAATGCCATGATCAACGTAATGGAGCTACTTCGTGAGATATACGAGAAGAAAGCACCTTACGATTTTATACCCAATGAATACCTCGGGAAAGCCCGTGCTGCATTCGACAAAGGGGTGGAATGTATTCTGAAAACACAGTATAAACGAAACGGGAAACTCACAGTATGGTGCGCACAACATGACCACGTTACACTGGAGCCTATCAAGGCCCGTGCATACGAACTGCCTTCGCTCAGCGGACAGGAATCGGATAATATCGTGCTACTGCTTATGTCGCTCCCTAACCCTTCGTCGGAAATCATCAATGCAGTTGAAGGTGCCGTAGAGTGGTTTAAAGCCTCAAAGATAGAAGGAATCAAAAAAGAATTCTTCACCAACGATGAGGGCAAGAGAGATTACAGAATAGTAGAGTGCACCGACTGCCCTCCTTTATGGGCGCGCTTCTACGATCTGGAAACCAATCGTCCTTTCTTTTCCGATCGTGACGGGGTAAAGGTTTACGCCTTAGATCAGATAGGCCATGAGCGTCGCAATGGTTACTCCTGGTACAATAGCGACGGAATGAAGGTACTAAAAATGCACGAGAAATGGCGGAAAGAGAATAATTGAGTCCCCTTTTATTTGCAAAAAAAGAACTATCTACTCATTTTTTCACTATATTTGCTCCATCATAATTCTTCGCCCCAACCATGAAACGTTATCCTATCGTCTTCACGATTGCAGGGTCTGATTGTATCGGAGGAAACGGTGCACAGGCAGACATAAAAACCATCTCGGCACTAGGTGCCTATGCCGCTACGGCAGTCACAGCGTTGACTGTTGGTAATACCATGGGGTTAAGATCCCTCTTCCCTATTCCTCAGGAAGTGATCAGGCAACAAATTGAAACGGTAATAGAAGATATCATGCCGGATGTTGTCAAACTGGGATTGCTGAACGATGTAGAAACCATTCGTACCGTAGGCGATTGCCTCCGGAAATACCACCCGCCTTATGTTGTTTATGACCCCGTGATGCTTTCGTCCGACGGTATACGGCACATGCTTAGAGAAAATATAGACGTTATCCGCAAAGAGCTACTGCCTTTCGTAAGCCTGATCATCATAAACTGTCAGGAGGCCGAACTTCTATGTGAGATGTCGATAGAAACAGTAGAAGACATGAAGGCGGCCGCCATGCTGTTTATCCGGAAATACAGGATTCCCGTATTGATAAAGAGTGGAGATAGGTACGAAAACGAACTCTATGACGTGCTCCGCACCCCAGCCGATGAGGAATGGGTTTTCAAAAGCGAGATGATCTATACACATAACTCCCATGGGGCATCATGCACCTTCTCGTCGGCTATAGCCACCTATATTGCTTTAGGACACGAAGTGCCCGAAGCCGTTGCCAAATCGAGGGAGTTTGTCAGGCAGGCCATACAATATGGCGATAATGTATTTATCGGTCACGGCAAAGGTCCGGTATGCCAGACCTTTGATCCGCAGAAGATGAAGTTTGTGGAAGGTTAAGAAATGCACCATATAACGATCAAATAGCTTCATTTTTCGGCGTATCGTTTTCTTTTTGATATTTAGGATATATCATTTTTCATCCATTCAAAGTACAAGAGATGCCCCGAAAGCCGTATAAAGCCGATTTATTAATCATCAAAAAGAAGAATTTCTGCTAAAAAGGAGTAGATAAAGTGCGTTTTCTATGTAAACAGACATGTTTTCTGATAAAAAGCTTGAATATCCCGACAAATCCTTCCTGTCTTCTTGTTAAACACATTGGCTGCCTACGTTAACAAGCCAACTCTGGTGTTAATAAATTCTATAGCCCGTATTAAGTGTGACTACTCACCGCGTTACTGTAGAAAGTTGACGTGTTAATGTAGCCAGCCAACCTGTTAAACAAGAAAGCTAAAAGATTATGATTTCACTTTTTTGAGCATGAAAGAAAGAAAAGTCCGGGAAGAAAAGTAAATCTTGAGCGTTTCAATTTCTAGTTCAATCGTTTTTCCAGAAGAATCAGAATAAGCATATAGATACAAAACAAAATCTTTCGGAAACAGATAAAACAAAATTAAACTATCCCGCTTTCATTTTACCAAATAAACACCGAACAAACAATCATCTTGAATTTACGAAACAGGAAATGCCGAATTATTTTCGGCTACGGGCAGAGGTAGAGGTTTTTAAGCAGTTTGTAGCAGAATTGACAAAATGCTTTTTGCGTCTGGCTGCCCTCCCCGAATCCCGAAGGATTCGAGGAGCCACCAGCAATTAGAGGTTACAGCTAATATTCAACGGCTTAATCTGCTTAAAGAAATCATTCCCCTTATCATCTACCAGAATAAATGCAGGGAAATCTACAACTTCAATCTTCCAGATGGCTTCCATGCCCAGCTCTGGATATTCCAGGCACTCCACCTTCTTGATATTGTCCTGAGCTAGGATTGCAGCCGGTCCGCCGATGCTGCCCAGATAGAAACCACCATGCTTTTTACAAGCATCCGTTACTTCCTGGCTACGGTTACCTTTGGCAATCATAATCATACTGCCGCCATTGTCCTGGAACAAGTCAACATACGAGTCCATGCGCCCCGCAGTGGTAGGCCCAAACGAACCGGAAGGCATACCCTTAGGCGTTTTAGCCGGACCGGCGTAATAAATAGGATGATCCTTAACATACTGTGGCAAGCCTTCGCCCCGGTCAATACGTTCTTTCAGCTTCGCATGAGCAATGTCACGACCCACAATAATGGTTCCGTTCAATGACAAACGGGTAGACACCGGATATTTAGTAAGCTCTTTCAGGATATCGGCCATTGGCTGGTTCAGGTCGATCTTTACCGCATCGCCCTCGCCGGCATTACGCAACTCTTCCGGAATATACTTGCCCGGATTTTCTTCCAGCTTCTCAATCCAGATACCATCCTTATTGATCTTCGCTTTGATGTTACGGTCGGCCGAGCAGGAAACGCCCATACCCACCGGACAAGATGCCCCGTGACGTGGCAGGCGAACAATACGGATATCGTGAGCAAAGTATTTGCCACCGAACTGAGCGCCAAGTCCCATCTTCTGCGCTTCGCACAACACTTGTTTTTCCAGTTCAACATCGCGGAAAGCCTGACCACCGTCATTCCCCTCAGTCGGGAGACTGTCGTAATACTTGGCAGAAGCAAGCTTTACGGTTTTCAGGTTAGTCTCGGCAGACGTACCACCGATAACGAAAGCAATATGGTAAGGAGGGCAAGCAGCCGTACCCAGAGATTTCATCTTTTCCACAAGGAAAGGAACAAGTCTGCCCGGATTCAAGAGCGCTTTTGTTTCCTGATACAAGTATGTTTTATTGGCCGATCCACCCCCTTTTGCAATGCAAAGGAATTTATATTCAGCCCCCTGGGTGGCGTACAAGTCAATCTGTGCAGGCAAGTTGCAGCCGGTGTTCTTCTCGTCATACATGTTCAGAGGAACGTTCTGGGAATAGCGCAGGTTTTCTTCGGTATAGGTCTTATAAACACCTTTGGAAAGCGCTTCTTCATCGCAACCGTCTGTCCAGACCTGCTGGCCTTTCTTACCCGTAATAATCGCCGTACCGGTGTCCTGACAGAAAGGGAGTTTACCCTTAGCAGAAACCTCGGCATTGCGCAGGAAAGTCAGCGCAACGTACTTGTCGTTCTCACTCGCTTCGGGATCGGACAGGATTTTCGCTACTTGCTTTTGGTGTTCGGGACGAAGCATAAAAGCCACATCACGGAAAGCCGCATTGGCCATCGCCGTAAGCCCTTCGGCTTCTACTTTCAGAATTTCTTTGCCTTCAAACTCGCTTACAGACACGTGGTCTTTGGTAAGCAGATAATACTCAGTTGTATCTTTGCCCATTGGGAAGGGCTCCTGATACTTAAACGGAGGTGTTGCCATATTTATAACTTATTACGTATGTTAGTTAGTAAGGCAAAGGTAAGATTAATTAGTTGAAAGTTGAAAGTTGAAAGTTGAAAATTAGCTTAATTGAATTTCATAAATGAAACATTATTGCCATCTTTGTTGTTTCATATTACATATTATTAATAACGTAAAGGCTTATGAAACAATCTTTTTTGCCGCTATTCGCAGTAATAGTAAGTATAACGTTTACGAGTTGCGTAACTCAGGGAAAGTTTAATACGCTGCAAACGGATTACAGCAAATTGCAGTCCGATTACCAGCAGAGTCAGTTGCAACTGACCGAGAGCCGCACGCAGGCCAAAAGTCTTGAAGACAGACTGACCGAAGCGCGTAAAAACAATGAAGAGCTACGCTCGGACCTGGCAGAAATGCAAAGTTTATTGAACAAGAGCATGGCGCAAAGCTCGCAGGGAAGCGTTAGCATCTCCAAATTAGTGGACGAGATCAATGCCTCGAACCGCTTTATCCAACACCTGGTACAGGCAAAGAACAAATCAGACTCGTTGAATATCGTGATGATCAACAACCTGACCCGTTCGCTCACCCGCGAAGAGATGAAGGATATGGATATTCAGGTATTGAAAGGTGTGGTGTATATCTCTTTGGATGATAAGATGTTGTATCGTTCGGGAAGTTATGAAATCAGCGATAAAGCCGGAGAAATCCTGAGCAAAATTGCCAAAATCATCTTAGACTACAATGATTACGATGTATTGGTGGAAGGTAACACGGACACCGATCCGATTTCTCGTCCAAACATCCGCAACAATTGGGATTTGAGTGCACTACGTGGCTCGTCTGTTGTTCAGGCATTGCAAAACGATTATGGAATTGACCCCAAACGCCTGACCGCTGCCGGACGTGGAGAATATAACCCAATAGTAAGCAACGATACGGCCGAAGGAAAAACCCGGAACCGCAGAACGCAGATTATCATTACGCCTAAACTGGATCAGTTTATGGATTTGATTGAACAGGCTCCAAAGAGTTCATTGGAGACAGCGGAGTAAAATGATTGTAATAGATTAACCCAAAAGCTAATAATCACTGTAGGGGCGGTTCGCGAACCGCCCGAAAATGGTTTCTTGTGTATCCGCACATTGGGCGGTTCGCGAACCGCCCCTACAGGATGGACTTTGATGACAGCATCTTGTCGTTATACCAGATGTGAAATCCTCGCAATCAGTTCATCGCCTAGCGCAGATTTTTCTTCGATATGCTTCAAGACAGCAGTCACAAACGTATTGCTTTCAAAATCGCCACGTACCTGCTCAAAGTCCTGCTTCATCTCATAACGGGAACCATCCGCTCCGAAGCCAGTCATGGAAGATAAAGAAAACTCCTTGCGGGCATCCTCATACACCATACGGTCAAGACCGATAACCGACTCTTTCCAACGATTCACGATGTTGGTTATATCTTTGGCTGTAATCTCTTCCGGATTCAACCCATAAAACTCCTGTATTTTATTGTATGCCCAAGTCCACTCATAGGTATAGTAGTTCTTATGCATCACCTCAAATTGCTCGTTGATACAACGCAGGCGATTGACCTCACCACTTTCAATACCACACAGCAGCTTTTCAATCTCACTCTTAGGAGCAATCAACCCCGAGATATCAGCCCACTCGCCAACACCTATTTCAGTATCAGGCCTCAACCGCTGACGAATCTCTTCATTGCTTTGGAACTTAATATTCTCAAGTCGCTTTATAATAGAGTTTCCCAGAAATTTGTGTATCGCAATTTCATAATACTTCAAACCCTTATTCAAAGACGAATTCTTAATCTTGGCACTCTGGAACGAATAAATCTCAGAGGTTTCACCGGAAACTTTGCGCAACTCTTTCAGAATGGCAAGCGCCTTGAACATCTTTTGAATTGTATAGGGGCTCAACAGGTTGTAGTTTATACAGTCCAGCTTGTTAGGGTCCTTACGTTTATCACGCTTTGGCCATTTCTGTGCATCACGTATTGTTCCTACACTACGCAGGTTTACACCCGGAATCAGATAGGTTGTATCGCCCTGCTCAATTAAATAAGAAAAAGGAAGATTAGAGGTATCCGCATGATTCACATGGCGTCCCATAACCAGTGAAAACGCTCCAACGCGCGCAGGCCACAGAATATACGAATCGGAGGTAGTCTTTGCCCCACGCTCCATTGTTCCCTGATGGATAGGACCCAACTTATACATATGGTTACTCTGGTTAGAGCCCGAACCGGCATTCATAAACGAGAACATACCGGCAATGAGCAGCGTAGATTTATGGTGAGTCACTGTAAATGGACCTGCAAATATCGCACACGCCTCACCATTTTCCCCATGGCAGTTACTAAAGAATAATGAATCAGAAGCAGAATAATTATGTCCCAGCTGGCAAGCCTGCCCTATAAAACAACGGCTCAACACTGTCCCATCATCTACATGAGAACCGGAAGAAATAATGAAATCCTCGCAGATAACGCTATAACCAATATGTACCGGATCTGTTTCATTACTATTGATACTACCATTCTCCAGCCGGCAGGTTCCTTCGATATGGCAATAATCGCCCACCTTTACATTCTTAATGGAACCGGTATTGATAATCATTACATGACTACCAATCTTACCCACACTCGAAGCATACTTGTTGGAGTAATAATCTGTAATCTCCTTCATCCTGCGGATTAATTCAGGGCGATGACGGTACAAAGCCATAATATACCCCTGCTGAGCCGACAATTTATCACTAATAAGAACTTCACGACCACCAGTTTCATTCAGCACAGCAGCCTCTACGCCATTTCCAAACTTCGTAACACCATCTACGAGGATGATATCGACATTTTCGATAAACGTATTATCACCAATTTCATAATTAGCAATATAGTTCTGGATGTTCTCTATGCAACAATTATCGCCCAGAGTAACGTTGTGCAGTGTAACATGGCGTAGCCCGGAATGTTTTTTAATCCCGCCCGGCAATGTAAATTCTGTATGGAAAACTCCTAATCTAACTTCACCCGAGAAACGAGTATGATACACATACTCGGCCGTGAAGCGTTCGTCGACCATTACCTGCCCCCAATCATCAGCCAGACACGACTGACCTTTTAACCGCAGAATTTCGTCTTCGGTTAATTTACGGTAATTCTTCATCCTACTTATTTTAATGAGTTGAAAGTTGAAAGTTGAAAGTTGAAAGTTGAAAGTTGCCATGCGGCATCGTAACTTTCAATTTTCAACTTTCAACTTTCAATTGTTAGTTCTTCATCATAGTTCTGATAAAGAAAATCATTATAGGGGAAACGTTGTACATGCAATTCTTTTACGCGTTTATAAACTACACTCTTCATTTCTTCTATATTGATTTTCTCGCGGGCAGAGATGAAAAGACAATTGTCTTCCAGCTTTGCCATCCACGTTTTCATCAGTTCATCGAGTGTTAAGTTTTCTTTTGTACGGGGGGTAAGATCGTCTTCGGCCTTCTCTATATAAGTATAGGCATCTATTTTGTTAAATATAAGTATAGTAGGTTTTCCTCCACCATCAATATCGGCAAGGGTTTTGTTTACCACTTCAATTTGTTCCTCAAATCCGGGGTGGGAAATGTCCACGATGTGCAATAAAAGATCAGCTTCGCGAACTTCGTCGAGTGTCGATTTAAAGGACTCAACCAAATCGGTAGGCAGCTTACGGATAAACCCAACGGTATCCGAAAGCAGGAAGGGCAAATTATCAATAATTACTTTACGCACGGTGGTATCCAGCGTTGCAAAAAGCTTATTCTCGGCAAATACTTCGCTCTTGGAAAGGAGGTTCATCAGGGTTGATTTGCCTACGTTGGTATAACCGACCAAGGCCACACGGATCATCCGCCCACGGTTCTTACGTTGCGTAGATTTCTGTTTGTCTATATCTTTGAGTTGTTCTTTCAACAAAGCCATACGGTTCAGAATGATACGACGGTCCATTTCCAATTGCGTCTCACCAGGACCACGAAGTCCTACTGAACCACCACGGGCACCACCGCCACCGCCACCCTGACGTTCAAGGTGAGTCCACAAACGTTTCAAACGAGGAAGCATATATTGATATTGTGCCAACTCCACCTGCGTTTTGGCATGGGCAGTCTGTGCACGCATAGCGAAAATATCAAGAATCAACGATGTACGATCCAATATTTTAATCTGCAAATCGGCCTCTATATTACGCAACTGCTTAGGAGATAGTTCATCATCAAAGATAACCATCCCTATCTCGTTTTCATGCACATAGTCTTTTATTTCCTGGAGTTTACCCTTGCCCACATAAGTTACCGGATGGGCATTGTCCAATCGTTGGGTAAACTTCTTCACGACATCCGCTCCTGCTGTCTCAGCAAGAAAAGCCAATTCATCAAGGTACTCATTGGTTTTACGCTCATCCTGCGTCTGAGTGATAAGGGCAACAAGTACGGCGGTTTCTGCCTGGGCTTCGGATATTACAAATTCTTTCATTCTATCTTTTTGTTCCTATAAATGTAATTACGTGGGGACAAAGATAGTTATTTTCGAAGTATCTGTATATACTGACAGAAAAAATAGATTCTATTTAATTACACGAAATGTAGTTATTCCACGTATAATTTCACCGTTAGACCTGATTCCCGTAACGGAAACTTTAAATGTTCCGGTAAGATTCGAAGTATAAAAGAACAAACGAGTAGATTGGCTTGGTATCTCCCTATCCATAAAAGTATCCCAATAAATTGTATGCCGAAAATCTGGGATCCTCGACAACTTAGCCGTTTCACCTGCATAAGAAATCAAAGGGAAAGTCTTCTTATATATAGGAAAATCATAAACGAACAGTTGTTCGTCTGTTTTCAATTTTAAAGAGGGTAGAGTACCTTTGAGAGAGACAAAGGAGGCAATACAATCATATATTTTCCCACCAAAGAGATATCGGTCATTATATAAATCAATTCGTTTAATATAATGGGCGTTATAGTTTAACAAGTCTTCATGGTCATTGACCACAACGCCATCAAGTAATATTAAAGACTGGGGAGCTAAACGCCTTTCATCTTCAAGGAGGATACGCATTCTGCGCTTTCCATCTACTCTCGAAACATCAATTCTTCGGACAAACTCTACGATTGTTTCACTAATTGTATTAAATCTTGTATCGCTATCCAGATCATAGCTTAAATGGGGTTGTAACCCATAATAAGACAACCCTTTCTCATCCGGCACTGAATCAATTGAAACAATATGACTTAACTGCTCGCAGATACTTCTTTCTTTAAGTAACTCAGCATCAGGGCATACAGATAATACGGGCAATTGTTTTGGGACAAAATCATTAAACGGAGAAAGAAGGTCTAAACGTATTCGCCTACCATCCAGGGAAGATACGGCTGTAACAACTTCATGCTTACCATATATGTTTCCTGTATAAAAACAGACAGGGTCTTGGGCAGAAGATACTTGCCCCTGCATGTAACGAATATCCTTTCCCACAACTCCTATACTAGGCGACAATATAGAATGATTAGAAGGTAGTTCTTTACCATCAAGAGCAACCATACGTCCCATTAAAATATGCCCTTCATACTCGGGAATCCAATGATCAACGAATGAGCCTTCTTTTTTATTATTCTTTGGTTGTTTATTTAGCAATGAATTGAACTCAAACGCAGGCAACTGAACCATGGTATCTGCTTTTACAACAGAAATCACTAAATCAATCAAATCAGGCGGTAGATTATTCAGCGACAGTTTTACTTCAGAACGAATAAGATAATTATCTTTATCGCTTTGAACTTCAATGGGAAAGTCACCTTGTTTACAATTACTACGGATGGATTGTTTATCCACAACCTCAACGTTATCTTCCGAAAATGCACGGTTTACATTTATAATTGGGATCTGTCTTCTAAAAAATACATCACTACCTTCATTCCGCATAAATCGTGTATAGCCGACTATCATGAAGAAACATGGATGGTGAATATGCCTTTATATGCTATAAAGTCAGGAACGAGGAATAGATGGTGAAACATCTGCTATACCTATTACATTTACTGAGTTGCGACTCATAAAATAACAAAAATACATTAAGAATAGGATAGAAAGAAGGTTGATTAATTTTCTATAAACCTTTGATACTTTACAGTTCTCAACAAGTTCCAGAAAGCATTATTCTTTAAAGAATAATGCTCATTGTCTCACATAAAATATATACATATAACCCAGCTTAAGAATGGGTTACATATCATCCATAGACAGGCATCTGGTTTCTATTTCATATTTATATAATAGCTTAGTGCGAATAGCCTCTACTTTTAAACTAAACTGTTCGGGTTTAAAGTTTTTGTACTGTCGTTTTACTTCGGCAATCAACGCTTTGTTTTCTTTGGAGTAGATTCCTACAATATCAATTTCGTTTTGGTTGCTATTATTCTTATTTTCCCACCAGGAACCTATATTGCGAAACCGTTGACTTTCTTTCATTTGGTCCTTAAAGTATGATTCGAGTACCAGCCCTGAGTAAGTGGGATAATCTTTCTTTATTACTTCTTGCAAATCTCCAAAGTTGTTGGCCTCAATATAATCCTGATATTTGAATATGTACCTAAACCAAAAACGCAGAAAATGATCCGAAATTTCATAGCGAACAGTCTGAGTACCTTCTTTGGAAAGTATAGGGCGCTTTTTCGTTATTATCTCGTAGTCCTCTTCAAGCCGCTTTAATAATCCTCCTATACTCATGTTGTCAAATGTCGCCATAATTTCTGAGGATGTAGTTTTGCCTGAAGCAATAGCGGTCAGAATCGAAAAGTAATTGCCATATTTTTTGCCTAGTTCTTGTATTAGTAGCGCATTCCCTTCTGCCAGAAAAGGAGAACTGTCTCTTATCATATAATCTATCATAGAGGGCATACTCAAATCACAATTGTCAACTAGCAGTTCTACATATTTAGGCACTCCACCGGTAAAAGTATATAATGCTAATAGATCTTCATTGGTATAATGAGGTTTATAGTCGGCTAAGACTTCTTTTAGTACATGGCTGGCAAATGGTTTAAGTTTAATGAAATTATCTACACGCCCGTAGAGCGGTTCCTTTGCGTCCATAAAGATGCGATGCATCAATGTATAAACCGATCCGCTAACAATTAGATTTACTTTAGAACTTTTGCGGTATCTATCCCATATGTCTTGCATTAAACTGTAAACTTCCGGGTTTATATTATAAAATTCTTGAAATTCATCTATAACAAGATTAAATTTATGCTGTTGCCCATAAACCATCAAAAACTCGAAAAGGCGGGCAAAGCTACTTTCCTTGGGAACAAAAGTATTGAAAGTACGTGTAATGATACCGTAGAAATTATGACAAAGAGCAACTTCATTGCTTCTGCTTACAAATAGATACACGGTTGGATCTCCTTCGCAACTCTTCAGTATAAGGCTTGTTTTGCCAATACGTCTACGACCTGTTACTACTGTAAGGCGGGAATAATCATTGAAAGCTTTTTCTTTGATTTTACACAAATCCAGCAACTCATTTTCACGATTATAAAACTTCATAAGCCATTTCTTATTATAGTGATACCTACGGCTAAAATAACGACGGTTATTTTAGCGGCGGTTATTTTTATAATAAAACAAAGATAGGAAGATAATTTGAATAAACTGATACTTTGAGGTGTTTCATACATTATTTAAGCTTTGATTAAAGAACTAATATTATGAGAAGTGCTAATAATAAAGAGGCTGCCTCATCATATGAAACAACCTCTCAATTACCTAATTTTTAAAATACTTTGAGACAGTTATAAGTACCTTTCGTTCTTAGACACTGCTCTTGAAAATACGATCTCAAGATCCAATCAATAGGCGGGATTCTGTTCGATATTGGGGTTGGCATTGATTTCTCCTACGGGAATTAATGGGAGTACTTTCTTTGAATTACGATTGAAAGTACGCGCATCTTCACTCAGAATATCGTGCCATCCCCTATTGTTTGTATCTGTATAGCGTACAACTGTTTCGTCTCGGCGGATAACGTCGAAATAGCGCTGCCCTTCGCCAACAAGTTCTTTGCGGCGTTCTATATAGATGCGTTCCAATGTAACGTTGTCTTTAGTCACTAATTTGTTAGCGTCCGACGTACGGTTAGAAATAATACTGTTTAGGAGGCTTGTCGCTTTAATTTTATCGCCAGCCTGAAACGCAGCTTCAGCAGCCGATAAGTATACTTCTGAAAGGCGAAGTAACGGAACATTTGCGTAACGTACATCACCATCCACAGGTGGCATTTTATTAATATATACTTTGTTGCCGGCATACGTAGATTGTTTATCGCCTGGCGCCAGCAAGATATCATTACGTATATCCAATGGGTCGGAAGTCAGCATATTCGAGAAATCTTTTGTGACAATTACATCACCATAACCGGGAGAAGTACCATCTTTGTCAGCATAGATGTAAGCGATTCCTTCACGGTCTGTCCAGTCGGTCTTGTCATTGATAGGTATTTCAAAAAGAAGTTCATTTGTATGTTGGGCATTACTTTTGTTCCATGCTGACACATACTCTGATCTACTCCAAAGTTTATAAGGTGAACCTTGGATGATTTCTTCGGCAGTGGACAAGGCTTTGCCCCATTCGCCTTTTGTTAAATACACACGTACTAGCAGAGCCTTAGCCGCCCAAAGGTTGATATAACCTACACTTGTTTTCGTAACAAGGCTTCCTGAATTGATAGCTGTAGTCAGGTCATCTTCTATGGTTTCATAGCATTTGGCTACAGTGCTTCTGTTTGGCTTGGCAGTCGATTCAAGCGTAGAGGTGGCAATAGGTACGCCCAATGAAGCGCCTTGATCTTGCGTGTAAGGTTTGCCGTAGATTCTGGTCAAGTCAAACAATGCCATGGCACGCAGAACCCTTGCTTCAGCATCGTATTGGTTTATAATATCTTTAGCTTCTTCCTTATCAGTTAAATCGCCGCTTTCTACAGCCTGTATCAACCGGTTTGCTCGTGCAATCACTATATAAGGCACTTGCCATACGGCTGTTGTCCTGGTGAAATTATCCTCTGTCGTATAATCCATATAGTAATAAAAGCTGGCCCGGTTACTACCTGCTTTATGTTCATATTGGATATCTTCCCCTCTCATGTCGCCATAAACGAACATTTGGCGTGCATAGTAATTTACCAAATCACTATTACCCTTTACGGCTGCATAAAGCCCAACACGTACATTTGCTAAATCAGCACTGTTCTTTATTGCGGTTTCAGCTTCTACTCCGTCAGTAGGTGATTGGTCCAACCAATTATTGACACAGGAAGAAGCAGCTATCATCATAGTCATGCAGACTGTAGCTACATATAATGTTTTAAATATCTTCATACTTATTTATTTTTAGAAGTTCAACTCTATTCCGAATGTAAAAGTTCTCAGTGCAGGAGTCTCAAATGTGCATAGTCCATCTACTCGCATTTCAGGATCAACAAATAAGTCGTCAGACTTCCACGTTAATAAGTTAGAACCTGAGAAGTAAATTCTGGCTTTATTAAGATTTAGCTTTTTGGCATACTGCTGTGGAAGACTAACACCTAAAGTAAGATTCTTCAGACGCAAATAGTCTGTAGGCATGATCCAACGTGAAGAAAGAGAAGCAGTACTCCCATATTCAAATTTGGGTTGAGTGGCACGGGTGTCACCTGGGCCTGTCCACATTTCAGAAAGATCATAGTAGGTAGGTAAAGCGCCATTATACAGATGGCTACCACCATTAGAGTGTTGCCATGTTGCATAGTCGAAAGCATCACCCCCCAATGAGTAGGTAAAGGTGAATCCTAAGTCGATAAATTTCCATTTTAAGTTGTTGGTCAAACCGCCCTCTATGGTTGCTTGATGTTTTCCTACGATAGTCTTCTTTGCTTCAGAAATATTGGTAGTTGTTTTGCGGGCGTTGTCTGTTCCATCATTAAGGTAGAACATCTCCTTACCGGTTTCAGAGTCGACACCAGCGTATTCATAGAGATAATATGAATAGTAAGATTCGCCTACACGATGAATTAGTGGTCCCGATACAATTTCATTCTGTTGCCCATCCAATTTGGTAAGCTTATTGCTATTATGAGACATATTGAGGGATGTTGTCCAGGTGAAATCCTTAGTTCTGAAGTTGGTAGATGTAATTGTCAATTCAAAACCGGAATTCTTTAAAGAGCCAATATTCTGTGGAGTGGTATAACCATATTCATCGTTGTAATATCCGCCAGTCTGGGAAACAGGAAGATCATAGATTAAGTCAGTAGTTTTACGCTGATAGAAATCGAGTGTTACTCCAATACGGTCGATGAAAGAAAGGTCAAGACCGATGTTCCATGTTTTGTTCTTTTCCCATTTTAAATCAGGATTGGCAATACCTACGATAGACATACCCGACTGTCCACCATACTTGATACCATATTTATATAGGTTCATGTAAGCATAATAATCAGAAGGTTGGGTACCATTCACACCATAGGACATACGAAGTTTACCATCGGTCAATATATGCTTTATTGAACCCAAGAAATCTTCATTGATAAATCTCCATGCACCCGAAACGGACCAGAAGCTACCCCAACGGTTCTCTCTTGCCAAACGTGAACTTCCATCGCTACGATAACTCCCACCAAGGTAGTATTTGTCAGCATAATTATAATTGACACGACCGAGGAATGAAGTCATGCGGTAACCCTGCTTGTTAGATTCAGCACTTGTGCTACCCGCATTGGAAAACTCATACAATTCGCCCGGATAATTACTACCAGACAAATAATTAAAGGTATACTGCGTATCCTGTGTTTCAAAACCCAACAAACCGTCAACATTATGTTGTCCAAAGCTGTTGATATAGGTAAGCTGAGTTTGCGTGTTTAACTGTTCGTTTTTATTGATAATGCGTTGCATCACACCGCCAGGACCGCCATTATTCGAGTATTTGTCCCACAGAGAATTTTCTGTTCCTTGCGTATAGTCATAAGCTATTTTTTCGCTTAAGTTCAGTTTGTCCCATATATTATATGTCAGTTTAATTGTATTAAACGTTTTTGTAAGCGTATTAACATTTTTGCTATGTTCTTTTTCGAACAGTGGGTTTACTCCGAACGTACCACAGCCATCGTTCAAGGATCCATCTGCATTATAAGGAGTTGATGAAGGGCTCTGAAAGAATGCATAATTGGCTATAGCTCCATCATAGGATGTACCTTCATTACTCTTGTTTTGTCTTACTTTAGAGAATTGGCTTGTAACCTGTAAATCGAAATCCCCGAATTTGTGAGTAATGTTTGCATTACCTGTAAATCGCTCCAGGTTTTGTCTGAAAACAATACCGTCTTGCTTGGTATAAGCCAACGAAGTATAGAACTTTGTGCGTTCATTACCCCCCGATACACTTAACTGATAGTTCTGATGCGATCCAGTACTGAATAGCAAATCTTTCCAATCTGTCCATCCTGCAGCAGGTTTCGAAGCATAATTATCAATTTCTTTATCAGCGAAAGCGGTTGCAGCTGCTTCTGACAGTTTATCGGAGTATAGTCCCTGATTTTTTAGACCAGTCCATAACAACTCACGACGAGCATCGCCACCATGCATTGGGCGGTAGTCTATTGCCATGTTCGAAGCACCCCAGTCGCTACGGAAGCTGACATTGGTTTTACCCTCTTTACCGCTCTTCGTTGTAATTACTATAACACCATTTGCTGCACGCGATCCATAAAGAGAAGCTGCGGCAGCATCCTTGATTACTGTGATTGACTCGATGTCATTTGTGTTGAGCGAAGATAAAATATCAGTACCGGCGTCACTATAACTAAATTCAGAGATATCTCCGCTTGTAACAGGAGTGCCGTCAATGACATAAAGTGGATTATTGCCAGCATTGATAGAACCCATACCACGAACACGAATGCTACTTACACTACCTGGGTTACTTGAAGATGAACCAAACGTTACACCGGCTACGCTACCCGACAATTTGTCGGCAACGGACAGCACCGGTATGTCCTCTAAAGACGATGTGTTTACAGTAGCCGCCGCTCCAGTAAACGATGCTTTCTTAAACGTTCCATAGCCTGTTACCACAACTTCCTCAAGTAATTCACTATCGGACTTTAAGATCACTCTTACATTGGGTTTAATAGCCACTTCCTGCATCTGCATACCAATATACGAAACCTGCAAAGTTTTCGCAGAACTAATATTTTAGCTAATTGACTGATAGTAAGATGCTTGTGGAGAAATCGAAGAACTCATAGGCATAAAAAGAACAACCCATTAGGAAAGAGTGTATTTAGTTGACAATCAGAAATGTAATGCAGGTTTAAACTAACGAAACATGAATTGTAATTAATTGAATTGTCCCCCCTTCTACCAAGGTGCTTTCTGATAAAAACGCAAAAGCCCTGTACAATAAAGTTTGAATAGGGTATAATTTGTTTTTAAGGCCCCAAAAGGAATACTTTGCTATCCTTTACATATTGCCGGAGATAAAGAAAGTCGGAATAACGAAACGTTTTGTACGGGAAATATATTGATTCCCAAACAATAAGCAATTTGAAGTCGGGGTATTGTAATTCTGATCATCTTTAAGTTTATGGTGTTCATGAAAGAATGAATAATATGTTTTCACCCTTATAATTTGTCCTTCAATAGGACCTTTTAGGGTGAAGGCGGTCGTAATGAATTATCTTTCAGAATTCAGATGTGATTCACCGACACTCTGTAGTTTAGTAGGTATCCGTCGTGTTACGCGTTACTGTTGTTTTTTGCTTATCTTTTTCCTCTCATCAAGGGTCGGATGATTTACTGTCAATCATCCGACCATTTACTATAAATCATCCGGCCATTTATATCAATGGTCCGGACTATAATTCCCTTCCTTCTCCTGGATTTATTTTAGATTATTTCTTCTGCCTTACTGTTTTCTTTTTACCTCCTTCCTTTTCCCTTGTATCGTTCTTGTTTTTCCACTTGATTCATTTGGTTGGGATGCCTAGGGCATAGCAGTGTGATGCCTAGGGTATCCTACTACGATGCCCTAGACCTTTTTTACCTTGCCCTACAGGGCTTCCTGACAGGGGGAGGTATTCAGTTTATTTCTTGTAGAGATTGTTTTCTGTGCCTTTTGCCGTTTTCAGTTGTGTGGAAATAGTTCGGAGTAGTCTTTTTGGGTAGATGTGAGCACTTTGACCATACAATCTTCCGGCCTGACGGCAAGTGATTCCTTTTTTATATGAAGTGAATATCAATTCAACGGTATGCTAGATTTATATCTTTTCAAACCTTAACAGATTTTCTTTTTAATTGCATTGCAGAACGACTTTTATCCTTTGTGCTATTCTCCAAGTCACGTATAATTGTTATGTCCATAACATTGGTATATACTTGGGTTGTTTTAATACTTTTGTGTCCTAACAGCTTTTGTACTGTTGTAATATTTACCCCACTATATATAAGCAATGTCGCATTTGTATGCCGGGCCACATGAAATGATATCCGTTTATTTATACCAGCCAATTGCGATATTCGTATCAATTCTTTATTTACATTTGAATTATCTCTGATGCTAAAGAATGAATTTAGTCTATTGTTATACTGTTTAAGCACTTTCAAAGCTTTCCCTTCAAAAAGAAGATAAAGCGGAAGGCGAACTTCTATTTTTGTTTTAATAGAGCGATATATCAACCAAGTTTCATTATTAATCTGCGCAATGTTTTCCGGAGCTAAATTTACAAAATCCGAATATCTCAACCCTGCATAACAGCAAAACAAGAAGGCATCTAAAGTAAGACGTAACTTTTCGTCCCTACCAATCAATTCCAGCTTCTCTAGCTGCTCAAGTTCCTCCGGCGATAAATGAGTGTGCTTGTTGTCTGTAGTTCTAATTCGATATTTGCGAAATGGATATTGGTGAAGCCCCATATACTCCTTATTGATGGCAACATTGATATAGCGCTTCATATGCTTCATGTGTTTTGCTATTGTATTAATGTGATATCTCTCCATACGCAGATATTGATCAAAAGATGTAACAAACTCAAATGTTAAATCTGAGAAAGAAATATTACGTTTAAACTTGTTAAGTAGCAGATATGTAGAAAGGTGATTTCTCTTTGTACTATCTTTTAGAGAAGAGTTATTTATTTCCCGTTTTAGAAAAGCAAGAAAAGATGCATTGTCAGTGGTAGATGTAAGAGATTCTTTAAGGGCTTCCAATGTCACAGTTCTTCCCTGTTGCCATAAACTCAACTCTTTCTTCTCAATCGTGGCAATATACTCATAAAGCATACGATTCAGCGCATCGCCATTAGGGTGATTCTTTATCAACTGTTTTCTATCATCCCATTGATTTGGAGAAATATATATTTTTGTCGAAAAATATTTTCTCTTTTTGTTTAGGTATGCCTCTACTTGTATCAATGCCACTCCACGCTCATTCAGCGTTCCTTTTCTGTTAAATACTAAGTTGTAGATAATTTTGTCCATATTGAAAATAGGTGTTCATTTTAAGATTCAAACACAAATATGGAATAGAATGAGGAACAAAAAAACTAATATCTATTAAACCTACTGAATTTATATTATACTTAATTTTAGACTCATTTAGAAAAAAGTTATAAATTCCATGAAGAAAACTGTCGAAAAAAGCAAAACGGACGACTTTATGCTCCCTTTTGCATCTCAAATGAATAAAAATAGCAAAAAAAATACCTTTTTGATCAATCAAGTTGTCACTTATATCATGCTATTTTTGTTTTTTTATATCAAAAGCATATGCTGAACAACATAAAACCGAGTGCTTTTATAACAAATAGTAACTTACGCAAGGTTTTTTATAAAAAAAGGTTGGCTATTTCAGTTTTATTAATATATTTGCAAATTGTTAGAGTAAAGAAAAACAATTAATGTAAAGTTAAACTTTAAGAGAGAATTTATGAAAAGAAAATTAATGCTGTTTTTAACCTGCCTTTTTATTAGTGTGGGTTTAGCAACTGCTCAAACTCAGACTGTAACAGGGACTGTTATTTCTGAAGAAGATGGGCAACCAGTTGTAGGAGCCTCTGTGTTGGTGAAAGGTACTACAGTAGGTACAATTACTGACATAGATGGTAATTTTACTTTGTCTAACGTACCAAGTTCTGCGAAAACTTTGCAGGTTTCGTATATTGGTATGCAGACTCAAGACGTTGCTATAAAGCCAAATCTAAGAATAGTCCTTAAGCCGGATAGTGAGATGCTTGAGGAAGTCGTGGTTACAGGTATGCAACGTATGGATAAGCGTTTGTTTACAGGCGCTACGACTAGTATAGGCGGAGATAAAGCTAAGCTTGATGGACTTCCAGATATTAGTCGTGCTCTAGAAGGACGTGCAGCAGGGGTGTCAGTACAAAATGTATCTGGTACTTTCGGTACAGCACCTAAAATCCGTGTACGTGGTGCTACCTCTATATATGGTAGTTCAAAACCGTTGTGGGTAGTGGATGGCATTATATTGGAAGATATGGTCGATATTGATGCCGATGCATTGTCTTCCGGAGATGCAACAACACTGATCAGCTCTGCCATCGCAGGTTTGAATGCCGATGACATTGAAAGCTTCCAAATTCTGAAAGACGGTTCTGCAACATCAATCTATGGTGCAAGAGCCATGGCCGGTGTGATTGTTGTAACCACCAAAAAAGGTAAATCGGGTGTAAGCCGTATCAACTATACAGGTGAATTTACTTATCGTATGAAACCCAACTACGACAACTTTAATATCATGAACTCGCAAGACCAGATGGGTGTTTACCAGGAAATGCAACAGAAAGGTTGGTTGAACCTTAGTAGTGTTGCAAATGCGAGCGAAAGCGGGGTTTATGGAAAGATGTATCAGCTTATAAATGAAGGCAAACTGATGAATACCGAAGCTGGAAAGAATGCTTATTTGCGTGAAGCGGAATTCCGTAATACAGATTGGTTTGATGAACTTTTCACCAACAACATCCAACAGAATCACTCGGTAAGTATGTCATCTGGTAATGATAAAGCTTCGTTCTATGCCTCTCTTAGTGCGTTGATCGATCCGGGATGGTCTTTGCAAAGTAAGGTTAACCGCTATACAGCTAACTTGAATACGACTTATAACATTTCGCAAAAATTATCTCTTAACGTTATCTCAAACGCATCTTACCGTAAACAAAAAGCACCGGGAACCTTGTCCCGGGATGTTGATGCTGTGAGCGGTGAAGTAAAGCGTGACTTTGATATCAACCCATATTCTTATGCGTTGAATACCTCTCGTGCTCTTGACCCAAATGTTATTTATACGCGTAACTATGCCGATTTTAATATCCTTGATGAATTGGACAACAACTTCATGGAACTGAATGTGGTTGACCTCAAATTCCAAGGCGAATTGAAATGGAAAATATTGAAAGGTTTGGAAGCAAGTGCTTTAGGAGCTATTAAATACCAATCAACAGCACAGGAACACACCATTTCGGACTTCTCGAACCAAGCACAAGCCTATAGAGCAATGCCAACAACTGTGGTTAGAGATAATAACCCATTCTTGTATACCGATCCTGATAATCCTTACGCAGTACCTATCACAGTTCTTCCTCAAGGCGGTATCTACCAACGCAACGACTATAGTATGCGTGCTTATGACTTCCGTGCCGGATTAACGTATAATACCGTAATTGACGAGAAACATATCCTGAACTTATTTGGTGCAACCGAAATAAACTCAACGGAAAGACACAAAACATGGTTCCGCGGATGGGGTATGCAATACACCATGGGTGAAATACCTTTCTATGCCTACGAAGTGTTCAAAAAAGGTAAAGAAGAAGGTACTGACTATTACACTATGGGAAATACCGAATCGCGCCATGTGGCTTTCATTGGAAATGGAACCTATTCATATAAAGGAAGATACACGTTCAACGGAACAGTACGTTACGAAGGCTCTAATAAATTGGGAAAAACACGTTCTGCACGTTGGTTGCCAACATGGAACGTTTCAGGAGCATGGAATGCACATGAAGAAGAATTCTTTAAAACATTACCATCATTCCTATCACACTTCACGCTAAAAGCATCTTACAGTTTGACAGCCGACCGTGGTCCGGCTTCGGTTACTAACTCGCAAGTAGTAATTGCTAGCTACAACCCTTGGCGTCCCTCAAGTGGTGTGACAGAATCGGGATTACAGATTGATGACCTTGAAAACGGTGCATTGACTTACGAGAAAAAACACGAGCTCAATATTGGTGTTGATCTAGGTTTCCTTGACAACCGCATAAATCTGGCTGCCGACTGGTACAAGCGTGACAACTACGACTTGATTGGTCCTGTTAATACACAAGGCTTAGGGGGGCAGATCGTGAAATACGGTAACGTGGCCAGCATGAAATCGAATGGTGTTGAGTTTACGCTTTCTACAAAGAATATTGTAACAAAAGACTTCAAGTGGACAACCGACTTCACTTACTCTCACGTTAAGAACAAAGTAACTGAGCTGGAAAACAAAAAACGCGTTATCGATATGGTAAGCGGAACAGGTTTTGCTATGGAAGGCTATCCGGTACGCTCCATCTTCTCTATTCCTTTTATGGGACTCGATGAAGAAGGTATACCTACATTCTTGGATCAAAATGGCGAAGTAACTTCTACCGGGATCTATTTCCAGGAAAGGGATAAAGTTGACTTCCTAGAGTATTCAGGTTCGGCCGACCCAACAGATATGGGAGGATTGGGAAATATATTCGAATACAAAAACTTCAAGCTGAACGTATTCGTAACCTACTCTTTTGGAAACGTTATCCGACTGGATCCCGTATTTAAAAACTCCTACTCAGACCTATCGTCTATGCCAAAAGAATTTAAAAACCGTTGGGTGGTTCCAGGAGATGAAAACCATACAGATATACCGGTTATAGCGAGCAATAGACAGAATAAGGATATTAAAAACTTAAGTTACGCATACAATGCTTATAACTACTCGACTGCACGTATTGCAAAAGGTGACTTTATACGCATGAAAGAGATTTCGTTAGGATATGACTTCCCTAAGTCTCTCATTAGCCCTTGGAAACTGGAAAGCCTTTCGTTGAAACTTCAAGCCACAAATCTGTTCTTGATTTATGCCGACAAGAAATTGAACGGACAAGATCCTGAGTTCTTCAACACAGGTGGTGTAGCTGCTCCGGTGCCCAAACAATTCACACTAACACTAAGACTAGGTTTATAATTAAATAATATTAAGACTAATATGAAAAAGATATATATATTATCAATACTTTTTGCTGCCATCAGTCTTTCTTCGTGCGATGACTTTCTAGATGTGATGCCAGATAATCGTGCCGAAGTAGATTCGGAAGAAAAGGTGCAGAAATTGCTTGTGTCGGCATATTCGATGAATAGCTATATTATGGTAACAGAGTTATCTTCTGACAATTTGGATGATTATGGTCCAACAAATCCTTATACCAGTCGGTTCTGGGAACAACTATTCAACTGGATTGATGTGACAGAAGCCAATAATGAATCTCCTGCCAGAATATGGGAAGGATGCTATAATGCCATAGCATCGGCCAATCAGGCACTGTCGGCGATTGACGAAATGGGTAATCCTGAGTCGTTGCAGCCAGCCAGAGGTGAAGCCCTATTATGTCGGGCTTACGCGCATTTTGTTCTGGTTAATGTGTTTAGTCTTCATTACAGCCCGCTTCACTCGGATAAAGATCTGGGTATACCTTACATGGAGTCTTCGGAAACCGAATTGGATCCGAAGTACGAACGCCCTACTGTGGCCGAAAACTATGAATTGATTAAGAAAGACCTCGAAGAAGGGCTTCCATTGATTAACGATGCGGTATATTCGGTGCCAAAGTACCATTTCAATAAAAAAGCAGCCAACGCTTTTGCTTCCAGATTCTATTTGTATTCTCAGGATTGGGATAATGTGATAAAAAGTGCTACAAGTGCCTTGGGGGTTGCTCCGGCTTCCTTGTTGCGCAACAATGCAGAATTAGCTACATACCCTAGAGATATGACTAATGTGGGTACACAATACATCAGCGCGTCTGCTAAAGCAAACTTCTTACTGATGACCGGATACTCTACTTTAGGCCCTCTTTTTGGTCCATACTATACAGGTTCGCGTCATGCCCATGGTGCATTGATTTCTGAAACTGAAACCATACAAAGCAACGGGCCATGGGGCGATTACTTAGCTACATTTCATCTTGCACCTTATGTCTATAAGGGCACAAATCTGGATAAAACATTATTGCCACGTCTTCCTTATCTGTTCGAATATACAGACCCCGTGGCAGGAACCGGATATAGTCGTACTGTACATGCTGCTCTTACTGCCGACGAAACTCTATTGAATCGTGCCGAGGCATACATCTTGAAGAAAGACTATACGAATGCGCTTAAAGATATGAACCTTTGGGTCGCAAATACGCTTAAAACCGGATATGTATTAACCGAAGCCGATATTGTAGCTTGGAACGAACGTCATGGATATTATGAACCAAAGAATCCAACGCCAAGAAAAAAACTTGATCCGGATTTTGAGTTGGATAAAACTCAAGAGAACTACGTGCAATGTTTGCTATATCTGCGTCGACATGAAACGATGCACATGGGGCTAAGATGGTTTGATATGAAACGTTACGGTATGGAAGCCACTCGCCGTGTTATTGCTAGTGGAGAGGTATCCTCACTGGGTTCAACACTGACTAAAAGAGATAACCGTTATGCGATTCAAATACCAGCCGATGTTGTAGACGCCGGAATTACGCCTAACCCCCGTTAAGTATCTAACAAAAAGCTAATTTAAATAGTAAACACATGAAGAAGAATATTTTATATACGTTGTTAGTTGCACTATCTACTGTTGTTTTCGTTTCGTGTAATTCGGACGACTTGAATAGTACAAGTATATTTGTTGATTCGCCGGTAGAAATGACTAGTTTCGAGCAATGGATATACAAAGAATATACGGAAGTGTATAACATTGATTTCAAATATCGCATGGAGGACATTGAGTCTGACCTAAACTACAACCTATCTCCTGCCAAAGTTGAGAAATCAAAAGAAATGGCTGTTCTGCTCAAACACCTTTGTCTTGAGACCTATACGGAAGTAACAGGAAGCACCGATTTTATCCGCTCTCATTTTCCTAAAATAGTTCACATCGTCGGTTCAGCAGCTTACAATAATGCTGGTACCATGATTTTGGGTACAGCCGAAGGTGGTTTGAAAATGTCTCTTTATTACATTAATAATATAGAGTTGAATGACTATGCGCATCTCAAAAAGTATTATTTCAAGACTATTTTTCACGAATTTGCGCACATCTTTCATCAGAAGAGACCTTATTCAACCGATTTTAATGAAATCTCGGGTAGTGACTATGTTACAGACGATTGGAATGTAGCATGGGGACCGGGGGACGCTGGCGATGTAGTTGCTCGTAAATCCGGATTTATATCCGCCTATGCTTCTAAGGATGTAGATGAAGACTTCGTTGAACTACTTGCTTATTATGTTATCAATACTGAAGCAGAGTGGAATGCAATCATCGCCCAAGGTGGTGAGGTAGGTGCTCCAATCATGGAGGCAAAGTTTGAAATTGTGTATAATTACATGATAAATACCTGGGATATTGATTTGGATGACGTTCGTAGAGTATATTTGCGTCGCCAATCTGAGATTCCAAGTTTAGAATTTGCAAATTTACAATAAAGAGGATATGAAGAAAATATATTTATTGCTTTTAGCATTGCCATTATTATTAAGTTCTTGTCTATTTGATGATGATGACAAGTTCGACGAATCTGCGTCGGAGAGAATGACCCAAACGCTTCTTGATATACAGGAGGTACTGGAAAGCGCACAGAATGGCTGGTTAGTAGAATATTACCCCAATAAAGATCAGATTTATGGAGGATACAACCTGTTTATGAACTTTAGTGGAGGAAATAAAGTTGTAGTTGCTTCAGAAAAAGGGAGTGCAAATCAAACCATTGAAAGTATGTACGACTTGGTGCCTGATAATGGACCTACGCTTTCATTCAATACCTATAATGATTTTATACATTACTTCTCAGAACCAATGAATAAAGATGATATTGGTCCCGATGATAGCGGTATGGGTGGAGATTATGAATTTATGGTACTTGAAGCTACTCCGGAAAAAGTGACTTTGTTAGGTAAGAAAACACGCAATAAGATCTATATGACTCCTATCGCTTCGGAGAACTGGGCAGACCAGATGGAAGAGTATATTAGTGCTGCCGATAAATTCGATGAATTTACTAATTTCGCTTATACTGTAAACGGAATAGAAGCAACGGTAAAAAAGTCATATCGTTTTCTTACATTTACTTATGCTGGTGGGAATGATGAGGTTTCCACTCAAGAAATACCCTACAGGGTAGTACCTACAGGAATTTCTTTCTATACCCCTATAACAATTGGTGGGGCCGAGGTTCATTCTATGGATTTTAAAATGCAAGGCGATGATCGCATTTTTACAGATACTGGTGGAAGCAATGCAATATTAAAAGTAATGCCTCCTCCTCCAATTAACGAATTGTTTGTTGAAAGAACATGGTATATGGCATTAAGCGGATTCAGCCAACAGTCTAATTGGCTGCTCATTAAAACATTGATTATGCCTGGACTTGGTAAACCTTTGAATTGGATATGTTTGAGTCCATACGAACCAGGTATTGCTGGATTCTACTATAATGTCGGTGGAGAAACAGGGCTTGTTACCTTTACTTGGGATACTGTTGATGAGGATAAAGTTACTATTGCTTTAGAAGGTAGAGCGAATAATGCAGGTATAACCTATTGGCAAACTTATTTCTTCAGCTATCTGGCAAGACCTTTCAATGGAAAGACGTTCACTATTACAGAAGTGGATAGTTATTATAATCCGAAAGAAGTACTGTTGGTTGATGTAGATGATCCGACTAATACAATCAGATTTACGACTAAAGTTGTGTCTGACCCATTCAACAACTAACTAATGTTTTATTAGAGATACTAATAATTAATAGAGTGCTATAAAGGTCGCGTAAAAAAAGATGCGACTTTTATAGCATTTTTTTTAGATTGCACTAGCGGATGGCAAAGATAAATAAACTTTCCGATTAAGCTTTTGCTTTCAAAGATCACAAATAAAGAAGGAAGTCTGGTAATTCTCAAACAACACCGGTGACCAACCTCATTCCTTATTAAATGGTGGAGGTATCCAGTTTGTTTGATTCTGGACTCCTTGAAATTAAACTGTCTCATCCTATTCAAGTCTTGCAAAAAATAACCAATGATTAGAAATGCAGCTTCAAACCCGAGACTTTCCGGTTTTATAACATAGATGTGAGTTGATATATTTTCACGCTAAAGAATGGTATCAAATTACATTTTAGTATCTTTGTATTTAAGATAAGAAATATACCATTAATTAATTTTTAGTTATAATGAAAAAAGTGAATTTATTAGTCACATTTATGTTTGTATTGAGTTTGTTCTCGTGTGACAAAAAAGATTATTGTGAGAATATGGAGTTACCTTCGATTCCTATTATTACAAGGAGTGTACCGACTAAAGGCGATAGCATTTTGAATGGCAATGGCGATGATTTTTTTAATCCGATAAAAGTCCCACCTGTTGACTTTGATTTTTCAATTAATGGTACGGTTGGTTTACTCTGGAACGAGAATCTTGGTATTGGAACTCTTGTAACGGAATATCCGAACTTAGATGATAATTTAGTCATAGAAGTACCGTTCAATTCAATATTCGATTTTTCAAAGGACATTGATTTCCAGGCATATGTTAATATGAGGATGATTGGATTTGAATATTCTTGTAATAATGGCATTATTACATTTGAAATTAATCGTTCATATTGGGATGAGGGTAATGCTGAAGGAGGCATTTCTCTTGGGCTTCTTCCGAGATTGCTAGAAATTCGTTATGTGGATAGAATTCCTACTATATACCATCATGGCTCAGACTATGTTCTTGATAGGAGGGATTATAAAATATGTGTATCATTAGTAGATTTGAATTGATGTTTGCTCTATAGCTTACTGACCTCACTTCGGTGGGGCTTTCCTATGTCCTCGCGTTTTACGATCCTACCTTGACGCAATCTCTCAAAACAATAATTTATTCAAATAATCTTCTTATCTAAATTCGTTTTATCCCCCAAAAGCCGTCTAAAAAATAGCGACGGCTATTTTTTTAGATAATTTCATTAAACTTTAGCCATTTGCTAGCCAAGTACTAAAAGAAATCTGGCTGGGGTATGAATAAGATCGTTAGCTTTTATAAGACCTTTCACTCTATTGCATACAAAGGCACATTCACCATCCATTCCTCTTTATGATAGTCGGTTATTGAAGCCCGGATGGCTGTATCAGGCTTATACTTTTTACAAAATAACTTGAAACTTTTTGCTCTCAAATTTTCTTCGGATTTTACCTCTATAGGGATAATATCTCCATTTTGCTGAATCACAAAATTCACTTCGGAAGTGCTTCGCTCATTAGTCCAGTAACCAATATATCTATCACTATCCAAGCGGAGCTGTTGCATGATATACTGTTCAGCTAATGCTCCTTTGAATTCGGTAAAAATAGCATTGCCGTCAATGATTGTTTTAACATCAAGAGCAGTCATCGCTCCAAATACACCGACATCGTGCAGAAAGAGTTTAAAGACCGAGTTATCCTGATAGGCTAAAAGCGGCAAAGTTGGCTTTGATATTCGAAAACTCTTCAATAACAGCCCACAGTCTACTAGCCATTGAATAGCTAATTCGAAGTCCTTGGCACGTGCCCCCTCTTTCATCACCCCATAAATAAACTTCTTATTTTCTTTAGCCAACTGTGAAGGTATGCTTTGCCACACCATTCTTATACGCGGAACAATCTCAGCAGGAGCATGTTTAGAGAAGTCACCCTCATATGAATGTAATATTCTATTCTGAATATGACGAACCAAATTCCAGTCTCGTGTTTGCGTAAAAGCATCTACAACCTCTGGCATTCCACCCACATATAAGTAATAACGCAGATATTCCTTCAGCTTTTCAGAAAAGATGGAAATAACTCCCCAGTCTTTTTTCTTTAGAACATCGGCTAATGCTACTTCATTTAGTGACAATAAAAACTCTTGGAATGAAAGTGGACGCAAATCCATAAAATCAACTTTTCCAATGGGAAATGGGACCTTGCTGTGCAACCCCATTCCTAATAAAGAACTGGCTGCCACAATATGATATTGAGGTGCATTCTCACTGAAATACTTCAAAGAAGCAATTCCTTGTTCAGCAGCTTGTATTTCATCGAAAATAATAAGTGTATTTTCGGCTGTTATGGTAGTTTGAGTGTGAATTTGCAATACGGTTAATATTCGCTCGATATTAAAACCATTCGAGAAAAGGCCTTGCAATACGGGTGTTTCTTCAAAGTTGATGTAGATATATTTTGCATAAAACGTGTGACCAAATTCTTTCAAAAGCCAGGTTTTACCTACCTGTCGAGCACCACGAAGTATCAAAGGCTTACGAAACTGATTCTCTTTCCAGCTCTTCAATTCATCAATTTTCTCTCTAAACATATCTGTATATTGTTATTTATGTATAAAGTTACATTTTTACCTTGATAAAAATGTAGAGATTCACACTTTTATCAATGAATATCCGCGAGTATAGTAGAAAAATAGTAGTTTGTTGTTGATTGAGTAAAGTAATGTAGGCTTCTTAACAACCAATAGAACAAGTGGTTACTTCTTTAATCTCCAAATTCAATAATAAATATTTTAAGTTCTATCAAAAGTGGTTAAGTTGCTATATATTAACAACTTACGAAACTTACCAGTTCTGCGAAAACTTTGCAGGTTTCGTATATTGGTATGGTGATGCAGGAAGTAGCCATCAGACCTAATATTCGCATCGTCTTAAAGCCCGACTCTCAACTAATTGACGAGGTTATAGTTGTTGCTTATGGTACAGCAAAAAAGTCCGCTTTCACTGGTTCAGCTGCCGTAGTTAATGCAGACGAATTATCCAAACGTATCACGACAAATGTAACTGATGCCTTGGTCGGTTCTGTTCCAGGCCTTCAATTACGTGGTAGTACAGGAGAGCCCGGTGAAGGAGCCGGAAACATTAATATCCGTGGTATTGCATCCATGTATGCCAACACCGACCCATTGGTAATTGTTGACGGTGCTCCTTATACAGCCAGTTTATCTAATATTCCACAAAGTGATATTGAATCGGTTTCTATCTTGAAGGATGCTGCTTCGGCTGCTCTTTATGGTGCCCGTGGTGCTGCCGGCGTTATCATTGTTACAACTAAAAAAGGTAACACACAAAAAGCCGTTGTTAACGTAGACATGAAATGGGGTGTTAACAAACGTGGGGTTCAGGATTATGATGTAATTACAGATCCCGCACAATACTATGAAGCTTATTATTCTCAATTGCATAATTATTCTTTCTACGGTCAAGGCAACGATATTGTAACAGCAAACTCGTGGTCCAACAATAGAATGATCTCGGATCTTGGTTACAATATTTATACTGTTCCCGAGGGTCAAATGCTAATTGGCACAAATGGCAAACTGAATCCAAGTGCTACTTTAGGTCGTCGTTATACATATAATGGTACAGAGTACTATATGCAACCGGACGACTGGACAGATATGGCTTATAAGAGCGCATTACGTCAGGAATATAATGTAAGTGTTAATGGTGGCACAGATCGTTCCTCATTTTATGCCAGCTTTGGCTATCTAAACGAGGATGGTATTATTGAATACTCTGGTTATGAGCGTATCAGTGCAAGAATTAGAGCCGACCACCAAATAAAAAAATGGATGAAAATTGGCGCCAATGTTAGTTATGTAAATTCCGAACGTGAATCTAATCCTAATATGGACACCTCATTGGGATCAACCAACTTGATGTATTACACCACTATGATTGCTCCGATTTATCCGGTATATGTACGTGTTGTAGACGGATCGGGAAATGTAGTTATCAAAAAAGACCAATATGGTAACGATGCTTACGACTATGGTGTGGCAGCTTCAAATTATGGTGTAGGTCGCGCGTTTTTACAAACAGGAAACCCTCTTGGTTCAAACCGCTACAATGAAGTAATCACTGAGGGTAATCAGTTGAACGGTACATTCACTGCCGATGTTAATCTGACTAGTTACCTAAAAGCCAATGCTACAAGTACTATTATCTGGGGACAGACCAACAAATCTGATTATCAAAACCCATATTATGGTCCTAAAACCGGTGTTAATGGTGAAATAACCAAAAGTTCGACATCGGCTATGAGGACCAACCATATTCAAACATTGACTTATGCTCAGGATTTCGGCCTTCATAGTGTTACCGCTATGCTGGGACATGAATACTACAGGTCTGAGGTTAAGTTTTTGTCGGCTACAGCACAAGGAGGATTCTCTCCGGATATTAAAGACATCAATGCATTTGCCAATAAAGTTGATTCTAAATCGTATACAACAATATACAACGTAGAAGGTTATTTTGCCAGTGCTCAATACAATTACAATGAGAAGTACTATGCTTCTGCATCTTTCCGTCGGGATGCCTCTTCATATTTTGCAAAAGAAAACCGTTGGGGTAATTTCTGGTCTGTTGGTGGTGCGTGGCTGATGAATAAAGAAGCATTCATGGCTGATTATAGTTGGATTGACATACTAAAACTTAAATTGTCTGTTGGACAGCAAGGTAACGACAATATCGGTAGTTTCGCATACACCGATACGTATACATTGTCAAAGGCTTCCGATACTGCCATGTCACCTTCGTTCAGACAAATGGGTAATCCTGATATAACTTGGGAAACAACTACAAACTTTAACGCCGGTGTTGAATTCAGCATCTGGAAGGGTCGTTTGACTGGTAATGTAGATTTCTACACCAAAAAGACTACCGACCTACTGTTCTGGTTGTCAATACCCGAATCAGCCGGTTCACGTGGATATTATGGTAATATGGGAGATATCCGGAATACTGGGGTAGAAATGATGTTGACCGGTGCAATTGTTCGTACAAAAGATATTGATTGGACGGTATCTATGAACTTCTCGCATAATAAAACAAAAATCCTTAAACTTCCTGCATCGAAGGTTGCCGGCAATGGTGGGTTCTCTGAATCGAACTCGGCAAGAACATTCCAAAACTGGTACGAAGTTGGTGGCTCTCTTTACGTTCCATTCATGGCTAAATATGCTGGAGTAAACGAAGAAGGTATGGCTACCTATTGGGTCGATGAAACATTGGAAGGCTCAACCAGCAAACCTGGTACGCAATATTCTTATACAACAACCAACTTCAACGAAGCTACGAAGTACAAGCTTAAGTCAGCGCTTCCCGACCTATTTGGCGGTTTCAGTAGTACATTTATGGCATATGGTTTTGATGCAACAGTCACATTCGATTATCAGATAGGTGGTAAGGTTTATGACACCCGTTATCGCGCTTTAATGGCGCCCGGACAAAGTGCTGGTGAGGCCGGTTCCACTTTCCATAAGGACTATGTAAAGGCTTGGACTCCCGAGAATACATCAAGTAATGTTCCTCGTTGGCAATATGGTGACCAATACAGCGCTGCTGCTTCGGATCGCTTCCTTACTAGCGCCAACTACCTGAACTTCCAATCGTTCACCGTAGGTTATACACTTCCTAAGAAAATTCTCCGGAACTTCGCTATTGACAAAATTCGTGTATATGCAGCAGGTGAAAACCTGGGCTTCTGGTCGGCTCGTAAAGGTTTAGATCCTCGTTATTCTTACGATGGAAATACGCAGGTTGCCGTATACTCCCCTGTACGTAACATCACAGGTGGTATTCAGTTAACATTCTAATTAAAAAAGGAACATTCATTATGAAAAAGATATTTCTACCACTATTAACTGTTGCATTCGGGCTTACTATTGCAACAAGTTGCATCGATGAGGTCAACCCGTCGACCGATTATGTAACAGGCGATCAGGCGGGTAATGCCCCGGGATCGTATGATAACTTTGTAAATGCCGTGACTTCAACACTGACCGGTAAGTTTACTTATAGCGGATCAAGCACCACGCCTTATGACTATGGCTACCCTTCATTTTTCTTGAAACGCGATGTTATGGGACAAGATATAGCATTAGGTTACTCTGGTTCTTGGTATAGTACATGGTATGCTTGTGGCGTGGGCCTTGGACCCCAGTATGCTGTTTGTCAGTATCCTTGGACTTATTATTATGGTTGGATTAAAAACTGTAATACAGTATTGTCGCTGGCCGGTGAAACACCCGATGAAGATAAAATAACCGGTGCAGGTATTGCTTACGCTATGCGTGCAATGTTCTACATGGATTTGGCTCGTATGTATGCGCCAAAAACATACGGAACTGATAAAAATGCTGAAACGGTGCCTATTGTAACCGAAACAACATCTTTAGCTGATTTGGCAAACAATCCTCGCGCAACCAATGAGGATATATGGAACTTTATCATTTCCGACCTTACTAAAGCTGAAGAATATTTGGCTGGATATCCCCGTTCAGATATCTATACACCCGACTTGTCAGTTGTACAAGGTCTAAAAGCCCGTGCTTACCTGACTATGGAAGATTGGTCGAATGCCCAGAAATATGCCAAATTAGCTCAATCGGGTTATTCTATTATGAGCGAAACTGAATATACCAGTCGTGACACGGGCTTTAATACGCCTACTGCTTCTTGGATGTTTGGTTTGACATACAAGGCAGATGATCCTAACATTCTGGAAAATGACGCCGACTCTTCCTGGGGTTCTCACATGATCCTTGAAATAGATCCAGAGATCTCGGGTTGTGGCTATGCATCTAACTATGGTCAACAACAACTTATTGACAGACATTTGTATGAAACAATCCCAGCAACAGACTTTCGCAAGAACTGTTTTGTTGATTTTAAACTGGATGAATTAGGCACTGAAGCTGAAATAATAGATGGCTTAAAAGCTTATTCGGATTATCCGGATTGGGTATACAAAACAGGATATGATGGCTATTATGGTGCTGTTGGTGGTCTTTCTTTGAAATTCCGCGCTACCGGTGGTGGTGCTGGCCATGAGAATCAATATATCGGTTTCGTTGTAGCAGTTCCGATGATGCGCGTTGAAGAAATGGTCCTGATTGAGGCTGAAGCTGCCGGTATGCAGAACGAGGGTAATGGTATTGCATTGCTAACTGCTTTCGCTAAAACTCGTGATGCATCTTATGTATACGGAACTCACACCGATACTTACGGTAATAATTCGACTTCTACTTTCCAGAACGAAGTGTGGTGGCAGCGTCGCGTTGAGCTTTGGGGAGAAGGTTTTGCCACTTTCGACATCAAACGTCTTAACAAAGGTATTATCCGTAGCTATGCAAACAGCAACCACCTGGAACTCAATCGTTGGAATACCACCACTACTCCCGATTGGATGAACTGGTGTATTATTCAGACAGAGACCAACTTTAATTACGCGTGTACAAACAATCCTACACCAGTCAAACCCACTTCAGATTCTGAAGAGCATAGCTGGTAACAGTTTAGGTATATTAATATAAAATTATAAGCCATGTATAAAAAGTCAATAAAAAAAATGTGTTTGACACTGCTTGCCATTGCTATTTGCGGCGGGTTTACAGCATGCTCAGACGATGACGATTATGTAGCTGCTCCAATGCCAGAAGGTGCCCAGGTGTATTTTTCCAACACTTTGAGTTCAACACTTATACTATCTATACAAAACACATCTTTTGATGTAGAACTGAGACGTGTTAAAAAAGAAGAGGCCCTTTCCGTTCCTTTGAAGATTGAAGTAGAAGATCCTGAAAATATATTCTCTATACCTGAAACGGCTAGTTTCCCGGCAGGTTCGGACGTAACCAAAATCACAGTTACTTATGATCCTGAAAAAATAGAATATGATGATTATAAAGACATCTCTATAACCATAAATGATGAGAACAATACATCTGCTTACGGGAAAGCCATCTATGCATTTAAGGCTGGAATACCTGCGCCTTGGCAATCGTTAGGCTTAGCGTCTTTTACAGATAATTGGGCAGGACAAAGTTCTAAAATTGAACTCCAACAACACATGGTTGACCCTACTCGTTACCGTTTAATGGGACCTTACGAAGAATATGCGGATGAATTTCTTGAATTCAGTGTACTCCCTGCCGGTTCGGTCTACAAGGATGTAACCACTACTATTGAAGGGTTGGTTGTTTATAATGATTTCGCCGTCTTTTATCACCCAACTTATGAAGATATTGTGTATGGTTTGCATCCATCCAGAATGACAAGTTTGGCTACAGAGGCTTCCTGGACTTATAATGTAGTAACACAATTTTCGGCTGATGGAAAACCTGAAATCCTACAGATCGCTCCATATTACTACATCTTCGGACTTGGAGGGTGGAACCAAACACAGGCTAGCAACATAATAACAATAATTTTCCCAAGTGTAGTTCTTTCAGACTATTCTCTTGAAGTCATGTATGCTGGTCGATATGTAGATGCAAACGAGAACGAATTTGCCATGGCAGAGGTTACTTTGGGAGAAGATTTGACCTCAGCAAAAATAGCTATCATCGCAGGTATTGATGCAGAAGAAGCGGCAGACGCAATTATTAACGGCTCATTAGAATCTGTTGAAATCACAGCTTCCGGCAACGTGTCATTACCATGCTCTGTTAGTGGAAATTATACTTTTGTAGTTGTTGGATATGATGGTAATGAAGCTAAAAAAGAAGCTACTACTATATTCAAATTCACTTCCGCTTCAGACAATTCACCCGTTTGGAACTCTTTAGGAATGGCTACTTATACTGATGACATTGTTGGTCCTTTATATGGTGGTGGTAATAATACCTACCAAGTAGAAATCCAGGAAAATGCTGCTGTACCGGGATTATTCCGCTTAGTAAATCCTTATGGAGAAGCTTTCCCTTATAATGAACCAGGTGATTGGGATGATAGTAAAGATTATTATCTGGAGATTAACGCAACTGATCATGCAGGAGTCTATATTGATTTGCAAAATACTGGATTGGATTGGGGTGATGGCAACTTCTATGTATACAGCCTGGCTGCTTATCGCATGGATAATAATGGAAAAACTCTCGAAGAAGTAAAAGCTGACGGAATATGCGGAACTTATGACGGAAATGAAATTACATTCCCTACTAAGTCTATTTTGGCTATGTTCCCTAATGATGGTCCACATACAGCTAACCCAAATGGGAAATTTAAAATTGTAATGCCTGCTGCTGCACCTGCGCCGGTTGCATCACTCGCCCACACAAAAAGTACCGGATCTGTATTCACTAAAAGCTTTGATGCTTCTCCTGTCAATTTCAAATTGTTAAGGACAATAACATCCTTTGATCAAGTGATAAAATAATATTAGAATTATTGTCTGAAAGGCAATGAATAAAGCGGGGCTATCTAAGAATGAATAGTCCCGCTTCGTTTATAATAAATTTTCAAGTTCATCTAAACACTTGATGATATATGTACTATGGAACGGGAAATCACCCTGTTCAATAATATTGTAAAAAATCTGATCCATTCCTACCCCTTTTGCTCCCATAATATCTGCTTTCCAGTTATCGCCAATCATAACCGACTCCCTTAATTCTGACTGGGTTGCCGATAGAGCAAAATGAAAGATTTCCGGGTAAGGCTTCATCACTCCTATATCTTCAGAAAGAATAATCTTTTTAAAATATCCATCAATACCTGAGACTTTCATCTTTTTTGCCTGCAACTCACGGAATCCATTGGATAATATATATAGATTATAGGTAGGAGTTAAATATTCCAGTATTTCTTTCGCATAGGGCATCAGTTTCTCTTTGGTTGGGACAATAACAAAGAAATCTTCAGAGAATTGCCTGGATAGATCCAGATTATTCACACCAACCGCTTGCAATGGATAGAAAAAACGTTGTTCATTCAATTCACCTTTCGTCACTTTTCCTTCAGCATATTCTTCCCATAGTTCGAGGTTTCGCTTCTGATAAAGTTCATAATAGTGATCAAATGAATTGAAGTAGGTATCGAAGTTATACTTCATATATACCTCTTCAAATGTATCACGAGAGTTCTCAGAGAAGGCCCATAATGTATCGTCCAAGTCGAAAAATATATTTTTGTACTTTGCCATCAGGATTTTAAGTATTGATTTTTAATAAGATGCACAAAGATAAGAAAAACGCATAGGTTTGATTGCGTTCTATCAAACCTATGCGTTCATTATATGATAAGTACCTGATTAGTACTGTCGTTGAAGTTATTTATTTAACCTGGATAACCAAGTATTTAGAAACACTCCAGAATTCTGTAGGATTTGTAATCTTCAATGTCAATTGACCTTTGTCATCTTTCTCTAATACATAAGTATTTGTAGGATGAGAAGTCAACAAATCAGCACGTTTTGAGTACAGTTTGATTTCTTTTGTTGTACGGATATCAATCTGAGTGAAATAATCTTTATTAAAGTCAGAGCTTTTCAACACATCTCCGCTTTCAAGAATCTTCTGAGACTTCAATTCCGACTTGGTACCAAATACAAACCAAGCTGAGTTAATGGCTTTGTCTTGTTCTGCTACGGTTTTAGCTTTTGCTTCATTTTCTGCTGCAAGCGTTTCTTTATCAGCAGTTAAGTTGCTCACCGCAGTGTCTAATTCCTGAATACGGATATTCTTAGAAGCAAGTTCTTCTTGTAATTCTTCAATACGTTTTGTTTTGGCGGCAAGTTCTTCCTGCAAAGCAGCAATTGCTTTCTTCATTTGAGCAGAATTAGTATTACTATTCTTCAACTGTCCCTGCAACTTAGCAATCTGTGCCTTATTGTCGGCCATTGTTTTAGTAATAAATTCGATATCCGAAGCGATTTGTTGTCTTGCAGATGCTGAATTCTCGGAGATTGTGCCACGTTGCAAATCTACACGGTTTTCTGCTTCACTGATTTGACGAAACCCTTCCTGAATATCATTAAAAGTACTCATCATTTCATCCAGTTCAGCGTCGCGTTGAGCCAAAGCGGTTGAAAGTGAATCATTTTCTGCTTTCAGTTTTTTGCTTCCACCTGTAATTCCATCACATGAAACCAACATAGTGGCTACACATACTAATAAAAATGCCAATTTTTTCATACGTTTACGTTTTTAGTAAAGTTATATTTAATTGTCTATTCCTGCTACTATTATCACAATTTCCCCGCGTGGTTCTACACGAGTGAAATGCTCTATTAATTCGTTTAAATCACCTCTGACAGTTTCTTCATGCAATTTTGAGATTTCTCTTGAAACAGCCGCCTGACGATCTGTCCCGAAATATTCTGCAAATTGTGTAAGCGTCTTAAGCAGCCGGTGAGGAGACTCATAAAAAACCATAGTCCTTCCCTCTTCTACCAACGATTTCAATTTTGTCATCCGGCCTTTCTTTTGGGGTAGAAATCCTTCAAAACAGAATCGGTCATTTGGCAGTCCCGAGGCTACGAGAGCCGGAACAAATGCAGTTGCACCGGGCAAACACTCTACTTCCAAGCCATTTCTTACACATTCACGCACTACAAGAAATCCGGGGTCTGATATTCCTGGTGTCCCAGCATCAGAGATAAGTGCTGCTGTTTCGCCTGCCTTTATTCTATTAACAACGTTTTCAACGGTTTTATGTTCATTAAACTTATGATGAGAATACATTGAGTTCTTTATTTCAAAGTGTTTTAATAAGATCCCTGATGTACGCGTATCTTCGGCAAGGATGAAATCAACCTCTTTTAAGATGCGGATGGCTCTGAAAGTCATATCTTCCAGATTCCCCACCGGAGTCGGTACAACGTATAGTTTTCCCATAAGTTCGTATATTAAACAAAATATTTTTTCAGAAGTTCAATGAAATCTTTGGTTGCATCATTTTCTTCATCCCATTTTATTTGTGTTGAAAGATAAGACAGGACTTCAGCGAGTGAGTTCATTGTACTTATCTCTTGCAGAATTTTATTCATCTTGTCTTTATCATCACCGAAAAGCTCGCGGGAAAAACGAAAAGTATCATTCAGGCTCAAACCCTTGCTTAGTTCAAGAGCCGGACGAAGTTGTTCACCCAGAACGATCGCAGATGTTACATTATTATCTGATGCATCATCTTCGGTTTGGGGTTCAACTTTTATTTCTATGATTTCGGGAGTTATTACTATTGTTTCTTCAAGGACTACGGATTCTTCTTTCGGTATATATTCCGTATTCTCTTCAGCAAGAGCACTCTCAAGCTTTACTACCGGCTGTTCCAGTTCACTTTTTATTTCATCCAAACGTTCCTTCATCAAATCAATTAACCGCATTGCAGAACGTGCAAATATGGGTTCTTTGCTTATTTTTTCTAAAAGAAACTTTAGTTCTTTTAAGTCTATTTCCAGATCGTCTATTTTTTCTTTCTGCATATGTAAAATGCTTTTAGCGGCAACGTACCACAACCTGCTATACCAAGGTTTATGAATGCAAATGTATAAATAAATAGGAGTTGTTTGTTAAATAGCCCCAATTATTTAACAGTTCTTGCAGGTTTACCCCGGATATATTACTTTTGTTGGATATAAAAATAGCATATACATGGTATTATACTCAGAAGACAATCCTAGGGAAACGAACAGACGAGGAAGGATCGAGGTTATTTGCGGTTCCATGTTTTCGGGTAAGACCGAGGAACTGATTCGCCGCTTAAAGCGGGCTAAATTTGCCAAACAGCGTGTCGAGATCTTTAAACCGGCTGTCGACACGCGGTATTCGGAGCAAGAGGTGGTATCCCATGACAGTAATGCCATAGCTTCTACTCCGGTAGATTCTTCTGCCAGTATTTTACTTTTTACCTCTGAAATTGATGTGGTTGGCATTGACGAAGCCCAATTCTTTGACATGGGGTTGGTTGATGTATGCAATGAACTAGCCAATAATGGCATACGGGTTATTGTGGCTGGGCTTGACATGGACTTCAAAGGTACTCCATTCGGTCCTATGCCAGGGTTATGCGCCATTGCCGAAGAGGTATCTAAAGTGCACGCTATTTGCGTTAAATGTGGCAATCTTGCCAATTTCTCACATCGTACTGTAAAAAATGACAAACAGTTTTTATTGGGTGAAACAGAACAGTATGAGCCATTGTGTAGAAGTTGTTATTCGGAAGCCATAAAGGAAGACAAGAAATAGCATTCAAGACATAATTAATCCTAACCTTTTTATTGTTATGTTCGAAAATAAAATCACATTCGACAGCTTTATACGTTTTATCTTCGGTCTTGCTGTCGTTATTGGTATTTTGGTGTTGATCAATCACCTCAGCGAGGTGCTTCTTCCATTCTTTATAGCTTGCCTTGTGGCATATCTTGTATATCCATTAGTGAAGTTCTTTCAGTATAAGTTGCGTTTCAGGAATCGGGTTTTATCCATATTTTGCGCCTTGTTTACCCTAAGCATTATCGGAACAACACTTTTCTATCTTCTTATACCGCCAATGATTGAAGAATTCGGCAAGGTAAAAGATTTACTTTATATTTATTTTACCAACGGAGCCGAGGTCAATACAACAACGGTACCCAAAAGTTTATCGGAGTTCATTCAAGAAAACATTGATGTAAATGCCTTGAATGAATCATTAAATTATGAGAACATAAGCAAAGCCATCAGAGAACTTGCACCACGTTTCTGGAGGCTACTTTCGGGGTCAATCAATGTTCTCTTCAGTATCTTTGCATCTTTTATTATCCTGCTATACATTATATTTATTCTTCTTGACTATGAAGCGATATCTAAAGGCTGGAGCAAGTTGATTCCTGTTAAATACCGTCAGTTTGCAGAAAACCTTTTAACAGATGTTGAAGAGGGTATGAATAAATATTTCCGTGGACAAGCCTTGGTAGCTTTTTGTGTGGGCATTCTTTTCTGTATAGGCTTTCTTATCATCGACTTTCCATTGGCTATTGGTTTGGGAATTTTTGTCGGCATACTGAACCTGGTCCCCTATTTACAGATAGTGGCGTTTGCACCTACCATATTGTTGGCTATGCTAAAAGCTGCCGACACGGGACAAAACTTCTGGATTATCATACTTTCGGCAACTGCAGTTTTTGTCGTTGTCCAAATCATACAGGATGGTTTTATCGTACCTAAAATTATGGGAAAGATCACCGGACTCAACCCTGCTATCATTTTACTATCTTTATCTATTTGGGGGGCTTTAATGGGATTTGTAGGATTGATCATTGCTTTACCTCTGACCACTCTTATCATTTCTTACTACCAGCGTTTTATACTTGGTCATGAGAGAATAACGACAGGAGAGCCACAACCTTCTGAGAATCAAGAAGAAGAAGTGGAAGAAGAAAAATAATTCGAACTTTTCTATCATTTTTTATTGGATTTTAAGTAAATGTCTCTATCTTTGCACCCGCTTAACAGCAATAAAGGATTGATTCGCTAGCTCAGCAGGTAGAGCACAACACTTTTAATGTTGGGGTCCTGGGTTCGAGCCCCAGGCGGATCACAGAAAGAAAACGCAAGTAGCTGATTATCAACTTCTTGCGTTTCTCTTTTTAAAACTTTGCACCACGCTTGCACCACAGATTTTTTTGATTCTATTTTTTGCTTTCCAAAAAAACATATCTGAAGCTGATTTGATTACCCCTCTCCTCTAACCCGATATCATTCCTTACGTTCCCCTTTTTTTTGCCTAAAAAGAGTTTAGTTGCCTCTTGCATATATTATACAAGGACCAAATTAAACTAATTTTGATGACTATTCAAAGAGGTTTAAAAAAACAAGTTTAGTTACCTCTTGCATATATCATACAAGGACCGAAGTAAACTTGTATTTGACCTTTTGTACTGCTTTCTTTTTTGGAAAGCAAAATAGCCTTTCTTGTTTTACGCTTACTCGTCTTGATTCATCTCTTGTGGCCTTGTAACTGATTTTAGTTGCAAAGGTAGAAGTTTCAATTCTATTCTTGCAAGGTCAAACCTTTGTGTTTCCTATCCCAATCTCCATCCACCATTATATGGTGGTAGTATTTGAATCGGAAAACCTTGTATATTGAATTGAAACACCTTTGTTGGCAACAAAATACATAACAAGCCTCAAGTAGTTGGTTCAACGAAAGGGGACAAATAAAAAATTGAATTATGGAGATTGCAACAAAATTTGTGAATTGGGAAGTGCCGGAGTTATCAGCACTCCAAGACAGTAAAGCTTATCAGCTTCGGGAACATCTGAACAAAGGTGGAAAATTGAATCGTACAGAAAAGAATTGGCTCACAGAAGCCATTAATGGTAATACCTACTTCCGACGAGGAATACCGCTTAGGGGATGGAGATTTGATTTTACTGATGTAGTTCATCTTTATTGGGTAAAGCAGTTCGGACATATCTCTGAATATTATGCAGTTGATAAAACAGCTTTAAGAAGCATTCTTCATGGGGTAATCGATGAAATCGTTGAGCTAATTTGATATAAAACAGGTATTAACTTTTAAATTATATGATATGTACGAATATGAAGAATCGACAGAAATCATTGGTTCTTATTGCTCTTTAGTTGTTCCATACAGAGGTTGCAGTAATGGAACTGTGGTTGGCGATTATGGAATAGAATTGGTGGTTCACCTCACTAATGGCAAAGAGATTGTAGTTTATCGTGACGAAGTGATTATTTATGATTAAAATCTGATGAAAATGAATACAGCAATAATAAATATAATAAATACGCAAAAGGAGTTATTAACAATCGAGTTTCGCTATCATGGCCAACCAGAAGATGTAACTAACAGTGTATGTCGTAATAAGACAATTACGATTGGCATCTTTGAGACGTTGGAAGAAGCAATTGAGAAAGGCAACAAAGCATTGGAAATCTTATCAAAACACTTCCAAGTTCGCTCAGACGATAAATTCCAACTCCATTATCTTTTTGGCAATCCTTGTAGACTAGTAACCAATTGTTGCTATCCTACAAATGGAATACAGTATTTTGCTAAGATAACACCTTTGAGGTTTGACGATTTATCAAATACTATCAAAGAAACATTTGATGAGTATGGAAGATATAAATTGTCAAAAGAAGAGGATATGTAAAAATGAATATAGAATCCACACTCCCGCCCATACGAAAGTCTGGGTGGGAGTCTTGCAGCAGCCGCACCCTCTTATACCAGCTTTCTGCCCTTCGGGTTATCCATTTATATCTGTTCTCATTCGCAAATTGCGATCATGCCACTTTATAGAAATATAAAACAAACATTCTCGAAAGGATTTCTCTTGCATCATCTTTTCATGGGAGGTAATAGTCGTCAAGCCCATTACAAGACGTATTTGTATCACAATCCAGTCTTCATTACGACCTCATATATGCAATATCATCTGTCCATCAATAGACCGATGCGCCATTAGAAAGCCGTTCATGCAACCACCACATCTGGCTGATAGTGGGTTTCTTTGCTGTATAGGCTATCGTTTGACCACAAGTAGATTTTTCACTTGTCGATATGAGCGGATAGCACTCCTTTATCAACCCCCACTACAATATTTCAACCCTGCCTCACCACTGCATTTTGAGCGAAGTCACATCATTTTTCTTAATGCAAAGCTATAATGCAGCACCGCTATGGCGGTTACGGGACATTTCATTCTGACCAATGGCGTATCGGCACAATCTTCCTTTTTAATAAAAAGAGTATTGAACCGCTATCCTTGGTGCTGCCCTATGCTTGCAATATCTTGGAGCATTATAAAAATTGATTGTATAACTTCTAAAAATTATTGTTATGAAAAAGATTGAAAATTCATTCGCAGTTACAGGTTTCATTGGTAAGGATGCTGAAATCCGTCAATTCACTTCCGCAAGTGTCGCAAAATTCTCCCTAGCAGTTGGTCGAACAGAGACCGTTGGCAAAGAATCCAAAAGAGTATCAGCTTTCATGGCTGTAGAGGTTTGGCGCAAAAACGAAAGCGCATCCTTTGAACTATTGAAAAAGGGACAGATGATAACCGTTCGCGGCTATTTCAAACCTGAAGAATGGAGTGATGACAAAGGCAAGCGTAGTCGCATAGTAATGGTTGCCAGCGAGTTTTTTGCCACCCCGGAAAAAGATGAAGTTCCTGCAGAGCAGAAGCCTACATCTAAGAAAGCCAAGAAATGATTCTTGGTTTCTCTCAAGGAAAAGCGGCTTTCAAGTCGCTTTTCTTTTTCTCATTGCATTCTTCTTTTCCCTGTTATAACTGCTGAGCCATCCCTTTTTATCTATTATCAGATTCTTCCATTTATACATTTATAACCGCTAAATCAAATTTTGTGATCATAAAACACCAATGAGTGTATCTTTATTTTGGAAAGCAAACAGAATTTAATACACCAAGCTTTCTTCCAATTATACTCTCATATTTTCTTCTTATATAGGCTCCCCTCCCAAAATAGGTAGGATTATCTGTTTCTAAATACCACTTCCCTTTGGTCAGTCATATTCAGAAAAAGGCAAACAGCGGCACATTCCTTGCATCATAACGCAGGAGTTTCGATGAATCGAAACAAACCAGCCCGTCGATGCCGGAACAAGCCGCTTTTCTTGTTTGCCCTGGCAGACTTCATTGTTTACCCACCCAAGCCTTATCTCTCCCCCATTATAGCAAATCATTTCAAATGATTTTTCATCTTCCACTTATATGTTCCGATAATTCATCTTCCTTTTCTATAAAGCCACAGCGATATTACCTGTCCGAACTGCTTGTGAATCATTTTTCAGCAAAGATAACTCACCGAATCCAACCACGTCAATGCCGGCTGATAGCCGCGAGTGATTGTGCAAAATCTTCCTCTCACAAGTTCGAGCGTATTTCACACATCAGCCTTGACCATTTGTCTTCTGCTCCCTTAAAAGCAGAAAAATAATCTCTCGCAGGTCGAAAGACTGAACGATAGGGAAAATAAAATATTAAAATTATGGGCTACAATCAATTAGAATCTTTAGTAAACAATACACATGCGATTGCAACAGCGTTCAACATCAGGAGAGACGGACGGACAGCAACACAAGAGGAACAATCCCTGTTACGGAAATACACCGGTTTCGGTGGGCATCACAACGTTCTATTATTAGATTGCGATAGAATACAACCAGGAATATCCGATGAAAACAGCCAGGCGTTACTGGAACTAAAAGAAACGTTATTGAACGGAGTTAATGGTGATAACCAACGCTATAAAGAATTAATCAAAAGCATTAAAAATTCAGTTTTAACTGCTTATTATACGCCTGCATTTATTATTGCTGCCGTTAGAGACAATATTCAGCGCATTTTTAAACAAAACGAACTTGCATTTACCTCTTTTCTCGAACCGTCGGCAGGTATCGGTGGCTTTCTTCCCGTTGCACCTAAAAATATACAAAAGACCGCTTTTGAGAAAGATTATGTTACCGGACTTATTTTATCAACCTTGAACCCTGATACAAATGTATTTATAGACGGTTTTGAAACGATTATACAGCAAGAGACAGAGAAACAAACGTTCGACATTATAGCTTCAAACATCCCATTTGGCAACCTGAAAGTGTTTGATGCTAATTTTTCTGGCATGGGTGATTCTTACATGCAGGCAACTAAAACAATACATAATTATTTCTTTTTCAAGGCTATATCTTTGTTAAACGAGGGGGGTATTCTCGCATTTATTACTTCAAGAGGTGTCGCTGATTCACCATCGAACAAATTTGTACGCGAATTTATTGCCTATAATACCAACCTTATCACAGCTTTACGGCTACCTGATAGTCTATTTATGAATACCGCAGGTATTGAAGTAGGAAGCGATTTAATAATCTTACAAAAACGTTCCAATAAATCTATTTTGACATCGAGGGAGCAAATTTTCTTGGATGTAACCAAAGAAATAACACCTTTCCCGAACACTAAAACAGAGAGCGCGAATAAATTGCTTATTCAACCTAAATATACACTGGCGACTGAAAGTAAGATTGTCAAAAACCAATTTGGTAAATATGTACGCAAATACCTTTGGAACGGAACAGAACAGAAAATGCAACTGGCTCTCTCTAATATACTAACTTCCGAATTCGACCGTTATTTCAGAAAAAATCTTTTCGGAGCAAATCCGGCTCAGAAACAGGTGCAGTTTTCTCTATTTGACCTTTTTGATACAGTGTTAGTTGAACCTGTAAAAGAGAAACCAAAGGGAAAAAGACCCTATACAGACACGCTGCATAGTTACATGAGAGAGGGAACACTGGTACTGCTTAATGGAGAGTTAGGAACGTTGCATTATACAAAAAACAACCAGTTTGAAGACAATCCTATCCCGGCTTTTATTCCTATAATGATAAATGATATTAATAAAGACAGGGCAAACGATTACTTTAAAATCAGAGAGTACTATTTTTTGCTATCTGAAAATGAAGTAAAGCACAAAAAAGAATTTTCTTCACTCCGGGAAAGATTAAATGCCTATTATGACACCTTTGTAACCAAATGGGGGCAATTCCACCAAAACGATAATAAAGAGTTTATTCAGTTAGATGCTTTGGGTTGCGAAGTGTTTAGCATTGAGATAAAGGTAGAGAACAGTGTTTTTAAAGCTGATATAATGAACGAACCGGTTGCCTTTAAGAAAGTAGATACAAACACCATTCTAACTCCCTTGGAAGCCCTTGCAAGCAGCTTAAACTATTTTGGACGGGTAAACATGGAATATATATGCCAATCAGCCCAACAAACAGAGAATGAGATAATTGAAGCACTAAACGGTGAAATATATTACAATGCAATTTGTCAATGTTGGGAAGAAAAAGGGCGTTTCCTTGCCGGAAATGTAATAGAGAAGAGCAAACAACTGTATACAATCTTACCTCAACAGTCCGGCCCAGTAAAAGAATGGGCAACAACAGCAATAAAAGCCATTGAAGAGGTAATACCCGAACCTATCCCATACGAAGAACTTGAATTTAACCTGGGCGAACGTTGGATGCCTTGTGATATTTACACCCGCTTTGCCTCCCATCTGTTTGAAACGGAAACCACCGTTAATTATTTTGATGTGAACGACACTTTTATTGTTTCTGTTAGTCGTTATTCTCCAATTGTTTACAGGATATATTCTGTTCGGAACTTAAACGGCGAAGCTTTATTTGTACATGCTTTGCAAGATACGGTTCCCGAATTTACCAAAGATGTATTTCGGGGTAATGAAAAAATAAAGATACCCGATGAAGAAGCCATACAAGAGGCGACCACTAAAATACAGGAAATTAGAAGCAAGTTTAATGTGTGGCTAGACAATCAACCGATTGAGGTTCGAGACGAACTGGTAAGGCTGTATAACGAACGGTTTAATTGCTATGTACGACCGTCTTATGACGGATCAGCACAAACATTTCCCGGACTGTCTTTGGAGCAGTTCCCATACAACGACCTCTATACATCCCAAAAAGATGCTGTTTGGATGATTAAACAAAATGGCGGTGGTGTATGCTGGCACGAAGTTGGCGCAGGCAAAACAATGGTTATGTGCGTGGCTGCTTATGAAATGAAAAGATTAGAACTGGTACAAAAACCGCTTATTATTGCACTCAAAGCAAATGTACACGAAATAGCAGACACATTTCGTAAAGCATACCCGACAGCAAAATTACTGTATCCCGGTAAAGAAGATTTTACTCCGGCTAACCGTCAGGGATTACTGTCTAAGATAAAAAATAATAATTGTTATCCAAACCTTCTCATTATCCAAACTTTTTATAAATCCAGCTCATTTTCAAGAGTATAAATATAAATAGTTTTGATAATGCTCCTTATTTTGTGT
>NZ_QVMI01000167.1 GCF_010500965.1 Bacteroides sp. 51 | reverse complement strand
AATCTATCTGACGAACACATACAATATATCCGCCGCCGTGAACATGATGGCCTCAACGAACCATTTGACGATGCAAATGCCATCACCGGATGGCCGGGAGGAAAACCAAATGCGGATGATACTCATCGTCCGGAACGTGCAAAACCATATCCAAAACGCGTGATCATCTTCCGTTCCGAAGAGCAAGATATTTGCCCTACTTGTCGGTTTATAGAACGGCAGATGCACCTCTACCCCCGCCGCCGGAGAGATAAATGGCTGCTACGATCATGGTAATAATCGGAGAGGTGGTTGTCACAATAGAGGCATCAATCGGCGAAG
>NZ_QVMI01000166.1 GCF_010500965.1 Bacteroides sp. 51 | reverse complement strand
TCTACTGAGATCGGACTACCACCACCGGGCAATGCCGATGAAAGACCGAAGTTGTTATTGAAGTTGGCACCGTCAATCGTAAAGTTGGTATCAATAAGCCGCATCAGTTTTCCAATTGCCAGCTCATTACGGTTCTTGCTTTGATCCATACTGATCACAGTAACCATTAAAAGGCAAGATGCCGCTACGCGTTAAGCTCTGTAACTCTCCGTGTCACTCTGTGGTGAGGCTTTGTTGTATGACCTTCAGAAAACCAAAGACTTCGGCTACAACATGGTTCGCAAGCACGTCAAAGTGGAACCTGCACGCTGGTATACACACTG
>NZ_QVMI01000165.1 GCF_010500965.1 Bacteroides sp. 51 | reverse complement strand
GACCATTCCCCCACCGAATGGGTTGGAGGTAAAGCGTTTGGAAGAGCGGTTAGAACTACCCAGGGTATAACTCAATGTTACTCCCGCCCGGGTAGGACCAAAATAGTGATAGGTACCCGTAGCAGCCATTTCACTATTGCCCGCTTCGTATTTATCATAATCAAGGTAAGCGTAACCCAGTCCAAGGGTGGCTTCCAGACCCCATTTGGGGTTAAGCTGCCAGCGGTAGCCATAAGAGGCACCCGCTCCCGCCAGCCAACCCTCAAAGCGGTGGGCTCCCATATAACCGGAGAAAAGCAGGTCAGGCAAACGGCTTACATCAT
>NZ_QVMI01000164.1 GCF_010500965.1 Bacteroides sp. 51 | reverse complement strand
GTCTTCCCATCCATCGTTGGCCGTCCAAGACATCAAGGAGTGATGGTTGGTATGGGCCAGAAGGACTCGTATGTCGGAGATGAAGCTCAGAGCAAGAGAGGTATCCTGACCCTCAAATACCCCATCGAACATGGAATCGTCACAAACTGGGATGACATGGAAAAGATTTGGCACCACACCTTCTACAATGAACTTCGTGTAGCACCCGAGGAACACCCAGTATTACTGACCGAGGCTCCTTTGAACCCCAAAGCAAACAGAGAAAAGATGACACAGATCATGTTCGAGACCTTCAACAGCCCTGCTATGTACGTAGCTATCCAG
>NZ_QVMI01000163.1 GCF_010500965.1 Bacteroides sp. 51 | reverse complement strand
GCATAAGGTTAGCAAATTGTGTATCCTTAAAATATAGTTGGTTGAGTTTTAGTTTCGTAAGCATGCGGATTTATTATTAATCAAGCCTACGCCTGCTCTTTCCCTGATCTTATTAACCGCATCTATTGGTGTTAGATGATATCCTGTAGCTTTACTGTTTACCCCATTGTCCGTTAGACGAAGCCGGCAGGTTAGTTGTTAATATTCCCGCCTGATAATCGAGCATATAACAAACAAGCAATGATAAGCCCGATCTCAATGGCAATAGTCAGGTCGAATATAACCGTCAGGAAGAAGGTGATAAGTAGTACGGCAACATCCGAC
>NZ_QVMI01000162.1 GCF_010500965.1 Bacteroides sp. 51 | reverse complement strand
TATTCAAAAGAAGGTGGATAACCAGATTCAGTTACCCGAAGGATACCACATTGAATATGGCGGACAGTTCGAAAGTGAACAAGCGGCAAGCCGCAATAATAATAAAAAGAGTTGTCTTGGAAGATTTCCCGGACAGCTCTTTTTGCATTTATATATTTAACGATGCGTCTATTTTTTCCTGTAATATTTTACATTCGGTTTTCAATCCGGCTAATTCATGCGTTTTAGTCCAAACGGAATCTTTTATTTTATAGTAGAATAGCTATTATGCAAAGGTCTTTGTTTTTTCTAAACAATTTGCTACGGTTTTCCGTGTTGTGTTGTT
>NZ_QVMI01000161.1 GCF_010500965.1 Bacteroides sp. 51 | reverse complement strand
TTCAGCATCGGGTAGGCAAAGAACTACCACGTGCGTCCCCGAGGGACACCAACACTATCTCATTATCCCGCATCCTACCGACGCACACTTGGCGGCTAGCGCTTCTTCATTCAATGGGTCGTGCAGGAACATGATGTCGGCAATGCGGATAATCATATTAGTAAAAGCGATAAATACCAAAAATGATTGTAATATAGCCGTGTCAGTTTCAGCACTTAATAAAGGTTGTCCATATTGAATAACAAGTCAATAATACTCAAATTGGGAATGAAACCATGCCGTGCTTCAAAAACCTGGTAATAGGGTACAGGTATGAATTCCGGATC
>NZ_QVMI01000160.1 GCF_010500965.1 Bacteroides sp. 51 | reverse complement strand
GAGGCGTGCAAATGCTGTTGCCGATTATTTGAAACAAAATGGTGTTGCATATAATCAATTCCAGGCCGTACAGGGTGTAGGATATGATCAATATGACCTGGAGTGGTGACGCTGTATGGGCTATTGAAGAGGCTGCAGCGGTAGGCGTTGAAGTGGATTAGGTATAGCCTTAAGCCAACGGATTACATCCCCGTGCTGATTCTGAGGATAACGACTGATAAAAAGCGGTTTCATATCCTTATCCATCTCTCCGGTGTTCGTTGTAATCTGCAATCCCGGCACAATACCTTGCAAGGCCTGGGTAGCCGATGTTACGGGACGTGATTCC
>NZ_QVMI01000159.1 GCF_010500965.1 Bacteroides sp. 51 | reverse complement strand
CAGACCATGCCCGTTGCGGGTAAGCCGCTCTTTGAAGTCGGCAAGGATGGCCTCGATTTGCTCCATAGATACGTCCGGGTTCTGATACATGGCTCCCATTTTCAGACTTGCGGCAAGTAAAACTGCTGTTTTCAGACGGATCATTTCCAGATAATCTTGTTCGGCTACATCATCCGGTTTCTCTACCAACAGATCTGATTTATAATCAAGATCTGCACAAGAAATCAATAGAGCAGATGCTGTAGCAACCATAATAAGTTGCAAAGCGGGAGGCGGGGATTACACCAACCCTGCCCTCCCCATTTCACAGCGCGTTTCCAACCTGATG
>NZ_QVMI01000016.1 GCF_010500965.1 Bacteroides sp. 51 | reverse complement strand
AAGTTAAGGAACCGCCACGTGCCGAACGGCATGCGTGGTGGTGTGAGAGGTCGGAAAATGAAATAGGAGGAAACTATTTCATTTTCCTCCTACTCGATTATAGTAATTAGTGCTTGGTGAAATTTTGCATAATTTATATATTTACCGCCTGAATAGGCTAACGATGACAAGAAAGTCCTGAATAATAATAACCGAAGAATAATATTTTTACTATGAAACTAACTTTTGTATTATTGGCGTCTTTTCTTTTATGTTCTTGTTTGAATAAAGACAGTAAAGCAACTATGGAGAATAGTCAACTGATTCATGCCGTTGGAGGAGGTACGACTAAACTGATATCAAAGACTGATTCGATAAGTGATTTGCCGGAGATGAATAATGTGTCTGGTGATTTTATTGACATCTTTCAGATTAAAGAGAATTACAGGGGCTTTTCTACCTCTAGTATTCTTAATAGAGAAAGGAGTTGGTTGTACGATAAGCCCATTGATGATGGATATTATGGTGCTTATTGTTTGATTAAGAGGTTTGATGATGGTAAGGTATCTCCTTTGATTGATCGTTTGGTTGTATTTAATTATGAAACGCCATGGATGTATGATAATCTATCTGATCGTTTTATAGAAATAACGGTGCATCATCCCGGGATTAAAATATTTAAGGAGATTGGAGTAGGGGCTGATGTGAGTATTCTCAATAAATACTTAAGTAACTTCTATCAGAAGAATGATGAATTGGTTATTTATGTAAAGGAAGATGTGAATTTAGTTGGATTATTTAAAGTAAAGAATAATAAAATCAGTTGGTATAGAATAGGTTACTATAGTACAGATATCGTTTCAAATATTGAAAGTTATATACCGTTACTCCTTGAATAGTGAGTATATAACTCCACCCCCTGCCCCAATGTCATTAAGTTAATGCTTAACTTAATGACATTGGGGGCAAGGGGATGTTCTAAAAAGTTTTCTTAACTCTTATGTGATTTACCTACCAATTTCCGCAACAACCGTGTTGCGCTGAACGACTGTTTCGGGAAGAGGAATACCGGAATTGCTGCACCTACCACCAGTGCAAACAATACAAAGATTGTTGTGCTTCCGTTGTGCCAGAATTGTACGATATAATCCAGTGAAGCTGCTTCGTCTGTGGTTTGCATGAACTTGGTTAGTGCCAGGATGCTTCTGTATGCAAACATTCCGGGAATCATTGGCAGCAATGATGGGAAGGAGAATACTTCAGCAGGGCAATGAATAATTCTGGCAAAAGGAATGGCCAGTAGGCCGATGGACAAAGCAGCGAAGAAAGAAGCCGTGGCAATATCCATATGGATCAGTGTGCTGTTCATCAGGAAGTAGCGAAGTCCGTGACCGACTGCTGCGAATAGAGGGCAGATAATCAAGGCTTTGCGTGGGGGATTGGAGATAATAGCAAATCCAATGGCTGCTATTGCTGCAAAAAGTCCGTCGAGGAATATGGCGCTTAGAAATTCTGTATTCATTTTATAGGGTGCTGATTCCGGTTAGTAATAAAGTCATAGATATCCCGATAACAATACAGATAATCAATAAACATGCATTGATGAAGCGAGAAGTTCCGGCCAATACGTGTCCATCGATAATGTCCATGATGGAGTTGATTAAAGGTACGCCTGGTATCAGGTAGAGCACGCTTGTACCGAGGGCTACGCTGGGTGTTGTTCCCCAATGAAATAGATATCCGGTACTTGCAATCATGGATGCAACAAAAGAGGATACGATAAATACGGCCAGATGATTCCAATGACGTTCCATGAGTTCCTGACGAACGAAAAATCCGATTAATGTAGCTACAAATACAATGCCCATTGAGGTTAGATCACCCTGGAATAACCGGCAGAAAGCAGCATTAGCGAAAGCTACGAGGATGAGGACCAGCCAACGGCTTTCCCGGGGGCGGCTGGTGATTTCGTTGTAACGTTTTTTGAGCTCGTCCAATGAGAGGCATTCATCGTGTGCTTCCCAGCTTAGGGTACTGAGGCTGGAGTTCATGGCGAAGTTCAATCCCATGGACTTGATTTTGTTTACGGTACTGTAGGAATGGGTGTTACTACTATCCCTCAGTGTCATGATGATTGTTTTCTGGAAGATGGTCATGTCGCAATCAAAGCCAAATGTGCGGGCAATACGTGAGGTGTTTTTGACAATGCGCGAGGTTTGCACGCCTACTGCCATTAGGGTGGTAGAGTAGTCGGAAAGGAATTTGGAGACTTCCTTTAACTCCTGATGAATATCCATTGTTATTTGTGGTTTTTAAAAGCGAGTGCAAAGTTATGGGTTCTGCGGATAATAACAAAAGGAATGGGAAAGAGTTTTCGGGCGGTTCGCGAACCGCCCCTACGGTGTATTTTGTTTTAACCATTCTTCCGCCTTCACCAGTGCTTCGGGTTTGCCGATATCCAGCAGTTGAAGGTTATCCATGGGGTAGGCTTGGATATTCGCTTTCGCACAAATGGCGAGATAGAAATTGATGATGGAGAATTTTCCTTCCCATTTATCCATCCATTCGAATATTTCCGGAGAGATGACGTGGATACCGCTAAAAGCATATCCATTGTACATGGAAGGGCGAAAGTTGGGGCTGGGAGATTTGACCTCACCCGTTTCGCGATTCTGCCAGCCATGCAACCGGTTTTCTTTATCAAAGAGCAAATAGCGCGAGGTTTCCCGCTGGCTGACTAATAAAGTGGCTACAGATCCACATAGGTAGCGAGGCGCTGCACCCAGGTTTCCATGCGGGCGAAGGTGATATTCATAGAGTTGCTTCAAGTCGACATTCGACAGGATATCGGCATTATGCACCAGAAACGGTTCGTCTCCGTCGAGGAACTGCCGGGCATGTTTGATTCCTCCTCCGGTATCCAGCAATTGATCCCGTTCGTCGGATATATGGATGTTCAGACCGAAATTGTTATTGCTTTGCAGATAGTCGATGATTTGTTGCCCGTGGTGATGGATGTTAATGACAAGTTCGTTAAAGCCCGAAGCTTTCAGTTTCAGGATGACATGTTCCAGCATGGGCTTTCCGCCGATGGGAATCAGGGCTTTGGGGGTCGTGTCTGTCAACGGTCGGAGGCGCGACCCCAGTCCGGCGGCAAATATCAGGGCTTTCATAGGGTTGGTTCAAATACGTGTTCGATGTTCTGTTCGCGGTGAATGAGGTCGACTTTGACACCGAACTTCCGGTTGAGGTATTCTGCCATGTGTTGTGCCGAATATACGGAACGGTGTTGCCCGCCGGTGCAGCCGAAACAGATCATCAGATTGGTGAATCCGCGGTCCAGATAGCGCTGTACGGAGGCATCGACAATCTTATAGACGGATTCGAGGAAGGCGGTGATTTCTCCTTCTTCTTCGAGGAAGGTAATGACGGGCTCGTCCAATCCGGTGAAATGGTTGTATCTTTCGTATTTTCCGGGGTTGTTGATGGCCCGGCAGTCGAATACGAATCCGCCGCCGTTGCCGGAGGTGTCGTTGGGTATTCCTTTTTTATAGGCAAAACTCATGACTTTTACCTCCAGGGTGCGTTTTTTGATCTCTTCGGAGAATTGTTTCAGCCCTACGAGTTGGTGTAGGATATCGCATAGGTAGGGGTATTCGGGGTATCCTTCGCGCAGTAATTCTTTTAGGTTCTTGATGGCGAAGGGGATGCTTTGAATGAAATGTGGTTTCTTCTCAAAGTATCCGCGGAAGCCGTAAGCGCCGAGTACTTGCAGGGTGCGGAAGAGGACGAAATGACGTAGCCGCCGGCAGAACTCTTCTTTATCGACGGTGGTGTAGTGGGAGAGGGCGTCCATGTAAACATCCAGCATTTCATTTCGCAATCCTTCCGGGAAGTTTGCTTTGGCCTGCCACAGGAAAGAGGCGATGTCGTAGTAGATCGGGCCCTTCCGTCCGCCCTGAAAATCAATGAACCAGGGCTTGCCGTCTTTGATCATGACGTTGCGCGACTGGAAGTCGCGATACAGAAACGTGTTGGTCTGGTCTTGCAGCAGGATGTCGCACATCTTTTTGAAATCATCTTCAAGGATGTTTTCCTGAAAGTCCAGTCCGGTAGATTTCAGGAAGCAGTACTTGAAATAGTTCAGATCCCAAAGAATGGAGCGTTCGTTGAATGTGGGTTGCGGATAGCATTGCTCGAAGTCAAAATCCTCGGCTCCCCGGAACTGGATCATGGGCAACAGGGAGATGGTTTGGCGCAATAGCGAACGCTCTTCGTCGCTGAACACGCAGGTTTTCCGCCCTTTTTCTATCTTATCGAAGAGCAGGGCATCGCCCAGGTCTTCTTGCAGATAGTATAGGGAATCTTCGGAGGTAGCGTAGACCTCGGGAACGGGAATGCCTTTTTCGCGGAAGTGTGCTGCCATGTAGAGGAAGGCTTTGTTCTCTTCTTGCGAAGTTCCGCTTACGCCTACTAAGTTCATCGCTCCCGATAGCCTGAAATACCGGCGGTTAGAACCGGATGAGGGTAACTCGATAATGTTTTCTGCGGGTGTACCGGCCACCTGCGTATAGAGTTTCTGTAATGCTGTGATGATCATTTTCGTTTTCAATTTACTCGCTAAGATAAGGGTTTCTAATTTAGCTGGCAATGATTGGCGGGAACTTCTTTTAATTCCCGATATCTGTCATTGTTATGTTTTTCAATGCATGCCTATAATTTAGTTAATGGAATAAAATGTATTTTATGAAGAAAAAGCTATCTTTGAGCAATAAGGCCAATAAGCAATTACTGGTTCGCATTGATTCTATTTGTATTCAACAAAAAATACAGTATTCGATAGCAGGCTGGAGGGTAGCGGTAGTACCCACATTTCATGCAACTACATAGCTGTGTATGATTATGCAAAGAAAGTTCCCGGTATAACCGATGTCGAATTGGCCGGAACCACAGTCATTCTGTTGATAAATCTTGATGTATATGCTGGGACTGCTATGATGTCTTCACTGGGTGATGCAATTGCTATGTGTCCCCTAGGTGATACGTTGGAGGAGGTCGTTCATCACGAAGCTGGTGGACACGCTTTTGCTAAGTTAATGGATGAATATATTAACTACTACGATGAATCGCTTCCTATTAAGGACAGTGATCAACTTACAAACTTTCGGAATCTTAGTGGCGGCATATGGAAATGGGGTGCCAATATAGATATAACTGGCAAAGTATACAACGTGCATTGGATGCATTATTTTGGGAAGTCCGGCTATGATACGGTAAGTTACCATGAAGGTGGTTATTTATATAGATATGGCGTATGGCGCGCAGAACCTAATAGTTGTATGAACGATAATGTTCCTTATTTCAATGCTCCTTCGCGCGAGGCCATTGTCCGCCGGATTATGGAAGTGAGTGGAGGAACCTTTGATATCAACACCTTCTATACAAATGACAAGACTATGCCGGCGTCAGGAACGCGGGGAGAAATCGTTCGTCCGCCGTTGGGAGAGCCGGTAATGGTGGTGAAGTAGTAACAAAATGATCGTTTTTTTCTTGATTTTGCTTACACGCGTGTTTTTTGAAATTCATCAATGAGATGATAAAAACAGGTTTAAAGCATGCTTTTGTGGCATATTATTGATGATTGGAATCACTTCAGCGCAATAATCTCTATAGTTGAGCCGCGTACTGCCGACAGCACGCGGCTCAACTATAGATAGCACGCGGCTCAAGTGTCGACATCCGAGCGCTTGACTGTCGACAGCACGCGGCTCAACTGTAGAGAGGGCTTTCATTTTATAGATTTTCGTGTTCTGGTTGAGTGATTTGTGGAGACTTGTTGGATTGTTCGTTTGAATTGTATTTTCTCTTATTCTGCATTATTTTGTTATTTCCTACATCATATCATGTCTTTTTGTTCAATCTGGGCCGATTTATTTGTTCATTCTGATATTCTTAAATTCGATTCTTTTGCCGTTTTTCCTTTCCCTTCTGAGGTAGGTCTTGATTTTGCGATTTTAGAGGCAATAGAATATCAAATTGTTATTTTGACAATCTGTTATCTTTCTCTCCTCATTTTAATTAGCACCAAAGGATTAATAACTATAATTGGGTGAAAAATTCAAGTAGCTATATACTACTTTATACTATAGCCCCAGGATAATATGCCACAACGAGGAACTCTGAAAGAGTGATATATGAACACTAAAATTTATTTGCTACTCATCTCTTTGATTTGTAGTCACATAACACTATTTAACTATGAATATGTAGTCAATTGTGCTTAATTTGCAGTATTTGCTATTGTGTATGTGTGGTATATACAGTATATTTGCATTGTCGTAAGAATATGGAACATGGCCATTTAATTAATTAAGTTCTATGTTATACGATTATTTAATTTATTTACTAACAAAAAAAAGTATTAATATGACATTGTTTTATAAAGCTCGTCAGAGCACATTAGAATCAAAAGATGGGAAGAAAAAATGGTATCCTATCTTAGTAAAAACCGGAAAAGCCGTTTCATTATTAGAGATGGCCACGGAAGTAGCAGAAAAGTCATCCCTTACACCGGGTGACACGCTGAGTGTTTCACAAAACCTGATGATGGTCATGTCCCGTCACCTGATGAATAGCCGCTCCGTTCGGCTCGATGGGTTGGGTACGTTTACCGTGATCGGTAAGGCCAAAGGAACCGGAGTAGACACGGAAGAAGAAGTCAGTTCATTGCAATTCAATGGTTTGCGCGTACGCTTCACCCCCGAATATACCCGTAATAATACACAAGGAACTACACGTGCCATGTTCTCTAAAGTAGAATATGCAAAGTGGGGTGATTCTAAATCCACCAAAGGTAATAGTTCCGACAATGGTGGTGATGATGATGAAGAAGTGATAGACCCAGGATTTTAGGCACCGAGGTGCTGCACCCAGGTTAGCTAATACTTGTGGTTTATACGAGTTAAAAATGAAAGGCGCTTCCATGTTTTGGAGCGCCTTTGTTATAATTTGTATGGAAGCCCGGCCGCCCCGCCTCGGGGCACCTGGGTGCAGCGCCTCGCTGCCTATTCGGGTACGTAAATAATCTCTCCGTTCTCGAGTTCGTAGGCGATACCTACCTTTTTGCCTCGTTTTCCGGTTTGTTCCTGATTCTCGGAAGGGGTATATTTGTTAATCTTGTTACCTTCCTTCGTGATGATTTCCATGTTCTCTTTCCCCGGATTCTTCACCATCGTATAATCTTCCTGAGAGAAGACCTCGGTCATGTTATATCTCGTAACCAGCGCAACCATAAGTGCAACGGCAAATACCATCGCTACGTCAAAAAGGTTGGATACAACGCTGATTGGATCAGCATCTTCGTCCTTTCTTAGCAATCTCCGTCTCATTTTGCACTACGTTTTTCGTTTAACAATTCGGTCACAAACTCCAGGTTGGTTAAGTCTTGCAGATACCAGCGCTGTTTTATCTGTTGCGTGATAAAACCGATAGCACTACTGAACAGTCCGACAACCGTAGTGGCAAAAGCCACCTGCATGTTATAAGCCATCGAACCGATATCTCCCGTAGAGAGTCCAACCAGCGCAGGTCCCATAGGGATAAGCGTTCCCATCAATCCGAGGATAGGACCCATCTTGGTCAGTATTTTAGGTAGGGAAAGGTCCTTATCCGCTGCAATCTCGAAATCGGCCAGCAACCGTTGTACATGTGCCGGACTATCGGCTGCGTGGAGTATTTCGCGCATATATTTAACTACAAGTGAATTGGACTTTTCGGGTAGTTTGCCTGCCAGTTCATTTACATTTTCAGTGGTTAGCCCTGCCATATCAGTACGGAGCAGCTTCTCCGTTTTCCGGATAGAAAGGTATTGACCAAAGAATCCACCAATCAAAATGATGGAACGGAGGAAGAGGATGATTAACAGTACGATGACAGGAACCAGTAGTCCTGTCGAAATCCAAAATAGAATATCAGAAATAGCGTTCATATTTGAGTTTATAAGTTTATTGATATAACAGCCTCACCCCAGCCCTCTCCAAAGGAGAGGGAGATGGCTGCGCAGCCTCGTGCGCTAGCTGTAACTTTCATTCTCCCTCTCCTTTGGAGAGGGCCGGGGTGAGGCTTTTTTATGATAAATAAACAGTCCCACGAATGCTCCGGCCAATAAGATCAGAATCAGGCCAAGCAACGCATACCAGTCTACAGAGTTTGTACCCTCTACGGCTGTGCGCCCGTTAACCGTGGCAACGATGCCCAGTATAGATACCAGCGCATTGCTCAGGAACAAGAGCTCCAGCCGCAAGTCCGTTTCGGGTAATAACCATTTCAGCAACCAGCGCCCTATGGGGATTAGAATAAATACCGCCAGTGCATAAAGCCACGCTATCCGGCTGAATGAAACACCCGGGAAAGCAAAGATCAGGTAAACCAATCCGCTGAACAAGACAGGGTAAATCAACACCCCCGGTATCCAGCGCAGAAAGCGATAAGCCCAGAGCGTTTTCTTTTTAACCGGATAAGCATTGTGCACATGCACCGCCAACATACAATAAGCCATTTGCAGGCAGACTTCCAGCGTCAACAGAACAGACGTGTCGAGCATCAGTTGCGGATTGTCCAGCCAACTGGTGATCTGCGTCTTCGATTGCTCAATAGCAACCGGCCACATCGTCCCCGCAAAAATGGCAGCAACGGCGGCGGAAATTCCCACTGCCGTTATCTTCCAGAATGTTTGTTTCAATAAGAAGTTGAACACCGTCAACATCATCAAAACGAATACGACTGTATACATATGCTTTATGCTTGTTTCTTGCGTCTATACCGTATAAACAGGATGGCTCCGATCAGGACCGCAAAGATAACGATTCCTACCGTAATATTACTCAACGTATTGGTCTGTTCCTGAGCCTGGGCGTTTAATTCGTCTTTCTTCATCACCACCCCTTTATTATCATTTGCAACAGCCTCGCGAATCTCAGCAATATTCTTCTTATACTCGCTTGCCGACTGCTGGTCGGTTTTGGATGCAATAAAGTCGCGCAGTTTCGCATTGTCGCACACAAAGCCCGAACACGACGGACGGTATTTGTTTACAAGTTCCGTATGCAATTTACTGATATCTGCAACCTGCTGTTCGCTCGCCTTCCACATGCCTTTGCGTACGGTTTCCAACATCACAGCAGTCATTTCTTCCAAAGCCGCAGGATTCTGGGTTTCGAAGAACTCCTGTACATTCAGGTTATGTTTGTCTTTTACATAAACCTCATAAATCTCATCCCACAGCTCTTTGTCGATCACCGATGGCTTCATCACGTTCCAACCGTACGTATTGCGGATCGTTTCGGCAAACTCACCGGCCGATGAGGCTTCACCCTTCATCTTTTCCTTAATATATGTAGGGTTGAAGATCGTTGTGCGCGATTCCACGCCGATGGCTTCTTTCAACTCCTGCATCCGCATATTATTCCGGTTGCGGTAGTCGCTCAGATAAGCATCCGGGTCTTTACCCGTTACGTTGCGTACGGCAAGGTTCAAACCTCCCATAAACTCGTAAACATGGTCAAGGCTAAGCGCTCCCCAAGTATTGCTCTGGCGAGGTTGAATCACTACATCGGTGCGGGTCAGTGCAGCTTCGAAGGCAAACTTGCGAACAGTTTCCCAGTTCTTCTCGCTTCCGTAGAAAGCACCCATATTATTGAGGTAAACGTTAGCAATCTCTGTTTCCTCTTCCCAACGGTCGCCCGATTCTACCATGCCCTGAATGCCTGTGCCATATCCACCGTTTACACCTCCGAACACGCGGAAAGTCGATATTTCGCGGGCATCTTTGGGCGAAAGTCCCTTCTCGGTCAATACACGTTCCGCTTCAACAACGCTGGCGGCTACCATGTTTTCGTATTCACCGTCTTTGGCAGCGGCAGCCATTTCCACGGCACGGTTGATAAGGAAGAGGCGCGAAGCGGCGATATCGCGCAACTGTCCCGAAGTCTGTACTACTACGTCAATACGCGGACGTCCCAGCTCGGCCGATGGAATCAATTTCAAATCGCTCACCCTGCCGAATGTATCGCGGATAGGTTCAACTCCCAACATATATAATACCTGTGCGATGGTTGCTCCGCCGGTTTCGATAAACTCGCCCGACCAAAGCGTGTAACTTACTTTCCGTGGATATTCACCATCGTGGCGTTCACGATACATGTCGATGGTGCTTTGCGCCAACTTCACTCCCTTTTCCCAAGCCGATTCCGATGGAGTAGCTTCGGCGTTGATAGAGTAGAGGTTGCGTCCTGTCGGAATGGTATTCGGATTAGCAATCGGATCACCACCTGGCGAAGGGGGAGTGTATCCACCGTTCATGGCGTTGATAGCGCTATTTAATTCTGCTTCCGGACTATGCAACAGGGCTGCTTTATAGTTTCCGATGTTTTTAATGGTTTGCTCCACTTCGAGTACGGCAAGGGCGAAGTTTACTTCTTCTTTGCTGTATTCTTTTTTGCTTTGCCCCATGTTTTTCATTGCTTCCGCCATTGCTGCAGGCATTTCTTTTGGCATGCCTTCGGGTTTATCTTTCGCCATACCCTGCATCATTTTCTTGGCTTCATCAGGATTGCCTCTCATCTTCTCGTGAATCTTGGCAACCTCGGTACTGTCCATACCTTCGGCCATTTTCCGCATCATGGCTCTCATAGAGTCGGAAATACCACCTTCTTCTTTTTTCTCGGCTTTCTTGCTTGCCGCAGGTTTGTCAGAGGAAGAAGCCGCCATCATCATCGCCATCATGCCTGTAGGCGCATTGCGGGCTTTATCTATTTCGCGAGCCTTTTGCAATTCCTCGATACTGATGTTTGCCGTTTTGCAGATCAGTTCATCGGTTGCCTGTGCAGGGTTCGCAATCAGTCTTTCAACCAATGTTCTGGCCGGGTTCAGGTATCTTTGCGTAAACAGTCCTTTATTCTTAACGACCTTTTCGTCTGCTCTTCCACGCAACTTATCAAGTGAAAGCAGGCTGTATGCGATAGGTTCCGTAGCCATAGCGTATACAGACGATGTGATGCGGGCAGACTCGTAAGGAACGCCCATCGTATAAAGCTGTCCGGTGATCTTCTCTGTTGCCAGTTCCTCTGCGAAGTTCTCGATTTTCAGGATATGATCTTCCGTATAAGGGGTGGTCAGGATACTATCCAATCCCAGTTCACGATGAATACCCATTTTAACAGCAATAGCCTTTACTTCAAGTGAAAGCTTATCGCTCGGCGTATTATTGTATATTTTTATCTTTTCCATCAGTTCGCGGTAGATACCTCTGACACTGCTTTCAAGGAAAGGAGGAGTGAGGTATGACTGCAAGCCGGCATAAGAACGTCTTTTGGCAATGACACCTTCGCCCACATTACCAATAGAATACACATAGAAGTGAGGTACGGCACCTACCAGGCGGTCGGGCCAGTCGAGACTGCTTAATCCTACTTGTTTCTTAGGCGTAAACTCCAAACTACCGTGCGTTCCGAAATGGATCAGTGCATCTGCCTTGAAGCCATGTTGCATCCAAAGATACGAAGCAATATACGTATGAGGAGGAGCAGCATTTGTTCCGTGCACTACCTCAAATGAATTGCTACCCGAACCGGCTGCATTCTGAGGAACCAGAACCACATTGCCGAATTGCAGGCGGGCTACACCCAGGCGACCGTCTTCCGTAGTCATATATGAACCGGGGAATTCGCCATTGGCGGCTAATACCTCCGCATACTTTTCGGGACGCAACGATTGTTTTACCCACGATTCGTAATCTTCTTTAGAAATCAATTCCGGCTTTCCGGTCTTCATAAATTCGTCGAAAGCGCCTTCGGCATATGCACCGAAAACAGCTCCCTGCGACATGATCATCTTTTCCAGTTCCTTGTGGTTTGAAGGCAGATTATCAACCTTATACCCTTCGGCTTTCATGCGTACAAGCAAGTTATATAAAGAAGGAGCCACTTCCATGCCACCCGCTGTCATCGCGTTTTGGCCGGGACCTTTGAAGTAGTAAATAGCTACTCGCTTTTCTTTATTTGGCTTATCTTTAAGTTCCAGATAGGCTTTTACGGTTTTGATAAACGTTTCCAAACGTTCGGGAACAGCGAAAGAGTGATGCAAACCTTCGTCGTCCTTGTATTGCGCGAATAGTGCAAATGAACGTATCGCTCCGTCTATCTCGGGTGTAACCACACTTTGCGAAAGGAATCCGCCGGACATACCCATCGGGTCGTTTTCCCAGTCTTCTACCAGACTGTTGATTGTGATCGGAGCAAACAACGGAATGTTTCTTTCCGTAAGGTATTCCACCATTTTGTCTCCCATACGTCCGTGAGGCAGGTTAATCACCGCATCGGGGCTGATTTCGCGGATAAAATCCTGTAACTTGCGGAAAGAGGAGATAGGGTAGACGTTGATACCGCTTTTCTCTAGTGCAGAGATCAGATCGGTAGGGTCGGCCATTTGTCCGGTAATAGCTATTTTCTTTCCGCCTTCGGTCCAGAGGTTATTATCTTTCAGATACTTTTCATATTCTTCTACCGTAAGGAAGTCCAGGTCATCATCTCCTTTAAGATCTGCATGATAAAGGACATCTGATGGACGTTTTACCGGCTCTTCCGGTTCATCAATAGAACTGATCTTTTTATCAATATTCTTACGGATGTAATTCAACAAACTACGGTTATTGCGTCGTCCGCCACCACCCAGGTATTCCCGGATATCTTTTTGTTGAATGCTATCCAGGTTGCAAATGTTATTTGCCGGATTGGTAGCCGCAGAAGTATAGATAGGAATACCTTTGTCGGCTGCCCGCTGGATTTGAGCACGTTGCTCTTCTACGATACGCAGGCCCATCCCGTTAAGGAAGATCATGTCGTAATTATCAAGTTGGTCCAGGTCGTCTACTGATACTTCTTTGATCTGGATAAAAGAGTTATCATTGGCCTTGGCAATACTTCCCAAACTAATGGTCTGGAAGTTAATGAATGCGATCTTTGTAGTGCTAAAATACTTGTTATAGCCCCAAACAGCGGCTATAACAAGTACAAATAGACAGATCAGCAAAATAATGCTTCTTTTCTTCATGTCTCTATGTAGTGTTTATAATTTGAACATATCTGCGATATTGATGTTGACCGTTCCGATGTAGCTGATTCCTTTTTGTGGAACTTGCAGGGAACTGTCGGCAGCTTTATCTTTGTAATTGAACAGGTTGTCTACACCAAAATTCAGCCCGATGCCTCGCGGTAAAGTGACTCCGGTATTCAGCGTCCACAAGCTACGTGCGTCATACGTTTTTTTGTTGTACACATAATCGCCGTTTTCATCCTCTGTTCTGGAATAGGTGTCGAATTTGCAACTCCATTGACCGTTTAGAGAACAATTAAAGCCGATTTTACCAAACTTACGCGAGTATATGGCGTTGAAGGTAGCCGTGTGCGGACGTGCTGTTGAAGCATCATACCCATCTACTTTTGCATAATCGTTAGTGTATGCATACGAACCGGTCATTATCAACCCAAAGCCGAAGCGGTAACGTAAAATACTTTCTACAGCCATAGCTCTGGCATTTTCGGCATTAACGTACTGCATATCACTTGTTCCATCATTCAGAGGCATATTAACGATTTTATTCTTGAAGCGGCCGTATGTGAAAGTGGATGATGCATGGAATCCTCCTTTGTTAAACTCTACCGATGCAGAATATTGGTTGCTGGTTTCCGGCTTCAAATCCGGATTTCCGTGAATCATGAACATGCCCAATCCTCCCATATCATATTCCTGATAAAGTTCTTTCAAAGACGGAGAACGGAAGCCTCGTGCATATCCGGCACGGAGAGTCAGGAAGTCGAAAGCATGCCACATGGCAGATATTTTCGGGGTGACGTGCCAGTGGTATTTCTCATGATAATCGGCACGTATACCGGCTACAATGTTCAGTTCGTCGGCAATGTTCCAATCTTCTTGCGCAAAGAGTGCATATGCCTGGTTTCTGACATGCGAACTATCTTTCATCATATAGTGTTTCAGGTATTCTATATCTCCTTCAAAGCCAGCACTGATGGTGTGGTCGCCGAATTTACCCGAATAGTCCAGACGTGGGGTTTGCTTGATGTTACGGTAATTGGTGTAAGTGGAGTCTAACCGGAAATAGTGGTTGTCTTTCTTATAATTATCGTAAATGTATCCTACGGTAATCTGCTGACCGGCTGCCGGAAGATATTTTATTTTTCCGCTGAAGGTATAATCCACATAGTATTCCTGAAAAAGCCTTCCGGTACGTATATCCCGCTGATTGCGGTAATAGGTACCTTTGAGGTCCACACTCAACTTCTCGTTGCAGGTATAGCCCAGCTTCTGTGTAAAGTCCCAGATGTTGTAACCATAAACGGTGGTAGAAGCACCCTCATCACCTATACTGTATGTATCTCTTGTGCGGTAGGTCAAACTGGAATAAGAAGTCAGTCGGTCTTTCTTCAATCCGAGAGAACCGGTATATTTCTGCCCGTTACTACCTGCATAACGCGCGTTTATATTGGCAGTGATAGGGCGGTTGGCGGTTTTGGTAATAATGTTGATTACCCCACCCAATGCGTTGGAACCGTAGATGGTAGATTGTGCTCCTTTGATGACCTCGATGCGTTCGATGTCGTCTACATTGAAACGGGTAAAATCCACATTGTGGTCGGCACCTTCGCCGCTGACGCGTTCGCCATCTATCAGGAACAGCATATATTCGCCACCCATACCCTGATAAGTGATTTGGGGTTGTTGGCTCATGGAGTTATATCCAATCTGCAAGCCTGGTAGTTCGTATTGCAACAGTGTTTCTATGGTCATTGGGTTAAGGGCCTGAATCTCTTTCTGAGAGATGATGCGGGTAATGACTGGCGCTTCTTTCAACGGTTTTTCGATGAACGAACCGGTAATAACCACATCGTTCAATACATTGGTGGAAGGTCTTAATTTTACCTGCGTTGTTACCGGATTCTGAAGGGCGGTAACGGTCGTTGTCTGCGGATCGTAACCCATGAAGGATACTTGCAAGTTATAATCTTTCGTTTCGTCCAAACGGATGATAAACTCTCCGTTCGAGTTGGTGCCGGCACCGAAGGTAGTGCCTACCAGGCGCACTGTTGCTCCCGGCATAGGTTGATCGTATTCGTCTACAACCACCCCTTTTATGGCGTAACGGTAACGGCGTGCATTGTTGTCATTATCGCCTTCACCGCCATTTGCAAAAACGGTGGTCGTTAGGGCCACCGTGAGCAAAAGGCTGAATAAACTTATAATGTTTTTCATTTTTATTTTGCTGAATGATAATTGTAATAAAACGACATGTAATGATCTACGCCTCTTACTGTATGCTTAGTATCTGTGACCTGGAGGGTAGACCAACTTCCATCTCCCCATTTCAGAACAAGAACTTCTCTTTTTGTTTCGTAAATCGTGGGGGGCATTGTCCCGGTTGCTGTCCTTTTTATTCCATCGCACAGTACTCTGTTGATGGTGGGGTTATGCGAATAACCTACGCCTATCTTTTCATCCATCATACCGGACATATCTATAGTAAGCAGATACTTGTTACCCTCTTTTTTCGATTCCGTTTCATAAGGAACCACTTCGTCGGGTGCGTAAGTGCCTTCCGGCAACTCGGTGACAGTCATTATATCTGTTTTCCCGGTGTTGAAGACGGATGCGCCGTTTGTTTTAAATTCATAGCGATGTACGGCGATATGCCATTCAATACCAATCGTTGCTTCTTCTTTTGCGGGACGGATATCTTCTTTTGCTGAGTATATCAGTTCACCGGTATCGGAATGCGTTTCTGTTTCTCCGGTTATCAGGTTGATGTATGTCCATGACTCGTAATCGGAGATACCTACATTCCACAACATGTCATAAGATCCGGGTTCCGGTTCGTCTTCGTCGAGGAAGTGATTTTCATAACTACAAGCAGTCGCACAAAGGGCGACTGCAAGCATGGTTATATGTTTGAAGAATGTATTTTTCATTACTTACTTTCAAATGTCATATCTAAAAACATTGGCATAGCGCCAGGTTTAAGTTTGAATAAAAAGTTAGCCTTCCCGTCTTTAATTGTACCAGACAATGTACCGGTAACGTCAATTTTACCGCTGGCTGTAGCACTAGTGGTATTAACGGTTCCGGCCAGTGTATATGTATCCTCCTTAATTGTAAGTTCTATATCTTTCATTACAATGTCTTCTGTAAAAGCCATTGCTCCATCACCACCAAACTTAGCTAGGGTTACTTCTACCTTTCCATCTTCCTGAGCTTTGATCGTTACTTTGCTATCATCGAAACTTCCTTGAGATGCACCCATTACAGACATATCTAAAGTTCCATTATAGGCTCCTGCAATAAGCATTGCAGCAGGGGCATCGCCTAAATTGGTAGTAACTATAACTGTACCCATACCTCCTAGCGCGATAGTCATAACGAAAGAAGCAGTTGATTTGTCTGCGCTGATTGTTCCTTCGATTGTAAATTTATATTCAGTTCCACGTATAACTGTATTTCCCGAACCGCTTACGATATAAGAACCGTCTTTCTTTGATACTTCAAGATCAGTAGCAGTTCCTTCGCCCCATTGTCCACTATAAGTGAAATCAACCTTTCCATTTTCGGTATTTGCTTTCAAAGTAATACTTTCGTCATTATATGTCCCATATGCAGCACCTGTTGGAGAAGTTGCAGAAGAATAGCTACTGTATTTACCAGCTACAAGCAGGTTTTCAGGAGCATTGCCCAATTGGAAGGTGATTGTAGTTCCTCCCATTACAGTAGGAATAGTGAAAACAATTTTCACGTCCGACTTATCTGCGTTTATTGTACCTGCAAGTGTACAGTCATAACTGCCTGAAGTTCCATTCATAGCCATGGTAGAAACACCTGTACCGCTAATGGTATATCCGTTTGTAGTAGCAGTCACTATTGCTGCGGAAATAGTGGAAGTACCCAATGATGTACTTGAAGTATAGTTCACTGTTGCTGTTCCGTCTTCATTGGTAGTTATAGTGACAGTTTGATCTTCTACTGGCGATTGAGTTCCACTACGAGGGCTGTCCATTATTACATATCCTTTGTAAGCACCAGCCACTGATTGTGCGGGTGAAGGACCATCATCATCACTACTACATGCTACAATACACAATGCAACGACCATCATTGCCAGAAAATTCTTTATTTTCATCTGTTTATAAAGTTAAAAGATTAATAGTTTTAAGTAATCAGTGACTCCCTTCTATGGGTGGTCTACTAATTTTTCTGCAAAATTACCCCAGGTAGCCAGAGTGGGCAATACCTAAAAATGATGAAAATTAAATAACTTATCCTCAATAGTAGGTATTGAATGGTATGTCGTAAGGCAACAAATAGTCACAAGAAGGGATGTTCTACCCGTTTTTAGGTATTGTCTTCAATCTATAAAGCATATATCTTTGCCGGATTGTTTTTTGTTTGCTTGAAAACTATTCATTAACATTGTTGTTGTTAATTAGAGTAATAAAATGTTTTTTTTAAGAATATATGGACCAGAATGTCTTAATAGCTTTAGTATTAACCCTCTTAGCCGGTCTGGCAACAGGTATCGGTAGCTTGATTGCTTTTTTTGCAAAGAGTACTAATAAGAAGTTCCTTTCTTTTTCTTTGGGTCTGTCGGCAGGAGTGATGATCTACGTGTCTTTCGTTGAAATATTTGCGCAAGCGCAAGATTTGCTAACCATTGAGATGGGAACTACCAAAGGCATGTCTTTGACTGTAGTTTGTTTCTTTCTGGGCATATTATTAATAGGTATTATCGACCGTTTAGTTCCTTCTTTTGAAAATCCGCACGAAGTGCGTTCGGTAGAAAGCATGGACCAGTCGCCCAAACGCGATCCCAAACTCATGAAAATGGGGGTAATGACAGCTTTGGCCATCGGTATACATAATTTCCCGGAAGGAATCGCAACTTTTACCTCAGCTGTTGAGAACCCTGCTCTTGGTGTGGCTATTGCAGCCGCTATTGCTATTCATAATATTCCGGAAGGGATTGCGGTTTCTGTACCCATCTACCATGCTACAGGTGATAAGAAGAAGGCTTTTCGTTTGTCTATGCTTTCTGGATTGGCAGAGCCTGTAGGTGCTATCATTGCTTATCTTGTCCTGATGCCTTTCATGTCGCCTACTTTATTGGGTTGTGTACTTGCGTCCGTAGCAGGTATCATGGTATTTATCTCTCTGGATGAATTATTGCCGGCAGCACGCGAGTATGGTGAACATCATATTTCTATCTATGGGTTGATAGCTGGAATGGCTATTATGGCTTTCAGTTTAATTCTGTTAAACTAGTGACTCTGTTCTCTGTTTCTACTCTGCATTAAGTTATTGTAATAAAGCATTGACTTATTGAATTATTGCATTGAGTTAAGTTGTTTTAGTGTAATAGATGAAAGACACTCGTTTTTCTGGGTCAAGCAGAAAAAAGGTTGAATTGCAAAATTAACCTGGTTGTTAATCCGCGAAGTCACAAATGTGTGCAAAATCAGATCAAAAGGATAGCATTTGCCCCATTCTGATTACATGCAAACTTTTCAGAAACCTCCAATGAGATGTTAAAATCAGGTTTTAGGCTTGCTTATGCAGTGTATTATTGATATTTGGAAGCACGCCAGCGCAATAATTTCTACACTTGAGCCGCGTACTGCCGACAGCACGCGGCTCAAGTATCAACAGCCAAGCGCTCAAATATCAACAGTCAAGCGCTCAAGTATCGACAGCACGCGGCTCAAGTGTTCAGCGTGTTTCATTTTATAGATTTTTATTCTCTGGTTGGTCTGTTTCAAGCGAAACGATTGAAATGTGCATTTGCTGTATTTATTTTTGCTTATCCGACTATTTGTGGTGTATTTTGATGTACTTGTAGCATTTTGGTGGTGCGTTTTACGAATTTAAATCTTATTGATTTTCACAAACATGATTCTTTTGCCATTTTCCCTTCCCTTTCTTCCCCAAGCCCGGAATTTGCAATTACTGCTCCATTCTATTATCAAAATGTCATTTCTGTCATTTTGTCTATACTTTGCCATTTCCAACAAAACCCTACTATAAAAAGGAAGTAAACGAAACTATCTCAAGCATTCATCCCTTGAATCCCTTAATTAAAAAGAAAAACTTACCAAGATCTTTTTATAATACTCTCTTCATCTAAAATGCACATAAATAAACCATTCTTTAATGGGACTTGTTTATAAATCGAATATTTCATCTATCAGTCCCGTGAATTTATTCGAGTAGTAAAATTGGAAATACATAACAGCAATATAAACTAAACCTGCTTCTCCAATAAGTATTGGTGTGACAATCTATTTAGCTCTACGACATCCCACTGATATACCCTAGGTATCCCACTGACATGGTTCTGGCGAGATCCTATCCCCCCCAAAAAACTTCTTATCCTTTAAAATATCCGTTTCACTTATTCGTCTACCTAAATAGAGGCACTATTCAGAACCATCCGCAAGGAAACCTGGGTGCAGCGCCTCGCTGCTAATTAGAAAAATAGATTAATATGTTCCATCGGAGAAGAGAAGTGATATCTTTGTCTATTAATGAAGACAAATGTATAGGATGTGAAAGTTGTGTGGCAAGATGCAGACGTAAAGTCTTTGATATGCGATATAGTGTTGAATGCTATGCCTGGGTAAAATACCCGGCAGATTGTGTTGGCTGTGGAAAATGTCTGCGTGTTTGCCCCACCGGAGCGATTGAATTAGTCACAACTTAAAAAAATACAGATATGAGAAGAAGACCTGGAAAATTTTGGCACGGATTAATTTTTATTGCCGCCATAGCAGCCATTGCCGCTATAACCATGTTATTATGGAATGCATTGATACCTTCCATTATTGGATGGAGCGTGATTAATTATTGGCAGGCAGCCGGATTATTGATCCTTTGTCGTTTGCTTTTCGGCGGAATGTTTGGCGGATTGAGACATCATGGAATGCATCATCATCGCGGTGGTGGAATGCATGGGCGACCTTTCCCCGGACACTTGCATGAAAAGATGAAAGGAATGTCTTTTGAAGAAAAGCGCGAATACATTCGTAAGCGTATGGACGAAAGCTTTGACGAAAGATGCGAACACTTCCGCAAACATATGGACGAAAAGAAAGATGAGTGAAGTTGCTGTTATTTTCAAACAATACCAGAAGCAACTACGTTCGTTCATCGGGAAAAGGGTTCTCTCCAAGGAAGATGGTGAGGACATACTGCAAGATGTATTTTATCAGCTATCCAAGGTAGACCTTGAAGAGAACCCCATTCAGAAGATTTCTTCCTGGCTTTATGCTGTGGCACGCAATCTGATCATCGACCGCAGCAGAAAGCAAAAGGAAGAGGAGATGCCTTACCGGAAGAAATCGGAGGATGATGGTTCTTTCATAGAAGAACTAACTGTTATGATTCTTGATGAAGACGCCTCTCCCGAGATAGATTACGTCAAGGCATTGGTCTGGGAAGAACTGGAGATTGCCCTGGCCGAACTCCCCGAAGAACAACGAGTCGTTTTTGAACTGACAGAACTGCAAGGCTTTTCCTTTAAGGAAATATCAGAGTCGACCGGAGTGACGGTGAACACCCTGATATCCCGCAAACGATATGCGGTTCTGCATCTGCGCAAACGTCTGTCCACCTTGTATAATGAACTGCTGAACGAATAGCGGCAATGTGCCGCTGCGAAGTTTTAAAAAAAGCGCTGTGTAACTCAATAGACTTTGTAGCGAAATAACTACCTTTGTACTCCGAATATATAGGAGGATGAAACAATTGTATTTGAAAATGTTGAAATGCCTGCTCCCGATACTATTCATATCGTATCTGGCAGGTATTACTTTTTTCACCCACTCGCATGTTGTGAATGGGGTTACAATTGTCCACTCGCACCCGTTTAATAAAGATACAGACCACAACCATACGACAACCGAACTTCAGTTGATTCATTTGTTGTCGCATGTAGTAACCGCAGGTACTGTTATCCTGCCTTTATTACTACTGGTTTATTCCCGGATTCTACGTACATTATTAAATAAACCTGAATCGTCCGGTTACACTTCATCCCCTCGCGGGATACTTTCGCTTCGTGCTCCCCCTTCTCATTGCTGAAAGCAGCGAGGCGCTGCACCCAATTTCTTTAGTATCTAAGGCAGGTACATCATTTAGAGTGAAACTACTTGATTATGACAGTTCTCTCCGCCCTTGGGGAATCTGTTGTAAAATCTATATAGATACCTTTATTTCCTATTATATAATTAAAACTCGGTCGCGGCACCTTGCCGCTTACAGCAATGAAAAAATATATCATGTTACTGCTTAGCCTATGCTATGCTTTCATGCCATCTATGGCAAACGAACCCGAAATGCCCATATTAAGTAAATCTGATGCCAATATCATTGGTCATGTACTAGACAAAAATACCAAAGAACACCTTTCTTATATAACCATATCGCTGAAGGGAACCACCATTGGAACCGTAACCGATGCTACCGGACACTACTTCCTGAAAAACCTGCCCGAAGGAACCTTTACACTCGAAGTCAGCTCCGTAGGATACAAAACCGTGCGCAGAGAAGTTACCTTAAGAAAAGGGAAAACCTTAGAAGAAGATTTTGAAATAGAAGAAGATGCGGTAGCACTCGATGGAGTCGTTGTATCTGCCAACCGGAGCGAAACCACTCGGCGCACCGCCCCAACATTGGTCAATGTAGTAGAATTGAAGATGTTTGAAATGACCAATTCAACCAATCTATCGCAGGGGCTGAACTTCCAACCCGGAGTCCGTGTAGAAACAAACTGCCAGAACTGCGGATTCCAACAAGTGCGTATTAACGGACTTGACGGACCATACACACAAATCCTGTTAGACTCCCGTCCTATATTCAGCGCCTTATCAGGCGTATATGGTTTGGAGCAGATTCCGGCAAGTATGATCGAGCGCGTAGAAGTCATGCGTGGCGGAGGTTCGGCCTTATTCGGTTCATCGGCTATTGCGGGAACAATTAACATCATCACCAAAGAACCGATACGAAATACCGGGCAACTATCGCATACCACCTCATTTGTTGGTGGAAGCAACAAACTAGACAATAATACCTCACTGAATGTATCTCTGGTAACCGACGACCACAAAGCCGGAATGTATATCTTCGGACAAAACCGGCATCGCGACGGATACGATCATGATGATGACGGATACACCGAACTACCCAAACTGAAGAATCAAACCGTTGGTTTCCGCTCCTTCCTGAAAACAGGAACCTACAGCAAACTAACATTCGAATATCACCATATGGAGGAATTTCGTCGCGGTGGAGATATGCTGAGCCGACCACCCCACGAAGCTAATATCGCCGAGCAACTCGAACATTCCATTGACGGTGGCGGGCTTAAATTCGATTTATTCTCGCCCGACGAGAAACACCGGCTTGCCGTTTTTACTTCCGGACAAAACACCAGCCGCGATAGTTATTATGGAGCCGGACAAGATCCCGATGCTTACGGTAAAACCAAAGATTTCACCTTCATGGGTGGTGCACAGTACGTATATAACTTCGACAAATTAGTATTTATGCCTTCTTCTCTCACCACAGGTATAGAATACAACAGAGATGACTTGAAAGATAATATGTGGGGATACAACCGTTATACCCGCCAGATTGTAAACATCGGTAGCGCCTTTTTACAGAACGAATGGAAAGACGAGAAATGGGGGATACTCATTGGCGCCCGGTTGGACAAACACAATATGATTAATCATGCCATTATCAGTCCGAGAGCCAACCTGCGTTTCAATCCGAAAGAAAATATAAACCTGAGGTTAAGCTACTCTTCGGGATTCCGTGCCCCACAGGCTTTCGATGAAGATTTACATATAGAGTCAGTTGGTGGAACAGTCTCCATGATCGAGCGTGATCCGAACCTGAAAGAAGAAAAATCGCACAGTTTTAGTGCTTCTGCCGATATCTATCAACGTTTTGGAGCTTTTCAGACCAACTTCCTTATAGAAGGATTTTATACCCGACTCTCCGATGTGTTTGTATTGAATAAAATCGGCGAGAATATAGAAGGAATCATCATAAAAGAGCGAACCAATGGTTCAGGGGCTAAAGTTATGGGACTCACACTGGAAGGGAAACTGGCATATCTTTCTTCATTCCAATTACAAGCCGGCGTGACTCTTCAGAGAAGCCGCTATGACGAACCGGAAGCATGGAGTGAAGAGGCCGCAGCAGAGAAAAAGATATTCCGTACACCAGATACATATGGCTATTTTACAGCGACGTATTCTCCAATTAAACCATTATCTGTTGCCTTATCCGGTACTTACACAGGTTCTATGTTGGTTCAACATCTTGCCGGGTATATCCCCAATGATATAGCTGTTAAAACTCCTAAATTTTTTGATATGGGTTTGAAGATAGCTTATGATATTAAGGTTTATAAATCAACCACCCTTCAACTTCATGCAGGCGTACAGAATATATTTGACGCTTATCAGGATGATTTTGACAAAGGGAAAAACCGCGATGCCGGTTATATCTATGGTCCGGCTTTACCAAGAACATATTATGCCGGCCTAAAAATAAGTTACTAATTTAGGAGTTAGAAGTCAGAAGCTAGAAGTCAGGCCGTATACAGAAGGATAAAAGTATACCTGACTACTAACTCCTAACTTCTTACTACTAAACTGTTAATAATGATTTCACGTGTTCCATAAAACGGATTTATTACTATATTTGTTGTTATGCCTTTTGGCAAAAAGTTAGTTTGGAATAAATACGAAACACCTATGGAAAACGTGAAACCTCCTTTTAAGGTGGATATTGCGGGGACATTCCTGTATCCGCAAACACTGAAAGAGGCACGTGAACAATGTCGGACAGGGAAGATGATTCCTGCCGAGTTGCGTGCCATTGAAGATGTTGAAATCAGAAACTTAGTTGAACGACTAAAAAGTGCCGGACTAAAAGTTGTAACCGACGGAAACTTCCGTACCTCTTCCTGGCCATTAGAGTTTATGTGTGCTTTAGATGGCATTGATCTGCATCCGGTAAAGAAAACCACGATTGAACTGACAAGTCGTATTTGCGTACATCGCCATCCCATTGTTGGTGATTTTATGTTCCTGACCGGAATTACCGGAGGCGATCTGATCGCTAAACAAATTTTGCCTGCTCCCTCATTATTACTTTCTCGTTTACAGAAGGATTCTCCTAATCAGCTCAAGCACTTCTACCCGGTAATAGATCATTTATACGAAGATATACACCGAGTCTATCATCGGATAATTAATGCACTTTACGATTCCGGTTGCCGGTATATTCAATTCCGTGATACGACACGTATTGTTACAGCGGAAGCTATACAACTTAATAATACGCTGTTTGAAGCCTTACCGCCAGATTTATCTGTAGCTTTTCATGCTCCCAGCGATATGCTTATTTCTACGGTAGGTGTCGATATGTTCTTTTTGGATTATGATGATGAATGCTGTAGCCGGTATAAATTGCTTTGGTTTATAAAAGAGAAAAAGGCTGCATTTGGATTCATTCCTTCTTATTATCCGGTAGATGATGACCTGGATGAATTACGGGCTAAAATAGATGAAGTCAGACGTTATATTCCTTTAGATCGCTTTTCGCTTTGTATTCCTAATGCAAACATGCTACCCTCAGAGAAGTTTGAAGTAGCACAGGCAAAGCAATGGCATACATTGGAAATGGCGATGAAGGTAAGCAGCGAGGGCAGCGAGGCGCTGCACCCAGGTTCTCCATGCGACTAAAAATGTTAAGCATAGCTATGCAAACCACCTAATATAAAATTCACCCCGAAATAAGTGATTAATACACTTAAGAAAGCGATTATTGTAAAAAAGTGGAAAAACATCGGTTTCCGGAAAATAGAGAGGGAACCGGTGTGTATGGCCAATGAATAGATGAGCATAGTGATCAATGCCCAGACTTCTTTGGGGTCCCATCCCCAATAGCGTCCCCACGAAACATTTGCCCAAACAGCTCCTACGAAGATACCGATGGCCAGACAGAACAAAGCCGGATATAACAAAAGTTGACTAAGCGTTTGTAGCTTCCCGACTTGCTGCATCCGTTGTGGATTGCCGGAAAAATAGATGAACACGGCAGTCAAGCCATTCAGCATCATAAAAGCAAACAGGGCATACGATAGCATAATGACCACTACATGCAGGCTCAGCAGAGGGGAAGTTAAAACTGGTATCAGGAGTGTAATCTGAGGATTGGCTTCGCCCAACATGGATACCAATAGCGTAAATCCGCATATCAGAAAGCCAAAAGGTAGGAACATCACTCGTTTTCGCAGAACGAAAGCCAGAATCAAAGCGCACCAGGACATAAACTGCATGGTTTCGTATCCATTGGACAGTGGTAGGTGAGTGCTTATAAACCATCGTAAGGAGATGTTGACCGTAAGGTAGGCGAATACAATAAGAAGTAGAACGATCAGTGAGGTAGAAACCTGTGACCGGACTTTTTTTCCGGTTGCCATGCAAATGCAATAGTAAATAAAGCCTAGAATACCGATAGCTATACATCCCATAGCAAGCGGACGGGTGTATGTCAGCTGGTTGTAGAACTTTTCCGCCTCGAAACGGCTATCTGATGGGAGAACCGAAGAGGCTTCTTTTCGTTGGTATTCCTTTATCTTTTGTAATGTGTTCAGAATACCATCGTAATCTTTCTTAACGACCATCTCGTGGATATAGTCTTGTGTTTTCTTTATGAACAACCACTTTTTATCGTCCATATCCATGGGTAGATTATCGCCTTGTGAATGCCATGTAACCTCTATCGCATCGGCACATGCATTTTTGGCGGGGAATATTTTCAGCATCTGTCCGGAGTAGAGAAACCGGATGATGTTGTATTTCTCGTCGGCTTCTTCGATGCCTCGTCTGGCAGCATTACTTCCGCTGTGGCGGATTTGATTGATAGCGTCATTCAGTTTATATTCGTTGAGCGGGTTCATGAAATCGTCGAGGGTAGCATATGCTCCATTAATCTCCAATAAAGTGCGGGCGTTGGAGTTCTTTATTTTGATCATGGGCTGTGATTTCCAATTAGAATAGTAGAAGATCCAACCCGTAAAAACCTGTTCCGACGTCAGTCCGCGATAGGTTGGTTTACCGTATAGTTTGGTTGTAAAGTCTTTGGCTACAGTTTGTAGTGGGCAGATGCGGTTGTTATATAACACATACAAGTCACCAAAGGCACTTGCTACTTCCTGTGGAAGTACTTTGGGATCTTGATTTGTAGTCGTTGCATTTGCCTGGTTAGGGCAGCACAGGATAAGTAATAGAATAGCAGTGGCAGCGGTGGTGCGCGATGATGCTTTCTTGAGTAAAAAACGATATTTTGTATTTGAAACCAGAAAGAAAAGGAGGATAGATAATAATAGAGTGATGTATCCGGTATACGTAATGGCGATTCCCCAGGGATCATATGACACAGCCAGGGTGGTACCTTTCTCATCTTCATCATAGCCCGACTGATAGAAACGGTATCCTTTGTAAGAGAAGATTTTGTTCATGGCTACCTCGCCTTGTCCGGTTTCGTTGTTTTCTCCGGTTATGGTTACTGTACTCACGTAATCCATAGGAGAGGGGGTGCCGGTGTAATATTCAATCTTGAAACTTTCGAGCTTGATGCTGAAAGGTAGGGGGAGTTCCCTATCACTGTCACTGCAAACGAAAGTGGTTACACTTTCGTTTTCGCGTAAATGCAACAAACCTTGCTTGCCGTGTATGTAGGTGGTAAGTGCTCCTATCAGGATGATAAAAAAAGAGATGTGAAGCAGAAATGTAATCTTTTGTTGGAACAATCTTAACTTGATGATATATATCAAAGCAGACAGGGAAACCGCACCCCATAATATAACAAAACCGGATGAACGGTAGATGGTATCTACTGCAAATTCGGTTCCATATAGTTTTTCAATAATGGTAGCACTTATCAGAACAATGATGATACATCCCAGGAGTGAGAATGTCAACAGCTTTAGTCGTTTCATTCGTTGAATAGTAAAGAAAGGTTTATACTTGTAGGGGCGGTTCGCGAACCGCCCACAGGAAACACCTAATCATAGACGAGCGGTTCGTAAACCGCCCCTACAAGTAAATCAATTATTAAATAGCGTCAATAAACTCTACAATAGCATCGCGTTCGGCTTTGCTTAGTTTTCTGAACTCTTCTATAGATTTACGTGCATCGCTCTGTGCATTTCCATGCCACATAATGGCTTCCATCACCGTGCGGGCACGACAATCGTGTAAACGGTCGCTGGCACCTGTTACAAGTTCACTTAAACCTCTTCCCCAAAGTGGTGTTGTACGACACCATCCTGTGCGGATATCATTCTCCATGAACAGGCGATGCTGTACCATATCAGTATATGGCCATATCTTCTGATTAGGATAGCGAGGCAAGCGACTATCATTTTCTGCAAAGAATCCACTTGGATCATGTATTACATCATCTCCGGTAGTCCATGTCGGACGGTGGCAATAGGTACATCCAATCTTGTTGAACAACTTTTTACCTTTATCAACTGTCGGATCGTCAAGATTACGTGCAGCAGGCACGGCAAGGCCGCGATGCCATATCATAAAACTCTCATAATCCTTATCGGTCATTTCAACATCAAGATCCTGAGCCATCAAGTAATTGTAGATGTCTTTTTCTACATCTCCAGTTTTGTTTTGTGCCGGGAAATGTTTGTAGAAATCAGCCTGAACTTCCGTGTCCTTAGATGCAACTTTTGCATAAGTCGCTGTCATATAATGGTAACGACGATTTGAACGAGTTACATTCGTAATGTTCCATATTGCGTTTGCTCCTGCGGCGTCTTGAAGCGGACCTCTGCTAAGTGCATACGTGAACTTTAAAGGATGAGTCGTATTACCATACGTCTTTGTCCAGTTGCCATTGGCGAATATTGCAGGGTTTAGTGATACGCCAGCTTGCTCCTGCTTTACATATTCAGCTTTCAGATCTTCCGCATCAATAGCATCAAGCAAACCTGTACCATATACTCCGATAGTCGATTCAAGTTTTACCCTGACCTTCGAATGAGGAACCAATGTCGTAGTACCGTTTTTGGTAACCTCGAGCGGAACATAATATGCGTCCTCAGGAATAGTGACTTCCGGATAAATCAGACTGTAACTTTCACCGTCGGGGAATTTGTTTCCCCATTCGTCGGTGAAGTTTTTCCAGTCTATTTTTATCTTTGATTCGTCAATCGGCGCTTTGAATGGCAATACGGCCAATGTCTGCGGCATACCAGTCAGCGAGCTCAGATAGGTATCTGTATCGTCGGTAATAACGAGTAGATAACCGTTACCATTCTTGTTGGCACGATATTCTGTTTGTCGTTTGCCATGCCCATAGTTGGGATGGCAATACAAACAGCCGCGTCGAACCATTAATGGTCCCAGTCCCGTAAAGGCACCAGAGGGGTTTTGGTTATAATCGTTCTCAAAGAAATATTCACCAAGTTTGAAAGCCTGAGCCATTGACGCATCAACAGCCGGTGCGGGCTGTTCATATGCAAATGATGTTGAAGTAAAGGTTGTTCCGAGTTCTCCTCCGGAATACCATTCTGCATCATCAACTTCTACAGGTTCTGTTGATGATTTGTTGTCATCGTCATTACAGGAACATAAGATGACAGCAAAAAATGATAGAAAAAATAGTCTTTTACGCATACCACAAGTATTTCTTTATTATTTTAATGCATCCTTGGCATTTTCCAGAATGCCATCAAGATCATTACAAGCATCAATAGCTTCTTTTACTTTAGCATCTCTAAAGTTATTTACGAAAGGCTTGGGCATTGCATTGATTTTAGCCAGACAATTTTCCAGTGCTGCTTGTAGCTCATCTGCAACCTTCGAATCTACGCTCTTGATGTATGCAAATATAGACAATGCTTTGGGTGAGGTAGCGCCCATTTCGCCATACAAGGCATATTGAACACCTGTAATGTTGTCATAAAAGTCTTGAATAGAATTGTGCGCATGAGGTGATTCGATGTAATCGGTGTTTTCGCCTGTATATGGAGCGCCAATTTTTGAGTTGCCCACTTCATCTACGATTGTTCTGCATCCGTCGATGATCTGTTCGCTTGCCGATGCTACGGTTTTCCATGTGCTTCCTGCAAATCCTGCCAGTTCCATTTGTTCGCCGAAGTTATCTTCCGGTTCCATTTCAGCATCTTCAATAATTGCTTGTTTTTCGGCTGTAACATTATCCATACCTGCCCATGCAGCTTCGAGGCGGCAACAACTTAAAGCCAGGTCTTGAGCTACTGCAACAGCATATTTTAATTCTTTTGCAGGTATTCCTGCTACCGGACGATTTTGCCCTTCGCGGAAAATAATGTATTCCAGTCCATGATATCCCACTAAACCATTGTCTAGGTTTGCGATGGTTTTCTCAATATTGGTCATCATAGCATCATTATTTAAGAGGTTGTTTAAATCGGTTTTATCAAGTGGCCAGGTATCAATGTGTGGGTCGATGTTGTATTTGCTGGCAGCGCCGAAAAGAAAGGCTTCACTCCATTCCCAATATTTGCGCGACGATTTCCATAGTGTACACGCTTTACTCATATTTTCGGCTGTAGGATCTTTTTCAAGGTCTTCAATGGCCTCCTGTAGCTTAATAGTCTCCGTGGCCAGAGTCTTGTAAATCGCAATCACATTGTTGTTTACATAAGCAACGTTTATTTTTTGTAGTTCCTTTTCTTGTTCGGTTAATTCGACATCATTGTCGTCATCGCTACAAGAAATAAAGCCTAAAGAGGCAATGATGGCGGCCATCATTAAAACTGATTTATAGAACTTTTTCATAAAAGTTTTTAAGTTAGTGTGAATAATATAGTTTATTTAGTGAAAAATCCTGCATAAGCGATGCCCAGTGATACAGAGGGCTCGTTGTTGTACTGACTTTTATAGAAGCGTTTTGAGAACTCGGCTTTGACTACCACTTCTTTCAACGGATAGTAGTTCACTCCAAGTGCCATGCGTTGTTTGCCGCACCAACCGTGATCGAGTACATTCTTTTCTACTTTAGCCATAGAGTCGTAGTATTCATAGCGTCCAAAGAGATATAACTTCTGGTCGTCTTGATTCATTTTGGGAACATGGGTGAAAATATCGTAACCTAATTCTATCCCTGCTGCAACTGCATCGGAGGCAACTGCCATTTTGGGAGAAGGGGAGGCGTTGGACATACTTTTGTTGAACTGCGTAATTTCTTCCGAATCATTCAGGTGTGCCCAATCAAAGTTCCCTCTGACAATGAAATTGCGTGAGTTGTAATGGAAGTCGAATGAGCCAATCATTACTTCACCCTTGCAATCTTTGTATTTGGTGTTTTTGGTGAGTGAATTATCGAAGCTATATCCGAAGTATCCGCTTACGGCCAGTCGGAGGTTCCTTATTGAATAGTTGTCCAGCCGGAATGCTCCGGCATACGTATTGGCAATTTTAAACTCGTAAGGGCTACCAGAACCACCGTTAATGAAATTTTCGGAATCAAAGCGATCGGCATCTAATCCTGCCAGGAACTGTACTTCGTATCGCCAGTTTTTGGTACGCCCCCAAAAGCTTATACCTGTTTCATGCCATGTACAGGGTAGGATAGTACTTTCCCCCTCCGGGCGATAGTTGGTGAAGAATTCTGTTGGCAAGTGATACTGGTTGGTCATTCCTACAGGAACAATGATGTGTCCTGCGCGAATATTGAATGCCCTGGAGAAGCTTTTTTGAATCCAGAACTGTTCAAGGACAACCTCTCCACCGCGTTCTGTCTCAGTTTCATATTCGCCGGCTTCTTCTGCTTCAATTTCTACTGCGCTTCCTGTTCCGCCATGTTCAAACTCAATTTCGCTACCGAAACTCCATCCTTTTCCAAAGTCATAACCAAGGCTGATTACTACATGTGGAAGGTCGAAGCGTCCGTGACTCTTTTCATCTTTGTACTTTTCGGCATTTGAATAGCGTTGCCATTGATCACTGTAATAGTTGCGGGTGAGTACCACTTCGCCATACCCACCTATGGATAGGCGGTTAAGTACGTCCTTTTTATCTTCTTTTTTTGTTGACTCATCACAATGCTCCTGGGCCGAAACACTACTAAAGGCTACCAGAGAGCAAAGGATGAGCACATTTTTTAATCTTTTCATTTTTTTTATAATTTTGACGATGCAAAGTTATAAGGAGAGAACAGAGGGGACAATACCTATAAATGGTTAAAATGCTCTTAAAAAATCAGTATCTCTTGCTATTTGTGTGTTTATTTATTCAGTTTTTAGTTAATATGGTATATGAAACGGGATTACTTCCGTTTTTGAAAGTAACCCCGCCCGAACTTATGCAAAGAAAACTTAAGCTCCTTTTCTTTGATTTACGTTAACCGTTGATTCTGTAAGAAGAGGAACCTGGGTGCAGCACCTTGCTGCTTTTTTTTGGCAATAGCGCTTGCATTGTTGTTGGATGTCATATCCCAGCATAGCGCCTAATATAAAATCTTCTTCCGGTGTGATATGATTCAGTGGACGTGTAATGATGTGGCATATTACTTCTATGCACTCAGGTTTGCCAAAATAAAGATTGATTTTATTTGTACCTACTTCTTGTATTTGAAAACTAATACCCTGATTCTTTAAACGTCTTACAGCAAAATCCTGGTAATCCTTGCTCATAGTGTATAACACCATGTTGCGTATTCCCTTTTTGAATTCATAAATATGGTTCAGAAAGATGCGCAACTCGCCCGGAACGACTTTATTTATTGCCATTATCTTTTCAATTTATTTCTTTTTTGATACCTTCTACCCAGCTGTCAATACGGGCATCGGTTTTTCCGTCTTCGTTTCCTTCATCTAATGGAAGACCAACGAATTTACCATTAACTACTGCAATAGAAGATCCGAATTCATAATCAGAAGTAGCAACGGCGCCGCAGAAAGTACATCCGGTGCTTTTTAATTCTTCATATAGAATACCGATAGCATCGCAGAATGTATCACTGTATGATTCACAGTCGCCGCAACCGAACAAGCCTACGAACTTGTGCGAAAGATCTACTTTCTTCACGATCTTGATAGCATCGTACCAATCATCCTGCAATTCTCCGTCACCCCAGGTAGAGCTTCCCATAAGCAATACATCATAACCTTCAACGATTGCTTCAGTAATAGATGATGCATCGTGGATGTCAGCACTTGCTACGTCCAGTTTTTCTGCGATTCTACGTGCTACATCTTCGGTTGTTCCGGTGGTGGAACCATAAAATACTCCAATCTTATTCATACTTTAATTTTGTTTTAATTGTTAGTGGTGCAAAGATACCTTCTAATAGAATATATTGAAATCCCTATTTGTGGTGATATTAGGTGTGTTGTACCATTATAAATAGTGAACTATAAATGGGTAGGCGAATACCTACTTATGGTTATTGTGAGAAACCGAAATATTGTGTTATTTTGCATTCTATTATTATAATAAGGTATAAAATGGCTGAAAATCAAAAATATAAACCAACTGATAAGATGATTGATCTTATTAGTGATAATTATAACCTCTTGCAGGTTATGAGTCGATTTGGGCTTTCTCTTGGTTTTGGTGACAAGACGGTCAGAGAGGTTTGCGAGATGAATAAGGTAGATTGCCCGACTTTTCTGGCAGTCGTTAACTTTATGGCCGAAGGGTATTCCCGAATGGATGAAGGAGGACGTGAAATATCAATTCCTGCGTTGGTAGATTATCTGCGTCAGGCACATATTTATTTCCTGGACTTTTGTTTGCCGGGCATTCGTCGTAAGTTGATTTATGCGATTGATTGTTCTGAAGATGATGTTTCTTTCCTGATTCTAAAGTTCTTTGATGAATATATGAAGGAAGTAAGGAAGCATATGGAATATGAAGAAAAAACAGTATTTAAGTATGTAGATGATCTACTGGCTGGTAAGCGTCCGAAGAACTATCAGATCAGTACATTCTCCAAACATCATGATAGTATCAGTGAAAGGCTGACGGAGTTGAAGAATATACTCATAAAGTATTGTCCGGACAAAGCGAACAAGAGCATGTTGAATGCTGCGCTGTTTGATATATACGCTTGTGAGGAGGGATTGGACTCGCATTGCAAAGTAGAAGATTACCTTTTTGTTCCCGCAATTCTCAAACTCGAAAAGAGACTGATAGAAAATGAAAAATAACGAAATAATACGCATTGGCGTAGCCGAAGCTTCGGTTATTATCCGTAGCGGAGTGAGCTATGCTTTGAAACGCCTTCCTAATCTTAAAATCTTGCCAATTGAATTGGCTTCACCCGATGCTTTGGGTGATTGTTTACGTACGCAACCTCCACATATTCTATTTGTAAATCCAACATTTGGTGATTTCTTTGATGTGAATCGCTTTAAGAGTGATCCATTAGGAAAAGGAGTACGTATTGTGGCTCTGATCAGTTCGTTTATAGACTCTACTCTTTTAAGTAAGTATGATGATTCTATTTCTATATTTGACGATTTGGATGTGATTTCGGAAAAGATTAGTCGTTTGCAGAATATAGAGCCGGAGGAAGAGGAGGATAGTTCCGAATCGTTAAGCCTGCGTGAAAAAGAAATCGTGATTTGTGTAGTGAAAGGAATGACAAATAAAGAAATTGCCGAGAAACTATTCTTATCTATTCATACTGTTATTACCCATCGCCGGAATATAAGCCGTAAATTGCAGATACATAGTGCCTCTGGTTTAACCATTTATGCTATTGTGAATAAGTTGGTAGAGCTGAGCGATGTGAAGGGGTTATGAATTAGTATTTTATGTTTATGTTTTGCAGGAAGCTGATTTTCTGCGAAGTAAGTGACAAATAGTTTTTAAAGCTAAAAAGTATTTCAGTAAAAATGAATTGCTTTTTAGCTTTTATTGATATATTTGTATCGCTAATTGTAAAAAACGATAATTTTTATTAAAAACAAAACAAAAATTATGGGAAAAAATCTAATTCATTTTCTGCTATTTACCTTGTTTACAGTATTTTCTGTCACTACAGCTCATGCACAGGTTACTGTGAAAGGTCAGGTTGTAGATGCGGATAATAGTGAACCAATGATTGGTGCTGCGGTTACAGTGGTTGGCGCACCTCAGGGAGTTGTTACCGATATGGATGGTAATTTTACATTGAATGTAGCTGCTAACGCAACAATCTCTATTACGTATCTTGGATATAAAGATGTAAAGAAGAAAGTTACTTTGAGAAATTCATCAGACCGTTCAGTAAACTTAGGTGTTATTATGTTAGAGTCGGATGCATTTGCATTGGACGATGTAACCATTACGTCTTCCATTGCTGTGGCGCGTAAAACTCCGGTAGCGGTTTCTACTATTACTCCGGTATTTATTGAAGAAAAATTGGGAACACAGGAGTTTCCGGAAATATTGAAGTCCACGCCAGGTATATATGCCATTAAAGGCGGTGGGGGATTCGGAGATTCAGATGTTAGAGTACGTGGATTTAAATCTGAAAATGTGGCCATGATGATAAATGGTGTACCCATGAATGATATGGAATGGGGAGGCGTTTATTGGTCTAATTGGTCGCTTTCTGATGTTACTCGTAGTTTCCAGGTTCAACGTGGTCTGGGAGCTTCTAAAGTTTCTGCACCATCTGTAGGTGGTTCTATTAATATTATTACGAATTCAATAGAGGCACAAAAGGGCGGATCCGTATCTTATGCAATGGGCAATGATGGGTACAATAAAATATCGTTTAATGTATCTACAGGTTTGTCTGAAAAAGGTTGGGCTATGTCCCTTCTGGGAAGCAAAACCTGGGGAGATGGATATATACAGGGAGCTGATTTTGAAAGTTATGTATGGTTTTTAAATATAGCTAAACGTATTAATGATAATCATCAGTTATCCTTAACAGCTTTCGGTGCACCTCAATGGCATAATCAGCGAAACAAATACGATGGTTTGACGATAGAAGGTTGGCAAACGGTAGCCAATGATTATATGAATGGAGAAAGTCCCTATAGGTATAACGCTAGCTATGGTTTTGGTCCTAATGGTGAAAGAAAAATGTCTGCGCGTAATGTTTATAACAAACCACAAATCTCATTAAACCATTTATGGCAAATCAATGATAAATCCAGTTTAAGTACTGCATTGTATGTTTCAATCGGACGTGGATATGGCTATGCCGGACAAGGAAGAACATCTGCTGATCGTAATAATTGGTATGGTAGTAATAAAGGTAGCTTGAATATGACATTTCGTAAATCTGACGGAACATTTGCTTATGATGAAATTTATGAATTAAACCAGGCAAGTGAATCAGGATCTGTTATGGCTATGTCTAAGTCGGTGAATTCTCACAACTGGTATGGATTGCTTTCAACCTACACTACAAAATTCGGTGAATATATTGATTTTTATGGTGGTGTAGACTTCCGTTATTATAAAGGGATACATACAAATGAGCTGATAGACCTTTATGGAGGCGAATACTATATTGACTCTGATTCAAGAAAAAACGTTTTGGCTTCTAATAATTCGGCGGCGGTAGCAGGTAATAGTTTTGTAAATCAGAAATTGAAAGTAGGTGATGTTGTATATCGCGACTATGATGGATATGTGGTTTCTGAAGGCGTTTTTGCACAAGGAGAATATAACAGAGATAAAATCAGCGCTTTTGTATCGGGAGCTGTTTCAAATACCAGCTACTGGCGTTATGACCGTTTCTATTATGACAAAGATCATGCAAAATCAGACACAGAGAATTTCATCGGCTGGAACTTGAAAGGTGGGTTAAACTATAATTTAACCGAAACGCATAATATATTTGCAAATGTAGGTTACATTAGCCGTGCTCCTTTTGCTTCTGGTGGTGTATTCCTAAACAATCAGGTAAGTAATGCTGTAAACCCGGATGCGGTAAATGAAAAAGTTTTCTCTTTTGAATTAGGTTATGGGTATCATTCACGCTTCTTTACTGCAAATGTAAATGCGTATTTTACCAAATGGATTGATAAGACAATGAGTCGTTCGACAGATATTAATAATTTCTATGAAGGTCTTATAAGTGAACCATATGATGCAAGCAAACTCTCATCCACAAGAGCGGTTATTAATATGCAAGGTGTTAATGCATTGCATAAAGGTATTGAGTTGGATTTTGTTGCTAAGCCACTTCACTGGCTGGAAATTACAGGTATGTTCTCTATTGGCGACTGGCGATGGGATAGCAATGCTTCCGGTAATTTCATGGTTAATGGTCAAATCGTAAATAATGCGAAGATAAAAGATGATGAGAATAAAGATAAATTAATCGTTGTAAATGCCGTACAAAATGGTTTGGAACCGGGAACAATGGAACTCGACCTTAAGGATGTAAAAGTAGGCGGCTCTGCACAAACTACAGCCGCATTAGGTGCGAATGCAAGTATTAGTAAAGCGATTCGTGTAGGTTTAGATTGGAATTTCTTTGGGCGTAATTATTCGGACTTCTCGTTTAGTTCCAGTGATTTGACCATAGGTGGACTGAAAGTATACGAATCTCCCTGGCGCATACCTTCGGCAAATACTTTCGATTTGTTTGCAAGCTATCGGTTTAAAATGGGAAATATGAAAGCTGTTATTTCGGGTAACGTGAATAATTTGTTTGATCAGGAATATATTTCTGACGCTACTGATGGCGGTAACCATGATTGGAAAACAGCTTATAATGTTTTCTATGGATTTGGCCGTACATTTAATGTGAGACTTAAACTTAGCTTCTAACCCTAACAATTAATAAAAAATGAAAAAGAGTCTATTCATATCAATTTCAGCTTTATTGTTGCTTTTTGGTTGTGATTATAATGATAAATATTTTGATGGACTGGATGAGATGAGCCAGCCCAAAGATGTATTTTCCAAACAATACACTTTACTTGAGGGTGACTATAAAACGATAGCTGATAATAAAGCAAATATTGCTATGGCTGCGGCCGAAGGTGTCAGCACGCAACTGAAAAATCTGGCTACAGATAAGTACTTTACAGGAGCGCTTGATCCTAAAAAATATATCCCTGCTTTTTTGTTGGGTAAATATATTGCGGCAGATGACGGATCGGTTGTTAAAGTGGCTTATGATTATAGAGGTGATATAAAAGATTATATGCCTGATCTGAATGCTACAACGATATATAAACTGTCAGCCTCTGATTATCAATTAGCTTGGGGTGCGGATAGTAAGTTGAACTTTTTCACTCCTTCCAAACCTGCGGCTGATTATCTTGTGGCAATTTTAAACGATAATATGAAGGATGCGGTAGAAGGTGACATCGTTGCTGCTTCTTACAATGTTTCTGAAAAAGAACCTGCGGATGTAACTTATGCTTTTAATGAAGATTTTGAGGCCGGAACAGCAAATACAAATATTGAATCGGAAAACTGGTTGAATATTACAGTAAAAGGAAAATTTAAATGGCAAACAAAATCTTATAACGGTAAATATGCTCAACAGAGTGCCAATGCACATTCTGATGGAGTTTTAGATTCATATCTGATCTCTAAAGAAATTACCGTAGAAAGCGGAATGTCTTTAACGTTTGATGCAGCTTACGCCTATCATAATGAAATCGGAGGACGAGTTTCTGTACTTATTACTACAGACCTTTCCGATGCCACGCCAGAAGGGATAGCAGCTGCTAAATGGGATGACGTGACTGATGAATTTAAAGTTCCTACTGCAACCAGCGGTTCTATTGATGCGTCGAATGCTGGTAGTACAAGCTTATCAAGTTATGTAGGCAAAAAAATACGTGTAGCATTCCGTTACCAGGGTGACAGTACAACTGGTGCAACTTCAACATATCGTTTGGATAATGTTATTATAAGCACGCCAGGTAAAAATACCTATTCCACAGTGAATACGCTATATACATACAATGGTGCTGGCTGGGCTCTTTATGCTGAGAGCAATGTAATCATGCTGGGTCAGGCTGATATTGTGGAAATGGGTGGTAGATATGATGATTTTAGTAGCTCATTGAATCCAGATAATTATTTGCCGACTTTCCTGAAACGTAAATATCCTTACGCGTTAGAGGGAGATGTAAAGATTGTAGTTTATAAATACTTCAGTTCAAGTGTTACTACTATCAGAGCAGATAAGTATGAATACAAAAATGGCCAATTTGTGAGAGAAGCTGCCATGAGTCAATTTGCTTATGCAGACGGAACATGGAAATTTGACCCAAGTACGGTTATTACTTTGTCTACTTCTAAAAGTGATACGGAAACAGCTCTCTTCTATCAGACTATTACTGACTGGGTAAAAGAAAATCATCCTAGTTATGTGACTTCTTATGGTAATAATGATTATTATTACGGTGGTTCTGCTTATAATAATAACTTTGACTTCCGTGTGTCTGCATGGAAACCATATTATGCAAATGAGACTGAAGAACAGTTACAAACATTAATGTTTGAACGTCTGCCAGAGTCATTCCCGCATGCATTGAAAGTATTGTATGCTGATGCCGATGCAGTTGCAGGAGTAGAAGTCGTTTATACTATAAATTTCTCGATTTACAATGGTACAACAACAGATCCATATACAATTAAGTATCTTGTTACAGGAAAAGCTCAGTTTGAATATATTAAAGATTCAGTGAAGAAGGTGGAATAATCCAATATATGGCATAGAGAAAAAGGCTACTCTGCATTTTGCAAGGGTAGCCTTTTTTCTTTGTCAAAATGACAATTTGATATTCTACTATGCCCTAAATCGTAAATTCCGGACGTGCGGCAGAAGGAAAAAGAAAACGATAAAAGAACCGTGTTGATGAAAAATAAAAAGACGTATTTATGTAGAGTTTGTAAGTGAAGTGGTGCTAAATTTGCGAATCGCATGACAAAGAGAAGCGAAAAATATAAATAATATAGCAAATGTGTGTTTCAATTCTTTCGTTTAAAATCAATCAACCAGAGAATGAAAAACTATAAAATGAAATACGCTGAACAGTTGAGCCGCGCACTGTCGGCAGTCAAGCGCTCGGATGTCGAAACTTGAGCCGCGCGCTCTCGAAACTTGAGCCGCGTGCTGTCGATAATACGCGGCTCAAATGTATAGATTATTGCGCTGAAGTAACTCCAATCATTAATAATATGATAGAAAAGCATGCTTGAAACCTGGTTTTAATATTTTATTGAACGATTTTAAGAAATGTGCATGTAAGCAAAGTCTGAAAAATGGTATCTTTTTGAGTGTGATTTTGAATAATCGAATGCATATTGATCATTCGATCCGGTTTTAGGATTGCCCCGAAACAACACCCACACCGACTTTTAATATTGATCCGATTTAGTAATTTCTAGCAAAAAAGAAGCCGGAGTACCCTTTTTAAGAGCATCCCGGCTTGGCTATATATAGAATAGGGCTGCAAGAGCCCCGGCATTTTAAACTTAGGGAGCAATGACGCGTTGCCTTAGTCGTCCTGCTTCGAGACTATTTCTTCTGTACCTTATTGTTAGTGGCAGCAGTTAGTTTAGATTTCTCTCTGCCGATAAGATGTTCTGCACGGTCTTTGAGGTACTCTGCTTCATTCTGTGCCAGATCGGCTATATCTTTAGCCTTTTTCTTGGCCTGAGCCGCCAGTTGGTTTGCTCGATCAATGATGGGGTCGAATTTATGTTCTTCTTGTGCTTTACGGATGCAATATCCTGCTGCGATACCAGCTGCGCCTGCTACGACGCCTATCAATAACTTTTTCATAATTTGGTTTATTTAAATTGTTAATAACTATGCTCTTCGGAAAAGTGATACAATCCATAAGAGTAAGACGGCGCCAATAACCGACATAACCAATGTTCCAAGAACGCCACCTGTTGTAATACCAAGCAGACCATAAACCCATCCGCCAAGTACACTACCTACCAAACCAACCAAGAGGTTGATAAGAAATCCAAAACCACTTCCTTTCATTAACCATCCGGCAATGGCTCCTGCCAGTACACCGATGATGATTGACCATATAATTCCCATAATGTTAAGGTTTAAATTAAAAAATATTCAAAATCAGACTGCTGCTTTTACGATACATCCTGTTTATCCCGGCTGATTTTAATAATGAAACACTTGTCGATTTATTTTGTTCTGTGTTTTAACAGAAATCTATATAGAAAAACGCTTTTTTTCTTTTCAAAGACTGTCTGGCAGGTATAAAAACTTTTTTCTAAGAGATGTTTTTCTTATTATGACCTGAGTATCTTCTTTACCGATTATGCACATTAACCGTTGTTTTAGATAATATTTACCTTTAAATGACCGATTTAATTGTTTCTTGTTTATATACGGAAATGTAATGATCTTATTGAGTAAGCAGATGTGTGTTGATATAATGATGTAAATTGATTGGTATTTAGAATTAATCTACTTTCATGCTTTTATTATAATTCAAATGTGTATTATGGAATATCACAATATATAATTTGTATCATTTGTTTTATCTTCATTTAAACATAAGCAAATGAGGATATTAATACTATAAGAGAAAAATATTAATATTTTATTTACATTAATATTTGGATTTTAAGATTCATTTATTTTTCTTTGTAATAAAGCAAAACTAATACTATGAACCAATGATTGACCGTATACTAAATACATATTCCCTGCAAATGGAACAATACCTTGGTTCATTTTTTCATCAACCCGAAGGATTAGTGGAGGTAGCCCCCATTGGATTCCAGGGTGAAGAAGAACCAGCAAAACTGGTAATATCTTTGCTCGGCATGGAACGGGAAAACGTACAGGGCATGAGTACAGCAGTGAAAATGGGAACAGGAAAAACTTATGGACTTTCTTTACCACCCATATACATGAACTTACATGTTGTTATTGCAGCCATATTTCCCCCTAAAAGGTATCGCGAATCACTATCTATATTGACCCAGGCCATAGCCTTTGTACAGGCCAACCCTTATTTCATCGTTCAACCCGAAGGCCGGTTTACCGTGGAGTTGATGAATACATCATGGCAGGATTTGAGTAATATATGGTCCGGAATAGGTGGACATTATTACCCCTCGGTGGTTTGCAAAATACGAAGGCTGACGTTCAGTGCAAATGAAATGAGTCGGACGGTTAGCGATTTCAGAAGCACGGATACATCCGTAGAATAAGAGACAAATAAACAACATACAACTCTATGATATGGAGAAATTCTCTGTAATCTGGCGTATAAAAATTGCGCATAGCTATTATCATGGTGGAGCATGCCGATATTTTGAATTGAAGCCCACTCCGCAAACGGCCGTCCTGCTGCGTAAGCGGGGAGTCCTCTTTAGAAAAATGGATGTAGATGGCTGGGCAATCATAGCAGTTGAAGACATCCGCCTGGATGAAAAAGATGTATTTGATTTTGAGTTGTACTGTGGAGATCAGAAGTTCCATTACGTCACAGATAATGCAACAATGAAAGCAGAGTGCCCGCAGATAGAGATGAGTGGTACGGAAGGCATTACCTATATTTTCCCCGTCGAAGGATGTCCAATGATAAAAGCATCGCCAGGAGTAATCGCACGAATTTCTTTGAAATTCCAAGCCCAACAAATTCATGCAGAACGTTATAATGAATTGCACTTTCAGGCTCCTGAGCGTTATTTGGAATATATCTTTTTGTTTCGTAACGAACAGATAGATAAGAAATTACTGGTAGAGGATATGGAACGGAAGATGGAGTTCTTACCGGAAGAAAAGATAGAGTATATGGGGCATCAGGGAGTTCGCTTTCAATCGGCAGAGAAATACCCCCTCCTCGAGTCGCCCAACCTGAAACTGCAATTACTGGAACTCTTTGGTACGAACCGGAGAGTAATTATAAGAAGGCTCTCCTATCCGGAAATCGGCATGTTTATTGATGCACCACCCGGCATGCTTCGCGCGGTGGCTTACGTTTAAATCTTTTAATTAACCTCAATATTAATTCTAAAATCTACAATTGCTTATGGCAACAATGAAAACTCCGGGTGTGTACATCGTGGAAAAAAGCGCTTTCCCCAATTCCGCGGTGGAAGTGGCTACTGCTGTGCCCGCTTTTATCGGTTATACCGAAAAAGCCCTGAACGGAAATGAGTCGCTGTTGAATAAACCTTTCCGGTTGACCTCGATGGCAGAGTTTCACTCTTTCTTTGGTGGTGCTCCCATCCCCCAATTTGGCATAACGGATGCTGAAGAGGGACAACAGGCAATTATTGCCGGTGACAAGAAGGTCGTAGTGGGACAGACCAATGTGAAGTTTACACTTTACTATCAGATGCTGATGTTTTTTGCTAACGGCGGCGGACCATGCTATATTGTTTCCGTAGGTGATTATACGGCAGATAGTATCAGTCCGGATGCATTGAAAGCAGGCGTAGAAACCTTGCTGAAAGAACAGGAACCCACTATGGTATTGGCGCCGGAATCGGTGAACATCCCCGATGTGGATTTGTGCTATAGCGTACAGACGGCCATATTGAGCCATTGTGGATATAAGATGCGCAATCGTGTAGCTATCCTCGATGTTTTTGATGGTTATAAAGATCGCAGGGATGGCGGTGATGTAGTGAATACATTCCGCGAAAAGATTGGTGCGGAGTTCCTGGACTTCGGAGTAGTTTATTATCCCTGGTTGAATACATCTATTGTCCAGGATCGGGATTTATCGTATCTGAACTTTGACAAGGAAGCGCTGAAGGCTCTGTTGGAAGAAGATCTGAAGCTCTATGATGAAACGAAACAGGCGCTTGTGAAGGAAGAAATCGAAAAGATTACCGATGAATCACTGGATGAAGTTGGAAAGAGTACACTTCACAAAACATTGGCTGTAATATGTCCAACATATGTGGCGTTGCTCAAAGAGGCGAAACGACTATTGAACCAGTTACCTCCATCGGCCGCTATGGCGGGTATCTATACAATGGTAGATAATACGAAAGGCGTATGGAAGGCACCGGCAAATGTATCGGTGAACTCTGTCATTTCTCCGGCAGTGAACATCACATCCGATGATCAGGAAGACTTGAACGTACCCCTATCGGGGAAAGCTGTAAATGCAATCCGCTCGTTTGTAGGCGAAGGTATCAAAGTGTGGGGTGCCCGTACACTAGACGGAAACTCTCTCGACTGGCGATATATAAACGTACGCCGCACCATGATCATGCTGGAAGAATCTGTGAAGAACGCTACACGGGCATATGTCTTTGATCCGAACGTAGCAGGTACATGGGTCAATATCAAAAGCATGATACAAAACTTCCTGAATGGTGTATGGAAACGCGGCGGTCTGGCAGGATCTACCCCAGATGACGCATTCAGCGTACATGTAGGATTGGGAGAGACGATGACGCCGGAAGATATACTCGAAGGTATCTTACGCATAACCGTTCTTGTAGCCATCACAAGACCTGCCGAGTTCATCGAAATCACCTTCCAACAACAAATGCAGAAGTCGTGAGGCACGACGGCCAGTGGCGGCCAGCCGCGCTGCGCAATAGGAGTGTTGTAAGGTTTAGCTAGTATTGGATATTGGTTTACAGAATAATAAGAACTCTGTGAAACTCTGTGGTGAACTTAAATAAATTCAAGATTATAAATTCAAAATTTAAATATTATGGCTGGAGAAGCACAAGATAATGTATGGCCTTTGCCCGCGTTTTATTTTAAAGTAGAAGTCGAGGACTTAGGTGAGATGTCTTTTAAAGAAGTCTCAGGGTTGGATCTCGAAGCACAGGTTATTGAATACAGGCATGGGAATAGCCCTGCTTTTTCAACAATCAAGATGCCGGGACTAAAGAAGTCAAGTAATGTTAGCCTGAAAAAGGGTGTGTTTAAATCGGATAATAAATTCTTTGACTGGTTCAATGAAATCAAATTGAACACTATCAAAAGAAGAGCGGTTACGATCAGCTTGCTGGACGAAGAAGGTAACCCTACAATGGTTTGGAAACTAGCCAATGCATGGCCAACCAAAATAACAGGGGTAAGCCTGAAATCCGACGGTAATGATCCGGCTGTTGAACAACTCGACCTTGCACATGAAGGGGTAACAATAGAGAACGGATAAGAATTTACGATTAGACGATTTACAATTTACGATTGGAATAACTAAGTTATGTTCTTTTAAGTTACAATAGATAAGGTTATTTCAATCGTAAAGCGTAGATGAAAAGTCGTAAACAAACAAGTAATTCCAATCATAAATTGTAAATCGTTAAATTGTAAATATGGCACAATGGAACCCACCCGTATCATTCTATTTTAAGATAGAGTTTAGTAAAGCCTCCGGTGTTTTTGATATGGCCTTTAAAGAAATCTCCGGTCTTTCGGAATCTATGGAGGTAGAGGAAGTGGAAGAAGGGGGAGAATCCCGGTTCAAGCATCAGCTTCCCAAACGGAGGAAACATGGGAACCTGGTTTGTAAGCGTGCGTTGTACTCGCTGAAAGAAAGCCCATTAGCCCGTTGGGTAAGAGATGTACTGGAAGGTGATTTTACAAAACCGATTGAAACCGCCAGCGCATTTGTTTCGCTTTTGGATCATAAGGGAGACAAGATCGCCGGGTGGTATCTGACAAATCTATATCCGGTGAAATGGGAATTGGAGAAGTTTGATTCCAAAAAAAATGAACTGGCTATTGAGAGTATTGAATTTGCTTTTAATACGATTGAACGAAAATTATAAATCCCCATGGCTATAGTCGTTAAAGAAATAATAGTAAAAACCACAGTGGAAAAAAGCGTTAAGCAAGTTCCTGTGGATGAAAATCTGATACGTCGGATAAAAGAGCAGGTGAAAGTAGAACTACAGGATGAAGAGTCCTGGCCTCGTGATGCTAAACGAGGTAAAAACAGGTGATAGCGTATGGGTGCGTTAGAGAAATTAACTATCATAGGTTATGAGGATGGCGAATGTACTATACCGACGAACAAGAAGTTTACCGCCATGATTAACCCTACGACATACGGAAGAAAACAGTCTGTAAGTTATCATAATGTAGAAGACATGAACGGAGTGAACGCTCCGACCTATCAAGGCTATAATGACGGAACGCTGAATCTGAAATTTGTGCTGGATACTACAGGTGTAGTGCCACGAACAGGAGGAAAGAACCTGCAAGGCATGATCAAACAACTTGAAGCTACAGTATACAAATATGTTGGGAAAGCTCATGAAACGCCTTATGTAAAAGTAACCTGGGGGGTATTGGACTTTCGGGGAAGGGTGAAGGACCTTGAAGTGGAATATAAACTGTTTTCACCTGCAGGAATGCCCTTACGTGCGGAGGTTACGCTCAATATCATAGCCTATAAAACTCCAAAAACCCAGAAGCGAGAGGAGAATAGTAATTCACCGGATTTATCGCACATTATAACCGTAAAGGCAGGAGATACGCTTCCCTGGCTATGCAAAGAAGTGTATAATAGTGCAGCCTACTGCATGGAGGTAGCCCGGATTAATGGATTGACCGGAATCAGAGATATAGCACCCGGTACCCGTTTGCTCTTCCCTCCATTGGCTAATGCATAATTTGAAATTATGAATTAACTATGCAGAACCATAATCGCAATCATAATTAGAAATTTTAAATTCAAAATTAATAAAGATGGCAGATAGTCCTAACACGAATACCGGAAAAGTAGTAACATTCGCGGTATTTAGTAATGGAAAGAAAGTATCTGATTTGCTTAAGTTCAAGTCGATAATAGTTCATCATGAAGTGAACCGGATAGGTAGTGCTATACTAAAGATCTTTGCAGGCGATATGCCGAAGGCTGATATACCTGAAAGTGCATCGGATGACTTCAAGCCCGGGCAGGAAATTAAAATAGAACTAGGATATGAAAGTCAGAATAAACAGGTATTTCAGGGGATAGTTGTTGCCCATAAAGTACAGATTTCGAAAACAGCCGATTCCTCTCCACTACTCATTGTTGAATGTAGAAATACCGCTATTCGTGCCACTGTTGGGCGGAAGAACCGGTTGTTCGAAAAGAAGACAGATAAACAAGCCATAACAACCGTGCTAAGTGAAGCCGGATTGTCGCCCACAGTAGGAGATACCCCGACAACGCATACCCAGCTTCTACAATATTACAGTACGGACTGGGACTTTGCATTGTCGCGTGCAGATGCTTGTGGATTGGTTGTTATTACCGATGGAAGCAAAGTAACAGTTAAAGCTCCTGAGATTTCGGCTAGCCCTGCTATGAAAATAAGCTATGGTACTGACCTGATATCATTTGATGGTGAACTTTATGCAGAAGATCAGTTTACTTCCGTAGAGAGTATTGGTTGGGACTCCACACAACAGAAAGTAGTGGTTGCAAGCTCTTCTCCGGCATCATTGAACCAGCAGGGTAACATGAGTGTATCGCAAATGTCCGATTCCGTCGGTACAGATAAGATTATTCTCCAGACGGATGCCTATTCGGATAGCGGTATGCTGAAATCGTGGGCAGATGCAACTTTATTGAAAGCCGGACTTGCACGCTATAAAGGAACATTCTCTTTCCGCGGCGATGCTAAAGCTGTAGCCGGCTGTATTATAGAACTGGCGGGACTGGGTACTCGCTTTAACGGAAAAGCATATGCGGGTTCGGTTACCCATACAATGAAAGAAGGTGTGTGGGTAACGGAAGTAGGGATGGGAATCTCTCCCATGCATATCACCCAACAGCCGGATGTGGTTGCACCTGCTGCTTCGGGCTTCCTGCCTGGTATCGAAGGATTACACATTGGCGTGGTTTCCAAACTGACAGAAGACCCTGATTCATTGGGACGTATTCAGGTGAAGATTCCTCTGTTAAATATTAGCAAGGATACGGTGTGGGCACGGTTAATACAATTCACTGCATCGAATAAAACGGGTGGTTTCTTTATGCCTTCCGTGGGCGATGAAGTGATCTTGGGGTTCCTGAATAATGATCCGAATCAGGCAATTATCCTAGGCAGCTTGTATAGTAGCAAACGTATGCCTCCATACACTTTAGATGATAATAACTATAAACGTGCCATTGTTACCCCTGAGAAATTAACCGTAGAATTGGATGATGAGAAGAAGATTATCACCATCACTACACCCGGAGAAAACTCTATCGTAATCAGTGACGATGGTAAAGGTATTACCCTGAAAGATCAGAATAACAATAAATTAGTCCTGAATGATAGTGGTATCAAACTGGAATCCGCAAAAGATATTGTGCTTACCGCCAAAGGTAACATTACCCTCGACGCAACGAGCAAAGCAACTATCAAAGCCAAACAAGATGTTGCCGTAGAAGGGTTGAACGTAAACCTCAAAGCTCAGATGGGAGCCTCGGTAAAAGGCAGTGCCACTGCTGAACTCTCTGCCTCCGGACAAACCACCGTTAAAGGTGCCATGGTTATGATTAATTGAGAATTGTAAATAGTAAATTGACTAATAGTAAATTGAATTTATGCCTCCAGCAGCAAGATTAACAGATATGCATACGTGTCCGATGCAGACACCGGCTTTTCCTTCCCCAATACCTCATGTAGGTGGGCCGATTGTGGGACCGGGTGCACCGACCGTACTAATAGGTAAAATGCCTGCCGCCGTAATGGGCGACAGTTGTGTTTGTGTAGGACCACTGGACTCAATCGTAAAGGGTTCTTCCACTGTTATGATCTGTGGAAAACCTGCCGCCCGGATGGGCGATACAACAGCGCACGGCGGATCAATCGTATTAGGGTGTCCAACGGTAATGATCGGAGGATAGTTCTTATGGATAAGGATAAAACATTTCTAGGGCAAGGCTGGGCTTTCCCTCCGGAATTCAATGGCGGGATTACCCCAACGGAAATGGTTTCGGCAGAGGAAGATATCCGGCAAAGCCTATATATCCTGTTATCCACCCGTACCGGCGAACGGATTATGCGTCCGGAATTTGGCTGTAATATCTATGAACTGGTATTCCATAATATGGATCTGACAGCCCGGACACAACTTATTGAAACCATTCGGAAAGCTGTGTTGTATTTTGAGCCACGAATTACTCTCGACGATGTATTGCTTGACACCAGTGAAGAACCAAACGGTATTTTACAGATTACGCTTGAATATACGATTCGGATGACCAATACGCGAAGTAATATGGTATATCCTTATTATTATGAAGAACATTTCTGAATATGATGGATTGAGCCGGGGAAAACGGTTGGAGAAAGCTTCTACTGTTATTCCGTTGCAAGTACTGGAAGATGATTTTCCGGTATTACTGGCTCGTATTCTTCATCGGTCAGATGAGTTTGCTTCTTATTACTGTTATCAACCGTTGGTTATTCTGTCGGAGATAGAGAATTTCAGCCTTTCAACATCTGAAGACACCTTCCATCACTTAAAGAACAAGCAACAAAAGGTAGGCTATGTTTGTAAACTGATTGTGCGTATAGAAGACTGGAGGAAGCGTTTGGAGTATGCATGTATAAACACCTCATCGCTTGTCATACTGAAAGACCTGAACGGACAGATACGCAACAACATTGCTCCTTTTTTTCCATTATTCCAGTCCCAGTATAATCCGGAATTGCCGGAAGGAGTAGGGAAGATATGGTATACAGGGAAAAAGAAAACATTATCGGATACAACGTCGCATGGACTGATGAGGCGGTTTTTCTCCCTGCTTCTTGCCTCAATAAAAATGATGCAGAGAAACAGTCAATTGTATCGGGAGGAAATTTGTTCATCCGGAATGATGGACCCCTCGCTTGCTGTAATTACGGCGTTTCTCAGAAATTATAAAATGATTGCCGGAAAGTTCAATGAGCATTGGCGGCAACTTCCTTATTTGTATTTGCAGGAGATACTGAAAGCAGTTCCTCGTCCAATGGTTCTGGGCACCGCATGGCTCTTTTTGGATAAGAATCCGGCTGTTGCAAATACCTTGATTCCTGCTGGAACCTACTTTCCTTCTGTTGATCAGCATGTAACTACGGGGTATAAACTTTTTTCGGATACATTTCTGTCTGATATGAAGGTGGAAATGCTGGATATGATTGTTTTGGAACGGAATAGAGAGCGTCATCCTGAAAATGTATTGAACTATGTTACCGCTTTGTCGCGAATTGATATAAAGTCTAACTTGTGTACCCCTGTCGCAGTTGGCTTTCAGATACAATCCAATGTTCTATTATTACGCGAAGGTGTCCGACGGGTTTCTATTACCTGCAAATTGACATCGAACGCTTATGATGAATTTAAGTTGTTGATTAACAGAGTTTCTTCTGCTGTTGATAACAGTGGAGATACCATAAGTGCAGCTGAGTCACTCTCTAAAATTCTACATGATTCCTTTTCACTGGAAGCTACTGTATCCTCCTGTTGGGGGGAGATTGAGAGTTTTCGCATACGTTTTTTGGATGAAGAGCGTTCTTTTCTCTTTCAATTCCATCTGGATGAAGATTTTCCGGCTTTGGAACCTCTTCATGGAGAAGAAAAGGTTACCATTCGATTATTGGTAAATAATACTGCCTGGTTATTTCCTTATTCGTGGGCCAGTAAGATCAGCTTTGAGTCTGTACACATTAAAGCTGAGGTACAGGGAGTACAGGATATTCGGCTTTACAATGAACTTGGTGAAGTGGATGCTAAACAGTCTTTTACCCCTTTCGGAGTAGAAGGCAAAAAAGGTAGCTGGTTGGTTTTCGGTAGTTATGAGATGGCGTGTAAGAGCATCACCCGCATTAATTTTTCTTTTAACTGGTTGCAGCTTCCCGCAGATCAGGGAGGATTGCATGCATATTATAGAACATATAATAAGAAAGGGGCAGACGAGATATCGAACCAGTCGTTCTGTGTACGGACGGAGTTCTTGCAGAATGACCGATGGAAACCAACCTCACCCGATAACACATATTATATGTTCCGGACTCAGAACATGCAGAATGGCAAACCCGAATTTGACGGACCATTAATAAATCAGGCTTCTATAGCGTTTGATGCTCCGGGAGTGCTTCCCTTGCGGTTATCCGATCCGGATAACTTCCGGTTTAAAATGGTTCATTCCGGGTTTTATCGTCTGGTATTTGATTCTCCCGAAATGGGATTTGGCAGTTCGCTTTACCGTCAACTCTTTGCCGATGTGATGATGCTCAATTCCCGCTCACGTAAAGAACGTCCTTTGCCCAATCCGCCTATTGCTCCGTTGATGGATGTTCCGTCGTTGAGTTATGTGGCCGAGGAGGAATGCTTCTTTACCATCGGGCAGTCTTGTCCCATAACGTTTTCCTATATCAATCCTTTATCGACAGAAGCGGATACGACTCCCAATACCACCCGCCCGCTTCCTTTATTGCAAGGACCTGTTGATGAGGGGAATTTTATTATTGCTTTTTCGGGTGCCGAGGGACAAAACATCATTCGAATGTATGTGGAAATGGAGCTGTTGCAGCGTGAAATAGACCACGACCATCTTCCGGTAACCGACTGGTATTTCAAAACAGAAAGCAAGTGGGTGCAGTTTCCTCCTGGCGGGGTGTTGCGTGATGATACCGGACATTTAATGCATAGCGGTGGAGTTGAATTGCAGCTTCCTCATCCTGTAGGGGAGGAAATGCTGGATGATGACGGGCTTTTCCGTATTTGTGTTTCTATACATCAAAATCTGGAGAACTGTTCGTCCGTGCGTAATATATATGTAAATGTAGCAGAAGCGGAAGTAACGCCTTTGCCCGGCGAGGAAACAATTATTCCTGCCATAGCTGCTGTCCGGCAGATTACCCCCGTACAAAATGCAGTTGCTACCGAAAGTCGCGTAGATATGAAAGCGCGGATCAGTGAACGGATGTCCCACCGTAACCGGGCATTACTACCGGAAGATTATGAGCAAATGGTGTTACAGGCATTCCCGGAAATAATCAAAGTGAAATGTGTTCCAGGGATAGATGCTAAAGAGCAGGGGCGTAGTGGCGTAGTAACCCTGGCTTTGGTTTGTGATACTCCTAATGAGCGGTTGCCATTGTGCGAAGACCGCTTGCTTTGTAAAGTCGAGGACTTCCTGCAATGTTACACATCGCCTTTTGTGATTGTTGATGCTATTAATCCCGTATACGAAGAAGTTACCGCTTTTTGTGGCATAACCATTCAGCCCGGATATTCGGCCGGGGTTGTTATCGCCGATATTCATCAAAGTATTGATGATTGTATTGCACCGTGGTTTGATAAGCATCAGGCGCCGGTATTTGGCTACTCTTTCTCCATGCGCGATTTATATAGCCAGATTCGAAAAAGCAAATACGTGGAGAAGCTTCACGGAATAAAGCTGGCTCATTTAACCAAAGATATTTATGGTGCAAACTACCTGAACCGGGAAATGCCGGAAAAGGTAGAAGAAATAACCATCAGTCCGTCTGCACCATGGGCTATACTGGTGCCTGCTGTACGGCAATATATCATTATATGTACAGAGAGTGAATGGCGTGAAAATACAGAGTATGGCGATCTTGAAGTGGGAAACACATTTGTAATCGGATAGTTTATTTGAATAAATAATTGATCAATATGGCAAAAACGAATCGAAAAACCCTGAAAGAATACTTTGGTAAGGGAAAGAAGCCCAGCAGTGAACAGTTTGCTGATCTGGTTGATTCAATGTTGAATATCGTTGACGACGGATTCGGCAAATCGCCCGAAAAAGGATTGCTGCTTTCTCCTTTGAACGAAGAGGGTGCTGTAATGGAAATACGCCGTAACATTCTGGGAGAAGATGCGTCGTGGATTTTCGGATTGGGAAAAGAAGAAGAACTCCATATTTACCGTGAGTCCAGAGATGTTCCTTATCTCACGCTTTACAAGGATGGTCGAGTGGTACTAGGAAATACCGATAATCCGGTGAGTGTGAAGGTCAACGGTACAGTACAGGCACATAGTTTCATTGGCGGATATATGCACGGAAAAATCCCTGCCGATGGTTTCTGGCATCCTATCGGTGAAATGGAATATGGCTGCCGTTCCTATCATATTGCAGCCGCCTGCGGACTGAAGAATACCGGAAAGTATGCTATTGCCAATGTAACGGCAATGCACTGTTTCGGGCAACGACGTCGTATACGAGGCAGTAATTCGTGGTTTGGAAACCGGTTTAACCGGATTCAATTTCGTTGGCATGTAGAAGGATTAAATTGTGGATTACAGATACGTACACGTTCCAATTATGGCAATGATGTTTGGATACACTACCGTATAAACACATTATTTGATATAGACTTTGTGACCAGATAAAGCCCGAATGAAAAAGCACATAACCATACCCCGGAAAGAGCCGTCGCAAGACCTATATACCCAATTACAGGAAGCGGCACTGAATGCAGTGCAACGCTATTCCGGTAATTTGTGGACGGACTATAACGAGCATGACCCCGGTGTGACGGTTATGGATGTGTTGAACTATACCTTACTCGAAACAGATTACCGTTTACAGTTTGACCTACAGGATTACCTGACTCCGGCGAAAGGAAAATGGCTACCTTCAGGCAATGCATTATTCTCGCCGTTGGAGATTTTCCCGGTGAATCCCGTAACGGAAGTTGATTACCGTAAACTGTTTGTTTCTTCTATAGATGATCTGAAAAATGTGTGGGTGGTACTCGACAAGAAAAAAGGCATTTACAATTTTATTGTTGACGCCCATCCGGACACCCTGCCATATCGTAGGAAAGAGATATTCGATGAAGTGCATGCGCTTTATTCCACCCACCGTAATTTATGCGAGGATATGGGTGGTATCCGCTTTTTGGAATACGACCAGGTCTTGTTGCATGCCGATATTGAGTTGGATGAGAAAACCAATGTCAATGCCATAATGGCTCGCATCTACCTTGAAACCCAGGAATTCCTGAACGCAGGAATGAGATTTAAACGTGTGGACGATCTGTTGAATGCCGGTAAAACACTGGATGAGATACTGGATGGCCCTTTACAAAGAAAAATGATCATTGACGATGAATCAATCATAGAGCGAAAAATGGAGTTTGATCTGTTCGTGCTGCATGGTCGTTTAAGGGAATTGCCGGGTATCCTTCGCGTAAACTCATTGGCTTTGGAGTGGAAAGGAGAACTTATCACTAGTACCCTGCGAGTAGAATCGCCCTTTCAGACCTTTGCGGTGTTTTATTCGCCGATGGAAGGAGAGCAAACTGTAATCCTGCGTAAGAAAGGAAAGAACGTTTTTGCCATTCCTGAGCGGGTGAACAGGATCTTATCCAATCTGCGCACCGAATTGTATGGGCATCAAAACATGGACACAGCCCAGGATTTGCTTGGAAATGACTTGCCGGGAACTTACCGGAATATATATTCTCATTTGCCGGTATGGAATGATCTGCCCGCTTGCTATAAAGGAGCAACACAACTGAAGGAGTATCTGGATGTATTTGATAAATTCATGATGGGAGTTCTAACCGAATTGGAGGAGTTACCCATATGGATGCGCACAGAAGCTCAACGCTTGTCGAATAAGAAAGAAATCTGGATGGATATGCTTGATTCACTTTATGACGTTGAAAGTAATCCTGAATATTTAAAGGAAAGCGAGGCAACTCAGGAGAATCGGATACGTCGTGCCACTTTTCTTGAGATGATTCCCAGATGGGGATACGAGCGTGGACGGGCAAGGGATTTGAGAGATTTTTCTCCTGAAAGTCTTTCAGGGGTGGAAGTTTACATGAAAGGGTTATTCAATTCGGATAAGTATGGGCTGAATATTGCGTTGATCGAACATCGTTTATTTTGTTTGGATGCAGATAGTTTACTAGGTGAAGCTTTCAACGCATCTGCCGTGCTTTCTGTAAATGATAACTATTTGACGGATAGTGAATTCAGGCATTGTTGTGAACAGGTACTTCGATCGCGTGTACCGGCACATATCCAGTTGCAGATTTATTGGCAGGACAAGCAGCGACTAAAGCTGTTTGATACGGATTATGCTTTCTGGAAGTACGCCCTGTCTACTACCGAAAAGGTCGGATTAAAAGAATTAACAGAACGATTAAAATACCGGTTGGCAGATGATAACTATTGGTACAGTAAAGTTTGATTTCCGGATGGATAATGAAGAGTTTCCCCAGCAGCTTTATGCACGTTGGGATAAATTCTTTGAGACTTCTTTCGAGGCTATTGTGGAAGAAGTTATGGCAAGTTATGACCATTCTAATGAGGTCTTGACTATTGATAGTTTGCCCATTGATCTTGGTACATTGCTTGAAGAGGAGTTTGATGAGCATTTTCCAATACGGCTCCGTGAAGCATTACATCAGTATTTTCAGGAATTGGCGTTAGCGGATAGCAGTGACACTCCTTTGAACGGTGTACAACGCATTTCTCTGGAGAAAAGCCTGTTGGATATTCTTTGTTTTTTCCTGATGCACGGATATTTGCCTGCCTATGCAGATAGTGAATGGAATGATATGGATAAACTGTTGCAGCTCGTCCTTCAAACTGCCCCAGACGGCTTAAGGGAGTTTTTGGAAAGCTATGCGCATTATGATTTTCTGTATAAGCGGTTGGTGTTTCAGTTTAGTGATGAACAGCTGGATGCTATTGTCGAAAAAGTGCATCCGTCGGAGGCTAAGTTTATTCATCTCTATACCCGTATTCAGATTCGTTCTTATAAGCTGAACCAGAATCCGGAGATTACATTTACCGACTATCGCAATGCTGTTTGGATACTGGTACTGGCGTATCTGTTCCATGAAAGCGGAAGCCGGTTTAGCCGGAAGCAACTAATTCTTCATACGCTCCGCGGATTATCGGCCAGGTTTAATCTGTCTTTTGTTGAACTGACCCGCATGCTTTCGGACAGACTGGACGAACTGGAAAAGAATACAATTAATCTGCCGGAGTTGTGGGCTATCCTGAAAGAGATAAGAAAGGATATTCATGGTGAACTCATGCAGTTGGATGGTAATTACCTGAAATATGCTTATCGGGAGATAACGGATGCTTTGCGAATGGTGAAAAAGGAGGATAATGCTTATTTATTAACTCCGGAAAATCTGGCGATTATCCTGTCTGATCCTGATTTGTGCAGGACATTATTAAAGCAACTCCGTGAGTCTGAGATTTATCGCCTGGTAGAGTGTGTTATTCCCCAGGAAAGTGAATTTGTTATTTCGTATGCCAAGTTACTCGATAAACACGAAGAGCGTGGGTATTTTACAGGGAAGGTAGGAGGAGAATTCCGGCTTATTAAATGGGAATTTATATTTGCTGTGATTTATCGTGCGCCTTTATCGTACTTTAATAGAACCAATTTTATACTGGGGGTTACACAGCGATTGGCTTCTCATTATAATCTGTCGGTAATTGAGGTTATACGCTTTTTGTTATCTGCAACGGAATTGCATGATATGTTTGTGTCAATGAATATTCTGCCGATATTGACTGGGTTGTCTGCATGGGTGGGTGACCAAAAAGCCAATCTTGTAGGGGCGGTTCGCGAACCGCCCAATGCACAGAATACACAGGAAATCATTTTTGGGCGGTTCGCGAACCGCCCCTACAGTAAATTATCAACTCTCAAGGGAGAAGAGAAATTGAACACATTGCTTGCTGTATTCGGTAGTGGCATGCTGCCACCATCCATCCCCGAGCAAGAAATTTATAAAATCATACAACACATCATCCCTACAGAAAGCGAGTTCATCATTTCTTATGCCCAACTATTAGATAAACATTCCGAAAAAGGAATGCTTGAAGGAAAAGCAGGCGGAGACTTCCGGATGCTAAAATGGAAATTCATCTTTTCCTGTTTACCGATTGGTGGTGCCGGTGGCGGTACGTTCTTCCATCGTAAATACTTCATTTACGATGTAATCAAGCAATTGGCAGCCCATTTTAACCAGAGTGTCGTTGATTTGCTAAGGTACTTCTACAAGGAATTTGCATCAAGCTCTCCATCTTCTCCTTATATGGAGTTGGCAAAGGTGCTAAATGAGTTATACCAGGAAACACTTTTATCTTTATCTAATGTTTCAACAATTGGAGCAATGAATAAAGAAACGGCAGAGGAGTGGATTCTATACTTATTTGGTACACATACTTCAGGTTCGCCACTCGGAAGACCTGGCAGCGGCACCTTGCCACACTTGCTGCACTTGTCGCCGCAGTGGTTGGTTTATTTATTGGATGAATATAACGACCTGTTCCGCACATTGTGGAAATCGGGTAAACTAGACGAATCTTTAATTTTTTCCATCCTTCAGCGTAGTGAAAAGTTGCAGCGCCTTTGGATACGCCGTATAGGCGATGCCCGTTTGTTGGAAGTTTACCAAATGTGGATGAAACGCTATCAGCAAATCAAAAGTCAATTATCTGGGTTTGCGTTCTTGCAAACTGTCAGTTTTTATTTATCTTTATGGATCACGCAACTTACAGCCCGGCGATATGCTGCCTGGTCTGCGGATGAAATTGAACGTTTCTTGATGGAAAGGGCGCGTAACAGTGTTCCCAGTGGTATAGTGGCAGTTTTTGATGTAATAAATAATAATCCCGATTATATTAATATTAAACTAATAACAAGAGCTATGAGTACAACTGATTTGAAAGAAATTAAAGAACCTGTTCATGTTGAAAACGCAGGAGTGGTATTGATGTATCCGTATTTAAGTATGTTGTTCAGGAGACTGGGAATGACCCCCTCAAATCCCTATGTATTAGCTGATAAAGAAGCACAGTTAAGAGCTATCTTCCTTTTGCAATATATAGTATATGGCGATGACAAAACCAAATTCAAGGAAGAAGAGCTGTTCCTGAACAAGATCATAGTGAATTGGGAGGGTGGACCTCTGCCCGCAGAGTATAAGTTGGAAGAAAGTGATAAAAAGTTAGTCAATGACATGTTGGAAGCAGCAAAGAATAGCTGGCAAAAAATGAGGGGAACGGCAGTTATGACTTTCCGGATAGCTTTTTTGCAACGTCCGGGACTGATCAAACCATCGGATGATGAGCACATTGTTAATCTTGATGTGGAGGAGAAGCCTTATGACCTGTTATTTGAAAGCCTGCCGTGGTCAATTGCTTATTCACGGATATTTAATTCGGAGAAACGGTTTAAAATCAAATGGAAAAACTTATGAACGCAGAAAGAACTCACAAAGAAGATTCCGGCTCACGCGTAGCGCAGCAGCGTAGTGCCGCGCTACAGATGCAGGACAATCGCGAAACGGCAGCTTTACAGTCTGGTTTGGTTGGTGCTATTCAACGTGCCGAAGACGAGGAAGAGCTTTTGCAGGGTAAATTTGAGGAAGGGAACCATACCGGAATGCCGGATGATGTGAAAACGCAGATGGAAGATTCCTTTAGTACGGATTTCTCGAGTGTGCGTATTCATGCCGACTCGGCCCGTGCACCCGAAGTTGGTGCTTTAGCTTACACACAGGGCACGGACATTCATTTCGCTCCGGGGCAGTTTAAACCCGAAACATCTGCCGGGCAACAGCTCCTGGGGCATGAGTTGACACATGTGATTCAGCAAGCCGAAGGACGCGTATCGCCTACAACAGAAGTCGGTGGAATGCCGGTGAATGACGATGTGAGCCTGGAAACCGAAGCGGATGTTATGGGGATGAAGGCTGCACGGTAATAGTTTGTGTTATGAAAGAATATATAAGCCACGGATTACACAGGATTGCACGGATTAAGATAGCATTAAATCCGTGTTGTTAAATCCGTGCAATCCAGTGTAATCCGTGGCTAAAGAAAAATATGGAGAAACGAGTTCAATGGTTCAATGAAGTATTGACGGTAGCTATACAAATCTATTTCAGGCAGGAGTGTAGCTACACCTCAATCTATGAGATTCCTGTTCCTGAGACGGAATGGCTTGACAGGCTACCTCAGCAACCCTCATTTGATGAGGCTGTGGTGTTAATGCTTGCGCTCATGCCACACCTGTCGCCCCAGGTGCTGGATATCTTCTTTGTTCATAACAAGAATTTCGATCGTCCTTATACCGAGTTTGGCGGATGGAAAGGGATGTCGCATGGTGGTTTCCTGCCAACCGGAGAAACTGCGGCTTTTATTCTGGCGGGCGATCATATCGAAAAACGTAAGGAGGTAATTCGTATGTTTCAGGCCGATCATTGGTTTTATATTCATAATGTGTTGCGGCTGGAAGGACACAGTGATGGCGAGCCTTTTCTGAGTGCCCAGCTCAGGGTATCCGAAGAAGTGCTTCATCGCTTATTATTAGACAGAGAGTATAAACCGGACTACAGCATCGGTTTTCCCGCAAAGCGAATCACCAGTCCGTTGGATTGGGAAGATATGGTATTGGATTATCAGACTGCGCGGCAACTGGAAGAGATCAACAACTGGATTAACCACCATGCCACCATTATGGAAGAATGGGGGTTGAAGCGTATCCTGAAGGCTGGTTACCGGGCGCTGTTTTATGGACCTCCGGGTACAGGGAAAACATTGGCCGCCACTTTGTTGGGTAAGCGGAATGAGATGGACGTGTACCGGATAGACCTTTCGATGGTAGTATCCAAGTATATTGGTGAGACGGAAAAGAATCTGGCACGCGTATTCGATCTGGCAGAGAATCGCAACTGGATACTCTTTTTTGATGAGGCCGATGCCCTGTTTGGCAAACGAACATCGACTCAGACATCGAACGACCGGCATGCCAATCAGGAAGTAGCCTACCTGTTGCAGCGCATTGAGGATTTTCCAGGCACGGTTATCCTGGCAACCAATTTGCGCTCTAATATTGATGAGGCTTTTTCCCGGCGTTTTCAATCTCTGGTTTATTTCGCTATGCCAAGTGAAGACATTCGCCGCGAACTTTGGGAAATGATGTTGCCCACAAATTGGGGAATAGAAAACCGGAATGAACTGATCGATAAAATTGCATCATACGAACTGGCTGGCGGAGCCATGACCAACGTTATCCGTAGTTGTGCTTTGCAAATGGTATCGGGCAGTAACCTTGACGAACGAATGATTGTAGCAGCTATAAAAGAAGAACTTTTAAAAAACCAATCTTCATGAAAGTTTTGAAACGCAGATTAACGCAGATTGGCGCAGATTATAATCTGTTTAAAACGATAATAGTTCTGCTTTTAGTCTTTACTGCGTGCATGGAAGTTTGGGCATTCCAATCCGGGAGCTTGGAATCCTTCGTAGCGGCACGTTACCGCTATCGCCCGTATCACTATCAGACACCGCAGGCATGGAACCGTATCCGTCTGGAAGTGGCCGATCCGGGTAAGGTAGTGTGGCCTTTGGTGGAACAGGAGCCAAGGTTTATGTACCTTACCGGCTATTGGAAGGGGCTTATTCCTTCTCCTGTACCGGGAAATACATATTTGTTTAAGGGACTGGAAGATGTGGGCGGCATCTACGAACTACTGGTTCGTCCCGATGCACATGGCTATATCGTTTATCCCATTTGGCTGGAAGAGCAAATCAAACTATCTAAGGATAAGAACTTCGAAAAGTACATTATCTCCAAGGGATTTATGAATACGCTGGTTACCGACCTGATCTACGATGTGGAAGAACACCTTGACTATATTGTCTACAACCCCGATTCTGTTCCCGAAAAAGCTACTCCCCCCGAGGTGTATGGCAATGACTATACCAGGTGGGCGTTGAGTGAGGATAATTACAATATGTATAACCTGAAAAACTACTACTGCTATTTCGATAACCGTTCCGATTCTGTACGTTATAAAGTAAAATATACCACCCAGGTAACTAAAGCTTTTGATACGGAGGTAGACCAACTTTCCGCGCGGTTGGCTAGTGCCGATCCACTCTATACCATCATTCCATATTGGATGACTGATGTTTACCTGGCTTTACCCAAAGAAAAGACGGCGCGCATGAAGCGTTTCGGCTACCTGGCCTATGTCATTAATCCGCTGAGTGGCGGGGTGGAACTGACCAATAACTGGTCGTCTCTCAATGTTATGGATTTTGCTCCTTATGTGCAGATGAACTATGACCTTGTGGCGTATTGCGGCGATTCCCATTCTACCAATACCTTCCTTTCCAATACCGATGCCCATTTGCAGTTTATCTATTCGGTGTTCGAACCTGCTACAGGAATGATCAACCGGAACGGGTTTGACCATAAACCTTCGGGACTGAATGTGTATATACCGGAGTTCGACTTTAAAGAAAAGCGGGGACTGACCCAGTTTATCAAATCACTAAGTCTGGTAATGGACAGTCTGGTTGTAGATAGTGGCAAGAAGTATGCTAAACTCGATTTATCAGTTACCCTTCCATACCAATCGGCTACCGGGGAGTCTAACTTTATTTCCGGCTTACAATGTTTTGTCGATACCGTTTATTTTGCCGATTTTGATGAATACGGATTGGCCTCAAAAATACGATATAGCGATGGATCGATAGATACCAGTTCGGTAATCTCCCGCTTCGTGAACCCTTTTTACTTGTTTAGAATACCTTACAAGACAATACATCCCGGAGAAAATGATACCGACCTCCTTGAACTCGCTTCCTGCGATTACGATACAGGCATGTGGGGGTTGTTCTTCTTTATAGATATCTTGCTTATCCTGTCGCTTTTAACTTTTGTTTTTTTAAGATATACTTCACCTTTAGTCTATCGGTATACAGAACTTTATCCAACAGGCGTTACCCTCTGTATGATTACTCTTGTTATGGAAATCTGCATATTCTTTTTCTTTACAATAGAAGCCCTTTCCCCTCAGGTCATTTTCTTCGATCTTCAGGTAAGTAGCCGCACCTATCTTTTTCTGATTGCACTACCCATTCTCCCGATCTTTCTCTATTTTCTGTTCAGGTATTTGTATAAGGAACAACCAATACCTTAAACGCTGTATTGAGCGTTCGTGGCTACCGGCAAAAACAACCGTTAGGATATTCCATTTTGAGTGCAGGTTTAGTGCATCAGCGGTAGAGTTTTACTCAAAAGACAGTTTCTTGGTTTTGCTGACACCCGGGTGTCAGACCCCTTCACACCCGGGTGTCGGACGGATTGACACCCGGGTGTCAAGGGCATTCACACCCGGGTGTGAAAAAACGGAAGAAAGCTTTGTTTTTACAAAGTCCTCACTCTTTTCGGAATAAGACCAACGGATTTACGAATTTGCTCCTGTCTTTTCAGGGTAAGATATGAAGTTTTACTTCCATGTTTCACTCAAAATTTAAATTTAGTAACTCATAATTCGTATATTTTTCGTACGTTTGTACACTAAAATATAAAAGGGTATTGAATGAATATATCTGTCGTTTTTGACTTTCTTAAAAAACTGGCTGCGAACAATAACCGAGAGTGGTTTAATGAACATCGTGACGAGTATGAAAGAGCACGTGCGGAATTTGAAAAACTGGTTGCAGCCATCATCGAACGTATATCGGTTTTTGACGAAAGCATCCGTGGCGTACAAGTGAAAGATTGTACATATCGTATTTATCGGGATACCCGTTTTTCGCCCGATAAAACCCCTTATAAAACACATATGGGGGCATACATCAATGCCAAAGGAAAGAAATCAGACCATTGCGGATACTATGTACACATACAACCCGCCGGTTGTTTGCTTGCCGGAGGTAGCTATTGTCCGTCTCCTAAACTGTTAAAGGCATTGCGACAGGCGGTGTACGATAATATCGAGGAGTTTGTATCTATCGTTGAAGACCCGGAGTTTAAAAAATACTTCCCCCGTATAGGGTATAATTTTGTGAAAACCGCTCCCAAAGGATTCCCAAAAGATTTTGAATATATCGAATACCTGAAGTGCAAAGAATATTGTTGCGACTATGCCGTTGCCGATAACTTCTTTACCTCACCCGATATGCTTAACCGGGTTGAAGACGCCTTCCGTCAGTTGAAGCGCTTTTCGGATTTTACCAATTATACCATTGACGAATTTGAAGAAGATTAATATACTAACAAAAAATATAGAATTATGGTAGTAGATACACTAGAGAATTTAGGGAATTACGCGTCATTGAATCCCCTGTTCGCTCAAGCTATTGAATTTCTGAAGTCGACCAACCTGAACGCACTCGAAGTAGGTAAAACCGAACTGAAAGGTAGCGACCTGGTAGTGAATGTACAACAAACCGCTCCAAAAACCAAGGAACAAGCTAAACTGGAAACCCATAATGTATTTATTGATATTCAAATTCCACTTTCGGGTACGGAAGTAATGGGCTATACAGCAGCTAAAGATTGCAAACCGGCCGATGCTCCATATAACGCGGAAAAGGATATTACCTTCTTTGAAGGACTGGCCGATGATTATATCACCATAAAACCAGGAATGTTTGCCATTTTCTTCCCTCAGGACGGACACGCTCCGGGCATCACTCCAACAGGAGTAAAGAAAATCGTTGTGAAAATTAAAGCCTAAACAAAAACAACTATATATGGATAAAACTCTTAATCTGATCAAAAATGATTCCTGGTTAGAGCCTTTTAGCGAAGCCATTACTGGCCGTCACCAACATGCGCTGGACAAAATCGCCGAACTGACCGGTAACGGCCGGAATACCGTTGCCGATTTTGCTTCCGGACACCTTTATTTCGGACTGCATCGTACAGCTTCCGGATGGACTTTCAGAGAATGGGCACCGAACGCTACACAGATTTACCTGGTAGGTACATTCAATAACTGGGAAGAGAAAAAAGAGTATGCAATGCAGCGCCAGGAAAATGGCAATTGGGAAATTAACCTTCCCGATGTTGCCATCAGTCATGGCGATTTATATAAACTGGTTGTTCATTGGGACGGTGGACAGGGCGAGCGTATTCCGGCATGGGCCACCCGTGTGATACAGGATGAGAATACCAAGATTTTCAGTGCACAAGTGTGGGCACCCGAAAAACCTTACCAGTTCGGCAAGACACCTTTCAAACCCAATACCGATCCGCTGCTTATCTACGAGTGCCATATCGGCATGGCGCAGAATGGCGAGAAAGTGGGAACATACAACGAATTCCGCGAAAAGATTCTTCCCCGTATAGCCAAAGCCGGATACAACTGCATCCAGATTATGGCTATCCAGGAACATCCGTACTACGGTAGTTTTGGTTACCATGTATCGAGCTTCTTCGCCGCATCTTCACGTTTCGGTACACCCGATGAACTGAAAGAACTGATCGATACGGCACATGGCCTGGGCATTGCTGTTATCATGGACATCGTTCACTCGCATGCCGTAAAAAACGAAGTAGAAGGATTAGGCAATTTTGCCGGCGATCCGAACCAATATTTCTATCCGGGCGGTCGTCGTGAGCATCCGGCATGGGACTCATTACTGTTCGATTATGGCAAGAACGAAGTATTGCACTTCCTGTTGTCCAACTGCAAATACTGGCTCGAAGAATATAAATTCGACGGATTCCGTTTCGATGGCGTAACCTCTATGCTGTATTATAGCCACGGACTGGGAGAGGCGTTTATGGGCTATGGAGATTACTATAATGGCCATCAGGATGATAACGCGATCTGCTATCTGACGCTGGCCAACGAAGTCATCCACCAGGTAAACCCGAATGCCATATCCATTGCCGAGGAGGTATCCGGTATGCCCGGTCTGGCTGCCAAATTCGAAGACGGCGGCTACGGATTTGACTATCGTATGGCAATGAACATCCCCGATTACTGGATCAAAACAATTAAGGAAAAGATAGACGAAGACTGGAAACCTTCCAGCATGTTCTGGGAAGTAACCAACCGTCGCACCGACGAGAAAACAATTTCTTATGCCGAAAGCCATGACCAGGCATTGGTAGGAGATAAGACCATTATCTTCCGTTTGATCGATGCCGATATGTACTGGCATATGCAGAAAGGTGATGAAAACTACGTCGTTAACCGTGGAATAGCCCTGCATAAGATGATTCGTTTGCTCACGGCTTCTACCATCAATGGTGGTTACCTTAACTTTATGGGTAATGAGTTCGGCCATCCCGAATGGATTGATTTCCCTCGCGAAGGAAACGGTTGGTCATATAAATATGCCCGTCGCCAATGGGATTTGGTAGATAATAAGAAACTGACATTCCATTATCTGGCAGACTTCGATGCAGAGATGCTCAAAACCATTAAAAGTGTAAAAGCCATCGAGAAAACCCCTGTACAGGAAATCTGGCATAACGACGGTGATCAGATTCTGGCTTACCAGCGTGATGAACTGATCTTTGTGTTCAATTTCAACCCAATGAAATCATTCACCGATTATGGCTTCCTGGTTGCACCGGGTACATATGAGGTGGTATTGAACACGGATAACGTAGCCTATGGTGGCAACGGTTTCGCAGACGATAGCGTAAAACACTTTACCGTATCCGATCCACTATACGCCGGAGAAAAGAAAGAATGGCTAAAACTCTACATTCCGGCACGTACGGCTGTAGTGCTTAGAAAAACCGAATAAGCGGCAAGGCGGCTCTTAAATAAAATTCCCCATCGACACTATTGTGCGGATGGGGAATTCTTTTTTAACCTTAACCTTATCTCTCTCTAAATTAATGCTTAAACTAGCGCTCTTATTATTGAAACATTATTATGCTGTTGTATCTTTAGCCCCGGCGGAGACTCTGTTGCTGAAACGTTTTTCATACAACAGAGTCATTGGATTCTACTTTTAATTAATAGGCGTAAAGTAGAAGAGCCGAGCGTGCTAATTTATCTCTATTATGTATACCAATACGTTAAATTAAGTAATCATTGAGTAGGATAAAGTGACTAAATATCTATATTTGGTCAGTTTTTCTATTTTGGTAAAATCTTAAAAACGCAAGCTAATGAAATTTACTTTACCCTGCATTATCCTTTTTGTACTTCTCTTTATTCAATGTGACGGTAAGTCTAAAATGAATACACAAAAGGATGCTGATATGCAATCTGAAAGTACGGATGCTGGTTTTGTGCACATAACCGGTTTCATCCAAAATAGAAGTAAATACCCTGACACAAAGGAAATGCGGTTAGAACTCTCTGACATATCGGGGGAACCTTTTAGAATATCGACCCCAATCGATGAAAACGGGAAGTTCCATTTTAAGTTTGAACTCAACCAGGCTCAGGACATTCGCTTGCAACCGTATCTGGATTTTCTGTATGTTTACCCCAATGATAGTTTACATGTTGAACTGGATTTTGAGGATTTAACAAAAGTGCAATTGTCGGGAAATAAAGCGGCGGAAATTAACGGTGAATTTAAGGACTATTTTGAGCATACCTTTTATCGGAGCGGCGATTATGGCATTGGCACAAATAATGAAAGTAATCTTTCTATGAATGAAATACGAAGGATGCTTGATGATAAAAAGGGTGTATACTACCAGAAACGAAATGAATTTCTGCAAAAAACGCAAAGGCATGAAGATGTATTGTACTTAACTGAAGCTATGATAGAACTGGATTATTATTCCACTTTGATTAGGGTAGTTTTACAAAGAAGTCGTTCCGGGAAGGAGGTGGGTGACCTGATAGTCCTGAAAGATGAAATAGATAAGAAAAATACAAAATATTTCTCTAAGGAATTATATTCGGACTCTCATTTTGATTTTGTTGGAATGGCTTTTGTCTTAAATCTGTTGATAACTCCACCGGATGAGAACTTTTCTATATCATCTTGTTTGCAAAAGGTACATTTCCCTAACGATACGATTAAGAATTTCACTCTTGCACGTTATGCAAGCATTGCTCTGAGGACGAAAGAATTACCTATTTTTGAAGAACTTTATCCTCAAATAGATCATTTATACCTCAACTCCAGATTAGTGAAGGAGCATCAGAACTTATTGGAAAAGATAAATAATATGGAAATAATGTCAGCTGCTATAACAGGTGGAGTCACTGATATGCAAGCAGATATATCGTCTAAGGAAAATTTGTTGTCGGAAATAATAGCCAGGAATAAAGGAAAAGTTCAGGTTATAGACATATGGGCTACGTCGTGCCCGCCTTGTATTGCAGAATTCCCTCGTTATAAGGAGCTGATTGACAATGACAAATATAAAGATGTGGCTTTTTCTTTCATTTGTGCCGGCGGCGACGAACAGGAAAGTTATAAGATCTTGCAAAAGTATCAACTCTCCGAAATACCGAATCATTGTTGTACTAAAGAGGAGTTCCGATCCCTGTCAAAAACCTTTTCCGGCATCAGTTACCCTTATGGTATTTTGGTCAATAAGAAAGGCGTTATTGTTGACTATGGATCGCATGTACGCGCAACATTGATTGAAAAGAAGTTAGATTTATTATTGAAAGGGGATAAATTAATAGAGTAGTAGGTGTGTCATAAGTTAATGGTTAGATAAATCAATCCTTTTTCTACTTATGACACACCCCCTCAGAATTATAATTTTATCTTCAATACCTTACCGCTATATTCGCCCAGACTAACCTCTGTAGCCTTGTATGGCAACAAACTGATAGTCTCTTTCTTTCCTGTAATCAAATCAACGGCTTTATAGGTTTCCATTTGTGGTATTTGAAGGAAATCAAACGCATGAGATGGAATATTGACTGCTACATCTACACTGATATTATCAAAGTTGACAATGATAAACAGCAGTTCATTTTGATGCTTACGCAAGAAAACATATTGCTTATGCTCATTGAACTTCCAGCCGTTTTCGTTGGCATACATCAGGTCGAAGAACTGCCCTTGTGTAATCGCTGCCTCGGTACTACAAATATTTAAAACTCTTTGATAGATGGTATACAAGTGTTTTTGTTTTTCCGTAAGCATTTTACCATCAAAGGTGCCATTGTTGCGCCATTTGCGGATGCTGTCTACACTCCAGTAATCAAAAATCGTAGTGCGTCCGTCGCGTCCGCTGAATCCTTCTGTGTCCATGCCCGGTTCGCCAAACTCCTGTCCAAAGTAAATCATCATCGGGTTGGTGTTCATACAGGCAGAAACAATCAGCCCGGGAATACCTTTGATTGCATTTCCGGCAAAGAAATCGGATGCAATGCGTTGCTCGTCATGATTTTCAAGGAAATTCAGCATTTGTTTTTCTATCCCGCCAAGGCTTTGCCAACTACGGGTAATGGATTTAGCTGAATCATAACCACAGATCACATTACGCAAGGTGTCATAAAGACCAACCTTATCATATAAATAATCAAACTTCCCACGGAGCAAGTAATTGCGGTATTCGGCAGGATTATATACTTCGGCAATAAAAAGAATATCAGGATATTGTTCCTTAACCTGAGGTATAGCCCATTCCCAGAATTCTACAGGAACCATCTCGGCCATATCACAGCGGAAACCATCGATTTTCTTTGAAGCCCAGAATAACAGAATATCCAGCATCTTGTTCCAGGTGTCAGGAACAGGAGAGAAGTGTGCCTGTTCACCATTGAAATAGTCTACACCATAGTTTAATTTGACCGTTTCGTACCAGTCGTTGATCGTGGGTTGGGCATCAAAACGGTTATTACCTGTAGCTTTGGCCGGACACTCGTAGTAGGGTTCAGGCATACCGGCTTTCATGTCAAACTGGCCATGGAACTCTGTATCGGGGATATAATAGAAGTTATTGTATGGACTGAAAGCCTGATTGGTGTCATCGTTACCTCCCAACTGGCTGCTACCATCGGGTTGTACATCCGAATGATATTGGCGGGCAACATGGTTAGGTACAAAGTCGATAAGAACTTTCATTCCACTCCGGTGTGTACGCGTAACGAGGTTTTCAAACTCTTTCACCCGATTGGATACGTCATTGGCCAGATCAGGGTCAACATCATAATAATCTTTAATCGCATATGGTGAACCTGCTTTTCCTTTTACCACGGCAGGGTGGTCGGGAGCTATATTGTAACGGCGGTAATCGGTTTGTGTGGCATGTTCTATGATGCCTGTATACCAGATGTGGGTAGTGCCTAGCTTCTTTATCTCTTCTAATGCTTTCATTGTGAAATCGGACATTTTTCCACATCCGTTTTCCTGAAACGTTCCATTGTTAATGCAATGGCTGTTGTTGTTGCCGAAAAGTCGTGTAAAGACCTGATAGATGATGATTTTATTGTTCATTCTATTTATGTTTTTTGAAACGCGGATTAACGCAGATTTACACAGATTCTTTAATCTTTATTATTATATCTGTGTAAATCTGCGTTTCATTATAATGATATAACTTTTTCTTCATAACTACTTTTGTAAGCCGCTTCAATAATGCGAATTACATTGGAAACATAACACGCATCGGTGGTTAAAGGTTTACCTAAACGTAGATGTTCGTAAACATTTTGATAAAAAGCATTATAGTCCCCTGGTAGACTGGGATACTTGCCATAAAGCGGTTCACCGTTTACTTCAGTGTTAAGTAGTCCCCAGTTTTGTTCGTCCTCTTCACCCCAGTTGGGTTCATCGGGCATCTTACCACTAATCAGGTTTTCCTCTTGAATATCCAGTCCATGTTTAACGTAAGAACCCAGTGTACCATGCAATACAAAACGGGGTTCCGGTTCGCGCATCAGGTAGCTGGCTTTCAGAGTAATACGTAATTCGGGGTTGAGTTCCGGACGAAGTAGATTGATCTGGAAATAATCGTCTACATGACCACCGGTACGCAGGGTCGCAATATTGGCATATACAGCCTCGGGTATTCCAAAAAGTTGAATGGCCTGATCAATGAGATGGGAACCAAGATTATAAGTCATGCCTCCACCGGCGGTTCCGGTTTCTTTCCAAGTATCCGGTTTGATAAAATTGCGATAGCGGGCAAAGGTAGATTCAAATTCTACCAGACGGCCAAGTAATCCTTTATTAATAATCTCTTTTACAGTAAGAAAATCGGCATCCCATCTGCGGTTTTGATATACGCTAAGCATCAAACCTTTGGTTTTAGCCAGCGTGATAAGTTCTTCTGCCTGAGCGGTATCCGTAGTAAATGGCTTCTCAACAATAACATGTTTTCCTGCTTCAAGCGCCATCTTAGCATACTCATAATGCGTGCTGTCCGGCGTATTAACTATGACCAGTTCAATATCCTTATCTGCCAACAGTTCGGGCAGACTGCGTACAATCGTAGCATCAGGATACCTTTCTTTAGATAGTTCTTTACTGCGCTCTACAATACTGCAAAGTTGGAAATGTGGATTAGTATAGATAAAAGGAGCATGAAATACCTGCCCTGACATACCATACGAAGCGATTCCGGTTTTTATTGTTTCCATACACATTGTTTTTCTTCTTTAAGGCGAGCCAGGGTTTCGTTTGCCGTATTATACCCTTGCTCGAAAATTTCTTCGGCTTTCTCTAATTCATGATTACTGTATCCATGCAGGTTGTAAGGCTCAATCAGCAGATCACAACTTTCACGTTGAGGAAATGTATTGGCACGAAACATAAAGTTATAGGCACGCATGGCGATATTTACAATATTCATTTTATATTCACTGGCCACCAACGGGCTTACGTTAATAGCTACCACCTTTTCACATTCCCGGCGCAATGTGGAAACCGGCAGGTTCATGAAAACCCCACCATCCACATAATGTATTTTATCTATACAGATAGGTGCAAACATAACAGGCATACAGCAAGAAGCTGCAATACGTATTGCTAGTTCACCTTTGCGGAAGTGTACACTTTTGCCATGGTCAAGATCTGTTGCAGTGATAATGAGGGGCGTTTTGAGATCTTCGATATTCTTGGTTTTCAAGTTGCTTTTTAAAAAATCAATAAACTCGCAAAGATCGAATAATCCTTGTTTCGGGATAACAAGTTTGGTGAGATCTTGAAACTTATGTCCGGCAAAATAATCTAATACCCGGTATGGCTCATTACCATCCGCACAAAAAGCTCCAACTAATGCTCCGGCACTCACACCCGAAATAATGTCCGGAGTGATATCATGTTCTTTTAATGCTTGCATAACCCCAAGATGGGCAAACCCCTTGATAAAACCACCACTGAGGGCGAAACCTATATTCCTCGGCTTTTCCGACTGTATATTTTCACTCATATCTCTAAATTTTGCTACGAAATTAATAAATAATTCTTCATGGTTTTATTAACTTTGTTGTTTTTCATTGGAAATATGTAGAATTATGAAGTCAGATATAGAAATAGCCCGCAGTATAGAGCTGAAGAAGATCAAACAGGTGGCCGTTTGTGCCGGGATTCCCCGTGAAGAAGTAGAGAATTATGGAAGATATATTGCCAAAATTCCCGTGAAACTGATCAATGAAGAAAAAGTTGAAAAAAGTAACCTGATATTGGTGACTGCAATTACGCCAACGAAAGCAGGAATCGGAAAGACAACCGTGTCTATCGGTTTGACCTTAGGGTTAAATAAAATAGGTAAGAATGCCATAGTGGCACTACGTGAGCCTTCGTTAGGACCATGTTTCGGTATGAAAGGTGGGGCTGCCGGTGGTGGATATGCACAGGTATTACCGATGGATAAGATTAACTTGCACTTCACAGGAGACTTCCATGCCATAACTTCGGCACATAATATGATTTCGGCCTTGTTGGATAATTATCTGTATCAGAATAAAGCTAATGGATTTGGCTTGAAAGATATTTTGTGGCGTAGAGTGTTGGACGTAAACGACCGATCGTTGCGTAGTATCGTTACAGGCCTGGGGCCTAAAACGAATGGTATTACTCAGCAAGCAGGGTTTGATATAACGACAGCATCGGAGATTATGGCTATCCTTTGTCTGGCAAGTAGCCAGGAAGATTTGCGCAGAAGGATAGAGAATGTTCTGCTGGGCTTTACTTATGATGATAAGCCGTTTACAGTGAAAGATCTGGGAGTGGCAGGAGCAATTGCCATATTATTGAAAGATTCCATTAATCCTAATCTGGTACAGACCACAGAAAATACCCCGGCCTTTGTGCATGGCGGTCCGTTTGCTAATATAGCACATGGATGTAATTCTATTCTGGCAACCAGAATGGCAATGACTTATGGAGATTATGTGGTAACAGAAGCTGGCTTTGGAGCAGATTTAGGGGCTGAAAAGTTCTATAATATCAAATGTAGAAAAGCTGGGCTACAACCACGGTTGACTGTGATCGTTGCTACTTTACAAGGGTTGAAAATGCATGGACATGTAAGTGTAGAACATATCAGGGAACCCAATAAGGAAGGTGTTTTGGAAGGTTTAAAGAATCTGGATAAACATGTTCGCAATCTACGTTCTTTTGGTCAATCTGTAGTTGTGGCATTTAATAAATATGCTTCGGATACAGATGAAGAAATAGAATTGGTACGTCAACACTGTGCTAAAAATGGAGTTGGTTTTGCTGTGAATAATGCATTTACTGATGGAGGTGAAGGTGCGGTAGGATTGGCCGAGCTAGTTGTGAAAACCATTGAAGAGCAACCATCGGCAGCATTGCAGTTTACATACAACGAAGCTGATACAGTGTGTGAGAAGATCGAGAAAGTTGCCCGGAAACTCTATGGTGCTAATGAGGTGACGTATAGTCCTGAGGCTCGTAAGTCTATTCAAATGATTGATAAAATGGGTATTTCTCATTTTCCGATCTGTATAGCTAAAACACAATATTCATTTTCCGGAAATCCGAAGCTATATGGAGTAGCTGAGAATTTTGAATTACATATCCGTGATATTGTGATTAACAATGGAGCCGAAATGATTGTAGCAGTAGTGGGTGAAATGCTTCGCATGCCGGGACTGCCCAAAGAGCCACAAGCACTACATATTGATATTGTGAATGGAGAGATAGAAGGGCTTAGTTAAACTTAAACTCATAATTTAAAAACTATAATTATGCGATATCCATTTGTATTTGTAACCATTATCGGTCTTTTACTCTCGTTCCTTTCTTCTTGCTCGTCTTCCAAAGAAAAGATGTTTGCAGAAGAGGCAGAAGAACAAAATCGCTTATGTCCAATGATGATTGACAATTATACACGCGCTGATAGTATCCGGTATACTACTACTGATAATACTTTTCATTATTATTATACTCTTATCGGTGATGCTGATAATATAGAAGTTGCTAATCAAAAACGGCAAGAACTTCAGGAACAACTGCCTATAGAAGTTAAAAAAGCTACCGGATTGACCATCCACCGCAACCACCATGTTACAATGAAATATGTCTATTTTTCGGGTAGTAATGGCAATGAGCTTTTCCGGGTAGTTATCACGCCAGATATGTATTAAAATAATTTACTTATGAAAATAATAACGTATAACGTAAACGGGTTGCGGGCTGCCATAACCAAAGGGTTGCCTCAATGGTTGGCACAGGAAAATCCTGATGTATTATGTGTGCAAGAAACGAAGTTGCAACCCGATCAATGTCCCATGGAAGTCTTTGAAGCGCTGGGGTATAAAACTTATTTGTATTCGGCGCAGAAGAAAGGATATAGTGGAGTAGCGCTTTTGGTGAAGAAAGAACCCGACCATGTGGAATATGGAATGGGAATAAATCTTTATGATAATGAAGGACGTTTTATCCGTGCCGATTATGGGGACTTATCTATTGTGAGTGTTTATCACCCTTCAGGAACAAGCGGAGATGAACGGCAAGCCTTTAAAATGGAATGGCTGGAGGCCTTTCAGAAATATGTCATTGAATTGCAGAAAACGCGTAAGAAACTGATTCTTTGTGGCGATTACAATATTTGTCATGAGCCGATTGATATCCATGATCCGATACGGAACGCCACCAACAGCGGATTCTTGCCGGAAGAACGCGAATGGATGACTGGTTTTCTGGCAGAAGGTTTCATTGATACGTTCAGATATCTATATCCGTTAAAGCAGGAATACACTTGGTGGAGCTACCGGTTTAATTCACGGGCGAAGAACAAAGGATGGCGGATTGATTACTGTATGGTCAGTGAGTCGGTTAAACCGCAGATTAAAGATGCCTATATCCTGAATGATGCGGTACACTCCGATCATTGCCCCATGGTGCTGGAACTTATATAATAGTTATACTTAACTTACGACTATCGCCACCGTCACGAAACTCGCATAGGTAGATACCCTGCCAGGTACCGAGGTTAAGACGGTGGTTCTTTATAGGTATAGTAACAGATGATCCGAGAAGGGAGGATTTAATATGTGCGCTCATATCGTCGGGACCTTCCAGGGTATGCACAAAATAAGATGCACCATCAGGCACAAGCCGGTTGAAGAATGAATTAAAGTCTTTCCGTACATCAGGATCGGCATTCTCGTTAATTGTAAGCGCAGCACTGGTATGTTTAATGAAAACAACCAATAAACCGTTCTCTGGTAGTTCCGGTAGGTTGGATATGATGTTCCGGGTGATGATATGAAATCCCCGGGGATAGTGTGGTAATTGAATGTCAAAGGTGGTTGCCATAAGTGTAATAATATATAATAAATAAAATACAAATATAAGGAAAGTCGAAGACAGAACTGCAAATTCATTTGCAAGTTATGTTAAGGTGCATCCTATATTATTTAAAGTTACGGAAAATAGAAAAAAAGGTAGATGTTGACTATGGTTTTTATGCAAATTTAAGAAGCTTTACAATGACGCCTTATAATGTAGACAAACCGTATATATATCTTTTAAATTTTCTGTAAAACAGAGGGAATTTAGAAATGGAAAACAGAGTACAAAAAGCTATAGAATTATTTAAGAGTGGTTATAACTGTTCGCAGTCGGTAGCAACCGCATTTGCCGATTTATACGGTTTTACAGAAGAACAAGCATTAAGAATGTCAGCCTCATTTGGCGGCGGAATAGGGCGTATGCGTGAGACGTGCGGAGCGGCGTGCGGGTTATTTATTTTGGCAGGATTAGAAACAGGAGCCATTGATGGAAAAGACAAAGAGGCTAAGGCACAGAACTATGCGCTTGTGCAAGAGTTGGCTGCTATATTTAAAGAACGCAACGGAGCACTAATTTGCCGTGAGCTGCTGGAACTTCGTAAAAATACACCGATTTCATCTAATCCGGAAGAGCGAACAGACCAGTATTATGCCAAGCGCCCTTGCTTAAAAATTGTAGAAGAAGCTGCCCGGATTTGGTCTGAATATCTTCAAAAATGATAAAAATGGGTTCAAGCAACACTTTTTATTACAATAAGTCTAAAAAAAAAGAATGGAATGTGTTATATAACATATAAAATGCCTATCTTTGCCGTGAAAATATAATCCGGATTATATTTTATGTGTCCGGTATTGGCATGTTAAACCCAAACTTTAAAGCAAATGTTGAAAGTAAAAGCAGGTGAAATTGCAGGTGAAATCTGGAATGCACTGAATGAAACAAAAGGACTAACAGGTAAGGAAATTAAAAAAGCCGCTAAACTAAAAGCAGACAAAGATCTTTATTTAGGTCTTGGCTGGTTGCTTAGAGAAGATAAAATCTCTACAAGTGAAGTTGAAGGTGATATTTTCGTTACTCTGAACTAAGGAGAACTTACACGACCTATAAAAAAGTGCGTTGATACATTTCGAATGTTATCAACGCATTTTTTTTTATTCCGGCATTTACGTATCTTTGCACACCAAAATTAGAAAATAAACTTGCATGAAAAATATACGCAACTTTTGTATTATTGCTCATATTGACCACGGAAAATCCACATTGGCAGACCGTTTACTGGAATTCACTAAAACCATTCAGGTTACAGGCGGGCAAATGCTCGATGATATGGACCTTGAAAAGGAGAGGGGGATTACCATCAAAAGTCATGCCATACAGATGGAATATACATATAATAATGAGAAGTATATTCTGAATCTGATCGACACCCCGGGGCATGTTGACTTCTCGTATGAGGTATCCCGATCAATAGCTGCGTGTGAAGGAGCATTGCTTATTGTAGATGCTTCGCAGGGAGTGCAGGCACAGACTATTTCTAATCTATATATGGCCATTGACCACGATCTGGAAATTATTCCTATTGTAAATAAGTGCGATATGGCAAGTGCAATGCCTGAAGAAGTGGAAGATGAAATTATAGATCTTCTGGGTTGTAAACGTGAAGAAATTATTCGCGCATCCGGTAAGACAGGGATGGGTGTAGAAGAGATACTCGCTGCTGTTATTGAGCGTGTTCCTCATCCTAAGGGAGACGAAGAAGCACCATTACAGGCATTGATCTTTGACTCGGTATTCAATTCTTTCCGTGGTATCATTGCTTATATCAAGATTACAAACGGCGTGATTCGCACAGGAGATAAGGTGAAGTTTATAAATACCGGTAAAGAGTATGATGCGGATGAGATCGGTGTATTGAAAATGCAGATGCTTCCACGTAAAGAACTTCGTACGGGGGATGTAGGATATATAATCTCGGGAATTAAAACATCACGTGAGGTGAAGGTGGGAGATACGATTACCCACATAGCGCGTCCGGCTGCGAATGCAATCTCCGGTTTTGAAGAAGTGAAACCGATGGTGTTTGCCGGAGTTTACCCGATCGAAGCCGAGGATTATGAAAACCTGCGTTCATCTTTGGAGAAGTTACAGTTGAATGATGCTTCATTGACCTTTCAACCGGAGTCTTCACTGGCTTTAGGTTTCGGGTTCCGTTGTGGCTTTCTCGGACTTTTACACATGGAAATTGTACAGGAACGTCTGGATAGGGAGTTTGATATGAATGTGATCACTACCGTGCCGAACGTATCTTACCAGGTGTATGACAAGCAAGGTACAATGACAGAAGTGCATAACCCCGGTGGAATGCCCGACCTGACTCTGATTGATCATATCGAAGAACCTTATATTAAAGCATCGGTGATTACAGCTACCGATTATATTGGCCCAATCATGACGCTTTGTTTAGGTAAACGTGGTGAGTTATTGAAGCAGGAATATATTTCAGGAAATCGTGTGGAAATTCATTACAGTATGCCTTTAGGGGAGATTGTGATTGACTTCTATGATAAATTGAAAAGTATTTCCAAAGGATATGCCTCGTTCGATTATCACATGGATGGGTTCCGTGCTTCGAAGCTGGTGAAACTGGATATTCTGTTGAATGGAGAGCCTGTGGATGCACTGTCTACATTGACTCATTTCGATAATGCGTATGATTTTGGACGACGGATGTGCGAGAAGCTGAAAGAGCTGATACCAAGGCAACAGTTTGATATTGCTATTCAGGCGGCTATCGGTTCTAAGATCATAGCGCGTGAAACGATAAAAGCAGTACGTAAAGATGTGACCGCCAAATGTTATGGTGGTGATATCAGCCGTAAGCGAAAGCTATTGGAAAAACAGAAAAAAGGAAAGAAGCGTATGAAGCAGATTGGAAATGTGGAGGTGCCGCAGAAAGCTTTCCTTGCTGTATTAAAACTGGATTAACGATATTAGGGTTAAGAAGGGGTGTGACCTCTTTTTAACCCTTTTTTTGTTGGTCGCACACGAAAACCTTTTGATCTTATAATCTTTAAATACTATACCCTATGGCTTTTTTACGAAGAAGGTATTTATCTTTCATGAACATTTTCGCTAGTGTTCTCCTGTTTGTAACCGCCGTTGCTGCTGCTATCCTGGCAAACTCTCCTTTGGCGCCTTACTATCATCAGTTCCTTGCAATGGAAGTTCATCTCCAGATCGGAGATTTCAACCTGTTCTCGCATGGTGGGCATGCCATGACTGTTTTGCAGTTGATTAATGATGGGTTTATGACCATTTTCTTCCTGGCTGTAGGGCTGGAGATTAAGCGTGAATTGTTGGTTGGTGAATTATCCTCGTTCCGAAAAGCAAGTTTGCCGTTTATAGCAGCTTGTGGCGGGATGATTATTCCTGTTATTATGTATACGCTGGTTTGCCCAACAGGATCTCCGGGGGGACATGGACTGGCTATTCCGATGGCTACGGATATTGCGTTTTCGCTTGGGGTACTTAGTTTGTTGGGGCAACGTGTGCCGCTTTGTTTGAAGATTTTCCTTACTGCTTTTGCTGTGGTAGATGATATAGGTGGAATTCTTGTAATTGCCATTTTCTATAGTTCTCATGTTGCTGTATCCTATTTATTGTGGGCTGCATTGGTATTTGTGATTCTGTATTTGCTGGGAATGCGCCGTACGACGAGTAAAGCAGTATTTGTAATTGGTGGTATCATTGCCTGGTATCTGTTTATGCAATCGGGTATTCATAGCACAATTGCCGGAGTGATTCTTGCATTTATGATTCCTGCCCGTCCTCGTTTGAATGCGGGTAAATATGTGGAGCGTATCCGCCGTATTATAAAAACATTCCCGACTATGGCCGAAGATGGAACAGAGATTGTGCTTACTAATCAGCAAATCGCTAAGTTGAAACGTGTGGAAACCGCATCCGACCGTGTAATCAGTACATTACAATCGTTGGAAGATAATCTGCATAATACGGTAAGCTTTGTTGTGTTGCCACTTTTTGCTTTTGCTAATGCCGGAGTAACGTTGGGTGGTGGAAGCGGAGAGATTTTCGGCAGTGTAGCTATCGGAGTTATGTTGGGCTTGGTTGTTGGTAAGTTTATTGGCATATTTAGTTTTACCTGGATGGCCATTAAATCCAAACTGGTACCGATGCCTGTAGGGATGAACTGGAAGAATCTTGCCGGAGTCTCACTGTTAGGAGGTATTGGGTTTACTGTATCATTGTTTATAGCGAATCTTTCATTTGGAGAAACTGATCCGGTTCTATTGAACCAGGCAAAGGTCGGCGTGCTTGGTGGTTCGCTTCTGGCGGGTGTTATTGGTTTCTTCTTGTTATCCAGAGTATTGCCACGTAAGCAATAGCAAATAAAGTAGTATTGATGCACAACAAATCAATATTCATCTCTGTTATAAAGCTATTGGAATTGTAATAAATGAAAGATATGACAGAAAAAGTAAAACTAAACAATGGTGTTGAGATGCCATGGGTGGGACTTGGTGTTTTCAGAATGGATAATGATGATGACACCCAGATTGTAATTGAAAAAGCACTGGCTATGGGGTATCGTCATATTGATACGGCTGCTTATTATGATAATGAAGAAGCGGTGGGCAAAGCGATACAAAGTTCGGGTATTCCACGCAAGGAAGTGTTTATAACAACAAAAGTATGGAATGAAGATCAGCGACAGGGAACTGTCAGACAGGCTTTTGAAGATAGTTTAAGGAAATTGGGTACTGATTATGTAGATCTTTATCTGATTCACTGGCCGGTACCCGGTAAATTTAAAGAAACCTGGAAGATATTTGAAGAAATTTATAATACCGGACGGGCAAAAGCAATTGGTGTAAGCAACTTCAAGAAACATCATTTGGAAGAACTAAAAGATGTAAGTACAATTACTCCGGCGGTAAATCAAATCGAACTACATCCGTATCTTGTTCAACAGGAGGATTTAGATTATTGCAATGAGAATGGTATCCGTGTAGAAGCATGGAGTCCGTTTGCTGCTAATAAATTCAATTTATTTAATGAAAAAATAATTATTGATATAGCCGAAAAGCACGAAAAATCGCCAGCTCAGATTATTTTACGTTGGGATCATCAACGTGGAGTAGTTGTCATTCCAAAGTCATCAAATGAAAAACGATTGGCAGAGAATATTGATATATTTGATTTTAAACTATCGGATGAGGAGATCGCACAGATTAGCGCACTGAATAGAAATAAACGTGTAGGTTCAGATCCCGATCATTTCGACTTTTAGCATTATAGAGAGCCACTATCCCCACCGCATGGAAACATGGGTGCAGCGCCTCGCTGCCCTCGCTGCCCTCTCTGCCTAGTCGGCCATTTCTTTGAGGTGCTTGAAATGTTCGATGATTCCCTTGTAGTTGCGATCGCTGCAAGGGTCGAACTTGTTCCATAGATCATTCATGATGACGGCTCCTCCGAATCCAAAGTCTTTTACTTCGAGTATGTTTTCGGGGGTGATTCCTCCGAAGGCCATCACTTCGGTATCTATAATTCCATTCTTAGCGGCTTCGCGTATTTCTTCGGCGGTAAAGTTGAATAGTTTTCCCCCATGCGGATCATGTTCGTACATGGCTTTCAGGAAAACATAGTCGTAGAAATGCTTTTTCCTGGCCACTTCTTCGAGGGTGCGGCATGAACAGCTGATGTGTCCTGCATAATCGTGCGGCTCTCGCGGATTGCGGGAATTAAGATGAATACCCATGAGTTTGAACTCTTCCTTCAGGTAAAAATGTTCATGGGTAACGATCCGTTTATGATATTTCTCGGGGATCAGTGTTAGCAACCTCTCTGAATACATGGCAGAGGTTTCAGGCTTTCTGAGATGTAGTATATCCAGTCCTTCTTCAAAGAGGACTGTAATGATTTTATCCTCTTCCACAAAAAAAGTGGGACTAGTGATTACAATGAGCTTCATACCTTAACCTATTATATAAGCAAAGTTAACAAAATAGTGCTTCGAGCCTCTACGTTTATTGTGAAAATTTGTTAGTTAAGCCTTTTGAGAACGTTTCTTATACAGCTTTTTACGCCGGGCGAGTAATATTCGGGTTCCGCGTTCTCCAGATATAGTTTTAATTCCGGAAGAAGCTCCGGCTCAAGAAGGCATAGTTTGTAAGACATCTTGATGCAAAGTGCTTGTGTAGCTATGGCCTGGTTTAAATCCAGCATATTGTTAAAGCAGAAATCAAGAAAGTCAACAGGAAGTGGTTCGGGAGCCGGAAGCTCCAATAGAATGGAAAGTAAGATCCGTCGCGTGCCACTATGTTTGTTATTCATTACGATAGCGATCAACTCTTTTTGTTTGCCTTCCAGAAAATCCGGATATTTTTCAAAGATCTTTTCGCATGCCCAAGCTGCTCGCCAGGAAACTTTCTCTTGCGGGTCTTTGATTAGTTTGTAAACGATATCAAAGTCTTCCGGATAAACGCTGACAGAATCAACAATTTTATGTAAGGAAAGCCTATATATGGGTTGAGCCAGATACTCTTTGTAATTTGTAATTCTTTCCATTTGATTTTTACTTTAGATGGCAAATTAAATAAAAAGTAATGAACATCGTTCAACTTCTAGTCATAATTCATTTATCTCTTACTTGACACAAGAATATCTTTTATTCATAATATCGACCAGATGTACGACTAGTCAGTGACCAGTTGTACATCTGGTCACTGACTAGTCGTACATCTGGTCGATGGCATCTCTTATTGAAAATAAAAAATCTCCTAATGATAATCCGATTATCATTAGGAGATGAGCAATGTATCTCTTATAATCCTGAGTAGAGATCAGTATGAGAGCGTATATACTACTTATTTATAACGCTTTTCTACTTCTTCCCAGTTGATAATTTTCCAAAGGGCTTCAACATGGTCTGCGCGACGGTTTTGGTAATCCAGATAATAGGAGTGTTCCCATACGTCGAATCCCAACAGAGGGTTAAGTCCCGCACGAACAGGATTGCTACCATTTGTTTCTTTCGTAATATGTAGCTTACCGGTTTTATCGGCTGATAGCCAAGCCCAACCCGAACCGAACAATCCTACAGATGCTTCATTGAATTTCTTTTTGAAGTCTGCAAAGCTACCGAAGTCACGTTTGATCGCTTCTGCAAGCTTACCTGTTGGCTCAGCACTTTTCTGGTTAGGAGTGAACTGAGTAAAGTAAAGCGCATGATTCAATACCTGTCCGGCGTTGTTAAATACTGCGCCGTCGGGTGCTTTTGCTACAATTTCTTCAACTGTTTTACCTTCATATTCGGTGCCTGGAACAAGATTGTTCAGGTTATTTACATAAGTCTGTAAGTGCTTTCCGTAATGGAATTGAATAGTCTGCTGACTAATAACTGGTTCCAATGCATTGTCTGCATAAGGAAGTTTTGGCATTTCGTAAGTCATAACTGTCATTATTAAAGATATTAATATTGTATTCATAATATTCGGGATTGAAATTATTATTTCGATATAAAGATAACAGTCTCTACCCTGAAAATGTTCTGTTCTGAACGAAATTTCTTCTATCTTTGCATAGATATTATCAATCGGAAACTTAATTCAATAGACATAAAATAGCATGTCAACAGACTATATCAAAGAACTTAACGACAGCCAGTGCGCGGCGGTGGTGTATAACGATGGTCCGTCACTTGTCATTGCAGGTGCGGGATCTGGCAAAACGCGTGTACTGACTTATAAGATAGCCTATCTTTTGGAGCATGGATACGAGCCTTGGAATATCCTGGCCCTGACTTTCACCAATAAAGCAGCCCGGGAGATGAAAGAACGTATAGGTAAAAAAGTGGGAGAGCAGCGTGCGCGCCGGTTATGGATGGGAACATTCCACTCTATTTTCTCCAGAATATTACGTGCCGAGGCGGCTTCGCTGGGATTCACTTCACAGTTTACCATATACGATACATCGGATTCTAAAAGCCTGATCCGTTCCATCATAAAAGAGATGGGATTGGATGAAAAGATGTATAAACCGGGAAACGTGCAAGCTCGTATATCCAACGCAAAGAATCACCTGGTTTCACCATCTGCCTATGCTGCCAATAAAGAGGCTTATGAAAGTGATAATGCAGCTAAAATGCCTGCTGTACGCGATATTTATAGTCGCTACTGGGATCGTTGCCGGCAATCGGGTGCTATGGATTTTGATGACCTGTTGTTCTATACCTTCATTCTATTCCGCGATTTTCCGGAGATACTGGAAAAGTATCGTACACAATTCCGTTACATTTTAGTAGATGAGTATCAGGACACAAACTATGCACAACACATGATTGTATTGCAGTTGAGCAAGGAGAGCCAGATGCTTTGTGTAGTGGGAGATGACGCCCAGAGTATCTATTCTTTTAGAGGTGCAAATATTGACAATATACTTAACTTTTCTACGCTTTATCCGAAAACGAAAATATTTAAACTGGAACAAAATTACCGTTCCACTAAAACCATTGTAAGTGCTGCAAACAGCTTGATAGAGAAGAATGAAAGGCAGATAAGAAAGGCTGTTTTCTCGGAAAAAGAGAGGGGAGAGGCTATCGGAGTGTTTCAGGCATACTCGGATGTGGAAGAAGCGGAGATTGTAGTGAACAAAATAACTGAAATGCGGCGTAGAAAGGATTATGAGTATGCCGACTTTGCAATTTTGTATCGTACGAATGCTCAAAGCCGTGTTTTTGAAGAGGCTCTGCGCAAGCGCTCTGTTCCATATAAAATCTATGGTGGTCTTTCTTTTTACCAACGAAAGGAAATTAAAGATGCCATTGCCTATTTCCGGTTGCTTGTGAACCCCGATGATGAAGAGGCTTTCAAGCGAATTATCAATTATCCGGCACGTGGAATCGGTGATACGACTTTGGGGAAAATAATTGACGCAGCGGTAAGCAACAACGTCAGCTTATGGCAGGCAATGTGTGAGCCTTCTACCTTTGGTTTGGAACTGAATAAGAATACATTGGCGAAGTTGCAGAAGTTCCGGGAATTGATAGAAGAGTTCATCGAAATGCAATATGAAAAGAATGCATATGAGATAGGAACGGAAATCATTCGCAAGTCGGGCATTATGAATGAGATCAGTCAGGATAATACCCCGGAGAACCTGAGTCGCAAAGAAAATATAGAAGAATTGGTTAATGGTATGCATGAATACTGCTCGGAACGGATGGAAGAAGGAAATACAAACATTTCCTTGAGTGACTTCCTGTCGGAAGTATCTTTGTTGACCGATCAGGATTCGGATAAAGAAGGTGATGATAAGAAAGTGACTTTGATGACTGTCCACTCGGCCAAAGGGCTGGAATTTCCAAATGTTTTTGTTGTTGGCTTGGAAGAAAATCTTTTCCCGAGTGGAATGTCGGGTTATTCTCCGCAGGCAATGGAAGAAGAGCGCAGGCTTTTTTATGTCGCTATTACCCGCGCAGAAGATCATTGCTTTTTATCTTATGCCAAATCCCGTTTCCGATATGGCAAAATGGAATTCAGTAGTCCAAGCCGTTTTCTGAGAGATATTGATACCTGTTATTTATCCTTGCCCGAAGAAGCCGGAATCAGTAACAGAGTGGATGAAAGAGCCAGTCGTTTCCGGAACGAGCAACGTGAAAGGCAAGTTGCTTCTCCTCCTGCTTCGATTCCTCCTAAACGTGAAGCGGAAAATGCACCTTCCTCAACCGCTCCCCGCACTTTGAAACGTGTAGGGGCTTTGCCACCCACCCGGTCGTCTGCACCATTAACAGATTTGCAGGTCGGACAAACGATTGAACATGAGCGATTTGGAATTGGCGAAGTGATTAACATTGAAGGAACAGGCGATAATATGAAGGCTACTATTCATTTCCGTAATGCCGGAGATAAACAGTTGTTGTTGCGTTTTGCCCGTTTTAAAATATTGAATTAGTAGTCAGTAGCTAGTAGTCAGTAGTTAGGTCTTATCTTTTCCTTGTGGTATGGCTCTTTAACCTTACTACTAACTACTTACTACTAGCTCCTGATAAAATCTTAAAACCTCAAATATGGTAGATTTTTCTCAGTTTCCTTCTCCTTGTTATATCATGGAAGAAGATCTTTTAAGAAAGAATTTAGACCTCATCCGGAATGTGAAAGAGCAAGCCGGAGTGGAAATAATTCTTGCTTTTAAATCATTTGCCATGTGGCGTTCGTTTCCTATATTCCGGGATTATATTGAACATTCTACTGCCAGTTCGGTATATGAAGCCCGTTTGGCTTTAGAAGAGTTCGGCAGTAAAGCACATACCTATTCGCCCGCTTATACTGAAGATGATTTTCCCGAAATTATGCGCTGTAGTAGCCATATCACATTTAATTCCCTGTTGCAGTTTCACCGGTTTTATTCAATGACGGTTAAAGAAGGAATTTCTTGTGGTATCCGGATTAACCCGGAATACTCGGAAGTGGAAACCGAACTATATAATCCCTGCGCCCCTGGTACTCGCTTTGGGCTAACAGCCGATCTTTTGCCGGATACTTTACCGGTAGGCATTGACGGCTTTCATTGTCATTGCCATTGCGAATCTTCTTCCTTTGAATTGGAGCATACACTGCAACATATTGAAGAGAAATTCTCCCGATGGTTTTCACAAATCAAATGGCTGAACCTGGGTGGCGGACACTTGATGACCAGAAAAGATTACGATACGAATCATCTGATTGCACTTCTGAAAGGGCTGAAATCCCGTTACCCCCATCTTCAGATCATTTTAGAGCCTGGCTCTGCTTTCACATGGCAAACCGGAGTTTTGACTTCGGAAGTCGTGGATATTGTAGAAAGTCGCGGTATTAAAACCGCCATCCTGAATGTCAGCTTTACCTGTCACATGCCCGACTGTCTGGAAATGCCTTATCAACCGACTGTTAGAGGCGCTGAAATGGGAGATTCCGGACCGTATATATATCGTTTGGGTGGAAACTCTTGCTTGAGCGGTGATTATATGGGTAACTGGAGTTTCGATCATGAATTACAAATTGGCGAGCGAATTGTTTTTGAAGATATGATTCATTATACTATGGTGAAAACAAATATGTTCAACGGTATTCACCATCCGGCTATTGCTTTGTGGACCTCAGATGTTAAGGCTATAATTTACAAGCAATTCCAGTATGAAGATTATCGGGATAGAATGAGTTGAGCTTTGGAAGTTTAAATCTTATGGCGAAAAAAGTAAATAGATTATTTGCAAGTTTAGAGATTTTCAATACCTTTGCATCCGCAATCGCGAAAGTAGCTCAGTTGGTAGAGCATAACCTTGCCAAGGTTAGGGTCGCGGGTTCGAATCCCGTCTTTCGCTCTAGCGGCCCAGGTGGCGGAATGGTAGACGCGCTCGTTTCAGGTGCGAGTGTTGAGAGACGTGCAAGTTCGAGTCTTGTTCTGGGCACACCCTAAAAGTGATCATTGAGAGAATGGAGAGATGGCGGAATTGGTAGACGCGCTACTTTGAGGGGGTAGTGACAGTTATGTCGTGTGAGTTCGAGTCTCATTCTCTTCACAGAAAATAGAAAAATGCGAAAGTAGCTCAGTTGGTAGAGCATAACCTTGCCAAGGTTAGGGTCGCGGGTTCGAATCCCGTCTTTCGCTCTGATAAGGCTTCCTTTTTGGGAAGCTTTTTTAGTTTAACCACAGCTTTGTTTTTTTTTACAACCTCAATTTGTGGGATCCGCATGAAATTCGCTCAATGAGAGAAAGCATTCTTAATCATTATGCATTGGGTGAAAAGGTTATCAATAAACGTGGACGGATGGGCAAGATTCTCGATATACCTTATTTCGGGCGCCTGGATTTCAGAGAAAAAGGGCAGGAAAGTTCCGTCCTGCCAGTCTACATAGGAATACATACCTTTTATGATCCCAAGAACAAAGTAAATCTGATTTATGATTGGCGTGCACCTATTTCAGGAATGTTCTATGATAGCGAGCTGGGCGCTGCATCTTATCAATCTCCCACAGGTGAAATAATAGGAGAAATACTGCTCAGGCGTCAATATCGCATCCGGAATGGGAGGATGGAATTTATGATTGAAAGCTCTCTGGCAGTTCATGACGAAATCCTCCAGAAGGAGCTTAGTGTGAATGCAGATGATAAGATGAGAAATATTGTTGCTACCATCCAGCGGGAGCAAAATAAGATTATCCGCAATGAAGATGCACATGTACTGATTATACAAGGAGTAGCCGGTTCGGGTAAAACATCTATTGCATTGCATCGCATAGCCTATTTATTATATGCGATGAAGGGTGATCTCACATCCAAAGACATATTGATAATCTCACCAAATAAAGTTTTTGCTGATTATATATCCAACGTATTACCTGAACTTGGAGAAGAAAATGTTCCTGAAACGACTATGGATCAGATTCTTTCGGAAGTATTAGAAAACAAATACAAATACCAGACTTTCTTTGAGCAGGTGGCGGAGTTACTAGATAAACCTGCTTCCGGATTTATTGAACGGATACAGTATAAAGCATCGTTTGATTTTGTTTCACAACTGGACCGGTTTATTTTGCATATCGAGAACAATTATTTTAAGGCTGTAGATGTCAGACTAACAAAGTATGTCACCATCCCCGCAGGCTTTATTGATGAACAATTTCGTCGTTTCAACCGATATCCAATGCGTATGCGCTTTGAAATAATGACGGATTATATCCTTGAGATGATGGGAATAAAGTATCAGATAACTGTTGCCAGAGCTGAACGCAATGCATTGAGAAATGAAATTAAAAAAATGTTCGCTGCCAATAATGACTTGCAGGTTTATAAAGAGTTCTTTGAGTGGGCTGGAAGACCTGATATGTTTAAGATGCGCAAAAACCGGATTCTTGAGTATGCTGACCTGGCCCCTTTAGCATATCTTCATATAGCTTTAGATGGGAAGAAGGGGCAAACTTGTGTAAAGCATCTTCTGATTGACGAGATGCAGGATTATTCTCCGGTTCAATATAAAGTAATTCAAAAACTATATTCTTGCCGTAAAACAATTCTTGGCGATGCAGGTCAATCTGTTAACCCTTATGGCTCTTCAAATGCAGATTTAATTCAAAAATCCTTTGTAACAGGGCAGATTATGAAATTGTGTAAAAGCTATCGTTCAACTTATGAAATTACAGATTTTGCACAGAAAATTCGAATGAGTAAAGATCTCGAACCTGTTGCAAGGCATGGCGAGCAACCCAGATTAATAAACTATAAAAGTAGAGAAAAAGAAATCTATGGTATAATTGATTTGGTTGCTGCCTTTAAAGCAACTGAAAGTCGTTCTCTTGGAATAATTTGCAAAACCGAGCAACAGGCAAAAGAGTTGGCCGAATGTTTAAAAGGCGTGATAGAAGATATTTATTTCCTGTCGAGTAGTAGCTCGGCTTTTGTGAATGGAATTGTTGTTACCTCTGCTCATGTGGCAAAAGGATTAGAGTTTGATGAGGTGATAATTCCTCAGGTGAATAGCGAAAACTATTCTTCTGAAATAGATAGAGGAATGCTTTATATTGCCGTAACAAGAGCAATGCATAAGCTAACCTTGACTTATAGTGGAGGACTAAATAAATTGATTTTGTAACTAATAGTGTTACAGTGACTTATCAAATAATTGAGTTTTTTTTCTTATTTTTTTTAGTTTTTGATGCAGTATAATAGATAAATCAGAGTTTATATTGTTGTACGTACACTTATTACAGGCATGATGCATTATTGCCGGCAGCAGCATTGTGCTATACAGTTAATCACATTAAATTAAAAAAAAGTAAAATGAAAACAATCCTTAATTTGAAAAAATCAATCTTTTTTATTGCTGCCTTAACTACAGTTGTTTCGTTCACTTCATGTAGCGATGATGACGATCCTAAAACTCCTGCCGTAACTGATGTATATGGCTCTTATAAGGGTAAAATGTCTGTTACTTCTACAGTATTAAATCGTGTTGCTAAAAGTGAAGCTCCGGCTGGGATTGACGTAACCGCTACTGTGAATAATGATACAATTCGTTTCGAGAATTTCCCGGTTGAAAACATTATTGCAGCTATAGAAGGTGAAGACAATGCGGCTGATATTGTTGAATCAATGGATGAAGTGAACTTCAAGGTTGGGTATAAAGGTCAATTAAATCAGGTGCAAGATAGTATTGGCATGGTTCTTGATCCTAAACCAATGGAGTTTACTTATAAAGTAACCGAGGAAGAAGTTGAGGTGGAAAAGAATGTGAAGGTAACTATTTCTGTTCCTGAAAATGAAAAATCAGCTTATTCCGATAAGATTTTGAAGTTCAACCTGGAGGCAAAAGAAATAAAGGTGAATGATGAACCAGTTGATTCTTATAGCCCTCTTTATTATAACTTCTACCTAAATAAACAATAACCTAAACCGATTAATCTTACTTGAGTATATTTAAGATTTGTAACTATGTTTTGAATTGACGGTGGTCATAGATGGCTTTCTTCTGTTTGTTTGCTTGTGTCTCAAAATTGGCTATTGCTATAACTGACCACTTGTTCTTTCATGAAAGTGCTTCCGGAAGGGAAGCACTTTTTCTTTTCAATCTATCTTTCATATTAAGGTTTAATGTCCTCATACTCAATAGTGTGAAACGTGTTTCTTTTCATGTTTATATGATGAAAAATATTTATTCATTCTTATTGCTCCGGAAGATTTAAAGGTGCTCTGTTTTAGAAAACTATTTCTCGCCTGCTTTTTATAAAAGTTTTCTAAAACTTTTTTTAATGATCTGGTTATTAGCTATTTTACAAAAATTAACGCCAGTAAAGTTTTCCAAAAGTATAATCGTATAGAATATAAACGTAACTTTGTAGAAGAATAACAGAGCAATGAACCCATGATACAAACAGTTATAAAGAGAGACGGTCGTGTAGTAGGTTTTAATGAGGATAAAATCGCTACCGCCATTCGTAAAGCTATGCTACACACAGAGAGGGGTGAAGATAGACAATTAGTAAGCCAGATAACGGATCATATATCTTTCAAAGGAAAATCACAGATGACTGTAGAAGCAATTCAGGATGCTGTGGAGGTTGCTTTGATGGAAAGTAGCCGTAAAGATGTTGCAAAAAAATACATTGCATACCGTAATCAGCGCAGTATTGCCCGTAAGGCAAAAACGCGCGATATGTTTTTGGAGATTATCGATATAAAATCCAATGATATAACACGTGAGAATGCAAATATGAATGCAGATACTCCGGCGGGTATGATGATGAAGTTTTCTAGTGAAACCACCAAGCCGTTTGTGGATGACTATCTATTAAGTGATGAAGTAAAAGATGCTATTGCTGCTAATTATCTCCATATCCACGATAAAGATTACTATCCAACAAAGAGTCTAACCTGTGTGCAACATCCGCTGGATCGTATTTTGCAACATGGATTTTCTGCGGGGCATGGTGAATCCCGCCCGGCTAAACGTATTGAAACGGCCAGTATTCTTGGGTGTATTTCTTTAGAAACAGCCCAGAATGAGATGCATGGCGGTCAATCAATTCCTGCATTTGACTTTTATCTGGCTCCTTATGTTCGTGCCAGCTTTATTGAGGAAATGAAAACACTGGAAAAGCTGAATGGTAAAGACTATGCGCATTTATACGAAGTAGAAATAGATGATTACCTGGCACTGTCTCTTGATGATCTGGAAGGTGAAAAGCGTATTGTTCAACATGCTATAAACCAGACTGTATCCCGTGTACATCAGGCCATGGAAGCGTTTATCCATAACATGAATACCATCCATTCGCGTGGTGGAAACCAGGTTGTATTTAGTTCTATTAATTATGGAACGGATACTTCGGCCGAGGGACGTTGCATTATGCGCGAAATCATGAGAAGTACTTATCGGGGGGTAGGAAATGGTGAAACTGCTATTTTCCCTATTCAGATATGGAAAAAGAAACGTGGGGTAAATTATCTGCCCGAAGATCGTAATTACGACCTTTACCAGATGGCCGCAAAAGTTTCTGCTCGCCGGTTCTTTCCTAATTTCCTGAATCTGGATGCCACATTTAACCAAAGCGAAGAGTGGGATGCAAATGATCCGAGAAGATACGAACATGAAGTGGCAACCATGGGGTGCCGCACCCGTGTATATGAAAACCGGTTCGGACCTAAAACTTCTATCGGACGAGGAAACATCTCTTTTTCGACCATAAATATTGTAGGTCTGGCACTTGAGTGCATGAAAGTAGAGAAGAAAGAAGAACGTATTGCTTTGTTCTTTTCCAAGCTGGATAACATGCTTGACCTTGCTGCCAAACAGTTGCATGAGCGTTTTGAGTTTCAGAAAACAGCATTTGCTAAACAATTTCCTCTGTTAATGACGGCCCTTTGGGTAGGTGCAGAGAAGCTGGGACCAACGGATACTATCAGTTCAGTTATCAATCAGGGTACTCTCGGAATTGGATACATTGGTTTAGCTGAATGTTTAGTTGCTCTTTTGGGTAAACATCATGGTGAAGATGCAGAAGCACAGGAATTTGGATTGAAGATTGTTACCTATATGCGTGATCGTGTAAATCAGTTCAGTGAGTCATATCAGCATAATTATAGCGTTCTGGCTACTCCTGCCGAAGGCTTATCCGGTAAGTTTACTGCCCGTGACAGACGTAAATACGGTTCGTTGCCTGGAATAACTAATCGTGATTATTATACTAATTCAAACCATATCCCGGTATATTATAAATGTAGTGCCCGTCATAAAGCAGAAATAGAAGCACCTTATCACGATCTGACCCGTGGCGGACATATCTTTTATGTAGAAATAGATGGCGACGCGACACATAATCCGGATGCTATACTGCAAGTGGTGGATATGATGGATAAATACAATATCGGCTACGGGTCGGTAAATCATAACCGTACCCGCTGTTTGGACTGCGGATATGAAAATGCAGTAGCCAACCAGGAAGTGTGTCCTCATTGCGGAAGCGATCATTTGGATAAATTGCAACGTATTACCGGTTATCTTGTAGGTACAACCAATCGTTGGAATAGTGCAAAACTGGCTGAGTTGAATGATCGCGTTATTCATCAATAGCCATGACGCTTTCTATCTTAGATGTAATTGAAGATACAACGGTAGATGGCCCTGGTTTTAGAACTGCAATTTATGCAGCCGGATGTTCGCAACGATGTCCGGGATGCCATAATCCTGAATCCTGGGATATTGGCCGGGGAACTTCGGTTTCTACCGATGTGTTACTGAATAAAGTTCTGGCCGACGATTTTGCTAATGTTACCTTTAGTGGTGGCGATCCGCTCTTTCAGCCTGAGGGATTCACCGAATTAGCTAAAGAAATAAAGGAGCGAAGCCGGAAAAGTATATGGTGTTATACCGGTTTTACTTTCGAGTCTATATTGAAAAATAAAAAGCAGGCTGCTTTGCTGCCTTATATTGACGTGCTTGTTGATGGAAGATTTGAAGAGTCTTTACGTAATGAAGCACTACTTTTCCGGGGGAGTAAAAATCAGCGCTTGATTGATGTACAGTCATCTTTGCGAGAAAATAAAATAGTAATTTATCAATATAATCCTTTCCCATTATAATGGGAAAGGATTTTTTGTTAATGGCTTTTGTGGTAAAACAGATGGATTGCAAAAGAAAAAATATTTATCTTCGTAGGGTGAATAGCTTAACACTATTGGAGATTGCTGAAATAATGGAGGTTTAATTATGAATAAAATGAAAGAGGAGATCGAAACACCGAGAGGGAATAGTGAATGGATGATTACTGTAGCTAGAAGACAGCAACGAACAATAGAGGAAGCTGAAAGGATCTTAGAAGATGTGCTTCAGATGGGAATTTCATCTGTTGACATTGAATACAGGGAGGAGATATGTTATGATATAGAAGGATTGGACGGTTATTATTCTCCTGGTATTTTAAGAGACTTCAGACATTTCTTTTCTCTACTTTATTATGCAAACAATCCTAAAATGTACCCCAACCTTGTGGCTCATGTGAGCTACTTGTTGGTTGTGGTGGGGCAGATCAAGGAATTTCTTAAACTACGTATTGAGGGTGCTGAGCTTGATATAACTTCGATGGTGGAAAGCCATATCGGTTTTTGGTGGAAGAATATAAACCTTCTGGAATATAAAATGTATGAAAAGGGTGCCGAAATCATTCAGTTATCGTTTAATAGTACGAAAGATACTGAGAAAATGACATTTACAGACAAAGGCTATTGGTTTAATTTAAAAACTGGAAAGATTCATTATGTATGCAAGATTCGTCCTGCCAAAGTTGTACGATTTATAAAGGGTAATGATACGGAACCGGAGGTGGTGAAACCGAAACTCATGTTTGTTTACCCGGGAGAAATAAATAGTAGAATACGTTGGAAAGAAGCAAAAAAAAGAAAAGTAAAATCTAGTGATATAAAAACTCTATTAGGAAATGCTGAAACAGATTATGCGGTTGTAGTAAATAGAATGAAAGAAAGTTTCAAAGACCCTTTGGCCGAACCGACTCCTGCTGTATTGATTAAGCTACATAAGGCGTTCATTAATGGTGGTCATCTTGTTTTGGAAGATGGACAAGGTGGTTTGTTGACTGTTATGGATTTACCGGAAGATAATGCTCCGACATCGGAATTGTTGCGTGCCATATTGCCGGCAAATCCCGAAGGGTATGCATTGCTGGTAGAGGTTAATGAAGATATTCAATCGAATTTATTTTCTGTGAAACCATTATCTATTATCACTTCCAATAGAATTATTCGCCTTTTGTATTGATAAAAAATATCAAGATTATGGATGCTAAATTACTATACGAATTAAAGCTCGAACTGGACCGTATATATATAAATGGTATACGGCTTGCCAGAAACAATCCGCGTATAACCAGAATGCTTCCTTTACTGGAAAAACACACAGAAGAAGATGCAGCATATCATAACTTGGTTGTACACCTCAAGGCGTTGATACAGCCTGGGGTATCGGGATATGTAGAACTTCTATCTAGAATATATGCTTCTCTGAAGTACTTATTGCGTTTGCATGGAGAGGCTATTGTTGCCGGTGAGGAGAAAATAGAACAGGTGCCTGTATTTAATATGAGTGATATAGGTGTTTCGCAACATTCATTTCTGGAACTAAAGCCTTTGATAGATGCACTGACAGGAGTTGGGAAAGAACGATTGGAGGTTATCCGGAAAGCCCGCGAGCAAAAGCTGTTTGATGATTTCAGGGTCTATCCATATTTAAACCGGGCTTTGGCGGATAATGAGATGGAGGTTGTAGAGCTTGCAGAGGATATCATCAGGCATGATTTGGGAGATAAGATGCTCTCATTTCTGCTGAATGATTTCGAATGTAATGATAAGGATGATAATCTGAGGCGCTTGACACTGCTTTGCGAACTGCAATACGACGGACTGGATGAGCTTTTGGGCGAAATAATGGAAAGTAATGCAATTTCATTACAGATAACGATTGTTCAATATATTTCGAAGGATGTAGCCTATGAAGACCGGATTATAGAGTTAGCCGAAAGCTCCCAGAAGCTATTCAAAGAAATGGCATATTCCGGACTAGCCAGCTTGAAAACAGAGAAGGGTGAAAAGAAATTGTATGAACTTTATATTAAGGCTCTTAAGAAAAAGAACAGAGGCGATATTGAATTGTTAGTAAAAGCTTTGTCACAGACAGGACTTCAATATACTTTCAATGATGTTTTGGGGCAGGTAAAAGATCTATTCAATCATATACTTATTGCTAACAAGAAGGCAGAAGCTGATCATTTCAGTAACCTTCGATTGGGTATTTCTATTCTGAAGGTAAAGGGGCGATTGGATATCTTTGACTTTTTCTCTGAAATTCTACTCCATGAAGGTTATAATGAAATAATTAAGAAGAAAAAAAATGCATTAGCTAAGCCGGCAAGCGCACTCTCATGTGCTATTATTGATGCTATTCAGGAATTGGATACGGAACAAGCTGTGGCGTTTTATGAGAAGATTGTTCATAACATGGTTGAATCTGAATGGAAACAGCCGTTCTATAAAACATATCTGAACGCTTGTGTGCAAAGGGGAGATTCTGAGGCCCAGATTTATGAGAACTTTGTATCTCATTATCAGAATAAGAACATTAATATAGAAGATGTGGCTACGCTTTGCGTTATCGATGAATCCGGAAGCGCGTCGGCTTCTGTTGATAATAGATGGGTAGAACGATTGTATGAAACATTAGAGCGAATTGATGAAGAAGAAAATATAGAAGTATTGCTACAGGTTTTGAATGCCTTGGAGCCTGTTCCATCCGAAAGATATAACCGGGAATTGGTTAGGGCAGGAGAGAAGACCAGAAAATACTTGCTGGAAATTACTTCTATGATAATGAAACGTGATATTGCCGATAAATATGAAGTGGTATATTCGCTGGTGAAACATTGTCATGACCAGGGTCCCTCGGGGAGTAATGCACTTCGCCAATTGCCCCGTGCTACGTATTGGAATGAATTTCCGAAAGAATATGCCGCAAAGTTCCGTGAGCTCAAAAATGCTCCCCGGGCAATATATTCGAAGATAGTAGAATAATATAATTAAAAACCCCAAGGCTTATAACCTTGGGGTGAATATATACGCCGCCTCGCCGCTATTTTAGTATATCTAATGCTTTAAAGCATTTCACCAGTTTCTCAATAGCAAAGTCAATCTGGTCTATGGTATGTGTGGCCATTAATGAGAAACGGATTAATGTATCTTCGGGTGAACATGCCGGCGGTATCACGGGGTTTACGAATACGCCTTCGTCAAACAACATGCGGGTAACCATAAATGTTTTCTCCATATCTCTTACATACAGTGGAATGATAGGTGTAGAGGTATGTCCGATTTCAAATCCTATTTCGCGGAAGTTCTTTAATGCATAATTTGTATTATCCCAAAGGCGTTGGATGCGTTCAGGGTCAGTTTTCATAATTTGCAAAGCCGCTTTTGCAGCAGCAGTAGCAGCAGGAGTGTTACTTGCGCTGAATATATATGGACGTGAATTATGACGCAGATAGTTGATGATCGATTCATCGCCGGCAATAAAACCTCCGATGGAAGCCAATGATTTGCTGAATGTACCCATGATAAGGTCTACGTCGTCGGTAAGGCCGAAATGGTTACATGTACCGCGTCCCTGATGTCCGAGTACGCCTAAACCATGTGCTTCGTCTACCATAATGGAGCCATTGTACTTTTTGGCCAAACGAACAATCTCGGGTAGGTTGCTGATGTCTCCCTCCATGCTGAATACACCGTCAACAACAATTAGTTTCACCGATTCGGGTTTGCATTTTTGCAGTTCCTTCTCGAGCGATTCCATATCATTGTGTTTGAACTTTAGTGCTTTGGAGAAAGAGAGGCGACGGCCTTCAACGATAGAGGCATGGTCCAGTTCGTCGCATATAATATAATCTTCACGTCCGGTGACGCAGGATACCACACCAAGGTTTACCTGAAAGCCTGTAGAATAGATTATCGCATCTTGTTTGCCTACAAATTCAGCCAGTTCTTTTTCCAATTCCAGGTGAAGGTCTAACGTTCCGTTCAGGAATCTTGATCCGGCGCAGCCTGTTCCGTATTTGCGGGTGGCTTCAATAGCGGCTTCAATAACTTTAGGGTGGTTGGTAAGACCAAGGTATGAGTTAGATCCAAACATCAACACCTTCTTCCCGCTCATCATCACTTCGGTATGCTGTTCACTCTCAATACAACGAAAGTAAGGATATACGCCTTGTGCTTTCACCCTTTGGGGAAGGTCGTACTTGGCTAGTTTGTCTTGTAATAATCCCATGAATTGTAGTTTAATAAATTCAGTGCAGTATCATGTTCTGCAAAATCGGGGTCAAAGATAATAAAATAACTAGTTAGATGTTCAATATTCCTATATAAAAAGTTGCCTTTTCGTTTTTACCTGACAAGTAGATAGAAGAATTGAGAGATTTATATTATTTTTGTCTGTTTAGAAATGAATGCATATACTAATTTTATGAGCGAAGAAAAGAAAAAAATAATATTTATAATAAATCCGATTTCGGGGACACAAAACAAGGATTCTATTATACACCAGATAGAGGAGGTTATAGATAAATCTAAGATATCCTGGGAGATAAGATATACGGAAAATGCGGGTCATGCGGTTGAGATTGCGGCAGATGCTGTAAAGGAGGGGGTTGATATCGTTGTTGCCGTAGGGGGAGATGGTACGGTCAATGAAGTGGGCCGTTCGTTGGTAGATACGGAGACGGCTATGGCTATTCTGCCGTTTGGGTCGGGCAATGGTTTTGCGCGGCATCTTCAGGTGCCGATGGATACCCGGAAAGCGCTCGAACTGATCAATGAAGGCTTCATAGAGCAGGTTGATTATGGTAAGATCAACGGTATTCCTTTTTTCTGTACTTGTGGGGTTGGTTTTGATGCATTCGTCAGTCTGAAATTTGCCGAAGCGGGCAAGCGGGGGATGCTGACTTATCTCGAAAAAACATTGCAGGAAAGTCTGAATTATGAGCCGGAAACTTACGAACTGGAAACTAAAGACGGAACTGTAAAACATAAAGCTTTTTTGATTGCTTGCGGCAATGCTTCGCAGTATGGGAACAATGCTTATATTGCTCCGCAGGCAATGATTACGGATGGTTTGCTGGATATTACGATTCTTGAGCCTTTTACGGTTCTGGATGTCCCGTCGCTGGCATTTCAGTTGTTCAATAAAACGATAGACCAGAATAGCCGTATAAAAACATTCAAATGCAAGGATCTTCATATCCACCGCGAGGCTTCGGGGGTTGTTCATTTCGATGGCGATCCGATGATTACGGGCGAGGATATTCATATTGAGGTTATCAACAAGGGATTGCATGTGGTGGCGCCCAGAGAGAAGCAAAAAGAAAGTGTGCTGACGAGGGCTACCGACTATCTCAGCGTGTTGAAAATGATCAATGAAGAAATTGTTGGGGATATTGCCCAGAAGAATAAAATGATCATGAACAAAAACAAGGAATTGATCAAGAAACTAACGAAGAAAGAATGATATTCAAGAAAATATCATGTAAATTTGTGCCGATTCAGAGATAAACAATATGATATACTAAATATTAAGAATAATGATGCCGTACGGTATTCTTAATTCTTAATTCTTAATTCTTAATTAATATATGTATAGAACGCATACGTGTGGAGAGCTTCGTATCTCCGATGTAAACGTGCAGGTTACGCTTGCCGGATGGGTGCAACGTTCCCGCAAAATGGGAGGAATGACTTTTATTGACCTGCGCGACCGCTACGGTATTACTCAGCTGGTTTTTAATGAAGAGGTAAATGCTGCTTTGTGCGAAGAGGCCAACAAGTTGGGGCGCGAATACGTCGTTCAGGTAGTGGGAGTGGTAAACGAACGGTTTAATAAAAACTCGAATATACCCACCGGTGATGTTGAGATCATCGTTTCGGAGCTTAAAGTGTTGAATGCATCTGTTACTCCTCCGTTTACGATTGAAGATAATACGGATGGTGGAGATGATATCCGCATGAAATACCGTTATCTCGACTTGCGTCGTAACCCGGTTCGTGCCAACCTGGAGCTTCGTCATAAAATGACGATCGAGGTGCGTAGTTATCTGGACAAATTAGGGTTTCTGGAAGTAGAAACACCTGTATTGGTTGGCTCTACTCCCGAAGGTGCGCGCGACTTTGTGGTGCCTTCGCGTATGAATCCGGGACAGTTCTATGCGCTTCCACAGTCGCCTCAAACGTTGAAGCAGTTGCTGATGGTGTCGGGATTTGACCGCTATTTCCAGATCGTAAAGTGTTTCCGTGACGAGGATTTACGTGCCGACCGCCAGCCGGAGTTTACACAGATTGACTGTGAAATGAGCTTTGTAGACCAGGAAGATGTATTGAGTACTTTCGAAGGTATGTCGAAGCATCTCTTCAAGTCGATTCTGGGGGTTGAGATTCAAGATGCTTTCGCACGCATGTCATGGCATGACGCAATGAAATATTATGGTAGTGATAAACCGGATACCCGCTTCGGAATGAAGTTTGTAGAGTTGATGGATATCATGAAAGGACACGGATTCCCGGTGTTCGATAGCGCTGCTTATGTGGGCGGTATTTGTGCAGAGGGGGCGGCTACGTATACCCGTAAGCAGTTGGATGCACTGACTGACTTTGTAAAACGTCCGCAGATTGGTGCAAAAGGTATGGTTTATGCTCGTGTAGAAGAGGATGGAACTGTAAAATCGAGTGTCGACAAGTTCTACTCGCAGGAAGTGTTGCAGCAAATGAGAGCGGCTTTCGGTGCAAAACCAGGCGATTTGATCTTGATTCTATCGGGCGAAGATGTAATGAAGACCCGTAAACAATTGAACGAACTTCGTCTGGAAGTGGGCAGTCAGTTGGGCTTGCGCGATAAAACGAAGTTCTCTTGCCTGTGGGTGGTAGATTTCCCATTGTTTGAATGGGATGAAGAGCAGCGTCGTTTCATGGCTATGCACCATCCGTTTACTTCTCCTAAACCGGAAGATATTCATTTGCTGGATTCTGACCCGGGAGCCGTTCGCGCCAATGCTTACGATATGGTAATCAATGGTGTAGAAGTGGGAGGGGGCTCTATCCGTATATTCGATAGCGCGCTACAAGGCAAGATGTTCGAGTTGCTGGGATTTACTCCCGAGCGTGCACAGGAACAATTTGGTTTCCTGATGAATGCTTTCAAATATGGTGCACCTCCACATGGCGGATTGGCTTATGGTCTTGACCGTTTTGTATCTCTATTCGCCGGACTGGATTCTATCCGCGACTGTATTGCATTTCCTAAAAATAACTCAGGTCGTGATGTGATGCTTGATGCTCCTGCTGCATTGGAGCAATCGCAGTTGGATGAGTTGAATCTGATCGTGAATGTGCCAAACTCTGGTGCGGAATAAATGAATTAGGCATTTATCTTATCATATGGGTGTGTCCCAGAAGTAGAGAGGCTGAATTTGAAGGAGACTTAGAATTCAGCCTCTTTATCAAAATGACAATTTGATATTCTATCACTCCCCAAATCGCAAACTCGGTACTTGCTGCGGAAAGGAAAGAAAAAACGGCAAAAGAACCGCATTTGGTAATTTCAAAACGGACGGAATTTGACGCTTTTGCAAAACAAACCGATGTAATATCTCAAAAATAAAAACAAAATAACATAATAATGAAGGATAAGGCGGCAAATGCACATGCCGAATCACTTCTCGAAAATCGCTCAACCAGAGAATGAGAACCTATAAAAAGAATCACTCTAAACACTTGAGCCGCGTGCTGTCGACAGTCTAGCGCTCAAATCTCTACACTTGAGCCGCGTGCTATTTATACTTGAGCCGCGCGTTGTCAACAACACGCGGCTCAAGTGTAGACAACCGAACGCTAAAATGCTTCCAAACATCCATAATACACTGCAAAAACAAGCTCAAACCTAGTTTTTAACATCTCATTGAGCGATTTCGAGAAACACGTGCGTAAGAAGAACTGGGAAAATGCTATCTTTTTGAATATCGTTTCTGCAATTTATCAAGAAAATTGCTTATTCGGCCAAGATGCCTTTAATCCGCTCGTATTCTCCATCCGTCTTTTCCGGTTGTACGCCGAGCAAATGTGCTAATAGAGGATAAATATCTACATTGACGAAACTGTTAGAAGAAGTATATCCCTGTTTAAAATCCGGTCCATACGCGCGGAACATCACCTGCATATCGGGCGATTGTGGAAAATACCCATGCGCACCTTTAGATGTTTTAGCTTTATAAGCGAACTGCCAACCAAGTTCGGGGGCTACAACAATATCGCCAATGCGATCGCTCGTGCCGTAGTTCAACTCATCCGGAATATCTTCCTTCTTCCATACATGTATATGCTCTACATCCTTCAAGGCATTATATACAGAATCTCTATATCCTTCTTTGGTAAAGATTGAAGTCGGAGTTGTACCATCTACCAATTCGCACCAATCCGGATTGATATATAATGTAGCATCCACAAAACGCTCCGGGCTTATATCCGTCATGCCATGATCGGAGGTTACGATGAGGTTTACCCGGTCCGCATAAGGAAGAGCGGCAATTTGTGCACTCAACACTCCCATCAAACTATCTACACGATGAACCACCCTTCCTGTTTCTTCACTCTTTGGACCAAAGTTATGGCCCGCCATGTCCGGCTCCTCGATGTAAAGCATAATAAGATCCGGTCTTTCCGCCTCAGCCCTGTTCAGCCATGCCATTGCAGTATCTATTCGTTGCGCAAAGGTAAGGCGGGGAACATCATCCCATACCTTATAATATGTAGGATAGGTATCTTTAATTGCAATATCCGAGCCTACCCAATACAAGACGCCCGCTTTCCGACCTTGTTTCCGGGCAGTAATCCATATCGGCTCCCCCAGATAATACGCCGGATTGTATCGGGTGGTCGAATCACTCATCGTATACCGCTTTTGTGTTTTAGGGTTCCAGAATGAATTATTGATAATGCCATTATGATCGGGAACCAATCCCGTTGCAAGCGTATAATGATTTGGAAAAGTAGAAGCAGGAAAAGAAGGGAGCATCGTGGCGCTTACTCCTCTTTCCGCCATTTTGTCCAGGTTCGGAGTGTCATAAAAAGTAGGATAATCCCAACGAAAGCCATCTAAAGAAACAATAACCGTATAATGCTTTCTCTCCGGTTTGGTACACGATGCGATCAGTAGGACAAGAAGCCCTAATAATACAACTTGTTTTTTCATATTGCGAGTTTTAAATATCCAGCCCCATGATATAATCATTCATATAATATCCATTACCTATATGGAAATCGCCTTCGCGCAGTTTACGCATACCCATTCGTTCGTAAAATTGTAGCGCTTTATTCTGGCGGTTTACATTCAACTCCATCAGGCAAGGAGAAGGATGAATCTCTTTTATATAACGGATGGCCGCCTGAAACAGAAAAATCCCTATCCCATGACCTTGAAACTCGGGAAGCACATATATCTTCTGAAGATGGAAGAGATCAGTATCCTGCTGTTCTACAGACACATATCCGCAAGGCTCTTCATCTTTATATGCAACGAAGTAAACATGATGGTCTACTTCCATTTGCTTGCGGATACTCTGTGGAGCATACATCCACTCAAGCATATAATCCAGTTGCTCCTTAGAAAGAAGTTCACTGTATGTGGCTGGGAAAACAATCATCGCCATATCGTGAATTAGCCCACAATCTTCTGTTGTGGCTCTGCGTAAATCTAGCATATTGACCTTTTATTTAAAGAAGCTAAGGTAAGGAATATTTCTTTTTCTCTTAGAATAAAGCACGAAGAGAAAGTTATCTTATGGTTAATATATCTAAATTAAAAGTACTATGTATTGCATAGTACTAAAGCAATGCATATATTTGTGCCATACAAACTAGTTCTTTCAATTGTAAATAGTCTAATAGTAAATATGAAATATGTAGATAATGTAAAGTCGCAGATGCGCAAAGGAATGCTGGAATACTGCATCCTGCTGTTATTGCACAAAGAACAGGCGTATGCTTCGGATATCATTCACAAATTAAAGGAAGCACGCCTTATCGTTGTAGAAGGAACACTATATCCATTGCTGACCCGCTTGAAGAATGAAGACCTTCTGAGTTATGAATGGATTGAATCTACCCAGGGACCTCCACGTAAATATTATAAGCTAACCGAAAAAGGAGAGGAATCTTTAGGAGAACTTGAAGTTTCATGGACAGAATTAAATGAAACAGTGAATCATATAGCCAATAAATAAACTAAATTACATAGATAAAATGAAAAAAACATTGACTGTTAATCTCGGAGGAACCGTCTTTCACATAGATGAAGATGCTTACCGCCTGTTAGATGAATATCTGTGCAACCTGAAGCTCCATTTTCGTAAGCAAGAAGGGGCCGAAGAGATAATAAATGATATAGAAACCCGCATTTCCGAATTGTTTTCAGAGAAAATCGGATTAAACTCACAGGTAATAACCATTGCCCATGTTGAAGAAGTAATAGAACGTATGGGAAAACCCGAGGAATTTGAGGATGAACAAGACAATTCGGCGTATACTGATGCACCGGGTGCTGAAACGAAACATACTTCTTATAAGGAGCCGGGAAAAACAGCCAAGCGTTTGTATCGCAATCCCGATGATAAAATATTAGGAGGGGTAATTGGCGGTTTGGCAGCCTATTTCGGCTGGGATGCCACGCTACTCCGTTTGGTCGTCCTGATCATATTGATTTGTGGAGTGGGCACTTTAATCCCCGTTTATATTGTTTTGTGGCTGGTGATTCCGGAAGCCCAAACAGCAGCCGAAAAACTTAGTATGCGCGGCGAGGAAGTCACTATGGAGAACATCGGCAAGACCGTCACAGATGGATTCGAGAAAGTGGCTAATGGAGTGAATGATTATATGCGTTCGGACAAACCGCGTACATTCCTGCAAAAGCTGGCCGATGCCCTTGTTAGCATAATAGGTTTCATTCTGAAAGCGTGTCTTGTGGTGTTGGCTATCATTTTTAGTCCTATACTTTTTGTCTTGATTATTGTTCTTGTAGCTTTGGTAATTGCAATCATTTCCGTGATGATAGGCGGAGGAGCTGCATTATATAGTTTGATGCCTTCTATTGATTGGGGATACATCTCTGCTTCACCGTTAGTTACGATTATCGCATGTATAGCCGGGGTTATAATTGTGGGTATCCCCCTGTTCGGAATCGTCTTTGCCATATTACGCCAGGTTTTTAATTGGCAACCCATGGTTTCAGGCTTAAAATGGACACTACTAATTCTTTGGATAGTGGGGCTGGCCGTGTTCTTTTTAGCTTTGCCACAGTTGAGCTGGGATGTGCCGTATTTAGAAGGTATCCTGATGTAAATTCATTCTTATAATGAGAGAGGCGGAAAATAAAGTAGGCGGAAAACCACTTTATTTTCCGCCTACTCAATTTATCTAAATCGCTTGTATCCTTCTCTATTAATTGAAGATGTAACGGATACCCACTTGCAGTCTCCAGCATTCGCTGTAGTTCTTGTATGTATCATAAGTCTTGGTTGGATATTCACCGTTGACTTTATACATCGAATAAGTTGGTACGTTAGATGCATCTCTTCCTTCATATTTCACGAATCTGCTGCTGTTAGACACTGTATTGGTCTTAGAAATACCCCATTTCGAGTTGATCATATTACCTACGTTCATAATGTCAAAACTCACTTGAATGTTGTGTTTTGTTTTACCTACTTTGAATTCAAAGTCTTCCATCAAGCGGAAATCAAAACGATGTACCCATGAATTACGAGCAGCATAAGCTTCAGCATATTGACCTTTATGGTTTTTCAGGTAAGAGTCTTGATTGACAAATTCCCAGAAAGCAACACGGTCTTCTTCAGATACAAATTTGATTTCGCTATCGTCCTTTGGAATATACATTAAATCGTTAGCAATACCATCGCCATTCATGTCGTTGGTGTAGCAGAAGCTGTAGCCATTAGGTGAATAACCGGAATAGAACAGGTTCAAGTGTGTGCCACGAAGCAATCCTTTGTATTTGAACGGAATGTAATAGCTTACAGAAGAAATCAACTTGTCAGGTATCACATATTGTGAACGTTGCGTACCGCTAAAGTTCGGACCATTCACTGAATGCAGACCTTGCCAGGTCGATACAGGGTCATTGCCCGGCATACCAGAGACTTCCTTAGATTCCGTATGTGTATAAGCTAACATTACGTTTAATTTATCAATTGGTTGAGCATTCACCGTGATATTGGCTGTATAGCCATATCCCTTAGAGGTGTTGTCCAACATTACGGCATTTGTACCCTTGATATAAGCATAGTCCGCAGGATAAATATAACGATCATCCGCACCACTGAAGCGTTCCCAGTTGCTTGGATCTTTAATATTGATGTTATTGATTGTTACAGCGTTGATGTTCTTTGTGTACATGAATTCACCTGTAACAGACAGTGGGAAAGAAACCGGCACTTGATAATCTACAGCTACGGAAGTCTTCCAAACCTGTGGCATCTTAAAGTCGCTGACTACGCCGGAAATCTTATTGCTGGCAACATGTGTGTCAAGCGTAGTGGGCAAACCGAACTTCGAAATGATTTCATCCATATTGGTAATCATGCCACCAGCTAACTGATCCAGGCGAGAATCATGACCGGTTTCTACACCTTTATCGTAAGTTGTCTTGAACTGCACTTGATTTTGGACCATGTTAGAGTTGGTTGGCATATTTGTGAAGAATACCAATGGTAAACGACCGGTAAATACACCCGTACCACCACGAATCTTCAGCGATTTGTCGCCCAATACATCCCAGGAGAAACCTACGCGAGGAGAAATCTGTATTCTTGAATCGGGCCATTTACCGGTATCGATGTGCTGTCCGTTGAAGTCAAGCGCATAGATTGCATCATTGGTTTCAATATCTTTATTATCAAACATCAAGTTGTCGAAACGAACACCATAAGTTAGTTTAAACTTATTTGTAATATCCCATTCGTCTTGTGCATAAAAACCCAACTGGTTGAATGTAACCTGTGCGTTAGGTGATTTGTTGCCGTTCCATCCGTAAGTGAGGGCAAACGATTCGGGAGCAGCACCATTCAGGAAGTCATCCAAACTTTTGTAACGATAGTATCCTGTACCATTACGCATATACGCATTGTTGGCATATTGATGCTCATAGCTGATACCTGCTGTAATCTTATGGTTACCGGTGAAGTATGTAAAGTTATCGATGATGCTTGTAATCTTATTCTTCACACCATTGTTATATGTAAACAACTCGTAACCCGCACTCATATAAGGTTCCAGAATCTGATTGCCTTCTGCGTCCGATCCTGCCATGATGTCAATGAATGGGAATGGAGAAGAACCAGTTCCACGCATATCTTCGATGTTCGTATATGTAAACAGCAACTGATTGGAAATCTTATTCGAGAAACGGCTGTTCAGGTCGGCTGCCCACGATGTCACATTATTGTCCATCGAGTACATACTGTTGGAGAATGCCATAGATTGCGTACCTACACGGTAAGTATTGTTCAAACGAAATCCAGTATCAGAAGAGTTGGCGTTAGGACCATTCCAGGCGGTGTTTTCAGTCTTGTTGTAACGCAAGCTCAAACGGTGTTGGTCGGTAATGTTCCAGTCGATACGAGCTAAGATTTTGGTGTTTTCTTCATCGGCAGGGAAACCAGTGTATGAACCTGCATCATAACCATATTTATCCATCAGATGTTTATGAACTTTTTCCATATCCGACTTCAATGTACGCGATACCATGCCCTCTACTTTTTCACCATCCTCGCGTGCGCGATACTTTATTACTTCTCCGGGAATTGTTTCTTTTTCATAGTTCACAAAGAAGAATAATTTATTCTTGATAATAGGACCGCCTAATGTGAAACCTTTAGTCGTTTTAGACTCATCGGCGCGAGCGCCTAAGTCTTCGCCGTTGATGCGGTTACCACGCATATCCTGATTACGATAGTATGTATAAGCTGTACCTTTGAACGTGTTTGTGCCCGATTTCGTAACAGCATTGATACCACCACCGATGAAGTTCGTCTGACGAACATCAAATGGGGCAATCACAACCTGCACTTCTTCGATAGCGTCTACTGAGATCGGACTACCACCACCGGGCAATGCCGATGAAAGACCGAAGTTGTTATTGAAGTTGGCACCGTCAATCGTAAAGTTGGTAGAACGTCCGTCGCCCCCTGCAAAACTCATTCCGTTGGCATACGGAGAAAGGCGGGCGATGTCACTGATGCTACGATTCACGGTAGGCAACTGTGTAATCTGTTCCGAAGAAATGTTGGTAGTAGCACCTGTTTTTTCGGCAGAGAACTTCGTTCTGGTTCCTATTACTACAACTTCGTCGATAATCTCTGATGATTCGCCAAGCGAAACATCTAAACCTATGGTTTCACCTAATTGTAGATAAATACCTTCATATATAGCGGTATTATATCCAATATAGGAAACTGTTACCTTGTATGGACCTCCGGTACGCATACCTTGTAGTGAGAAGCGACCATCAATATTGGTAATGGCACCATAATTAGTTCCCGAAGGCTCATGTACAACTTGTACTGTAGCTCCGATGATAGCCTCTTTATCTGCCACAACTTTACCATTCATTGATGCGGTTGTAACCTGTGCATCAGATGTTACTGCTAAAGCAAACAACAAAAAACTAAGAAACAGTAATTTCTTAAACATACTTGTTAAAATTTAATTTGAAAAATAAAATAAGACTTAAATTTCGAGCAAAAATATATAAAAAGACCAAATACATCTAAAAAAAACACATGTATTTTTATGACGATATTGTTTCTTTGAGGTTACAAAAAAAAGTGTTCGTTATCTACTGATATAAATGATAAAATATAAGTTAGTGCTTCAAAAAAGAACGAATAAGTAAGTCGCTCTCTTGTTTGAACATTACCATATATGTGTACCATTTTGTTTATCGACAATTTAAAAAAGAAAGAGACCATCTAAGAAATTAGACAGTCTCTTTAAAACCTGGGTGCAGCGCCTCGCTGCCTCCTCGCTGCTTACTTCAACCACCTGTCCAACCATTCAAAGAACGTGCGTTGCCATAATACACCATTCTGTGGTTTCAATACCCAGTGGTTTTCATCAGGGTAAATAAGTAATTCTGCCGGTACCCCACGAAGTACTGCCGCGTTAAATGCAGCCATACCTTGTGATGCCAGAATACGATAGTCTTTTTCTCCGTGGATACATAAAATAGGAGTATCCCATTTATCTACGAATTTATGTGGTGAGTTCGCAAATGTACGTTGGGCAACCGGGTTATTCTTCTCCCAGTAAGCACCACCCATATCCCAGTTTGCAAACCACATCTCTTCGGTTTCCAGGTATTGCATTTCAGTATTGAATATTCCATCATGCGCAATGAAAGCTTTGAATCGCTTATCATGATGTCCGGCAAGCCAATATACAGAGAAACCTCCGAAGCTGGCACCAACACAACCTAAGCGGTCTTTGTCAACAAAAGACTCTTTGCTGACTTCGTCGATAGCCGATAGATAATCTTTCATGCATTGTCCACCGTAATCTCCACTAATAGCTTCGTTCCATTCCAAACCAAATCCGGGAAGTCCACGGCGGTTGGGCATAACAAGGATGTAATCGTTGGCCGCCATGATTTGCATATTCCAACGATATGACCAGAATTGGCTAACCGGGCTTTGCGGACCTCCCTGACAATATAATAAGGTAGGGTATTTCTTGTTCGGATCAAACTGTGGTGGGTAAACAACCCAAGTCAACATCTGCTTGCCATCTGTTGTTTTAATCCAGCGTTCTTCTACTCTTGCCATTTCCAGTTGATCATAGATATGCTGATTCTCAAATGTAATTTGAGTCGCCGCGCCTTCAGTAATATCGACTGTGTAAATCTCGTCGGCAATGCTCATAGAGTGACGCTTAGCAATCAGTTTATCTCCGCATAAAGCTACGGAAGCATAATCGTGTGTGCCCTCTGTTATTGGTTTGATAGTAGCATCGGCTACATTCAATGTGTAGATTTGGGTTTTAGCATGCCATACTCCAATAAAGTAGATCGTTTGTGCATCTTTACTCCAGCAGAACGCATCTACATTCGAATCAAAGGCTTTACTTACAAAACGCTTTTCACCCGATTCCAGATTCATGATGAACAAACGGTTTTGGTCTGCTTCATAACCATCGCGCTCCATACTCAGCCAGGCAATGGAATTGCCATCAGGTGAATATTGAGGATTGGTATCATATCCCATCATGCCCTCAGTGATATTTACGGTCTTTTGGGTATTGAGATCATAAATATAGATATCGGAGTTGGTAGATACGGCGTATGCCATTCCTGTTTTTTTACGGGAAGTATAAGCCACTTTATCTGAAGTGTTATTCCATGCAAGTTGTTCAATGCCGCCAAAAGGTTTCATCGGGCTTTCATATAATTCGCCTTCCATGATATCCGTAATATTACGGATACCTGTACCATCAAAGTCGGCAACGAATGGGTGAGGGGCAGTAGTTACCCATTCATCCCAATGCTTATACATCAGGTCATTCACAATGATACCTGTTGCTTTGGGTAGGTCGGGATATTTATCGGCTGTACTTTTTACGGTTTTAACCTGTGATATGAATAATAGCTTTTTTTCATCGGGCGAGAAAGCAAAACCTTCAATGTCTCCATCGTAATTGGTCAGCTGCTTGCGAGCGGTACCATCCGGATTCATTTCCCAAAGCTGACTGCTTCCGCTTTCGCTGCTTAAGAATGCAAGTTTACTTCCACCTTTTATCCATACGACTTCGTTTTCACTAAATGGCGTGTGTGTAATTTGTTTGTTATCCGTACCATCGACGTTCATAACAAATACTTCACGATTGCTTTTGTTCTCTTCAATACTGTAGTATGCCACAGTATATGCCACTTGTTTTCCATCCGGAGAAACGGAAAGTCCGCCAATACGTCCCATAGCCCACAACGCTTCGGGAGTCATGCGCTTTCCTTCGATCTTGATGTTCGATTTCTCGATAATCGCCTGTTCAGTCTTTCCGGCATCCTGATTGCCACAAGAGGCTAACATCATCGCTGCTGACATCATAATTAGATTTGCTGATTTCATATTGTTTTATATTAATAATTAGCTCTTCAAAGAAATAGATACGCAAAAAATCGAAATGAGCGGAAATATACGGAATTTTATTCATTTTCCGTGTATTTCCGCTCTATCAGTATGCGTAATCTGCGTCAGTTAAAATACATCCGTATGGAAACCTGGCTGCGGTGCCTCACCGCTGCCTCACCGCGCTTACCGCTTTCCTTGTTTTTCGCGTTCTTTCAACAGGCGTTCCTGCTCTTTCTGCATGTTTTCCAAACGGGCAGCAAAACCTGATTTCTTTTTATTTTTGTTTTTGGCTTTGTTAGCTTCCAATTGGGCCAGCAACTTATCTTCATTGGTCGTCTTACGTAATACGATCATGGTCAATACACTGATCAGTGTTGAAATGAAGTAGTAGTAGTTAAGACCGGAAGGATAGTCATTCAGGATGAACAGGAACATAACTGGCATCAGGTACATCATCCATTTCATAGCAGCCATTTGTGGTTGGCCTGTTTCCTGTTGTGCCATGGTGAATTTGGTATTCAGAATGGTAGTAACTGTCATTAACAGACAGAACAAACTTAAGTGGTCTCCCAGGAAAGGAATGTTAAATGGAAAAGTAATCAGTGCATCATAAGTCGAAAGGTCGTCTGCCCAGAGGAAACTCTCCTGACGCAACTCAATCGCACTCGGTACAAACATAAATAACGCCATCAATATCGGGAATTGAAGCAACATAGGCAAACAACCGCCCATTGGACTAACACCATACTTACTGTATAGCGCCATTGTTTCCTGCTGTTTCTTCATTGCATCTTCCTGCTTCGGATATTTCTTGCTGATTTCTTCAATCTGTGGTTTGAGCACACGCATCTTAGCCGAGGAAATATATGTTTTCCATGTTGCAGGGAATACAATGATCTTCACAATGATTGTCATAAACAATAATACAATTCCCATGCTTAGCCCCCAACTGGATAGCCAGTCGAAGATATTAATGGTGAACCATTGGTTGATCTGACGAACAACAGGCCACCCCAGGTACACCAAGTCGTCAAGTTCCCATTTGTCTTTGCGGCCTTTATCAAATGACTTCAACATCTTATAGTGATTTGGACCAAAGTACATGTGCATAGTGGTTGGCTGTTCGCCCTTCGGGTCAAAGAACGTGCTCATTTCACTAGAGTAGTCTTTAACATAGCCACTGCCTTGTTTTTCCAGCTTTGATTTCAATACATTCTTTTCAAAATTCTGATCGGCAATCCATACGGAAGAGAAGAACTGGTTTTTAAATGCCACCCAGTTTAAACGTTCCGGTACAGACTTTTCTTCGTCTTTTGATTCTGAAAGATGGTCTGAGTCATCACTTGCATATTTATATCTAAGATTCGACAAGCGGTTTTCATAAGTAAAGCCTTTTTCGTGCTGACGGGAACGTTGCGACCATTCAATATCCATGTATTGCGTTGATGCCGACAGCTTATCTCCCATATTGTTCGCCCGGATGGTAAAATCCATCATGTAGTTATCCGGATGAAGAACATATACAAAGTCGATGTAGCTGGACTCGTCAGAGAACAAACGCATAATTACGCTGTTTGCCGTTTTCTCTACCGGTTCGAAATAGTACTCCTTGGTTTGAATAGCTTCTTTTTTATTGTAAAAATAGAAGTTCATTGCCACATCTTTGTCATTGAAGAGCACAAGCGGTTGTTTCTCCTGATCGTTGTATTCCTTCAGCATAGCAGAATAAACACGTCCCCCTTTATTTGATAAAGTGATTTTTACCAATTCATTTTCAATAGTGGTAAATGTTTCTTCTCCGGTTAATGCTTGAAAGAATGTGGCAGTAGAGTCTACAATGTTTTCTTCTTTTTCGTTGGCTAATGCGGCGGCAGTTTTGGCTCTGAGTGCTTCTTCCTGTTGCATAACAACAGCAATGGAATCATTATATCGTTTCCAAGCAGCCATTTGTTCCTCGTTCGGACGGCTGAAATAGCTAAATCCTACTAGCAGGAGACCAATCAGAACAAGTCCGATTATGGTGTTTTTATCCATCTTTGAGTTTATTAGTTTTTGAGTTTTTAAGTTGAAATACAGATAAACATAGAGTTTTTACACTAAACTAAGTAACTTCAATCGTAAATCGTAAATCGTCTAATCGTAAATATCTTCACTTATTGATAGCAGCTTTTATAAATGAAAGGAACAATGGATGCGGATTCAATACGGTACTTCTGTATTCCGGATGAAACTGTGCACCGATATACCATTTTAATGTTGGGATTTCAACAATCTCAATCAAATCGGATTCGGGATTTACACCTACGCACTTCATGCCGTTCTTTTCGTATTCTTCGCGATAGCTGTTATTAAATTCATAACGATGGCGGTGACGTTCCTGGATATGTTCTTTTCCGTAGATATCAAAGGCTTTGGAACCTTTGGAAATCACACATTCATATGCTCCAAGGCGCATCGTTCCTCCCATATTGGTAATCGATTTCTGTTCTTCCATGATGTCGATTACGTTATGTTTGGTTTTCTCATTCATTTCTGTAGAGTTAGCATCTTGATAGCCCAATACGTTGCGTGCAAATTCTATGGCCATACATTGCATACCTAAGCAGATACCGAAAGTTGGAATATCATGTTCGCGTGTGTATTTTGCTGCAACAAACTTGCCTTCCACACCGCGTGAACCGAATCCGGGACAAATAACTACACCGTCTACTTTGCTTAATTTTTCTTCAACATTTTCGGGTGTAATATCTTCGGATTGGATATAATCAATTTTAATTTTCCGATCATTGTAAGTGGCTGCCTGTAGAAGTGATTCAAGAATGGATTTGTACGCATCTTGCAATTCAACATACTTTCCTACCAAACCGATAGTGACAACTTCGGTAGCTTTTGCACGGCGATCAAGGAATGATTTCCAGGGTTTTAGTTCCGGGTCCGGGCCAATGGGAAGTCCCATTTTGCGAAGGATCGTTTTATCCAGGTTTTGTTCCTGCATTTTCAGTGGAACTTCGTATATGGTAGGTACGTCTACAGATTGTACAACTGCATCTTCTTCAACGTTGCAGAATAAAGCTACTTTCTTTCTTAGGTTAGCACTTAATTCGTGTTCTGAGCGCAAAACCAGAACATCTGCCTGTACTCCCAGCGATTGAAGCTCTTTTACAGAGTGTTGAGTTGGTTTTGTTTTTAATTCCTGAGCTGCCGATAGGAAAGGAACGTAAGTCAGGTGCACGCAGAGGGCATTTTGTCCTAACTCCCATTTCAACTGACGAATGCTTTCCAGATAGGGGAGTGATTCGATATCGCCTACGGTTCCACCAATCTCAGTAATTACAAAGTCGAATTTATATTTGTTTCCAAGCAACTTGATGTTGCGTTTAATCTCGTCTGTGATATGAGGTACCACCTGTACGGTTTTTCCAAGAAAATCTCCGCGGCGTTCTTTGTCGATAACACTTTTGTAAATACGTCCGGTGGTGATATTGTTTGCTTTTGTGGTTTCAATGCTAAGGAAGCGTTCGTAGTGTCCCAGGTCAAGGTCGGCTTCATGCCCATCTATTGTTACATAGCATTCGCCATGCTCGTAAGGGTTGAGTGTTCCCGGGTCGATGTTGATGTACGGGTCAAATTTCTGGATTGTTACGTTGTAACCTCTTGCTTGTAATAGTTTACCTATGGATGATGACATGATGCCTTTTCCGAGTGAAGAGGCTACACCACCTGTGACGAAAATATACTTAGTTTCTCCCACTGTTATATATAATTTAATTTATTCAATATTTTAATTCTAAAAAGCGCAAAAATACAAAAATAAAAGAAGAAGTCGTTAGGTTTCAGAACAAATAATGCTAAAAAAGAAACTCTCCTGCTTAGAATTTAAGTTCTGAGCAGGAGAGATTAAGTAAAAAGAAAAGCAATGCTTATTTTTTCTTTTTTAATGTATATTCATTAGAGAATGAGTAGGGGAAGTCTTCTTCAAGTATACCTCGGTCTTTATTAGGGCTAGCTGACATCTCATAAGTTATATTTCCGCCTTCCATAAGTGTTTCAAAGGTTATATAGTTTTTAGAATGGGACTGTCCGTTTACGGATATGGATTTTATATATCTGTTTCTTTCGTTATTATTCTTTGTTTCTATGGTTATCAGTTTACCATTCTCTAATTCAAGCGTCATACTTTTGAATAGAGGAGAACCAAAAACATATTCATCCGTACCCGGGCACACAGGATAGAATCCCATAGCAGAGAAAACATACCATGCTGAGGTCTGGCCATTATCTTCATCTCCACAATATCCATCAGGAGCGGGTGTGTACAACTTATCCATTACTTCACGAATCCAATATTGTGCTTTCCAGGGTTCGCCTGAATAGTTATATAGGTAGATCATATGTTGAATGGGTTGGTTCCCGTGTGCATAATTACCCATATTCATAATTTGCATTTCGCGTATTTCATGAATAACGGAACCATAATAGCTTTCATCAAAGAGAGGTGGGACATTGAATACGGAATCCATCATCGTATTGAACTCTTTTGCTCCTCCCATTAAGTTGATTAAGCCTTTAGGATCGTGGAATACGGACCAGGTGTAGTGCCAACTGTTTCCTTCTGTAAAAGCATCGCCCCATCTCAATGGATTAAATGGCGATTGGAACTTACCATCTTTATTTTTACCCCGCATAAGTTTATGCTCCGGATCGAACAGGTTTTTATAGTTCATGGCTCTTTGGGCAAAAATGTCGATCTCTTTTTTAGGCTTACCCAAAGCTTGTCCTAACTTATAGATGGTCCAGTCATCATATGCATATTCCAGTGTACGCGCTGCATTTTCCCTAATGTCTACATCGTATGGAACATACCCCAGCTTATTATAATATTCATATCCCCAGCGGCCTGTCGGCTTGATTTTTGGGTGGACCGAATTTGCACCATGCACTACGGCTTCCCAAAGCGTTTCAATGTCATATCCGCGTAACCCTTTCAGGTAAGCGTCGGCCACAACAGAAGCCGAATTATTTCCCACCATACAGTCTCTATGACCAGGACTTGCCCATTCGGGTAAGAAACCGCTTTCTTTGTATGCATTCACTAAACCTTCCTGCATTTTTTCATTCATGGAAGGATACATTAAATTCAGGAATGGGAAAAGACAACGGAATGTATCCCAAAAACCGGTATCAGTGAACATATATCCGGGTAATACCTCGCCATTATATGGGCTATAATGAACGATTTGGTTCTGGGCATTTATTTCATAAAAGCTGCGTGGAAACAGTACAGACCGGTAAAGACAAGAGTAGAAGGTACGCAGATTATCTATATTCGTGTCATTTACCTTAATTTTACCTAAGACTTCATTCCATCTGTTCCTACCTCTTTCTACAACCTCACTAAAACGATCTTCACCTATTTCATTTAAGTTTAATTCAGCTTGTTCATAACCTATAAATGATGATGCTACACGGGCATGTACAATTTCTCCTTTGCGAGTACTGAATCCGATAATTCCACCGGCGTGATTCGATTGAACCTCCCGGCCTCCATTTGCGATGATATTATCGGAAACGGATGCTGTATAGGTAAATGGTTTATCGAATACGATGACAAAATAGTTTTTGAAATTATCCGGCACTCCTCCGGTGTTTTTGGTGGTGTAACCGATAATCTTATTCTCTTCCGGAATGATCTTTACGTACGATCCGTTGTCGAAAGCATCGACTACAACATACGAATGTTCGTTTTCGGGAAATGTGAAGCGGAACATGGCTGCACGTTCTGTAGGAGTAATTTCGGTCACTACATCATGATCGGCCAGATATACTTTATAGTAGTAAGGTTTGGCTATTTCCGCTTTATGGGAAAACCAGCTTGCCCTTTCGTTTTGATTGAATAAAGCCTTTCCGGTTACGGGCATAATGGAAAACTGACCGTAATCGTTCATCCACGGGCTAGGCTGGTGGGTCTGTTTAAATCCTCTGATCTTATCTGCATTATATATATATGCCCATCCGTCGCCCATCTTTCCGGTTTGAGGTGTCCAGAAGTTCATTCCCCAGGGCATGGCGATGGCCGGATATGTGTTTCCGGTAGATAGTTCATGTTTGGATAATGTTCCTACCAGGATGCTTACATAATCAACAGGCTCTTCCTGAGAACTGACTCCTGTACTGCAAAAACATAGAGAGCAGATTAAATAGAGAATAACAGAGTTTCTTTTCATCGGTAAAACGGTTAATGAATAAATTAAAATGGCCTGGGTGAGTGTTTTCCACCCTTTGGGTTACTGCCGGTAAAAATACGATTATGTAGATTAATTTTGTGGTTATTATTGGGTTAATTGGGGGTTATTGATTCGAATTATTTTGTTAACCGCTTGACTTTTTCTTAAGCGTTCAAAGAAGATGCATAGGGGAGTATGTTATTAATAAACTTATAGGTGTGTTTATTTGAGAATTTGACTGAAAACGATAGAATTGTATCGGAAAAATTTCGGTGGTCTTTTCCTTTCTTGTATATTTGAATAATATAGGATACGCCTTAACATAACTTGCAAATAAATTTGCAGTTCTGTCTTCGGCTTTCACTATATTTGTATGAATGACTTCTTGTTATCGTTGAATCTTTTAATCAGACCATGAAATTATACTATCCAATAATCGTTTGTTTGTCGTTATTTCTGTCCTCTTTGTCCGCATTTTCACAAGGGTTGCGAATTCAGGGGAATGATTACGTTATTGATGAGCGCACCAGTTACTCTGTATTTGAGGAACGTCAACCTACTTTCAGGCATGAATTAAATCTCCGGTTTGAAATATCTCCTCAGGAACTGTCCGGCGATTATGCCAGAGGCTATGTTCTGAGAATAAAGAATGTGGTAGAAAATACGACATATAATATATTGTATAACGGACAGGGAGAGAATGCCGTTTTTAATTTTAATTATGAAGGTAAAGATGTGCTGATAACAGCAGAATTGGATAAGACTATTTTGTATGAGCAACATTGGGTTCCATTTCATTTATCTTTTGATCTTGAAAGGGATTCGTTGACATTGCAGATTCATGAGAAAGTATTTACTGCAAAGGGATTGATGTTAAAGAAAGACTGGCAACCCCGTATCTATTTTGGACGAAGCGAACATGTAATTGATGTGCCGACATTCTCTTTGCGAAATCTAAGCGTAGGAGACAGGGATAAAACTTACTCTTTTCCACTAGATGAAAGTCAGGGTGAAAATGTTCATGACAATCATAAGAAAGTTGTAGGGCGCGTACAGCATCCGGATTGGCTGATTAATGATGCTTACTACTGGGACTTGAACACGTCTTTTCATTCAAAAACGGTAGCCGGTTCTATTTTTAATTCAGAAAGTCAGGAGGTATATTATGTAAATAAGGATTCTCTTATGATTTATAATGTACGCACAGGAGAGGTTTCTTCTAAAAAATACGCGAATGCATGTCCAATGACCTTTAAACTGGGCACTACTTTTATTGATCAGGCGAAAAACCGGTTGTATGTATACGATGTGTTTCTGGAATCTGATGAGGCTGTGACCATAACTTATCTTGATCTGGAAAATTATACTTGGGAAACAGTGAGCCGAGCCATGTTACCAACACAATTGCATCATCATTGTAATTTTCTGGATGAGGTAAATCGCCGGTATATTATTTTTGGAGGGTTTGGAAATACATTATATAATAAGGAGTTTTATTCGTACGATATAGATGCGAACCGATGGGATACACTTTCTTTTGAAGGTGATAAAATAACCCCCAGGTATTTTTCGTCGATGGGATATGAAAAGAAAAACAATGTGTTGTATCTCTTTGGAGGAATGGGCAACGAGTCCGGCAATCAATCTGTAGGACGCATGTACTATTATGACCTGTATAAGATAGATTTGAATGATAACCGGATTACAAAACTATGGGAGATTCCGTGGGACAGGGAAAATATGGTTCCCGTAAGAGGGATGATTCTTGAAAATGACAGTAGTTTTTATACCTTATGTTATCCGGAGCATTTTTCCAAATCATTTTTGCGGTTATATCGTTTTTCATTGAAAAATGGGGAACATGAGATCTTGGGAGATTCCATTCCCATTATTTCGGAGAAGATCACTACGCATGCCAATTTGTATTATAGCAAGAGCTTAAGTAAATTATATGGCATTGTTCAGGAGTTCGAGCATGATGATATTGCGTCGACAGCCAAGGTTTATGCCATTCATTTTCCTCCCGTTGGCAAAGAAAAACTGACGGGGTACTCGGATATGGAGAATTGCTGGTGGTGGCTGTCTATACCTGGCATCATTCTGGTGGCGGCATTTATTTATATGTATATAAGGCGGAAGAAGAAAGTGGGCGATGATACTTCCATTATAAAATATCCGGATGAGAGTTTTTCTGGAGAGCATTCTTCTCATGCAGAGTCCCCAAGACGTCCTAATGCGATCTATCTTTTTGGCGATTTTTCTATTATAGATCGTCGCAATAAAGAGATCGGCTATATGCTGAGTACCAAACTAAAGCACCTCTTTTTTCTAATATTAGGCTATAGCTTGGATAAGGGGATAACCTCTCAGGAATTGAATGAATTGCTGTGGCCAGGCAAGTCCGAAGAAAAAGTGAAGAACTCAAGGGGAGTAGCACTGAATAACCTGAGGAAAGTTCTTGGTGAATTGGACGGTATCAGATTGGTTTACGAAAGTGGATATTTTAAAATTGTCTTAACAAACGAGTGTTATTGCGACTACATACATTGCATTGAGATCACTTCTTCGAGCACTGTAGGCCAACAAATGGATGATCTTATGGGGATTATTTCGAGAGGTAAATTCCTGAAAGGGATTGACGTGTCTTTGTTGGATTCGTTCAAAGAGGAAATAGAACGAAAAGTAGAACCTGCTTTGTATGTTGGCATGGAAAGATATTATACTTCCGGTAATTATGCAGCTGCAATGAAGTTGTGCGAAGGAGTGTTTAATATTGACCCATTGAATGAAGATGCCATTTATTACCTGGTCAGCTCATTAAATAAATTGAAGATGACCGACGAGGCTAAAAGGAGGTATTTATTATTTGTAACCGAATATAAGCAAATTATGGATGCGGATTATTCGCGGTCTTTCAAGGATTTACTGGATAGGTGAATATTTTGTTTGATTGATGTCATTGTGATGCCTAGGGCATACCACTGTGATCCCCTAGGCATCACAGTGGTATGCCCTAGACCTTTTTTCTCCCTTGTCAAACTCCTTTTGACAAGGGATTATTTGATCTTCATTGCCTCTACACCTTCAAACGTAATTTTTACAGGATTGATGTATCCGTTCTCATCAAAGGTAAGTTTCTCAATGCAGGTAACTCTATGGTCGCGTGCATCATCGCCCAAGGGACGACGGTGATAGACAATATAATAATGCTCCGTATTCGGAATGTGAATAATGGAGTGATGCCCCGCACTTGTAGCTACCGTTGAATCCTGTTCCAGGATCTTTCCTATACGTTCGAATGGACCGAAAGGAGAGTCGGAAATGGCGTAAGCTACGCAATAATCCGGACTGCCCCAGCCACCTTCGCTCCACATAAAATAATATTTGCCGTTTTTCTTAAGCATGAAAGGGCCTTCGACATAGTTTTCGGGAGTTACTTCCTTATATAACGTACCATCATCGAAAGGAACAAGGTCGGTAAAATCATCATTCAATTTCACCATATTGCAATGACCCCACCCGCCATAATACATATAATGTGTACCATCTTCATCTCTGAATACAAATTGGTCGATGGGCTGTGCACCGTTCACATTTTCCTGAATCAGAGGTTTGTTGATCAGGTCTTTGTATGGTCCTTCCGGGCGGTCGCTGATTGCTACACCGATGCCTCCGGTTTCTCCGGGATGCACGTCGTTAGCTCCGAAGAAGAGGTAGTATTTATTCTTGTTTTTAATTACCGATGGAGCCCACATGGCTCTTTTTGCCCATTTAACCTCGGTTGTATCCAGAATGTTACTGTGCTTTGTCCATGTGACTAAATCTTTAGAAGAAAAACAGTCAAAGAAGATCTGATTTTCGTATTCATCGCTCCATGTAGGGTAAATCCAGTATGTATCATCGTAAATAATGGCTTCCGGGTCGGCATACCAGCCCTCGAACAGTGGATTTCCACTCATCTCTGCTTTTTTATTGGATTGATTGCATGAGACTAGAAAAGCAGAGGCAATCATAAGGTAAAATACTTTTTTCATAGGAGCTTTCTTATTTAATACTATTGAGTAAATCAACTTTTCCTTCATTTACTAATTTTAAAATCAGTTCGCCAAACAAGGTATTCTGCCAGGCAAACCAAGCGCGGGTGAAGTTCTTAGGATCGTCTTTATGGAAAGACTCGTGCATAAATCCGGTGTCGGCATCTGTATCCATCAACATCTTGACGCAAGCCTTTATCTCTTCATCGGATTGGCTGGTGAAGGCTTTCATCATAATGCTCATGGGCCAGATCATGTCGTAACCAATGTGCGGACCTCCGATTCCTTCGCCGGCTTTCCCTTTGAAGAAGTAAGGATTATCTTCACTCCATACATAATTGCGGGTGTTTTGGTAGATCGGGTCATTCACGTCTATATCGCCGAGATAAGGCATGGCTAGCAGACTGGGAACATTGGCATCATCCATAAGGTAATGATTTCCGAATCCGTCTACTTCGAAGGCATAGATAGTTCCATATTTCGAATGGTTGTAGGTAGCATATTTCTTTAAAGCAGTTTCTACTTCCCGGGCAAGTGCTGTACACTCTTGGGCCAGAGTAGTTTTTCCATTTACAGTTTCAAGAATTTCGGCTGCTTTGCGGAGCGAACTAACAGCAAAGAAATTGGATGGTACGAGGAATTGCAGTGTAGTTGCATCATCGGACGGACGGAAGCTGGAAACGATCAAGCCAACAGGTTTAACCGGTGCTCCCAAGCCATCGTTGTTCAATGTATCCAAAGCACGTTCCGATTTACGCTGAAATTTATACGGTCCAACTCCTTCTTTTCTTTGTTGTTCCCTGAATGTTTGTAACACCAGCTCAATGGCTTTAAGCCAGTTTTCGCTGAATACGCTGGTGTCTCCTGTTGTTTTCCAGTAGTGATATGCCAATCGGAGAGGGTAGCATAAAGAGTCGATTTCCCATTTGCGCTCATGCAATTCCGGTTTCATATCCGTCATGTCGCTCATCCAATGCCCATCGGGTATGGCGCCGTCATTGAATGCATTGGCATACGGGTCGATCAGAATACACTTGAACTGGCGGTTGATAACTCCGGCCAGCATCTTTTTCAGTTCCGGATCTCTGTTTGCCAGTTGTACATACGGCCACACCTGAGCGCCGGAGTCGCGGAGCCACATGGCATGAATATCGCCGGTATAAACAAAGGTATCCGGTTTGCCGTCGGTTGTTCGGTAATGCACTGTTGTTTCCAATGTGTTTGGAAAACAATTCTCAAACATCCATGCCAATTTAGGATTTGAAAGCAGCTTTTTTACACGTACAATCTCTTCTTCAACTGCTTTTGAGGTAAATAGACGTTTCTTAACGGGGGGGCGATTTGTCTTGTATTTCACTTCTTCCCGGCTGTGGCTTATGACCAGTGTGTTATCTTGGGCAAGAGTTAGGTTTGAACTTGTTGCAGGTACTCCTGTCAGTAAAGCCAATGCAGCAACAACATGTAGCTTTTTAAGCTTGATTCTCATGGTTCTTATATTTTAAAATTAATTATAGCCTAAAATTAAAGATGAGAGATTAAAAATAGGGTTATTTTGGGGTTATGAGAGGGTTATTTCCGGAATTATTTTATTAACCATTATATAAGATGTACCTTTCTCTCTTTTTCTGTTAATTATTTCATTTATTTAATGTACTTTTGCGCCCAAATACCGTATAATTATGAAGAAATATTGTCTACTGTTAATCACGATTATTTTTGTTACTTTCTCTGCTACAGGACAAGGTGCTGCGCCCTCTGCTACGAAAACTAAAGATGTTGTATTACAGCAAGATTCGATGCCATCTTTACTTTATCAGTATTACTTTGGTTCGCTCGACTCTTTGAATCGTAGTCAATACCCTTTGCGGTATATTGCTCCTAATCCTTACTACTACCGTCTTTTTACTCCGCTTGCATTTTATCATGCTCCTGTTGATCAGATCAATGAAATGACCTGGGAGTTTCAGCCGTTTGAAACGACTGCTGATACACGTCCGGAGAAAATGTTGCCTTTCAATGAAAACGCTTTTACGGCTGTTGACCGGACGAACAAGCAAGTAAACAAGGTATTGCTAAATACTTATATTAATCATCCTGAACTAATTGTCACTACTGAAGATGAAATAAGAAGCCGTCAGGCATTCCGTGAGGATATTGGGGTAGAGCCTTCTCCCAAGACATCTGTTTTGTCTCTGTTCAAACCAGACCCTATAGGGGTGGAAGTAGGAGAGGCTGAAGTGGTTATCCATAAACCGAACTTCTGGATAACCGGTGGGAATGGCTCATTACAACTGACACAGAACTATATTTCCGATAACTGGCATAAAGGGGGAGATAGTAATAAGTCTATGTTGGGTTATCTTCAACTTTTTGCTAATTATAATGATAAGGAAAAGGTTCAGTTTGAAAACATGTTTGAAGCTAAAGTGGGTTTTATAACAAATGATGCCGATACAATGCATAGTTATAAGATGAATTCCGACCTTTTGCGCCTATATAGTAAACTAGGTATTCAGGCAGCTTATAATTGGTATTATACCATTTCGGGTGAATTCAACACACAGTTCTTTCGCAATTATAAAACGAACTCTAATGAAGTTCAGTCTGCTTTTATGGCTCCGGCCAATTTGATACTCAGTATCGGTATGGACTATAAGAAGAAGACAAAGGATATGAATCTTTCGGTTTTCGTTTCGCCGTTGGCATATAATTTGCGTTATGTAGGACTGGATAAGGTAGATGAAACCAAGTTTGGACTGGACGAAGGTAAATCGACATTGCAGGACTTCGGTTCGAAAATACAGACCACGCTTTCCTGGAAGATTATCCCTTCCGTTGTACTTGATTCCCGTTTGTACTGCTTTACCAATTATGATAAAGTGGAAGCCGAGTGGGAGAATACGGTCAACTTTGTGTTGAATCGTTATTTGTCGACAAAGCTTTTTGTACATGCCCGCTTTGATGATGGTGCTAAGCGTGTAGACGACCATAGTTACTTTCAACTTCAGGAGTTGCTAAGTTTCGGTATTAATTATAAATGGTAACTAAAAAGATGTTTTTGCTAGACTGTTTTTAGGGTTTGGCAGTAAAATCTGGCAAATAGAAACATAAAGCCCGCAATTGGAAAAAGTTTTCCAATTGCGGGCTTTATTGTTGATTTGAAAATAAACCTAAAAAGACCAATTTATTACATAGAAAAAACAACCGAATGCTTCGTGGTTTATAAAATATGCTTAAATTTGCCGCAATTTGTAATCTTCAGTTTGCAAAATGGCTAATGTAATAACTCATCAAGGTATCGTGGAAAACATAGATGATGCTCATGTTTTTGTGAGAATCATCCAGACATCGGCATGTGTGGCTTGTAGTGTCAAGGGGCACTGTTCTTCGGCCGATAGCAAAGAAAAGATACTTGAAATCAGTGCACCTTATTCCTCTTATAAACCAGGAGATCAGGTAACTGTTGTTGGAGAAACCTCTATGGGAATGATGGCTGTACTTCTGGCCTTTTTCATTCCTTTTTTAGTTTTAGTTATTTCTCTTTTCATATTTATGCATGTTTCGGGTGGCAATGAACTGCTGTCCGGTCTTATATCGTTGGGCTTACTTGTCCCTTATTACTTTGTGGTGTGGCTGAATAGAGCCAAATTGAAAAAGAATTTTTCATTTACAATAAAACCTATAAATAGCTAATTTATGAATTTGATTCTGATTGCAGTAATTTCATTGGGAGCAATAGCGCTTGTTATAGCCGTTATTCTTTATGCAGCTTCTAAGAAATTTGCTGTGTATGAAGACCCGCGAATTGCTCAGGTAGCAGAAATACTTCCTCAGGCTAACTGTGGAGGTTGTGGCTTTCCCGGTTGTTCAGGGTTTGCCGATGCCTGTGTAAAAGCAGACACACTTGATGGAAAGTTTTGTCCGGTAGGTGGCCAGGAATTGATGGTTCAGATAGCATCCATATTAGGTAGGGATGCCGGAACTGCCGAGCCAATGCTTGCTGTGGTTAGATGTAGCGGATCGTGTGCAAAGCGTCCTCGTACAAATATGTATGACGGTGCTGTAAGCTGTGCGATTGCTGCTTCTCTTTACGGTGGCGAAACCGGATGTAGTTATGGATGTCTGGGATGTGGAGACTGTGTTTCTGTTTGCCAGTTTGATGCTATCCACATGAATCCGGAAACCGGGCTTCCTGAAGTAGTGGAAGATAAGTGTACGGCTTGTGGCGCATGTGTGAAGGCTTGTCCGAAGTCGATTATTGAACTTCGTGCCAAAGGAAAGAAGTCTCGCCGTGTGTATGTATCCTGTGTAAATAAGGATAAAGGGGCGGTTACTCGTAAAGCTTGTGAAGTAGGTTGTATCGGTTGTGGCAAGTGTGTAAAAGCTTGTTCGTTCGAAGCTATCACATTGGAGAATAACCTGGCTTATATTGACTTTAATAAATGTAAGCTATGCCGTAAGTGCGTTGAGGTTTGTCCGCAACATACGATTATCGAAGAGAATTTCCCTCCTCGTAAACCCAAAGAAGAGGTGAAAGAAGTAGCTCCGGTGGCCGAAGCGTAAGAAATAAGAGTAATAACAGAATTAAATACATAACTGTATGTTGAAGACATTTTCAATTGGTGGAGTTCATCCACACGAAAATAAATTTTCAGCGCATCAATCCATCATAACTGCGGCTGTCCCCGAAAAGGCAGTGATTCTATTAGGGCAGCATATCGGTGCTCCTGCGAAACCTGTTGTGGCAAAGGGTGATGTAGTAAAGGTAGGGACATTGATTGCCGAGGCTGGTGGCTTTGTATCGGCAGCCGTCCATTCATCTGTCAGTGGTAAAGTAACTAAGATTGATTCGATTGTTGATGCCAGTGGATATGCCAAACCGGCGATCTTCATTGATGTTGATGGTGATGAGTGGGAGGAAAACATCGATCGTACTCCCGACCTGATAAAAGATTGTAGCCTCTCATCGGAGGAAATTGTTAAGAAGATTGCAAGTGCCGGTATTGTAGGACTTGGTGGCGCGTGTTTCCCTACTCAGGTGAAACTGACTCCTCCTCCCACAGCAAAGGCCGAGTGCATCATTATAAATGCCGTAGAGTGTGAACCGTATCTTACGGCCGACCACCAACTTATGTTGGAACATGCCGAAGAAATCATGGTAGGGGTAAACATCCTCATGAAAGCGGTTAAAGTGAATAAAGCATTTATCGGCATTGAAAATAATAAGCCCGATGCTATTGAATTGATGAAGAAAGTTGCTTCCGGGTATGCAGGTATTACTGTTGTGCCTCTCAAGGTGCAATATCCTCAGGGAGGTGAAAAGCAGCTGATTGATGCTGTGATGTCTCGTCAGGTAGCCAGTGGCGCTCTGCCTATTTCCGTAGGTGCGGTTGTTCAGAATGTGGGTACTGCGTTTGCGGTTTATGAAGCTGTTCAGAAAAACAAACCGTTGTTTGAACGTGTGATTACCATAACCGGAAAGTCGGTTAAGCAACCATCCAACTTTATGGCTCGTATCGGTACCCCGATGAAGCAGTTGATTGAAGCGTGCGGTGGTTTGCCCGAAGATACCGGCAAGATTATCAGTGGCGGTCCTATGATGGGTAAAGCGTTGGTGAACACAGATGTGCCCACTGCCAAAGGAAGCTCAGGTATCCTGATTATGAATATCAAAGAGGCTAAACGTGGTGAGGCTAAAAGTTGTATTCGTTGTGGTAAGTGTGTAGGTGCTTGTCCGATGGGATTGGAACCTTATTTGCTGTCGGTATTGGCCGAAAATGGAGATTTTGAAAGAATGGAAAGAGAACACATCATGGATTGTATTGAGTGCGGTTCCTGCCAGTTCACTTGTCCTGCCCGTTTGCCGTTGCTTGACTATTGTCGCTTAGGAAAGGCTAAAGTCGGTGCAATGATTCGTTCACGTCAAGCTAAAAACTAATCTGATATATGGAAAAGAAATTAATCGTATCCTTATCGCCCCATGTGCATAGTGGAGATAGCATACAGAAGAATATGTACGGTGTGTTGATTGCACTGGTACCTGCTTTTATTGCATCACTTGCTTTTTATGGTTTAGGGGCGTTGGTTGTTACTGCTACATCGGTCATCGCTTGTATGCTGTTCGAGTGGGTAATTGCCAAATACATTCTGAGAAAAAATACAAATTCAATATGCGATGGTTCGGCTGCTATTACAGGTGTGCTGTTGGCATTCAACTTACCGTCTAACCTTCCGATCTGGATCATCATCATTGGTGCGTTATTTGCTATCGGAGTAGGGAAGATGTCATTCGGTGGTTTAGGTAACAATCCATTCAACCCTGCATTGGCAGGTCGTGTGTTCCTGTTGCTTTCGTTCCCGGTACAAATGACTACCTGGCCGGTTGTCGGACAATTAGGCTCGTATGTGGATGTTGAAACTGCTGCAACGCCTCTTGCTATAATGAAGCGGATTATTCACAATGACCCTAATACAACTTTGGCTGATCTGCCAAGTTCATTAGACTTATTTATAGGTAATAATCCGGGTTGTATTGGTGAAATCAGTGCTGTTGCCTTGTTAATTGGTTTGGTGTATATGTTATGGAGAAAGATTATCACCTGGCATATACCGGTTTCCATCCTGGGTACTGTATTCATATTCTCCGGTATCATGTATTTCGTGAATCCTGAAGTTTATGTATCTCCGGTCATTCAACTACTTTCGGGAGGTTTGATGCTGGGCGCTATTTTCATGGCGACCGATTATGTAACTTCTCCTATGAGTAAAAAAGGAATGTTGATCTACGGGGTGGCTATTGGTATACTGACTGTGGTGATTCGTTTGTTTGGCGCTTATCCCGAAGGAATGTCATTTGCTATTCTGATTATGAATGCATTTACTCCGCTTATTAATATGTATTGTAAACCAAAACGCTTTGGGGAGGTGGCAAAAAAGAAATGAAAAAGTTAGAGTCATCACTTAAAAATATGCTATTAGTCCTAACAGGCGTAACTGTTGTTGCTGTAGGGCTACTTGCATACGTCAATGAGTTAACCAAAGAACCCATTGCGGCTGCAAATATGAAAACGCTGAATGATGCGTTGAAGAACGTTGTGCCTGAGTTTACAAACAATCCTGTAGCCGAATGCGATACCATATTTGAAGAAAAGAATGGTAAGAAGCTGGTTCAGTTTATTGTTTATCCGGCTAAGAACGGCGATCAGGTGGTAGGTACTGCTGTACAGTCTGCTACATTAGGATTTGGCGGAGAGATAAAGGTACTTGTTGGTTTTGATGCTGAAGGGAAGATATACGATTATGCTTTGTTGTCACATGCTGAGACTCCAGGGTTAGGTTCTAAAGCCGATATCTGGTTTAAGGAAGGAAATAAAGGTAGCATCGTTGGAATGAATCCGGGTGAGTCACCTTTGGTTGTGAAGAACGATGGTGGGCAGATTGATGCTATTACTGCTTCGACCATTACCACACGTGCTTTCTTGAATGCAGTGAATGCTGCATATGGTGCATATAAAGGAAATCCTGATGCCCATACTTCAGCTTCTCAGCAGACTAAAGCTACTGCTACAGAAACCGATACCAACACTGCTGCTACTCAACAGGCAGAAGATGGTACTACGGCTGCTACATCAAAAGTTGAATCTACTGATTCCATCAGTGCTAAATAAAAGAAAGGAGTATTGATATGAATAACTTTAAAGTGTTAATGAACGGGATTATCAAAGAGAATCCCGTATTGGTACTTCTGCTTGGTATGTGTCCTACGTTGGGTACGACCTCCTCGGCAATTAATGGTATGGGAATGGGGTTGGCTACCATGTTTGTATTGATCTGTTCCAACCTTGTAATCTCACTGATTAAGAACCTGATTCCTGATATGGTGCGTATTCCTGCATTCATTGTTGTTATCGCCTCGTTTGTGACCTTGCTCCAGATGGTTATGCAAGCCTATGTGCCCGATTTGTATGCTACACTTGGTCTTTTCATTCCATTGATCGTGGTTAACTGTATCGTACTTGGACGGGCGGAAGCTTTTGCCGCTAAAAATAATCCGGTCAGCTCCATGTTTGATGGTTTAGGAATGGGGCTTGGTTTTACATTGGCTCTGACCTTGCTTGGTGCTACACGCGAGCTTTTAGGCACAGGTAAAATCTTTAATCTGACTATTTATCCGGAAGAGTATGGTATGCTTTTGTTTGTACTCGCTCCGGGTGCATTTATAGCTTTAGGTTATCTCATTGCAATTATTAACCGGTTAAAGAAAGCATAAGTCACTAATTAACAGAAGAAACAATTATGGAATATATCATTATATTTATCTCGGCCATCTTTGTGAACAACATTGTGTTGTCACAATTCCTGGGAATCTGTCCGTTCCTTGGTGTATCCAAGAAAGTAGAAACGGCAACAGGCATGGGAGCAGCGGTAGCGTTTGTGCTTACCATTGCCACTATCGTAACTTTCCTTATTCAGAAATACGTTCTCAATGCTTTTGGACTTGAGTACCTGCAAACCATTACCTTTATTCTGGTGATTGCCGGTTTGGTACAGATGGTCGAGATTATTTTAAAGAAAGTATCTCCTGCGCTTTATCAGGCATTGGGTGTATTTTTACCATTGATCACTACCAACTGTTGTATTCTTGGGGTAGCCATTCTGGTTATCCAGAAAGATTACGATCTGCTTACCGGAGTGGTTTATGCATTTTCTACTGCCCTTGGATTTGCGCTTGCGTTAATTTTATTCGCCGGATTAAGAGAGCAGATGGCATTGGTAAAGCTGCCTAAAGGTATGGCTGGTACTCCGATAGCCTTGATCACTGCCGGACTTCTTGCTATGGCTTTTATGGGCTTTTCGGGTATCGTTTAATAAAAACTTAAATAAAAGTTTGATTTATCTACCCATAAATTGATTTATTTATATAAATTTGCAGCGGATAACAAATAAATCATAAGCAAAACAAAAATGGGAAAAAGGATTCTAGTTACCGGAGGAACCGGATACATTGGTTCTCACACAGTTGTAGAGTTACAAAATTCAGGTTATGAAGTAATTATAATAGATAACCTTTCAAACTCCGGTGCTGATGTCGTAGACAACATAGAAAAAGTTTCTGGAATTCGTCCGATCTTTGAAGAATTGGATTGTCTTGATTTCGATGGCTTAGATGCATTATTTACCAAGTATCAAGGAATTGAAGCCATTATTCACTTTGCTGCCAGTAAGGCTGTAGGTGAGTCTGTACAAAAACCACTTTTGTATTATCGTAATAATTTAGTATCTTTGATCAATCTTTTGGAGTTAATGCCGAAACATCATGTTGGTGGAATTGTATTCTCGTCTTCATGTACGGTATACGGTCAACCGGATGAACTTCCGGTAACGGAAAAAGCTCCGATAAAGAAAGCTGAGTCTCCTTATGGAAATACAAAACAGATCAATGAAGAAATTGTTCAGGATACTGTTGCTTCCGGAGCCCCTATTGATGCAATATTATTACGTTATTTTAATCCGATAGGTGCTCATCCTTCTACATTGTTAGGAGAGTTGCCCAATGGAGTTCCTCAGAACCTGATACCTTTCCTTACGCAGACTGCGATAGGTATTCGTGAGAAGTTAAGCGTATTTGGTGATGATTATGATACTCCCGACGGATCTTGTATCCGTGATTTTATCAACGTAGTTGACTTGGCTAAAGCCCATGTTGTTGCGATTGATAGAATTTTACAAAAGAAACAAAAAGCCAAAGTTGAAGTGTTCAACATTGGAACAGGACGCGGTCTTTCTGTATTGGAATTAATAAATGCTTTTGAAGAGTCTACCGGTGTAAAACTGAACTACGAGATTGTAGGACGCCGTGCCGGAGATATAGAGAAAGTATGGGCCAATCCGGAATACGCGAATAATGAGTTAGGATGGAAAGCTGAAACCAGCATTGAAGATACTCTTCGCTCTGCATGGGCATGGCAGCTGAAGCTGCGTGAAAGAGGTATACAATAATTGTTTAGCTTTTTTAGATATTAAAACTTAAACAAATGGTCTCTACCATTTGTTTAAAAGGTGCGAATCTTCCTGATGCTGTTTTTTGTATGTGAATATAGGAAAACAGTTACTAATGTCTCCCCGACATTGACAGGTTGATTGCATAGTAGTTTTGTCGTGTTTTATTTTGTGTTTGTGTTGTGGCGGTACTGCGATGAGAATCGTGGTACCGTTTTTGTTTTGTGAGATAATGCTCATTACACCTCTACATATGGTTTTTCCGCAGAAAAGGTGTCATATCTCACACAGCCTCTCTGGGATGTTGATGAATAGGGAGATTTTGGAGAACGATGTGTAGTCTGGAAATCGCACGCTAGTGTCACAAGTCACACAGATATTATGTTCTCCTTCTTAATTTGAACCGCAATCTTTCGGCAATAGAAGTTTATTTCTTTTCAATATACAGTTTGATGAGTTTCAATACACCCGGGTGTTTTGATCCAAAAGACCCGGGTCTTCCATACCCATACACCCGGGTCTTTCGGATTGATACACCCGGGTCTTTTCAAGGTTTGTCCGTTTGTATCAGCCAAACATTTCTATTAAACCCTGCTCCAATGCAATAGGCAGAAAGCTTAGTTCCTTATGGGCTTTGGCATTACTTAATCCACTGAATTGTGGACGGGGAGTGGCCTCGCCCATTTCTGCTGTCGTTACGGGTTGGATTAGCGAACTGTCCAGTTGCAGATAACTGGCCACCCGGTAGGCTATTTCGGATATACTGTAACATTCACTTCCACAAATATGGAAGATGCCATTCAGTGGTTTTTCGATCAGCAGTTTAACTCCGGCCGATACATCTCCAACAAAAGTTGGCGTGCGCCATTGATCGGATACTACGCGTACGGGTTCTCCATTGCTGAGTTTGTTTGCTACCAGTTGCAGTATATTCCCGTGTTGTCCGGGTAGTGCTTTACCATAGACCACCACTACACGTACAATTGCATAATTGCTGCATAGTTGTTGAACTCTCTCTTCCCCTGCCAGCTTGGTTACGCCATAGTAGTTTACCGGGGCTGGTTTATCATCCTCGGTATAAAGTTGGCGGCCTTTTCCATCGAAAACGAAATCGGTGGACAGATGGATAAAACGACTTTGGTATGCTTCGCAGAATCGTGCAAGTCTTTCTACAGCATCGGTATTGGTGGCCCATGCCTCTGCATGGTGGGTTTCGCAGTAGTCGGGAACGGATAGGGCGGAGGTATTGATTACAACTTCCGGACGAACGGTTTCGAATAATTCTTCCACTTGTTTTTCGTCCCGTATATCTGCCTGGATAAACTGGTGGGTATCTTGTGGCAGAATATCTTCCCGTAAAGAGCAACCCACGACATGAAACGTATTGCATTTGGAAAGATCGTTTAATATTCTCCTGCCTGTGAATCCGTTTGCACCTATTATAAGTATGTTTTTCATTGAAATATAAGTACAGTTCCTCGCTGTTTAGTATGGATACATGGGGTTACGTCCCTGTTGAACTTCTATCCGGATACCGAAATTCTTATTAAATTTCAGTTCCATTCCACCCATAAAATTGTTTTTCTCCCACGGCAGGGCGCTGGGGTTAGGAATGCGCTTACCATCCAATGTATATTGCCCGTACGTACTCAACCGCATGTTGTCATTCAGTTGAAAGGTTGCACTTTGCAAGTAGTTGGAGGTAGGGAATACACCAATGCCAAAGGAACTGTATGAGTTGTACACATGCGTTTTTGATAAGACCATTTGTAGTGGCAGCATAAACAACAAGCTATAATCCTTTGTTGCATCGGGTCCCAGCAGATTGGTGCTGAACGATGGGATTTTTGGAGCAGTAAACAGCGTCATATCCAGCATGAAATCTCCAAATGGTTTGATGTTATATGCAGGGGGCGTTTGGATACTATCGGTAGTAACCTCATTTTGTGCTGATAGCCGGAAAGTTCCCGCTAACAGCGTTAGTATGAATATAAGCTTTCTCATGCTATAATTTTGTTTAGGCTTAACAAAGATACAATTTTACACAAAAAATACGTTATCTTTGCCGTCAAAATATAATATGTATATGAACAGGTGTATAGCATTCAAACGGATTAAACTTCTTTTTCTTTCCTTTTTTGTCTGTTCATGTGCGTTGGCCGGAGATACAATTAAAACGAAACGTCCACAATTTATCTCCGCCCAGTTTTCGGAAGGTTTTCTTCTGCCTAACAGTAAGATAGGGGGAGATGGGGGGAGTAAGACTCCTGCTTATTCGGCATTAACCCTGAAGTATGGTTTGTCTGCACGCGGCGACCGCTGGCAGGATGCTTTATATGGCATGCCCTACAAAGGTATTGGGGTATATCTTCCTTATTTTCCCAGCGATAAATATGATTTGGGCGACCCTTTCTCTGTTTTCCTGTTTCAAGGTGCACGTTTGAAACAATTCTCGCCGCATTGGTCTTTGCATTACGAGATAAACCTGGGAGTTGCATTCGGTTGGCAACATTATGATGTGTACGAACGTCCCCGGTTTATGGCTTTGGGATCGAGTACCAACATTCACCTGGCTGGGAATTGGTATTTGAAATGGAAGTTATCCCGTCACTGGGATTTACATGTCGGGGTGAGTATCACGCACTTCTCGAATGGAGCATTGCGTACGCCGAATAATGGCATCAATAAAGCCTCTGCTTTTATTGAGATGGCTTATAAGATTCATCCGGTGGAAGAAAAGAAAATACTTACCGAAGGGGTGTATACACCTCCGGCATTCCATAAGAACACTGCTCATGATCTGGCTTTCATGTTTACTACACGTACGGTTAAGGTAGATACAATCGGCACCGGGCTGAGAAGCAAGTATCCTAAACACCGGTTTAAAGTTGCCGGGTTGAGTTATAGCTATATGTTCCATAATACCCGCCGGTTTATGTTTGGACCAAGTCTTGAGGCTGTTTACGATGAAAGTGTAAGGGCCGAATTCAGAGGAGAACATGATCCCATATCGGGCCAATATTCCGAATATATAAAACTGGGTAAATTTAGTGATCGCTTCTCTGTGGGGGTGTCCTTGAAAGGTGAACTAACCATGCCCGGATACTCTATCTTTGCCAACTTAGGCTATGATGTTCTGCATAAAGACAAGATTGATAAACGCCTTTATCAGATTTACGGATTGAAAGTATATCTCTTCAACGACCTGTATGCCACTTTCGGCGTACGCTCTACAAATCTTACCCGCTCCCGCTATCTTTATCTGAATGTGGGGTATACGTTTAGGCATTTCAGAAAGAAATAATAGCTTATGCGGACGGGAGGTAAAAGATAATCTCCTCTTTTTCTGGTAGATATCAAATATTCTTTTATCTTTGGTCCGGATCGTATCCGGACTGCGACTTGGCTATTTGTATGCGACCGAACCAGGGAGAAAACCGAAAATCCAGCAAAGAGTAGGTGAAAAGCATTATTAAGGAAAATATGAAAACGACAAAATTGTTTTTATTAATCGTAGTGTTATTTCCTATAACTACTAATCTGTGTGCACAAACAGCGGAGGAATGGAAAAAGCTTGGCAATACCGAATTGGATAGTACAAACTACAGCAAGGCGATAGAATACTATCAAAAGGCCATTGAAGTAGATAGCAATTATTGTGATGCTTACCATAATCTGGGATTAGCGTATTCTGCCATTCAGGAATATGATAAGGCTATAGAATCGTATAATAAAGCAATAACAAAAAACGATACAGTTGCAATTACTTACTTTGCATTAGGAAGTGTTTATAATGAAAAACACGATTACGACAAAGCTATAGAAATGTTTAAGAAAGGTATAAGTTTAGAACCTGACTCTCCGAATGAATACTATTATTTGAGTTTCTTGTATGGCGAAAAAGGCAGTTATGTTTATCAAACATTGTATGCCAAAAAAGCGGCACAACTGGGAGATACATTGGCCCAGCAACTTTTTATCAGCAATGATATGTCGTGGGAAGATAATTTTGTTAAACCGGATTATGACCAGATTAAGATAAACATTGAAAACAAAGAGTCCAACCTTTATTATCCTAAACTTTGGGATAGATATCAGCAAGGCGATAGTACTATGACTGTGGATGAAAGGAGACATCTATATTATGGCTATGTATTTAATGAAAAGTATTCTCCATACTCATCAGTACACGATGGAGCGCAGGTTAATGCCATATTAAACAAGGAAAAACCAACAGAGGACGAATGGAAGGAATTAGTGTCATTGATTAATCTTACATTGAAAGTGCAGCCATTTAACTGTAAATACCTTCATTATCAAAGAATGGCATATCATGCTTTAGGAAGATCTTATTTTGCTGACAGAAACTACCACAAAATAATGTGTGTTCTTGATGCCCTAAACTCAACAGGAGATGGATTAGAAGAGGAAACGGCTATACACGTAACCGCTGTGCATAATGAATATGATTATTTGTTTTTTAGCAACTTATCTATGCAGAGCCAGTCCTTGATGGACGGTGGATACGATGTTTTGTATTTAGAGCTTAATAGAGACGGATTGGAGGAGTTATGGTTTGATGTAAACCAATCACTTAACCATCTGAATAAAATGTTTGAATAAGCTTAATTTACCCTGACTACCCTAATACCTGTTACATGCTTGCTCTGCGCCAGCTGATTGCGTAGTGTCCGTTTGTCTACCACGACCTTTTTCTCTACAGATGAAGCATGTAGCAGATGTAGTTTACCATTTTGGTAGATGGCAATTCCCATATGGCTGACGTCCAGTCCCTGGATATTGGTGCTTAGCATAATGATGTCCCCATCGTGTATCCAGGGGAATCCTTCGTCGGGGAGTTTCTGTTTAGGCATCCAGTGTACCTCCTGTCCGCTGAGCCTCTTTTCTACTTCTGCCATGAAGGAGGTGTTTTCCGGATTGTTTTTCAGATGTTTGTACTTATCCGGGTTTCGCGACATGAAAGACAGGTGTATAATATCGGTATCTTTGCTATATGCAGCGGTTATATCCTGGATGATTCCTTTCTGGATATTATTATTGATCCAGTCGGCTATATAATGCAAGCGTGAAGTATAGTCATCAAGAATTCCATCGCGATAGCGTATTCTTTGTAGGTTTACAGCAAAATCATTTTCAGAGAAAGTACCATCTTCTTTGGAGGATAAAGTCATTGCCATTACGCTTTCAACAAAAGTAGTGCAGTCCAATTCCTTGCGGCTAGTAAACAATTCTTCCTGCTCTGTTCTTTCCAGTGTATGTGCCACATAAGGAGTCCCAACAAGGCTTAATCCGTGTTTAGGCATCAGATTGTCTTGTTGGGCCGATAGGGTAGTGAATACCAAACAGCTGGCGATAAAAAGAATTATTTTCATATACTGTAGGGGCGGTTCGCGAACCGCCCGTTAATGGTTTACAAAACTACTTCTTCTCTCAGCCATTTCTCCAGTTCACCTGTCCATTGACGTTTATATTTAAAGTTGTCGCGGAATCCCCAACCATGTCCACCAATAGGGTAGATGTGCATGGCAGCCGAAACTTTATTCTGTATCAAAGCCATGTAATAATTTATGCTATTCTCGGGAACAACCGTACCATCGTCAGAAGAAAGCATAATGAATGCTTTAGGAGTATCGGGTGTTACTTGTTGCTCATTAGAGAATTTCTTCTCCAGCTCTGCCGATGGCGACTGTCCCAGTAAATTGCCACGCGAACCTGAATGCGTATACGGTTTCATTGTAATTACCGGATAGAATAAGATCTGGAAATCGGGACGGGTTTCTTTGCTGCTATAGTGAGTAGCCAGTGTAGAAGCCAGGTGTCCGCCGGCCGAAGCCCCCATGATGCCTACCTTATTCGGATCGACATTCCATTCGCTGGCATGTTGGCGCACCAGGCGGATGGCCTGTTCTGCATCCGACAGAGGAACCTCATGGTTTCCGTTGGGCATTCTATACTTTAAAACAACATACGTAATGCCTTGTGCATTGAACCAAGGTGCCATATCAAAACCTTCGTGATTCATCGCCAGGCGAGCATATCCTCCTCCCGGACACATGATAATGGTAGTACTGTTCGGGGTTGCCGATTTAAACACAGTGATGGAAGGATTCACGACATTAGCAACGCGTCCACCGTTCAGGTCTTCTTCCGTACCGGTAAGCCCGTTTGAATTGGGCGCTCCATTAGGCCATAAAAGCATTTCAATAGGTTGTTGTGCACATACACTTGTTGCTATTGCAAGTAGTGACATAATCAATATCTTTTTCATACTATAATTTGCGGCAAGGCGCCGCTACCTGTTATTATTTACTGATTTTCATACTGGTTTTGATTAAATATACAATTAGTAGTGCATACATAGCCAATGAAAGCACTTCCGACCATGAGTTTGCTACCCATGCAGTCATTTCCCAATTGTAGTCAGCAAAACGGATGATGGCACTTACCACACCCATCAGTGCACCTCCGGCAATAAATCCGGAAGCCAGTAATGTACCCTTTTCGCCACGGGCAGCATTTACCGCCTGGTCTTTGCTACGTGTAGTTACGTACCAGCTTACGGCTCCACCCACAACCAATGGAATATTCAATTCCAACGGAATAAACATACCCAGTGCAAAGGCCAATGCAGGTACTTTCAGGAAAGTAAGTACGATAGCCAAAGCCGCACCAATACCATACAACAACCAAGGTGCCCCTGTTCCTGTCATCAACGGTTCGATCACAGCAGCCATCGCATTGGCTTGTGGAGCATTCAACGCTCCTTCGCCCGTAAACCCATATGCTTTATTCAGGATAATCATTACCCCGCCTACGGTTGCAGCAGAAACGATGGTTCCCAGGAATTTCCAACCCTCCTGTTTGGCTGGGGTACTTCCCAACCAGTAGCCGATTTTGAGGTCCGTTATGAATCCGCCTGCCATTGATAACGCAGTACATACCACACCTCCCATAATCAGGGCAGCTACCATTCCTTCTGTACCATTCAATCCCACGGCTACCATCACTACGGAAGCAAGGATCAAGGTCATCAAAGTCATACCCGATACCGGATTGGTTCCTACAATAGCAATGGCATTGGCAGCAACCGTAGTAAACAGGAAAGCAATGATAGCAACCAAAAGGATGCCTACCAAAGTATGTAACAAGTTGCCTTGCATCACATCAAAATAGAAGAATAGTGTAATAAGCAAAAGGGTTATGACCGAACCAACAGCGATAATCTTCATCGACAAGTCACGCTGTGTTCTTTTGACTTCCGTAGAAACGGATGATTTACCTTTAAACTCATTTGCAGCCAGTCCGATAGCACCTTTAATAATGCTCCATGAACGAATAATACCAATCACTCCCGCCATAGCGATACCACCGATACCGATGCTACGGGCATATTCTTTAAAAATCGCTTCGGGTGCCATGTCGCCAACCAATGTGCCGGCAAGAGCAGGATTCCACATACTCAACTCCTGGCCTCCCCAGATTAAAGAAATACCCGGGATAATAATCCACCATACGGCCAGCGAGCCGGCACAGATAATGATCGCATATTTTAGTCCGATAATATATCCCAGACCAAGAAGTGCTGCACTGGTATTCACCTTGAATACCAATTTGGCTTTATCGGCCAGTGTATGCCCCAGCTCGCTTACCCGGCTGGTAAAGTCTGCATTCCATAGCCCGAAAGTAGATACAAGGAAATCGTATAAACCACCTATGATACCGGCTATTAACAATGGTTTAGCCTGGCTTCCGCCTTTTTCGCCCGATACAAGTACTTGTGCAGTTGCCGTAGCTTCCGGGAATGGGTACTTGCCGTGCATATCTTGCACGAAATATTTACGAAAAGGAATAAGGAAAAGGATACCCAACACACCTCCAAGCAATGAACTGATAAAGACCTGTGTAAAGGTTATTGTAATCTCTTTCGGATAATTCTCCTGAAGTATATATAAAGCCGGCAAGGTAAATATAGCACCTGCTACAATCACTCCCGAACTGGAACCGATAGATTGGATGATTACATTCTCGCCCAGCGCATTTTTACGTTTGGCGGCAGCCGATACTCCCACCGCAATAATTGCAATTGGAATAGCCGCTTCAAAAACTTGCCCTACTTTAAGTCCCAAATAAGCAGCTGCGGCAGAGAATAATACAGCCATAGCCAATCCCCACAATACCGACCAGAGATTTACCTCCGGATACTTTTTATCAGGGCTCATCAATGGATTGTACACTTCTCCGGGCTTTAGCTCACGGAAAGCGTTTTCGGGTAGTCCCGTGATTTTTTCTTCTTCGTGATTCATAGTTGAAACGCAGATTAACGCGGATTTACGCAGATTGTTTATTTTATTGTTTTACATTATTTATAGCATTCACAAAGCAGGAAGATAGTAAGCTGTACAAAAAATAAGCGAAAACACAAGGAATCAATCTTTCTTCATCCATGTATTTTCGCTTATTAACTCATATATCTTTTTTATTTATTAAAGATTGCGCAACGCGGCTTGCCGCACTTGGCCGCCCCGCCTCGGGGCCTATTTTGCTTCCATATCGCCTTCTATGAAGAGGCGTACCATTTCGGTTTTAGCGTTGGTACGGAGAGTGATGGACTTCTTAAAGTGTCCCGGGAATTTTCCGGTTCCATCATAAGTTACAGTGATCTTACCGGTTTTTCCGGGCAATATAGGTTCTTTAGTGTACTCGGGTACAGCGCAACCGCAAGATGCTACAGCCTGATGAATAACCAATGGAGCGTCACCAATATTGGTAAAGGTGAATGATCCGGTTACTTTCGGACTGTTCTCAGAGAATTTTCCGAAATCGTATGTTGTTTTATCAAATTTGATTTCCGCACCACCTTGGGCAGAAGCATAGCCGATTCCGGCAATCAGGAAAATAAAAAATAATATTTTTTTCATTTAAGTCTTTTTTTAGTGTTTACCAAATACAAAGGTAAGTCTTTTTTTCAGAAATAATCGTGTATATTTGCGAAATAGTATTAAAAACGTTTATGTATGAATGTCAGGAATGGTTTATTGATGGTGCTTTTGTTATCCGCAGGACTCCTGGGGTGCGACGATTCATCGCTAACACTTTCAGGGTTGAAGGTTGCGGATTTTCAAACAGAGAGGGACGGAAAGCTTACTAACCTTTACGTTTTAAAAAACAAAAACGGAATGGAAGTTTGTGTCACCAACTATGGTGCGCGTGTAGTCTCCATAATGGCTCCCGATCGAAATGGAAAGTCGGAAGATGTAGTGAATGGATTTCCTACCATAAAGGAATATATGGATCAGTCGCAGAATTTCGGATCTACAGTGGGACGATATATCGGGCGTATTCTGAATGCGACTTTTACACTGGATTCCATTACCTATCATTTAACACCAAATACAGGACAACATTCGGCTCATGGCGGTAACCCTGGGTTTGCCGCTAAAATCTGGGATGCAGAGCAATTAGATCCCTCGGCTATTAAGTTGAGCTATTTGTCTATAGATGGCGAAAACGGTTTTCCCGGTAATCTGGACGTAAGTGTAGTGTATCGGCTGACAGATGATAATGAACTTGATATTACTTATGAAGCAAAAACGGATAAACCAACCGTGGTTAACCTCTCACATCATTCATTCTTTAATATATCCGGTGATCTGGCCGGTACAATAGAAGATGAAATCCTATATGTGAATGCCGATTACTTTACCCCTTATGACTCAACCAAATGTGTGACCGGTGAGTTTGCTGCTGTGGAAGGAACACCTTTTGATTTTACTGTTCCCGAACGTATGGGCAGTCGTATGGATGAAGATGATCCGCAGTTAAACCTTGCCCGGGGTGGGTATGATCATTGCTTTGTGTTGAATACGAAAGGGGATGTTACTAAACTTGCCGCTTCTGTGTATGATGAGAAAAGTGGCAGGATACTTGAGGTTTATACAAACGAACCGGGCTTACAAGTCTATACAGCCGAAGGGTTGAGAGGGAAGTTGGTAGGGAAAAAAGGTATTGCTTACCCGAAACGTAATTCGATTTGTCTTGAAACGATGCATTTTCAGGATAGCCCGAATAAACCTCAGTTTCCTTCGACAGTGTTGCGACCCGGTGAAAAATACTATAGCCGGTGTGTGTATAGGTTTGGGGTAAAATTGTAATAAGAGTAGGGGCGGTTCGCGAACCGCCCGAAAATGGTTTCCTGTACATTGGGCGGTTCGCGAACCGCCCCTACAGTATTATTTCTTCATTTCCATTCCCAGCTTCATGCCGTCATAACTTTCGGCCAATGCAGTGATAGATTTGATGGTGGTGTTATTTACCTTGTTACCCAGGAAAGTTACCAGTTGCAGGAGTTTGTCTGCATCGAAAAGCAACGACATATTATTGGAAGATCCGGTAACTGCTGCATTCATACCCACAAGTCCGGAGAATTTCAGGTTAAGGGTTGATGCACTGCTATCATATGTGTATGTACCTTTTATTGTACGTTTTCCGATAACGCTGCTAAATGAACCGTCTTCGTTAAAAGTAAAGCTTGTTGCTCCAGCCTTGATCCCTACTTTGGATAGTTGTGTATCCAGTTTGCTTTCTACAGTTGATGCTGCAACGGCTCCTCCGGCTTTATTCAGCAAGTTGTCCGATTCGAATTGTACTGCCGATCCACTGTAGCTCCATGTTCCAGTGATGTTTTTTACTACAGCGGTTCCGGTAACTTCTTTAACAGTGTCTACTGCTTTTGATATATTCTCGCTGTTGAATATATCCTTCCATGATTGTGCATTAGCGTTGTTTACAGTGAATAATAAGCCACATACGCATGCGATAATTAATTGCAATTGTTTCATTTTTCTTCTTTTTTGTGAATAAATTAATACTAACGGTAAATCTCCTTGTTGATAGACTCGATATAACCCAGTATCTCATTTCGTCCGAGTTTAGTTTCGGAAGAGGAGATAAAATGAGGAGGTAGTTCCTCCCATTGGCGGCGTAACTCGCGCAGATACATTTGTATGTTACTGCTAAGTTTACCCCCCTTGAGTTTATCGGCCTTGGTGAACACGATAGAGAAAGGGATTCCGTTTTCGCCCAGCCACTCCATAAACTCCATGTCTATCTTCTGTGGTTCCAGGCGACTATCAATTAAAAGAAATAGATTAGTCATTTGTTCGCGCTCAAGGATATAATCTTCAATAATTTTTCGAATCTGATCCTGTCCTTTCATTCCACGGCGAGCGTATCCGTATCCGGGCAGGTCGACAATATACCAGCTATCGTCAATAATAAAATGATTGATCAGCATTGTTTTACCAGGTGTGGCCGAAGTCATAGCCAATCCCTTTCGTCCGGTCAGCATATTGATCAGGCTGGACTTACCAACGTTGGAACGTCCGATGAACGCATACTCAGGCAATGTCCCCTCCGGGCATTTCTTCACATCTGTATTACTGATAACAAACTCTACTTTATTAATATTCATAGTCCTTGTTCTTTATTAGTTATATTTTACCACAGAGTAACACAGAGTTTTTAATGATTCTGTTGCGGCACATTGCCATCTCTGTGAAACTCTGTGTTACTCTGTGGTGAGGCGCTCATTAGCCACATGCCTGCAAAGGTAAGGGCTCCGTTTAACATAAGCAACTCATACCCGAAAGAATATTGTGTGTATTTACTCACAATCATGTTCAGTATATAGCAGATGATGGGCGATGCTATGGCAATATAAGGTACCCATTTATCTTTCGTTGTTCGTTTAGTGAATAATCCGAAGCAGAACATGCCTAATAATGGTCCGTAAGTATATGAAGCTATGATATATATGGCATCAATTACGCTTTTGTTGTTTACAATCCGGAAGAAGCAGATGAAGGCTATTAACACAACGGACATAAGGATATGTACTTTCTGACGTTTCCGGCGTGCGATTTCCTCCGGGTCTTTGTCCGTGTTCAGGATATCTACGCAGAAACTAGTGGTCATTGAGGTTAGGGCAGAGTCTGAGTTGCTGAATGCAGCTGCAATAATGCCGATGGTGAACAGTACCAGTACCGACTGGCCCAGATAACCCTGTGTGGCAAACATCGGAAGGATATCATCGTTCATCGGTGGTAGTTCCAGTTGCATCTTACCAGCAAGTACCAATAGCAGAATGCCCAGACAAAGGAATAACAGGTTCAGAGGAATAAATGAGAATCCGTAACAATACATGTTTTTCTGTGCCTCCTTCAGGTTGCGGCAAGTGAGATTCTTTTGCATCATATCCTGATCCAACCCTGTCATCACAATCACAATGAAAATCCCGCTGATGAATTGTTTGAAGAAGTTCTGGCGGGACACCCAGTCGTCAAAAACAAAGATGCGAGAATGTTCGTTTTCCCGGATAACCTGAACCATACCTTTCACATCCAGGTCAAGATGTCCGGCAATGGATATAATAATAAAGATTAATGCTATGATCAGGCAGAGGGTTTGTAAGGTATCCGTCCATACAATTGTTTTGATACCACTTTTTTGTGTATAGAACCATACCAACGTGACTGCACCGGCAGCTATAGCCCAGAAGGGTACGTTCATTTCCTGAAATACATATGTATAAAGAATCAGACATACCAGATAGAGTTTGGCTGCTGTACCCAGCATGCGCGAAAGCAAAAAGAATAACGATCCGGTGCGATAGGTATGAACACCAATCCGATTTCCCAGGTAGGTATATATGCTTGTCAGGTTCAGTCTATAGTAGAGTGGGAGTAATATGTGTGCTACGATGAGGTAGCCGAAGAAGAAACCAATCACCGTCTGCATATAGGTCATGTCCATGCCCCGAACCATTCCCGGTACGGAAACAAATGTTACCCCGGAGATGGATGCTCCGATCATTCCGAAAGCTACGACGTACCACGGCGATTTATTCTCTCCTTTAAAGAAAACGGCATTGGAACCACCTTTCCTTCCGGTGATCCGGGCAATAATCAATAATGCTGTGAAATAGCAGATAATGGTGATAATGATCATCATGCCGCAAAAGTACGATTTTAGTTTTTAAGTTTTTGAGTTTTTAAGATTAAAAATAGCCCGCTATTTTCGACTTAAAAAGAAAACAAACAGCCAAAAAATAGCGCTAAATAAAAGAACGAGCAAAATTTAAACAGGCTCTTAATCTTAAAATCTTAAAAACTCAAGAACTTAAAAACTAAAACATGTATCTTTGGCGACTGAGTTTGTATTTTGATTTTATAGACTTAAAAACTTAAAGACTAAAAAATGAATCAACAATATCCGTCAATGTTGCTGGAAAAGGCTGTGAACGAGTTTTCCAAACTTCCCGGCATCGGACGAAAGACGGCGATGAGACTTGTACTCCATTTGCTCCGGCAGGAAACGAGTGTAGTGGAAGCGTTTGGAAACGCTATGATTACGCTTAAACATGAAGTGAAATATTGTAAAGTATGCCATAATATATCGGATACGGAAGTTTGTCAGATTTGTGCCAATCCTAAACGTGATGCTTCTACTATTTGTGTGGTAGAGAATATTCGTGATGTGATGGCCGTAGAAGGCACTCAGCAATTTCGTGGCTTATACCATGTCTTGGGTGGTGTTATTTCGCCTATGGATGGTGTTGGTCCCAGTGATTTACAGATCGAAAGCCTGATAGAGCGGGTCAAAGAAGGAGGAATCAATGAGGTAGTCCTGGCTTTGAGTTCTACAATGGAAGGTGATACCACCAACTTTTATATTTATCGTAAACTGGAAAGCACAGGTGTTAAACTGACAGTCATTGCCCGTGGAATCTCCATTGGCGATGAACTCGAATATACCGATGAAGTCACCCTCGGACGAAGTATCGTCAACCGCATTCCATTTAATCAGTAGTCAGTAGCTAGTAGTCAGTAGTAAGGTTTTATCCTTACCTATGTAGTATTGTTCCATTGACCTAGCTTCTAACTTTTAACTTCTAACTTCTAAAATTATGTTTAAGAAAATAGCACAGAAACTAAAGACGCAATATTACCTGTTCTGGGTATTACCAATTCTATTTGTGGTAGCTTACGAAACGGATTTCTTACCTGTAGGACTCTATGCGGATGATCCTCGGATGATGTATATTTGGGAGACAGTGGGCATACTGACTGCCATTGTTTGTGTTCCTTTAGCCTTGAAGCTGTTCAGTGTTGTACTTAAGAAAAAGATAGACGAGGTTCATCTTACCGAGGCACTGTCTAAATACATTCTTTGGAGTGGTGTACGTCTGGCTATATTGGAAGTTGCAATACTATTAAATATATTAGTATATTATCTCACGCTTAGCAACGTCGGTGCTTTTTGTGCACTGATTGCTGTGACGGCTTCCGTCTTTTGCCTCCCGGGAGAGAAGCGGATGCGCGAAGAACTGAATGTAAATACGGAGGAATAACCGATGAATACACCCGTTGGAAAGAAAAGAAAACCATCCCTGTATCTTTGTATGCAGATTTTAGGAGGTGTCATAGCCATTATTGTTTTTGTGGTGGTGGTTAGGATTCATTCAACAGAAGCAAATGTTTCCATTGAGGGCGAGGAGATCAGAATTGAGGGATCGTATGGAGAGAGATTTTCTCTTGATGACCTGTCTCAGGTAAACTTAGTAGATACGTTGCCTGTTATAAAATCAAGAACAGATGGTTATTCGTTTGCTTCTGTGAAAAAGGGTTATTTCAGAACAGAAAGTGGTGAGCGTATCAAGCTCTTTCTGCATGTTGCAGATGGGCCATTCCTGAAAATACAACGTAAGGATGATATACCTGTTTTTATAAATTATAGTGATTCAAGTAAAACCCAGCAAGTATATAAAGAGATTCTTGCGCAAATCAACAAGTAATGATGCAAAAGTCTTATCTAACCAACGAACGCATATATCTTCGGGCAGTAGAACCGGAGGATCTTGAGATATTCTACCAAATGGAGAATGATCCCGCTTTTTGGGAAATCAGTAATTTTACCGTGCCTTATTCCCGCTATGTATTAACGCAGTATATCGAAAATTCGGCCAATGATATGTTTGCCGATAAGCAACTTCGTTTGATGATTATGCGGCACTCCGACCATAAAGTTTTGGGTACGATTGATATCACAGATTTTATTCCTCTTCATTTGCGGGCAGCTGTAGGAATTGCTTTACTGGAAGAGTACCGGGGCAATGGGTATGCTAAAGATGCTCTGTCTCTTTTATGCGATTATGCTTTGGGCTTTCTGCGAATGAAGCAACTCTATGCCCACATTCCAGTTGATAATAAGGGCAGTTTGAACTTATTTACGAATTGCGGCTTTCAAGCTTGTGGAACCATGATAGAGTGGTTGAGAACAGGGGAGGGGTATAAGGATGTTGTGATGATGCAAAAAGTAGTAAGAAGCTAGAAGTAAGAAGTTAGTAGTAAGAAGTTAGTAGTAAGGTTATTTAACCATGCGGCATCGTTCCTTAACCTTACTACTAACTTCTTACTACTAACTTCTTACTTCTAGCTTCTTTTCTGCGCCCGTTTTTTATTCCGCCAGTAATTGCCATTGCTCTTGCTGCCGTACATATTCCGTTTCTTGGCTTCGTCTTTGATTTCCTTTTTCTTTTCCACGACAGCTTCTTTCGCGGTTTGTGTTTCGAAAGCATGTCCATTCATTACAGGTATCTGCTTGCCAATGAGTTTATGAATATCTTTGAGTAGTGCTACTTCTTCCGTATCGCAGAAGGAGAATGAGATACCCGACCGTCCGGCGCGACCTGTTCGTCCGATGCGGTGAACATATGTTTCGGGAACATTCGGCAGATCGTAGTTGATCACATGCGATAAATGATCTACGTCAATCCCCCGAGCAGCAATATCCGTAGCGATTAACACCCGGGTAGTGTGATCTTTGAAATTGTTCAAGGCACGCTGGCGTGCATTTTGCGATTTATTGCCATGTATAGCTTCTGCTATGATTCCGGTTTTTGATAATACACGGGCTACTTTATCCGCCCCATGTTTGGTGCGGGTAAATACCAATACAGATTCCAGCGTTTTATCCTGAAGCAGACTTGTCAGCAGTTTAATCTTCTCCTTCTTTTCCACATAATAAACCGACTGCTCGATCTTGTCGACTGTAGAAGAAGGTGGGGTTACCTCCACTTTTTCCGGATCATGCAATATTTTCTCGGCCAGGCGTTGTATTTCCGGTGGCATCGTGGCTGAGAAAAATAACGTCTGACGTTTCTTGGGCAGTAACGGCAGCAACCGTTTAATATCATGAATGAACCCCATGTCGAGCATGCGGTCTGCTTCGTCAAGAACGAAATATTCCAATGTGTTCAACTTGATAAATCCCTGGCCGATAAGGTCGAGCAGTCGCCCCGGAGTTGCAATTAATACATCTACCCCTTTTTTGAGGGCATCTGTTTGCGGGTTCTGGGTTACTCCACCGAAAATCACTGTGTGGCGTACGTCTGTGTAATATCCGTAAGAGGCGAAACTTTCATCTATCTGAATGGCAAGTTCGCGGGTTGGTGTTAATACCAATGCCTTTATCCCTTTTGTTTTACCGGCTTTATGCTGTTCATGAAGTTTCTGTATGATGGGTATGGAAAATGCAGCGGTTTTACCGGTACCGGTTTGTGCACATCCTAACAAATCATGTCCATTAAGTATAATCGGAATAGCTTCAGCTTGAATAGGGGTGGGGGTGATGTATTCTTCGTCTTGTAATGCCTGACGAATAGGGGCAATAAGTTTTAAATCTTCAAATGTCATTAAATTCTGTAATAAAGTGGTGAGTTGTCACAACTCGTAAATTTCTTGGGTACAAAGGTAGGGTAATAATTCAAATCTTCTGGCATATTGCATGAAAAAAGATATCTTTGTGGCAATATACGTTTTATTATATGGCCGAATTGCTAACGCATAATGTATTGTCTTTTGCTTCCTCATTTACTCTTGTGATTTTGGGAACCATATTGATGAGTATTCATATTTTACCGGATGCCCGACTGGAATATCTACGCAAATCCCGCAAATACTTATCTTTCTCCTATTTCTTACTAGGGGTGTTTGGTTTTATCAGTTTCTTTTTATGCGAAGAAGCGGGGAATATAAATATGTTGCAAGCGTTTGGTATATTCATCAGTTCGTATCAGGCGCTACTTTTTACAACGACCGTCTTGACATTTATTCAGCCTCTGTATATTAAGAAAAGGAATGTGTTGTGGCAGATAGGCCTGATTACTGTTGTGGGAAGCATACTTATTATTGCTTTTTTTTCATTTTCACATAAAATATACATCATCTTTTTTTGTATTGCCTGGGTTGCTTATCTTTTCCAGATTATCTGTTACGTCTTTTTGTTTCGCCGGAAATATAAAGTTCTTTTGCGGCAGTTAGAGAATTATTATGATGAGGAGCAAAAAGCGCGTTTGCATTGGGTGAAATTCTGCTTTTATAGTGCTACAACTATAGGATTAGCTTCTCTGTTTGTCTGGTCTTTGGGTAGTACTGTTCATACTTTATTTGTCATGCTATATACCAGCTATTATGCTTATATGGTGGTTCGTTTCTATAATTATCAGATTGATGCTAAGTTCCTCTTGCCGGTTATTACCCATATACAACAGGATGCGGAGGCCGAGATCTCTATTGCATCTGATGATCCATCTGCATTCCGGTACACTACGATGGTTTTTACCCACAAGGAACGTCAATTGCAGATTAATCTGGAGCAATGGGTGAACGAAAAGAAGTATCTTGAGAAAGATAAGGGGGTGAATGAAATAGTTGAGGAGCTTGGGGCGGGCGACCGCTACTTCTTACAAGATTATTTCAAAAGGCATATGCCGACAAACTTTCGCACCTGGCGTTCCGGGTTACGTATTAAAGAAGCGCAACGCATGATCAGTGAAGATCCTGACATTACTTTAGAAACAGTGTGTGAGGCTGTTGGCTTTAATCACCGTAGTAACTTTCATCAGCAGTTCCAGAAGATAACCGGTATTACACCTACCGAATATAAAAGGCGATGTAAAGGGTATTAATTGGGGTTAAATAAGGCATACTCTGTTATTTTTAAGTGGTATCACTTAAAAATAACAGAGTATATTTTTTAGCGAACCTCGTTCATCTTAACTTTGCATCATTACATCTGTTAATCATATGTTGATAACAATTTCATGTAGAAAAACATATATTAGCAAGAGCGATAATTTATTCATGATGTGATATCATGATGCTACTTAAGTTGTATTTCCCCTCAATCAGGCGTGCTTGAGGGGAGTTTCTAACTCTAATGATGCATCAAAAGTTTTGCGCTGATGCATCCATTTAAGAAATACTGTTTAACTCTTTTATTTGCAAGAAAAAAATGAGTACTTTTATCAGGCTATTCGTCATTTATATGAAGAAGAGGAATCCATAAATACAATTATATGAAACGAATAAAATGACCATGAAGAAAAAACCTATCCTTATATTTACTTTTTGCTTGTTGTTTTTATCACAAAGTGTATTTGCACAACAACTTGTTGAACGTGTTGAAAGTATACCGTATCCTTTAGCCGTGTATAATTCTCCAGTTGGATACTTAGTTGAAGGAAATACAATTCAACTATCTGCTGTAGGAAAAACAAACCTTTATAATAATCCTAATGGTTCGCCGAAAGTAACCAATGCTCCGATGATTTTGTTTGAGCCTGAAGGTGATTTTACCTTAAGTGCAAAAGTCTCAGGTAATTTGCAGGCAATTTATGATGTTGCCGCATTAGTGGTTTATCAGGATGAGAATACGTGGGCAAAGTTCTGTTATGAGAATTCGGTGAAGAAACAGCCCACTATCGTATCGGTGGTAACACGTACATACTCGGATGATTGTAACTCGGTATTAACAGGTGGTTATGCTTATATGTCTATCGTGAAAAAGGGCAATCAGTATACATTTAATTATTCCATTGATGGAAGAGAATGGGATATGATCCGTAGCTTCAATCTGGCGACAACCGGTAAAATAAAAGTAGGATTTGCCGCTCACGGTTCAAGAGGTGATGGCTTTACGGGGCTGTTCTCGGAGATAAAGTTCGAGCAATAAGACGCTAGCGGACAAACTCGCTGTTTTCAGACTACAGCAAGGAGATTCTCCCTGCTGCAATGTTTGGCTTAATTCAATGATGGAATCTGCGGGAATCGCGACCAGGTTTCGTATTTTGATCCTAGTTTGCCAAGTGACTTTTTCCACAGCGAGTTAACTTTTTCGTTCATCAAATCAAGAATCTCTCCTTTCCCTACCAGCCAGGTGTTTTCTTTGATTTCCCGTGCTAGTTGGTCTTCTTCCCATCCTGAGTATCCAAGGAAAAAACGAATATGTCCTCTGATAGGGTTTCCTTCAGTAACATAGTCTTTAATGGCGTCAAAGTTTCCGTTCAGGTATAGTCCTTTACTGATAGTCAACGCTCCGGGAATTTCCGACAGGGTATGTATAAAGAAAAGCGTATCGGATGATAAAGGACCTCCTTTGTATACCAATATTTCTTCTTCAATGCTTCTGAATTCTTTGATGATTTGGTTTAGGGTCAGGGGCAACATTTTATTCATAATAAGCCCCATGCTGCCTCCTGCTGTATGATCAACAAGCAGCACAACAGAACGGCCGAACGTGTCGTCATTAAGGAATGGCTCTGATATCAGAATCTTCCCACGTGAGGGGAGTACATTGTTCGACTCGATTTTGAATATATTCGTATTGAACTTCATGCAACTAATATAAATAAATTATTTGCAAATCCAATACGTATTAATGTTTTTTTGTGGAATGAAAGGAGTTAAAAATGTTTCAACTCCCTTTATTGTTTTTCGCAAAGACTTCCATTCTTTTGTTCAATTCCTCGTATTGGTGGTCTCCAATGAACGACGTACAGGCGCGAAGTCCTTCCTGATGACTTCCGGTGGTAACCAATGATATGGCACTTACCCCGTAGTACATGAGTTCTTTTGCCAGCTCGCCTCCAGTCATCCCGGGATAACCAATCGTAAAATAAAATCCGTCGGCAACCGGGTTACCCAGGTCATTGTCGTATACCAAATGGAAGCCGTGGCGAAGGAAGATTTCTTTCAGCTTACGGGCGCGTTCGCCATAGATTTTCACATCATCAAGGAAATTATATTTTCCTTCGTTTGCTGCTTTTAGCATAGCTGCCATGGCATATTGTGCCGAATGGCTTGTTCCTGAAGAAAGGGCATAAAGTACGCGATGGATGAATACGGTACCGAATGTTCCGCCACCGTAGCGTTTATCGAATCCGGAATAGGAGCGATGATATAGTTTATCAGAAATGCACGTTACCCCGATACGTTGGCCGGCATAGCTGAATGCTTTTGATCCGGAGATCAACAATACGTAATTATCTGTATAATGAGCTACACTGGGCTGGTAGGGTGCCTGATATGGTTTACTGAGATCGTGGCGGAAGTCCATAGCGAAATATGCCAGGTCTTCGAGTACAATTACATCATATTTGGTGGCGAGTGCACCAATTATCTCAAGTTCCTGTTCGTTCAGGCATATCCAACTTGGGTTGTTCGGGTTGGAGTAGATGATTGCTGAAATGTTTCCTTTGCTGAGGTAGCTTTCCAGTTTGTTTTTCAGTTTGCTGCCACGGAAGTCATACACATCAAATGTTTCATATTTCTGTCCCATCACAACGAGTTGTTGCTTTTGTACAGGAAAGCCGGGGTCGATAAAGAGAATGGTATCTTTCTTTTCATCGCATTGGCTGCAAGTCAGGAAGGAAGCAAATGTGCCTTGCATTGAACCGGTAACAGGCACGCAGCCTTCCGGACTAAGGTCTACATTAATAAATGCCTTAATAAAGTTGGACGCTTCTTCCTTCAATTCGGGGAGACCGTTGATATCGGGGTAGAGACTGGCGATGCCTTTCTGTAATGCTTCGACCTCTGCCTGCACGCCGACAGCGGAGGGGGGGAGGCCGGGCACGCCCATTTCCATCTTAATAAATTCTACTCCCGAAGCTGCTTCGGCTTTAGCGGCGATGGCTTTTACTTCGCGGATTGTGGCTTTCGAAAAGTCGGAAATCCGGAAGTCCCGGATAGTTTCGTCGATTAGGTTTCGACTAATTGGTGTATTATCCATATTTAAGTTCTTTATTTTTAGCAGTATGAATTGCAAAGTTAAAAAAAAGATGAGATTTTTTCGTTTTATATATTGCAAATATGAAATAAATATCTACCTTTGCATCCGCAATCGAGAGAGATTGTTACTCTAAAAAAGTAAACTTGGTGTGGTAGTTCAGTTGGTTAGAATACCTGCCTGTCACGCAGGGGGTCGCGGGTTCGAGTCCCGTCCATACCGCAAATAAGGCTGATTTTCAGCGAGTTGTGAAATTTACGCCCGGTTTTACACCCGAAAAAGTAAAACTGGGTGTTTTCTTTTGCCCTCTTCAAAGTAACACATACAAAAAGCAAGTATGTAATTACCTCCTTTTATATATGTTAATACAATACCTATTATTTTTTGTCTTTCAGCACATGCAGCAAATAAATAGTCTCATTTTGTATAATAATGAATATTACAGCAACGGCGGTTTCTTAATCACCGCCGTTGTTGCTTATACGGACGGTTTGCGCTACATCAAAGGATGAGTCGTTTTAAAAAAAGAAGTTTTTCAGGTATTTAAAGGAATATGCGGAGATCAGTTTGTATTATAGGAGGCCGAAAAGGATAACTCCAAAGAGATTGGTTTATTATCGGGCGATCCGGAATAAGAAGATGGCTGAATTATCAGGAGAAACAGGGAGAGGATTGAGGGGATGAAAAAATATTTTAGACCTGTGTATAAAAAATACTTATTGTGCAAATCGTTTACAACAATAAAATACTAAATTTGCATCTATATGTATATAAATACTCTGAAAAACATACTGTTACTTTTTCTTGCATCAATAATATTTGTGGGATGTATGCAGAAGAATAGGCTGGATGCTAAATTGAAAACGCTTGAATGTTATATCAGCTCAAATCCAGATAGTATAAAATACGAGCTGGAAAAAATTAATACCGAAACTTTAGATGAAATTAATAACGCATACCATAATATTTTATTGGTTGAAGCAGGTTATTACAGTGGATTTGAATTGGTTCAATATGATTCAACGTTAAATGCTTCAATAGATATTTTGAAGAACACGAAATATAAACGAGCGTACGCTAAAGCTTTATTTTATAAAGGTATAATATGGGATTATCTTGAAATTCCCCAGGAAGCAATAAAAAGTTATTTTACCGCATTGGATTTAGTAAAAGATAAAGATTATGAATTAATTTCTTCCTTGTATTCTGCTTTAGGAAATGTGTATTTAGATCAGGAATTATATGAAGATGCTATAAATGCTTTTCGTTCGGGGTATTATAAAACATTAACAGGAAATAATTTTAAAAGTATATATACAAATGCCAGAAACTTAGGTATTGGTTTTTTTTTAGTTGAAAAACCGGACAGTTCATATCATTATTTAAAAAAGGCATACGGTTATGCTAATATGAGTAGTGATTCTGTAAAATTGAAGGACCTAATTTATAACGATTTAGGATTGTATTTCAGTGAAAAAGATAATTATGACGAAGCTCTAAAATACATGAAAAAAATATCTAAAATGACTGATAATTATCATTTAAATCTGGGTTGTATTTATGCAGCAACGGGAGATTGGGATTTGGCTATTGAGAATTTAGTAATTGCAATAGAAAGTACGGATTTGGGGATCAGGACTGTTGCATTAAAGCAATTATCAAGAGTTGAAGAGAATTTTGGTTCGTACGAAAACTCACTTGTACACTTACACGATTTTTTAGAGTCTTATGACTCCCTAACAATAAAAACGAAAACCGGTGAAATATATGCAATAAATCAAATACATAATATTGATAAAGAGTTGATATATATAAACAACAAACATAAATCATTCATAATAATGATAGTTAGTTGTTCGATTATTATAATTCTCATCATTATCCTAATAGCAGTATATACAGACAAAAAGAAGAAAATAAAACAGGCAAATGAACTGTTGGTTAAGGAAAAGAAAATAATGGAAAATGAGAAAGATATTATAAATCTTCAAAACCAAATTTCCGAAACTAAGAATACCATACTGAAATTAAAATATGAAAATCAAAATTTAGCCAAAGATACACAAGACAATCTGGTAAAAGAGAAAGAAGAAAGTATTGCTAAAATGGAAAAACAGATTAATCATTTACGAATACTGTTGTTCTATGACAAACCTATATACAAAAAAATTAGGAAATTTGATAACCAAAAAGATTCTGAAAACATAAACTTATTGCCATTGAAAGATAGAATAGAATTGTTTGGTATTATAAAGAATGTATACTCGGATTTATTCGAGAATCTTAAAACTAATTGCCCAAGCTTAACTGAAGAAGATCTAATTTTCTGTTGTCTTTCAAAGATGAATTTTAATCTACCTCTTATATGTGCATGTACTGGATATCCACGTACTGCATCTGCGCGTCAACGAAGATACCGAATCAAGAAAAAAATGATTGAACATTCTGCTAACGAAAACCTATACAATTTTATTTTTCAGCCATAAAATTTATTGTTGTAACGCAAGTAAAATCTACCACATTGATTTACAGGCACTTACCGGATTGTGTTGTAACGCAAAAAATCTCGTAAACTAAAATACCATCCCTAATTTTGTAACATCAAAACCCCAAAACAAGATGTTATGAAAAAAGTACTTTTATTATTATTTCTGATTTGCAGTGTTCCAACAATGGAATTGTTTGCTAAGAGTGAATCGGTTGAAGAATCTACCAAAGCGAAAAGACACAGAAAAATTGAATGGAGGCATAGAGTAGGACGAACAAGGTCAATTCAATGGCAGGACTGTGTTGTTGCTTATACTCAGGGAACGTTTCTTACTATCAGTTTCGGCATGGCACCGGAAATTGCGGAAATAAGAATTATAATTAGTGATGACGAAGGTAGTATTATTTCAGATGATATGCATCGTATAACTGAACCTTGTGATGTGTTGAAACAATTACCACTTGATGATGAGAGAGAATATTATCTGGAAATAATTTCAGGCGGGTCCCGTTGCCAAGGTTATTTTTAACCGAGCAAAACATAGGATTAAATCTATTCATATTATTATGATTATTCACTTTAGAACGGAAAGGAGGTAATGATTTCAAATACTTATTTCAAAAGAACTTTAATACATATCCTTTAAATTTAATTATTCGAAGTATTAACGAACAAAAAAATTGTAACATGAAAAAATTACATTTATTATTATCCTGTTTATTAGTGTTGTTTGTCGCATGTCAGAAAGACGACATTATAGAAGATAAAAATCTTGTTGACATTCCGGAGCCAGTACATGTAACACCAGAAGGGTATTTGCACTTCGATTCGCAATCAATTTTTACTGATTATCTGAATAATTTTAAGGAAGATGCATCACCTTCAACGCGGAGCAACTATTTTACAGTAACCGGATTTAACTCCATAAATAAAGTAAAATCCAATATACAGAGAATGTATGCCACCCGTGCATTGGATGAAGATGATGAAGAGGGATGTGAAGATGAGTACAAGGTTTCGCTATGTGAAGAACTAATTCCCGATGATATCCTGTTTAATGTACTTGATACAACTTTACGAATCAGCATTGATGATAATTATTATAAAATTACTGATAAAGGAACGTTCTATACCAAACGGGAATATTCTTCTCAGCTAGCACAAAAAATTGAAAATTTTAATCCTAAGACAGCAAGTTTAATTGATGGAGATACCTATCAAATTGATGATATTACTTATTTTTGCGATACTTATGGATTTATATCCGGAGTACCAAATGTAACTGATGTTGAATGCATTGAAGCGGATGATGTTCCAATGACACGTGCCGTTTTTGGTGATGCCAATACTAATACCAGAGAGTATTCACTTAGTACTTATAAGTGGAAAAACAAAACATGGTTAGGTCGTGCATGGTCGTGGCTATTTGGGAAAGATGTATCGAGAGAGCAAAAATTTGATAGTAAACATAAGATGGTAGCAAATCTATTCCAGACTAACTATGTATTCTATGCTTCTACAGGTTTTAAAGTTAAAATGCAAAAACGGAAAAAATTCCTGTTTGTTAAATATTGGACTGGAGATACAGCTGATGATATTGTTATCGGCATTGAAAAATTGAAAGGTCAAATGAGTTTCAATAATAATCCAGGAAAAGTAGGTGATTATGGTAAATTTACAAGTACATGGCAAGGACAAGTAAATAACATGATTTATGCCGGTATGGGCAGTCCAATATTTCTTGAAGATTTTGCCAGTAAGATAAAAACCTGGTTTGGCGGCATTAAAGAGTTCAATGTTGGGCAATGGAAAATTGATCCTTGGAAATGGACAGATAATACATTAACAAAAGATGCAATTTTTTCCGGTTTGAAATCTCTTGAAGGTAAATATATATCAGGACCAATTGGTCAAAAAATAACAAATACTGATCCACGTTTAATTTACGTGTTTGGTAAGAGTGGGAAATTAGACTCCTATATTATGGGATTGCAGAGTTACGGAAGACGGGAACACAAAACAGTACGTTTTAGTGAAGCTGGTGGAATTACCGTTAGTATAGGTGGAAGCGGTAGCAGTGGTGTTAGTGTTGATGGTTATATTCCTGATAAATATACAATTAAAGATGCTGAGATATTTGGCGCTGTGAAATATGGCGGCAAATGGAAGGGTATCAGATTTCATCACGAAGATTAACGATTTATAAAATATGAAGTCCTGTTGTGTAATACATACTAAAAGAGTATTACTGATGGTTATAATAGTAATAACATCAGTGCAATTGTACTCCCAAACGAAGAAGGGATTAGGTTTTGATATTGCAATGTACGATTATAACGAAACAGGACTTCATTATTCAATATTTTATAATTGGGATATACTTAAAAATCTAGTTTTTTCAACCGGTATATCATATTTTACTAATGAAGTAAATGCCGGTTGGTTTTCCAATGACAACACTTCCTATAATTTAGGGGAAAAGAACAGACGTGTAAATGGAGCTATTGCAAGCACTGTTGTGGTACCCGTTTTTAAAAAAGCAGGATTACTGGTTACTTGTAATGTTCTATTCGATATTGTGCCATTCAATTATATTTCCATTGATAAGGGATTAAAAGTAACCGAAGGGCATACTATCGAACCGATAGGGAAATATGTTTTCACACAATTTAATCCTGGTGCGTTTGTGGATATCGGATTATATTATGATATGGTTAAAAATGATGCCCGATTGAGATTGATGGTTTCAATGGGCTATGGCATTTATGATCCGGTGAGGGAATATCGTAGAACTACAATTGATAATCAAAAATTAGGTGATTATATATCTGAGAATAAATCTGCAACCAGGATATCTTTTAAAATAATAGGATATTGGTAGTATAAACTTAAAAAATGCATTATGAAAAAAATGTTTTTATTGTGTCTGATATTCATATCAGTAAGTATTTCAGCACAGGATAATATTTTGGTTTCAAAGTTCCAAATTCTTCTTGATTACCACTATAACCTAGGTTTGGTTGAAAATGGTGACCTGGCAAAAATTACCCGTTCGGATTTTAAGATGTATGGTAACTCCATTCATCTTTCAGGTTTATATAACCTTAATCCTAAAATAGCACTTGGGGTAGGTATTGGTTTAGACAGATATGAAAATCATGGGTTTAATACTCTGCCTATATATTTAACCGCTCATTACAAACCTTTGTATAAATTGCCTTCGGGATATATATTTTCAAATTTGGGTTATGGTTTGGATACTTCAGATTTCATTCCGGGTGCTCTGTTTGACATAGGTATTGGATACAAAAAAATGTTCAGAAAGCATTTTGGATTGAACTTCCAGTTGGGTTATAATTTGAAACAGCAAAAAGGTAATTTAGGTTATATTGATGAGAAACAGCAAATTGTTCACGATAAAATAAACAGATATAGACATTCGCTCTCATTTGGTATTGGCTTAATATTTTAAGTGTTTTATGATTTTCTAATTATAAATTACATTTTATTTCTCTGTACTTAAGTTATCTAGCAGTTTTCCAATTAAATATCAATTATTATTAATTGATATTCAAAGCATTAAATTAGTTGGAAAAAAACTAAATCTCAAATATTGAAGTAGTGTTGGTTGGCTCATATATTTTCGTAACCTAATCGAAAACCGCGACAGATAATTGATTTTCTGTATGGGGAAACTTGTGATGCTTGGAAGTATGGACAGTCGGATATTGATCGTCCTTATTTTCTTTCCCATTCCTAATATTCCATTAAACTGAAATGCAGGAGTTCGGTTACCTCAATATGGAAGGTGTTTTTCAGGATAGATAACACTGAAATTGAGAAAAAGATGCAATTGCTTTTTCAAAAAAAACAGGATGATTACAAGCTATCTAACAGTTAAATTGCATCACAAATAATAGATAGAGTTATCCTTTGGAATAAGGCAATGCTTTGGGGGAATTTACTCTTTTTGTGAAGCATAAAGAAAGAAATTCTTTCAAACCCGTAGGGCTTGGCATTGACGTTTCATTCTTGAAATATATCTTTGTGTACAGAGTGCGACAAGAAGTCGTATAAATAATTGTTTAGCAAAAACTAAACCTGTTATTCCGTTAATAGTACCCAGTGAATTACTGATTGCATATTATTTGCTTCTGATTAATCCGTAATAATGCAAATCTATAATATTTCCGTTTTTTATGGCGGATTGTTTTAAAACTGCCTCTTTCTCGAATCCGGCTTTCTCCACAACCCGTTGCGAGGAGATATTAAATTGAACACAGGAGCATAAATCTTGATAACAGGAAAGCTGGCAAAGGTATAATCTACCATTTCCGTTACAACGGAAGTCATAATTCCTCTTCCCCAATATCTCTCGCCAAGCCAATAGCCAATCTCAGCAGTGATTCTTTCTACCTCAGCGTTCAGGACTATTCCAATTCCGCCGACAGCTTTTCCGTCTACCTCTATTGCAAAATCAGTAACCGGCTTGGGCTTTTCAGAACCATTGCGATAAACGCTTCGCCGTATTTCACGGTATAAGGATGTGGAAAACAATCCCGCACATTATTCCAGATATTGATATTATTCGCGTTTTCGGCAAGTGATTCCGCATCCGCTAGTCTCCATTCACGTAATTTATAGGTGCTCATACTGCATAAAATGATAGTGCTAACCAACTACAAAGGTAGGCAATTATTTAAGAATCAGACCACATTATCTCCCTAAACCTTTGCTCTCACCTATCTTCGGCTTCTGCTTGAACTTTATTCCTATTGATTCTTGGAACTCTTTGTATTTCTGCCTGAACCAGTTTGTGTCACTTACTCCATCTATAGTAAGTTGAAATTTGTTATTTTCCTTTGGATGCTCTTTGATTTCAGCAACAGAATGTTCCGTCTTGAAATATCGCTGGTATTCAGTAGAATATATTTCTCCCTTAAAGCTAACCGGTTTCATTTTCAGAATCTCCTTTATCAGTTCTTCTGAGAACTTCATCACTTGCAATAGTTTCTCAATCCATAGCAAATCCTTAATGTTCGGGAACAGGCCGTAAATCTTCTTCAACTCCTGTTTTAGTTTATCCATAGCCGTTTGATGTTCTTTCTGCATGGTCTGCGTATTCTGTTTCAAGATTTTCAGTTCCTGAATCAGACTTTCTTTTTCATCTTTTAGACTTTCAATTTCCTGTTGTTGCCGTTTAACTTTGGAAGTCCCAACAAGAGAACTTAAGCCATCCATGATATTAGAACCCACATCGGCAGCCTTGTTCTTAAATTCTTCGGTTTTCAGTTGCCCTTTCACCTGATTGAGGTTTTCTTCTGTCTTTTTTAGTTCTGATTCTTTTTGTAGTTTGAGTTCCTCTGCCTGTGTTGCGTATTGTTTGGCTTCCTGTTCCTGCTGTTTGAGTTCCTCAATACTCAATCGTTTGGCATCTTCCACTGCTAATAACAATCCGATATTTTCCTGTAAATTCTTGCATTCTACTGCTTGGTTGCGGTAAAACTCAGTCAGGGTAATATGCCGGGCATCTGAACCCTTCACTCCTCGTATTAATCCATATTTATTCATGGCTTCGCCATAACTATCCTGATATTCAATCAATTTTGCTTTTGCCATTACATCGTCGCAACATAAACGAACCCGATTCGGGTCTTTCTTCTTATATTTCCGTTTAGGCTTATCTGTTTGGTTCAGCTCCTGCTTTTTCTTCTTAGAATCTTTTTGCCTGCGTTCGCCCTGAACAATAGGCACAACGGAAGCGTGAATGTGAGGAGTAGTTTCATCCATATGCAGAGTTGCTGCAACAACATTTTCTGCTCCGTATGTCTTTTCTAGCCAGTCAACGTTATCGTTGCACCATTCATCCAATCTGCCCTCATCTTGGATGCGTTTCATATCTTCCGGTGTGCCGGAAAGCATAATGCGGATTACTTGTACCTGATTCTTTCCAACCTGCCGTGTCAGCCCGGCTGTACCCAGTCTGTGTCGGATAGCTTCGGTTCGGTCTTTTACTCCTTCAGGAAATTCTATTAATTTTTTATTCAAATGTATCCGGTTAGGATCTACATTCGGGTGTATTTTATTTCGCTCGATATGGTCAGTCATGGCGGACTCATTGCCGGGCGATTTATCTAAATGGAGAACAGCATATCCCATAATTATTATCTTTAAATTTGTTCGAAATTTGGCTTAGAGCGAATCACCCTGCCAATAGAGATGCTGCTATCGACAGGAGGTGATTCATCTTTAATAGTCGCCCAAAGCGACTGCGGTCGAAAGACCGCTAAGGGAGATTCCAAAGGGGGAAAACCTTTGGCTTATTGGGGAATTTTTAGCAGAGTGAAACGGGAGCGTAAAGAAAATTCCCTAATAAGCTATGGCTTTTCTGAAAAGCCTTTGGGATAGCGGCGGCGGATTACATTTTGAACCCTCTGTTTTTCTTTTTAGGGGGTTGCGGAGCCAGCTTCGTAATCTTGTTTTGCCCGGCTATTTCTGGGTGTTTCTTTCCGCAGAGATAATCGTTCAGGTCTTTATATTCTGAATAATGCCGGGAAGCATCCCGGATATGAAGAGTAAATTCTTTTTCTAATTCCTTATATGCGGTTATTCCTGCCGTATCATTATCCAGAAAACAATGTATCTGTTCGTAATTTGATAACAGTCTTGCTGCTTTCGGTAGATTAGCTATTGAGTTTAGGATGATATAATCCTGCCAGTCCGAACATGGGAATTGCGGATTTTGATTCTTTCGAATGGTCAGGAACGAAAGATAGTCTATAAAACCCTCGAATAGATAACAGGTATCCCGCTTGTCTGTTTGTTGTATATAGGAAATATCTTTGGGAGCAATACAACCTTTGAAATAAGGGTTACGGATTTCATATCCTCCCGACTGGTTTTGAAAGCCGATACCGTAATAGGGTTTGTCATTTACCGTGTAATTGATTTCTTTGCAGTACTGTTTGGCTATGTCGGTATCTATACCACGTTTATTCAGATAATTGATTAAAGCGGGTGCATTCAGTTCACTCACATTAGTTATTTGTATAGTTGGTTCCCTTTCTTTTTCAGGTATTGGACTGTTATTATTCCCATGAAAAGAAAGAGAGTTATTTCCAGTAAACTTTTGCTCCAGTAATCGCATGGCTTCACCGTTAGAGCAGTTTTTGATTCGCATCACAAGGTCGATGAGCGTTCCACCCTCGTTTGCACCATAATCAATCCATAGGTTTTTATTGTAATCCACTTTCATACTGGCGTCTTTATCTTTCCGGAAAGGAGAATGATACATGCCATAATAGCCTCTTTCTTTTGCAGGATAAATATTCAGATCCGCAAGGTATTCCCGGATGGGGAACATATTTATTGTTTTAGAATCCATTAGTTTGAATCATTGCTGGGCACTTATTCCCAGCTGATTTTCAATTGTTTATAATTTAGTTCTTTGACATTTTTGTAATCGTGTTCAGTAAGTATCTCATTTACAGC
>NZ_QVMI01000158.1 GCF_010500965.1 Bacteroides sp. 51 | reverse complement strand
CATTAGGTTGGGTTCCTTCTAATATGAGGACTGCTGATATGATTTTATTTACTAAAAAAGCTATTGAGGGATATAACATCAATATTCCAGAACAGTCAGACCAGATAGGCCCGGCTTTTGGACTGAAGTGAATGATTTGGAATAGTTGTTTTTGTGAGAGTCTATTTTTAAGGCGAATAACTTCTATAATAAATCCAATAAATTGCATATTCTAAGCAGACAAACTTATATATATTAGACGAAAAGTGAAGTTTAATTCCTCCTTTCTTTTCTGCTGCCGCTTCAAACATTAACGTTCTATGATAAACCAATTCCACAATATGCAGCTT
>NZ_QVMI01000157.1 GCF_010500965.1 Bacteroides sp. 51 | reverse complement strand
GCGCTAGCCTTGCGCGACCATCTTAAAATTGTGCATACCCTGCCCGAAACGCTCTTCACCGCAGATGGACGGGGCGAAGACTGGTTGTCTATCGACCGTCTGGTGGCTGCATCGGATAACATAAAGAAATATATGATCCTCGAAATCATCCGCGGCATGCGCGATGCCGATGAGCGCGAAATGCGCCTGCGTGATGAATGGCCCGACTTTTACGAGCAACTGCGCCGGGAGACGTATCCACGGTTGAGGAGGATAGAATACACAATCACTTACGTGATTGTCAGTTGACAGGTTATTGAGTTGACAGTTGACAGTTGAGAGTTGACAGTTG
>NZ_QVMI01000156.1 GCF_010500965.1 Bacteroides sp. 51 | reverse complement strand
CTCCAATTGTAAAGGAACTGGTAGGCTGGTAGGCTACTTTGTCTCCGGATAAATCTCCGTAGAAGTCGATCACCGAAGGGGTTTCACGCACCTGGATGGAGTAGTTGTGGTCGGCAAAGCCTGCAAAGGCGGTGAGGCCGCGCACGGTAATGGTCAGGCTACCGGTTTCGCGGTAGATGGGGAGTTCGATAGTGGTATCGCTTTCATCATTTCCGTCCAGTGTAATCTCCCCCCGGAACAGGTCGTCGGGCGAAAGAGAATAAGCCATGGCCCGGGTAAGGGGCAACAAGCTTACCTGGTAATAGTCTTTATGGCGACCGGGTTCATAGCCG
>NZ_QVMI01000155.1 GCF_010500965.1 Bacteroides sp. 51 | reverse complement strand
TATCCATACCTGTCAAACAATCTTCCATATAGATTATATTTTTCTCCATCGTTTCTACATTTGGTCAACGTTTTATCCTTTATATTCTTCTCCTAACAAGCTACTGTATTCTTTGCAGTAATTGTCATAACAAGTCTTTGCCAATCCCATCTTACCCGATTCCGTAAGGATTATTTTTTTTTTTTTAATTTCTTTTTTTTCGCTTTTTATTCTTTCTCCTAAAATAAATTCATAATCGAAACTTGCACGTTTGTTTTTTATATTTACAGAAGGCTGTTTCATCTTAGTAATGCTAGTTTAGTATAACAAGTAATTATGGCATATTGAAAAGGCT
>NZ_QVMI01000154.1 GCF_010500965.1 Bacteroides sp. 51 | reverse complement strand
GACGAAATGAAAACCAACCTCCTTCCTTACGTCGAAAAAAACTACTCCGTTTTGAAAGGACGTGAGAACAGGGCTGTTGCCGGGTTGTCGATGGTCCATTCGTTCACGTCCTCGTTCTTCACGCTACCGCTACCCATGCCTGTGCCATTGCCGGCTTTAGACTTGGCGAGGGGGTTCCACCCATCACGTTAACGCTCAAACGGAGTTCCCAGGGTAGTGTATGTTGGAAACCTCCATACGCAAAACCCCGTTAGGGTTGACCGGGATTGATTTTGATAATAGCAGATTCCAGATGGGAACAGTGAGTGAGCTTTCAGAAGTAAAACGGATTGAA
>NZ_QVMI01000153.1 GCF_010500965.1 Bacteroides sp. 51 | reverse complement strand
TCTCATAATTAGCGGCAAATATACTATAAAGAATTGAGAATTGAGAATTGAGAATTGAGAATTACCCTGCGAACAAAGGTTAAACTATGCGCAGCTAAACCTGGCTGCCTCGCCTCGGGGCCGAAGAAGGAGAAGTTCACGCTACCATACACTCGTTTTTCAAGGAAATGAATGGGATAGCTGTCAGGTTCATGGGCAGCAATTGCTACTCCTGTCGCCACAATGCGAAATAAGTTGTGGGGCCTTTGAGAAACCCAGACGCTTAAACCCAATCTGGAAAGGAATGAAACGGCGGCTATAGAAGAAGATCAATGCAAATACAATGACCATCACAA
>NZ_QVMI01000152.1 GCF_010500965.1 Bacteroides sp. 51 | reverse complement strand
TTCCGTTCCGTTGGAACGAATTACAACCAAGTTGTAAAGGAATTGCACAGTAATTTTTCAGAAAAAAAAGCACTCGCTTTACTCTACAAATTAGAGAAAAGAGTATTATAAGGTGGTCGAAGAGGCTGTAATTTAAACTGTGTCAGCAAAGAAATAAATTATTAACTTCGTAATTAGCCGATGCCTTTTAGCTGGTTTGGTTGTTCCCATTCCATTTAGTGATGTAAACGCCTATCCTATCAACTGTTTCTGCAAAGACTTGCTGTTTCTCGGCCCAGTTGGCATTTTCCCATTCTTTATAACTACTATAGTCGGATGAGATTTTGCCTTTGGATTTA
>NZ_QVMI01000151.1 GCF_010500965.1 Bacteroides sp. 51 | reverse complement strand
CAACCAGTCTTCGCCCCGTCCATCTGCGGTGAAGAGCGTTTCGGGCAGGGTATGCACAATTTTAAGATGGTCGCGCAAGACCAGTGCACGGTCGGCCGAGAGCAGGATATTATCCGTGGCATACCCTTCGGGTGAGGCATAGCCCACCAGGGAGATTCCCGTGATCCGTGCATACGGGTTTTGCTGGATAGATTCGATTAACTCATGGATCTTACGAAGTTCACGGGCATTATCACCAAAATCATAATCAATCCCACTACCCCCTTGCACATAGTCCAAATAAGCCGTCCCCTCCTTCACGCCCGCGGTCGTGACGACCGTTTTGGTCGCGGCGGTCGCC
>NZ_QVMI01000150.1 GCF_010500965.1 Bacteroides sp. 51 | reverse complement strand
CCTGAGTTTGGCGCTTTTCTCTCATTCAAATTCGTTTCCACTGACATTCAGTGAGTTATAATTTATTTGTATTCAAATAGGGTGTCCCATCTGTGTGTTTTGTATATTCGCATCCACACTGATAAGATTATGTCTGTTCGTAAATAATATTTCACATAATCTATCAGCATCACGAGTGCATCAAACCGTACTTTCATTAGAGCAACTGCTCTTATTAGCCGATATGATGGAGGAAGTACCTGTACTGGAAACACAGAGTGAAAAAGTCCAAAAGCTCCCCCTCACTCTTTCGAAGAACATAGAGGAGGAGCTTTCAGACTCTTTTTTGCATTATTTATTATT
>NZ_QVMI01000015.1:103725-201944 GCF_010500965.1 Bacteroides sp. 51 | reverse complement strand
AACACACAGATGGGACACCCTATTTGAATACAAATAAATTATAACTCACTGAATGTCAGTGGAAACGAATTTGAATGAGAGAAAAGCGCCAAACTCAGGTGAGAGCCTTATTACGTGAGTAATGAGGCTCTTTTAGCATCGTCATGATCTTTAAGAGTTATAAAAATATCTCGTAGAGTTGTGGTTACCGACATGTACATAATGGTAACCACAACTCTACGAGATAATTTCGGTTTCATACGAGCGTATGACTTATGATACTAAGATATTAATAGATCACCATCATTTTCTCTTCATAAGGCACCGGATAGGAAGATATCCACACCTCCGGTTTCACCTGCATAGGATAATACCCCAACACAAAGACTTCGATCTTCTTGTTCTTCATATCTTCCGTTAAAGGGAAGAGGTAAGTATAATCCGAAGCGGATTTTGCCACGAAATTCTCCCACGGATTAGCCGGATAAGAAACAGCACGCGAAGGCGCCCCTACATATTTCCCATCGACTTTCAGTGCAGCGTAAGCACCTTCCACCCCATGTTCTCCGTTAATTGCTACGGAAAGATAACTATTTCGGGCTATTTCACTTAATTGAAAAGAAGTATCCCACGCCTCTGTACACCTCATCGCATTAGAATCTGCAAACAGATTGCTTGCTCTGAATGCATCTGTCTGCAATTTCTTTCCATCGCTATACACTTCTATCTCGGCAATGGCATCCGGAAAAGGGTTCAATTTCAGGTAACGCATAGTTCCGTTAACAGGTATATTCATGGTTACATCTGCCAGAAATGTAACAGATTTCCAGGCTTTCAGATCAGATGATACGTGTGCAAAATTACCTTCGGCTATCAATAAGGGTTGTAATTCATGTTCGTTGTTTACTTTAACGATTATACTATCGACGAATAGCGCTTCGCCAAGATCTAACCGGAAGCATCCTTTATTTATCCGATGGTCAAGCCCTCCCCTTTTGGACACCCAAAAGCCTGTATTCATATTTCCATCAAATAAATTCTTATCCCATATCCCGCGGTTAATAAATGTCGGTTGCTGAAAGAAAGCATCCCGTGCCGCTTTGACATAAGTGTTTTGCGTCTCGCCCGAACGGTAAAGGGAACGGACTTCCAATGCATTATTATCGGCAGCAAAAACGGTTGCTTCGTATAAGGATGCCGCATCATGAGGAATAGGAGTCCTCTTCATATCTGCCAGTTTCCGGTGATAAGGGTTATTTAGCGCTTCGCCTTCAAACGCAATCTCCATAGGGTTTTGTCCCTTGAGTTGTTGAGTTACATCCTGTCCTTCTATTTCAATCTTCTTTATATGAGGAATGTTTGCCGTTTTTATCCGGGCTTTTGTTCCGGGAAGACCCAGGAGTTTAATTTGTATCGGTTCATTGGGGATATTCTTTACAACCTCAAAATCGACTCCTTCCACACCCGGTTCGCTATATTGATTGGTTGTAGAAGCAAAGAGCAACAAGGAGCGAAACGGTGGAACGACTACCTTTACCGACTCGCCATACCGGAAGGTGCCCAGGATTCTCTCTTCCGGATGAAACAGACGCACGCTAACCTGTTTTCCTTTGTTCAGACCAATCTCTTTATTCAGGTTTACGGTAAACTCGCGGGGGTCCCAGCTAAGGTTTCTCAGTGTAACGAGCCTGGTTTTATCATCACCCCGCGAAACTGCATCTCTGCCGTAACTATCGGGAAGCACCATACCATTAACCAATATCTTCGAGAACTTCCGGTGGAGATTATAAATCCGGGCCAACTTAGGGAATTCATCATCGGACAATAGCCAGGGATTTCCATAAATCTGAGGAGCCAGAATCAAGGAGCGGTTGAAAGCATGCAGAATAAGGTCATCTTCCCAATAATCGAGGCAGGAAGAAAGGCAAACGCCGTGGTCTTCGGTGAGCCGTTGCAAATCCGGAACAAGTCCTCTATCCATTATGCCCGCCCTGTTGTGCGGGGCGGTCGTATTATTCTTTGCATTTACATCTATATAGGCCTCCCTACCCTCCCAAAGAAAAGTAGTAGCGTAAGGTTTTGCCTTATCCAATCCTAACCGGTGATTCAGTAAAATAAGATCGGGAGAATACCTGCGGCATTGTTGCATCAGATCAATAAAATCATCTTCCTTATCTCTCCGCAAAGGGCCGCAAACGGCATCGAACTTGAAGAGCGCCCAATGATAATCACGACACAAAGAGACTAACATATCTTTTCTCTTTTGGGCCTCTTCGAGAGTATCGCCAAATCCGTCAGGACCGCCCCAGAGTCCGAGGCGGGTATTGTTTACCCTCGCCTTTTCATAAATGGGAGCCAGTCCGTTAGGGAAATTCCTTTTGAAACGCTCAGAATCCATCGTTCCATAAAAGTTCTTGCCGTCAATGAGTCCGGCATCAAAGGCATAAATATCCAATATCATGCCGTATTCCTGTTTCAACCAATCGAAGAAGGCCAGGTTTATGAGGGTCTGCTCTTCGGTTGGTCCTTCGTTGGTATTGTTAATCCAGGAGAAATACTGGGAACGGGATGGACTCTTTTCATCAGCGCCTGGGTATATAGTGGTTTGCGAGAATACTGCAAGGGGGTTCAGTAAGAAAAAGAGGATTATAATATTCTTCATTATTTAAAAGGGGTTAGTTTGTTTCCGAAAGTTTAAGATGGCCGTACTCAGGCCATCCGTTCAGGATTTTCTCTCTGTACTGCAAAGCTTTATCCGCATCTTTTAGCCAGTCGTATTGACCAATGGGGTATGCGTCCCGGTAAAGATTCATCTCTTCTGTAATATAGACTACCCTGTTTAAAGCGGCATGAATATTTCTCTCTAAATCCTGAGGATGATACGATTTCTCCCGCATGTATATTCTAAAGCCGAAATAAGCAGCGCAAACAGCTTCATGTAGTTGGGCAGTGAGATATGTGCGGTTAAAGAGTTGATATAGTTCTTCATAATCGGATGGTTTGAGCTTTTTGCGAGCTTTCTTTATTTCGGTTAAAGCCTCCGAAGCCAGTTGCACACCATATTGCTTTTCTGTTAGAATATAAGCGTAATATAAACTATCCATTTTCTCAGAAGGATCAACCCAATGGTTATCCAATGCATATTTGGCTTCGGTAGCCAAAGGAGAATCCGGTGCTTTGTATCGCGGAGGGGAGATATGGTTTATGATATCTTTCCAGTAATGCAGTTCTTTATTAATGCCATGTTCCACGAAAACGACAGGCGGGTCAATCCACCTGCCGGATACATGGCGGTTATAGCTCCATTTATTAGCATCGTAATTCAATGAAGAATGGTCGGCCAGGTTCGTTCCGAGTGTATAAAGAACTGATGTTACGATATCATACGATTTCTGGAAAGCGCTTTTGACAGGGGCTAAAGCTCGTTTACCGTACTTCAAACAGATAAATTCATCGTATATCTGTTCGGCCGAAACGGTAGGTTCTTCTGTCATCCGCTTTAAGGTATATAACAGTATTTCGTTGGGAGTTCCTACGATCTTAGTTGTCCCATAACGATCTGTTCTTGCCGCATATCCTACAACATTAGGTTGGTTGATGTAATCTTTCCAACGCTTCATCACATATTCGGGCCAGGTGTTGGCTATAACACCCTGTCCGTTATATTCATTACCCGTATCGAACTCGACAATAGTAGGCCGGTCAAACTTTCCGATAAACGTATTATTGGGGTGGGTCATAAAGAAATCATGGGGTACTTCTTTGACCATCAATCCCACTTTATCGCTTTTTATATGACGAATACAACCCACGGTACCGGCATACTCTTCCTGAGAATATGCAAAAGTACGGATATACAGTTTCTTTCCGCGCTCATGAATTACAACATCGGCTACGGCATTCACTACAGCCGCCAGCTTTTCTTCTGCGGTAGGCATCTTTACTGAGTGTTGCTTTTCGGCATAAGCCCCCGTCTCAATGAATGTGAGTATCAACCCGTCGATATCCGGAACCAGACCCAGCATCTTCCGGTAATCCTCTTTATACCATTCCCAAAACTCCTGATTATCAAGATCTATCTTTCCACCGGGAGCCGTCCGGAAACGGCTCGGGTAATAATCTAATGGATAAAAACTGTGATCCCACAAAAACACATCGGCTATACCTTCTTCATGAGCCAAACGGGTCAACGTGTTGACTTGCTCGCGGACGGATTTATTCTTAACTTCCCGTAGGTCGTGAACAATATGATGAGACAACTGAAAGTGGTTGATGTTATATTCGGCTGCCGACTTTATCGTTTCAACGGCGTTATCCATATGGTTAGATAGGATAATCCATCCTCTGACAGCGGTTTCCTGTGCAGAACTGCCAATAGGTAAAAACATAAAATACAAGGCAATCCATACAGATTTGTTCATGATTATCATAGCTTTATGCGCTGTTCTTTTCCGTTATATTTTATCTTTCGGGTAATATCTTGTTTTCCATCTACTCCTTTTAACCGGATAATAAATGTTCTGGTTTTCTCACCATAATTTCCGGCACGGGCACCCACAGTAAAGGTTCTCTTTGCATTATCCCACTTCAATGGAATAACACTGTAGTTTCCTGCCATATACTCCATCGAACTTCCATCGTCTTCATACAAATCAAATGATCCGTCTTCACCTCCGAATATTTGTATTTCCATAGGTGTACGGGTGTTTACATACTTTTCTAAGGATGTATAATAAGGAATAACCGAACCGGATTTTACGTATAAAGGCATATAATCTAAAGGAGCTTCGGCTTTTATTTCTGTGCCGCCGGAGTAAACATTACCTGTTCTAAAGTCTGTCCACGTATGTCCGGCAGGCAGATATACGGAGCGGGAAGTAGCACCGGGTTTTACTACAGGACAAATCAGGAAGGCTGGTCCGTACATGAATTGGTCTTTACAATCGAACACTTTCTTATCATTCGGAAAGTCAAAAGCAAGTAAGCGCATGGGCGTGTAACTATGATGGGTTACATTACCTGTTAATGTATAGATATAAGGCAGTAGCCGGTAACGCAGTTTTATATAATCCGTACATATACGCTGTACTTCCGGTCCGTAAGCCCACAGTTCATTGGAAGTTTTCCGATCTCCCGGATAGCGGCGTCCATGCGAGCGGAACACCGGACAGAAGGTACCATACTGGAACCAACGGGTAAATAACTCCCGGTAATTCTCGTCGGCAGGATCACCGCCCGAATAGCCGCCAATGTCGGTGGTCCAGTAAGGTATACCGGTAGCTGTAAAGTTCAAGCCTGCTGTGACTTGTGTTTCCAGTTCATCAAAAGTTGCGGGTATATCGCCCGACCACACAGCTGTTCCGTATTTCTGTTGTGATGCCCAGGCACAGCGGGTCAGGAAATAAGGGCGAACATTGGGCCGGCATGCAGACAATCCGTTATAGAAATTTGAAGAATGAACTAAAGGATAAAGGTTACGCACCTTAGCTGCCGGACCTGCGTAGGTTGTTGATGGAAGAAACGAAGCCGGATGATCGGGTTCGGGTCCATCCAGAAACCATCCATCAATATTTTGTCCGGCAAGTGGGGCAACCATTTCCCAATACATTTTACCGGCAGCCGGGTTGAAGGCATCGTAAATAAACCCATCCAAGGCTTTGGCGCCATACAGCAGGTAGCCATGTTGAGCCAACTTGCTATAATTAGGAATACTGGGTTTAAAGGTTGGCCATACAGTCAGAACAACTTTTACTCCATATACATTATGAAGGCTATCGAGCATTTGAGGGATATCAGGGAATAACGTTTCATCGAACCGGTGCGAACCTGTGCCATATTTTTCCCAATAATAATAATCTATGAATATAGAGCTGGAAGGTATGCCTTCTTCTTTCATCCGGCGGGATATATCCAACACTTCTTTTTGTGTGGTATATTTATTCCGGCTCTGGTGGAAGCCCAACGTCCAGTCGGCAATCATTGGCGATTGGCCTGTCAGCGAACGATAGGCTGCGATAAGTTCATCTAATCTGTTGCCTACAAAAAGATAATAATCGACTATATTTCCATAATCGGACACAAAGCTCATTCCACTTCGGTCGTCTTTGAAGAGGGTACGGGAAGGATTATCCCAAAAGATGCCCCACCCCCCGGTTGAGTAAAGCACAGGAACGGCGGCCTGCGTATTGAATTGGATCAATTCGCGTTGAGAATTTCTCAGATTCATTTTCTTATCTCTGAACTGCCCCAGTCCGTAGAGGGCATCGTCGGTATTTAACTTGAACTTACAAAAGGGGTTAACAGAATCGCCTGTCATGTTATAACGGGCGCCTCCCGGCAATTCTTCTACCAACAGCTTACCCGATGCATTATACAGGCTGATATGTCCGCTTTGCTTATTCGTCAGGACTTTCATGTTAGGAGCTTGCAGTATGATAGACCGGCTGTCTTCGGTTACCGTAAAATCGGAAGTTTGGGGCTTATCGGTCACAGCATAGCTGGAAGTCTGACGGATCATTCCGAGGTCGCCATATTGTATATGTAAACTTCCCGACACAAAAGGCTGCATATATAAGGTGCCGCCGGTGGTTTCTATCTGTAGGGTTTCATTTTCTTTTTTCCAGGATTTTACGGTTTGTTGTTGTCCCTCATTGACGGTTTGCACTACTTTTCTTAAATCGACAACCTGCTGAAACTCTGTTCCCAGTTTTATATTACTCATATCTCCGCTGGTTCCCTTACCAGCCAACAAATGCAGTTGATCGAATTTAAAATTCCCGGTAAGTACCCACTCAGCCCCCTCAATATCGGGAACCGAAGCTACACTGGGGTTTATAAAGGCGTATGCCTTATCTCCCTCCTTCGAATAATCAATCCGGATAAGAACTAATGACGGACGTTCGAGTACCGGATTAAGCACCTTATCGCCGAAAACTATCTTCCGGGAGTCATTTATACCGATATATAGTTTTTCTTTCCGACTCTCGTTTAAGGATAACCCAAAGCGGCTATCGCCTTCTTTTTTATGGATAAGAAAGCTAATCCACAAGGTTTCAGCAGCTTTTAAAGAAGGACAAACTTCACGATTCAATGAAATATCTTTTTCGTGGACATCAAATTGCATACGATACTTGTCGACAGTAATGCCTGATACGTCCAAACCGGGTTGTAATCTCTTCACAGTAGTGGTATCTCCTCTCCAGGAACTACAAAAATAGGATTCGCCCGAAGATTGTGCCTGCAAACGAAGGGCCAATAATAAACTCAAAATAACAATTAAGATATTCTTCATGATTTTAAAAATGATTATATATGTACTCGCAAATCACTGATTGGAAAACATAGTTTCCCAATCTGCTTGTACAAAATTAAGGCAAGCCATTAATTGAGGGGTTAACTGTACGGTTAACTGGAATAAAAAGGATAAAAAAATAGTGCTTATTTGATTCTTCTCCGTACCATACTACCCTACGGTTGCTACCATACTACCCAACGAGTGCTACCATACCGCCCAACGAGTGCCAGGGTAGTACCCAACGAGCCTTACCATACTACCCTACGGACGCTACCATAGTATGCTGGCTGCATAACACTTAAAGGGAATCGTTTTATGTTGCCTACCTGGTGATACTTAAGATATGATCTGTTCGAAGGTGTATTTAAAATCTGCACCAAATAATGATTGGTATTCTTTTATGAAAGAAGTATATGTTTTTTGTGCTAATCCGTTTTTACCCATCTCCAGGAGTAAAGTACATTTTATCTTTAAGGCATCTTCATTCAAAGAATCATGCACAAATACGGCATCGGCAATGTCAATCATCAATGATGGACTAAGTTTAAGTGCAGTTGCGTTGGCAAGTATATTTAATAACAGATCAATCAGCTTATTCGAAAAGTTAGATTTAAACGGGTCTACCCACTCCGTTTGCAAATTAGGAAGCAATTCGCCCGCCGAAACAATAGATGCAAGTCTTTTTATATCGGCGATTACGGGATTTACTGATATACGATCCATCAGTGTCAAAGCTTCGTAATAATCGCAATAAATATCATTGCCGAATTGAACCGTCCAATATGAACTTTGTCCGCTAATTGACACTTCACCCACTTTTTCAAACAAAACCCTGAGTTTACTCATTGAAACGCCACGATTATTCTTGGCGCTTTCATTGCTCTTATCAAACCATAAGATTTCCCGGAGTTTAACAGAAGATATTCCCTTTCCATCCTTCAATGTATACAATAAAATAAGGAGGAAAAGCTGTTTCAATATCGGCGCAAACTCTCCGGTTACGTCTTTTGATTCTTTATCCATCACCTGAAAACCTCCGAACAATAAAATACATTGTTTGGTTGGCTTATCATTCACAGGTTTATCCGATAAAACAACTTTGGTGACAGTATTTTCATCCGAAGGTTGTGCAGCCGTTTTTGTAGCTAACACTCGTTTCTTACGCTTCATGAAAACGAATATAGCAAATAGCGCTATCGCACCTAAAACTGTTCCGATAATATAAGTCAAAGAGCTGCTTACGGTTTCCTGCTGGTAAAGATCAACCTTATTCAAAGGCGGATAGGCCAATGTATACACAGAAATCGTTGCGTCTTCCGAGCCACTGCTTGTATTTGAAGTTACGGCAATCAGTTGTTCTTTATCATTGCTGAGGTATAAATCGGCATATGAAAAATTATCATTAAAAGAAAAAGGAATACTATCTGCAAGTATTTCATATTTCGGTTCACTCAAAGAAAAACGATACAATTGCATGTTGGTATTGTATTTCTGATGCGGAAAACATAATGCATAGAAACACCCCTCCAACGTATCTACTACTAATGAGTTTGCAACAACAAAATTATGCTTATTCTGGTCAAGCTCCCATATTTTCTTTACGGTTGACGTCTCCGTGTTATACGTATACAAATCATAATAATTGTGAGGAGACAGCTCCTGATTACCTTCTCTGTTTCCATATCCGCCGAAAATCAAAACGGTCTTATCATCCATCATTCCCGATCCGCTGAGATATCTTGCCGAGATCTTTACATCACCTTGCAATTCTACCTTATTCCATGTCTTGGTAGGAAAGTGATATGTGTTTATATCATCCTTATACAAATGAAATCCATACCCGCCGAAAGTATAAAGTGTAGTATCTCGTGTAGAGAAGAAACGATTATGATGCCAATAAGAAGGATCGGTAGGACTCAACGTATTATTGTTCCAAACCCTGTTCTGAATGTCATATACAGCAACCTCATCCTTAAAGTCGTAAGTAAAAAATCTGTCAATTAAGGGATCGTATAATAATTGATTAGCATTACTTCCTGAAGGAAACCCCTCTTTAAAAGCATCCTGCTTAAAATCCCCATTCTTTGTGTTATACGAATAAAAAGAATGTTTATCTATCACCGCCAGCATATTATCCTGCTGATTAAAACACAGTTGTGGATTGGGTCCGGTTGTGAAAGTGGTTTCTTTTTGCCAGAAACTATGATAATCCAGAATCCAATCGGGATTTTCGCAGGAAGCAAATCGACCTTTTATTTCATCATATACCCCATTCGGTGTATGCTGTGATAGTTTCCAGCAATAGACAGGCTTCTCTTCCAGGTTCTTTATAGTGATATCTTTTACAGACATTGCCGGAACGTCGCTCACCAGAAAATGGACATGGTCGTTCATTCCAAAAAGAATATCTACCACATTAAATTCCTTAAAATAGTCGTCTGTTTTTTCATAACTGGTATCGTTCAGGAAAAGCCTCAACAGACCTTTCTCACAATCAATGATTAGCTTGACATGCATCCAGGTGTCAAAATCGACATCCAGTTCTTCAAAGCTCTGATCAAATAGTATTTCCCTGGAACGACAGATTGCCGTAATATTCGGATCGGCAATTTCTTTCTTCTTACTCAGGAGCAAATCAATGTGCTTGTCGTTTTGCCCGACTATTCTAAAGATATATCCAAAGTTGTAATGTGCCTTTCTAAAAGTTGCATCAAACTCCAATATAAAACCATCCTGGAAAGAGAGATGGCCTTCGGAACTTAGATTTAAACCGGTTCGCTCTTCCTTTTTTACCTCATAAGACTTAAATGATAATCCATGCCGGATTTCAGGTTTACTTTGTATAGCTTGAGTGAAGAAAATAAAGCAAATCAGGAATATATACTTCGTTCGGTTTTTCACGGGATATTAGTTAGGTCTTTAAACATGTGGTTTTCGAGGTTCAAATATAACAATATTGTTGTTATTAAACATTCATTTCAGTTGAATTATTATAAATCGGTTACTTCAAACTAAAAGTGAACCGCAGAGTCAGGCGGATTTATGCACAGACTTTTTAATTTATCTCTGCGTAAATCCGCGTAACTCTGCGGTTTAATAAACCTGGGTGTGGCATTTTGCCGCCCTTGCCGCCAGCCCGTTTTAGAATAACGTCCTGAGAAGTGCTTTCTTTTGTTGCTCGCGGTAGTTTTTCGGGGTCATTCCATGAACTTGCATAAATGATTTGAAGAAACTGCTACGACTTCCAATTCCTATACGATTGATAATCTCTTCTACCGGCAGATTCGTTGAAACCAGCATTCTCTCGGCTACACTCAGGCGGTATGCACGGATAATTTCATTAGGGGTTTTCCGGGTTATACCTATCAGGCGGCTATAGAACTCTTGTGTAGTACAGCCCATCTTCTCACTGATCATTTCAACTGACAGTTCAGTGTCTTTGATATTTGCATCAATGAGTCCGATCATCTGTTCAAAGAATGTTTTATCTTCCGGAGTTGCAAAATGCTCATCGCCCAGTTCAAACGCTTTATATTCGGTAGAGTTGAAATACTGTTGCACTTTCTTGTATTGCAGTAGTCCCGCAATCTCTTTTTGAAGCGCTTCCATATCGAATGGTTTTGGCATGTATAAATCCGCCCCGGCTTCTATGGCAGCATTTCTTTCTTCCCCTTTGTTTGAAGAAGCCAGCAAAACACATGGAATATGAGAGACAGCCGTATCTGCTTTAATCATTCGTGTCAACTCAATACCACTGATTACGGGCATAGTAGCTTTTACAATCAATAAATCGTACTTACCACTTTGTAGTTTATCAATTACGCCCTCTGAGTCTGCAACAGCCTCAACATTATATGTATTATGAAGCAAATCGGTAAATAAACACTGTATATTCTCATTGTCATCTACTAGTAGAATAGAACCCTTGTTGGCACTGTGTTTTGTCTTTACCGGTTCGCATAAATCATACTTCTTAGGCAGGGAAATAGACGGAAGTTGTTCACTACCTTCTTCAACTTCATCATCGGATAGACCAGGAAGATATTCAGGAAGAGTTACAGTATAAACAACATGGCCTTCCTCACCTTCGACCATCACAGAACCTTTCAGGTCTTTTGCAATGGCGCAATTTATAGCTAATAAACGGCTATTGAAAGTAGACGAATCTGCACTTCCTTCCTTTTCCAGAAGATCAATCGCCTGAATATAATCAAAGTCTTCTCCAACAGGCATATCAAGTTTCGGAAGCTCCCCTGTATAAACTACCACAATACATAAATGAGCATCCTTTATCCTCAAATCAACAGATACCATGCCGCGGTCCTGCACATGTATAAAGGCATCCGACAATAAATTACCTATTAAACGGCATAAGTAATAACTATCCGATATCCAATACAGGCCATTTTTTATCCTAATCTGATAATTGATTTTGCGATCATTTGCCTGTTCTACAAAGGCAGAAGCTAAAGCGTCTGCAAGTTCCGATACCGGCAAACTGGCAATGTCGTATTTTTTATCTCCGGCCTCCAGGGTGCGAAGTTCGTTCAAATCACATACAAACCCTTTTAATTGCTGGCTATTATTTTGAATCAAAGTGATATACTTACGTACTTCTTCACTTACCGATGAATTAGCCAGAATCTTATCCGATGAATTCTCAATCAATGCCAAAGAACCATATAATTCATTAGACATACCGGCAAAGAATCCTAACTTTGCACGGGCCTCCGATTCGTGGAATTTCTGTTCCATAGCAGCAAGAAGCACTACTTTACGACGATTCATATGCCAGACATAGCCCCAACGAACAATGTACAGAACGCCCACAGCAACCAGAACATACAAAACATACGCCCACCAGCTCTGATACCAGCGAGGTTGTATATGTATGGTTACCTGATAAACAGGACTTTCTTTACCCGTTACATTATTCCGATATTTGGCAGAAAGTGTATACTTCCCTGAAGCCAGATAAGTGAATAATGCCGAATTTGTATTTCCATTATCCACCCAGTTCTCCCCTTGTTCATTCAACTTATAGAAATAAGTATATTCTTTGCCATCAATATAGTCATTGGCCACAAAAGAAACTCCAAATACATTCTGATCATAATTCAGACGAATGGTTTGTCGCCCGCGATTAGTCACAAGATAATCGTAAATATTGCATCGTTTACCAAAAACAGACAACCCATTGAATGTGATCTCCGGAGTATAATCTTGCTGAACAAAATCATTTTCATTGATTGTCACCAAGCCGTTCTCGCCACCAAATAGTAACATACCGGTCAATGGATCTTTGAAACAGGCTCCATCACTAAACCCTGTAATCATCTTATCTTCTGCTTGTTTGCATAGATGAGACGTTTGTTTCTCCATATTGAATTTAACCACACCACGGTTTGTACTCAACCACAGGTTACCGTTATTATCTTCCAGAATACCGTGTACGGTTTTATGCGGAAAGCCATTGTTTTCATCGAATACAGTTTTCTCTGTACCTACCATTCCGGCTAACCCCTCGCCTGTGGCAAACCAATAACCTGCACTGTTTTTCAATATCGAATATATATCATTCTGCGGTTGGTTCTCTCCTTTAGCAAACAGGAAGTTCTCCATACGCTCACTTCCACTATCAACCTTGTAAACTCCATTTCCCTGGGTACCAAACCAAACAGTTCTTTCATCTTCCCGATACGCAACGGTAAACATATTGGCCGCCTCGCTACCGTCGCCGGCATACACGCGTTTGGCAGAAGCAACAATCGGCGAATCGGCGGTTCCTACCAAATGAACCTTTACCAATCCTTCTCCTGCCGTAGCCACCCAAAGGGTTGTATCGTTCACTTCACAAACGGAACTAACCTGTTTAAGTACTTTCCCATCGGCATTTACATTGAGATTTTTGATACGACGCTCCTGATAAGAGTAATAGTTTAGCCCATTCTCCGTCCCAATCCACAACAAGTTCTTTGAACTAGGAGCAAATGCACTGATTGATGTACTACCCAACAGACTGTTATAAGGTAAGAAGAATTCCGAACGACTTCCGGTGCCCTGCTCAGGATTATAGTCATGAATGCTCACAATGCCATTTCCTGCACTACCGACCCATAACGTTTGTTTGTCATCTCTATATAACGCTGTAATCGGAGTCTGCATAGAACTACTTAAGTTTGCCGACAGCACTGCTGCTAAAGAAGAAGCTTCATTAAAAAGCATAGATACTCCTTCTCCGTTGGTTCCGACCCACACGATATCCTGATACATGTCTTTGCACAAGCTCAACACTCCCGGACGGAAAGCCAGATCAACAATCTGAAACTGGTTCTTATGTTCGGGCATATTCTTTATACGGATCAGCCCGCCATTGGTAAAGCCAACATAGAAATCACCCGAATGTTTAATGATTGAAGAGATATCGCCGTTCTGAGTTATCAGATGATTGATATCCTGTATGTAGTATTTCGTTTTGTCGGCAATACTATACTCATAAAGTGTCAAAGTAGCATCAACAAAATAAATTTCCCCTTCTTCATAGAAGCACCACAAGGCAGCTTCCTGATGTTTAAATGCAGTTTGAGCTATCAGTTTTACCTCATCTCCCTCACGTTGGATGGAGAAACACCGGTGATTACCATCCTCCATAAACAACCAAAGTGCTTGATCCTGATCAATAAACATGCCGACTATAGCATCATACACCAGCTCGCTCACCGGTATTTTTTGGAATGCTTCTTCACCAGCATGATAATAAAATATACTATTATCCTCTTTTGCGATATAGATATCGTGAGTAGAACTTACTGCTATTTTCACATTCAGATCAAAGCCTTCGAAGGTTTTTACCGTTTGTCTGGCATGGTCAATCCGGTTTAACCCATAGTTGGTTAATACCCAGAATATGTTATTCTCTGTTTCAAAGATATCTCCGATAGTATGACCAGTAAGATAAGATTGTTCTTCGGTCGTTTGAAAGTTCTGGATTCTTAATCCGTCATACGTGTTTAATCCGTCGTTTGTACCAAACCACATCAACCCGTTCCTGTCTTGATAAACAGAAGCTACAACTGTGTTAGATAGTCCGTCCTTTGCAGTATACTGTCTAAAACTATGTGCACTTGCCGTTCCTAAAAACAAAAAGACTAGAATAAAGGGCAGAGATAGCCTTTTCACTAAATGATGTTTTTCAATTTCCATGTGTTGTGCTGTTATTTAATGTTGGGTGGCAAAAATACGCAATAAAGGCTAACTTCAAAAGATTCCATCTATTTATTTTCTTAACGGGTACAAAAAAAGGCATCCACAGATGGGATGCCTTTTATGGTATATCAAGACAGAATTAGTCTTCCAACTTGTTTGCTGAACCAAGCACGTCAGTGATTTTGTGCATATACAGCTTCTTCATGTTTTCGCGAGCTGGTCCCAGGTATTTACGTGGGTCGAACTCTGCTGGTTGATTAGCAAATACTTCGCGTACAGCAGCAGTCAAAGCCAGACGGCTGTCTGAGTCGATGTTGATTTTGCAAACCGCAGAAGCAGCAGCCTTACGAAGTTGTTCTTCAGGAATACCGATAGCATCTTTCAATGCACCACCGTATTTATTGATGATAGCTACCTGATCTTGTGGAACTGAAGAAGCACCGTGAAGCACGATAGGGAATCCTGGAAGTTCTTTTTCAACACCTTCCAACACATCGAAACGCAATGGAGGAGGAACAAGGATACCTTCTGCATTACGAGTACATTGTTCTGGTTTGAATTTGTTTGCACCGTGAGAAGTACCGATAGAAATAGCCAGGCTATCGCATCCGGTTTTTGTTACAAAGTCAACAACTTCTTCTGGTTTTGTATAAGTGTGGTGTTCAGCAACGACATCGTCTTCAACGCCTGCCAATACACCAAGTTCGCCTTCTACAGTTACACCGAATTGGTGAGCATATTCTACTACTTTCTTAGTTAATGCAACGTTTTCGTCGTAAGGAAGGTGAGAACCATCGATCATTACTGAAGAGAATCCCATGTCGATACATGATTTACATGTTTCGAATGAATCACCGTGGTCAAGATGAAGAACGATTTCAGGGTTCTTAGCACCCAATTCTTTAGCATAAGCAACAGCGCCTTCGGCCATGTAACGCAACAAAGTCTGGTTAGCATAGTTACGAGCACCTTTTGATACTTGCAGGATAACCGGAGATTTTGTTTCTACCGCAGCCATGATAATAGCCTGTAGTTGTTCCATATTGTTAAAGTTAAAAGCTGGAATAGCATATCCGCCTTTAATTGCTTTTGCAAACATCTCTTTGGTGTTCACAAGGCCTAGTTCTTTGTAACTAATCATTGTTTTTAAAATATTTATTTGTTAGTGAATCAAAATTCATCGCAAAAGTAATGATAATAGTTTTAAATAAGGAGTGAGACTGTTAGAAATATCCGCTAATTTCAGACAATTTAATCTAAACTGATGGTGATAAGTAACAAGTGAAGCCTATTTGTAATCTCGATGTAGCAAATGTGTTTTATAATCATTTACGTAAATAAATCACCGTTGGTAAGTGATCACTATATCCATTGATCCATTGATTCCCTCCATGAGTTCGGAAAGGCGAACCTTTATATTTTCCTTCTTGTTGGAAAAGGTATTCACGCATGAATACTTCACAACTATCATAGTGTAGTTTCTTCTTTTTAAGCAGGGTCTTGGATACAACGATCTGGTCAAAGAGATTCCATTTCCCCCTATATAATAAAGTACCTATACCTTTATCTTCAAGAATCTCCCACCAAGGATTATAGAAATCACGCTTCTTCACCTTTTTCGGATATTTCCTTGCCTGTAGAGCTACTGCCATACTTTCATCCATTGGGTCATCATTCATATCACCCATAACGATGAGTTTCAATTTCTTATTCTCCTTCATTAAAGAATCTTTCAGTACAGTAACCTGCTCTGCCGCACGAATACGTGCAGGTGCTTCTGCACCACGCGATGGCCAGTGATTAACGATCACACACACATCTTCTCCAGCCAGTTCTCCACGGACAACCAGGAAGCCACGGGTTTTATGAGTAGTATCGTTATTCAAATATATATAAGGTGAAAGCGTACTGGAAGTAACCGTAAACTGCTGAGGATCATAAAGCAACGCGCAATCTATCCCTCGCCTGTCTGGTCCTTCATAATGAACGATTCCGTAATTGACAGATGCAATGGTGGGCTGACGAACCAGATCTTCAAGCACCCGGCGATTCTCAACCTCTGCCACACCGATCACAGCAGGACCTTGCGGGGTTTTATCACGAGCGATTTCACTCAGCACTTGCGACAGATTAGTCTGTTTGGCCAGATACTTCTCCGTATTCCAGGCTTTTGGACCGGTCGGCAAATATTCATGGTCATTCTTACCATAATCATGTATGGTATCAAACAAATTTTCCAGATTGTAAAATGCTACACTAAAGAGTCTGTTTTTAGACTCTTGTGTTAGCCCGCTAACTGCTATAAGCAGTAGCAGGCTAAACATGAAGAGTTTCTTTCTCATCATAATAATGATACTTTATTTAAAAGCCTTGCGGCTTTTATAAATGGCAATGTTAAGAAAAGCCTCCACCTCCACTCCATCCCTCCTGCCATTTGGTTGCAAAAGTCTGAAAAAAAAACGATATAATAGATTTTTCAATGAACTTTTTTTCTTAGTTAAAACAAAAGCACTATCTTTGCGCTCTCAAATGAGTCCATTACACTATTCTTACCAAATAGTTTAAAAAGAAATAATAATTAAAACGCATACAGAAATGAAAAAAGGTCTTCATCCTGAGTCATACCGTCCGGTGGTATTCAAAGATATGTCAAATGGTGATATGTTCTTGTCTCAGTCAACTGTGAACACTAAAGAAACTGTCGAGTTTGAAGGTGAAACTTACCCATTAATCAAACTTGAAATTTCTAACACTTCTCACCCATTCTACACTGGTAAATCTAAATTGGTAGATACTGCAGGACGTGTTGATAAGTTCATGAGCCGCTACGGTAACCGTAACAAGAAATAATTCGCTAATCTATATATAGCGTATAAAGCGAGGGGCTGTCCATCAAGGGCGGCCCCTCGTTTTATTATACCTGCAAACGTTAGCATAATACAATATGCACCGAATTGTTTACTGGGGAGAAAGAACTTCCTGTAAGCCTGCAACCCTGGGAATATAAAGTTTATAGGGAAATCCCTACGCTCAATTAGGGGAAATAACATATAAATAGGGAACCCCTTTCGTAACTTTGCTACAGGTTAATTATTTTAATCTTAAAAGGCAAAGTTATGAAACGGGTATTTCTTTTACTGTCTGTACTACTGTTTAGTATTTGCAGTCAAGCACAAGGATTTCTTGCAGCACCGCAATTTAAAATGAATGCGGTCCTGAAGCTTGATTATAAAGGATTTGAAAAAGGGTCGCCGGTTGTCATACATAGTATAAATTCTATAGGAGAAACCGACAACCAAAGCACTGTTAACACTCGCCGCTCAGTTTATCTCGTAGAGATCAACAAACAAAGAGCCTATATTCCGTTCGACTCAGTAACCTACCTTCTGGAGATACCTCCTTTCAATGTAGAGGACTTTTGGCAGGATGAATACTCAAACTACAAAATGCCAAAGTATTACCAGAAGAAAGGGTATCGTTCATCTATCCGCCAGGGACTCATGGCCGATGCCGATGAATATACAAGCAATCTGAACAGCCTTCTCTACAAAGATGATTATATTCAGGATTACATTCAGACCATATTCAATGGAATCGTCCCCCGGAAACTGGATGCGAACCGCCCAGAACGTTTAACTGTAGAAATACTACAATCGCCCAATCCGGATGCATATATGTTACCCAACGGGACACTCATCATCAGCACAGGACTATTATCTACATTAGACTCGGTAAAAGAATTAACAGCAATCATTGCCAGTGAAGTGGCGCATTACGCACTTGACCACCATGTAATGACTGTAGTTCAGGAAAGAGCGCGTCTGCGCAGGGCAGAAATATGGGGAGTTGTATTAGTAGGTATTGCTACTGGTATTGAAGCAGCATTGATAGAGAATAATGAAAACTATATCCCCGGAGGGCTATTGATAACAGCCGGTGTAGCCGGTGAACTTCTGACAGCTTCGGCCATCGACCAGCTTGGTATGGGATATAGCAATAAGCAAATCTGCGATGCCGATGACATAGCCATCAGGTTCCTGGTGCGAACCGGTACTGATCCTGCCGCTTTACGTTCCGCTTTATCTAAAATCTGGGCATATTACAAGGAAGTAAAAGACGATTATGCCTTGTCAAGGATTGGAGGATATGGAAACATTGACCAACGCATAAACAGGCTTCGAACACCTATGACGATCAGCAACCGTGAATTCCAAAAGAAAATGGCGGGAGTAACCACAGTAAACTCCATCATACAGCTAAATAGCAAAAACTATGAGGCTGCCGGGAAATTGGCCCGAAAGAATATAGATAATAAACTGGCCAGTGATGAGGATTACTATATCCTGATAAAAGCAAATATGAATCATACCAATAGCCCGGAAGATAATCGCAGGAACCTTGAGTTGATACAAGAAGCAAAAAGCATTTCTCCTGTACCCAACCTGGGGCTATATAAACTGGAAATCCTATTATATCTTCGTTTAGATCAGCAGGAGCAAGCCATAGAAGCATTGAACAGATACATGACTATGGTATCCGAATTTAAACAAGAAACAACAAATAGTGATGATACCCGGTGGGCCAACGAAGAAATTGGCTGGGGTAACAGATTGAATCGCCAACTTAATCTTAACTAAACATAAACTTTACATTTTAAACCTAAACCCTTTACTTCTCTCACTTCAAGCTAAACTCGGAAAAGCGTTGCCTCTGCGGCAGCGCTTTTTTTATATAAAAGTCTCCAAGGTTGCCCGTAGGGGCGCTTCGCGAAGCGCCCTAATCTAACTGATCAAATCTATGGGCGGTTCGCGAACCGCCCATACACTGTAAATTAACCTTCCTTGCTGGTTTCACTCTTATAGTAAACAAAGAAAGCATCTATATTTCGCTTTCACCCAAAATTCTCAATTTTCACTGATATCCAAACACTTACAAATACTTTCATTGAATAATAATCTAGGTTAGCATCTAAGTGCATACCCTAAAGCATATCACAGCTCCTTACCTTTGTAACACGACCAACGGACATTAATAACCTCAAAATATCAGTATCATGAAAAGTCAGGAGTTACGTAAAAAAGCACCCGAGCTCGACTCTTTACGTTTGGGTAGCGGATGGAACATAGAAGATTTAAGCAAACCTCAGATTATTGTCGAAAGCAGTTACGGACATAGCCATCCCGGTAGTGCACATCTCAACCGGTTGGTGCATGAGGTAAACAGAGTGATTTACAAAGAAGGAGGCCGCCCGGCCAACTATTATGTAACCGACATTTGCGACGGTGAAGCACAAGGGCATGACGGAATGAATTACTCACTCGTTTCCCGCGACATTATGACGGCAATGATTGAGATTCATGTAAAGGCAACTCCTTTTGACGCTGGAGTATTTATTACCAGTTGCGACAAATCCATCCCCGCACATTTAATGGCCATTGCCCGTTTAAACATGCCTGCCGTATTTATGCCCGGAGGTATTATGAAGTCCGGTCCCGATTTGCTGACGCTGGAACAAATAGGAAAGTACAGCGCTATGTTCGAACGTGGAGAGATCACAGAAGAAGAATTCATGGAATATAAACGGAATGCTTGTCCGGCTTGCGGTGCCTGTTCTTTTATGGGAACCGCATCTACTATGCAAGTCATGGCCGAGGCATTGGGGCTGGCTTTACCCGGTAGCGCACTTATTCCAACACATATCGGCGAACTGGAAAAAGCAACAAGCAGAGCCGGAGAGTGTGCCATACGATTAGCTCACCACCCCATCACTCCCTCGCAGATACTTACCGGAAAAGCATTTGAGAATGCCATCATGGTGCATGCTGCAATTGCAGGTTCCAGCAATACGCTGTTGCATCTGCCGGCTATTGCCCATGAAGTCGGGATTACACTTACTCCCGAAACATTCGACCGCATCCACCGGAAGATACCTTATATACTTAATATCCGGCCTAGCGGATACTGGCCCGGAGAATACTTCTGGTATGCCGGCGGCACACCCGCCATTATGGAAGAAATTAAAGAGCACCTGCATCTGGACGCCCTGACAGTGACCGGAAAGACGCTGGGTGAGAACCTGGAAGACCTACGCAAAACAGATTATTATGCTAATTGCAACCATTATTTAACCACACATAAGCTAACTAACCCCGACCTGATCAAGACTATGAAAGCTCCAATCCGTCCGGAAGGGGCCATTGCCATATTGAAAGGCAATCTGGCTCCGGAAGGCGCGGTGGTAAAACACTCGGCCGTATCTCCTAAATTGATGCAGGTAACACTAAAAGCAAGAGTATTTGATTGTGAAGAAGATGCGCTGCAAGCCGTCTTGAAAAAGAATATCACCCCGGGCGAAGCCGTTTTTATCCGTTACGAAGGTCCAAAAGGAAGCGGAATGCCGGAGATGTTCTATACCACCGAGGCTATTGCTTCGGATGCCGAGCTCATTGAATCTGTTGCACTAATCACCGACGGGCGTTTCTCCGGGGCAACCCGTGGTCCGGCCATCGGGCATGTATCCCCCGAAGCCAGCGAGGGAGGTCCGATTGCTTTAGTAGAGAATGGTGATCTGATCCGTGTGGATATTCCAGCCCGCTCTCTGAACATCATTGGTGTAAAAGAAGAAGAGAGAACATGGCAAGAAATAGACACCATCCTTTCCGAACGCCGTAAGCAATGGGTAAAACCTGCGCCCCGCTATAATGACGGCATCCTGGGGATTTATACCCGCAACTGCGTATCGCCGATGAAAGGCGGATATATGAAAGCCGAATAATCAAGTAACCAACCTCTTTAACACCTTATTATACCATGACACCTATTATTATTATCATCATTAGTTTGCTGATCCTTATCTTCCTGGTGGCTTACTATAAAGTTGATGCATTCTTTGCATTCGTTCTCGTCTCTGTTGGAGCAGCCCTTTGCCTGGGAATACCCGTTCAGGACATACCCGATATTCTGAACAAAGGAGTAGGAAATATATACCGCAGCATGGCGCTGATTATCATTTTCGGGGCAATGCTTGGGAAGTTGGTCGCAGAAAGCGGCGCAGCTAAAAAGATCGCCAACGTTATGATCGGAGCCTTCGGGACTAAACACATTCAATGGGGAATGATGCTTACGGGCTTCGTAGTCGGCATTCCTTTGTTCTACGACATTGGCTTCGTGATTCTTGTACCGATTATCTTCTCCATTGTAAACCAGTACAAAATGCCCGCCATATATATTGGTATGCCTATGTTGGCAGCCTTGTCTGTTGCCCACGGTTTCCTGCCACCCCACCCCTCTCCTGTGGCATTGGTCAGCATGTTCGAGGCGAATATGGGAATGACGCTGATCTTAGGATTGATTGCTTGTATTCCTGCTATTATTATTGCCGGTCCGTTATTCAGCAAATCATTGAAGAGCATTAAAACGGGCAATGTCGATATGTTTACTGCAAAAGAAGTGAGTTCGGAGTTCAGAGTACCGGGAAAGCTCAATAGTTTCCTGACTGCTACATTGCCGGTATTTCTTTTAATTATCACCACTATACTTACTCAGTTCGTACCGAACCTGAGCGAACCGGCACAGCATATCCTGTCGTTCTTTAGCTCGCCCACGATTGTGATGCTGATTGCCGTGGTTGTAGCTACCTACACGTTAGGCATCAAACAAGGTCGTTCTATAAAACAAATCATGGATATTTATGTGCAGGCATGCAAAGACATTGCTATGATTATCCTGATTGTGGCCGGTTCGGGCATATTTAAAGTGGTGATGGAAGAAAGCGGCGTAAGCCTGTTACTGGCCAATGCGATGGAAACGCTTCCGGTACATCCGTTGATTCTGGGCTGGCTCATGGCAAGTATCATACGCGCTATGGTAGGGTCTGCCACGGTAGCAGCGCTCACAGCTGCCAGTGTAATGATGCCTCTGATTGCCGTATCGAATGTAAATCCGAACTTAATGGTGTTGGCCATCGGGGCAGGGAGTCTGATGTTCTCTCATGTCAACGACTCCGGGTTCTGGTTGTATAAGGAGTACTTCAACCTAAGTATGAAGGATACGTTCAAGTCGTGGTCGGTGATGCAGATTCTTGTTTCCGTGGTCGGTTTAAGCGGAGTTTTAATTCTTAATCTATTTATCTGATATATTATGAAAAAGTATAGTTTATTTCTAGTTGTATGTTTATGTGCCGCACTCCCTTTGTGTGCCGGTAATGGAGTGGAAGAGGAAAATACAAAGAAACCGTCTAAGTGGCACTTGAGTTATGATAACAAGTATCATGTGAAGTTCTTCGGACGAATCTCTGCCGATGGCGGCATGTTCTGGGGAGAAGAGAATCAGAAGGTTGGCAATGGAACAACCCTTTCGCAACTTGCCTTTGGCGGGACATTCTTCTTCGGGGAGCGGTTGTCGGGTAAGTTTGAGATTGATTTCTCGAATGGTAACTTGTTGTTACTGGATAACTTTATTACGTATAACTTTACTAAGCGGTTGGGGTTGCGCGCCGGTAACATTCAGGAAGCTTTTTCTATGGATTTACTGAATTCTTTTAAGGATCTATCGCTGATGAACCGCGCGCAGGTGGTCAATGCGTTTGCTCCGGGACATCATTTGGGTCTGCAAGGGGTTTACGAAGACAAGCAGTGGTTGCTTACGGGTGGAGTACACTTCCAGAAGTCGATGGTTTTGGGAAACAAAGAGAACTCGGACAGTAACCTGAAGAAGGGACAGAATGAAGGGTATTCGCTAACCGGAAGGGCGGTATGGATGCCGCAGGATGAACATAAGGAGAAGGGACTGCATATCGGCGTTGCTGCCTCGTATGCCACACCGAAGACGGATGTGGGAAAGGATACTGATCCGAAGACGGTGCGTTTCAGCCAGTCGGAATCGACCATCAACAAGATTAAATTCCTGGACAGTGGGTATATAACGGATGTGGAGCACACGTGGTTGACGGGGGCTGAGCTGGCGGGATATTACGGTCCCTGGAAGCTTCAGGCTGAATATATCCGTCAGGGGGTGAACCGGAACAGTGGTTTTGCCAATGAGTCTTTCTCGGGGTTTTATGTTCAATCGTCGTGTCTGTTGCTTGGTGGCAAACAGGATTATAATAATTCCCGGGGTGCCTTTAACCAGCCTTTAGTGGGCAAGAAGGGGGATGTGGAACTGGCTTTACGCTTTGACCGACTGGACATGAACGGAAAAGAAATCATGGGTGGGGCTTCCAACCAATATACCGCGGGAGTGAATTACTATGTAAACGAGAACCTGAAAGTTCAACTCAACTATTATTATATCACTCACGACCGGTTTGCCAATGCCAACGGCGAGGTTTCCATTCCGGAAGGTCAGTCGGGAAACAACTACAACTCCCTCAACCTCCGCCTCCAACTAAGATTCTAGGCAGCGAGGCGCTGCACCCAGGGGCGGCAAGCCGCGGTTGGTGATTTACTGCAAAAAAATATTATCTTTGTAGTGAACCTTTATGAAGTTAATGCCATGTTGAAATGCTTCCTTTGCCTGCTACTTCTTATCTCGGCGATAGCCGGAATGCCTGCCGCGGCATCCAACAATGAGCCACTGCTCAAGGAACTAGACCTGTTACTAAAAGAGCGCACAACCTATGTGCAGCAGAAGGAAGGAAAGATTGACTATCTTAAACGATTGGCTTTATCCGAGAATGCACCGGAGAAAAGGTGCGATATCACTGCGCAACTAATAGAAGAATACAGTAACTTCCAGAGTGACTCCGCTTTCTGTTATATTGAGAAGAACAGGCTACTCATAAAACAATTACAAAACAAAGATAAACGATTGGAAAACCGGTTTCAATACATCTTCCTGTGTGCACAATCGGGGTTTCTCAACGAAGCGCACACGGCATTAATGCAGTTGGAGCCTTTGTACGAGGAGATGAGTACCTCACAAAAGATTGAATACAACAAGCAGTACGAAAGACTGTACATGAACTTGCGGGAGTATGCACAGAAGTCTCATCTCGAAAGTACTTACAGGCAGCAGGAACTGGCATACGCGCGGAAGATCTGCGAACTAACCCATCCGCAATCCAGGGATTTTTATTATTACAGCTTTAAGCAACACTTTGCCGATAATAACCTGCCGGAGGCCGAAAAGGACATCACGGCATATTATCATCTTATAGACTCCACGTCGAACGATGCGGCACGGGCATTGTACCACTTTTCGCTTATTTATAAAGCCCAAAGAGATACGCTGAATGAAGAAAGGAGCCTTATACTTTCTGTTATGGCCGATGTCAGGAGTGCAGTAAAGCAAAACAGGTCGCTGCGTTTGCTGGCAGAGATCAGAAACAATAAGGGAGACATTGGCCGTGCTTATCACTACCTGGACATATCGCTGCAAGATGCCAATTTTTATAACACACGCTTGCGCAACTCCCAGATTGCCGAAGCCATTCCGATTATTCAGAAGGAGTATCAACTACAAAGAGATAAGCAGGAGTTCTATTTACGCACCGGCATCCTGATTACCAGTCTGTGCCTGCTCCTCATTCTGGGAATAGCGCTGTACCTCCGCAGGAAAAGAAGGGAACTATCTGTTGCCCGCTCCCAACTTATGGAGATCAACGGCGAGTTGAATACGATAAACAAGGAGGTGAAGCTAAAGAACGAAGAGCTGAACCACCTGACCACCAGTTTGATAGAATCGGACCGGGTGAAGGAAAAGTACATCGGGCATTTCCTGAAGCTCTGCTCTATGTACATCCAGAAGATTGGCGATTATCAGAAGTTGGTCAACAGAAAGATTAAATCGGGACAGATAGATGACCTTTATAAAATGAACTCATCGACCCAATACTTGTTGAAGGAGAGCAAAGATTTCTACTCGCAGTTTGATGAAGCCTTCCTGCAAATCTACCCCACCTTTGTGGAAGAGTTTAATATGCTTCTAAAAGACGATCAACGCTTCACGCTCAAAGAGGGCGACTTGCTAAACGTGGAGTTACGCATTTATGCGCTTATCCGGCTGGGAATAAAAGACAGTTCGCAGATTGCAGAGTTTATGGGCTACAACCCCGTGACGGTGTATACCTACCGCACGAAAGTAAAAAGCAGGGCCAGAAACAAGGACAGCTTTGACGGGGATATTCTTAAAATAGCCCGGGCAGGCGGCAACCGATAAGCGACATTACAAGCTAACGCGGGTCAAGAGATAGGTGTAAACATTATTGGCATCTTTCCAAACATGCACGTATACATCTGCCGGGTGCGTAAAAAGGCAGTATTCCGGATCTTTTATTATACAAGTGAGCGTTGAGAATATAAAGCGGTTGAGCGTTGCCACGGTCCTCTGCCGGTCTATGTGATAAAGCAGCCATTGCGGGATGGGATTCAAGCTATCTATGCAAATCGCCTCACACCGATCCTCGTCCATTATCAACACATCAGATTTTGCCGTTTTCTTACTCCACGCGGCATAAGGAAGATACGTACGCGCCATAGAAGGGTCTTTATCGACAAAATCATTAAAGACCAATCCCGGGAAGATATTTGTTGGAAAAAGTAGTTTTGCCATAAAATTACCTATCAGCATCAGGAAGGCGATGCAAAGGTAATTTTTAAATTGGAAAAGACAAAAATTAAGGCAAACAAGGCGGCATATATTAAGCCGCTCACCTTCATTTACTACAACTGGCGGTTCTTTGGCTTTTGTTTGAAACCGGCAGGCATTTCGTGACACCCGGGTGTCAACACACTTTACACCCGGGTGTCAACACATCTGACACCCGGGTGTGAATGGCCCTGACACCCGGGTGTCAGAAAAGCCGGGAAACTTTCTCTCTAAGCTTTTACTTCTTTACATACACACAGAAGCTATGCGCGGGAACGGAAATCGGCTGTGTTTCCTGGGCAATGGTCAAGTCATCGCCTCCGTTTATATAATCCGTCCAGGTACCTGTTTGCTGGAAGTTCACCTGGCAAGTGATAGTCTGGCTGGTGAAGTTACCAACAGCCACCAGCCCCTCTCCGGTAAGACTCTTCAGTGAAACATAACGGCCGGCGTTCCAATCGCTTACCCCAACCCTCCAGTTCATGGTTGCCGCCTGCTGGAACAACGACTTGTGAGATGTGCGTAAAGCAATCAGCTTACTGTATGTATCGTACAAGCCCTTGCGCTCTGCCACATCTTTATAGTTCCACAACACGGGTTTCGGACCGGTTTTATCGCCATCCGCATCCAGAGTTATGTCATAGCCCAGCTCGCCGAACTGCCAAATCATTTTGGGTCCGGGAACGGTGAAGAACAACGACGCGTTGACCTCCAACTGATGCATGCGCGTAGCCAGATCCGTTTTCAGCGCACCCGTAGCATAAGCCGTTTGCTTATATGCAGCACGTTCCTCGTCGTGGCTTTCCATGTATCCTACCCATCCGCCGAAAGGCATGGTGGTGCCAAAATTCGTTAGTCCCGTAAAAGCACTTTCCGACGAATAGCCCATCGCACTCTGGCAGTATGCATGGTTACGGTTACGCCACAGTTGCATACCGGCTTCGGCAAGCACTTTTTCTTCCGCTTCAACAGCGAAGTGTTCCAGAATAACTACCGCGTCTTGGTTTACCTTCATTATGGCATCGTTATACCCTTTCAGAATGTCGATGCGGGTTTGGTCATAGGCAGATGCTCCGGCATCATCCGAAGATTTCTTCTGTGTAAAGCCCTTGGTGAGGTCGAAACGGAAGCCGTCTATCTTGTACTCCTCAAGGAGAAATTGCAGATTGCGCTTCACAAATGTCTGTACCAAACCAGATTCGTGGTTAAAATCATGAAACACACTATGAGGATGAGGGGCGTCGACATTGAACCAGGGGTTATTGCTTGCCGTTTTATTCTTCGCCGCATCCCAATACAACTTAGCAAATGGATTGGAACCCGTGGCATGATTGTAAACAACATCCAGAATCACAGCCATACCCTTACTGTGGCACGCATCAATAAACTTCTTATAGTCATTCTTGGTGCCATACGCCTTATCCATAGCAAAATAGAAACAGGGATTGTAGCCCCAACTTTCGTTCCCATCGAACTCCTGAACAGGCATAAGCTCCACGGCATTCGCTCCCATCTCCCTGATATGATCCAATTTGGCCAAAGCCGCATTGACACTGCCTTCGCTGGTAAAGTCGCGGAACAACATTTCATAAATAACCAGGTTGTTTTTATCTTCCACTTTGAAATCAGCGGACTGCCAGTTATAGGCATCCGGTTGTGTCTTGAAGGTCGAAATAATGCCTGCTGTTTTGCTCGAAGGATAACCACGCAAACCAGGATAAATTGAAGCGGGGATATAAACATCCATAGGATCAATCACCTTTTCGGTATACGCATCGGCCAGGCGGATATTCCCGTCGGCCTTCGTGCCGATGTAATACTGGAAGGCGTATTCCGTCTGTCCATTCAGCCCGCTAAGCGTCAGCCACCAGCATCCGGCAGCCTCATCCCGCTTCATCTGATAGGCATTATTTATGGTCCAGTCATTGAAATCGCCGATTACATAGGCATAGTCTTTATGATTGCCCTTCGTATCCTTATCATAAAGTACAAGGGTTACGGTAGATGTACTGACTATGTTAATGCCTTCCTGCATGCCCGAGGGCATCGAAGCATTTTCAGTCGCAGCAGGCTTAAAGGTATTATCGGTTACGGTAATAAAAGCATCAGATTCCTGCTTCTTTCCATCCGAGCTGCGGACTACCAGACCGATCTTCTGAACCGGCATTCCATTCGTTACGCCAAACCAGGAGCGGATAGACGAAGACAGGGTCAAGCTCCAGGCGTTCTCCGCTTCCTTTGTCATTTTGCATTTACTTATATTCTCGTCCCAATCGGCCGGAACATACAGCCAATCGGTTCCCTCTACCACGCCGATATGTGCATACACATCGCCGGTATATCCGTAAAGGGCCGACGACTTAGGTGCCTTGAACGTAATCTTAGCCTCTGCCGTATCATCTAGTGATGCCGGGGTGAGGGTGATGCCTTCGGCCAGTTCCGGGTCGGGATCAGGATCGGGACCGGGACCCGGAGGAATGACCGGATCTTTATCGTCGGAGCAGGCTGCAAATATAAATAGAGAAATAAACAGCCAACTCAGAAACTTGTTTTTTGTTATCATAAGTATTAAGAGTGAAAAAGTCCAAAAGCTCCCCCTCACTCTTTCGAAGAACATAGAGGAGGAGCTTTCAGACTCTTTTTTGCATTATTTATTATTGAATTCTACCTGTATCGCTGCCGAAATTCAAGTAAGCTTTTTGGCCTGCAATAACAGGAACAGCCGCTTGGTCGCCACCTTTTCCACGATATTCAATCTTACCATCAAATATATTGAACTCCGTTTTCCACCAGTCAATTCCCGGTAAAGCAATAGCCATGCGCAGGTCGTCACTTGCAACGAATGCAGGCGAAACAAACTCGCCGCTAGCATCAGCGGGTATGGTAAAGATATCGGCCGGATTCGTTGCGATATCAGACCATCCTCCGTTAGAGGTATTGCCTATCAACCAAATCTGTGGTTCTGCAAATTGAATAGTGTAATCGCCATCTGCTGTAACAGTAAGCGCCACAATATACCACCCGGCATTAGCTACTTTCACGTTTCCACCATTATCGGTTAATCCAGCTAATGATATAGACTCTGCCGGAATGGTTGCTTCCATGAATCCGATACCATTATCCCAACTTGCTTCCGGGAAGAACTTAATTTCCGAACCGGCTTCCAAGTACACCACTTTCCAGAAACCATCTGCACTATTCATTGGAGTAAGCCCATAACTACCCGGGATATCCCATCCCCAAGGAGAACCTGTGATATACATGGTTTCGGGTATTTCAAACTTAGGACCAATTTTGTATGTATAATTATTCATATCCAACTGGATTTTCATCTCACCCGCACCATAAATCAACATAGCCCCTGGTTCCGGCTCTCCTTCTCTTTGATATACAAGCGTACCTGCTTTTGAATCATCATCATTCTTTGCAGAACCCAACGCCGTCCCCCAGAACTTATCTAAATCATCCAAACCCGATTGGGGAATAATTTTAAAGTATGTTTTATCTTCCGTCAAATCAATTATTAGTTCAAACAACCCTTCTCCCAAGCTTGTAAACTGCGGTAAGCCAGTTTGCTTCCAATCATTTACCGTACCAACCATATAATAGTTTTCTTCAATAACAAGCGATTTGGTGATGGCAACCAATGACATATCAGCAGTTTTTACTCTTGTAGCCTGCCCGTTTGCAGTAATCACAATAGCATAAATGCGCAATTTAACACTATTAGATTTTCCTTCTTTTCCATAAAATGCCCACAATGCATCCTCAAAATCATTTGTGCTCACCTTTATTTGGTTGTTCTTTTCTGCAAAAGGCAAACCTATCTGTTCTGCAAACTCATCGTCTAAACCTAAATATACTTCATATTGTGCAGTCCCACCTTCCTCAATTGTAATATTATCTATTTTTATAATTTCAATAGAATCGGTAGTAACTGTGTTCAGGTCAATAGAGCCAGCCACAACACTTGCTTGAAAAGAAATGTCTTTTGCGCTCTCTTGCTCATTTGTTTGCGGAGCTGCCCAATCATCATAGTTATCATCACAAGCAGTGAATGCAACCACAATCAGAAGAGCCGCGATGTATAGTGATATTTTTTTCATATTATTTCTTTTGATATAGTTATACTTCCTTATTTTACAGAGCCTGTACCGTCCATAAAGTTCAGATATGCCTTCTTACCGATAGTCACATTTACACGTTCCTGGTCACCTCCTGCACCGCGATATGCAATCTTTCCGTTCAGAATAACAAATTCTGTTTTCCACCAATCAAGATCTTCCAACTTAACACACATCCTCAACTCACCATCGGCTATAAATGCTGGCGAAACAAACTCTCCGTCCCGATCTGTAGGTACAGTAAACTTACGAGCATCATCAAATGCATCCCAACCACCCGAAGGATCACCTGTCAGGTAAACGATAGGTTCCAGGAACCGAACTGAATTGTAAGTCATTGCACGTCCGGTTAGTGTACCATCAACAATAATTAAATACCATCCGGCTTTACCCACTTTAATATTACCACCATTATCTGACAGATCGGCCAATGCAATAGATTCGTCAGAGAATAAAGCATCACTATACCCGCCAACATTTTCATCATCAAGAGCACTTACATTGAATTTAAATTCATCGCCTGCATCAAAATACATAATGCCCCAAAACATACCCGGATTACTGTGCACCGGAGGCAGAGCTATGCTGTTTATCCAATCCCAACCGTTGAAACTACCAATAACATACAAATTGTCTACCGTTACAGGAGCTTCCGGATTTGCCAGTACTTGATCGAGTTTTATAACATTTGAGTAAATCACCCCAGCACCTGTACTTGTCAGTGCTGCTTTTAAACGCGCATATACCACAAGTGGAGTGTCGGCAGGAAGTTCTTCTTCCGAACCAGCTTCCCATAATGTTACGATAGCTTTCGACAATTGTACGGCATCCACATTCATACGAGCCGAAGTATATGTCGTTTCAAGCGTTTCATATGCTCCTTCGGTAGTAAAATCATTCGTCAAAGATACTTGCACGGTATATGTTACAGCTGTAGTATATGCATAATTGGGCTGTGTACAAGTTAACTCCAATGACGTTGAGTACTTCAGATCATAGACTGTCGAAGCATATGCCGGTGTATTCAGCACAAACGTCGTCGGATCTTCATATGTTGGATTTTCATCTCTATCATCGTCACAAGCTGTGAACCCTAACAGGGCCAGAAAGAGTATAGGAATTATATATAATTTTCTCATAACGGATACTATTTTAAAGATTCATAACCAGGATTTTGTACAAGATTCGGGTTTGCAGTCAGGTCTCTATCGCTGATCGGATAAATATTAAACTTACTATTAACATTTGCCGTACCCTCTACTACACCACCTTTATATGCCCAAACCTTATCTTTCGTAAATTTCCCAAAGCGCACCAAGTCTGAACGACGTTGACCTTCCCAATATAATTCACGGGCACGTTCATCCAAAATAAAATCCAGCGTTAAATCAGTAGCCCGAATATTTTGGGTTGCATCGCCGTTAGCTCTTTCACGTAAAGCATTTACATAACCTACAGCCGTTGCTAAATCAGTGCCCGATGCATTACGGGCAGCACATTCTGCATAAATCAGATAGATATCTGCCAAACGGAATAGTGGGAAGTCTGTATAAGGATCGGCAGTCGGAGTTACCGATGCTCCATCCCATCCCAGATTAGTAAATTTGTAGCTCAAGTAACCTGTATTCCAATCGCCCATTTTTGTATTTACATCTCTTCTATCTTTTACTGTACCATCTTCATTATATGACTTCACATCAAAGAAACGATAACGTTGGTCTTTTTTGATAGTACTTCCATGCTCATCATAATTACCCCCATTGCTTGGATCAGGACCATTGAACAAAGCAACGAGTTGCTGGGTTGGTTTCAAACATGTCCATGAAGAAGTCATACCAAACCATGTTGGGTCCAATACACCACCGTACGCAGCAGCGGTCACCATAATTGTACTGCCATAACTTTTCGCATTTACATCATCAAATGGAATAGCGTAAATGATTTCTTTCTTCTTCATTGCCGTTAAATGGTTTTCACCACAAAACAAGTTTTTATAATCATCTTCCAATCCGAAGCCAGCACCAATAACCTTTGTTGCATATTGTGCCGCTTTATCATACATTGCTTGTCCTGTATACACTTCTGCATTTAAATACATCTTCGAAAGTAAAGTGTAAATAACCGGTTTGGTTATGCGCCCGTAATTTGCCATCGAAGGAGTTTCGTCAAGATTTCCATTTTCAGAAAGATCAAGCAGTTCCTCAACTATTTTATTAAAAAGCGGAGTAGCCCCTATTTGAGAAGGCTTCCAAGACTTGTCACCCGTTGGGCTATCATCCCAAACCACACCCGGATTTCTATATAAATCAATTAAATAGTAGTAGTTCATAGCACGAATACCACGGATTTCATCTCTATATTTTTCAATATCAGGTATACCTGTTTCTACAGTGTAAAGATCAAGAAACTCTTTACAATAACGTATATTCAGCATGGCACGCTGATAGAATGTATAGGAATAAAACAGGGTATAATCCCAATTTATTTCACAAAGTTCTTTAATGCCTTCATCGGCCCAGTTCCAAATAGCTTCATCGGTTGGGTAAAGTTGCATTGAAAGCAAGCCACGGAGGAATACCAATGAACCTTGGTCATCACCCTGCAAGTCGGGTTCAACGCCCGATGGTCCTTGATTTCCCGATAATCCGAAGCCACTATATATCTTCGCTAAAAACGAGCGGCAATCGTCCTCATTAATAACCGTTTGATTTGACTTGTCCAATTTGGGTTCTTGATCCAAATCATCAAGACACGATGTTACCATTAAACCTACTCCTATAAGGCTTAATAATATGTATTTTTTTAGATTCAGTTTCATAATATCACAGTTTATTAGAAGTTAATATTCACACCAAATAAGAATGTCAGAGGGCGTGGATAAACATTTCTATCCATACCGCCATCTACTTCCGGATCCAGCCCGTCATAATTGGTAATAATGATCGGATTCTGTACACTGGCGTAAATACGAGCGTTAGAACGTGTCGTAAAGAACTTATCAAAAGTATAACCAAGAGTTATATTATCAATTTTCAAAAACGAAGCATTCTGAACAAAATAATCAGACTGACGCTGTCTTTCCATAAAACCGGTCTTAACGGCAGCAAGTGGTTTATTAGACAAAGCGTTGTTGCCAAATATCTCATTTATAGCAAGGGCCGAATTAGCTGCCGTTCCATTATAGTTATAATTGCCCAGGCTTACACGTCCATTAAATCCAAAATCCCATTTCTTATAAGACAGTTTTGAATTAAAACCCATCAATACATCTGCATCCGACTTTTTGTAACGATATAAGTCTTTATCAGAAATTACTCCGTCTCCGTTTCTGTCGACATATTCACCTTCAATAGGTTTGCCTGCGTCATCATACACTTGTTGATACACATAATATGAACCTGGAGCATATCCTACACTATGAATTTTTACACGGATACCACCATCGCCACCGCTCGATTCAAAACGTCTACCCGGTGAGTCAGAATTGTCATTGTATGTCAATTCGGTAATCTTTGTTTTATTATAGGCAATATTGAAACCAACATCCCAATTCCAGTCTCTACCAACAATTGGTTTTGCATTAATAGAAAACTCAACCCCTCTATTCTCCAACGAACCGATGTTTGACACCACATATTCTGCAAAGTCAGTACCAGCAGGTACGTTTACCTCCGCATTAATCAGGTCTTTTGTTTTTCTATAATAGAAATCTACCGCACCATTAATACGGTTATTCAAGAAACCATAATCAAGACCAATGTTGTATGTAGTTGTTTCTTCCCATTTCAAATCAGGGTTTGCAGCTGTAGGTGAGATTACATTCACCCACTGAACACTCCCATCGGCATTGTAGAATGGATACATAGCACCACCTTTACCATCTCTATAGAAAGAAAGGTAAGGATAATCTCCTTGATTAATTTCTTGTTGGCCGGTAACCCCCCAGCCTAAACGCAGTTTCAATTCATTCATGAAGTCAAGACCATTCATAAATGATTCTTCGTTTAGCTTCCAACCTAAAGCAACAGATGGGAAAAGCCCCCAACGGTTATCTTTAGAGAAGCGTGAAGAAGCGTCATCACGCAGTGTTACAGTCAACAAATACTTGTTCTGCAACGTATAATTTAAACGCCCGAAGAAAGATAAAAGAATATACTCTGTATCATACTTCTTATATTCACTGCTTACTGTTGTATTCTGTCCGTAACGATCAACTTCTCTTGACAGATAATATCCAATATTATCAGATTTCGAACGATAGCTTTGATAAGAATAACCAGCCATTGCATCCAGATTCCCATATGAACCAAAATCTTTAGCATACTGCGCATAGAAATCGAATAATTGATTACTCTTGATTGCACCATAGGTGTAATTACTACCTGTTTGGTTATCGTCCGGACTATAGTTAGATGGTGCATTCGGATCAATATATGTTTGACCATTCGTTCTGGTAAAATCCAATGCCAGGTTCATATTCAAACGTAGCTCAGGCAAGAAATGCACTTTATAATCGAATTGCACATTACCGACAAACGATTTTACAGTAGAATTGTCGTCTCTCATTTTCAAAAGAGACACCGGATTTATACCAGCAGAACTGGCTTTTGTTCCTTCAGGTGAATAATCGCCCGTCCATGTGAAGAAACCACCATACTTTGAATTACCATTATATACAGGCTTTGTAGGGTCGAACGAAACCGCTCCCCCAATAGCCCCTGTATCTGCAAATTGATTTTTGATATATACACCTTTAGCATTCACATTTACTTTGAGGTAATCGTCAAAAAACGAAGGAGTTAAAGAAAGGCTCCCTGTATATCTTTCAAAATTCGATGTTTTAAGGATACCATCTTGGTTGGTATAACCCAAAGATACACGATAAGGCAAAAAGGCACCGATAGAACCGTATGCGCTCAAGTTGTGATCAGTCGAAACCGCTGTGCGAAGAACTTCATCTTGCCAGTCTGTACTTACATTAGGATAAAGATTCAATGCATCCAACATCAAATCGGTAGTCTGCGGATGGTTAATTATAAATTCACGATATTCATCACCACTCATAACGTCCAATGTATTCCGTTTCGTACTTACAGACACATTACCGGCATAGTTGAACTTAACCTTACCGGAAGCTCCTTTTTTTGTAGTGATCATAATAACACCATTCGAAGCACGTGAACCGTAAATAGCTGTAGCCGAAGCATCTTTCAGTACAGTAAATGTTTCGATATCCGCAGGATTAATCGTACTCAATGGATTGCTTAATCCATCGGTCGTTCCACCACCCATTGTTACTCCATCAATAACAATTAATGGATCATTACTTGCAGACAAAGACGAACCGCCGCGAATACGAATATTCGCACTGGCACCTGGTTGCCCACCAGAAGAAGTGATAGCAACACCTGCAACCTTACCCGCCAATAAATCTTGCGGACTTACTACAACCCCTTTATTCTGTTCATCCGCTTTTATAGCGGTAACAGAACCAGTTGCATCGCCTTTCTTCACCACCCCATAACCGATAATCACGGCTTCATCCAGCAGAATAGAATCATCTTGCAAAAGCACATTTACTATTGGTGCAACTTTTACTTCTGCTGTTTTATAACCGATAAATGAAATCTCGATTGTAGAGTTTTGAGGAGCATCAAGTGTAAAATTACCATCAAAATTGGTAATTGTACCCATGGTAGTACCTTTCACTAAAACATTGGCGCCAATTACAGGTTCTCCGGTAGAGTCCTTTACATGCCCTTTTACAGTTACCTGCTGGGCATATGCGCCTAACGACAAGAACATCCCCATTAGTAGGGGTAGAATCATTCGATAGATTCTAAGATTAACTTGCTTCATGCATCTAAAAATTAAAGTTAACAATATAGTCTCTTATAATATTTCTCAAATTGAAACACGAACACGCCCGTCCGGTTCCTTCTAACCATGCAACAAAAATAGAGTTTACCTTTAATGAAGTTAACAACAAATCCACCAAATCTGCATTTACAGTTATGCAATCGTTTGCAAAGCATTGTTGCGGTAAACTCAACACCCGAATGAACAATTATATTTAATTACAGTACATTTGTATTAAAGAAAACGGCAGAAGCCACCTTTTGTTTTGTGATTCGTTGTTTTCTACCTAACTTTACCTTAGTCTTGAAACAAAACATACCATGAGTAAACCGCAGATAACGATCAAAGACATTGCTAAAGCATTGGGTGTTTCCCCCTCTACTGTGTCGAGAGCCCTGAAAGATAATCCTGATATTAGCCAGGAGACGAGGGATGCCATACATAAATATGCGCAAGAGCATAATTACAAGCCTAATGCCCTTGCACTTAACTTGCGCACAAGCCGGTCGAACACAATTGGGGTTATTATTCCACAATTAGTACATCACTTCTTCTCTTGTGTACTGAGTGGAATTGAAGCTACAGCAGCAAAAGCCGGATATAATATTCTGGTGGCGCAAAGCAATGAAGAATATGAACGGGAAGTGAAAATCGTGCATTCCTTTCTGGCAGCCAGAGTTTGTGGAGTAATCACTTCTTTGGCAAAAGACACCGTACAATATGATCATTATCAGGAATTGCTGAACAACAACATACCCATCGTATTTTACGACCGCATCTGTACAGGAATCAATACAGAACGCGTAGTAGTCGACGATTATGCCGGATCATTCGCAGCAGTGGAGTATATGATCCAAACCGGATGCAAACGGATTTACTTTTATAGCAGCCCTCCACACATGGAAATCTCCAAAAATAGGAGAAATGGTTACCTTGATGCTATGAAAAAATATAAAATGCGGGTAGATGATAGCATGATAAAATTCTGCGATACCCGCGAACAAGCAATCGCCATTACCCCCGATATACTGGAAGAAGAAAACAGACCGGACGGGTTCTTTGCGATTAATGACGAAACGGCTTCAGGAATACTATATGCATGTAAACAAGCCAAATTAAAGATACCGGAAGAAGTTTCCATTTGCGGGTTCACCGATGGGGCTATTGCACAGAACACCGACCCCAAACTAACAACAGTAGAACAACATGGTGAAGAAATTGGCGAAAGTGCCATCAGCCTTCTCATTGATAAGATAGAAGGCAATATGGAAAAGAGTTCAAATAAAATCGTAAGGACCAATCTGGTTGTACGAGGAACAACGAAGTGAGTTTTGAGTTGTGAGTAATGAGTGGGCTTGTATGGAACTTAATCATAATATCCTCCCCTCAAAACCCACAACCCCAAACCCATAACTCACCACTCATAACTCAAAACTCATAACTCAAAATATATGAAAGTAAAACCTGATTTAAGTTTTTGGAAGCTATGGAATATCAGCTTCGGTTTTTTCGGCGTACAAATTGCCTATGCATTACAAAGCGCCAATATCAGTCGTATATTCGCAACCTTGGGTGCAGACCCTCACAACTTGAGTTATTTCTGGATTCTCCCTCCACTGGCTGGAATTATTATCCAACCCATTGTAGGCTCAGCCAGTGATAAAACATGGACACGGTTCGGGCGCCGTATACCTTATTTATTTATAGGTTCGGTGGTAGCAGTCATCGTAATGTGTTTACTGCCCAACGCCGGAAGTTTCGGGATGACAGTAGGCACAGCTATGATATTTGGTCTTGTATCGCTCATGTTTCTTGATACGGCAATTAATATGGCTATGCAACCATTCAAGATGTTGGTTGGCGATATGGTAAACGAAAAACAAAAGGGTCTCGCCTACTCTATCCAAAGTTTTTTATGCAATGCCGGAAGTTTGGTAGGATACCTGTTCCCCATCATTTTTACCTGGATGGGTATCAGTAATATAGCCGAAAAAGGTACAGTTCCCGATTCAGTAATCTATTCATTTTATATCGGAGCTATTATACTTATCCTATGCGTGGTATATACAGTAGCTAAAGTAAAAGAGATGCCTCCCAGAGAGTTCGAAGAGTTTCATGGCATTACATCTACTGAAAAGAAAGAAAAGACAGACTTCATTTCCTTATTGAAACACGCACCTAAAGTTTTCTGGACGGTAGGATTAGTACAGTTCTTCTGCTGGGCAGCATTTATGTATATGTGGACGTACACCAATGGAGCTATTGCCGACACCGTTTGGGGAACGACCGATGCCCAGAGTTCTGGCTATCAGGAAGCAGGAAACTGGGTAGGGGTATTATTTGCTGTACAAGCCATTGGTTCTGTTTTATGGGCTGTGGTTCTCCCATTCTTTAAATCTCGCAAAATGGCTTATTCACTTAGTCTTATATTGGGAGGAGTCGGCTTTATCTCTACCCTATTCTTCACCAATCAATATTTATTATTCATTTCTTACTTCCTGATTGGTTGCGCATGGGCAGCAATGCTGGCATTGCCATTCACTATCCTGACTAATTCTATCTCGGGTAGAAGTATGGGCGCCTATTTAGGTCTTTTTAATGGTACAATCTGTATTCCGCAAATTGTAGCAGCACTGGTTGGTGGCGGATTACTCTATATGGTTGGCGGACGGCAAGTAAATATGCTTGTTCTTGCCGGTATTCTTCTGATTATTGGAGCTGTTTGTGTTTACTTTATAAAAGAAACAGTCGTTACTCATAAAGAAACCTCTTCTCCTCAGGAGGCATAAGACAGGGGTAAAAAAAGGTCTACGAGATACCACTGGAATGGCACCGAGATACCACTAGGATGTCGGTGCCATCTCAGTGGTATCTCGTAGGGATCCCATTAGTATCTTTTCAACAAAAGTAGTTAAGAGCCCCCGTTGAATTACTTTTTTTTGTATCTTGCCGTTCATCAACATTTTTTTCCTTGATTACCATGAAAAAGATTCTGAAAACAGACGAGTGGAGTATTATAGAAGAAGGATTTCATGCCGATTACCAACGAGGATCAGAAAGTATTTTCAGTTTAGGGAATGGCCGGTTCGGACAACGTGGGAACTTTGAAGAATCATATAGCAGCGATAGCCTGCAAGGATCATACCTTGCAGGAATCTCTTTTCTGGACCGCACCCGCGTAGGCTGGTGGAAGAACGGTTACCCTAAATACTTTTCCCGCATCCCGAATTCTCCGAATTGGAGTGGTATACACGTTCGCCTGATTGATGAAGAGGTTGATCTGGCCATTTGGGACATAAGTAGTTTTAGCCGCCGATTGGATATGAGAGAAGGAGTTTCTTACCGCGACTTTGAAGTAACCTCCCCTAAAGGTAATACGCTGAGAATCCATGTAGAACATATCAACAGCATGGCAAACCCGAATTTATGCGCCATCAAATACAGTGTGACATCAGTCAACTATGAAGGAAAAATTTCGTTAATCCCTTATCTTGATGCCAACATAAAACACGAGAGTTCCAACTTCAATGAAAAGATGTGGAATGTTCTACGGCTGGAAACTAAAAACGAATATGCCTACCTTTGGACGCAAACCAAACATGAGGATTCGCAGGCGTGTTTTGCCATGACATACCAACTTTTCAGAAACAGCAAGGAAATTACAACCAATCCTATTCGCATTGAAAAAGAAAAACAGGTAGGTTTTAGTGCCGGTTCGGATATTAAATGCGGAGAAAGAGTTACTCTGATTAAATATACAACAATAGCTACCACTCTGTATTACGACCGCCAGTCTTTAGTAGACGAATCTGTAACCCAGAGCAAAGAAGCAAAGCAAAAAGGTTGGGACACCATACTTGAGGAGCACCGTCAGGTATGGAAAGGTATCTGGGACGAATCGGACGTTATCATAGAAGGCGACCCTGAAGCTCAACAAGGTATACGGTTCAATATATTCCAACTACATCAAACTTACCGGGGAGATGATCCACGCCTGAATATCGGTGCAAAAGGATTCACCGGAGAAAAATATGGTGGCAACACCCACTGGAACACAGAACTTTGCTGCATTCCTTATTTTCTATTCACACATCCCAAAGAAATAGCCCGTAACCTGCTGTTGTACAGATACAATCAACTACCCAAAGCAATAGAGAATGCCAGAAAATTAGGATTCAATAATGGTGCGGCACTATATCCTATGGTCACAATCAATGGAGATGAGTGTCATAATGAATGGGAAATCACCTTTGAAGAGATTCATCGAAATGCAATCATCTGCTATGTCATTGCGCAATATACTGTTATGACAGGCGACAAACGATATTTGGCAGATTATGGGCTGGAAGTAATGATTGCTATCTGCCGCTTTTGGGAACAACGTGTATCTTTCTCACAGAAAAAGAAAAAGTATGTTATTCTTGGTGTTACGGGCCCTAATGAATATGAAAACAATGTAGACAACAATTGGTACACAAACTACTCGTGTGTACAATGTCTTAAAGTCACCATTCACTATTTAGAGGTTATAGCACACGATTATCCTGATAAATATACTGATGTACGCCGGAAAACATCTTTCCAATATACAGAAACCAAGCATTGGCAGGAAATCATCGACAATATGTATTTCCCCGAAGATGACGAGCTGGGAATTATTGTGCAGCACGATGGCTATATGGACAAAGAATTAAAATCTGTAGATGAAATTCCGGTTACCGAACGGCCTATAAATCAACACTGGTCGTGGGATAGAATTCTGCGTTCATGTTATATCAAACAGAGCGACGTGGTACTCGGACTATACTTATATTATTTTGCATTTGATCTGAATACAATGCGCCGCAATTTTAAGTTCTATGAACCGAAAACATTGCATGAATCGTCATTATCTCCGTTTGTTCATTCTACTATTGCCGCAAGAACCGGGGATATAGAAAAAGCATACACCTTGTTTCTCCACTCCATTCGGCTGGATCTGGACGATTACAACAACGAAATCAGTGAAGGACTCCATATTACAAGTATGGCCGGAAGCTGGCTGGCACTGGCTAAAGGGTTTGCCGGAATGCAGATCATAAACTACAGTTTACGGTTTACTCCCGTCATACCTCAAAACTGGAAGCGATACACATTTAAAACCAGATATCAAGAAAGATTATTGCTTATCGAGGTTACCCAGGAACAAATGAACATTCATTTGCTTGCCGGAGATAAGATTGAGGTGTATATAAACAACGAAAAACATTTTATCGACAAAGGAAGAAATAGCATAATGCTTCCCAGCCAGCAACTGGTTTCGGCAGGCATGTAGCATGTTTATACAACTAAGATACAAGTTTTAACAATTCGGTTAACTTCTAATAAAACTATAATTCCTATATTTGTCCCCATCAAATAGGTTAAAGAAGACCGAGCACATTACATTTAGTCAACAGAAACAACTTATAGTGAATACCAGAAACTACTTTGCAGTAGATTAAAGAAACAACTTGATAGTAAAAACGTTAGAATTGCATTATTCCGGCAATTATCCTTTATTGAATTATAAAGCTTGTCTTTACAAAAAACAAAGGAGGGATTATGCGGTTATAAAATAAAAGATTATAATCTTACGCCCTTATGCGGTTAAAAAGATTAGTTGTTTCCAGCACTACCATCTCTAGTTATCCGTGTTTTTCCTATAAGCAATTTTAGAGTAAGCTAAGTTTGCATTGGCAAAAGGCTGAATGAATGTATTGCTCTTTTTCTGTGCCACAGAAGATGAGAATTACGGATGAGTGACTACAAAGGAAAAACAAACTTCTCAATAGCTGAAACATTAAGATTACTCTGTGGAGTAATCTTGGTCTGGGGAGGATCTATTCATGGAATGGCTGCCAAGGACGCTGTTAAAACAGCATCCGGCGGTGATTTCATTGAAATCTCGTTCAGAGCAAACCCGGCACACGCCCCGGATACCTTGATTACAAGAACAGCACGCATTTACTATCGTGTAAACCGAACAGAGATAGACAAAAACTATATGGGCAACGCCCATACATTAAATGCGATAGATCAACTATTTGCCAACATCACACTAAAAGAAGAAGACTTTATTGCCATAACCGGTGGGGCATCGCCCGAGGGCGGTTTTTACAACAACCAACGCTTGTCTGTAGACCGGGCACTTTCGCTCAGAAAATACATCATACAAAAATATCCTCAAATAAAAGAGCATCAGGTAGTCATACTACCCGATGGAGAAGATTGGGACGGACTTATAGGCAAGATCGAAAAAGATAAGAACGTTCCTGCCCGCGACCAATTGCTCGATATACTTCGCAGCAACCTGAACCGGGAAAACCAAAAAACGAAGATCAAAGCGCTGAATGGCGGAAAGACCTACGCATATATGCTGACACACGTATTGCCCTATCTGCGGGGAAGCGCTACCGGTACGATATATTCAAGAAAACAAGAACAAATAATCCGGATTGATACAGTGGTTGTATTTCGTTCCGATACCGTTTATCTCGAAAAAGAAGTAGTCCGTATCGACACGATCTGCCCCGACGTTATGCGGAAAAAACCGAAGAAGCCATTCATCATGGCAGTCAAAAGCAATTTGCTTTACGATGCTGCATTGCTGCCCAACCTGGCGGTTGAGATCCCGTTCGGACGCAAGTACAAGTGGTCGGTAGCCATAGAGGGCAACTGGTCGTGGTGGAACACCAATGCCGACGACTATTACTACCATCGGATACAGATAGCAGGGGCCGAACTGCGCCGGTGGCTTGGCTATAGAAAAGGAAGACCACTAAACGGATGGTACGTTGGAGCCTACGCCTATGGAGGTACTTACGATATCCGCCTGTTTACCAATAAGAACAGCGACTATGGGCAGCTCAGCAACTGGAGCTACTCGGGTGGTCTGACTGCCGGATACGCTATGCGCATATCCAAACGGTTCAACCTGGAGTTTGGGCTTAATGCCGGGTATCTGGGTGGTAAGTACTATAAATACAACGTAAGCGACTGCCAGGATTGTACATTCCCCAAACGGAGCACACACAACCGGAACTATTGGGGTCCAACCAAACTCAATGTTTCATTGGTATGGTTGATAGGTAAACTTAACCGAACTAAAAAGATGGAGGAGCTATAATGAGAAAAATACACTATCTTCTCCTATTGATGTTGATTACGGTGTCTTGCAAGAACAAAGACCTGTGCGAAGATGACGTATGTGTTGGCGGAGGCGACAAACGCATCAAAGTAGTTGTTAACTGGGAAAACCCGGCAGAAGAAACACGTGCCATGCGAATGAATATATTCTCGACAACGGATGGTGTGACCGATTACGGCAGAGACAACATCCCGGTGGGTGGAGAGAAGTATATCACCCTGACCGAAGGTGCGTCGTACCGCCCCTATTGCTACGATTATTATTCGAACATACAATTCCGCGACGAAACCACGATTGGGTCGTTTCAGGCCTATCTGGTAGAAGCTTCACGGGCAACCTACAACGAATTGGCTTCGCCGGTAGAAGGCGAACGCACGGTAAACGATCCGGGAGGCGACTTCTATGTGCACTCGTGGGTGGAGGACTTCGATGTCGTCTTCAAAGAAGATCCCACGCTGGTGCTCAATTTCTATCCAAAGAATATACTTCGTCAGTTCACCTACCGCATCAACGGTATAGAAGGTGCGCAGTATATCAGTCACGCGCGGGGAGCTACATCGGGCATGGCGGCTACGTACTATTTTTATACCGACAAGTTGGCAACGGAACGTTCTACCATCTTGTTCGACAATTCGGTGGTAGGCACCATCAGCGGTACCAATACGGGCTATATAGAAGGTGAATTCTATACTTTCGATCCGGTATTTCCTTACAAAAACCGGTTTACCATCGAGATATTTTCCAAAGCCAGCAAGTACTACACTGCCTACTGGGATGATGTATCGGAACAAATAGCCGAATCGATGGCCGACCGCGAAGCAAAGTTGGCACGCGACGGATACGATATTCTGATTGAAAATGATATAAACACAAAGATTCCCGAAATACCCGATCCCGGCGGAGACTCCGGATCGAACGGCGGATTTGAAATCGACGTAGGAGAATGGGATAATGTGGATATCTATTTATAAACAAGCACGTAAATTATTAATTAATTAAATTAACAACCACTAGAATGAGAAAATTATTTTTAATTGTTACAACACTTGCATTCACGTTGGCATCTTGTTCCAACGATGAGGTACTAGACACTACGAACAATATGGATGGTTCCATTGAGTTTCGGACATTAACGGATAAAGGCACAAGAGCGGCTATTACTGACGAGAATAGTATTTTGAGTTTTACTGTTTCGGGCATCAAGATGACAAAAGAAGCCACTCCAACATCCGACGGCTATCTATTTGATGCTTTCGGTATTACACGAGGTGAAGACAGCAACTGGGACTATACTCCAAAACGTTACTGGCCAAAAGATCGTACAGTAGACTTTTATGCTTATAGCCCTTCTTCTTCTAAGAATGTAACCTATGGTATTAAGGGATATGATGCGACTAGCAATAATTCCATTGCTTATACAGTTCCTCAAATCAGTAACAAAGATGCTCAGGAAGACTTTTTGGTAGCAAGAATTACAAAGCAGGATGGTGGATTGGATGGAAAAGTTCCTGTAAAATTAAACTTCCACCATGCGCTTTCGCGTGTGATGTTCTTTGCCAGAACTACACAGAAAAATGTAACATACACGATTGATGAAATAGAATTGGTGAATCTGTACGAAAGCGGTATGCTTGATTTGACAAACACCAGAATTGAAGAATCAGGAGGTTTAAAGTATACAACTGCTCTTCAACCATGGGGAAACACCGGAGCCCACGTAAATTACACTGTAGATATGGGAAAGTCGCCTATATATCTGCTTAATGATTACGCTTCGGTATTAGGAGAAACTGGTGCTGTAATGGTATTGCCGCAGAAAACCGAATTGTCAACTACGGGAAAGACTGCACCTGCAACAGATAAATTCGCCATAAGAGTAAACTACAAAGCATTTGTTGATGACATATACTATGCAGGTTCAGCCGATAAAAGCGAAACAAAATATTTTGCAGTAAAAGACCCTACGTATGGAACATCCGATGGTATTACTTTCGAAATGGGACGCCAGTATAACTTCTACCTAGAGTTCGGCGACGAAGTTGGCGAGGCTATTAGCTTTGAAGTTGGCGTAAGCGAATGGTCAGATGCTCCGGCTTCTTACCTACCGGAAATGGCCGACTACAGCCATTTGCTTAGTGCTGATTTGATTACAGAAGCCGATGGTAAAGGCACTGGCGGCATCGTAGACGGAAAAATAACTAAAACTGAGTTAGAAGCCGTAACAAGTATTACTGCTAGTAAAGTAGGCTTTAATTTCAAAGGTATTGAATATTTCACACGCCTTCAAACGCTGTCTATTGCAGGTGTTACAGCAGATTTGGATGCATCAAAGAATACACAACTTACTACCGTTTCTATCTCCGGCTCTACACTTGGTACTGTAAACTTGTCGAATGGTGTGCTTACAACACTGACGATTTCAGGAACCAATACGATAACTTCTTTGAACGCATCGAATAATAAACTGACGTCTGTACCTTCAGTTTCGGGTATAAGCACCCTTAACTTATCGAATAACAGACTTGCGGGCGCTATCGAAATAAAGGATGGAAGCTTCAAAGATTTGAACTTATCAAACAACGCTATTACAACTCTTAAAATTCCTAGAGTCAGTACCTCTGGAGTGTTGGACTTGAAAGGAAACACAACTTTAAATCAGATAGAATTCAAAGATGACTCAAGTTCAATAACCCAAGACTTTACAATAAAAACGTTAGACGTATCAGACTGTTTAAGCCTGAATAAAGAAAACGGCATATATTTATATTACGGTGTTACAATAAATACTCTAAAGGTTTGGAAGAGTTGGGACAAAACTACTGGTAACCTAGTCTTGGGTCAATATAGTGGTGAGGTTGGTGCTAGCTATAAGGGACGTATAGGCGAAGTTACAGGTGCAAACCCATCCACTAACAATTACAACCCATATCCAGCCCCTTAGTCTGCACCCATCAGCACACTAATATAATCCGGAAGGGGCAGATGCCCCTTCCGTTTACTCCTATTAAAAGCCACATAACAGAAATCAAGATGCAAACAATCAGCCAATACAGAATAAATATTTGTGGAGCAGTTTTGTTCCTCTTAGTCGTTTTGTTTTTTGCCGGGTGTTCTGCTGAAGATACCGACATAGGCAACGGTACAAACGGAGAGGCTATTACCTTTAGCTGTTCAACGACTCCCGATATGCGTGCTTCCGAAACCACTGCGGACAATATGCAGTACTTCCGCGTATCGGCCATTTGGAACAAAGGCGGCGTAAACAACTATGCCTCATTTATGGACAACCAGCTTGTAGAGAAACAAGGTGACGGCTGGGTATACTCGCCCACAAAATATTGGCCGGGATATGGAACAGTCAGTTTCTTTGCTTACTCTCCCGCAACATCGTCGGGTATGAATACGGAATCGTTCCAAATCAACAATACCGACAATAAGGTTACCATCAACTACGAAGTAAATACAGACTACCAACGTCAGGAAGACTTTATGGTAGCCACCAACCTCGACAGCAAGTCGAACCCTACCCGACTCAACTTCAAACATGTACTGTCTGCCGCAAAATTCATGGTACGTGGCAACGAATATGATAATGATGGCAAGGTTACAGCAACATTCCGCGTCAAAGAAATCAAACTCGTCAACCTACACAGTCAAGGAATCCTTGTGGGAACAGCCGGCGAAGAAACCATTACCGGAAAAACATCGAACTGGGCATGGAGCGTACTGCCAGAGTCAACAAAAACATATACCGTTTACCAGAAATACCCAATCGACACGCCGGAAGATGAAACTTACATTGAAATTGGCGATATGATCGTACTTCCGCAAGAACCGAAAAAAGACATAGTGACTCCAGCCAACAGCTTCAAAATCATCATAACCTACAACGTAGTGGGAAGCTCCACCGACAAAACAACCGAATTCACACTTGCCGATGATTTCATTTTCGAGATGGGAAGGAAATACACTCTCTATCTAAACTTAAATTAAACTCCCCCTCTCTCGAGCCAACGGAGTTCCCCGGAAAGTTCTTCGTACTTTAGCTCCCCCATAACGTTTTTACCCTCAAATGCCGCCACATCTCACACACCCCTCCCAAAGGCCGATGGATAGTGCACTTCTTGAATCAGTGTATTGCACAGAAGTTACATTCTAGTGTCACAAGTCACACGAAAGGAGCCAACTCAACTCAGGTCACGACATGAGAAAGTAACCTTATCCGTTTTGAGAAACTTTCTCGTTTACCTTGAGAAACTTTCTCATACTGAAAGAGAAACTTTCTCTTTAGCCAAATGAAACTTTCTTTGAAGCAGCCAGAAACTTTCAAAAATTTAGTGTAATGTCTGAAGCATGGTAACGAGGGAATTGCATAGCAGTTTTTAGAATTACATTTATATCATAACCCTACAAAACATCCACTTTTAATTAACAACCCTATTAATTTAATAACCAATTTCCCGCTTGCCCCATAAAGTACACATCTTATAATTATGATCATTTTTCTATAGTGATAGATAAATTCTATCGACTTATAGATATACTTTATCGACATTTAGGACTTTTTAAATAACAAAATAACATAAACCACAAACAAAACCCTATCTTTGTTGTCCTATTTACCTATTATGGCAATTAGATAATAAGTTTAGTCAACGGAAACAACTTATAGTAAAAACGAAGATAGCTTAGTAGTAGAAACGAGAACAACTTAGTAGTAAAACAAAAGTAATCTAATCATTTATTATTACAGATTATTTATTGTTCAACAAGTTATGCCTTTCAATTCTGAGGGCAAAGATTGATCTGAATTTTATGTAGGCTTTAAATTGAGAAATTTATAGCCTCTATCGGCATTTATTTCAGCACGCCCTTGGTTTCCCCATCTATTACTATTCAGGCGTATCTACATTTTCTATAAGGCGTAAAAAAGATGCAACAGAATGCTTAAAGATACACTTGTTTTAAAAGAAATATTGCATCCAAAATGGTCAGATAAAAGAGAACTATATAATACACTATATAAGTTTTCGATACTTATCTTATTCGGAGCAATACATCTTTTCTCCTCTTGCAAAGATGAGGTCACTGAGCTGTCTGTCAGCAATGGATATCTTAACTTAAAGATAAATGAGGAAGGAGTCCATTCGCGTGCATATGTAGGTGAGAACCAGGAGGGAGCACCAGACAAAATTGTCCGTACATTACGTATACTGGTGTTCGACAAAAACAATGGTAACATCATAGCCGACCCAACAATTGGAAACCAAAAATATGACATTATAAATACATATCTGGATGTCGTTCGGCATCCCGTGGCACTTGACGCTGAATACACCATGGTATTTTTAGCCAACGAGCCAGACGGATTTGAAACCACATTAAACGGAATCACTTCATTAAACACCTTAAAACAAATTGCCTATCCCGAATCAGCTTTTACATCCGATAAATTAATTCCTATGATACAGGTGATAGAGGGAGTAAAAATATTGTCGGGCGGAAAAGCAAAACTGGCAAACGGCACTTTAACCGATATAAACGGAAAAACAAGAACTGCAAATGCGACCGAAGGACTTTATCCGGCTAATGCCGAGACAGAAACATTGATATTGCGACTAGACCGTTTGGCCGTGCGCCTGAATGTTACATTACAATCCGGGTTTAACATGGGCGATGACTTTAAAGGAATTACCCTATCGAATATGCCCGATAAAGTTCCATTATTCCAGGTAAATTATGGCGGAACAATAACAAACGACATCGAACGTACGTATGCAGCTACTGCATTTAGTACAACATCCGCTTCTGGCATGGAATGGGAAAGGACATTAGATCGCATTGTAATACCAGCCAATCACCTTCCTCAGGAGACAAATGCTCTTAAAGCTACGAAACTGACAGTTAACCTTCCCGATGACAAATACAGCCCCTCTTGCGAATTAAAAATAATGGACGACAATTACAATCTGCCCTACAACACGTGGTTAGATTTCAATGGTACAGTCAAGAAACCACTGGAGGTAAATATTGTTGCGAAAGATTGGACGAACGTGTTAAATAACTGGCAAATAGCCGGTAGCCGCGTCTTGAATGTATCACAAACGGAGGCAAGCATTACCAATTTAAATGGGGTAAGAATCTCATTCTATTCGAATATGCCAAAAGTCAAGGTAGATGGAACAGTAAAGAAAGGAGATGGTACAACTTTCCCAACCAACCAAATATTTAATTGCTTAGCCATAGATGCAAACAACCCTGACCCTTACCGTTTTTATTATGATCCGGCTACTGGGGCAGGATACATGGATTTATTATTAGATGGGACAACCAAAACTGGAGACAATGTAAATGGAGCTGTAACAGAAAAAAACGTGCTAAGTGGCACCTATACATTAACCCTATCGGCCGAGGATGAAGATGGAAACTCAAAACTGCAAAAAACAATAAACGTAACAATTAACCAAAGCGGGCTGTTAATACCTTTCTATCCGCCAGGTAATACACACGCCTACTATTCCGGTGCATTCTATAGACACAACCAGAAAGGAGAACGTATTATAACCGGACAACGACAACTTGATTATACTTGGTCGGTAACCGTTCCTGCGGCTTATCGTAATTGGTTGATAGTTAGCGCAACACCGAGTTTCGATCCTACCGTAGGAACGGCTTCGCCAGGTGACCCGGAAAAATATCCTGTCACTCCCAATCCATATAAAGAAAATGGATATTCTATCTCCGGACTTAAGGGACGTATTTACTTCCGGATTGGCATTAAAGAGGATGCTAATTTTGTTGCTAATGAAGAATCTGAACCCAAATATGGATATGTAGAACTAAGAACTAAAGGAGGATCCACTTGGGACATAGTAGCTAAAATATATGTGCGACAAGGCGAAGCTGCGGATTATATATATAGGGAAGAAGACATCATCCCGGAACAACCAAAGTACGGTTGGAACGAAACCGGCGATTTAACTATTGAGGCAAAGTATCGGCCTCTAGGAGGACAAGAGCGAAAAGCAGCCGCTAAATTCTCGCCCTTTAATCTAACTACAGAAAAAATATACAACGGGGCATGGCCCTATTGGCAAGAAACCGATGTTAAGGGGGCACGCTTCGTTGATTATCCAACTCAGGCTGGTGCATTATTTCAATGGGCAATGAATATTGATGAAAAAGATGCAAAAGGCGATTTCTTTCGCAGGGCATACAGTCCTTCAGTTGGTTTTGACGGTACCCGTGATGCGCTTTTTGATAATACAGCTGCTTATAATACATTTCCGGCATTATGGGATGGAGGCGATTTAGTGTACGAATCAAATCCAAATGTAAATAAACCGGGACTAGCAAAATATAGCGATGAATTTGAGGTTTGCCCTACAGGATATCGGCGTCCTACAGACGGACCTACAGACGGGGTTGCTTTCAACGGAGAATATATACATCCGGGTATTACCACTGTAGATTATGGACAGCAGATTGCACAATCAGAGCTCAGAGTCTCATTGTTTTATGTTCCATTTGCTGGTAATGTGGCTTCAAATTCAAACTACCATGAGCTTTGGCCTGATTATATTCTGCCTCAAAAAGGTACCTATCCATATGCAGATGGAAATGCCCGCAAACAACTGAAAGGAACGAAGTTCGCTTTGTATGCCGATGGTTTTTTTGACAGAAGACCACTTGAGAGGAGAATTAATGCTACATCAGGAGCATCTTATACAGTATCTGCTGAACCTTATGGGAATGGACAGGTTGCTCATCAGGGAGTACTCTATTGCAACGACGCAACAAATGCTTCCATATTCCTCCCTTCGGCAGGGCGTATAAATAATGATTCAAAGAAAGTACAAAGCAATGGCACTACCGGATATTATTGGTCGGCCAGTGCAGGCCCACAATATGTTGGAAATGAGTTTATAGGTACCGATGATAAAGGAGATGCCTTTAACAGAACCATCCGTTATGCCGCCTGGGCACTTGAGTCAAGTTATAATACACACCAAATGATTAGCTCCTACACTGGTTTCGGGCAATCCATCCGTTGTGTAAAAGATGAATAAATGAGAAGATATCTATTTACATATAACTTCCTGCTATTGGCAACAATCCTGTTGTCCTTCACCTCTTGTATCCGCGAATATTTCGATGATCCGGTTGAAGTAAGTGATCGAGTGATGCTGGAACTTTTTACCCGGTTACGGAACTACGACCGCCCCCTGAATCGTGCAGGTCTTGCTAATGAGACAACAGTAGATACCGAACCTTACATTCTGGTATTCAAAGAAAACAGCGGTAGTTTTATATTCGAAGAAGCCGTGAAATCCTATCGTAAAACGAGTAAGACATATGCTATATTAAAAAAACAAACAGATGCATGTAAATTGCTGATATTGGCAAATCCGCAAGTGAAATTCTATAAATATGATGGGGTTACTCTTTTCAAAGAATATGATTTCACAGAGGCTAACCTGAATGAGGCATTGAATGGCGAAACTATAGAAAATGCATGTAACGTATTATATACCAACCCTTTGAATAACCCGGAAACTGACATACCTTTTACACCTAACAAAACTATACCGATGAGTTACATATATGATGTACCAAACATTCAGGCAAATACAACCATCGGAACAGGATCTGATCCATTGGAGTTGAAACGGATAGTAGCTAAAGTCATTGTAGAAAATAAAGCGACTAATTTTATATTAGAAGGAATCACTGCTGTCTTTAATGCTCCAATGCGTGGAACGTTGCATAATTTATCTATCACTACTCCTCCCACAGTAAACGGAGGGTTGGCTGAATACAGAAAAGACATTAACTATTCAGGGGAGATTGCTGCCGCTTCTTCAAATACAACATTGGCCAATCCGGTTTACCTATTCGAATCGGGGACCGGTAATAATACATACATTATAATTAAAGGAATATATCAAGGACAGAGTTATTATTATAAAATGGCTTTAGTAAACAGTGGCCGCACGCCTATTAATATTATGCGAAACAATAATTACCTGTTCACCATTACTATGGTAAGTGGTATAGGTCATGATACACCACAACAAGCCATTGCTGCCTCGGTATTTAATAATACAGAGGTTCATACCACCCTTACGGTGACAGATACAAATGCTTTTGAAACCATTGCATTTGACGAGTACTATTTATCGGTAAGTAATTCGCACTATATGATTTATGGCCCATCTACAGCTTTAAATGGTCTAACCGCGCTTACACTGATTACAGAAGATAAAGGAGGAGGAACAATCACAGGAACACTGACTGCTACTTCCGGAATAACAGTTACACCGACAACTATTACCGCCTCAAGCTCACTACAATCGGTAGATGTGAAAATTAATATAACATCGGCCTTTCAAACAGGCGAGATTACAATAAAATATGGAAACATAAAAAAGATTATAAAGATAGAAAAGAAAGGTACATGGGCAACTGCCAGCCCAAACAACGTAAAAACAACCAATACCACAGGCGACTTTAATGTCTATTGTGTATCGGGAATAGTAGATCCCAGCAGTACAAGCTGGATCAAACTTCACCCTTCCTATTGGCCTTTCCCTGTAACAAATCCGGAACGTACTGATACAGATAATATCATCGTCGACGACGGAGTTATAAAAATTGAACGCACTGCTTCAGGTAGTGGTACAGGTACATTCTACCTCTCTACCATCAAAAATCCAGGAACTTCCGGAGGAATGGGAGAAAATGCTAGTCGCCGTATAAAAGTAGATATTGTAAATTAATGAATTAAATAATGATAGTAAATAAATGAAAAAAGCACTCATACTCATGTCGCTCATGCTCGGGATTCTGATTTCCGGAGCCCATGCTCAAAGCGTTGCCGTCAAAAGCAACCTGCTTTACGACGCCACCACAACCATGAACCTGGGAGTAGAAGTCGGTTTAGCCCGTAAATGGACACTGGATATTCCCGTCAACTACAACCCCTGGAAGCTTAGCGATAACGCACGCTTAAAACATTGGGGTGTTCAGCCTGAAGTGCGCTATTGGTTCTGCGAGAAGTTTCGTCGCACCTTCGTCGGTTTGCATGGACATTACGCCGATTTTAACGTAGGCAACTGGCCGGATTGGTCGTTTATTAGTGACAACATGCAAAACTCCCGCTATCAGGGACATCTTTATGGGGGAGGTCTTTCCATCGGACATTCCTGGATATTAAAAAAACGTTGGAGCATCGAAGCTACCGTAGGAGTGGGCTATGCCCATATTGTATACGATAAATATCCATGCGGAGAGTGTGGCACTAAATTAAAAGAAGATAGCAAAAACTACTTTGGACCTACCAAAGCTGCTATTTCATTGATTTACGTAATTAAATAAAAGCAATAGTGATGAAGAAATATAAACTATTTATAACCATCCTGACCCTTTACATAGGGGCAAATATACCTTCTGTTAACGCACAAGACCGTACCGATGGAGGAGTATCTATTATACCTGTACGATTAGAGCAACGGGGTGAATTCCTATATATTGATATTGACTTTGTGGCCGATAAAATAAAGATAAAATCAGCACAAGGACTCGACCTGATACCCCGGTTGGTTTCAACCGAGGCTCTCCATACCCTACCAATGGTATCCTATAAAGGGCGTAGTGAGTATTATGCTTATGAACGTACACTAAGTTTAATGAGCAAAAAAGAAAAAGCTGCTTATCAGGCACCATACGTTGTAGAAAAGACATACAAATTAGAAAAAGATACGATCCACTATCATCAGATGATACCATACGAACCATGGATGGAAAACGCTCATCTGGATATACAACGCGATGATTGTGGTTGTGGGAAAGTAGAACTTATGAATACGGAATTGCTCGTAGACAAGGTAACTACAGAAGCTAAAGAACCGGCGATTCCCTATGTTGTTACCCCACATATGGTATATATACAACCTACACTGGAAGAGATTAAGCGCAGAGAGATTCAAGCCGAGGCTTTCCTTGATTTTGCAGTAAACAAGACTGATATTCGTCCGGATTATATGAATAATCCGCGTGAGTTGACTAAGATACGTACCATGATTGACGAGCTGAACAATGATCCTAGCATCAATGTGAAAGGATTGGATATTATTGGTTATGCCTCGCCCGAAGGTTCATTAGCCCACAACAAGCGTTTATCGGAAGGACGTGCCATGGCCTTACGAGATTATCTCTCTACTCGTTACGAATTCCCGTTAAATGCCTACCGTATTAAATTTGGCGGAGAAAACTGGGAGGGGCTGGTTAAAGCACTGTCTACCATGGAAATGGAAGACAAGAACGAAGTTTTGGAAGTTATCAATAAGACATCTATTGAAGACGGAAGAGAAGCGAAGTTAATGAAACTGAATGGTGGTATACCTTACCGCTTTATGCTGAAACACATTTTTCCCAGCCTCCGCGTAGCCATTTGTAAGGTAGAATATAATGTTAAGAGTTTCGATGTGGACGAAGCGAAAGAAGTGATCAAAACAAATCCAAAGAATTTGAGCTTATATGAAATGTTCCTAGTAGCTAATAGCTACCCGCGAGACTCTCAGGAATTTACTGAAGTATTCGAGATCGCAGCGCAGGTATTCCCTACAGACGAAACTGCCAACCTGAATGCAGCAACCTCTGCCATACAGCGTAACGACCTGGAAGCGGCAGAACAGTATTTAAACAAGATAGATACCGCTAAAGATTCACCTGAATACAAAAACACAGCTGGAATACTATCATTATTGAAAGGAAATTATGAAGATGCAGAAAAACTATTAAACTCAGCAGCAGCCCATGGATTGGAAGCCGCAAAATTAAATATAGAAGAATTAAAGAAAGTATATCAGAGAAATTAAATAACAAAATAACAGTTCAATTTAACTAATTAATAAGATGATGAAAAAAAGAAAATTATTCGTATTTGCACTCGCATCCTTGATGATGATAGGATGCAGCAATGATGATGTGATTGATGAAGGTGGTGGAGTAAATCTTAATGGAGAAGCCTGGCTGACATTAAACATCAGTTCTTCGCTTAAAAGCCGTGCTTTGCATAATCCTGCTGAAGAAAACGGTACCGCAAATGAGACCCAAGTGAATACTGTTCGCGTTGTCCTATTTGATGCAACTAGTAAAATTGTAGGCAGTACCGATGCAATAACCTTTAAAAATCCTAACTGGGGAACCTCTGGAACAGGTCTTGATGGTACAAATACAACCAATGCTTTCAAAGTACCAAAGAATACAGAAAAAATATTGGTAATTCTAAATCCATCTTCCCTCCCTCCTGCTACTATTGGAATGAATTATACAGACTACAATGCAGCTGTTGCCGCATCTGTAGAAGATGTCATCAAAGGAAAAACCGCTGCTTATGACAATTTTATGATGACCAATGCAAGAGGAGAGTTAGAGACTATAATACCAGCCACCCACCTACAGCCTTCTGCAACAGAGGCAGAGAAAATCCCTTTAGAATTATACGTTGATCGTGTAGTTGCAAAAGTAAGAGTATACGCTTTATCTACTACATCTTCGGACTTTGCTTTGGGAAGCACTTATAATTGGAAACTGAATGTCACAAACAAGTTATTCTTCCCTGTATCCAAAAGAACCAAGACGTTTGAAGCAACTTCCGTCTGGTCTGACAGATATGGATTAGGATCATACAGAGAGGACCCCAACTATGATAACTCAACGAATGTATACACCGTAGGTGGCAATGCAACTGTAAATGCCGAGTATATAAAGAATTACAACTACTACACAACAGAACCTACAAGCTGGAATAATGTTGGGGCAACCCCAGAGTACTGTCTTGAAAACACTCAAAAGAAAGAAGACAACCAACATGCATATACTACGCATGCCATTCTGAGGGCTGAAGTTGTTCCTCTGACCTTTAAACTACCGACAGATAATACTACCGGATCCGTTAACAGCACTCATGCAGATTATAGCAAAAACTGGTTTAACATCGGAGGTGGATACTATACAATAAATACATTGAAAGCCTATATTAAAGCAGAATTAGAATACAAAGCATCTAATAGCGCTTATGTTACTACCCTGACAAACTTAGTTAATGAATATTTGGCTAATACGGCAATTGCCGATAAATTCTCTACAGCAGCTGTAAACGTATCAGATCTTTCTGATATAGCTACTTTAATCACTAATTTCAATACACAACTAGTGAAAATAACAGCTTCGAACCAAGCAGAGTCAGTAACCTATTATCACGCAGGTATTAACTTCTATAAAATAATGGTTAAGCATGATGATGATAGTGATAAATCAAACAATGAATTAGGAGAATTTGGTGTCGTTCGCAATTCTGTTTATGATATAACCGTTAATACAATCAATAATCCAGGGTATCCAATTATTCCGGAACCAGATCCGGACAAACCAGACGAAGAACAGGAGCAATTTCTGTCTGTTACAATAAACATTAATCCTTGGACTTGGTACACTCAAAGCGCGGATCTATAATTTATTCATAGAACCCTTACCGAAAAGGATGTGTCATAAGCTGAATAAGTAAAGCATATACTTATGATACATCCTCTTCCTTTCATACTTAACTCACTGAATAAGAATAAAGAGATGAAACTAGCTCGTCATATACATTTACTCATATTAGGCGTTTTAATCGCAAGTTCAGGAATCTTAACTTCCTGCAATAACCTTAACGAAACCCTTCCCGAATGCCGTCTTTTCGTTAAGTTCAAGTATGATTACAACCTGCTTTCTGCAGATGCATTCCATACCCAGGTCGATAAGGTTGAACTGTATGTATTTGACAAAGAGGGTAAGTTTCTGTTTACACAATCCGAGGAAGGTGCTCCACTTGCTACAGGAAGCTATCAGATGGAAGTTACTGTACCCGTAGGCGAATATAAGTTTATGGCCTGGGCGGGTGCACGCGATTCTTACGATATTACTTCGCTGACTAAAGGCGTATCTACAATAAATGAGTTGAAATTAAAGCTGAAACGGGATCAATCTCTTATCATAAACAAAGAATTGGAACCCTTATGGTATGGTGAAATCAATGACGTTAACTTCACCGGAACCCGCTACCAAACCGAGACGATCAATCTGATTAAAGACACCAATAAAGTGCGTTTTGTATTTTATGGCCAAACGCCCGAATGGACCATTAACGTTAATGATTACCGTTACCAGATTATTGAATCGAATGGATACCTTGATTACGACAACTCATTGCTTAATGACGATGTTATCAGCTACGAGCCTTATTACAAAGAACAAAGAAGTGATCAAGGTGCGTTGGTAGAACTCAATACTATGCGTCTGATGGCCGATCGTGGAACGCGTTTCGTGGTAACCCACATAGCTTCGGGCACTCAGGTTTTTAATATCAATCTGATAGAGTTTCTGGAAATGACAGAGATGGAGATGTATCCCTGGGGAGCACAGGAATATTTCGACCGGAAGGACGAATATGCTTTGGTACTTTTCTTCTCCAATAAACTTAAACCAGATGATAAATGGGTAGCTATTCAGTTAAATATTAATCAATGGACATGGTATTTCCAGGAAGAAGGTGATTTATAAAAACTACGAAACCTTTTCAGTGATACTGAAAAGGTTTCGTAGTAATAATCCCTCCCCTACTCTTTCACCTTCGGAAAGGCAGAGATACGAAGCCGTGCGGCTCCCATAGGTACAAGTGTAATCTTCTCTTTATCACCTTTCACAAAACCCTCGTCAGGTAATACACTACAAAATCCATTTTCCCCTGCTACCCATGAAGGAATTCTATACCCTGTGGTAGTAATCTCTAAAGGAACTGTTTCCAGCGTAAATGGGAAATTATCTTTGGGCCATTCCTTATGAATAACCTTATAATCTTTCAGTGAATTATTCATATTCAGCGCCAACGCATAATTCCAGGGACTATCCGGATAAATCTCCGTTGTAGGCCATTGTCTAGAATCGGCCCCTTGCTGCCATCGCGAATCGCCGATTGCAGTCTCCTTGCTATCCCTTTCGACGTACTTCTCATCAATCTTCAGCGCCAATGTCAGCGGACCGTAATCTACGCTTACACTGTTTTTGTTTACCTGCCATGTGCGGGTCGAAAGGGTCATCAGCATTTTCAGGCGTACTTTATCTCCGTCTGCCCAGGTTCTTTCAATCCGTGCATATTTGCCTGTTTCAACTGTGGCTTTAGATTTCTTGCCGTTTATCCATATTTCGGCATCCTTTGTCCACGATGGAATACGTAGATATAAAGGGAAATGAACCGGCTTTGAAGTCTGAACTGTAAAGTTCACCGACTCATCAAACGGATAATTTGTTTCTTCCATCAACGTAATATCACGGCCATCTCCCACTTTCAGGGTTGCTTCGCAAGCCGCATATAGTGCAACGGCAGCTCCATTGTCGGGTGTAGCAAGTACCAGATGCTCGGCATAATACGGCCATCCTTGTGCATGATTATGCTGGCAGCAACGACTACTAAATGGGTTCATTGCAAGAAACGGTCCGGTATTATCAATGTCCGGATGGTAGTTTTTCGAATCACTTATCGTATGGTTAGGACATGTAATATAGCGCAAAGCTTTAAAATCGGGCATTACCGCTGCCGGATAAGTATTGAACGCCACCTCCTCGCAATGTTCTGCCCAAAACGGGTCACCGGTCATAGCAAGCATGATTTCATCCGATGCCATTTGCTCTACCAAACCACAGGTTTCAACTCCCTGGCGCGGATCAATATAACCCATGCGGGCATTCTCGTCTGCACCGAACATACCTCCCGGCACCTGCCCGAAAGTACGACGAATCAGATGATGAACGTTATACGATGCATGTAGCATAGTCGAATCGCCGGTCAACATATAATAGCTTGCCGGTTCGCGGAAGCCCTGTGCAATGTTCACGTTGTGCCAGTTGGGCAATGAAGTCGACCGTGTCCAATCAGCGCCGTTGCGATGAATCTTTTCGGCCAATTCAAGCAAAAACTTGTCACCCGTACGGTTATAGAGCCAGTAAACACTTAACATATTATCGCTCACCCGACTGTTTTCCCAAAAGTCTTTAAAGAGTTGATCGTCGGGCACGGTCAATTGCCATTTGAAATAATTGGTCATCAAAGTTATCACCCGCGCGTCTTGCGAATACTCATAATAAGATTGCAGACACCACAGCATAATCATTTGTGCCCACAACTCGCGCTTGCCATTCCGCAGGTTGACCGGTCCGAAATATCCGTCGGGTTGCTGACTGGCAAAAGCGCCCTCTATCCAGACTTTTGTTTCGGCAATCATGTCGGGGTCATTTAATAAGTATGCCAAATTGCCGTATCCCTTCAGCCAGTAAGGCACTTCTTCCCAGCCATGATCACCGCCATTGGTTAGCCAGGCATTATTTTCTTTTTCCAACCATGCACTGATTTTACCCAGATTTCCGGTCAGCCCATCGCGTTGAAGTTCCAGGTAGCGGTTTACCCATCCCTTAGCCTGTATGCTTCCAACTGGTAGTTTAATGAAATGTTGAGGCTGTAAAGGAGCACGATTAGAAATATAGTTAGAGCTAATGGCATTGTAATCGGGACGATCTACAAACCGGATCTCTGCTGGTTGTGGTGATGTAAAAGACATGATCACCAATATACAAGAGGTAGCCAATGCTCCAACCAATCCTATAAACAGTAGATGTTTTCTCATGATATTATTCGTTTAAGGTTCTTATCTTCTTACAGAGAATTTGAATATACACTGACTCATATACTTCTCGCCCGGACGCAACACCGCCGATGGCCATTCCGGTTTATTAGGAGTATCCGGATACTTTTGCGTTTCTAAACACACAGATGCGCGTTTATTATAGGTAATACCCTTCTTTCCTTTCAGTGTACCATCCAGGAAGTTCCCTGCATACACCTGAATACCCGGTTCGTTGGTATAGACATCCAGCACAATACCCGTTTTAGGAGACTCTAATGATGCACATACCTGTGTTACATCGCCTTTTGTATTCAGTACCCAGTTATGGTCATATCCACCACCATTCCGGAGTTGTGTAAACGCCTCATCAATCCGCTCCCCTACCAGAGTTGCCCTCCGGAAGTCCATCGGGGTGTTTTCTACAGGAACAACCTCTCCGGTGGTCATAAATGTTTCATCAACCGGGGTATAATCATCGGCCTTTACTGTAAGCAAATGCTCACTGTTGCTGCGGGCATCACCATCCAGATTGAAGTAAGAGTGGTTGGTCATATTCACGATGGTTGGTTTATCGGTTTCCGCTTCATAACGGATATCAATAGCATTATCATCTGTGAGCGTCATAACGACCTTGCAGTGCAGGTTTCCGGGAAAGTTCTCTTCTCCATCCTTAGAGAAATAAGTCAATACTAACTCTTGCGGACCGTTCTGTTTGGCATCGAATACCTGATATTGATATCCTTTAGGTCCGCCATGCAAACAATGTCCATAATTATTAGTCGGCAGTTGATAATCTTGCCCATCCAACGAAAACTTCCCTTTGTTTATACGGTTGGCATACCGCCCGATGGTAGCTCCAAAATCGGTAGGTTTATTGATATAATCTTCAATGCAGTCGAATCCCAGTACTACATCCTGCATTTTTCCATCTTTATCCGGCACCATTATGGAGACAATCCGGCCACCAAAGTTCGTCACACAAACCTCCATGTTATTAGCATTCCGAAGCACATACAGGTTCGTCTCTTTTCCATTCTCCCTGATAGAATGGAAGTTACTTCCTAATAAACCCGATTCGGTTGGTTTTTCCTGTGAGTCTTTACAACCCACCACCAACAAAGCAAAAAGGGTATAAATAAATATCTTTTTCATCTTGTTTAGTTTATAAGAATTATAGATTATCGCCGGCGAAGGGGTACGGATTTAAACCAGGTCAGCATTCTCCATCCCCATTCCATTGGACCGTAATAGCACCGGTTAATCCACCAGTTACTAATAAGCATCTGTACCGCATAAACCACTAGTCCAACCATCATGCATTGCAGGAAGCTAAGTTCTACAGCCAGATTAAATCCAAAACCATAGAACAATGTTACACCAATAACGGATTGTGCCATGTAATTGGTTACACTCATACGCCCTACCGGAGCAATCTTTTCTAAAAAAGCTGATGCTTTGGTTTTATTATACAGAAGCATAAAACCGCAAACATACATCATCATCATACCCAGATTAGCGAACGTTTTGAATAACGTAATCCCTTTCTGGAGCGCAAATCCTTCTACTCCCATGTAAGGGAGTAAAAGTACAATGCTGTAGAAGATCACAAAAACCGCCACGCTATAGGGCAATACCTTGCGACTGTATTTTACGATTTTCTCTTCGCTCTTGTGTATGCCGGAACGCCCTATGAGCATGCCTACAATGAAAAGACCAATCAATTGCAGATAACGGGCATTATTGAATGTCCATAACAGTTTAGCAACTTCCCCTTCCCACAGATTGAACCGGAGAACATCTGCGAATGACCCATACATAAAGATGTCGGCACATTTGGCATACAACGAGTCCATATACACAACAGCCGCAGTGGGTTCATTAGGCGCATTGCCACTTAATAAGAAAACAAAGTTTATGACATCAGGGATTTGAAGGAACAGTATCACACCTAATACAACCAGGACTTTTGTGGAAACTTTATATAATGGGATAAGGAAAACTCCCAGAATAGCGTATACCACAAAGAATTCTCCCATATACACCAGTCCATTCAAATACCCTAATATCAATAATATAATCAACCGCCATAGAAAACGGGGCCGGAAGTCAACTCCTTTATCGGCTTGTGAATCCATTTGCATAAAAAAGCTCAACCCAAAAAGCAAAGAGAAAATGGCATAGGCTTTCCCGGCAAAAAGGAAAGCTATGGTTCCATAAACCACATCATCTACTTTCTGCCAGAAGGGCGAACTCAGTTCAGGTATAACCATGATATCAAAGTGCTCCATACAATGAAACATCAATATACCAAATAGGGCAAACCCACGCAATGCGTCGATGGATGTGATACGTTTTTTAGGGACAACGGTTGATTCCATGTTTTCTTATTTATTTAGTTTTTGTTCAAGCAATTTGATATAATATCCAGCTACAACCGAACGCGCCCGGAAACCCCTATGGTGGGGAGTATCGGACATTATCCAGTCGGACATAGGCATCCGGTCGACTGTTTCATTCATAAACAGATATACCGGATCAATGAATTTTTCGAAGGTTTGTTTATCATTAGCCATTGTAGCCGTCCACATAATCCAGTCGGTCTTTGTATAAGACTCGCGGTTATCCAGCGGTAAGCCATATTTGTTCTGCTTAGTCAGATAATAAGCGATTTCTGTTTCTGCAATACTGGCAGGGAAGATATTCATTTTAAGAAGTTTGTCCCACACCATGTTATACTTCTGGCTCCATGTGCCCGGCTTGTCGAAAGTAAGCCGGTAGTGATCGCCATCATTGGCCATCTTTTCCCATTCCACTGCCATTTCTTTAGCTTTCTGAGTGTATTTCTCAGCGATATCTTTTTTGCCGAGCATATCTGCCAGATAACCATAGGAAGCAACTCCCAGAATGGCTTTTACCGAAAGATTGGTGTTATGCGCAAAGTGTCCGGCGAAGTCGTCGGTACAAAGCTGGTTGTCCGGGTCCAGCCCGTTTTCTGCCAGATAATCTGTCCAGATGGTCAATACATCCCAATGTTTGGCGGCATAATCGGCATTCTTTTCGATAGCAGCAATAGCGGCGGTAACAATAAGCATATTGCCCGATTCTTCTACCGGCATATCGCCTCCATACGTTTGGCCATTTGCCAGCGGATAAGTACCCACATCGTGAGCGGCAAAGGGTTTCGTCCATTTTCCGCTTTCGCTATAATAGAATATATGATTTAACAAGCCTTTTGCCAGTTCCGGGTTGTAATACAGGAACATCGGAGACGACGGATAAGTAATATCTACCGTTCCGATAGAACCATTACTGAAGTTTTCTTTCGACAGGAATACTAAATCACCATTCGGGGCCTGAACCAATTTATGGGCTGCGATGGCCTGACGGTATGCAAGCGCACATAGTTCTGCATAATGACGACCACCTGCAAGCGTGGCTTCTTTCATCAGCTGTCCGTCGAAAGCGGCGCTCTTCTTCATCAGTTTATCGTAATCTTTTTCTGCTTTCTCGAATTGTGAGATAATGGTTTCGTTTCCATTGCGGTTCCAGTACGGACGAAGGTTTTCCTGGAAGTATTGGATAGAATAAATATCATCATATCCAATAAGCAGGTGGCCTTTTGATGCATTTGTTTCGCCTAGCTTCCGCACAAGAGCCAGCTTATCATAACCTTGGGTGGAAGATGCTTCCAATACGTTTTGCTCGCTGAAACTTCTTCTCAACTCAATTCCGTCGCCCAATGCGTAGTTTGTATCCTCTTCGCCGGCGGCCAGGTAGAAATATCCCCAATCAATGCGAACATCATCTCCTCTTTTGGCCAGGATTTGTTGATTGCGGCTTCCGGTTTTCAGGTATACCAGTCCGTTTTGAGTAAATGCCTCACTTACTGATTCCTGATTAGGCAGATCGAGCGCCCATTGTGGAGCAGCCTCAAAATAAAGCTCAACCTGATGTTTCTGACCATCATTAGATGCAATTTCGTAGGAGATGTAATTCACGGGACGAGTCATCAAATCCAGATCATCCATAAAGAGAGGGGCTGTGAACTGAAGTTTCAGGTCTACCGGTCCGCAGGTAAATTCGTAATTTGTCTGCATGGCCTGCACCTCGGCCGATTTTTGTTGTGCGGTTTGCATAAAGAAGCGGGTTTTATCTTTTTCCATCTGCAAACCAAAGTCAAGCAATCCGTTGGCTCCGCCGTTATGACAATAGGCGGCTATCAGGTTCTTACCGGGTTTCAGGGAAGCCAATACTTCATCGGACAATTGAACAAGTGCATGTTTCTGGCATGTATTGCCGGAGTCTACCACTTTTATTCCATTGATATAGATAATTACGCCATCATCATGGGAGTAGTCCAGGTATACATTCTTTCCTTGAAGGTCTTCTTCAATATCTACATAGCGGCGTACCCAAATGAATTCTTCACCCCATTCGGTTTTGGAGGTCAGTTCAAGTTCTTTTGTACCGAAAGCGCCTTCACCTTCTTTCCAGGAACTGTCATTGAATGTTGTGTTTTGCCAGCCATCGGCAGGTTTCCGGGTGGTATATTTACCGTACCATTTTCCTTCTTCTGAGTTTTTGGCGATAGGTTTCGTTTCCAGGTCTTCGGCACCCAAAAAGCGATAGGTTTGTCCATCGACTTTGGCAACTCCTAAGAGGGAAAAAGATTTTCCGGTCCAGTGTTTTATCGGAGTGTCGTACAGGTTATCCGAGAATGACCACCCGCTGGTATAGGGGTCAATCGTCACCAACGGATAGGCTGGTGCTCTCAATTCGTTTTTAGTTTGCTCAACGGTTGTTGCACAACTACTCAACAGGGCAGTGCCCAGAAATAGCGCAGCTAATTTTCTTTTCATCATTATTTGTTAGTTTAAAATTGAATTGGTTATTATGTAGGGGCGGTTCGCGAACCGCCCGAAAATGGTTTCCTGCATATCCTGTGTATTGGGCGGTTCGCGAACCGCCCCTACAAGGTAATCGTTTGCATTAACACAAAGCAATCATTTGCATTACTTAGGAGCTACAACCTGCATCAACGCCGGACATGCACTGGCATCATAGACTTCCACCACGCCTGTGGGACAAGGTTTCACGGCATCTTTAAATGTAATATTGCGGGATTTGTCTCTATTGCTCCATGCCATATCTATATTATGGCGAAGCCAATCCTGGTATTGCGGTTGATTGCCCTCTTCAATAAGTAGTGCAATGTATTGTGCAAAAATAGCGGCATAAATACCTTGCTCAATGCCGTTCTTGAATTCCAGAATACCATCGGCATAGCACATATGCTCTTTCACATAATCGGCAGCAAGAATGGCGTCATCTAAATACGCCTTATCGCCGGTTGCCTTATATAGCATGGTAGCCGAGCCGATAAAAGTGCCCTGATTGTAGAGTTGAGTCACCCAGGCAATGTCCATGCTATTCTTGAACAAATGATTATAATGCATATTATCGGCTATCCGCCCTTTCTCCGGATCGAAGAATACATTCCTCGACCAGGCATATACCTTCTTTGCTTTATCCAGATAGTTCGGATCACGCGTAATATTATATAAAGTCATGGAAGCCACAACGGTAGGATAATTGATGCAAGACATCTTGGCGTCGTGAATAAAATTCCACCACAATCCGCCGCGTTCTTTATCGTAAGCCTCTTGCCATACATAGAAGAAGCCGGTAGATGCATTGTCCAGGAATTTGCCGTCGCCGGTAATTTCATAAGCACGGGCCAGGGAAATGATCCACCACATCATATCATCATAAATGAACCACTCATGTTTATCGGTCCAGTCGTAGCCTGTATATTGCTCATAGCCTCCCTGATAAATCTCGTCAATCAGTGTGCGGTATTTAGGAGCTTTGGTTCGTTTATACGCATTCATAATCATATCCCAGTAGATGGCTTGTGTCCAGATGGCGGCACGACCTTTTTTATCGGAATTGATGGCGTATAGTTTCATCTGAGGATTATAAAATGCTTCATGGAACGCATCTATTGCCGCAATAGCATCTTTCTTTGTGTAGGCGGATGCCTTTTTAATGGGAGGTTCCGAGGCATACGAATATGAACTCACGATAAGAGATAATATCGCAATAAGGAGGAATTTGTTTCTCATGGTTTTTCTTTGTTTTCATGGTTTCTAAATCGAAAGCAAAGAAATAAGAAACCTCAAAAAAAAAGCGATAATATCTGTTCAATTAAAAATAATTGCTGGTCAAAAACCTTCAATTGGGTTATTTCAGGGTTATCTGTGGATTATCTCCGGGTTATCAAAAATGGCAAAAACAAAAAAGAATAGGAATTATCGTAAATTGAACAGTTTTTCTTGCTCTATTTTATTTAAACTGTTTTTCTTTGCAGCATCCTTAAAGATAATATAGTATGAAAACAAAAGTTTTGATATTGGTTATTTCGCTATTCGTCTTCAACTCTTGCAGGAACAAGGGCACGGAAGTTAATGAGAATAAGGCGGTGCAACAAACGTACACCAATCCTATATTAGATGCGGGCGACGAGCCGTGGGCCATCTTCCATGAAGGTAAATACTATTATACGCAAGGCTGTGAAGACGTTATTATTCTTTGGGAAACCACAGATATAACCGACCTGCGCAATGCCACCCGGAAAACGGTATGGATTCCCAAAGACAAAAGTAACGCGCTCCACCTCTGGGGACCGGAAATTCACTTCATCCATAATAAATGGTATATATACTTTGCTGCCGATGATGGTAATATGGACAATCATCAAATCTACGTCATTGAGAATGAGTCGGCCAACCCAATGGAAGGCGAGTTTGAGATGAAAGGCCGCATCAGTACGGATAAAGATAATAACTGGGCCATTCATGCCAGCACGTTCGAGCATAACAGTGAACGTTATATGATATGGTGCGGATGGGAGAAACGGAGGATTAACACCGAAACACAATGCATTTATATTGCAAAAATGAAGAATCCGTGGACGCTTTCTACCGAAAGAGTTATGATATCCAAACCCGAATTCGAGTGGGAACGACAATGGATCAATCCCGATGGAAATAAAACGGCTTACCCGATTTTTGTAAACGAAGCTCCACAGTACTTCTTGTCTAAGAATAAGGATAAAGTTCTGATCTACTACTCGGCTAGTGGAAAATGGACACCTTATTATTGTGTCGGACTACTGACGGCAGATGCTAACAGTGATTTAACCGATCCGGCATCCTGGAAAAAGCACCCCTCGCCCGTGCTTGCACAATATAAAGAGAAGCATGTTTTTGGTCCGGGGAGTCTATCATTCATTCCATCGCCCGATCAAAAAGAATGGTACACTTTATATCATGCCAGGAAAATTCCGAACGATGCAACCGGAGCAATAGGTTCGCAAACACCGCGCTTACTCAAGGTGGAATGGGATGAGGACGGATTGCCCCGCTTTGCCACCCTGGATAGTTTAGGTACGCCCTTGCCGCTCCCATCGGGGATTACGAAGATAAATTAACCCCTAATTAACCCTATATAATTGATAGAAGAAGCGAATGTATATGCCGAAAAATACACTTGCTTCAGGGAGCTACATGCCTGACTTAAGCAACGAATCTAATTATAATACTCATTTTTAAAGTAAAAACAATTTATGAAGAAAAGCTTGTTACTCACTCTCCTCATCTTGTCATTAACCGGCACAGCCGTGGCTCAATGGCAACCTGCCGGAGATAAAATCAAGACTTCGTGGGCCGAACAAATTAACCCACAAAATGTATTGCCCGAGTATCCGCGCCCAATTATGGAGCGCAGTGAATGGAAGAACCTGAACGGACTATGGAATTATGCCATCACAACAAGAGGAGAAGCTGCTCCTACGGCTTATGAAGGAGATATCCTGGTGCCCTTTGCTGTTGAATCTTCGCTATCGGGTGTAGAAAAACTGGTAGGCGAAAACAAAGAGTTATGGTACAACCGCACGTTTACAGTGCCATCGGCTTGGAATGGAAAGAATATCCTGTTGCACTTTGGTGCAGTCGATTGGAAAGCGGACGTTTGGGTGAACGACGTTAAAGTAGGTCAGCACACAGGCGGTTTCACTCCGTTTTCGTTCAACGTTACTTCTGTCCTTAAAAAAGGCAACAATACGCTTACCGTAAAGGTATGGGACCCCTCGGACAGAGGCGAGCAACCCCGCGGCAAGCAGGTTGAGCGTCCGGGTGGCATCTGGTATACTCCTGTAACCGGAATCTGGCAGACGGTGTGGTTGGAACCTGTTCCCGAACGCCACATCAGCTACGTAAGAACGACTCCCGACATTGACCGGAAAACCCTTACCGTTGAAGTAGATACCGAGAATACACAAAATGCGGAGAAAGTGGAAGTTAAACTCTTCGACGGAAAGACGCTGATAGCATCAGGAGCTTCAATCAATGGTTTCCCGATTGAACTGATCCTACCGCAGAACATGAAACTATGGTCGCCGGACTCTCCTTTCCTGTACGACATGACTGTAACGCTTTCCAGCAATGGAAAGACCGTAGACAAGGTAAACAGCTACGCCGCCATGCGGAAATACAGCACCCATAAAGACGGCAGCGGCATTGTCCGTTTCCAGCTAAATAATAAAGACATCTTCCATTTCGGTCCGCTAGATCAGGGTTGGTGGCCCGACGGATTGTACACCGCCCCCACTGATGAGGCTTTGTTGTATGACCTTCAGAAAACCAAAGACTTCGGCTACAACATGGTTCGCAAGCACGTCAAAGTGGAACCTGCACGCTGGTATACACACTGCGACCGCCTGGGATTAATCGTTTGGCAGGATATGCCCAACGGCGGAAGAGGTCCCGCGCAATGGCAAACGCATCAATATTATGATGGTGCAGATGCCAAACGCTCGGCACAATCCGAAGCGAACTATCGCAAAGAGTGGAAAGAGATTATGGATTACCTGTACTCTTATCCTTCCATCGGTGTTTGGGTACCATTCAACGAAGCGTGGGGACAGTTCAAGACGGTAGAGATAGCCGAATGGACGAAACAATATGACCCCACCCGTTTGGTCAATCCAGCAAGTGGAGGTAACCACTACCGCACGGGCGACATTCTGGACCTTCATAACTATCCCGGTCCCGACCTGTTTCTTTACGACACCCAACGCGCCACCGTGCTTGGCGAATACGGCGGAATTGGTCTGGCCATGAAAGATCATCTCTGGACACCCGATAAAAACTGGGGATATGTGCAGTTCAACACTCCCGAAGAAGTCACCACGGAGTATATCAAATATATCAACAGGTTGGAAGAACTGATTCACCGCGGATTCTCGGCCGCCGTCTACACCCAGATCACCGATGTGGAAGAAGAAGTAAACGGACTCATTACGTATGACCGGAAAGAGATTAAGGTATTGGAAAACAAGGTAAAAGAAGCCAATCTGCGGATAAGCAACGCATTGAACAGATAACCGTAAGCCTCCGGATGCAGACAAGCAAGCGGTTGCTTGTCTACAAACAACGAATCGGAAATTTGAAGATTAGCGCTGTTCTTCGCGAAAAACAGCGCTGTTCTTCCGGAAGAATAGCGCTAATCTTCCAACTTTATACGGCTCAAGTAGAAAAACGATAAACCTAGCGTACAAACAATCAAAAGGTATTGAGCAAACAATATAAGGTAATATTAACCAGAGATGAAAGGATAAGCACAGTTTTCGTAATAATAATTAGTTTTTAGTGAGAGAAAAGATTGTTTCAGGATAATACATTAATAACCTAAAAGGAATTACATAGAAAAAGATGAAAAAGCTATTTATTTTTGTGGTATCAGCCTGTCTGGCATGTAGTATACAAGCCACTGACCTGTTCAAAACAAGTCAGGACATCAAGTTGCGGGCACCGTCCGTACCCTTAATAACTTCGGACACGTACCTCGCCATCTGGTCGCCCTACAACGAACTGACCGAAGGCAGCACCGAGCACTGGACAGCCGAGGAACATCCGCTGTTGGGGGCACTGCGCGTAGACGGCAAAGTGTACCGCTTTATGGGAAAGGACAAGTTGAACCTGTCCACCATCCTGCCCATGTCGGACAACGAACGTTGGGAAGCCCGTTACACGTTCGACAAACCGGCCGACGGATGGGACAACCTTTCGTTCAACGATTCCGCATGGAGAAAAGGAAAAGCAGCCTTCGGCACCGATGGCGGAAAACGTCTGAGTACGGAGTGGAAAACAAAAGACATCTGGATCCGCCGCGTTTTCGATCTGAACGAAGACCTGACCCAGGAAGCCATCTACCTGCGCTACTCGCACGACGATGTGTTCCAACTCTACCTCAACGGCGAACAATTGGTATCTACCGATTATTCGTGGAAAAACGATGTCACCATCGAACTCACTGCCTCGGCCAGGAAAAAGCTGGTCAAAGGAAAGAATATCATTGCCGCACATTGCGAAAACCGTGCGGGAGGCGCTTATGTTGACTTCGGACTGTACCGCAAGAACAAACAGGAAAGCAACTTCAATACAGCCGCCATCCAGAAATCGGTAGATGTATTGCCCACGCAAACATTCTACACCTTTACCTGCGGTCCGGTAGAATTGGACGTGGTATTCACCGCCCCCCTGTTAATGGAAGATATCGACCTCGTTTCTACCCCCATCAATTACATCTCTTACCGCGTTCGCTCACTCGATAAGAAGCAGCACGATGTACAAATTTACATTGAAACTACCCCGCAACTCACCGTTCACGATCCGCTGCAGCCTACAGTTTCGGAGATGGTGAGCAAAAACGGAATGAACTACATTAAATCCGGCACCATCGATCAGCCTTACACCGTTCGCAAAGGCGATGGCGTGCGCATTGACTGGGGATACGCTTACCTGGCGGCTCCGAACGACCCGAACAAATCGCTCAGCATCGGCAACTTTTATGATATGAAGAAAGAGTTTATCTCCAAAGGGAAACTCCTGCCGGCTTCGCAAAACTACATCAGTCGCAACCTCGAAGGAATGCCCGCACTGGCCTATACAGAGAATCTGGGAACCGTAAACCAAAACGGCAAAGACGGCTTCCTGATGCTGGGCTATGACGATGTTTATGCCATCGAATACTTCTACCAACGCCGCATGGCCTACTGGAAACACAACGGCTCGGTCAGCATTTTCGATGCCTTCGAAAGATACAAAGCAGCCTACCCCTCGCTGATGAGCCGTTGCCGCGCATTCGACAAGCAATTGATGGCCGATGCAGAGAAAGCAGGCGGCAAGGAATATGCCGAACTGTGCGCACTCACCTATCGTCACTCCATCACCGCTCATAAAGTAATTACCGATGATGCCGGAAACATCCTGTTCCTTTCCAAGGAAAATCACAGTAACGGATGCATCAATACGGTAGATTTAACCTACCCTTCGGCACCCTTGTATCTTATTTACAACACCGAGCTGATGAAAGGAATGATGACTTCTATCTTCTACTATAGCGAAAGCGGACGTTGGAACAAACCCTATCCGGCACACGACCTGGGCACCTACCCCATTGCCAACGGTCAACTCTACGGAGAAGATATGCCTGTCGAAGAAGCCGGAAACATGGTGATACTGGCCGCAGCCATATCCCTGATCGAAGGAAATGCCAGCTACGCCGAACAGCACTGGGAAACCCTTTCTACCTGGGCCAACTACCTGCTCGAAAACGGATTGGACCCACAGAATCAGCTCTGTACCGACGACTTCGCCGGACACCTGGCACACAACGCCAACCTATCCATGAAAGCCATTATGGCCATTGCCGGATATGGAGAAATTGCCCGTATGCTTGGCAAGGAAACCATCGCACGCAAATATATAGAAACCGCGCGCAAACTGGCTGTAGAATGGGAAAAGATGGCCAACGACGGCGATCACTACAAGCTCGCATTCGACAAACCGGGCACCTGGAGCCAGAAGTACAACATGATCTGGGACAAGGTCTTCAACTGGAACATCTTCCCGTCGCAAATAGCCGAAACCGAAATAAACTTCTACCTCGGCAAACAGAATAAGTATGGCCTTCCACTCGACTCGCGCGAAGAGTATACCAAATCCGACTGGGTAATCTGGACCGCCTGCCTTGCACCCGATATGGCAACCTTCCGGAAATTCATCGACCCGATGTATACATATGCCAACGAAACGGAATCACGTGTACCCATCAGCGACTGGCACCATACACACACCGCGAAGATGATGAACTTTAAAGCCCGTTCCGTAGTGGGCGGATACTACATGAAGCTACTGATGGATAAAGTGCAAGAAAAGAAATCACCCTTATCTAATTAATAATAGAAAAACCCAAAAGTCTAACTGACTTTTTATTAAAACTTAAACAAATGAGAAAGAGAAACCTTAAAAGAAACAGTTGGCAAGCACTGACCCTGCTTATTTGCATGGCCACCGTGTTCTTTGTGAGCTGCGATGGTTCGGAAACCGTTGAGCCGCCTAAGATGCCTGAAGTGCCGTACAACCCAGCACAACCCGTAGTTATTAAAGACTTCCAGCCCAAAGAAGGAGGGGTAAGAACACAAGTTCTGATTGAAGGCTCTAACTTCGGAACCGATTTATCATTGATTAATGTATACCTAGACGATGTACGTCTGAACGTAATAAGCTCCAGCGGCACACTGATGTATGTAAGCATTCCGCAAGCTACACCCTCAACGCTGGAAACGCCTATCACCGTGCAAATCGGAAAAGAGGCCAACAAGCAGGAAGTGAAAACTACAGAAGAATTTAAATATGTCATAGAACCATACGTTTCTACATTGGCTGGATTCCTTGACAACAGAAACAATTCGCCCGCGAAAGATGGTCTGATAATGCTTCCCGGTGATCCGGATTTCGATGAAAACCTTGCTGCACAGTTCGACCAACCCATGTGGCTTACTTTCGATCAGGATCAAAATCTATACCTTCTGGAAGAAGAAAAAGGATTGAGATTTATAGATAAAGACCACACCTCGGTAGTGACCAAACATGACAATGCCGGCATGCGTCTTCGTACCATTGCATTCGCTAACGATTTCCAATCAATGCTGATCGCCACAGATAGAGGCAGTTGGGATGATTATGCCGCAGTAAGATTAACTGCCGCCAGAGGCTTTACAGATTGGGAACGTGCTATTAATGGCAAACAATGCAATGGAGGCGCTTACCATCCGCAAGACAATATCTATTTCTTTAATAGTTTCGAAGATGGTATTGTATTCAAATGGAGTGGTAGTTCAAACCCGCTGGATGCCAGACAGAATTCTAAGCAACTCTTCAAAATACAAGACCGCGATTGGGAATTCAACATTCAGTTTCATCCTAGTGGAGACTTTGCATATATTGTCGTAATAAATCAGCATTATATTCTTAAATCTTATTATAACCGGGCCACACAAGAATTGGAAGCACCGGTAATCTTTGCCGGATATCCAAGGTCAGCCGGTCATAATGATGGTGTAGCCACTGCTGCCCGTTTCGATCGTCCTTATCAAGGTGCATTTGATGAAGAAGGCAACTTCTACGTATGCGATGCCGAGAATCATTGCATCCGGAAAATTACACCTAATGGTATCGTTAGCACCTTTGCAGGAAGAGCAAGAAACTCCGGCTATGCCGATGGTCCGGTAAGCGACGCACAATTCCATAGACCCAATGGTATTGCTTACGACTCGGAAAACAAAATATTTTATGTAGCCGACCGTGACAATAAGCGTATTCGTATGATAAATATGCCTAAATAATAATCTAGTAGTATGAAGAAACAAATATATATACTGTTACTTTTTCTGTTGTGCGCAGCAGGAATATCTGCTCAACAAACAGTAACTGTTACAGGTACTGTTACAGATGAGACAAATGAAACATTAATCGGTGTTACTGTTTCTGTTAAAGACCAGGTAGGCAATGGTAGCATTACAGACCTCGACGGTAAATTCTCGCTCAAAGTACGCCCCTACAGCACACTGATTTTCAGCTATGTAGGATACGAAAAGCAGGAAATAAACATTGGCGACAAGAAAGTTGTCAATGTAGTGATGAAAGGCGAAAACATATTAGACGAGGTAGTAATTACAGCTGCCGGATCTCAACGCAAAATTTCCTCTACAGGAGCGCTCACCACAGTAGATGTAAAACAACTGAGGAATGTATCGTCTTCCAATCTGTCCAACTCGCTGGCAGGTAACGTAGCAGGGGTAATTGCCCGTCAATCATCAGGAGAACCGGGGCAGAACACCTCAGAATTCTGGATTCGCGGTATCTCTACCTTCGGTGCAAACCAAAGTGCGTTGGTACTGGTTGATGGATTTGAACGCGATTTCAACGAAATCAACATCGAAGATATCGAATCGTTTACCGTATTGAAAGATGCTTCGGCCACTGCCATTTATGGATCAAGAGGTGCAAACGGGGTTGTATTGATTACTACCAAAAGAGGAGACGCCGGTAAGATCAACATCAATGCTAAAGTAGAATACAGCTACAATACCCGTACCCGTACTCCCGACTTTGTAGACGGACTCACGTATGCCAATATGGTGAATGAAGCGTTGAGAACCCGAAATCAGGAACCGCTATATACACCACAGGAACTTGATATCATTAAATATCAATTAGACCCCGATCTGTATCCGAACGTAGATTGGATGGATGTATTGTTGCGCGATGGCGCCAGCACGTACAGAGCTTCTCTTAATTTCGACGGTGGTGGGTCAACAGCACGCTACTTCGTGTCTGCCAGTTATGTGAATGAGGGAGGTATGTATAATACGGACAAAGCAATGAAAGACTATAAAACCAATTCCGGTTTAGAGCGTTGGAATTATAGAACTAACTTTGACCTGGACCTGACTAAGACTACATTGGTAAGCATTGGTGTTTCCGGATATCTGCAAACGCAAAACAGCCCGGGATTAGGAGGAGACATCTGGCATTCTGTCGTAGGACAAAACCCAATCTCTATTCCACTGATGTATTCTGACGGTCGTGTGCCGGCTTATGGTACAGGAAATCAAACCAACCCATGGGTATTGGCTACTCAAACCGGATTTGAAGAAAAATCAAAAAATGTATCGCAGGTCAATGCTACGGTAAAACAAGACCTGAAGTTCATCACCGAAGGTCTGCGCTTCGAAGGTCGTATTGGTTTGGACAATACAAGTAATAATAAAACTGCCAGAAAAAGGTGGCCCGAACAATGGAGAGCCGAACGCAGAAGAGACCTTGATGGTAATCTGGTCATGACTCGTGTTTCCGAAGAAAGGTTGATGTTTCAGGAAACCGAGAGCGATTCGGAACGTATTTTCAATATGGAACTGGAAACACATTACAACCGTCTGTTTAATGGTAAACACCGTGTGGGTGGTATGGTAAAGTATCTTCAAAGCGAGAAAACCGTAACTATAACACGTCCTTACCACATCGCAAATGTTGGCCATGATGGGCACACAGATCATGACAAACATGTTTGGGACGAAAGTGAATTAGACTTCCTGATCCGCGGGATGCCTAAACGTAATATGGGATTATCCGGTCGTGCAACTTATGGATACATGGACCGTTATATGGTTGAATTCAATTTTGGATACACCGGATCTGAAAACTTCAAGAAAGGACATCAATTCGGTTTCTTCCCCGCTGTTTCTTTAGCATGGAACATTGCCGAAGAGAATTTCGTAAAAAAAGCATTGCCTTGGCTCACTATGGCAAAGGTACGCTATTCGTATGGTGAAGTAGGTAACGATCAGATAAGGAAGGACAACAAAGATGTAAGATTCCCATACATGAGTATAATTGGTAGTGGCGATGGTTATGATTTCGCTGATTATGGACAAAGCTATAACATCAATGGGCTTCAAATGACTACGGTAGCAGCCAATAACCTAACTTGGGAGGTAGCAAAAAAACACAATATCGGTCTTGATCTGAATATACTCAACAACCGTTTCTCGGCAAGTATTGATGTTTATAAAGATACACGCGAAGATATCTTTATGCAAAGACAAAATCTACCCTCTATGGTAGGAGGAGTGGGACAGCCCTGGGCCAATGTAGGTAAGATGGAAAGCAAGGGGTTTGACGGTAATTTCGCATACAACCAACAGTTTGGAGAGTTTAACGTTACCCTACGTGGAAATATGACTTACACCAAGAATGAAGTTATTGAATTTGACGAGAAAGCCAGTGCGCTACCCTATCAAATGACACAGGGATATCGCTATAATCAGGTGAAAGGATTGATTGCTTTAGGACTTTTTGAAGATTACGATGACATCCGCAACAGCCCCCGCCAGGATTTTGGAGATTATATGCCGGGAGATATTAAGTATAAGGATGTAAATGGAGATGGTATTATTAATGATGACGATAGAGTAGCCATCGGTTCCACCTCTGTTCCTAACCTGATTTATGGACTTGGTCTTTCAGTACAATGGAGGGATTTTGATTTCAATATTCACTTCCAGGGAGCCGGAAAGTCGTCAAAAATGATCGACGGTTCCAGCGTATATCCATTCAAAGACGGAAGTTGGGGTAATATATTCACTGACGTAGCTAACCAAAGTGACCGCTGGATTTCCAGTGAAATTTCAGGCACTACAGCGACAGAAAACATTAATGCCAAGTACCCGCGTTTGAGCTACGGAGGAAATGAAAATAACTACCGCGCATCTACGTTCTGGTTGAGAGACGGCAAATACGTCAGACTGAAAACATTGGAAATAGGATACAACGTACCCAAAAAAGTGTTGTCGAAAGTATTCCTGTCGAATGCCCGTATCTTCTTCCTGGGAAACAACCTGTTTCTGTGGGATAGTTTAAAGTTATGGGACCCGGAATTGGATACAAGCAATGGACAAAAATATCCATTAAACAAAAGCTTTACTCTTGGTTTAACAATGAACTTCTAATTGTGAACTCAAAAAAAGAAATATATGAAAAACTTAATACATACATTGATAATTGGATGTGCTTTAGTGATGAGCCTTTCTTCCTGTTCCGATTATCTGGACGTGGAATATATCTTTAAAGACCAGCTCAGTATAGATACCGTATTTAGCCGGAAAGATTATTCAGAGCAATGGCTTGCAAATGTATATGCCCGCCTATCGGACGGAGAAAACGTAATCGTGGCCAGTAAAGGACATCAGCCCTTCAACTTTCTTGCCGACGACATGTACTACGGTGACAGAGATAACGGATATGAATTTTTCAAGAACTGTAAGTATGGTGAAGGCGACAAACAAGGCAGCTGGGGAAGCTGTTACAGAGGCATTCGCGATGCTTCTACCTATATACACAATATAGACAAGAACAGAGAAATCTCTGCGCAAGAAATCTCCATTACTAAAGCAGAAGCGCGGTTCCTCAGAGCTTACTTCTACTGGTTATTACTTAGAAAATATGGTCCTATTCCGTTGCTGCCGGATGAAGGTATGGATCATACACAAGAATATGCAGATTTGGCCACGCCCCGAAGCACGTATATAGAATGTACGGAATACATTGCAAGCGAAATGGCATTGGCTGCTAAAGACCTGAGACTTGACCCAGTAAGCAATAGAGAAATAACCCGTGCCACGAAAGGTGCTGCACTTGCCGTAAGAGCCAGAGTTTATCTCTATGCTGCCAGCCCTCTATTCAACGGTAATACCGATAGTTGGGCACAACATCTGGTAGATAATAACGGTAAGAAATTATTGTCGGAACAAAGAGATGAAGAAATGTGGGCTAAAGCCGCAGCCGCAGCCAAAGAGGTTATTGATCTGAATAAGTACAAACTGCATACAGCCGACTTCAGAGAAAATGATTCGTCTACCGATCCTAATAGGGATGCATATCCTAAAACTATAAAGCCTCCTTATCATCCGGTATACTCGGAAAATGATTTTCCTAATGGATGGAAAAACATAGACCCATTCGAATCATATAGAGAGGTCTTTAATGGACAGCTCAGAGCCGAAGCCAATGAAGAATTAATCTTTACCAGAGGTAGAAATCAGAGTACGGAAGGAATAAAAACAATGGTACTGCATCAGATGCCTCGCTCGTTGAATGGTTGGAATACGCATGGTGTAACCTTGAAACATGCCAATACATATTACATGAATGATGGTAGCGACTTTTATGCCTATGGAAAAGAAGACCCTAATGATGGAAGACCAGTTTTTGGTTATACCGATAAAGCCGAAGTAGATGCAGGTACATGTCGTCCGCTGCATGCCAACGTATCTAAAGAATATCTGGGCAGAGAACCTCGTTTTTATGCTTCTATTGCCTATAACGGAAGTGTTTGGGAAGTATTGGAATCTCCGGAAAATCAGAACAAACGCTATAGCCAGATATTCTACAATAGAGGCTCGCAGGATGGACGCCTGTCTACCGCTCCTGGTTTTTACCTGAGAACAGGATTAGGCGTGAAAAAGTTCTATCACCCGGAAGACTACTTTTATGGTACAAATGTTGATACCTTTTGGGGAAGGGAAAAACCGGACATTGACATCAGATATGCAGAGATATTACTTATATATGTAGAAGCATTGAATGAATTGGGTAAATCATACACTATACCCGATTATCTAGGTCAAAGTACAATCACTGTCAGCAGAGATCCCGCAGAAATGAGTAAGTATATGAGCCAAATCCGTTTCCGTGGAGGAGTGCCCGATTTCGGAACAGATGTATATGGTGATTATAACAAATTCCTCAAAGCACTGAAAAGAGAAAGACAGATTGAGCTTTTTGCCGAAACACACCGTTACTACGACCTCAGACGTTGGAAAGATGCCCCGGAAGAAGAATCGATGGCAGTATGGGGATGTAACATGAATGCCGCTATGGATCAGGCGGATTTATTCCACAGACCTATACGCGTACCTTCATTACCCAATGTATTTGTAGAGAAGATGTATTTATGGCCTATTGATCATGAAGAATTACGCCGGAACAGTAAACTGACTCAAAATCCGGGATGGACATATTACAATTAAGCAATCAAATTAAATAAAAATAGATTATGAAAGTAATATATAAATGGGCAATTGCCTTAAGCTGCATCTTTATGTGGACGGGATGTAACGATGAATGGACAGATGAGCAATATGAAAACTACATCTCTTTCGTTAACCCCGGAGTAACCCAGGTTTATCTTAAATATGATAGAGCGAATGGCGAAAAGGAATATGATATTCCTATTCAAGTCAGCGGATCGACGATGCCGGGAAAAGATGTCAATGTAACGGTAGCTTTGGACCCGGATACAGTGGCAGGTTATAACCGCGACAATTTCCGTTCAAGAACAGACCTTTATTATAAGCAACTGGAACCTCAGTATTATGCATTCGACAAAATGTCGACTGTAATTAAGTCCGGTGAATCAGAAGCTTTCCTGAAAGTGAATTATTCATTCCTGGGCTTGGATAATTACGACAATTATTTCCTGGCACTGACGATTGATCCTTCATCCGATTTACAGCCTAACCCCCGGAAGCATTACAAGAAAACGTTGATGCACATCAACTTGTTCAATGACTTTTCGGGTAAATACAATGTCTCATCAGAGCTCATTGAATACAACCCGGATGGGAGTGAACGATCGGAAAAGATTAAAGTTGAAACCCGCAATTCCTGGGTTGTTGATGAGAATACAATTTTCTTCTATGCCGGTTTAGTCGACGAACAGGCATTGGATCGAAAAGATTACAGAGTCTTTATCAAATTCATTCCGTCGGAAGAAGGAGCTCAGGATGGTACAATGGAATTCACCGCCGAGAATCCGGACATTAAATTCGAATATACTCCGGAAAAATGTTCATACTCCATTGCAGAAGTAATGGACCCATTGAAGCCATATCTGAAAAGAAGGTATCTTACAGCAAATATGAGCTATACTTATCATGACATTACAAACCCGGATTATCTTATCAAGTATAAATATGAAGGTCCGATGATCATGGAACGTGTACTGAATATCCTGAAACCTGAGGAAGATCAGATTGAATGGAATTAATTATTTGATTTTAAAGGGTGGCAATTCAAATCAATTGCCGCCCTTTATTTTACCTTTTCATAACCCGTTGAGTTATGCGCACAACTCAATGAGTTATTTCAATAACTCAATGCATTATGAGAATAACTCAATGCATTATTTCTGGTCAACATATTCCTTAGGAAGCATGCCAAACTGAGTTTTGAAACACTTTGCAAAATAAGAAGAAGAACTAAAGCCAACCTTTTCATATACTTCGGAAATGCCCATGCCCTGCTTCAATAATTCGGCAGCTTTATTCAAGCGTATCACTTTCAGATAATCGTTCGGCGGCATTCCTGTCAGTGCCTTGATCTTGCGATAAAAGCTCGAACGGCTCATATTTAAGATCTCAGCCAAACTATCAACAGAGAAATTCTCATCCGAAAGTTGCTCTTCTACAGCCTGTTTAATCTCTATCATCAACTCACGGTCCTTCTGAGATACCACTCCCTGCAATTCAACTTTATTTTCGCCCGACAAATTGATCATTACCCTATGATAAGCCAATCGCAGTTTCAATAAATTCTCTATTTGTCCACGTAATTGTTTGATAGAGAACGGTTTTTCCACATAAGCATCCGCACCACATTCAAAAGCCTCGGTTTTTGCTTCTATATTCGTTTTCGCAGTAAGCAAAACGATCGGAATATGGGAGTAAAGAATATCTTCCTTTATCCGGCTACAAAGTTCCAGCCCATCCATGTCTGGCATCATGATGTCACTCACGATTACATCCGGACTTTCTCCGGACAATATCTCCAACGCCTCCTTTCCATTATGCGCTTTAAGTATATGGAACCATTCATTCAGAGACTCGGATGTAAGATTCAAAAGATCAATGTTATCCTCAACCAACAGCACGGTAAACTTTCGCTTTTGCAAGTCAAAATGTTCCGTTTCCCCCTCTTCGGATATATCCCGAATAAGTTCTTCTGATATCATTGTTTCTTTCTGAATATCCTCCACGTTCCCCACAGGCAACGAAAGCACAAAAGTTGAACCGCCCCATGCGTTATCTTCCATACTCAACGCACCGTTTAAACTCTCCACCAGATTCTTCGAGAATGCCAATCCGATACCAGTACCCGCCTGGGCAGATTTACGATCCTGAACCTGATAAAACGGCTCAAATATTTTATCTCTCTCCGGAAGCGGTATACCCGGACCATCATCGCTTACTACGATACCGAAAACCTCACCCGACAAGTACAGCTTTACTTCTATGCGCGAACGGGCATACTTAATCGCATTGCTGATCAGATTAACCAGTATTTTACTTATTTTATCCCTATCCGTAACTGTTACAACATCTTCTTCGGGAAGCTGAAAAGTCAACGCTATACCTTTCAACTCGGCAGAAGCAATAAACTGTTGGCAAATATATTCCGTCAACTGCTTTACATTACACTTATTGAGATTCTGGTTATACATACCACTCTCCATTTTCTGGAAGTCCAGTAACTGATTGGTTATGCCCAGCAGATAATTCACATTCTTATCTATAACAGATAGGTATTTCGAATCTGATTCTTCCTGCAATTTCTCGAGAGGCAACTTGATCAGGCTTAAAGGAGTACGTATTTCATGTACCAGATTAATAAAGAAATTGATCTTTGATTCATAGATTTCCTTCTCCTTTACTGCCTGAAAATCTTCCATCCGCCTTTTATACTTCAATTTGATATACTTGTTCCATCTCCACGCCAGATAAGCAACCAATCCGAGAATGAAAGCGATATAAATAAGATAGGCTATGGTACTCCTCCACCAGGGGGGAATAATGATAATGGTTAGCGTAGCACTTTTATCATTCCACACCCCATCGTTATTCGAACCGCGAACCTCAAACTTATACTCACCCGGGGGCAAATCGGTATAGAAAGCCGTAGATACTTCCGTGTCATGAATCCAGTCTTTATCTATTCCATGCAGAATATACGAATACCGGTTGTTTGTAGGAGCTTCATAACTAAGGGAAGCAAAATTAAGCGAAAAGCTATTGTGCTGATAGGGTATGGCGATTTGAGGAACCATATAAACCGGAGCATCAAATTGCAGAATATCCCTTTTCGTAAGATGCTCGTCCAGATGCGGAAAGTTTATATCGGTGATGTAAACAGGAGGTATATACGTATTATCGGTAAACGTTCTGGGAGCAAATATATTGAAACCATTGATACCGCCAAAAAACAAATACCCGTCCGATGATTTAAGTGAAGAACGGAAATTAAACTGGTTACTTTGCAATCCGTCATTGACCGTAAACTTCCGGGGGTTACGCTTACTCATTGGATTAACCCTAACGAGTCCGGCATTATTCGATATCCAGAAATCCCCGCCCGTATCTTCTTCGATAGCATAAATAACTTTATTGGAGATAAGGTTATTGCCGGGATCGAAGTCTATAAAAGATTCCGTCTCCCTGTCGAACGAGCACAGCCCCCGCCCATCGGTTCCGAACCACATCGTTCCCCGCGAATCTTCAAACAACGTAATAATAGAGTTCGAGATGATAGAAGAACTATCGCCGGCAATATGGTGGAAATGTTTCCACTCGCCATTACTTATATTCAAACGGAATACACCACTGTTTGAAGTCCCGATCCATAAGTAGCCGTACATATCTTCGTAGATATCCACCACAGACACCATCATACCTACGGCAATAACTATGATGAAATTATCATGATTTCTATCGTAGCGGCATAGCCCCCAACTCGTTCCTACGTATATGTCTCCATTCTTTGTTTTATAAACCGACAATACATCATCACCGCAAATAGAATTTGGCATATCCTGAGAATGCACATACCTTTTTACCTTCCGGGTAAGCATATTCATTACGAACAACCCATTACCCGAAGTCCCTATCCACATCTGGTCGTCATCCATCATTAACGACCGCACATCATAATGCTTTTTATCAATGGTTCCATCCATAGGATGATACAGGACTTTCTTTGATTCCTTATTAAAAGAGCACAACCCTCTGCGTGTTCCTATCCAGATCGTACCGGAAGCATCTTCACAAAACGGGCCGATAACCTTTCCGGAGCCGATGGCCTCTTTCGCATTATTAGAAGCAAAGTGATAAAATTGCTTGGTCGATTTGGCGATATAGTTCGCCCCTCCCAGATTGGTTAATATCCAGATTCCACCTTCTGCATCTTTCATCATGGCATTGACGGTCTGATCGCTCATGCGTTCTATTCCTAAAGGATCGTCTAAGCGTTCGGCAGATTTGTTCTTATAATCGAAAAGATACAACCCGTCGTCACTCCCCACCAGAATCCTTGTCGAATCGTACTCCATAATACATTGCACGTTCTCTACGCCAGATGTTGAAACCGTAAAATGTTCTTTCGCTTTCTCCTCTTTATTAAACCGGAGTATCTGATTGCTTGCCATACCCACCCAAACATCTTCGCCGAGAGCGAATAAACAGTTAATCTTATAATCATCATTATCGATCATCCCCGGTTTTAGCCGATAGCTCTCTAACAATACCCCCTCTTCATTAAAACAAAACAGCCCTTGCTGTAAAGAAGCAATATATATATCGCCGGATTGGTCCTGGCAAATGTCGCAAACAAACGTAGTGTACAAACTGTTTTGTTTCAATTGCCGGGTAGACGGATCATAAACAAAGAAGCCCTGCCCCATCGTAGTAATCCAAAGTAATCCATTGCGCGACCTTATTATTTTTTTTATACTGCTACTGATGGTTACGCCATATTCCGTTTGTACATCAAAATAGGTAAAGCGTTCTGTGTCCCTCTCGTATAGATATAATCCGGAGTTTGTTCCGACTAAAATATTATGATCTTCCAACTCGAACAGCGATTGGATATAATTATTCTCTATAGAAAACGGATTATTCAGTTCATTCTTATATACTTTATTTTCCTGGCCATTATAACAGTTCAAACCATCGCTTGTGCCAAACCATATAAAGCCATAGCTATCTTGTATGGAACACCATACGGTATTGTGCGATAATCCATCTTCTATCTGATAAGATTTAAAAGATATAAAAGAAGAGCCTTGTATCTGTTGGGGATAAAGTGTGGAGAGTAAAATGAATAATATGACTATTATTACTTGCCCCTGCCTATTTAATTGGATCATAAACGGCATATTGTATCTAGATTCTGGTTTAACGGATAGATTGCGAAGATACTAAAAAGCGACTATATATAAAAAGAATAGCTCTTCGAAATTCAAGAAATTTCAAAGAGCTATTATGATATGAGTTTAATGTTTTATCCCAGGAATGAAATCAACACCCCTGCCGCTACCGCCGAACCAATAACACCCGAAATGTTACTAGCCATGCAATACTGCAATACGTGATTCTTTGAATCATATTTCAAAGCAATTTCATTCGCCACACGGCTTGCCATAGGCACAGCACTCAACCCGGTTGCACCAATCAACGGATTGATCTTCTTCTTTGTGAACAGGTTGAATAGTTTCACTAACAGAATACCACCCATAATAGATAATGCAAATGCAAGGAACCCACCAACCACGATACCGATAGTTGTCCAGTTCAGAAACGCATCAGTAGTCATGGTAGCTCCAACACATAGTCCCAGGAAAATAGTTGCAGCATTCATGATACTATTGGAGGCAGCATCGAACAAGCGGAAGGTATTGGCACCGATTTCTTTCACCAGGTTACCGAACATCAACATACCAATCAATGGCACCGCACTAGGAACGAACAGTGCAACAACCGTAGTTACAGCGATAGGGAAGATAATCTTCAGTACACGCATGTTCCGTATATCGGTTTTCGAAGGATGGGCTTTTTCCTGTTCCTTCATATTGATCATAAGTTCCTTCTTGGAACAGAAGATTCGCACGACCAATGGAATAATAACCGGTACAAGCGCCATATACGAATAGGCTGCAATAGCAATAGGACCTAACAAATGTGGGGCCAGTTTAATGGTAGTAAAGATTGCCGTCGGGCCATCCGCACCGCCAATAATACCAAGCGAAGCTGCTTCCTGTGGTGTGAATCCCATCAGGATAGCCACCAACAGTACGGTAAAGATACCCAACTGGGCAGCAGCACCGAAGATAGAAAGACGCAGGTTGCGAAGCATCGGACCAAAATCGGTCAACGCACCAACGCCCATAAAAATGATTGGAGGAAGGAATCCGGTCTTTATCAACATGTAATAAAGGAAGTTCATGATACCCATTTCATGCGCAATATCATGTAAGGGCATCTCCCAGATATTCTTCATTACACCGTTTATTAATACCATACCGTTTTCGTCGGCCTGGGTAATTCCCATTTCCCCGCCGGGGAAATTGGCCAGCAACACGCCGAAAGCAATAGGCACAAGCAGTAATGGCTCGTATTGCTTTTTAATTCCTAAATAAAGTAGAATAAAAGCAATGAGATACATTACCAGGAACTGCGGTTCGGCAATTATATTGCTGAAAGCAGTCATATCATATAATCTTTCAAATATATCCCCCATTACTGTATCTTCATTAATACGTCATCTTCTGAAACTGTGTCTCCCGGGTTGGCCAAGATGGCGGTTACCGTTCCACCGAACTCAGCACGGATGGCATTGTAAGTTTTCATTGCTTCAACATAGCAAAGCAAATCGCCTTCATTCACTACATCACCTACTTTAAGCGGTGTTTCGGATGTATCTTTAGTAAGGAAGAATTTTCCTTCCAACGGAGAAATAACATCTTTTCCTTCGCCTGTAGGTGCCGAGGCGGTACTACCAGGTGCCGGAAGTTCAGCTTCACCATAAGCCACGGTTACACGGTACGATTGTCCGTCAACCTGTACAGTCAGCGTTTTAGGCTTAGCATCTTCTTCAGGCGCTTTATTTTTTTCGGCTTTCTTCTTCGCAATATCGGCCAGGAAGTCTTCTTTCGCTTTTCCGCTCTTGTAAGCCTCGTATTGTGCCGGGTGCATGGCATATTCGAAGAGTTCCTCGTCGTCCTGGCCAAGTTCCCATTTATTTTCTTTCATCAGCTTACGATACTTGTCGAGCGAGTCCGGATAGTTTTCCTGTGGGTCGCCATCGAAGAATTTGCGTCCTTCGCGTTCGGCTTTTTCAATGATTTCAGGAGCCAGTGTGCCCGGCAGACGTCCGGCTTTACCCAGGATCATATCCCAGATATCATCGGCAATCATTCCCCAACGGTCTTTACCTTTCTCCATAGCGATAACGTTCATCATCGCCAGGTTCTTTACGTACTGGCTGAACGGCGTTACCAATGGAGGATAACCCACACGAGGCCATACATAAGCCACTTCGTCGAAGAGTTTGATCAGCAGTTGGTCCTGTGTCATGAACGGCAGGTTGCGTTTCGCTTTATATTTGTTGATCGACTCCAGATTGGTTTCAAGGTCGGCCATAAGGCTACCCATCATACCGCCCGGAAGTCCCGGAGCAATAAGCAATGAGTTCATCAAACGGTTTTTCGGGCTGATATACAATCCGAGGAAGTCGTCCATAAATTCCTGAACCATGCCGCGCACCTTCATATAGGCTTCCATGTTGATTTCAGGAACCTGATAGCCCGCATCTTTCAACATGGCTTGCACGCTGATAAGGTCGGCATGACCCGTTCCCCAAGAAAGTGGTTCCATACCTACGTCGATATAGTCGCAACCGGCGTTACAAACTTCAAGGATAGTAGCCATATTGAAGCCTGGTCCTGCATGGCTATGGTATTGGATTGGAATTTCCGGATGTGCTTTCTTGATATTTGCCACGATTTTCCCTAAAGAAACCGGGCGACCGATACCTGCCATGTCTTTGATACAGATTTCGTCCGCCCCCGCTGCGATAAGCTCCAACGCCATGTTGGTATAGTACTCTACTGTGTGGATGGGCGAATGCGTGATTGAAAGTGCACATTGCGAAATCATGCCGGCATCTTTGGCATATTTAATGGAAGGAATGATGTTACGAACATCGTTCAGTCCGCAGAATGTACGGGTAATATCTGTACCTTGTGCCTTCTTTACTTTATAGAATAGCTTACGCACATCGGCAGGAACGGGACTCATACGCAGGCCGTTCAACGCACGGTCGAGCATGTGTGTTTGGATGCCTGCTTCATGGAATGGTTTTGTCCAGTCGCGTACAGCTTTATTCGGGTTTTCGCCAAACAATAAATTTACTTGTTCAAAGCCTCCGCCATTGGTTTCTACACGGGCAAAGCAGCCCATTTCAATGATAGCCGGAGCAACTTTTACGAGCTGGTCTACACGAGGAACATATTTACCGGCAGATTGCCACATGTCCCTGAATACCAAGCTGAATTTTACTTCTCTTTTCATGTTTTGAGTTATGAGTTATGAGTTATGAGTTGGGAGTTTTGAGTTGGGAGTTTTGAGTGGTGAGTTGTGAGTTGGGAGTCTGGATAGAACTCAATACTCAAAACTCAAAACTCAAACCCTACTGTTTTTCTACTTTCACTATTTTACCCTTGTTCGAAGTCACCACATTTACAGCGGCTGTAATAGCAGCAAGTATATTGGCGGGAATAGGTGCAGGGCCTGCAACCTTCTTGACAGGTATAACCTCTTCGGGCGCGTATTTATTAACTAAGTAAATCAGGAGTTTCCCCAGATAGATTACGATAAGCAATATTGCAAATACCGTGGTCATTCCCACAACCATAAGCAACAATGCCGTTTCCAAGTTTTCCATAACAGATAAGTATTGAGTTATAAATTATAATTAATTTTGGCGTAAAGGCGAAAAAACGCCCGAATTTACCAATTTTATATTGGAGTATAAAGGTGAAAAGGAATAAAAAATGCTAAATCGTTAGTTTAGGATGAGTACAAATGAGAAGTATCCGAATAATTCATAACTTTGCAATTCATTATAGTGATTGATCCGGCATGAATAATCTGAGAATACTGTTTTATCTTTTTATACTCTTCCTCGCCGCTGCTTGTCACCCCAACAAGCAGTACGTGAAGGAGATAGAGGTTGTGTATTCCATGACGGAAGAGCATCCGGATACAGCGATATATATGCTGCGAAAGATTCATAGTACACAGGACTTGTCCGAGAAGGATTATGCAATCTATCAATTACTACTCACTTACCATCAGGCCCGGAAGAGCGAAAGTCAGGGAGATGTTTCACTTTCCGAGGGAAATTACCTGAAAGCAATAGCCGAAGCCGAAAAAGCCAAAGATTACAAATTCACCGGACTGGTTTACACCCGGCTAAGCGAACTTTACAAGCGTACAGGCGACTATCAACGGGCATTCGACGCGCAACAAAAAGCACACGTCAATTATCTGTTGGCCAACAATCAGGAAAATAACTCATTGTGGTATTGGTTTGCAATACCTATTATACTGATTATTCTATGCCTCATCCTGGCATATCGTTACCAGTCGAGAAATAAAATCCTCCAAAAGCAGATTGAGAAACAGGAAAAGCAACTGAACGCTACTCATAAAACGATTTCAGAACAGAAGCTGGAATTGGTCAGTCTGAGGAAAGACATGAAAGTAACCAGGGAGCATATATATAACAACTCGGAGATGATACGGAAAGTGCGCGCTTTCAATAATTTGCCGACTGTTTCGAAGGAGAAGCCTGCTTTATCGGAACAAGATTGGAATAATTACCTGTCTTTGTTAGAAGATAACTACGGTTTCGTATCTTCGCTCAGAAAGACATATCCCCGATTGACCGATGTGGATATCCGGATATGTGCACTGATGAAAGAAAGAGTCATGGCTGCTCATATCGGTTCGGTAATGAATATGGTACCGGACACATTAAACAAAAGGATACAACGGATTAAAAACGAGAAGATGAATTTATCGGGTTCAAGTGCGTCTTTAGAGGTTGTATTACACGGATCAGAAAAAAGATGGCGAAGGTTACGAGAATTATACATTCAACCCAAGAGTGGTGTTACATTACAATCTTCCCGGCAAACAGTTTGTTCGCTTGCGTACCGATATCAGCAATGCATCGCCTTCCTTATCCGAGTTAAGTGCCATTGACCAGGTTATCGACTCCATACAGATTCAACGTGGCAATCCTAACCTTAAACCGTACATGAAGTATCGCGCCGAACTGACTTATGAGTATCAGAAAGGTCTTTTCTATGGAAACTTCTGGGGTGTATACGAATATGCGCCTGATGCTATCATGGACGAGAAGAGGCTGGAAGATAATAAAATTGTCCAGACATGGGATAATCAGAAGAACTGGCAACGGCTTGCCAACCGGTTAACCTTACGCGTAGGGCCCATCAAGGATATTCTTCAGGTATCAGTAGCAGGTGGTGTTAATCATTATATCAGCAACGGAAATCAATATAAACATACGTATACGAACTGGTTTATGGACGCTAATATTTCAGCCACACACAAAGGTTTCACTCTTATCGGAGGGGTGGTAACCAACTGGAACTGGTTCTATGGCGAAACTTTAAACGGGGGAGAAAACTTACATTATATTATGGCAAGGTATAACCGCAAGAACCTCTCATTAGGCTGTGGCATAATGATGCCATTTATGGATAATTATAAAACTGAATCGGAAAACAGATCGCAATATGCTTCATATAAGAAGAGTAATTACATCAAAGAAAGTTCCCAATTAGTCGCTTTCCAGATCAGTTATAACTTCTCATTCGGAAGAAAATTCAAAGATACCTCAAAACGCCTCAATAATAGTGATAACGACTCTGGGGTGATGAGTGTAGGTAAATAAATAAAGGGCTTTTCAGCCCTTTATTTATTAAAACTCGCTTGTAAAATGGAAACGAATGTTTTTGAAGTCTATTTGTGCCATTTGCAGGACATAGCCGCTGTCGGCAAGGAAGACGTCTCTTCCGTCTTTGTCTTTGGCCATGTATTGGAATTTACGTTTCTTGAACGCTTCGAGTTCTACCGGATCATCGCTCTCTATCCAGCAGGCTTTGTAGAGGCTAAGTGGTTCCCAGCGGCAAGAAGCGTTATACTCGTGGAGTAAGCGGTATTGGATAACTTCAAACTGGAGTTGTCCTACGGTTCCGATGATTTTACGACCGTTGAATTGGTTTACAAATAACTGGGCCACCCCTTCGTCCATAAGTTGGTCAATGCCTCTGGCTAGTTGCTTTTGCTTCATCGGATCGGCGTTCTCGATGTACTTGAACATTTCGGGAGAGAAGCTGGGTAGTCCTTTGAAATGCAACAGTTCGCCTTCGGTCAGGGTATCGCCAATCTTGAAGGTTCCACCGCTATCGGGTAAACCGATGATATCGCCCGCCCAAGCCTCATCGACGGTTGTTTTACGTTGCGCCATAAACTGAGTCGGCGATGAAAAACGCAAAGTCTTATTATGACGGATGTGCAGATACGGGGCGTTACGGGTAAACTTACCTGAGCAGACCTTACAGAAAGCTACACATGAACGGTGGTTAGGATCGATATTGGCAGTGATCTTAAAGATAAATCCGGTGAACTTGGCTTCGTCAGGGTTTACGGTACGCTCTTCTGCTGCAACCGGACGTGGGCTTGGCGCTATTTCTACAAAGCAGTCCAGCAATTCCTGTACACCAAAGTTATTGAGGGCAGAACCAAAGAATACGGGTGCCAGATTTCCCTTCAGATATTCTTCCGTATCAAACTCCGGGTAGACTCCGGCAATCAGTTCAAGGTCGGAACGTAATTTTCCGGCGAGTTCTTCGCCGATCTGCCGGTCCAGTTCTTCGCTGTTAATATCGACTTCCATCTTTTCGGCAACCACCTGTTTGGACGATTGGTAAAGATCTAGTTTTTGTTCAAAAATATTATATACGCCCTTGAACCTTATGCCCTGATCAATGGGCCAGGAAAGCGGACGGACGGCTATTTTGAGTTCCTCTTCCAGCTCATCCAACAAATCGAACGGGTCCTGCCCCTCACGGTCCATCTTGTTGACGTAGATAATGACCGGGGTTTTGCGCATTCTACACACTTCCATCAGTTTCCGGGTTTGTGTTTCCACCCCTTTGGCGCCGTCTACTACAATGATTACGCTGTCTACGGCGGTCAGTGTGCGGAATGTATCTTCGGCAAAGTCCTGGTGACCGGGCGTATCGAGGATGTTGACTTTGTAGTCCTTATAGTCGAACTCCATCACAGAGGTGGTAACGGAGATACCACGTTGTTTCTCGATCTCCATCCAGTCGCTGGTAGCCGTTTTCTTTATCTTGTTGCTTTTTACGGCACCTGCCACCTGAATCTGTCCCCCAAAAAGCAGAAGTTTTTCTGTCAGGGTGGTTTTACCCGCGTCGGGGTGGGCAATAATGGCGAAGGTACGCCGTCTTTCTATTTCGCTATTTACCAACATTTTGATTTACAATTTTACGATTTACGATTTAATACTATAAGTACCATTTACAGGCTAATCATCTGCATAGCAAATGGTAAATTGTAAATGGTAAATGGTAAATTCAATTGCTTTTCAGCAATTGGATACAGTCCACCAAGCTGGCTTCCCAATGTGGAATTTCTATGCCAAACGTGTTCTTTATTTTGGTTTTATCCAATACCGAGTAGTGCGGACGTGCGGCTTTCGTCGGGTAATCTGCCGTATGGATCGGATTCACTTTGCAGTTCGTTATTCCCGCCAGGCGATGTATGGCCACCGTAAAGTCATACCACGAGCATACGCCTTCATTGCTGAAATGATAGATGCCGCGAACGACACCTTTATTTATAATAGCATAAATGGCCACGGCCAGATCGCGCGCATAGGTCGGGGTGCCTACCTGGTCAAAGATAACGCCCAACGCATCGCGTTCCTTGCCGAGGCGAATCATGGTTTTCACGAAGTTGTTGCCATAGATGGAGTAAAGCCATGCGGTACGTATGACGACTGCTTGCTGGCAATGATCCATTACGTTCTTTTCGCCTGCCAGCTTCGCCGTTCCATAGACCGATGCGGGACAGGTTGGTTCGTCTTCGGTATAGGGCGTGTGGTTCGTACCATCAAATACATAGTCGGTAGAGACTTGTATCATGGCCGCTCCTCTGCTCTGTGCGGCACGGGCAAGGTAACCCGGTGCGAGGTGATTCAAACGGTCATTCAGTTCCTGGTTATCTTCGGCGGCATCTACGGCGGTGTAGGCGGCACAGTTCACGATGATGTCTATTTCGTGTTGGTTCACGAAATCGTTTACTGCCTGCTCGTTGCAGATATCCAGTTCTTCTACATCGGTAAAGAAATAAGTATGTGTGGCATTGGCATTGGCAAGCACACGCATCTCATTGCCTAGTTGTCCGTTGGCTCCGGTTATTAGTATCTTCATAATTTATAATTCGAGTTCTCCTTTCTTTTCCTTATCGTAATAATTGGCCAATAAAGAAAGCAGGTTGGTTATGGCTTCGAGTGCTTTGGTTGTTTCGGCACTGATTGTTTTCTTTTGTAATCTCAGCAGCATCACTACATAAAGCGCCTCGAAGCAGGTTTCCAGTTCGGGTTCTTCTTTATGTCCGCTTTTGTTGCGTAGCTCAACGATAAAAGGCAAGGCTTTAAAATAAGCTCCGCTATAAAAGGGAAATGCAGGAGAGTTCAGGAGTTTGTTATGCAGTTCGGTCAGGTTGATGATTACGTTTTTGTTGATTTGCAGGTGTCCTTTTTCGGTTACGCCTTCGTCCTGCATCATCCAGATGAGTTCTTCATACCAGTTTTTGAGTGTTTGGCGAACTTCTTCTCCATCCTGATACTGGGCAATGATGTTTTGCTCTATCCGGTCTATATCCAGGTTGTTGGCACGTATCAAGTCCTCTACCTGCCACATATAGATAAGGTATTCGGCAATGTTTTTTTTGTTTAATTGCTGTGCGATATACATAATTTATTTTAATAAAGCGAAGCGCCCAGAAGGGTAAATATGAGTCCAAACACAGAAACGGTAGCCACAATTACACCAATCACCCGGTTTATCATCCAGATGCCGCGTACGTTGAAACGTGTCCGCACTTTATTTACAAAGTACGTAATGCCAAACCACCAGGTCAGCGCTCCGAGGAATATAGCCAGATAGCCTATCAGCTGTTGCCCCACGGGGATGCCGGGCAGGACAAAGGCAAAGCGGGCGAATAATCCGATGAAGAGGAAGATGATAAGTGGATTGGAGAGTGTAACGAGAAAGGCCGTTATAAAGTTATGAAGGTAGGTTCCTTTATTGTGCGAAATGGGGCGTATGGATTGTACGGGGTTGCTGCGATAGGTGTAAATTCCGAAAAACAGTAGCATGATGCTTCCCAATAGTTGCAGATAGAAGATGTTGGCATTGATAAAATCGAAGATAAAACTCATCCCGTAGCCGGTGAGTAAAGCGTAGATAATATCGCTCAGCGAGGCTCCCAATCCGGTTACGAAGCCATACCAACGTCCTTTATTGAGGGTACGTTGAATGCAAAGAACTCCCACAGGTCCCATGGGCGCAGACACCACAACACCTATGATGAAGCCTTTTACCAATAAGTCAATTATGGTAACTTCAATCTGAAACATGCCGCAAATATCGTACTTTTTTATGGAATGAAGAATAGTAAGTCTGTGAAATTTAAGAAAACCCGGTAAAAAGGGCACAATCTTCGGAAAGGCGCTTTCCAGGAAAACACAGGTCTGAATGTCTTTATCCACCGTGCACACGGAAGACAAATGCCCTTTCTTTAGTTCCAATGGGAGCTTAGTGTTCTGAGCCACGGCACTTAACGCACTGACCAGCAGGCACACCAAAACAATATATTTTACGTTCTTCATCATAGTTACAACTTTACCTTCAGTTTCAATTTTACTTGTGACAAAGATCACTCTTTTTCTTCACATAAAAAAGCCCAAAATCTGTGTTTACGTGACTTTAATCCGATTGTCACGCAAGAGTCGGAATTATCCCGTTTCCACAGGGTACTACCCAACGAACACCAGGGTACTACCCTAGTGTTGCTACCATACCACCCTAGCGACTCTACCATACCACCCTGACACTCTTACCATACTACCCAACGAGTGCCAGCATACTACCCTGGGACTTGCAGCATACCGTCTTATACACCCAAGTATTATACATAAAATTTCTTCAATAAAAGTGCAGGCGCATCGGGCATAATGTGAACTTCATGTTTACATTATTTTTTTTCGTCTCTCAAGCTTGCTCTTTTTTAGTTTAGTTTAGTTTTCTTTCTTTTACTTTACTTTGTTTTCAAATGTATGCATTATAGCTCCAAATGTAGACATTCCGGCCTCAAATGCAAGCATTATAAACAGGTGACGAACTTCCGGGTTAACATCTTTGCAATATTTGCATACACCATTTTCCGAACCGCAGAATTTTATGTATCTTTGCGGCATATAAAAATAACACTCATTTTAACAACGAATATACACATGATTTTCTTCTTCAAAACCCTATCCAACACTGTGGTAGCCGTAGAAAGCGGTAAGGAATTAACTTCTGAAGATAACAAGAAATTAAGTTGGGCATTCGGCGAAGCTAAGCCCGAAAGCCAGGATAACCTGAAGGGTTATTTCATCGGGCCAAGACGCGAAATGATCACGCCGTGGAGTACCAACGCCGTAGAAATCATCCAAAACATGGGTATAGATGGCATTACCCGCATTGAAGAATACTTCCCCGCAAAAGACGAAAATGCTGAGTACGACCCCATGCTGCAACGCATGTACCCTAGCTTGGATCAAAACCTATTCGTTACCGACCGCCAGCCCGAACCTATCCAGTTCATTGAAGACCTGGAAGCATATAATGAGCAAGAAGGATTGGCACTTTCCGAAGAAGAAATCAATTACCTCAAGAAGGTAGAAAAAGATCTGAACCGTAAACTAACCGACTCCGAAGTATTCGGCTTTGCACAGATCAACTCCGAACACTGCCGTCACAAAATCTTTGGTGGAACATTCATTATCGACGGCGAAGAGATGGAATCTTCTCTATTCCAGATGATTAAGAAGACCACCCACGAAAATCCAAACAAAATCATATCCGCATACAAAGACAACGTAGCCTTTGCCGAAGGCCCTGTAGTAGAGCAATTTGCTCCGGCAGACCACAGTACTTCGGACTACTTCGTGATCAAAGACATCAAAACCGTGATCTCACTGAAAGCGGAAACACATAACTTCCCCACCACGGTTGAGCCTTTCAACGGAGCATCGACCGGAACAGGTGGAGAAATCCGCGACCGTATGGCCGGTGGTAAAGGTTCATGGCCTATCGCCGGAACAGCCGTCTACATGACTTCATACCCACGCACCGAAGAAGGCCGCGAGTGGGAAGAACTCTTGCCGGTACGCAAATGGTTGTACCAGACGCCGGAACAAATCCTGATCAAAGCATCAAACGGTGCATCCGACTTTGGAAATAAATTCGGCCAACCCCTGATCTGTGGTTCGGTACTGACTTTCGAACATCAGGAAGCCGATACATTCTATGGTTACGACAAAGTAATCATGCTTGCCGGTGGTGTAGGCTACGGCACACAACGCGATGCACTGAAAGGACATCCCGAAGCCGGCAACAAAGTCGTTGTGATCGGTGGCGATAACTACCGCATCGGTCTGGGTGGTGGTTCTGTATCTTCCGTTGATACAGGTCGGTACAGCAGCGGTATTGAACTAAACGCCGTGCAACGTGCCAACGCCGAAATGCAGAAACGCGCCAACAACGTGGTTCGCGCCCTTTGCGAAGAAGATGAAAACCCCATCGTATCCATCCACGACCACGGTTCGGCAGGACACGTAAACTGTCTGTCGGAATTGGTCGAAGAATCGGGTGGATTGATCGATATGAGCAAGCTCCCTATTGGAGATAAAACCCTGTCGGCCAAAGAGATCATTGCCAATGAATCTCAGGAGCGTATGGGCTTGCTGATTAAAGAAGAAGCCATTGAACGTGTACGCAAGATCGCCGAACGCGAACGCGCTCCGATGTACGTAGTAGGCGAAACAACAGGCGACCAACGCTTTGCTTTCCAACAAGCCGATGGTGTACGTCCGTTCGACCTTTCGGTAGATCAGATGTTCGGCTCGTCGCCCAAAACCTATATGCGCGACAATACCGTGGAACGTCATTACGACAACCCGGTTTACGAAACATCCAAACTGCATGAATACCTGACTAATGTTTTACAGCTCGAAGCCGTAGCTTGTAAAGACTGGTTAACAAATAAAGTAGACCGTTCCGTAACAGGTAAAGTAGCCCGTCAGCAATGCCAGGGCGAACTTCAATTGCCTTTAAGCGACTGCGGCGTGGTAGCCTTGGATTACCGCGGACAGAAAGGGATTGCAACCTCTATCGGTCATGCCCCACAAGCAGCGCTATCCGACCCGGAAGCCGGTTCTACACTTGCCGTAGCAGAAGCCCTTACCAACATTGTTTGGGCACCATTGGCAGAAGGGCTGGATGCGCTTTCCTTATCAGCCAACTGGATGTGGCCTTGCCGCTCGCAGGAAGGCGAAGACGCCCGCCTGTACAAAGCCGTAAAAGCATTGAGCGACTTCTGCTGTGCACTGCAAATCAATGTGCCAACCGGAAAAGACTCACTCTCCATGACTCAGAAATATCCCGACGGAAGCAAAGTAATCTCTCCGGGAACCGTTATCGTATCGGCCGGAGCCGAAGTAACGGATGTAAGAAAAGTAGTATCCCCCGTAATGGTGAACGATGATAAATCATCTTTCTATCATGTAGACTTTAGTTTCGACGAACTGAAACTCGGCGGATCGGCTTTCAGCCAAACACTCAACAAGATTGGCGACGATGTTCCGACCATAAAAGATGCTGAGTATTTCCGCGACACTTTCCTTGCCATACAAGAACTAATCAACAAAGGAATGATTATAGCAGGTCATGACATCTCCGCCGGAGGTCTGATCACTACCCTACTCGAAATGTGCTTTGCCAACGTAGAGGGCGGTATGGAAATCGAACTCGACAAACTGAAAGAGCAAGATATCGTTAAGATTCTGTTTGCCGAAAACCCGGGCATCGTTATCCAGGTGAAAGACAAGGACGCTGCCGAAATGAAGAAAATTCTTGAAGATTCGGGCGTAGGCTTCGTGAAGATCGGTACCCCCGGTGCAGAACGCCACATCCTGGTATCCAAAGACGGAGCAACCTATCAATTCGGTATCGACCATATGCGCGATGTATGGTATTCGTCGTCTTACCTGCTCGACCGCAAACAATCTATGAACGGATGCGCTAAGGCACGTTTCGAAAATTACAAAATGCAACCTGTTGAGTTTGCTTTCTCGCCCGAGTTTAAAGGCAAACTTTCACAATACGGACTTGATCCTGAGCGTCGCACCCCAACCGGAATCAAAGCCGCTGTTATCCGCGAAAAAGGAACAAACAGCGAACGCGAAATGGCCTACACGCTTTACCTTGCCGGTTTCGATGTAAAAGACGTAACGATGACCGACCTCACCAGCGGCCGCGAAACCCTCGAAGACATCAACATGGTGGTTTACTGCGGTGGTTTCTCTAATTCCGACGTACTGGGCAGCGCCAAAGGATGGGCCGGCGGTATCCTGTTCAACGAAAAAGCGAAAGCTACGTTGGATAAATTCTATGCCCGCGAGGATACCCTTTCACTGGGTGTTTGCAACGGTTGCCAGCTGATGATGGAGCTTGGACTGATCAATCCGGAACACGAGAAGAAAGGCAAAATGCTACATAACGTATCGCATAAGTTCGAATCCATTTACCTGACACTCACCATCCCAACCAACCGCAGCGTTATGTTCGGTTCGTTGAGCGGAAGCAAGATCGGTGTATGGTCGGCACACGGCGAAGGAAACTTCTCACTGCCTTACGATGAAGATAAATACAACGTTGTAGCGAAATATAACTACGATGGCTATCCGGGCAACCCGAACGGCTCCGATCATTCAATCGCTGCATTGGCCAGCGCCGACGGACGCCATCTGGCAATCATGCCTCACCCGGAACGTTCTATCTTCCCCTGGCAGTGCGGGCACTACCCAGCCGACCGCGTACAGAGCGACCAAATCACCCCGTGGATGGAAGCATTTGTCAACGCACGGAAGTGGATTGAAGCTAAAAAGTAATGAATTTATTATAACTCCCCTTCGTCATTGCGAGTCGCCACTATATTGAAATATAGAACTATTTGTAATGACAATATCCACCCCCTGCCCCCGCCAGCGGGGGATACCTGCGGCATCGTATCCCCCGCTGGCGGGGGCAGGGGGTGG
>NZ_QVMI01000015.1:0-103711 GCF_010500965.1 Bacteroides sp. 51 | reverse complement strand
TGTAATGACAATATCCACCCCCTGCCCCCGCCAGCGGGGGATACCTGCGGCATCGTATCCCCCGCTGGCGGGGGCAGGGGGTGGATATTGTCATTGCGAACCGTAGGTGAAGCAATGACGAAAGGGGAGTTTTTACACCATCCCACCTACCGGAAGAAGTAGAAGAAAGAAATATAACATAGCCCCTTTTTAATTTTCGCAACCGATTGCGCAAGTCCTCTTTTTAAGAAGAAACCTTAAAGTTTTGTAATCAAATTTATTTTTACTATTTTTGTCGGGCATCATACAACCCAGGTTTCTATTATATATGAAGAAGTTTATCTTTCTGTTCTTACTGGCCTACTCCACCCTTTGTTTTGCCCAGCACTACAAACATATTGGTGTCGAGAGTGGACTAAGCAGTAGAAGAGTCTACTCTATTCAGAAAGATAGAGACGGCTTCATGTGGTTTCTCACCCACGAAGGAATTGACCGGTACGATGGAAAAGAATTCAAACACTACGCCCTTTCCCTGGATGGTAAAGAAATAAGCTCCCTTCAAGACCTCAACTGGCTCTACATCGGCCAGAAAGGAGGGCTATGGCAAATCGGTAAAAAAGGAAGGATATTCAAATACAATCCGCGGCATGACGATTTTGAAATAGCATACCAAATTCCGAACACCGATAGCAACGACCCTACCCCGGTTACCTACAGCTTCATCGACAATCGGAATGGAATATGGCTTTGCGGAGACGATATCATTTACAGGTTTAACCCCGAAAGCCAGAACACCACCCGAATTCCCAACGAACTGGGAAGTTCAATCACCTACGCCATTCAGCACAATGACGGACACTTCTTTGTGGGTACGGAAAACGGAATACGCTATATGGAGCTTAGTGACGACAAACTCAACCTTGCCGAATTCTCTAATATAGACAGCCTAACCCTGCAAATAAACGAGTTATACCTGGATCAACCATCCAATCAGCTATTTATAGGTACATTCCAACGGGGAGTATACGTATTCGACCTGACGGCTAAGAACTATAAGAAACTCCAGGTCGGGATTTCCGATATGACCGTTACGCGCATTAAACCCCTGAATGACACAGAACTCCTGATAGCTACCGACGGAGCCGGGGTGTTCAAAGTAAATATCAAAACCCACGAAACAATGCCGTATATTGTTGCCGATTACAGCGAGAACAATATGATGAACGGCAATAATATTAATGACATATATATTGATTCGACCGGCAGAATCTGGTTGGCCAACTACCCCATTGGTATTACCGTACGCGATGACCGCTACTCGCATTATCAGTGGATAAAACACTCCATAGGCAACACACAATCGTTAATCAATGACCGTGTAAACGCAATCATCGAGGACCACGAAGGCGACCTGTGGTTTGCAACCAGCAATGGTATAAGCCTGTACCACACCAAAACCGGCCAGTGGAAATCATACCTTAGCTCCTTCAACACATCTTCAACCGAAGAGCATAATCATGCATATTTGTCGATCTGCGAAGCCACACCCGGCGTTATTTACGTAGGTGGATACAGTTCTACGATCTACACAATAGAGAAGAAAACACAAAACATTTCAGTGTTTTCATTGAACACCTATAAGAATCCGCCTAAGCAACCCGATAAATATATTCAATCCATCCGGACAGACAGTCAAGGCTATTTGTGGATGGGAGGTTACTACAATCTTAAACGCATAGATAATATAAAAAAGGAAATACAGTTATATCCTCATCTAAATTCCATTACCACCATCCTTGAAAAAGACAAGGATAATATGTGGATTGGTACCAGCAAAGGGCTTTTCCTATTAAACAAGACCACAGGAGAAGCCAAGCGGATTATCACTCCCATCGAGTCTACGTATATCTATTCGCTTTGTCAGACCAAAGACAATAAACTATACATAGGAACGAACGGTTCCGGGTTACTTGTTTACAACCTGGACAATGAGGTTTTCTTTCACTTCCACAGGAACAATAGCGCACTGCTGTCTAACAATATATACACCATACTTACCGATCAGGAAGACAACATTATATTCAGTTCGGAAAGTGGTTTAACCCGTTTTTATCCGAGGGATAACGACTTCCATAACTGGACGAAGGAGCAGGGATTAAAGACCAATCATTTCAATTCCAACTCCGGTGCCCTGACTAATAAGGGGAAGTTCATTTTCGGTAGTAGCGATGGAGCCGTGCAATTCAGCAGGGAAATGCAGCTACCCAGAGACTATAAATCTAAAATGTATCTCAGCGAGTTCAAACTGTTCTACGAATCCGTATACCCACTGGATGCCAACTCGCCCCTGGAAAAAGATATCAACGAAACGGAGATATTAAAGTTAAATTCAGACCAGAATATATTCTCGTTAAAGGTATCATCCATTAATTATGATTACCCTTCCAATACACTATATTCCTGGAAGCTGGAAGGCTTTTATGATAGTTGGAGCCGCCCGGGACAGGAGGACGTTATCCGTTTCACCAATCTCGGACCTGGTAATTACACACTGCATATCCGTGCCATATCCAACGAGAACAGGCAGATTATCGAAGAGCGTAGCATGAAAATCATTGTGGCTCAACCCCTCTGGAAAAGCACATGGGCATTCATCTTCTATCTATTTGTTATCGGATTAACCATTATTGCAGCCGCCCGGCTCCTTTATATGAGAAAGCAGCGCAAGGTAGCGAATGATAAATTCCAGTTCTTTATTAATACGGCACATGACATCCGTACGCCGCTAACCCTGATCAAAGCGCCGTTGGAAGAGATTCAGGGTAAAGAACACCTGAGTGAATCCGGACTGCGGAATATGAACACAGCCATCCGGAATGTAAATGTCTTGTTGCGACTGACAACAAACCTTATTAATTTCGAACGGATGGATTTATACTCCTCCGACCTGTATATTGCCGAATATGAGTTGAATACCTTCATGGGCGAAATCATCCAGTCGTTCCATTCATTTGCCGAGATTAAGAAAGTATCTTTGACGTATGAAAGCAACTTTAGCTACCTGAATGTATGGTTCGATAAGGAAAAGATGGAATCCGTATTCAAAAACATCATATCTAATGCCCTGAAGTATACAAACGAAGGCGGCAGCGTGAAGGTGTATGCCTCAGAATCCAATAACAGTTGGGAACTGACGGTTATAGATACAGGTATCGGCATACCGGCAAACGAACAAAAGAAAATATTCAAGTCGCACTTCCGTGCCAGCAACGCCATTAACTCCAAAGTTACCGGAAGCGGCCTAGGCATGGTTCTGGTAGGAAAACAGGTTGAGTTCCACAAAGGAAAGATCAGTCTGACCAGCGCAGAGCGTAAAGGAACAACCATCAGAGTTACTTTCCCTAAAGGATACGACCATTACAAGAAAGCGCACATGGACTTCTCGGCTCCAAAACCTGTTGCCCCACAAGTGGCAGAAGAAGCTGCTACGGCAACTTTCAATAGCATTGCCAACCGCAAAAAGCCCAAAAGCGGACAAAAGATTCTGGTTGTTGAAGATAATGATGAATTGCGCAATTACCTGCAAGAAACCTTATCCGAGGAATATACGGTTCAGACCTGCGAGAACGGTAGGGAAGCGCTTATTATCGTGAAGGAATACATGCCCGACCTGATCATTTCGGATATTATGATGCCGGAAATGCGGGGCGACGAACTATGCGAGATCCTGAAAAACAATCTCGAAACGTCGCACATTCCAATCATCTTACTAACGGCTCTCAATGATGAGAAACATGTAATCAAGGGGCTTCGCACCGGAGCCGATGAATACATCATCAAGCCATTTAATATTAGTATCCTAAAAGCAACCATAGCCAACATCCTGACCAACAGGGCTATGCTACGGAACAGGTATGCAAACCTGGAGATTGAGGAAACCGAAGAAGAAGCATGCAACAACTGTTCTACCAATATTGACTGGAAGTTCATTGGCGAACTGAAAGCATATGTAGAAGATAATCTGGAGAATCCGGAGTTCAATATTGATCTGCTGGCTTCGGACATGAATATGAGCCGCACCAGTCTGTACAATAAAATTAAGGCGCTGACGGATCTCTCGCCAAGCGACTATGTACGCAATATCCGGTTGACCAAGGCCGCGGAACTATTAAAAGAGGGTGAGCTCAACGTAACGGAAGTAGCCGAGAAAACCGGATTCAGCGATGCGAAGTATTTCCGTGAAGTATTCAAAAAGCAATACAAAGTAAGCCCTAGTAAGTATAAAGGATAGGCATGAATATATATCTTGAACTATTCGGCATCTTTTGTAAGATCGGGACTTTTACGATTGGCGGTGGGTATGCTATGGTACCCTTGATAGAAAATGAGATCGTGAACAAGCGGAAGTGGATTGCGCAGGAAGATTTCCTTGATCTGTTGGCTATCTCCCAATCGGCTCCCGGTGTATTCGCGGTCAATATATCTATTTTTGTGGGCTACAAGTTAAAAGGTGTCCGTGGCAGTCTTGTCACTACTCTGGGTTCAGTGTTACCTTCGTTTGTTATTATACTGGCTATTGCCATGTTCTTCCATAATTTCAAAGATAATACGATTGTAGAGCGTATATTTAAAGGTATGCGTCCGGCAGTTGTTGCTCTGATAGCGGCACCCACATTTACGATGGCTAAATCGGCCAGGATAAACAGGTATACGATATGGATTCCTATAGTCTCCGCACTTCTTATCTGGCTGTTGGGGTTCTCTCCGATTTGGATTATCGTACTGGCAGGTGTTGGCGGCTATGTTTGGGGACGATGGGGATCAAAGCTTAAAAGTAAGGATTAAAGATATTAATTCATAATTCATAATTCATAATTCATTCATGCTTTATCTAGAGTTATTCTACGCGTTCTTTAAAATCGGATTGTTCGGATTCGGTGGTGGATATGCCATGCTTTCGCTTATTCAGGGAGAGGTGGTGACCCGTCATGAATGGCTCTCGGCACAAGAGTTCACAGACATTATAGCCATTAGCCAGATGACGCCAGGCCCGATAGGAATAAACTCGGCTACGTATGTAGGGTTTGCCGCAACCGGAAGTGTCTGGGGATCGGTGGTTGCGACATTTGCCGTAACGCTGCCTTCATTTATCCTGATGCTGACCATCAGCAAGTTCTTTCTTAAATATCAGAAACATCCGGTGGTAGAGTCAATTTTTAAGGGGTTGCGCCCGGCCATCGTGGGGTTATTAGCCGCCGCCGCCCTTGTGCTGATGAACACCGAAAACTTTGGCTCACCAGCAGAGGATATGTATTCTTTTATAATCAGTGTAGTTCTTTTCCTTGCAGCATTTATCGGAACTTATCGTTTTAAAATAAATCCAATATTGATGATTATCGCCTGCGGATTGGTTGGGTTGGTAGTATATTAAAGTTTCACTTTCTTCGCTACACTACGCGACTCATTCTGCAATCTATCCAGTGCCGTTACAACGTAGCGATACTTTGTTTTCCCGTTCTCGTAAGGCAGTTTATAGAATGTATTCTGTGTAATACCCACAATATGCGACGGATCGTCAATATTTACCTTCTCCTTATTATCGAAACGATACACCACATAATGAGTAGCCTGCTCCATTTCACCTTTATCCTTCGGTGCTGTCCAGAAAAGCATATATCCATCTTCTGTCCAAACGCTTTTTACCTTGCGCACCTTACCGGGAGCTTTGCCATCCATAAAATCAAAGACAGGTTGCAAAGCCGGATACTTATGGTATTCCTGTACTAAAGCATCACGATACCGTCCTTCATTATTCACCACCGAACTGGCTGGCCACTGGCAGCTACCGCCAATGGTCTGGAAAGAGCGCTGTAACTTCATCTTTAGCGGCAACTGGTTTATTTCCGGATTACCGGGGTCCGGACTCTTTATTGTATTAGGCACAGACTGCCCGATAAATAATGGACGCCCCTCGGCATTACGTGCCCACCAGTTAACCAACTCCTGATAATCGGCCTGCGGATGTCCGACATGCCAATAAATCTGGGGAATATTATAGTCAATCCAACCTTCGCGAGCCCACAGCAACACATCGGCATACAGGTCATCGTAGTTCTGCAAAGCCTTGGTATTACTTCCCAACGGATCGCTACTCTGGTTGCGGTATACTCCAAACGGGCTGACACCAAACTTTACCCAGGGTTTCAGTTTACGAACGGTTTCGTGAATCTCTTTGATGAGTACATTTACGTTATTGCGGCGCCAATCTCCTTTGTTCGTAAAGCTACGTCCGTAAGCTGCAAAGCTCGCGTCATCAGGATAATCCGCGCCGTTGGCCGGGTAAGGGTAGAAATAGTCATCCATATGAATGCCGTCTACGTCATAGCGGTACACAATATCCGAAACGATCTTGCAGATGTGCGCCCGGTTCTCGGCCAGCGCCGGATTAAAGAATAGTTTGTTGTCGTATTCGATAAACCGTTCGGGATGTATGTTATAGATATGCGTAGAAGCCAACTGGACGCTGGTATTCGTCTTGGCACGATACGGATTGATCCAGGCATGCAGTTCCATGTTGCGTTTATGGCATTCCTGGATCATAAACTCCAACGGGTCCCAATACGGATTGGGGGCTTTGCCTTGTACACCGGTCAGGAAGCGGCTCCACGGCTCATGAGCCGAATTGTATAGTGCATCGGCCTCCGGGCGGACCTGGAATATGATGGCATTGATGCCGGCTTCCTGTAAGGAATTTAACTGATCGGTCAGGGTCGACTTCAGGGTTTCGGTAGGAATACCACGGAATTGTCCATTCACAGCTTGTATCCAGGCACCACGGAATTCACGTTTAGGGTGGATTGTCTGCGCCTGTAACGAAACAAAGGCGAAAAGCAGAGCAAAAGTAAGAGCCAAATAACGCATATTTAAGTTTTTGAGATTTTAAGTTTTTAAGTCGTTGAGGGTAACAAAGATAAAGGTTTATTTAGGATTAAGAGTTATCAATTTGGCTAAATAATAGTAACTTTGCATGTTTTTCAGTAGCTGGAAGTTAGAAGCTAGAAGTAAGAAGTTAGTAGCTAGGCTTTGCCCAATCCATGCGGCATCGTATTCATTGACCTTACTTCTTACTTCTAACTTCTAGCTACTAACTTCTAACTTCTAACTTCTAAATATGCCAGAGAGTAAATATATAAGCATCAAAGGGGCGCGGGTGAACAACCTGAAGAACATTGATGTAAACATCCCACGTAATAAATTGGTTGTAATCACCGGGCTTTCCGGTTCGGGTAAATCTTCACTTGCCTTCGACACGTTGTATGCCGAGGGGCAACGGCGCTATGTGGAGAGTTTGTCTTCTTATGCCCGGCAGTTCCTCGGGCGAATGAGCAAGCCGGAGTGCGACTTTATTAAAGGTATTCCGCCTGCCATTGCTATCGAACAAAAGGTAAGCAGCAGGAATCCGCGTTCTACCGTAGGTACCAGCACGGAGATTTATGAGTATATGCGCCTGCTTTTTGCCCGCGTCGGCCGGACATTCAGTCCGGTAAGCGGCCAGGAGGTGAAGAAGCATAGTATTGAAGATATTGTAAACTGCATGCTTTCCTATCCGGAAGGTACAAGATATACGGTGCTCACCGCCTTCCGCCTTCCCGAAGGCCGGACGTTAAAGCAGCAATTAGGCATCGACCTGAAACAGGGTTTTAACCGTATTGAGGTGAATGGCGAGATGGTGCGCATTGAAGATTACAAGCCAAAAGCAGAAGATACGGTGTATCTTTTGGTCGACCGTATGGCGGTGGATACCACCAAAGATGCAATCAGCCGGTTAACCGATTCGGCGGAGACAGCCATGTACGAGGGTAACGGAATCTGTATGTTGCGGTTTTACCTGCCCGACGGAAATACAGAGTTGCACACGTTCAGTACCACTTTTGAAGCAGATGGCATTACCTTCGAGGAGCCTAACGATCAGATGTTTTCCTTTAACTCTCCGGTGGGGGCTTGCCCGAAATGCGAAGGTTTCGGGAAGGTGATCGGTATTGACGAGCATCTGGTGGTGCCTAATCGTTCGCTATCTATCTATGACGGTGCGGTGATGTGCTGGCGTGGCGAGAAGATGAGTGAGTACAAGGATATACTGATACATAACGCCGATAAGTTTAATTTCCCGATATTCACGCCTTACTACGAGCTTACGAATGAGCAACGCCGGGTGCTTTGGGAAGGGAATCAATATTTCCATGGCATTAACGACTTCTTCCGGATGTTGGAAGAGAATCAATATAAGATTCAGTATCGGGTAATGCTTGCACGCTACCGGGGAAAGACGCTTTGTCCCGTGTGCCACGGCACCCGCCTGAAACCGGAAGCAAGTTATGTACGCGTGGGAGGACAGAACATCAGTGAGTTGGTAGACTTGCCGATCACTGATCTTAAAACATTCTTCGATACATTGACGTTGGACGACCATGACCAGGCCGTTGCCACGCGCATCCTGACCGAAATAAACAGCCGCATCAAGTTCCTTATTGATGTCGGGCTGGGCTATCTGACGTTAAACCGGCTGAGTAACTCGCTATCCGGTGGTGAGAGCCAACGCATTAACCTGGCTACCTCGCTTGGTAGCAGCCTGGTGGGAAGTTTGTATATCCTCGATGAGCCGAGCATCGGGTTGCATAGCCGCGATACGGACCGGCTGATTTATGTGCTTCGCCAGTTGCAGGAGCTAGGCAACACGGTAGTCGTTGTAGAGCATGACGAGGAAATTATCCGCGCTGCCGATTATATTATTGATATAGGTCCGAATGCCGGACGACTGGGTGGTGAGATTGTTTACGAGGGGGATATGAACGACCTAAAGAAGGGAAGCAACAGCCACACGGTACGCTATCTGCTTGGAGAAGAGGTGATTCCCGTACCCGAGCTTCGCCGTCCGTGGAATAATTATATTGAAATTAAAGGGGCGCGCGAGAATAACCTGAAAGGGGTGGATGTGAAATTCCCGCTGAATGTAATGACCGTAGTGACTGGTGTATCCGGCTCGGGCAAGAGTACGCTTGTACGCGATATCTTTTACCGCGCACTGAAACGGGAATTGGATGAATGTAGTGATCGTCCGGGAGAGTTTGTCAGCATCGGCGGAGATTTGAGAAACCTGCGCAACGTAGAGTTTGTAGATCAGAATCCTATCGGAAAGTCGAGCCGTAGCAATCCGGTAACTTACCTTAAGGCTTACGATGAGATCCGTAAACTGTGGGCCGACCAACCTCTATCCAAACAGATGGGATACAGTGCCGGATATTTCAGTTTCAATAGCGAAGGCGGACGTTGCGAGGAGTGTAAAGGCGATGGAACGGTGACGGTAGAAATGCAATTTATGGCAGACCTGGTATTGGAATGTGAATCGTGCCACGGCAAACGCTTCAAGACGGATACGTTGGAGGTACAATTCCACGGGGTAAACATCTATGATGTACTGAATATGACAATCAATCAGGCGGTTGAGTTCTTCACCAAACACGGGCAAAGGAAGATTATTAAAAAGCTCACGCCGTTGCAGGATGTCGGACTGGGGTATATCAAGTTGGGGCAGACATCTTCTACACTATCGGGTGGTGAGAACCAGCGTGTTAAGCTGGCCTATTACCTGAGTCAGGAGAAGGCCGATCCTACGATGTTCATCTTTGATGAGCCAACCACCGGATTGCACTTCCATGACATACGCAAACTGCTGGAGGCTTTCGATGCGTTAATCCGCCGCGGGCATTCTATCGTGATTATTGAACACAATATGGATGTGATAAAATGTGCCGATTATGTGATTGACCTCGGTCCCGAAGGCGGTGATAAAGGTGGAAACCTGATCGCTGCCGGTACGCCCGAAGAAGTTGCCGCTTGTGGTGCTAGTTATACCGGGCAATTTTTGAAGGAGAAACTTTCTTCTTAATTGTGTAGGGCGATACGCATTAAAGTTAGGGGTTACGGGAGGGAAATACGTAAAACGGATTGGAAATGAATTAATTCTATACTACGCCAAATCCACCCCCTGCCCCCGCCAGCGGGGGATACCTTGCGGAGACACTGTGTAGCGCAGCCTATCCCCCGCTGGCGGGGGCAGGGGGTGGATGGTTGAAATAACGTAAAACCAACCCCAAATACTCAAAACCAACCAGAAATACTTTAAAGCAACCGTACCCTCACCGCGAAACTTTCTCACCCTCGCCCAGAAACTTTCTCATCCTCACCAAGAAACCTTCTCAGCATCACTGAGCAACTTTCCCAGGATCACCACAAAACCTTTGCAATTAAAAACCAACTACAAATTATAATAAATCCTTTTAGTCTGCTATCTTTGCAACCTTGTCTAATTCAAACAAACAAAAGAAAAAACATGGATACTTTTACATCATTCATTAAAGAAGGAGATACATTACAAGCCTACTATCAGCAAAGTTATGAAAGATTCTCCACAGACAATTCCTGGAAAGAAAACCTGCTAACCCGTTTCAGTCACGAGCAGCTTATGCAACCAGCCATCTGGTTCGAAGCACTGGCCATACTGGAACACGCCATCCAGTCGGGGTTCGACACCGGGATTACCAATCCATACTTTCACCTCATCTTCAAGTCATACGATGGCCTGGCCAGTGTAAACCTCAGCAACGACGACTATGCGTTTTACTGGGAAAAGATCAACCAACTATTCGATGCTTTCGCCCCCCACTCCACCGAGGCGCTTATCGAAAAAGCCCTGCAACAATTCCATCCACGCAGAGGATACGGCGACACCTCCATCCTCATGCCCCTGTTGGAAGAAGCAGCAAACCGGGGCGATGAAACCGCACAAATCATCTGGGGATATTATAAATACCTGGGACTCTTCGGCGAACCCGATAAAGAAGCAGGTATGGCATCCATCAACAACGTCACCCAGCCCGAAGCCAAAGAAAAAGCCACGGTATACAAAGCGCACATCATCCTGCGCGAAGAAGGTCCGGACGCAGCACGCAGCCTGATCCAACCCCTTACGGAAAAAGAACTGACACCCGACGTCAGCCGCTTGGTATACGAGCTTTATGGTTACTTATTCGAGTTTAGCCAAGAGCCGGAATCGGCTGCAACCTATTATAAGAAAGTACTGGAAAACTCTTGTAGCCACTTTGTCTTCACACGCCTGGGCATCCTCTACTACAACAACCTGATAGAAGGAGCATCCCAGCCAGACGGACTAAAACTACTGGAAGACGCCTTCAAAACCGGACAAACAGATATCATACGCAGCCTCTTCTTCTGCTATTACAACTCCGGCCAGGAGTGGCAGAACAATGAACGCGCCATACATTGGCTCTACAAGGGCTATCAATACAACGATGCATACAGTGCCTATCAACTGGCCAACCTCTTTCTGTACAATGAAGAAATGAAAGACACAGAGAAGGGATTGTTCTATCTGGACAAAGCCATCGAACAAGAATACCCCGACGCCTATATCACCAAAGCCAACCTATACTATACCGGCAACGGAGTGGAAAAAGACATCGACCAATGCGTTGCTATGCTCAAAATAGCCATCGACAAAGGCGAAGGAGAAGCCGCATACCGTCTGGGGAAACTATACGAGGAAGGCGTACTCAACGATGGAGAAAGCGATTACGTAACCGCCCTGCAATGCTACGAAAAAGCCGCCGAACTAAACTACATACATGGCATAGAAATGGCCGGACGCTACCATCTGGTGGGTTATGCCGGAGAAGAGAACGCCGAAAAAGCACTGGAATACTACAACAGAGGCGTAGAAATGGGGTCGGCCTACTGCATGGTAGAACTATCGCTGATGTACGATAGTGGCAACGGTGTAGAAGCCGATGCACAGAAAACATTCGAATATGCCGCAATGGCCGCCCAAAGAGAGTATCCATATGCATACTTCCTCGTGGGACGCTGCTATCGCCACGAAATCGGAACGGAAGAAGACCCGGACAAAGCCATCCACTACCTGCAACTGGCAGCCGACAACCAGGTGGCTAAGGGAGAAACCGAATTGGCCGTATGCTACGAAGAAGGATATGGCGTAGAACCCGATAACAAAAAAGCACTGGAATACATGCTCCGGGCAGCCGAACAAGAGTACCCTTACGCCCAATACAAAGTAGGATATTACTATATGTATGGCCTGGACGATGATGTTCCCTCCGACAATGCCGAAGGACTCAAATGGTTCTTAAAAGCCGCCGAACAGGAATATCCGTACGCCTTGCTCGAAGTAGGAAACTACTATCTGTACGACTACGACGAAATCAACGAAGAGGCAAAAGCCTATCCGTACTACCTGAAAGCCGCCGAACAAGGATACGTCAATCAAGGTCTGGGCGACTGCCTGAACTACGGCTTTGGTGTAGAAGAAAACGAACCCGAAGCCTTTAAATACTACCTCAAAGCCGCCGAAGATGGATATGCACGGGCCATGTATAGCGTAGCCGTTTGCTATTATCACGGCACAGGAACCAAAGAAAACATGCAAGAAGCCTTCCGTTGGTTTAGCGATGCGGCAGGCTACGAACATACGGCTGCCACATACTTCAAAGGCAAAATGCTATTGAACGGCGAGGGCTGCACGCCCAACATCGAAGAAGGCATCGCCCTGCTTCAACAAGCCGCCGAGAGCGATTACGCCAACGCCCAGTTCGAGCTAGGCAACTGCTACCTGGTGGGAAAAGGAGTGGAACCGGACGAAGATAAAGCAATGGAATATTTTGAACTGGCAGCAGATAACGGACACGAAGATGCCCTAAAGATTACAGGAAGGAGACGCAGAAAGTAAGATGGAGAATAAGACTCACTTGTTTCAGGTCAACCTGAAAGGAATGATTTCATTGCTCTCGGAGCATATATACAGCAACCCGAATACGTTTATCAGAGAATTGCTGCAAAACGGCATCGATGCCATTACCGCCATACGCAGCCTGGACGAATCTTTTGAAGGGAAAATAGAAGTAACCCTCCACGACGACGGAACCATGAGCTTCGTGGATAATGGTATTGGCCTGACGGAAGACGATATCCACCAGGTGCTTACCGTGATCGGCGAGAGTTCCAAGCGCGACTCTTTCGCTTCGATTGATTTCATCGGACGGTTCGGCATCGGGCTACTGTCTTGTTTCGTGGTAAGTAACGACATCATCTTCGAAACCCGCTCGGCCATGAATAAACAGGCCATCCGATGGTGTGGAAAGGCCGACGGTACATACGAAACCACCATCATCGAAGACGAAAGCCTGCCCATCGGTACGAAGGTTATACTTACGCCAAAGAATGAATGGAGGCACTTGTTTGAGTACGAAAGCCTCAAACGTAACCTCAGACTTTACGGCAACGCACTGCCCCACCCTATTTTCCTTGCCCAGGGAGAGGTGCGCGAGCAGGTAAACGAATCCGACCCGGTGTGGCTAAAGTCAAACGCCAGCCGGGAAGAGTTGCTGGCCGCCGGCAGAAAAGAGTTTCATTCCTCCTTCCTCGATGCCTTTCCCATAAAGACGGACTGCGGAAAGATAAGGGGGACCATCTATATTCTTCCTTTTAAGACCCAGTTTTCCGGCAAGCTCACGCACAAGATATACCTCAAACGTATGCTACTCAGTGAAGAAGACTGCAACCTCCTTCCCTCCTGGGCATTCTTTGTGAAGTGTATATTGAATGTAGAAACGCTATCTTCTACCGCCTCGCGCGAGTCGCTGGTGAACAACGAAGAGCTACAGAAAGCCTCCGTCGAAATAGGAACGGCGCTCAAAGAGTACCTCAAGAAAGTAGTGCAAACAAACCCGGACCTCTTCCATAAAATACTGGAGACGCACTACTTGCATATAAAGGCCATCGCCGCAGAGGACAACGAAATGCTCTCGCTGTTTATGGACACGCTTCCCTTTGAAACCAACAAAGGCACGCGCAACTTTAAAAGCATCCGCAATAGTGGGGCAACCGTGTACTATACGCCGGTGTTGGATGATTTCAAACAGATACGAAGAATCGCCTCCTCGCAAGGCATGCTCGTTATCAATGCCGCTTATACATTCGATGAGACACTATTGAAGAAAGCCGCCAAGCTATTCGACTTTGAGCTGGAAAAGATTTCTCCTTCTTATATCCTGAGTAGCTTTAAGGACGTTTCATACGCGGACCATCCGGAGTATACCGACTTTGAAGCCCTTTGCAACGAACTGCTTAAACCGATGGGATGCATTTGCCAACTGAAGTTCTTCACCCCCGAAGACACGCCGGTGATTTACGTGGCAAGCGAGAAAACCCAACCGGACACCGGCAAAAAAGGAAGCAACCCCGTGAGCGCAGCTTTGGGAGCGTTCGCTCCTAAAAAGGTACAAAAAACAATGCCTACATTGTGCATGAATATGAACAACGAGCTGGTCAGGAACCTGGTAGGAATTAAAAACACCACCGTCTTCGAATCCATTGTCCATATCCTCTATATACAATCGCTACTCCTGGGTAAATATCCGGTAAACGATGAAGGAATGCACCTGTTCAACACCTCGCTTTATCGCCTCATAACGATGGGGATGCACGATATCCTGGGACTTATTCACGAAAACTAAAAACGATCAGATATGAAATATACATTAGAAATCCAGAAAAGATTATATCAGGTTGATAACGATAAGAGCCTGACATCCAGAGACAAGATACGGTTATTGAAAGAAGCTGCCGCTATTGCAGACAACGAAGATGATGTAGAATGGGGATACGATATCCGCATGCAACTGTTGCGCGAATGTTATTTCCTGCCCTCGGACAACGAACTGGTGACGAACTTCACCTGGATATTAAACGCCTATGAAGAGCATCCGGATTGGTTCGACGAAAACGATTTCCTTTGGGAGTATAAATGGGTGCTGGGAGCCATGTATCAGAACCCGGACGTATCTATGGAGCAAATCGAGGCCATCCTTGCCGACTTCAAAGAGCGGCTTACCCGCAACGGGCATGGTCTGCGAGCATATTACGACCGCCTTTACACGGAAGCGCTCTCCATCGAACAAATCGAGAAAGCAAAAGAGTATCTTACCCTACGCAATGAACAGCCCCAGGACAATGTGGATAATTGTCCGGCCTGCACGCTCGACTATGAACTGGACTATTATCTGAGTACCGGCAACTTTGACGAGGCTTATAACCGCGCTCAACCGTTGCTCACCAAACAAATCTTTGTCGAAACCTGCTCTCAGGTTCCTGCACGTACGTTCTGCACCTTATTATATTACGCTCAGAAAGACGGAAAACATGAACTGGCTGCCGAATTGTTTAAACAAGGCGAGGTTGAAATGGAAGAACAGAGAGAGAATCCGAACCTGATGTCGTATGGCGGAATGTTAATCGCCTACCTGTCCGATAAGGATAAAGATAAAATGTATAAGTACATTCAGCGGTATCTACCCTGGGCATTAGAGAGCGATTGTTATAGTAAATATGACTTTTACTCCTATTTTGTAGAAGGGCTGAATAATCTTCAGGGAGAAGAAACCATCACGTTGGAGCTTCCTGCTGAATTTGAGCTGCATTCCTCTACGGGAGTTTATGAGGTAGCCAGTTTAAGAAACCATTTCTACTGGGAAGCACTGGAACTGGCAGAGAGATTTGATAAAAGAAATAGTTGTGATGCGTATGTAAAGCGGGTTACAGCACTAAAACAAGGAGAGTAACCTACCTTCTTCCAAATGCCGGTAGCATTTCACTCGGATGCCAGTAGCATTCGGCTCAAATACTAGTAGCATTTAAAAGAAATGCCGGTAGCATTCAGATCAAATGCTACCGGCACTTTTTATAAACGCGGCTTGCCGCACCTGGCCGCCTCGAGGCCGGGGCCGGGGCTGGGTCTAGAAGTAAATTCCGAATCCGACTTTCAATCCATATTTAGAGAAGTCGCTGTTATCAAAGTTCCAGTTATAATAAACAGCAGGCTCTATCGTTACAGTTTTTGTGATAAAGAACGCATATCCGGCTTCGGCCGATGCTCCGAAATTGGTATCAGATCCGAATCCATCTAATTTCAAGCGAGCTACCTCTAATCCTGCACCGAGGTAGATACCGGTCTTGTGAAAGTAATAACGTCCACCGACACCTGCTCCATACGCATCATACGCGTCGTTCCATTGCCCCATTACTGAAACCATCAATGCCACATTATCGATAAGGAAAGCCCCTACCTGGCCATTGATACCGAACTGGGTATCTTCGGCTTTACTGTGCGATAGATTCAACCCAGTCACCGAAGGATTAACAATCCATTTTCCTTGTTCAAATTGTGCTTGTGCTGCCATGGTTACGCATAACAGGCAAAGGCTAAAAATTAACTTTTTCATTCTTGTTTGTCTTTTAGTTTGTTATAATGTTCCTCTTCTTCTTTACGACGCTCCTGTGCCTGCTCCTTTTTCTTCAGTACAAACCAAAGAGCAAGTACAATCACATACGCAGCGCCGAGGGTTACGTACTTCTCCGTATCACTAATTTCCGTATTGCGTGGCAGGAAATAAACCGCCATCGTAGTTACATATATAAATAATGCCAAGGTCATCCAGGTTGACTTCTTTATCTTCTTTCTCATATCTTTTTTGTATTATATCTTTTTTTCCAGACTACATACCACACAATACTCACCGCCACACACACTCCGCCAATCAGATAAGATACCGTTTCGGGGAGTTCCAACCCTTCCGGCGCCACGCAGATGTAGGTTACACAAACGGCAGTCATAAACAACGCCGGGATAAGAGTCACCAGGTAAGGCTTCTTATGCCTTGTCAGATACACCGTCAAAGCCCATAGCGTAAACACGGAAAGGGCCTGATTGGACCAGGCAAAATAACGCCAGATAATATTAAATCCTTCCTTATCGCTAAGGCTGAAAAGCAAGATTGCCATCGTAGCCAGGAAAATAGGAATACTTATAATCAGTCGTTTAGAAATCGTTCGCTGCTCAACCTTAAACATATCCGCCACCATGATGCGGGCAGAACGTAACGCCGTATCACCCGTAGAGATCGGTGCAGCGATAATCCCCAGAATGGCAAGCAGTCCGCCAAACTGTCCTAACCAATCTTTAGATATCTTAGAAGCCACATCCGCCCCGGTATAAAGAATCTCCTTTCCGTCTTCCATATAGCTTACACCATTTTCCTTAAAGAAATACGTGGCAGCAGCAGCCCAGATCAAGGCTACAATGCCCTCGGCAACCATTGCACCGTAGAAGATGGGGCGTCCCTGCTTCTCGTGCGTCATGCATCTGGCCATCAGCGGCGATTGCGTAGCATGAAAACCCGAGATTGCTCCACAGGCAATAGACACAAACATCATTGGAAAGATGGACAAGCCGGTATAGTTCTCGCCCAACCCTTCCGTTATCTCAGGCAATTGCGGGTGATACCAGAAAAGCATAAACAAAATACCGCCAGCCATAAACAATAAGGATACAGCAAAAAGAGGATAGATCTTGCCAATAATCTTATCTATCGGCAATAAGGTAGCCAATATATAATAAACAAAGATCACAATGATCCAGAACGTAGCATCCAGATGCTTAGGCGTCATATTAGCCAATAAGCCTGCCGGACCGGAAACAAATACAGCGCCTACAAGTATCAACAGCACAACGGTAAATATACGCATCACCTGCTTCGTACTTACTCCCAGATAACGGCCAATCGTATCGGGCAGTGTCTCACCATTATTACGCAGCGAGAGCATACCCGACAAATAATCGTGCGTTGCACCCGCAAAGATCGTACCTACCACAATCCAGATATAAGAAGCCGTACCGAACTGCGCACCCATAATCGCCCCGAAAATCGGACCAAGACCTGCAATATTCAGAAACTGAATCATAAAGATCTTCCATCTGGGCATAGGAATGTAATCGACCCCATCAGGATGCAGAAGCGCAGGAGTGGGTTTATCTGTAGGATGAGCAATACGCTCTATAATCTTACCATAGACAAAGTAGCCCGCGATAAGCAATAAAAGGCAGATGGTAAATGTAATCATGATCGGATTCTCTTGTTTTACAAGAGACAAAAGTAGCATATTCATACGAAATAACACAAAAATACAAGCTGTTTTACTACCTTTGCCTAAAATAAAAAAACAAAAAAGCTCCATGCGACACCTATTGATTACATTATCACTGTTTTTGATATTCCCTTCCGCATTTGCACAGCAAAAACATGAAGTGCGCGCCGCATGGATCACCACAGCCTATGCCCTTGACTGGCCCAAAAGCAAGGCAAATACCCCGGCGGGCATCCGGCAGCAGAAAGAAGAACTCATCGCCATACTGGATAAACTCTACGCCGCCAACTTCAACACCATACTGTTTCAGGCCCGTACCCGTGGAGACGTTTTCTACCCCTCATCCATTGAACCATTCAGTGCCATGCTGACAGGAACTGTCGGTAAAAATCCCGGATATGACCCACTGGCCTTTGCCATTGAAGAGTGCCATAAACGAGGCATGGAGTGTCATGCCTGGATGGTAGGAATACCGCTGGGCAGTGCAGCACAAGTCAGAGGGTTAGGCAAAGAATCGGTCACCCGAAAACAGCCCGGTATATGCGTACAGCATAAAAAGCAATGGTATCTGAATCCCGGAACCCCCGGAACAAAGCAATACCTGATGCAATTGGCACAAGAAATCGTTACCCGATATGATATCGACGGAATACACCTCGACTATCTTCGCTACCCCGAGAACGAACCCAAGTTCCCCGATAGGAAAGAGTTCCTCCGCTATGGTAAAGGAAAAAAACTTGATGAATGGCGTAGAGACAACCTCACGGAAATCGTGCGCTATATATATAAAGGTATAAAAGACCGGAAACCCTGGGTAAAATTCAGCAGCAGTCCCGTGGGCAGATACCGGAACACGGCACGTTATCAATCTAACATATGGAGCGCCTACCACACCGTCTATCAGGATGTGCAAAAGTGGCTGGCCGAGGGCATTGTGGACCAAATCTATCCCATGATGTATTTCCGGGGCAATAACTTCTACCCCTATGCTTTAGATTGGCAAGAGCGGAGTAACGGGCGCCATATCATTCCGGGGTTAGGCATCTACTTCCTCGATCCCAAAGAAGGCAACTGGACGCGGGAAGAAATCGAACGGCAAATCTATTTCATACGAAACAACGGACTGGCCGGACAGGCATACTACCGTGTAGGCTTCCTGATGAACAATACCCAGGGACTATATGACGAACTAAACGAACAATTTTATATCCATCAGGCATTGCAGCCACCTATGCCGTGGATTAACAACACCCCTCCTACCACACCCACAGACCTGAAAATGAGTGTACAAGGAGGTTATACCACCTTAACCTGGAACGCCTCAACCGATGATGATGAACAGAACGAGCCATACTATATTATATACGGTTCCAACAGCTATCCGGTAGATATCTCAAACCCGGAACACATCATTGCCCAGCGAATTAAAAAGAATAGCTATGTACACGCTCCTATATATTTCTGGGAAGCCTGTAAATACTTTGCCGTAACCGCTGTAGACCGCTACGGTAATGAAAGCGAAGCAGTACAATTAGAAAGCCGTTGAGTCGTCAATCAGCACCCATACCCCATACTTTGCCCGTGGAGTAACAGGAACAAGTGACAAATAACCTCTTACAATTCGTCCGTTTTCCAGTACCAAAGGATGCCCGGCCACCATGCGTTTATGTTCTTCCTGCAGCTGTTCACTGGAAGCATAATAACTAACCTTAAGCACGCCCTTTTTCCCTATCTGCACATAGTTGTCGTAGAAAATGCGTGACGCCATGCCCATATTCATACGCAAGTTGATCTCTACGCAGGGGTGCAAACGATATTCAAGCGCATCATAAGACCGGCAGATCATCATGTCCACCCCAAGATATCCCACATAAACGCCATCAATCAACCCGGACAATTCCTTTTCGAGCGCATGCCGCACCTCGTCAAGCACCTTGAAGGGTATATATTTGATAAGTTGGCTTTCAATTTCATCATCTGTAGCCAACAAGTTGCCATCGTAAGCCCCACTGTTCGTTGTATGAAAGAACGAATAGCCGGAAAACCGTACCTGTCCATCGGCATAAGCATAAAACTGCATAGCAAAATCAATGACTTTATCATATAAAGGCTCGGCCACTACTCCACCCTGCTGCCTGATGATATTCTTGCACCAATCGCTGATATGCGTGGTAAACACTCCCTTGCACCAGTTCAATCCTTTTCCGCTACCGGATAAAGGAGCTTTCAACAGACAAGCCGTACGGGTTTCTACAAATTCTTTTAACCTCCCCAACTCCGTCAGATAGAATGACTCACCACAACAATGGCTGAATTGCAAACGTTTAAGTAGCTCTACCGCCTGCAAACGGTGAGACTTCTCCCGGATCAACGTCAACTGCTCCTGAGAGGGCAAAGAACGCAAAGGAACGCCTAATTGTATGAAACGCTTATGAACAGCCGGGTCCCAACCCCAGGGAATGTAATCAACATCCAATGTCATAGCTACTTCTACCTCGGTAAGCAAAGAAGCCAGACGGGGAAACCGGACACGCATTTCATTCAGGAAAGTCAGATTATAGGCAGATGGCGCCAATACCATATGCTGTCCACCGGCATACCAAGCGGGGAAAATAGCTAAGTCAGCACTAAATTGGCGGGCGGAAGCGGGAGGCATATAATTAACGTCATGGTTGGCTAAAGCCAGATCATGATCTGGATTAAACAAAAAAACCTTATTTCTCATTCCAATTTTGTCGTATTAAAAAGGGATTCGCTACAAACATACATAAAAATATGAAACAACAACATAAACTGCACTAAATAAAATAGATTTTGCTATCTCTACTTTGCAATTTCTAAAAAAAGGGTTATATTTGCCTGCCGAAAAAAGAAGGAGATATGGAAGCATTTTATCGTACACACGCTTATCTCGTTGAACATACCAACGCCCCTGTACGTCGCGACCTTATGGACGAGATTGACTGGAACGACCGCCTCATCGGTATTAAAGGTACGCGAGGTGTGGGTAAAACGACTTTCCTGTTACAATACGCCAAAGAGAAATTCGGGACAGACCGGTCTTGCCTTTTCATTAATATGAATAACTTCTATTTCTCTGCCAACTCCATCGTTGAGTTTGCCGGGGAATTCCAGAAAAGAGGCGGAAAGGTACTGTTGATTGACCAGGTATTCAAGCATCCCGACTGGAGCATGGAGCTGCGTAGATGTTACGACAAATATCCAAACCTGAAAATCGTCTTTACCGGTTCTTCAGTCATGCGTTTGAAGGAAGAGAACATTGAACTTCGTGATATTGTAAAAAGCTACAATCTGCGTGGATTCTCTTTTCGCGAGTTTCTGAATCTGCAAACCGGTATGCGGTTCCGGGCCTACACACTAGACGAGATACTAAATAACCATGAGCAAATTGCCCGCGGTGTATTGTCTAAAGTGCGCCCGTTAAACTACTTCCAGGATTATCTGCATCATGGGTTTTATCCGTTCTTTCTGGAGAAACGCAACTTCTCGGAGAACCTGCTGAAAACCATGAACATGATGGTCGAGGTAGATATCCTTCTGTTGAAACAGATTGAGTTGAAGTATCTGTCGAAGATAAAGAAACTGCTTTATCTGCTTGCAGTAGATGGGCCTAAAGCACCGAATGTAAGTCAGTTGGCTACAGACATACAAACCTCACGGGCTACGGTGATGAATTATATCAAATACCTAGCCGATGCCCGGTTGATCAATATGATATATCCTGTGGGAGAAGAATTCCCTAAGAAACCGGCAAAGATCATGATGCATAATACCAATCTGATGTATTCCATCTATCCGGTAAGTGTAGAAGAACAAGATGTGCTGGACACTTTCTTCCTCAACACCATGTACAAGGATCATAAACTCTATAAAGGAGAAAAAAACACGTCATTCCTGGTAAACGAGAACATACCGTTCAAGATTTGCTGCGAAGGACAAAAGATAAAGAACAATCCGGACACCATCTATGCCCTGCATAAGATGGAGATAGGAAGAGGCAATCAAATCCCTCTCTGGATATTCGGATTCTTATACTAGCGGCCAGCCTCACCCCGGCCCTCTCCAAAGGAGAGGGAGAAAGAGGAGATACTTAAGTAGATTATATAAATGTAATAAATATTAATAACCCCGCTTAGCCCCAACTCCCTCTCCTTTGGAGAGGGCTGGGGTGAGGCTCTTATAAATTAGTTATGACTAAGAAGAAATTCATCACATGTGATGGTAACCAGGCAGCAGCGCATATCTCGTATATGTTCTCGGAAGTAGCTGCTATCTACCCCATCACTCCTTCTTCGACTATGGCAGAGTACGTAGACGAATGGGCAGCTAAAGGCCGTAAGAACATCTTCGGCGAAACAGTGTTGGTACAGGAAATGCAATCTGAAGGTGGTGCGGCAGGTGCTCTCCACGGTTCACTTCAGGCTGGTGCATTGACCACTACGTATACGGCTTCTCAGGGTCTTCTTTTGATGATCCCTAACATGTACAAGATTGCCGGCGAATTGTTGCCTTGCGTATTCCATGTATCTGCACGTGCTTTAGCTTCACATGCTCTTTCTATCTTCGGTGACCACCAGGACGTTATGGCAGCTCGCCAGACTGGTTTCGCTATGCTTGCCGAAGGTTCTGTACAGGAAGTTATGGACTTATCGGCAGTAGCTCACCTGGCTACATTGAAAAGCCGCGTTCCTTTCGTGAACTTCTTCGACGGCTTCCGTACTTCACACGAGATCCAGAAAATCGAATCATTGGAAAACGAAGACCTTGCTCACCTGATCGACCAGGAAGCGTTGGCCGAATTCCGTGCCCGCGCACTGAATCCGGGTGCTCCCGTAGCTCGTGGTATGGCCGAAAACCCTGATGTTTACTTCCAACACAGAGAATCTTGCAACAAATACTATGATGCAGTTCCTGCTATCGTAGAAGAATATATGAACGAACTGTCGGTAATCACCGGCCGCAAATATGGTTTGTTCGATTATTACGGAGCCGAAGATGCAGACCGCGTAGTGATTGCGATGGGTTCTGTAACCGAAGCTGCCCGTGAAGCTATCGACCACCTGGTGGCTCAAGGCGAAAAAGTGGGTATGGTGGCTGTACACTTGTACCGTCCTTTCTCTGCTAAACACTTCCTTGCTGCTGTTCCTAAAACAGCTAAACGCATCGCAGTACTCGACAGAACAAAAGAACCGGGTGCAACCGGCGAACCTTTGTATCTTGATGTAAAAGACTGTTTCTACGGAAAAGCTGATGCTCCGGTTATCGTGGGCGGACGTTATGGTCTTTCTTCTAAAGATACTACTCCTGCACAGGTGATTTCTGTATTCGAGAACCTGGCGTTGCCGGAACCAAAGAACCATTTCACTATTGGTATCGTAGACGACGTAACCTTTACTTCTCTTCCACAAAAAGAAGAAATTGCTTTGGGTGGCGAAGGTATGTACGAAGCTAAGTTCTACGGTTTGGGTGCTGACGGTACGGTAGGTGCTAACAAGAACTCAATCAAGATTATTGGTGATAATACCAACAAATACTGTCAGGCATACTTCTCTTACGACTCTAAAAAGTCGGGAGGTTTTACTTGTTCTCACCTTCGTTTCGGCGATGACCCCATCCGTTCAACTTATTTGGTAAATACACCTAACTTCGTGGCATGTCACGTGCAGGCTTACCTGAGAATGTATGACGTAACCCGCGGTTTGCGCGAAAACGGTACATTCCTGTTGAACACCATCTGGAATGACGAAGAACTGGCTAAACACTTACCTAACAAGGTAAAACGTTACTTCGCTAAGAAGAATATTTCTGTTTACTATATCAATGCTACTGAAATCGCTATGGAAATTGGTTTGGGCAACCGTACCAACACCATCCTTCAGTCGGCATTCTTCCAGATCACAAAAGTGATTCCTGTAGACCAGGCTATCGAGCAAATGAAGAAATTCATTGTGAAATCGTATGGTAACAAGGGAGAAGATATCGTTAACAAGAACTACGCAGCGGTTGACCGCGGTGGCGAATACAAACAACTGACTGTTGATCCGGCTTGGGCTAACCTTCCTAATGACGAGGAAACTCCAAACAACGACCCGGCATTCATCAACGAAGTAGTTCGTCCGATCAATGCACAAGATGGTGACTTGTTGCCGGTATCTGCATTCGTAGGTCGCGAAGACGGTACATGGGATCAAGGTACGGCTCAATACGAAAAACGCGGTGTAGCTGCTTTCGTTCCTGAGTGGAACCCAGAAACTTGTATCCAATGTAATAAATGTGCTTATGTTTGTCCTCACGCTGCTATCCGTCCGTTCGTGTTGGATGAAGCTGAACAAGCCGGTGCAAACTTTGCTTCATTGAAAGCAGTTGGTAAACAATTCGACGGTATGACATTCCGTATCCAGGTTGACGTTCTCGACTGTATGGGTTGCGGTAACTGTGCCGATATCTGTCCGGGTAATCCTAAGAAGGGTGGCAAAGCGTTGGCAATGAAATCTCTTGAGTCTCAGCTTGCCGAAGCTCCTAACTGGGAATACTGCTCAACTCAGGTGAAGAGCAAACAGCATCTTGTTGATGTGAAAGCCAACGTGAAGAACTCTCAGTTCGCCACTCCATTGTTTGAGTTCTCGGGTGCTTGTTCAGGTTGTGGTGAAACTCCTTATGTAAAACTGATCACTCAGTTGTACGGAGATCGTCAGATGGTTGCCAATGCTACCGGATGTTCTTCTATCTACTCTGGTTCTGTTCCATCAACTCCTTATACTACCAACGAAAAAGGCGAAGGTCCGGCATGGGCTAACTCGTTGTTCGAAGACTTCTGCGAGTTCGGTATGGGTATGGAAATGGCTAACGAAAAGATGCGTGAGCGTATCGCTATCCTGATGAACAAGGCTATTGAGTCTAACGACACTCCTGCTGAATATAAAGAAGTATTCACTCAGTGGATCGAAAATATGCTGGATGCAGACAAGACTAAGGAATTGGCTGAAAAGATCATTCCAATGATTGAAGCATCTAAGGATAAATGCGATGTTTGCAAAGGTATCTACGAATTGAAACACTACCTGGTAAAACGTTCACAATGGATTATCGGTGGTGACGGTGCTTCTTACGATATCGGTTACGGTGGTCTTGACCACGTTATCGCTTCGGGTAAAGACGTTAACATCCTTGTTCTTGATACGGAGGTTTACTCTAACACAGGTGGACAGTCATCTAAAGCTACTCCGGTAGGAGCTATCGCTAAGTTTGCTGCATCCGGTAAGAGAATCCGCAAGAAAGACCTTGGTCTGATGGCTACTACTTACGGTTATGTATATGTGGCTCAGATCGCTATGGGTGCCGACCAGGCTCAGACGTTGAAGGCTATCCGCGAAGCAGAAGCATATCCGGGACCATCTTTGATTATCGCATACTCACCATGTATCAACCACGGTTTACGTTCGGGTATGGGTAAATCACAGGAAGAAGAAGAAAAAGCAGTAAAATGCGGTTACTGGCACCTATGGCGCTACAACCCAGCATTGGAAGCCGAAGGAAAGAACCCATTCTCTCTTGACTCTAAAGAACCTGAGTGGACTGAGTTCCAAAACTTCCTGAAAGGTGAAGTACGCTACACTTCATTGCTGAAACAATATCCTGCCGAAGCTGGTGAATTGTTCCAGGCTGCTGAAGACAATGCAAAATGGAGATATAACAATTACAAGCGTCTTGCTCAACAAGCTTGGGGAAGCGAAGCTGCTGAATAATTGATATAGCTTAGATATAGGGAAAGGGGGCATCTTAAAAAAGGTGCTCCCTTTTTTATCTTAACCCAAAGAACACAAACCCAAATAATCAATTAATTTATTCTTATTTCCTATAACACCGAAAAGTTTTCATTTAATTAATTCATAGTTAACTCATCTGTTAATTCACCACATGTATATTTGACCTTAAAACAACCAATAACCAAATAAATCTTATAATCATGAATCAATTTCTATTTATTAAAAGACTACTAAGCCTTATTATAACCATATTCTTTTTTATACTTACCGTTCACGCCGATATACGCATGCCAATGATATTCGGCGACCATATGGTATTACAGCAAGACACCAAGATTACAATTTGGGGCTGGGCAGATGCCGGAGAGGAAATAACCGTTTCCATTGCCGGAAGAAAAGCCAAAACCACTGCGGGTGCAGATGGGTGCTGGCAGGTACACCTTAAACCAATCAAAGAAAAACCGAAAGGACAAGTACTCACTATTACAGGAAAAAATACCATATCTTTCGAAGATGTGTTGGTAGGAGATGTCTGGGTAGCCTCAGGACAATCAAATATGGAATGGGGAGTGAAAACACGGAAGGATTATGCCGAAGATATAGCCAACTCGGCAGATTCACTGTTACGCTTATTCTTTGTCCCCAAGAACACATCCTTACAACCATTACAAGATATTGAAATTCCCGAAGAAACATCCAACCCGCAATGGGCTGCCAAATGGATACTATGTACCCCCGAAGCTCTGGCAAAGATTAACGGACAAGGATTTTCTACGGCAGCTTATTATTTTGCACGCGACATACGTCAGACCAACGGAAAACCGCTTGGTATTATCCAAAGTGCCTGGGGCGGAACACGCGCCGAAGCATGGACCAGCCTTTCAGGATTAAAAGAAGAACCCGTATTGGCCAGATATGTAACAGTCTACGAACAGAATCTAAAAGACAGGCCCGAACTCCTGCCTACCTATAAACAAAGAAAAGCCGAATGGGATGTTATCATAAAGGAGTGGGATAAAACCGTTGGAAAAGAATGGAATGAGGCACAAAAAGAGTGGGCTATTGAAGTAAAAAAGGCACAAGAGGCTGGTCTGCCCTCACCACCAAAGCCTCAACCCAGAGTAAAACGCCCGTCCAATCCACGCCACCCCGATGGTGGTAATAATGGCCCCGCCAATCTTTTTAATGCCATGATCAATCCGCTTATTCCGTTTGCCATTAAAGGGGTGATCTGGTATCAGGGCGAGTTCAACTCTGGTGGATCGGGTAAAGAGTATGCGACCCTGTTTCCGCGCATGATTACCGACTGGCGCGAAAAGTGGGGCATTGGTGATTTCCCCTTTGTTTATGTACAACTCCCTAATTTTGGTCCCATAGATCAAGGTCCATCCGTTGAGGGCGAAGGCTGGCGTTGGGTACGCGAAGCACAACTCAAAGCATTATCACTGCCCAATACAGCAATGGCTATTACAATTGATGTGGGCGATCCGTTCGATCTTCATCCGGTAGATAAATACGATGTCGGCCATCGTCTGTCACTTGCTGTCCGGCAGTTAGCCTATAAGGAAAAGATAGTTGGCTCGGGACCATTGTACGACAGTATGCAGGTTGAGGGCAATAAAATTGTTCTGAAATTTAAGAACTGTGGTTCCGGTCTTATTATTGGTGCATCACCCTATACCCCCGCCGGTGAGGAACCAAAGCAACCTGCCGATAGGCTAAGTGGGTTTGGAATTGCCGGAAACAATCAGGAATTTGTTTGGGCCGATGCGGTAATCGAAGGAGATAAGGTGATTATTTCCAGCGATAAGGTTTCTGAACCTGTTGCCGTACGCTACGGATTCTCAAATAGTCCGGTTTGCAATCTGTATAATAAAGAAGGATTACCAGCATCGCCCTTCCGCACGGATAATTGGGATAAATAGAATTCCATAAGAACCCAAACTGAATTCTATAAGAATCCGGATCGAACTCTATAAGAACTCAGACCAAACTCTATAAGAACTCGGGCTGAATTCTATAAGAACTCAACTCAAGTTCTTATAGAATCCGGTTCAGTTTTTCGCGCCAATCTTCCCCATTGACAGGTTGAAGTACATGGAAACCGAGTTCTTTTCCTATTTCAACATTGGCTGCGCCATCATCTATAAACAGAGATTCAGCAGGGTCTAGTTGGGTATCATTAATCATGTATTCAAATATCTCCCTGTGGGGTTTCACACATTTCACCTGATAGGAGGTAAAAACCTTATCTACATAATAATCCAGAGGTTTACGGGCAGCAGTAAATTCAGGGCTGCGTGCCCAACTCATCACAAAAGGATTGGTATTGCTTAGGATGTAGATGTTATATTTCTTATGCAGCTCTTCCAGATAGTCCAGCCGATATTGAGGATCGCCTACAAAAAAAGCAAGCCAAGCCGCTTTGGCTTCTTTAAACGAAATGTCACGGTGACAGTACTCACCTAGTTTACGACAAAACTCTGTCTCATCAATTCGTCCATCTTCTACTTCCAGAAAGATATCGCGTTGATGATATTTATCCAATAGCTCTTCGGCATTGGTTAAACCCAACGACTCAAAGTGCCGTACTGCATTGTCGCGGTTAATATCGACAATTACTCCGCCAAAATCAAAAACCAGGTTCTTTATCATTGTAGTTATTCTTTCCTGCAAAAATACATATTCTTATTTTCTTCCAGCTTGATACAGGTCAATAAATGGCTTCTGATTAAAGTTCTTCCCATTGCCATTTACAGCGTTTCATATCTACATCGCCGCCGGTTTTAAATATAACACCTTCGGCAATTAAAAGTTCTTTTTGTTCCACCCATCCCGGAGCCGTCCGCCCCTGAGCGTTGACCACCCGGTGGCAAGGCAAATGAAGTCCGGAAGGGACAAGGCGCAAGGCACGACCTACCATACGGGAATATTGCGGTTTACCGAGCAGCAACGCTATTTCTCCATAAGATATAACGCGCCCCAGGGGGATTTCAGCAACGACTGCATATACATCTCTGAAAAATTCGTCTTTATCTATTTTGGGATTCATCAGGTTATTGTTTTATATTTTGTTAAGATTAACTGTAGGGGCGGTTCGCGAACCGCCCGACCTCGCTGCGGCACGTTGCCGTGGGCGGTTCGAGAACCGCCCCTACAGTTAACCTCCACCGCCTGTTCTCTTTAAGTAATCGGAAGGGCTTTCGCCATACTGTTCTTTGTAGCATTTCGCAAAATAAGAAGGCGACGTAAACCCTACTTCATAGCAAATCTCGGCAATGCTCAGGCTGGTTGAGGACAACAAAGAAGTAGCCTTCTTCAACCGGGTTATGCGAAGCAACTCATTGGGCGAGTAATTGGTCAGAGATTTGATTTTACGATACAACTGCACCCGGCTCAGTCCCATTTCCTTCCCCAGATCTTCCACATTGAGGCTTGAATCATTCATTTGTTTCTCAATCAGGCTCTTAAAACGGGCAACAAAATCCTTATCCATATCACACACATTCTCGCGGGTGATCATGGAAGCCTCGCCCATCACCTGCTTGATTCGTTGGGTGGAATCCAGTAAGTTACGGACGCGCGACACCAGTACCTGCGAGTTAAAGGGTTTGGAGATATAAGAATCTGCCCCTACGTCGTATCCTTGTATCCGCTGCTCGTCCAGCGAACAGGCAGTCAATAGAATGATCGGGATATGGCAGGTTTGCAATTCGCTTTTCAAGCGGCGACAACATTCTACCCCATCAAGGCCCGGCATCATGATATCGGATATAATCACATCGGGCACATATTTCATGGCTTTATTGATGCCCTCTATTCCATTTGCAGCTTCCAGGACGGAATAATCTGCATGCAAAAGGCTGTGGACGTAAGAGCGGATATCTGCGTTATCGTCTATGACGAGGACAACGGGTTTAGTTGTATCATAACTTTCCTCCTCGCTTATTTCCTCTAACAGCAATTCCGAAGAAGTCGCCACACCCTGAACAGACACGGTGTCAGTATCGGCAATTGCAGATACAGCCGTTTGTCCGGAGATGTCGGTTCGCTCTACGGGTATATCGACAGTAAAGATGGTGCCCTGCTTTTCGTCACTCTCAACCGATATTGTGCCACCATGAAGTTCGACAAAAGCTTTGACCAAAGCCAAACCAATCCCCGACCCGGCATGATGCATATCTATTTTATAGAATCGGTCGAAAATGCTACGGATATGTTCCGAAGAGATAAGACTGCCTGTATTGGCTACGGTTAAGCGGTACGCCCACACCCGTTCCGGACTTTCCGATGCAGACAAACAAACGGTTATTTTCCCATTCTCGGGAGTAAACTTAAAAGCATTCGACATCAGGTTAAAGTAGATGCGCTCCATTTTCTCCGGGTCTGCATTCAGGTCGAAATCACTGCCGGAGGTATGGTTGAATGTGAAATGAATATGTTTCTTGCGGGCCGCTTCTTCAAAAGAAGCATTCCAGCTTTGCAGGCTTTGCAAAAGGTTTATTCTTGTGGGCACAAACTCTAGTTTGCCATTCTCGTACTTCCGAAAGTCCAGTATTTGATTGACCAGGCGCAGCAATATATCGACATTCCGTTTAATGAGACGCAGGAGTTTGGATTGTTCTTCCGAGAGTGTGCGGTCTGCCAGAAGATGATCTACAGGGTCGGCAACCAGAGTAAGCGGCGTACGGAAATCGTGCGATATGTTTGTAAAGAACACCAGCTTGGCATGGGTTGCTTCTTCCAGTTGGCGGGATAGTTCGATCAACTGATCGCGTTGTGTCTCAAGCTGTATCTTTTGTTTGGACAACTCCGCATTCAGCCGGTTCTTTGTCCGCAACGACTTATAAACAATCAATAGCAACCCTGCAACTAATAACAAAAAGAACAGGCTGCCGTAAAGAATAATTTGCTGCGTGGCATAACGGGAAAGATAAATACCGATACGGTTATTCAGTGTTTCTATCTTCGTATCCAACTCCGAGATTTCCCTTGTCTGAAGCGTCATTACATGAGAGTTCGTCGGGTCTACCACCGCCGTATTCAGGATTGTCTCCCGGGAATAGCTTCTCCCCTCAAGAATATCCATAGCGATTTGTATGACTCTGTCGCCTCCGGTCGGGTAAATAAATGTTGCCTCTAGTACGCCTTTATTTACGAGGTCCAGTCCATAACCTTCGCCCGGTAGCGCATCAATGCCGATAAAAGACATATCATCTTCGCGGGCGTGCCGCAAAGCCGCCTGGTAAGCACCGGCAGCCATACGGTCGTTCTGGGCATAGACTACGTCTATATCGTTGAACCGGGAGAGTATGGTATCCATTTTTTCTTCGGCCAGTTCGCGCAACCAGCCGGCATCTTCCTGACACAATAAAGTAATATCGGGATATTGGGATATAGCCGTAATAAATCCCTGATGGCGGTCGATGGCCGGAGTAGACCCGGCTAGTCCGGTCAGTTCAACAATATTCCCCTTCCCTTTCAGCATGGAAGCAATGTAATTTCCCACGCTTTTACCCACTTCATAGTTGTCGGCGCCGACAAAGGCAGTGTATTTGTCGGAAAGGATATTTCTATCGAACGTGATAACGGCAATGCCTTTATCGAACGCCTCTTCAACAATGGCCGTCAGGGGGGCCGCCTGGTTGGGGGCAACAATAATCAGATCGACTTTCTGGTCAATAAAGTACCGGATGTCTTGTTTTTGCTTCTCGGTATCATCTTTTACAGTGCGGATTTCTACCTCAACGCCATCGTAGAACATGGCTTCGCGCAGGATTTCCTGATTCATGCGATGGCGCCACTCGTCATCGCTGCATTGCGAAACACCGATGCGATAGGTTGGAGTATCTCGCCTACACGCACAGAAGATAAGGAATAATAGCAAAATGAATATAAAGTGAATACGATTCATGTATATGCCAAACTAAGGTTACGAATACAAATATACTCGATTATTTCTCTTGACTTATACAGGTTTGGCAATAAATTTGGGTAGTACCCTGGCAATGTTACCATACTACCCTGGCACTTCTACCATACTACCCAAAGCGTGCTACCATACTACCCTGGTAGCGCTACCATACCACCCTGGCAACACTACCATACCACCCTACGGATCGTACCATAGTATGCTGTTGACGTATCACTTAAAGAGAGTCACTCATTCTTGCTCATATCCTTTCAGCATGGCCAGATCAAGGACAGACTGGTTGATGGCTTCGCCCAAATCATCGCTTGTATTATTCTGGTCTTTCTTCATCTGCACATCAATGTATGCCTGTCTTTTTTGAGCCAGATCGGCTATTTCTTTTTGTATATTCTCACGCTCCTGCTTCTTCTCTACGACCAACGTTTTTATCTCATCTTCTGTTTTGTTTTGCAGTTCCTCTGCCAGTTCCGACTTCTTGATTTCTTTCAGCGCATTGGGGTCTGTACTTATTTTATCAACCAAATCCCAACTGCTGTTAGTATAAGCGTGTTTTGTTTTACTTACCGCCCGTTCGGCATAATTGGCAGAAGAAACCGACTTGGCATTTGCATCCTGTTTCATTTGATTTTCTTTCTGTACAACGCCCACCTTACTATAACTGATATATGTATCGTTCAACTTCATATTGCATTCGCTGATCGCATCATCAAAAGGAGTCTGATAATATCGCACACGGGCATTATGATCAATATTAAAGAACTTTCCTTTTCCTCTCTTCGCCCCGTCGCGCCAGGAGTCGAGTCCGCCCCAACCGCCATCGCCACAATGGATGGTGTTGACATAGATATCATTGGCCAAAGCATTGGATATGGCTTCCTTGTAGTTTATCGGTCCTTGGGTAAACGGTTCGTTACCGGCAATATAGACCAACTTCATATCCGCCTTGCCATCGCCCCACTTCAGGCTCTTTACCGCTTTATCGATCACAGCACCGCAATATTCCTGTCCACCATCGGTACGTAATGCAAATAGCTTTTCGGAAATCAAATCAAGGTCCTGAGTCAGAGGAGTAACCTGGCGGATATAGTTTTGAGATGACGGAATGCGGTCGTTGCCATACTCATAAAGCGCAATCTCTATCCGGGGCGTTTTCCCCTTAAATTTAAGGGTAGTCAAGGTGTTTACAATATTCCACAAGCGAGATTTGGCTTGTTCGATCAAACCATCCATACTACCCGAAGTATCCAGCAGAATAGCTACTTGTATTTTAGCATCCTTACTGATTTCATCGTTCACCGTCATTTCCTGAATAACAGGAGCCGTTGCCGTAGAAGATACAGATGCACTCTTTGCCTTTGCACCACCGCAGCCTGCAATCATAAAAGCTGCCAAAACCATTGTTGTTGATAAACTAAATTTCTTCATATTGTTATATTTTTAGGAGTAAGAAGTTAGGAGTTAGAAGTAAGGTCAAGAAAACTATGCAGTATGGTAAGGACAAAACCTTACTACTAACTTCTAACTTCTTACTACTGGTTTCCTGCTCCAAAAGTAGAGCCTTTACAATTAACAAATTGGGCAAAATGGGTGAATGCCCGTTTTTAGTTGGTGAAACATAGGATTTAAAAGTTTTAAATGTATTTACTTTGTATTCACAACAGAATCAGATAGATATGAATTCAAGAAGCCTATACATAGTCCTGTTCTTACTTATATATCCGCTTTATATTGGGGCGCAGGACACTACTTATACCAAGCTCCCTGCAATAAACGCCAAACAGGCCGTCAGAAAGTTATCTAACAGCCTGGAACAAAACAAGCCCAACAAAGAAGTAGCCGGCGATTATATGACCCTGGCCAGGGAGTTTTATACCCAGGGCGATTACGCCAAAGCAGAAAACAACCTGCAACAAGCCGTGCAGCTATACAATAAGGATAAAGAACTGCAATCACAAGCCTATCGCGAACTGGCCCGGTCGCAGGAGGCTCAGGGTAAATTCAATGAAGCCATCAGCAACTATAGTAATGCAGCTAAGGCTACTAAAAAGAAAGAGCTCAGGGAAATTAATCAGAATGATGCCAACCGTTTGAAGAACCGTTCCGATCTGAAATCGCAATCCTCTTATGTCCAACGCAATATAGATATCTCCAATACGGTGAACAATAAAGATGTCGCTGCGGTGGCCCATCAGCAAATGGCGCAGATAAAGTTGGAGATGAATGACACAGAAGGGGCCGTATACGAGTTGAACAATGCACTGGAAAACGTACAGGATAGACCGGAAGAAGTATTGAAAATAAAACAGGAGATTGCCAAAACCTATGTCGCAGACGAACAATACGAGAAAGCAATCGACCTGAACGAAGCACTCGTTGCCGAAACACAGAAGAACAGCAATCCTAAAGCGGAAATCGGGCAACTTAAAAACCTGGCACATACTTACTTTGTGGCAAAGGATGAGAATAAGGGAATCCAGGCTTTGGAGCAAGCCTACCATCTGGCCATAGAAAATCACCAAACGATGGAAGCCAGGAACACTCTTCGCGAGTTGATCAACTATTATAAGGAGAATAACGATATAACCTCTGCATTAAGTACATACAATGATTTCGTGCATCAATTAGATACACTGATCAAATCGGACAGCACGCTTATTGAAGAAAAGTTTTTTCAACTGCACGAAGAGAGGATCAAACGTCTCGAAAATGAACGTGCACTTAAAGATGAACTTATTGTCCGCACCAACCGCTTTAATTATGTGTTGCTTGGAGCGATTATCCTTATTTTATTCTTTTTGGTTCTTATAGCAAGGGCACTCTATTCTATCAGCAAGAAGAATAAAAGAATAGCCCTGCAATCGCTACGCAGAGAAATGAATCCGCACTTCATTTTCAACAGCCTCAATAGCGTTAATCAGTTTATCGCACAAAATAATGAACTGGAAGCGAATAAATACCTCTCTTCCTACTCACGGTTAATGCGCAATATGATGGAAAACTCCAACAAGGACTTCATCACGCTTACCACTGAATTGGAACAACTAAAAGAATATCTTGAACTGGAGCACATGCGCTTTCGCGATAAATTCACTTACGAAATTCACGTAGACGATGCACTCGATACGGATGCGGTATACATTCCCAATATGATTATCCAGCCTCAATTAGAAAACGCTATATGGCATGGCTTGCGTTATAAAGAAGGAAACGGATTGCTCATTCTGCGGATAGAGAAGCAGGATAAGAACATTGTTATTACCGTAGAAGATAATGGAATAGGGCTGAAACGTAGCCAGGAGTTGAAAACCAAACATCAGAAGCAACACCATTCGCGGGGACTAACCAATACGAATGAGCGCATCCTGCTGCTGAAGGAGTTATATCATATACCTATCTCCATACAAATCACCGAAAAAGAAAGTGAAGGTAACAGTGGCGTTATCGTAACTTTAAGAACCGCTCTTAAATCCTAAATATGAATACATTAAATAAAATCAGAAGCGTTATTGTAGAAGATGAGTCTGCCGCCCGCGAAGCATTAAAGAACTATCTACGAAAGTACTGTCCGCAGATAGAAATCGTTGGCGAAGCTCAGAATTGCAAAGAAGCCATTCCGCTACTGCACGAACTGGAGCCGCAACTTGTATTTCTGGATGTGGAAATGCCTTTTGGCAATGCTTTCGATGTATTGGAAGGATGTAAGGACTTGTATTTTGAGACGATCTTTGTTACCGCTTTCTCCGAATATTCTCTCCGGGCGCTCAATCAAAGTGCCGCCTATTATTTATTAAAGCCTATTAGCATTGAAGAGCTTATACTAGCGGTAAATAAAGTGCAGCAGCACATTATCAATCAGGAGATTATTAACCGGAATAAAGTACTTATTGAGAATTTCCGCGAACCAAGATCAGAGAAGCAACAGGTTGTTCTTCCTACTCTCGAAGGGTTTGAAGTCGTGAAAATGGAAGAGATCGTTCGCTTGCAAGGAAATGGAAACTTCACAGATATTTATCTTAAAAATAAAACGAAGAAAATGGTTTGCCGCTTTCTGAAGCATTTCGGCGAGATCCTACCCTATCCTTTTATACGTGTTCACAAATCGCATATTATCAATGCTAATTATGTAAAGTCTTATCACAAGAACTCCGGAGGGTATATTGTACTGGAAGATAACACGGAAATCGAAGTCTCACCAACCTATAAAGAAGAGTTCCTGAATATATTTAAACCGTAGCCGGCAAGATACCGGGACCAGGTTTCCATGCGGATTAACAAAGTATTGCCACCATATGAGAACCTGGCTCCAGCGCCTCGCCGGTTAAGCATGCACGCCAATAACCATCAAAGAGCCATTATTATTGGCCAAACCAATGTTATGCTCCCGTGCAATCCATCTGACAGCTGTCATTACTTCTTCAAATGTCAGGGCCAGTTGCTTACAAAGTTCCTGTATAGATACTCCGGCAACTGTTTTTTCAAGTTCCTCCCAGACCTTTTTGGTATTACTTCCGATTTCTTTTGTCATTTAGAATTATTAAAAGTTTAGATTAAAAATATGTTTGAATATAATCAATAACTTTCAGATACGCTAATCCTACTGTCTTTTTTTTGCTTTCTTAAACTTAATGAGCACTATTTGGGAAAAAGCGACCAATCAAAGCGACACTTATAAAGTTTTGTCTCATGCCTTACTTTACTTCATACTGATAAGAACTTATTCTTATGCTCTTGAGAATTTATTCTCGCGCCTACGCAACAAACTAAAAGGACGGGAACCCGCGCAGTGCGTTTTCCCGTCCTTTCATTTCTTGTTAAGCGATTATATTAGTAGCGGCCGCCACCATATCCACCGCGGTTGCCACCGCCGTAACCTCCACGGTTACCACCACCGCCACCATAATTATTACGGCGAGGTGCTTCTTCTCTTGGGCGAGCCACAGATACTGCTATTGTTCTTCCATCAATCTCTACACCGTTCAATGCTTCAATAGCTTTGTTACCAGCTTCATCTTCAGCCATTTCTACAAAGCCATAGCCTTTTGAACGACCAGTTTCTCTATCAGTTACAATCTTCACTGAGACAATTTCGCCGTATTCAGCAAACATATCTCCTAATTCGGCTTCGCTAATCTTGTAATTTAAGCCTGCTACAAAAATGTTCATTAAAATAATGATTAAAATAAATAAAATAATAAAAAACTCACGCAAGGAGGCTTCTTAAAATAAGGAGATTATGCTCTGGCAATTAGATTGAAAAAGAATATAACCTTTCGTCAGAAACTCAATGCGGCGTAAAGATAGAAATAAGATTTGATTTACAAACATTTTATTGGAATTGATGTAGCTTATTTTAAAAAAAACTGTTTTTTATTTCAACTTAAAGCCACTTTTTCTATCTAAATACGTGAACACTAAGAACTTTTTCCTACTTTTGCGGAGAAACATGACATTGGAAAATAAAAATCACATAGCAACACTTTCGGACGAAGATTTGTTGGCACAGCACAAAAAGTCCGGGCACGCTGAATACTTTGGAACACTCTACAACCGATATATTCCGCTACTGTATGGTTTGTGCCTAAAATATCTGAATGATGAGGCCAAAGCACAAGATGCAGTGATGCAACTCTTTGAAAATCTGCTTCCTAAAATATCCGGTTACGACATTCAGACATTCAGGACATGGCTATATAGTGTAGCCCGCAATCACTGTCTACAGATATTACGCAAAGAAAGCAAAGAAATTTTAGTCGATTTCAATAGCGACCTTATGGAATCTGATGAAGTTCTGCATCTATTATGTGAAGAGGATGGCAATGCCGAACGCATGCAAGCCCTGCGCAACTGCCTGGGCAGACTACCAGATGGACAACGAATCAGCATAACCCACTTCTTCATGCAGGAAATGTCATATGCTGACATTGCCGAGAAAACAGGATATTCACTGAACACAGTCAAAAGTAATATCCAAAATGGTAAACGCAATTTAAAAATTTGCATAAATAAGCACTCAAAATGAAACTCTGGCGCTACATACAAGGAAACCGTAAAGGAAAAGAAGCTCATCGCATCGAAAAAGAAGCGATGAAAGATCCTTTTTTGGCCGATGCGCTTGAAGGATATGAAAAGACGCAGGGCAATCACCAACGCGAAGTGGCCAGACTGCAAAAACAGATCACCCGGCTGCAAAAGCGCGATACAAAAAGGTCAATCGGCAAAAAGCCGAACCACCTGAAAGCATGGAGTATAGCTGCCGGCATATTAATAGTGGTAGGTGTAGGTACCTGGTTCTTATTGAACGATTCGCCTATATCAAAGGATATCCAAACCATCACCCAGTCGGAAATGCAAACTGCTGTTCCTACCGCTTCCGGAGAAGCCCGTAAGATACTTCCCGATACAACGGAAACGCTGTCTAAAAGTCCGGCCATAGCACAGGTCACACCAAAGACAGAAGATAAGAAGGAAAAACAAATCGCTGAACCCATAATCATGGCCGAAGAAGAAGCCTATGCTATGGAAGATGTGATGATCGAAGATGTTACATTATCCGCAGTATCTACCTCCCAACAAGCCAAAACCAGAGTAGCAGAAACTTCCCAACCGCAACCGATAACGGGCATGGAAGCGTATATGAATTATATCCAAAAAAACCTGAAACGCCCTACGGATGAAGAATGCCGCAATGCAAAAGGTCCTGTGGTGGTTGTATTCAAGATCGGGCAAAGCGGCCGGCCATACAATATCAGGGTAACGCAAGGACTATGCTCTTCGACCAATAAAGAGGCCATTCGTCTTATCATCAACGGACCTGACTGGAAAAAAGGCAGTACCTCCGATGAAGCCACTATTACTATTAACTTTTAATTGACGAGATAATAAAAAGAGGAGTAAAATCACGGAATACCCCATGATTTTACTCCTTCCCTCTTTTCCTGCTGCATGATTCAACAGAGCAGGATATTTCTTTATTTCAATGTCTTATCAACAACTTCGGCAGCCGGTGCATTCTTTTTCACCGAAGCAATGCCGTTTTCTCTGTTCGATTCGCTTTCATACATTTCGCTCGTTCCGATCACCTGTCCATTGATCGCTTTCAGATTAAAGAAGAACTTTCCGTTCGATGACAACTTACGTTCAAAACGATCATCATTCGTACTGTTCTTTTTCACGGATTCAATACCATTTTTACAACTCTCTTTTGCGGTATATCCTTCACTTGTCAGGATGATTTCACCATTGGATGCTTTCAGATTAAACTGAAACTCGCCATTCTTTCTTTGGGTTATTTCAAATTTTGCCATAATATATTATTTTTATAAGTCCTATTAGTCAGTATAACATTTGACAGATAAAAAGGTTCAAGTCGTTTTTAATTTACATATTTTTAGTATATTTGTCTCCTGTAGCAGAATCATGTAATTTATAAAAAGCAAATGATGAAAAAATTGATGCTGGCAGCCACAGCAGCAGTGTTATTCAGCGCGTGTGGTTCGCCTGAAAAGAAAACGAACGAGAATCCGTTTTTCACAACGTACACAACACAATTTGAGGTTCCGCCATTTGATGAAATAAAAGCAGAGCATTACAAACCTGCATTTCTCAAAGGAATGGAAGAGGAAATGGCCGAAGTTATGGCAATTTGTAATAACTCCGAAGCCCCTACTTTTGAAAATACCATTGTCGCATTAGACCAAAAAGGTAAACTACTAAGTAAAGTACGCACTGTATTTTATGGACAAGCCGGTGCAAATACAACAGATGAGCTCGACGCTCTGAGTCGGGAGATGTCTCCTTTGTTCTCTAAACACGGTGATGACATCAGGCTAAACCCCGAATTATTTGCACGTGTAAAAGCCGTTTATGAACAGAAAGACAATCTGAGTCTCAATAAAGAGCAAATGAAGCTGCTGGAAGAGACTTACAAGAATTTTGTTCGCGGCGGCGCCAATCTACCGGAAGATAAACAAGCCACATTGCGCGAATTAAACAGCGCTATATCTGTTCTTCAGGTAACCTTTTCGCAGAACATGAGAAAAGAAACCAATGATTATCAATTGGTTGTTGAAAACCAGAAAGACCTTGCCGGACTTTCCGAAACCCTGATTGCCAATGCTGCCGAAGAAGCGAAAAAAGCAGGAATGGAAGGGAAATGGATTTTCAAATTGCAGAATCCCAGTGCACTCCCTTTCCTTCAAAGTGCCGAAAACCGTGATTTACGCGAAAAGCTATATAAAGCCTACATCAACCGTTGCAATAACAACAACGAGTACGATAATAAAGAAATCGTTAAAGAGTTAATAATCAAACGATTTGAAAAGGCTAAACTAATGGGCTATGAAGATTATGCTTCATTTGTACTGGAAGAGCGTATGGCTAAAAACTCCGCTGCCGTATACGAACTTTTAGACGAGTTATGGACACCTTCACTTAAAAAAGCAAAAGAAGAACTGGCCGATATCCAGGCTGAAATAAAAAAAGAAGGTAACAACTTCACTGCCGAAGGCTGGGACTGGCGTTACTACTTCGAAAAGGCCAAAAAATCAAAGTTCAACCTGGACGAGAACGAAGTGCGTCCTTACCTGAAACTGGAAAATGTACGTGACGGAGCCTATTATGTGGCCAATAAATTATACGGTATCACCTTCACTCCTATTAAAAACATTCCGCTTCCACACCCCGATGCCGAAGCATTTGAATGTAAAGATAAAGATGGCACACATCTGGGAGTATTGTACATGGACTATTTCCCTCGTGAAAGCAAACGCAGTGGTGCATGGTGTGGTACATATCGTTCACAAACCTATAAAGACGGAAAGCGTGTAGCTCCAGTGGTTACTATTGTCTGCAATTTCAGTCAACCCGCTCCCGGACAACCGGCTTTATTAAGTGCAGACGAAGCAAACACCCTATTCCATGAATTTGGCCACGCACTACATAATCTATTTAAAGATGTACATTACTATGGCGTTTCCGGTGTACCCCGTGATTTTGTTGAGTTACCATCACAAATCATGGAGCATTGGGTTTTCGAACCGGAAGTATTGAAAGTATATGCCAAACACAACCAAACCGGTGAGGTTATACCAACCGAACTGATCGAAAAGTTGGATAAGAGTGGCAAATACGGTCAGGGATTTGCTACAACCGAATATCTGGCGGCATCATTGCTGGATATGGATTACCATGTAATAAAACAAATCCCGGCAAACATAGACGTTATAGCTTTTGAGAACAAAGTATTGGGCGACCGTGGTTTATTAAAACAAATCCCATCACGCTATCGGACTACCTACTTCAACCACACTATGGGAGGTGGATATACTGCCGGATATTACAGCTACATCTGGGCAGAGGTTCTGGACTCCGACGCCTATCAGGCATTTGTTGAAACCGGTGATATTTACAATCAAGAAATAGCTAAGAAATTCCGCGATTATGTACTTACTCCAGGAAGCATTGATGATGCCATGGATATGTACATTAACTTCCGTGGCGCAAAACCAAATACGGGTCCACTGCTAGATAATAGAGGACTCAGATAATATAATAATATAGAGGCACAAGCACACAGTAAAGCCGCCTCTTGGCTGAGGCGGCTTTATTCATTCTCGTGGTTTCTCGGTTAAGAGAAAAGATAAAACTGATTAATAAGTCCGGATTTAAAAACAATTTACCCTTAAGAATTGTTTATTAAACCGGCTATTAACCTTTAACCCGTAACTGAAATGAGATCTAGAATTATCAACAACACTATTCTTATTGGAATACACCTTGTGGTATTCATTCTGTTTTTGTTATACGCTATTTAGCGGTAAGACTGTCATAAGGTAAAGTAAACCAAAATGTCGAACCTTTACCCTCTTCGGACTCTACGCCTATTTCTCCCCCCATCTGTTGGGCTATGACCTGACAGATGGAAAGGCCAAGTCCGGTACCTTGACTAAAATCATCTAACTTAACAAAACGTTTAAATATAGCTTCCTGCTTCTCTTTCGGTATACCACAACCGGTATCCGTTACATAGAAGTATAGCGTATTTTCACGTTTTTCATATCCAAACCGGATACTTCCTTCGGTCGTAAACTTGGCTGCGTTAATGAGCATATTCAACAGTAGCTGGGCAACTCTGCTTTTGTCCGTATACAAGTGGCAAACAGGCAGTCCGGGTTCAAACACCAGCGCAACCTTATTCTGATTTATCTTAGGAGACACCGTTACCTCAAGTTCTTGCATCAACTCATTCAACTCCACATCAGAATAATTAAAATCAAGACTTCCGGCTTCTATTTTCGACAAGTCGATGATATCACTGACTAACTGTAAAAGCAATTCGTTATTTTTTTCTATAATATCGATATACTCCTGTTTTTCCTCTTCATCTTCCGTAGCAAGCAAAATGGTTGAAAAACCGACAATAGCATTCAGAGGCGTACGTATCTCATGGCTAATATTTGCCAGGAAAGCCGATTTCAACCGGCTGGATTCTTCCGCACGTTCTTTCTCCAACACCAACGCCTCTTCCATCCTTTTGCGTTCTGTTATATCCAATAAAGAACCGATTATTGTACGCGGTTTTCCACTCTTATCCCACGTGGCAACAACCGCATGGGCTTCCACCCAGTACACTCCTTCAAATCTTCCATTGAATCTATTAACACGATATTGAGTATTTATTCTCTTTACTTTCCCTTCTTTTACCGATTCATAAGCCTGCCTTATTGAATCACAGTCTTCGTCAGCAATCTGCCCAAAATATTGTTCTTCGGTCAGCAGATAACTTTCCTGGATATTATTCGAGTTCTCTTCCTCAAGTTTTTTATTCAAATCATAATGAATTGTCTTACTCTGAACATCCCACTTCCATGATAAAATATTGGCAACTCCCAATACCATAGCCAGTTTATCATTCGTATTCTTCAATTTCTCCTGAGCATCCTTCACGCGGCGCAATGAACGTATACGGTTTTGCTGGATCAGGAGAAAAATAAACCCTACCAAACCCAGCAGGCAAGTAAGTAAAAGGTATTTATTTTCCTGAAAGAAAGTGGGAGGCATAGCGATAAACCTAGAACCCGGAGGACAAACATCCAGCGACAAACCTTTCTGCAATAACATAGCATAATTGAATACCGGTACGCCACGTGACGGGCAATAATATGGAATATCCCTTGGCTCCGTACCGTTCAAAACTTCAGTAATCGTAGCAAGTAGTTTATTTATATAAGCGTCATTATCAAAAACATATCCCCCTATCATACCATCGTTTTTGATATTTGAATAACGCAGACAAAACAGAGGAGCAGTTGAGTTTGCCGCAAATATTTTGTGAGAGTTAGCCAGCAACAAGGTATTACCTGCTACGTTTGCCGTTTGAAGCCATGAAGAGAACAACACGCCCGTCCTGAAGTTATCAACATAACTCAGTTTCTCCATCAGTTCATCTGTGGTTATTTTTTCGGCAGAAAGGAATTCATATTTAATTTGACCATATTCTTCTTTTATCAGTTCAGATAGCTCCCAACTTATATGTAGATTGATATACCTTTCATCAGCCACGAATATCAGTTTATTCATATTGGGAATAACGTAACGCATCAAATCTACATTCTCCTTAGTATATACGGGTGAGTGCAAAAAAGTCAGGTTACAACATTCCAGAAACTTCGACAACGGAATACGTTCTTCCGGTGCGAGGGCTTTCTTTTTAAAATAAGAACTTGGAGAGCCAATAAAATCCTGTTCGGCACACAATATCGTAGGTATATCTTTCCAGTGTTGTTTTATACCCTCTTTTAACAAAACCGTAGAAGTGTCTAATAGAATTAACAACCGGGGTTTTTTCGCCTGGTATTTTTCAAACAAATAATCCTGGAAATCGGATAAGAGGTTTTCATTATCCAGCACAACCATATTCATATGCTCGGTAAACACATCCAGTCCACTCGTTGCTGAAACATTATCCATAACCGGAGAAATAAGATTATTACTCCATGAACTTGATTCTGTGTGCGAATTTATGATCAGCACATAATCGTTGCTAAACCGTACACCATCTTTGGCTGGTATCTTTGTCGCTAATGAGAGAAGAAATAAGGACACAAAGAACCACCTCAAAAGAGTGGACGCGCGTTTCGCGTAAATAATAAAAACCATACTTAATAAACCTTGCAAAAAATAGAAATAACAGTTCCCCCTGTTGTTTATATTAGCAAAAGTAAGAAAAAGCATCGGAAAACATTCAATATTTTTAAAAATATCGAAATTTATTTCTCCGTTAACATGTGCATAAAATAACAAAAGCGGTTCTGCAATAGATGCAAAACCGCCCTTCTGTATTTATATACAGTTTACCCATCAACTCAATTTGTTTACTTTTATCATCAACCAATTCTATTCCGAAGAACTTCCGGAAGAATAGGCATCGCCCCACTCTGTGTACAAACATACGCCGATACCTCGACAGCTAATTTGTGCGCTTCCTGAATTGTTTTTCCAGTCAGGACAGAAGCACAAAACGCAGCAGTGAATGAATCTCCCGCTCCGACTGTATCGGCAACAGGGACTTTTGGTGTTTCCTGAAAAGAGACGACTCCGGGAGTGAAAACATAACTTCCATTGGTGCCGCAAGTCAGGATCAACATCTTCAAATTATACTTAGCCAGAAGTATCCAGCATTTATCTTGCAGATCAATTCCCGGATAACCAAACATACGACTGATCACGACCAATTCTTCATCATTTATCTTTAGGACGTTACACTTCTCAAAAGATTCTTTCAGCACTTCTTTGGTATAAAAATGCTGTCGGAGGTTGATATCGAAAATTTTCAGTTGCCCCTCCAGGTCGGGCATAGTATCCAGAAATTGGTTGATTGTTTTGCGGCTGACTTCATTTCGCTGTGCCAATGATCCGAAGCAAACGGCACGGGTACTTAGTGCCAACCGTTTCAGTTCATCGGTGAAAGGGATGTTGTCCCAGGCTACATTTTCCTTGATTTCGTAACAGGGTATTCCTTCATTATCAAGGGTTACCTGTACGGTTCCGGTTGGGTAGTTCACTTTTTCAATCTGGTGATTCAGATTCTTTTCTTTAAAGACTTCCAGGATCTCATCGCCCAGTTCGTCATTGCCAATAGCACTTACCACACAGCTATCAAAACCGAATTGTGATACATGATATGCGAAGTTGGCCGGAGCCCCTCCTATTTTTTTCCCTTCGGGCAGCATATCCCATAATGCTTCGCCCATTCCTACTATTATTTTATTCATAATTTTAAGTATTCAGTAGTTGGTTAGAAGTTAGAAGCTAGTAGTTAGAAGTAAGGTTTTATACATAACCTAGCTACTAGATTCTAGCTTCTAATTACTTCTTTGCAATCTTTCCAGTAAAGAACAATAGATATAAAACACCTACCAGCATCACCGCTACTGCTCCTAGTTGTGTATTCATCGCATCTGACGAAATACCCATAATAAGCGGGAAGATGGTTCCGCCAAACAATCCCATAATCATTAAACCGGAGATCTCATTTTTCTTATCCGGCATCTGAAGCATGGCTTGCGATACAATAATAGGAAAAATATTGGAGTTACCGAAACCGATCAATGCCAAACAAACGTAAATCATTAAAGCCGACTTGATGAAGAAAAGCCCACCCATGCCTAATAGCATCAGGATTGCACTTAGGGCAAAGAACTTTTTAGAAGAGAATTTAGCAAGCACAAATGTACCCAGAAGGCAACCTGCCAAACGGAAAAAGAAGTATACGCTATTGCCATACATGGAATCGTGAACTGACAGTCCGGCTTGCTCTACCAATAGTTTGGGGGCAGTGACATTGGTTCCGACATCAATTCCCACATGGCACATGATACCAAAGAAGGAGAGCAGAACGAGTTTATTACCTAATAGGGAGAAACATTCTGTAAAGGTAGAAGTGCGCCCTTTCTCCTCGCCTTCATTGATGGAGGTTAAACCCAGGCAGATGATGGCTATAACGGCGATGACCATAAATATAGGGAATAGCAGTCGCCAGTTTTCAAACTGTAAAGCACCATAGCGGGCAATTAACGGGGCACTAAATGAGGCAATGGCTTTTACAAATTGCCCGAAGGTCATGGCGCTGGCCAGGCGTTCTCCTCTTACCACATTGGAGAGTAAGGGGTTGAGCGATACTTGCATAAGTGTATTTCCAATGCCTAATAGGGAGAAAGAAATGAGCATGCTTGTGAAAGAATAGCTCAGTATAGGCAATAACAGCGAAAGAACTGTAATCAAAAGACTAAGCAGTACTGTTTTCCGGCGTCCGATGCGATTCATCAGCATTCCCGTTGGTACGGAGAAGATCAGGAACCAGAAGAATACCATGGATGGGAAGATATTCGCCATCGTATCGGATAGAGACAGATCGTCTTTTACATAACTGGTAGCCGGGCCAACCAGATCAACAAATCCCATGGCAAAGAATGCCAGCATAATTGGGACGAGAAGTTTTATCCCATTCCCCGCCGAGGGGGATGAGTTTGTTTTATATGATGAGTTCATAAGAGTAATAATGGTTTTTATTGTATCAGACTATACACAACTAATGAGGTCACATTATACGTTCCGCCTTTCGCATAGAAACTAATCCGATTATACGGTTCCGTTGGAAAAACAAGATTGGTCATTGCAAAACGTCCGTCCTCGCCGAACGCCTCAACGCTTGCTTTATCTATAAATAAGCGGAGTTTAAAGTTCTTGCCTTTTTCAATAGGGGCAGCAGTGATGGAAGGGAATTTATCGCTGAATGATACGATTCCACTCTTGGTTCTGTCCATGAAGAACTTGCCTTCTGCCAGATTGTAGTAGCAATCTATTTCTTCGCCTTTGGTATTGAAAAGCTGGAAGCCGATGATTTCAGCATCGCGGTTGGTGATTTCCATTTCAATTTCATATGTACCTGTATTGTCGGCTAATACCTTATCTAAATTGTAGGTGCGGTCTACTTTGAATGAGCCTTTCTTCTGGGCTTTGCCACGGAGTGCAAGCATTTCGGGAGAAGGGGAGCTTTTGAGGTATGTTTCACCATTATAGGTATAGAGGCTTAAATCGCGGGGAATGGAATTGGCGGCACGAAATTGCTGGGTCGGCACATCATTGGCATAGTCCCAATTGCTCATCCAGGCAATGGCAATACTGCGATTATCAGGTGCATTGCTCCAGGTCACCGTAGCATAATGATCCCTGCCCCAGTCCATCCATTTTGTTGCGGTCGGTGACTCGTTCACGAAAGTCTTACCATCAAATGTACCTACGAAGTATTGGGTGGCTGAACCGCCAAATGGACCGCCGGGGTTGAGGTTGCAGATGAGCACCCATTTCTTGAGTTCAGTCCCTTCGATGGGGAGTTCAATCAGGTCGGGGCATTCCCATACGCCACCATGTGCGCCATGTCCTTCGCCGAAACGGCTTTCCATGGTCCAGTCTTTGAGATTGGCAGAGGAATAGATCTGCATTTCCTGTCCGGCAGCAAGGATGAGTATCCATTTTCCGGTTTGTTCGTGCCAGAATACTTTGGGGTCGCGGAAGTCGCGTACGGTTGAGGTGAGTATCGGGTTGCGTTCGTACTTTTTAAATGTACGGCCATTATCGAGACTGTATGCCAAGCTTTGGGTCTGACGTTCTCCTGCGGAAGTATAGAAAGCTACAATGGCACCGGCACCGAAACCGGAGGTATTGTCTTTATCGACTACGGCGCTTCCGCTGAATATGGTACCCAGTCCGTCGGGGGCGATTGCGACAGGGAGGTGTTCCCAGTTGATAAGGTCGCGACTGATAGCGTGCCCCCAGTGCATATTTCCCCACATGGAGCCATAAGGGTTGTGCTGATAGAAGAGGTGATATTCACCATCTTTATATACCATTCCGTTGGGATCGTTCATCCAGCCGTAAAGGGGCGAGAAGTGATAAGCGGGGCGGAAGGTTTCGCGGTTTGAGGTATCAAATTCATCGGATAGTTTCAGTTCCGTCCAGCACAGGGCATCATCGGCAATGTGATGAAAGTTCAGTGCCACGTGTTTGTCGCTGTAGGCCGACAGGTCGAGGGGTACATAATAATCGGTCTTGGTTACGGCCAGTCGCACGTGCAGGGTTTGTACCACATCGTTATCGACGATGACGAAGAGCCGGGATTCTCCGGATGTTTCTTCGATGGGCAATAACATATATTTCTTTGGCTGGTCTACCTGAACGATGCTTTGTCCGTCGCCCAGATGCTTTACCGTATAAGGGGGATTGGCAGCTTTGCATGAGAAGAATATTCCCATCGCCCCGATAAAAGCCAGGGTTACTATGCGTGTGAACAAGTCACGAAGGTTCTTTAAATAATTCATGTTTTTAGTGGGTATTAAATTCCATAAATAAGTTCGCCGGAAAGCTGTACGGCAAAGTAACCAAAGATTGCAGATGCAAGATATAACAAATGTTTCAATAACTATAATGGATGTTACACGATATTTTTATAATTTTCGGACGCAACATTTATGGCATTCATTGAAACATAAGTTACAGCCTCGCCCTGCGTTTCGCATTTACTTTGCATGCAGAGATCAAAGAAGCCCGGAAAGCATTCTTGTGAGACTAACTTATTCAGTTAACGTTTTAAATCTATTATGTAAAATGAGAAAATTTACTTTTCTACTCCTTCTATTCTTCTGCGGACAGATGTACGCACAGGATATTACAGTAAGGGGAAGTGTTAAATCGAATACAGAATCGGACGGTGTGATCGGCGCCAACATCAGTGTAAAAGGCCAGACTACCGGAACGATTACTGATCTGGACGGGAATTATGTCTTGTCTGTTTCCCCGAACGCCACCCTTGTTTTTTCATTTATCGGATATGATACGCAGGAGGTTCCTGTTAACGGTCGGACGGTGATCAATGTGGTGCTTAAAGAATCATCGCTTGTATTGGACGAAGTGGTGGCCGTGGGCTACCGTACGGAACGCAAGGCCGACCTGACCGGTGCTGTCTCCGTGGTGAAAGTAGACGATATGATGTCGGCTGCGGAAAACAATCCGATGAAAGCCTTGCAAGGCCGGGTGGCCGGTATGCAGGTGACTTCGGACGGTAGTCCGGGCGGACAAGCTACGATCCGCATCCGTGGTATCGGTACGCTGAACAACAACGATCCTTTATATATTATAGATGGTGTACCGACTATGGCGGGCATGCACGAGATGAACTCGAATGATATTGAAAGTATCCAGGTGCTTCGTGATGCTTCGGCTGCCAGTATTTATGGTTCGCGTGCGGCAAACGGGGTGATTATCGTTACCACCAAAAAAGGAAAAAAGGGCGAGGTAAAGGTAAACTTCGATGCTTATGCTACGATGAGCATGTATCATAATAAGATTGATGTACTTAGTTCCAAAGAATATGCGCAGGCGTTTTGGAAGGCGTCGGTAAATTCGGGTAAAGACCCGAATGCCAATAGTCTGGGCATTCGTTATGATTACGACCAGGGCGCCAATGGGGCGTATACATTGAATAACCTGTATTTTCCGGAATACCTGGATGCAGCCAAAACGATGAAGCCGGCCAACACAGATTGGTTCGATGAGGTAACCCGGGGTGGGCTGGCACAATCTTACAATCTTTCCGTGAGCAACGGTACGGAGAAGGGGAATTATTACTTCTCTCTGGGGTATTATGATAATGAGGGGCTGGTGAAGAACACCGATTTCTCGCGCATCTCTGCCCGTATCAACAGCGATTATAAGATTTGGGACGATATAATTACGATTGGCGAGAATTTCACCGTGAACTACACGTCGGAGGTAACACAGCCTTATCAGATTGTGGAAGCGGCGCTGATTGCTGTTCCGTTTATTCCGGTACATACAGTAGATGGTAAAGGATGGGGTGGCCCGATTACGGGATTGCCCGACCGTCAGAACCCGGCCCGACTGATTGAGGATAATAAAGACAACCGCTACCGCTACTGGCGCATGTTCGGTAATGCTTTCCTGAACATCCAACCATTGAAAGGGCTGAATATCCGTTCCAGTTTCGGTCTGGACTATGGCAACTTCTACAAACGTTCGCTAACGTACAGCTATACCAGTGGTTATCTGGAAAGCGACCGCACCATGTCGTACATTGAGCAGGCGCATTGGCTGAAATGGACGTGGACGAACGTGGCTACGTATGACTTTCAGATCGGGAAACACCGCTTCGAAACCATGGCGGGTATGGAAATGTTCCGCCAGGAGGATATTAACTTCAACGCTTCGCGCGAAGGGTATCTATTGGAGACACCCGAATATATGTGGCCCGACCTGGGCACGGGTACAAGCAACGGTGGGGGTAGCTCGACGGCTTATTCTTTGATGTCTTTCTTCGGCAAAGTGAACTATGCATATGATGACCGTTATTTGTTGTCGGCTACATTGCGTCGCGATGGTTCTTCACGTTTCGGTAAGAATAACCGTTGGGGGATGTTCCCGGCGTTCAATGCCGGTTGGAAGATCAATCAAGAAGCATTCATGGAGGGTACTACGGATTGGTTGTCGGATTTGAAGCTGCGCTTCGGCTGGGGACAAACCGGTAACCAGGAGATGAACAACACGGCTATCTATGATATTTACACGACGGATTACGGTAAAGGTGATCCCACCTGGAATGCGGTATGGGGCACGGCTTATGATTTTAACGGCACGGGCAGCGGCTTGCTGGCTTCGGGCATTAAACGTGCGCAACTCCAGAACCCTGACCTGAAATGGGAAACAACTACGCAAACCAATATCGGTCTGGACTTCGGATTCTGGGGACAGTCGCTTTACGGTTCGGCGGAGTATTACATCAAGAAAACGGAAGATATTCTTTATTCGCCCGGCTATGCGGCCATCATTGGCGAAGGGGGGAATAAGTATTACAACGGTGCGAGCATGGAAAACAAGGGATTTGAGTTTACGCTGGGCTATCGCAACCGCACGGGCTTCGGATTGGAGTATGACGTAACAGCGAATATCTCGACGAACAAGAATAAGGTAACTTATTTGCCGGAGTCGGTGAAGAACTCCTACGGTGGTAATGGTACGTACGATAACATTCTGGGACGTCCGCTGAATTCTTTCTATGGCTACGTGGCCGATGGTATTTTCAAGTCACAGCAGGAGCTTGACCAGCATGTGCAGCAGGACGGCAAGGCGTTGGGCCGCATCCGCTACGCGGATATCAACAATGATGGTAAGATTGACGACGGCGACCGTACGTGGATTGGCGATCCGTACCCTGATTTCTCTTATGGTTTGAACATCAACCTGGCGTATAAGAACTTTGACCTCACGGTTTACCTGCAAGGTATCCAGAACGTAGATGTGATTAATACGGTGAAGTACACTACGGATTTCTGGAGTGTTTCGGACACGTATTCCAATAAAGGCCGCCGCCTGTTGAGTGCTTATGACCCGATTACGAATCCCGATTCAAACATCCCGGCACTGAGCTATACGGACAGCGCTAATGAATCGCGCTTTTCTACTTATTTCGTGGAAAATGGTTCGTACCTGAAGCTGCGCAACATCCAGTTGGGATATAACGTTCCGCGCAGTGTGATCAGCAAGATCCGGTTGAGCAGGCTCCGCGTCTATGCCAGCGCGCAAAACCTGTTCACCATAAAGAGCGGCGGATTCACGGGCGTAGATCCTGAGAACCCAGCATGGGGCTACCCTATCCCACTAACTGTAACCTTCGGACTTAACGTTTCATTCTAGCAGCGAGGCGGCAGCGAGGCGCTGCACCCAGGTTTCCTGCGGTTTCCAAGCAGTTTCACTTAAATAACTAAAAAAACATCATGAAAAAGATTATATATACCACATTCATCACCCTTTCAGCACTATGCCTGCATAGCTGCGACTTCCTGGACGAAGACGCGCAGGGCATCCTCAGCGAAGAACAAGCCAAAGCCCCTGCATCTATTGATGGTTTGGTTACGGCCGCTTATTCATCACTCGGTAACGATCATTACGACAAGCCATTCAGTCTGTGGCCTTACGGAACGGTACGCTCGGACGATGCATACAAAGGTGGGAATGATGAGAATGACATCGTGAACTTCCATTTCTATGAGATATCGGAGAATATTAAAACGGACTTTGGCGAAGCCGATGGTCTTTGGTTCTTCATGTACCAGGCCATCTCGCGCACGAACTCAGCACTGGCTGTACTAAAGAATGTTGATCCCGCCACGTACAACCTTAAGGATACGCGCATGGGCGAGATGTATTTCCTGCGTGGTCACTTTTACTTCATGCTGAAAATCGTATTCGGACGTATTCCTTTTGTGGATGAGGATATGCCTATCGAAGAGTACGACAAGGTGCCCAACACGCTGACTACGGATGAGCAATGGGCGTTGATCTGTGCCGATTTTAAGAAAGCGTATGATCTGTTGCCCACCACGCAAAGTCAGGTGGGACGTGCCAACAAAATTGCAGCGGCGGCATATCTGGCCAAAGCGTACTTATATAAGGCGTACCGTCAGGATGATCCGAAAAAGAATGAGCTGACCGCCATCAATGCCGATGATCTGACGCAGGTGTTGGCGTATACTCAGATCGCCATGAATTCTTCCTATGGTTTGGAGTCGGACATGGCTTGTAACTTCCTGCCGGGTGCTTATCAGAATGGCCGGGAGTCCTTGTTCGCCATTCAGTATTCCATTGACGATGGAACGATGTTCGGTCGCCTCAACTGGGGGGATGTACTTTCTGTGCCTATGGGCGTGGGATGTTGCGACTTCCACAAGCCTAGCCAAAACCTGGTGAATGCATATAAAACCGTTGGCGGGTTGCCCAACTTCGATGGGTATGATAACAGCAACTACCAGATTGGCGTAGATAAAGCTGATCCTCGTCTGTATCACACCGTGGCGCTGCCTGGTGTACCTTATAAATATAACGAAGAGCTCGTTTACGAAGAGAACTGGAACCGCAACCCGAATACGTATGGCATTTATGCTTCACTGAAAGAGAACGTTGACCCGTCATGCGATTGTTTCAAGAATGTATCGCCTTTCTATGGCAACTCCAAAAACAGAATCGTTATCCGCTATGCCGATGTGGTTTTGATGCGGGCGGAAGCACTTATCGAACTGAACCGCGAAAGCGAAGCGTTATCCCTCATCAACCTGATTCGCGAAAGGGCGCAGAACAGTACGGTGTTTATTCCTTACGCAAAGAACCTACAGGTCGATCTGTATAAAGATGGCGTAAACTGTACGTGGAGCAATGACTTTGCACGTCAGGCACTCCGCTGGGAACGCCGCCTGGAATTTGCTATGGAGGGTAGCCGCTTCTTCGACCTCGTACGCTGGGGTGTGGTAACGGAAACAATGAATGCTTTCTTCCGCACGGAATCCGCTCGCCGCAGTTTCCTCGGCAGCGGCAAGTTCGATAAGAACCAGGATGAATATATTCCTATTCCGCAACAACAAATCAGCTTCACCAATGGCATCTACCAACAAAACCCCGGCTGGTAACCGGCAAGGTGCCGGTGCCAGGTTTCCATGCGGGCCACGAGCCGGGGCAGCCAGGTTTCCATGCGGGTGGACAGCGTGAATCTGGCTCCGGCGCCTCGCCGGCGGCTGCGCAGCCAAACTCTCCTCCTTTTCGAGGAGGAGTACCCCGAAGGGGGGGAGGTGGTGGAAGAACCATTTAAACAACCCATACAATAAACAATATATATGAAAACAATAATATACCCAATCATTTTCTGTCTTGCATTGGCCCTCACTTTGGCCTCATGCGACGACGATAATTACAACGGAATCCAAAACCAGGGCGAAGTAAAGCTCCTCACCTTCACCGCCGGAGCAAAGTTGGAAACCCTCGACGAGGAAAGTTCCCTCATTAACCTGGTGTACAAAACCGGAACGGACCTCACCAAAGTCACTCCGTCTTTTACCTTATCCGAAGGAGCAAGCATCAAAACCCCCGCAAACCCGAACGGACCGATTGACTTCTCGGGTGTGGTAACCTATACGCTGATCAACGGCAATGTGTACCATGACTATAAGATTATCAGCAAACATGTAGCCGATGTAACGAACTTCAATCAGTTCACCGTTGGCATATATAATGGTTCTGTAGATAACGCCGAACGAAAGATTGTCGTTAAGATGCCGCTGAATACCGATGTTACTGCACTGGCACCATCCTATGCGTTGTCCGAAGGGGTTACCCTGGTTTCTCCCACAGAAACTGTGCTCAACTTTACGAATCCCGTTCAATATACCATCAGTTATCTGGACGAATCATTTACTTATGAAGTATCTGTGGAACTGGTAGACTTCCGCAAGATGGCTTTCCTTGGTGCTCCGGCCTCAGCAGGCGACATCACCAATATGGACGATAAAACAGCTTATGAATGGTTTGCCGCCAACTTCCCGGTAAATGAATATATTTCCTTTGCCGATATTAAAGCGGGCAAAGATTTGAATGACTATGCAGTGATTTGGTATCACTATGATGCTTACGATAAAGGTGGCGACCCGGTTGTGCATTCCGATGTCAATGCACAGGTCACCGATGCTTTGAATGCTTATCTGGCACAAGGCGGCAACCTCTACCTCAGTTCCGCCGGTATGGCGCTGGGCAACGTACTCAACATTGCCAAAGACGGCAAAATGTGGAACAACGCCTGGGGATATGACAACACCCCATTCCTGGTAAACGACGATAACGGTATCGGTTGGGGAATGCGCGTCAAAGACCCATCCCACCCTGCGTTCAGGAACATCCAATGGAACACAGGCGAAACTCACCGCTTCTTCCTCATCAGCAACGGCTGTTACGCCAAAGGCCACAACATCCGCTGGAACTTCACAGCCGATTGGGACGGCAATGTCTACAATCGCGACGTGGCTCGCTGGGAAGCAACCAACGGCGGTCGGCAACTCGCTTCGCTGCATTGGGACGATCAGATGAATGAGGTATGTATCATGACCGAATACGAACGCAATGCCGAACGCGGTGCCGTAATCACTATGGGAGCCGAATGTTACGATTGGTATAACGAAGAGAACTCTCCGGCAAATAAATACCGCCGGAATCTGGAAACGCTGACGTATAACATTCTGAATTACCTGGCTGAATAATACTGTAGGGGCGGTTCGCGAACCGCCCCTACAGAAAACCAATAAAAACAATGAAAACAATAACATACCAAATCATCATCTGTCTTGCATTCGCCTTATCGGCATGCAGCGATACCGATTACATCAGCAACGACCCCACCGCAGCCCCCGGCCCGGCTATCTACGATGTAGACGACTCTTTTTCGAGCTATTCTACCTTCTTTAAACCCGCTCAGGGATGGGTAGGCGACCCGATGCCTTTCTACGAGAACGGCAAGTTCCACGTATTCTACCTGCAAGACGCACGCGATGGCGGAGCCACCTTCCACCCCATCTACAAGGCCGTAACCACCGACTTCGTGTCCTACGAAGACACCGGCGAAATGATTCCTTGCGGTGAAGACAACGGTCGCGAAGATGCTCTCGGCACCGGTTCGGTATTCAAGGAGGGCGATACCTACTATTTCTTCTACACGGCGCACAACGCCAACCTCGACCCCAAAGAAGAAATATTCTACGCCACCTCAACCGACCTCAACACCTGGGAAAAACAGGGTTACGCCATCAACGGCTGGGGCGACGGCTACGACCGCAATGACTTCCGCGACCCGTTCATCATAAAGAACCCCGACGGAAGCTACACGATGCTCGTCACCACCCGCGCCGACTATAAAGGTTCCTGGCGTGCCGTCCTCTCGCAATACACATCCGACCGCCTTACCGGAGGCTGGACCCGGAAAGAGCCCTTCTATGACAGCGAAGAAACAATGAACCTGGAATGTCCCGACGTATTCAGCATGGGCAGCTACCAATACCTCATCTTCTCCGAGCAGAACGACCGTCGCGGAGTACACTACGTTTACCGCACGGTAAGCAACCACAGCTACGGTGAATGGATCGTGCCTGCCGATAACTTCCTGGATGGTTATGCGTACTATGCTGCCAAAACTGCATCGGACGGCACAAACCGTTATCTGTTCGGCTGGTGCCCCACGCGCGATGACCACAAAGATAAGAATGCATACAGTTGGGCCGGTGCGCTGGTAGTCCACCGTCTTTACCAAAAAAGTAATGGCGAACTTGGACTCGGTATCCCCGAAAGCATCGACCAGAAGTACAACGATAAGGTGGATCTCAAGACCGAGATTGTGAAACACACCACCGTCAGCGCCAATACCTACTCCCTAAGGAGCACAGACGAGAAAGCGGTGGTTGTTTTCCCCCGTTTCGAGAAAGGCACCAGCAAGATTTCGGCAACCGTAAAGGCAGCAAGCGCCAAACGTTTCGGCATTGAGTTTGCAGCCGGAGGCAGTCGCAAATATGTGTACGATCTGGTTATTGACCCCGCCGCAGGCAAAGTAAAACTGGATTATGTGGTCGGTGGAGAGGTGAACAGTACCCTGACCGAAGCTAAACTTCCGGCTGCCGTAAATGGCGAATACCAGATAAAAGTGTTGGTAGAAAACTCCGTCTGCGTGGCTTACATTAATGATGAAGTTGCTCTATCGAATCGCATCTACCAGATGAACCAAAACCCTTGGGGCATATTTGCCGAAGAGGGAGACGCTACATTTACCGTGGAATTGCGGCAAGATGCCGCTTCCAGATAAGTGCTTCTCTGATCTCTGGAGAAGAGGAGGCTGTCCAAAAGGTTAATGATTTACCGTAGGGGCGGTTCGCGAACCGCCCAAGTCATGGAAAATCGTTTTCTGCGCGCTATAGGGCGGTTCGCGAACCGCCCCTACAGTGAATGGAAAAACCTTTTAGGACAGCCCTTTATCGTATGCCTGCATAACAGAGAGAAGACGCACCCTTCCTTAAATACCACAGGAGCAAAAGCCGAAAGCCATAACCGGAAATTTAAAATGCCAGTAGCATATGCTTCCTGACACCCGGGTGTGAACGACTCTGACACCCGGGTCTCAACACACCTGACACCCGGGTGTCAAGACCATTCACACCCGGGTGTCAGGAACACCAAGAAACCGTCATTTGAAACTAATAACAATGGATAATCAAATCGGCCCCACTATTATCCAAAAAGCCAGGCAGTTTTTCTGTAGAAACAAGCAATGGGCACATCAGAAAATGCTCACCTCCGTCTTCGTCGTCAGCAACTCAAGCGCTTTCATACCCATTACGGAATTGCCTTTCTTGTTCAATCGCGGACTCCACACCGCTACGGCATACTTCCGGGGGCAGATAGCAGCAATACCGCCTCCTACCCCACTCTTTCCCGGAAGCCCCACAAGGAACGAGAACTCTCCCGCCTCATCATAAAATCCGCAAGTCTGCATAATGGCATTCATGCGCTTTACCTGCGAAGAAGTCAGCGAAACGTTACCGAAACGGAACGCATGCGAGTGATCGGCAAAGGGAACGAAGGCCCGCGAAAGTTCCCGGCAAGACATCATAATCGAACACTGGCGGAAGTAAAACATCAACACCCGTTCGATATCATTCTTTATATTGCCATAATACTTCAACATATTGGCTATGGCGGCATTCAGATAGCCATGCTCGCGCTCGGAGGCGGCAATACGTTCATTGTACTGTATATCGGTGGTTCCGGACAACCGGCGGACAAACTCCAGATATTCTTCCTCCGGGTTTTCGAGATGGGAAAGCAAAACATCCGTCATCACCAAAGCACCTGCATTAATCAGCGGATTGCGGGGAATGCCCTTCTCTATCTCCAACTGAATAATAGAATTGAAAGCGCTACCCGATGGTTCTACCCCGATACGCCTCCACAACTTTTCGCCCTCGAACGAAAAACCCATAGCCATCGAAAACACCTTGGATATACTCTGAATGGAGAAACGCACATCACTGTCGCCCATGAAATACTCCGTGCCACGCATCGTACGCAAACAAATGCCGTAACTGTCCGGGTCGACCTTACAAAGCTCGGGGATATACGTAGCCGGTTCTCCTACCCCGGCGTACAGACTGATCTCCTGATAGATCTCTACCAATATCTGATTGTAGTTCATAGAATTCTTTTAAGTCGCCAACAATGTACAAATATACATTTTATATGCGAGCTACAATCAATCAGCCAAAAGATTTAGAAGCACACGCATAGCCTTCTTCATACAAAGCGGTTAGCTTCGTTGGGTTCTTCTCCATACGGTCAACCTCGATGGGCTTCTCGGGACGGATAACCCGGATCAGTCCTTCGTCTTCCATACGCTCCACCATATCGAGCTGGGCATTGTACAAAGCACCGCGGCGGCTCAGAGCTTCGCGCATTTTAGGATACTTCCGGTATAAGAAAGAAGGGATTTTCACATCCTTCGACTCCTTGCGGTAGCCACGGTTGCGGGTCAATACCACGACATTATTTGCGTAGCCATCCTGCATGGCGCGCTCCAGTGGGATAGAATCGGCAATACCGCCATCCAGCATCGGCACATCATCCACATAAGTCACCGGACACACAAAAGGCAAACTGCTCGATGCCTTCACGATATCAATAACCCGTTTCCTGCACTGTTTCTCTTCAAAGTAATTCGCCTCGCCCGTTACACAATTGGTCGTAACCATTACAAAGCGATGGGGCGATGCAAAATAAGCATCATAATCGTACGGCAGAATATGCTCGGGAAACTCATGGAACAAAAGGTCGAAGTCCATGATATTCCGCTTCTTGAATAAATGCCGCAAACCGATATAATTATACTTCTCCAACAAGTCGATATTGCTATACTTAGCCCGTCCCCGCTGGCCGGACATATACGACAATCCGTTACAGGCACCCGCCGAAACCCCTATGGCATAAGGAAAACGGATGTTATTGTCCATCAGGTAATCCAGTACACCACAAGTAAATACCCCGCGCATACCGCCACCTTCCAATACCAATCCTGTTTGTTCGTCAATCGTAATTCGTTTCATGTATTCCGTTATTTTTTATCTCTGATGATCAGCAACGAAGGAAGTTGTTGATTCAATGTTTCATCCTCGGCCAACATAGCATATATCTGCTGACTCATGATGAGAAGCCCATCTTTATCCGCATCCAGCAACATAGAAAGGTCCATAAACTTCCGCATAGTAACCTCACCCGCATACGGAGCCACCAACGAATCGACTGCATCCACGAAGCCTTCGTCATGAGTATCAAAGGTATATAATTGAACCGGAGTACCATTGGCAATGATAGATTGCAAGTAATGCAACATAAACTCGTCTACGCTACCCGCCAATACAAACGTTACCTTTCCCCGCCTGTACTCCCGGTTTACAAACACTCCCACCGGACAATTCACCTGATCAACCACCACACGCACCTTGTCGCGCAGCAGATGGAAGAACGACGAAGCACGCGAAGCGCTCTCCATAACTCCATATCTGCTACTGGCCCCCAGAAGAAGCATATTGGGGTTCTCGTGCCGGGTAAGCTGAACGATTTCCTGTTCCAGTTTATTCGTCACCTGATACCGCCTGTCTATTTGTAAGCCAAGCAATCCGGCCTCTTCATTCAATAGACTGAAACTTTCCTGCTCATAATGTTCCGCAGTCAACGGGCTCAAATCTGTTCCTAATGTATAGTGGGCAGCAATAACATGACTGTTTCCAAGCTGACGGCCAAACAGCAAATGATAGATATAGAGCAGATTACTTCCCGAATCGGCCCGCCCGAAGAATAAAAGCAACTTCTGCTTCAAAGACTCTTTGCTTGTTCTTCTTGCAAAAACCCTGTCGACCAAATGCAACAGCGGAGTAGTCATAAACGTAGTGACCAACGCCATGATAACCAATATAACGAAGATAGAAGGAGGCAGTACACCCATTTCATAACCAATATTCAAGGCTACAAGCTCCATCAGTCCGCGGGTATTCATCAGTGTACCAATCTTCAAACTATCTTTCCAACTCTCGCCCACCAAACGGGCAGCAATAGCGCAACCACCCAACTTACCGGCAACGGCCACAGCAATCAGGAACAAGCACAACCACCACAACTGCGGACTATTAATCAGTCCGATCTCCGTACGCAACCCCGTAAAAGCAAAAAACAGTGGAAGGAAGAAAACCAAAGCAATATCCTCCACCTTCTCCATCATTACCTTACGGAACCCCGTGTTGGGAGGCATTATAACCCCGGCCATAAATGCACCGAACAAGGCGTGTATCCCTAATATTTCGGTCGTCACAGACGAAACGACCAATACCAAAAGAATAAACCCCACAAAGTTTTTATTGATCACCTCCTGATTGGCATACTCTTTCCCTAATTTCTTAAGGAACGGACGCACCACGGCAAACATAATCACAATATAAATAATTGTCAGTACAATCGTATAAATGGCACTGGCAAACGTTCCCGCTTTGGCAATAGCAATAACCACGGCCAGCAAACACCACGCCGTGACATCATCATTGGCAGCCGAGGCTATGGAAAGTATCCCCACCTGACTCTTGGCCATATCCCGCTCCTGGATAATACGCGCCAACACAGGGAAGGCCGTTATACTCATAGAGATACCGATAAACAAAGCAAAAGGAAGAAAATGAGTCTGGCTGGAGGCGTACTCCTCGTAAATCCAATAGGAAGAAACGATACCCAAAAAGAAAGGAACCAGTATTCCGGCATGGCTGATCACCAGTGTTTCATTGATCTTGTTCTTCAACACACTGAAATCAAGCTCCATACCAATAACAAACATGAAAAGCACCAACCCGATCTGACTGATCAGTTCGAGGTTTGTTAATGATTCGGGAGGAAACAGAAACAGAAAGGCTTCGGGGAAGTATTTACCCAACAAAGAGGGGCCTAACACAATACCGGCAACGATCTCCCCAATCACCCCCGGCTGACCGATACGCTGGAACAAATAACCAAATATGCGTACAGCAATCAGTACAACAATAATCTGAATAAGTAAAGTGGCCAGCGAATGATGCAGATTGCCCGACACCACCTCAAGAAACATATCGAAAGGTTCCGCCTCATGCACACCGGCACCACTAGCCGACATATAATGATCAAAGCGACTACCCTCTTCTATTGCACCATAAATGAGCCCACCAAACAGGATGAGCATGATGACATAGATCAGATAGTTTTTCTTTGTTCTCTGCATAACACGATTTTTCGATACCGTAGTATTCAGAAAACAAATTTAGTTAATATTTTGTTTGCGGCAAGGTGGCGGCAAGGTGCCGCTGCCAGTTTTAGCAATTATTATCTCTCAATCGGCAAAAGACAATATCTTCAATTGCTGCAAATCTTCCGGAGTAATAGAAAACTCCTGACCAGTTTCCAGCCGTTCGCATACCAACTCACCCACCCGGCGGGCATCATCAGGCGAAGCAAAGAAACGCTTCCCGGGAATGCCGGGAACGAACGGCTGCATAACAACCGTTCGTTCATCGCGCATAATCTTATATCCAAATTTATTTGCGTCTATTTCAAACACCTTAACCACATAGCCGGAATGCGAATTGTCCATGAAGAACTGATAGCCAACCGCAACCCCAATGACACAAACAAAAAGGATGATAATTATTCTATTCTTCTTCGAGTTCATAAGGCAAAAGTTCCCAGGTATCATCAAAATAGTAGCTGCTGCTTGCACCGGTTGTTACGAAACCTCTTGTTCCGGTAGAGAAAGCCACAGCCCCCGAGCGTCCGCTTCCTTCGAAAGGAGTAAAGTCTTCGTTATTCCAAAGATCTGTAGTAGGATCATATACCCAGTAATCTGTTCTATATCCGCCGGCTTCTCCGGTTACCAGATACCCTTTATTATCAATCACAAAACTTACGGCATGAGCGCGGGTGATAGTGGTATAGTCATCATCAAAATCATTATCATCATCATCGTCAATGATCTTACGTAAAGATGTCCAAGGCTCACTGGCCGACGGATCGAACTTCCATAAATCATTCACATAAGTACCATTATTAATACCCGTACAAATATATGCCGCATCGTTAATAACAAAAGCCGTACCTCCCATACGCTTAGTTCCGCCGAAACCATCTATCTTTTGCCATTGCGAACCAGCCGCCGCTGTAGGGTCGAACCGATAAAAGTCTTTCAGATAGTTATCATCGTATCCGGTACCCACATAGCCATAATTACCAATGGTGAAACTCAATGCATATTGGCGTGCGCCACCGGCATAATCATCTTTTTTCGCCCAACTATTGGCAGCCGGATCATACTCCCAGGTGTCGGCCAGATATTTAATATCCACCCAGTCATATCCTGTCGTGATGTATCCCTTTGAACCTATTGAAAAACCGGTAGCAGCTCTACGGCACGTACCCGCCTCATCGGGCATGGAGGCAAGCTGCGTCCAGTAATTACCACTTGTATTATATTCCCAAAGGTCATTCAGATATTCAGTTTTCTTTCCCGTATACCCGCCACAGATATAACCCTGGGTACCAATCGTAAAAGAGGCAGCACCACTACGGGTTTTGCCGTCAAAGTCGGAACGTTCATTCCAGACGCCGTAAGTATAGCTGTCGCTATCGTCCGTACACGAGCTCAACAATGGCAAAGAGGTACCCAGTAAGAAAAAACACTTTATTACATTCATTTTAAGCACTTTTATTTTCCACATAGTCTTGGCATTAATAATTTAAATAGATGCGCAAATGTAGAGGAGAAAGGTAGCAACAAGAAATAGAGTCGACAAACAGACTGATTTTATCTACCAAAAAAATGATGTCGGTAAAACCATCTGATTTGTCGATACTATTTGTCCGCCTAAGCGGAAACATCTTCTTTTGCCCATCCAAAATAGTATAAACCAAGCCAAATGAACTATAAAATCTTACGAATATTACTTCTATTGTTCTTTCCAATGGTAATTTCCTGCGTAGATGAATCATCAAATGTGGGAGGCAAGTGGGTAGACAGCTCGTTCCGGAATGTACTCACAGATACATGCACCGTCAGCCTAAGTACCATCCGAACCGACTCCATATCAACTTCCGGAGACACCATTTGCCAGATAGGTTATTACACAGACCCATACCGCGGGAAGATCAGGGGAGCTTTCATTTCAGAATATAATGTAGCAAACACCTCATTCAACGGTGAGATTGATTATGTATTTGATTCGATCACAGTTACTTTCAGAACCACAGGAGATTACCTGGGAGATACCCTATCCACCCAACACATATCTATCCACCGCCTTATTGAAAGTGTCGAATTGGTCGATAACGAATACCTGTACAATACATCTTCCATTAAATACGAGGACACGCCACTTGCTACCCATTCTTTCCAACCGAAACCCAAAAGAAAAGACGACTTTGAAGTACGGCTACCCGATGAATTCGGAAAAGACTTCCTTGACTTATTAGTCAAAGAATCTATGCATTTCGATTCACAGGAACGCTTCCGGCTATATTTCCCGGGGCTTGCCATCGTTCCCTCTACAGATGATAAATGCATTACCGGCTTTGCAGTTAACGACTCAAGCATGTGCATCACCATGTATTACCGGCAGATCAGGGAAACAACAACAGAGCTTACCTTGAAATTTACTCCACATTCCAGCCTTAGGTTCAACCAGGCCAGTCAGGACTTTACAGATACCCCTTTTGAGGGCATAAAAGCAGGAGCAGGTGACGCCATGCTATCGTCTAGAAGCGAGAATATGAGCTGTTTGCAAGGGCTAAGTGGAGCATATACCAAAATAGAATTTCCCTACCTGAATAACTTGCTGAAAGAAGGTGAACTGGTAACAATAGAAAGCGCGGTGCTTTATCTATATCCCGTACGACACGCGTATGGCGATCAGGCTCCGCTCCCCGAGACGCTTACGCTATATACTGCCAATGAAAAGGATGTAACCGAGGGTGTCATTACCGACTCCAGCGGAGAGGCTTTGCAGGATGGTAGCCTGGTTAAAGATGATATCACAAATAAGGATGCATATTACTCGTTCGATATTACTTCTTTTATGCAAACCAATCTGGGAACGTTTGGAATATACCGCCAGAACCTGATGCTGATGCTACCAGATGACAAATTCCTCACTACCGTAGAAGGACTGATCCTGGGCGACAAGGACCATCCGACGAATAATGTTAAGATCCAAATACTTTATAAGGCCTATAACTAATGAAAAGAATAGTTCTCCTCTCTATAATCATCCTGGTTAGTTGCCGGATGAATGCTCAGAATACCACAAACTCACCCAGTTCGATGTTTGGACTGGGAGACTTATCAACCGGCGAGGGTGGTTTATACGCCGGAATGGGTGGGGTAAGTATGGCGCTCCGTTCATCTAATTTCCTGAGTACAGCGAATCCGGCTTCATTAACGGGAATCGGCAGTCAGAAGATATTGTTCAATGTTGGGGTTATGGGGGCAATTAAAGAATACACGCAATCCAATACCTCAAGTACTTCGTTTGTGGGTAATGTAAGTAATGCGGCAATAGGGTTCAGGATACTTCCTAAATGGTATGGGGCGGTATCATTATCGCCTGTAAGTAGTGTGGGCTACTCCATCAAACTGGATCAGGAGGTCGAAGGAAGTCCGGGAAGCACCATTTCATCGCAGTTTGAAGGTGAAGGGGGAATATCTAAAATATCATTCAGCAATGCTTTCATGTTGACAAAGCGCTTATCGGCAGGGGTGAACCTCTCCTATATCACCGGAGATGTTACTCAGAAAGAACTCCAGGGAAGTGCAACCATTCAGGAGAAATCAGAAAAGCGGGCGGTGTATGCCGACTTCGGATTACAGTATCACTATTCATTAAGCAGGGATCGTTCTGTTACTCTTGGGGCTGTTTATGGGTATTCGCAACGCCTGGCACAGGATAATAGCATTACGGTCAGTAGTAGTTCAAGCAATGAATACATAGATGAGGAACAACGTTCGGTGAAACAATACTTGCCGGCTTTCTATGGTTTCGGGGCGGCATACAGTTCTTTACGTTGGATTGCCACTGCGGAGTATAAGTACATGGACTGGAGCAAAATGAAGTCGGTACAATCGGGCATTAGATATGATAACCAACATAAGATATCACTAGGGGCAAGCTATACGGTGGGTAATGTATATAAGCTACCTAAACAAATTATGCTTGGCGCAGGGTATTACGATTCTTATGTGGTGATAAAGAATGAAAAGCCACAGAACTTTTACGTCAGTGCCGGTATGGCATTTACCATGCAGAACAGCAGTACTGTATCTTTCGGAGTTAAATACAACGATCAGTTCAATGTGTCGGCAAGCACACAGAAAGAACGGATGTTCTCTCTCTTTCTGAATGTCGCCTTTAGCGAAAGATCATACAGGTTCAAACTAAAATAAACGGGCGGCAAGGCGGCGGCAAGGTGCCGCTGCCAGGTTTCCGTGCGGGCAGCAAGATGCGACAGGCAGTTTCCATGCGGGCGATAACTTTGCATTACTACTATGATATAATTCAAGAATTTCTTGTATCTTTGATGCATAAAAATAACTTTTAAGAGATATATAGAATGAGAAAAGTAGTACTAATGTTTGCTTTGAGTGCATTTGTTTGGAGTGCCTCAGCACAAGAGAAAGACACAGAAGGATTTGTATTTACTACGGTGAAAGAGAATCCGATTACTCCGGTAAAGAATCAAAATCGCTCAAGCACCTGCTGGAGTTTCTCTATGTTAGGCTTTGTTGAGTCGGAACTCTTACGACAGGGAAAAGGCGAGTATGATTTATCCGAGATGTTTGTTGTTCACCATACCATGATAGACCGTGCCGAGAGATACGTTCGTTTACACGGAGACAACTCTTTCTCTCCCGGAGGTAGCTTCTATGATATACTTTTCTGCATGAAGAACTACGGATTGGTACCACAAGAGGCGATGCCGGGTATTATGTATGGCGATTCACTACCGGTACACTCTGAACTGGATGCTGTGGCAGGAGCTTACGTAAATGCCATTGCCAAAGGTAAACTACAGAAACTGAGTCCGGTATGGAAGAACGGATTAAGTGCTATCTATGATACTTACCTGGGAGCTTACCCGGAGAAGTTTACATATAAAGGAAAAGAATACACTCCGCAGACTTTTACCCAATCGTTGGGTCTGAATGTGGATGATTATGTATCTCTGACTTCATTTACACACCATCCATTCTATACTGAGTTTGCTATCGAAATTCAGGATAACTGGCGTAATGGCAATTCGTGGAACTTACCACTGAATGAGTTTATGGCGGTTATTGATAATGCAGTGAACAAGGGCTACACCGTGGCATGGGGAAGCGATGTTAGTGAAGTTGGATTCACCCGCGACGGAATCGCCGTACTCCCTGATATGGCACGTACCGACCTGACCGGCTCTGATATGGCACGCTGGACCGGCCTGACTGCTGATGATAAACGCAAAGAAGCTACATCAAAGCCGGGACCCGAAAAAACAGTTACCCAGGAAATGCGTCAAACCGGCTTTGATAACTGGGAAACAACCGACGACCACGGAATGTTGATCTATGGTATTGCCAAAGACCAGAATGGTAAGGAATACTATAAGGTTAAGAACTCATGGGGAACCAACAACAAATACAAAGGAACCTGGTATGCCTCAAAAGCATTTGTTGAGTACAAAACAATTAATATTGTAGTACACAAAGATGCTATTCCAAAAAGAATTTTGGAAAAGTTGAAAGTTGAAAATTGAAAGTTGAAAGTGACCATGCGGAGAGAAAAAACTAATCCGTATGGTCACTTTCAACTTTCAATTTTCAACTCTTCACTTCCCCACACTCATCTTATTGATATATTCCAGGAAGCGATCTTTGTAGTTATCGCCCACCGGAATATATACATTGTTCCCGAAAATGATACGCAATCGGGAAATCTCCGTAATCTTCTGTAAGTTAACAATATATGAACGATGCACACGCATGAATTGACTGGCGGGCAGGCGCTCTTCTATTTTCTTCATGCTTAGTAGTGTCATTACAGGTTTATCCTCGCCTTCAACGAAGATACGGACATACTCACTCATCCCTTCAATGTACTTGATTTCGGAGATGTTAATTCGGACCACCTTGTAATCGGCCTTTACAAATAGTGAACCATCATTACTTAACTGTGTGGAATCACTTTCGGACACCTGCCGTAGTTCCATGTACTTACGGGCTTTGTCTGCCGCCTTTAGCAGATCATGGAAATCGAGTGGCTTCAATAAGTAATCGACAGCGTCTAACTTAAACCCATCAATTGCGTATTGAGGATAGGCGGTTGTGAAAACAACCAGCGGCTTAACAATCAATGAACGGACAAGGTCAAGACCGCTTAGATCGGGCATATTTATATCCAGAAAGATCAGGTCGACTTCTTTCTCGGACAAGACCTTCATTGCTTCAAAAGCATCCTGGCACGAGGCTACCAGTTCCAGAAAAGGAACACGGGATATATATCCGGCTAGCTGGCTAAGGGCCAAAGGCTCATCGTCAACAGCAATACATTTTATCATATAAGTGGAATGATTAATAAGACATTAAAGCTTTCGGGGCTTTCGTTGATCGAAAGCGTATAGTTATCGTTATACAGTAGCTTCAGGCGCTTTTGTATATTATCCAGTCCGATGCCGCGGTGCTGTTCTTCGCTTTTCCCGTTATTGGAATTGGAGCATGTAAACACCAGACTTTCTTCTTCGACCTGCATAGCGACGTAGATCAGCGAATCCGACCGGTAACTAACGCCATGTTTAAAGGCGTTCTCAATAAAGGATATGTAGAGCAATGGCGGAATCTCGATTTCGGGAGTATTTTCCGGCAAGGATACTTTCACGTTTACGGTTTCAATATAACGCAACTTCATCAGTTCGATGTAATTGCTCAGGAATAATACCTCGCGCGACAGGGGGATTGTTTTGTTATTCGCTTCATACAGTACGTAGCGCATCATCTTAGATAATTCAACGATTGCTTTCTTGGCTTGTGTTTTATTTATATCGACCAAAGCGTGAATGTTGTTGAGGGTGTTCATAAAGAAATGCGGATTGATCTGGTATTTCAGGTATTCCAGTTCCGATTGCAACTGGCGATGTTCCAACTCTTTCATCGCTTCTTCATCTTGCAATGATTTAAAAAGAAATTTGATTGCGATGTTGAATCCAATCATCAGGGTGGCAATCAATACGCGAAATATGGCAGGCATCAACATCAGGCCGATGTAGGGTTGCGGCCGCATTCCTCCCGGTCCTTCTTCTCTTGACCAGCGCGGTCTTCTGGAGGGTTGATCTTGTAGTTCTCCTCTCCTGGGTTGATCGTATTGTAGAGTATCCTGGTTCTGAAAGTCGGGTGCACGGGTAAATGAGCGTTCTCCCGGGAGTCTTTCGCGCCGTCCCATCATTTGTTCGGGTGTGCCGAAAGGAAAGCCGTCTATCGGACCTCTATGGAGGAGGGCGGTATCAAGCCAGATGAAGAGGGAGAGCGCCACCAGGACAGATATGGCATAGCGCACATATTTTTTACGAAGCAGGAAGTATGGCGCTAACCCAAAGTTATTTAAACAAAACAAGACGAAAAAGGGCAATATGCTGTAGAGCCACACACGGACAATAGCTGCCCAGTTAATTGTTTGATCGACTTGTGTATTCATTGCCCAATAGGCAATGACCAGGGGAGACAGAAAAACAATCAGCCAAATAACAACATATACTAACCGTTCTAATATGTATGGTTTACGCAATCGGATCATTCTTTCGGGATATCATCTTCTATACAAAAATAGAATTCAGATCCGGATATCTGAAATGTAATCGACAGACGTTTCGTTTTTATCGGCTAAACGGGGAGTTATGGCTCCCATCCATACGAATGGGAGGTGGTTATAGGGAGCGCGGTTATTTATTCTTTTTATAATATCTGACAACCAGGTAGTCAGGAAGGTAAAGATGGGGTTTAAGATTGAGAATGAGGGCATTTTAACCACCAAGTCGCAAATACAAGTAAAACCAGATCAAAAAGACAGCATTTGCCCCATTCTGATTACACGTAAACTTTTAAAAAACCGTCAATGAGATGTTAAAAACACGTCTTAGGCTTGCTTATGCAGTGTATTATTGATATTTGGAAGTGCCCCAGCGCGATAATTTCTACACTTGAGCCGCGTACTGCTGGCAGCACGCGGCTCAAGTATCAACAATCAAGCGCTCAAGTATCGACAGTCAAGCGCTCAAGTATCGACAGCACGCGGCTCAAGTGTTTAGCGTGTTTTAGTTTATAGATTTTTATTCTCTGGTTGGTCTGTTTTAAGCGAAGCAATTGAAGTGTGCATTTGCTATATTTATCTCAATATGCACAATTGTTTGAAACCCGTTTTATTACATTAAGGACATTTAGATAGCCAATTCCACAAATTCGAATCCTATTGATTTCCGCAAACCCAATTCTTTTGCCATTTTTCCTTCCCTTTCTGCCCCAAGCCCTGAATATGCGATTACCACTCCATTCTATTATCAAAATGTCATTTCTGTCAAGAAGTAAACGAAGCTATCTCAAGCATTCATCCTTAATAACTATGTTAAGCGATTTCCTATAACTTAATGGCATATCCTATACCCAGAATGTGCAGATTAGGATCATCATCCCTTACCGTCTCGTAGCGGTAATATACATTAAATGTACTTCTTTCATTCAATTTATACTCCGTGCCCAGAGTATAACGAATCTTATCCAACCCATTATTCTGCGGATCGTTCAACCGGTGAAACAACTCCATAGACGCATAAGGTTTGAAGGCAGAATTCTTTATATCATAAGCAAGTTGCAACCTCGAACGGAATATATCCGCAGGATTTGCACTCGTATCAGTGCCCGGCACACCCCGCTTATACGTATGCTGATATCTTTCGCGCAACGACAAGGTAAACACCTTCCACGTATACGAACCCGTTGCATACAAATTATACCGATGCCCCGTTTCCCATCCGCGCCTGACGTGGTTATAACGTATAAAAACATAATCGCCGCCAACCTTAAGAAAATTGCACACCTTGTATGACAAGCCCACCGTACCCGACCATCGGTCTATTGCCCCCACATCATCGCGAGTACGGACCTCCCCCTCCACCGAAGCCTCCAGTCCGGCAAACAAATTCTTTGTAGCACCTACCGATGTCCACACACCAAAGTCGTCATTCTGAGCACCCAGATTACCGGCAAATAACAACACGAGCGAAAGCAAAAATACACTTCTCTTCATCTTCTTTCCACTAATTACGCCGCCTAAGATAACGCTTAATTCTGTACAAAAACGGTAAAACAACATGTTTTTATCAGTAATTCCTTATATTTGCAGCCTCAAACCAAGAACCAACAAGATGAAAAAAACAGTATTAACTATCGTAGCCCTCCTGTGTTTATGCTTCTCTGTTACAGCACAAGACTTCTTTATCGGAGCCGATTTCGTTAGCAGTTACATGTGGCGCGGTATGAAGAACGGCAACGCCGCCATACAACCCACCATCGGACTGGAAGCCGGCGGATTCTCCATCTCCGCCTGGGGTTCTACCGAGTTAAAAGACGAAAACAACGAGCTGGACCTCACCCTGACCTATGAGTATAAGAACCTCATGTTCCACCTCAACGACATCTATACGCAGAACGACGACGAGAAATCAAACTACTTCAGCTACTCTCCACGTACCACCGGACATATTCTTGACGCCGGACTGATCTATACACTCAGCGAAAAGCTCCCCCTATCCCTCGGCTGGTACACCCTCATAGCCGGAAACGACTATAAAGAAAATGACAAAAGAGCATATTCCAGCTACATCGAACTGAAATACCCATTCACCTTTAAAGATATAGATTTTGAGATCGAAGCCGGAATCACCCCCTGGGAAGGCATGTACGCCGATAAACTGAATGTAACGAATATAGCACTGAAAGCAAGCAAAGAGATTCGCATTACAGATACTTTCTCCTTTCCCATATTCGGCCAGGCCGGAGTAAACCCATACGAAAAGAAGGCTTTCTTTGTGTTTGGAATCAGTTTATAAGCACAGAATTGCTCAAAAACCTTAAATATGTGCATTTTTTCGTTTCTATTTCTTTGCAGAACAAAGTGTTTGTTTAAATTTGCAGGCTGTTAGTTGAAACGACTATCAAAATACTAATACCAAATATAATTAAGAACATGAGTTTGAAAATTGTTGTACTGGCAAAACAAGTTCCCGACACACGCAACGTTGGGAAAGATGCCATGAAAGCTGACGGAACAATCAACCGTGCAGCTCTCCCTGCGATCTTCAACCCCGAAGACTTGAACGCTCTCGAACAAGCTCTTCGACTGAAAGACGCTCACCCAGGCTCAACCATCACCATGCTTACCATGGGACCGGGACGTGCAGCCGAAATTATTCGTGAAGGACTTTACCGCGGTGCAGACAATGGATACTTGCTGACCGACCGCGCCTTTGCCGGAGCGGATACACTGGCCACATCCTACGCCTTGGCAACCGCTATTAAAAAGATCGGTGATTTCGATATCATCATCGGCGGACGTCAGGCCATTGATGGCGACACAGCTCAGGTTGGTCCTCAGGTTGCAGAAAAACTGGGATTAACACAAATCACTTACACAGAAGAAATCCTAAAAGTAGAAAACGGTAAGATCACCGTAAAACGTCATATCGACGGTGGTATCGAAACAGTAGAAGGACCACTTCCAATCGTACTTACAGTAAACGGCTCGGCCGCTTCCTGTCGTCCGCGTAACGCCAAACTTATCATGAAATACAAACATGCTAAGACAGTTACCGAAAAACAACAAGGCGACCTGGATTACACCAACCTCTACGACAGATGCGACTACCTCAATCTGGAAGAGTGGAGCGTAAGCGATGTAAACGGTGATGTTGCACAATGCGGACTCTCGGGCTCGCCTACCAAAGTGAAAACCATCCAGAACATCGTTTTCCAGGCAAAAGAAAGCAAAACGCTTACCGCCGCCGACCGCGATATAGAAGACCTGATTGTTGAACTATTAGCTAACCATACGATTGGATAATTATGAATAACTTATTTGTATACTGCGAAATAGAAGAAGGAAACGTGGTTGATGTCAGCCTCGAACTTCTTACGAAAGGCCGTTCGTTAGCTAATCAGTTGAAATGCCAGCTCGAAGCTATTGTAATCGGAACGAATCTAAAAGATATTGAAAACCAGGTATTTCCTTACGGAGTAGACAAACTCCACGTTTTCGACGGCAAAGGACTTTACCCCTATACTTCACTTCCACATACATCCGTACTCGTTAAACTGTTCCAGGAAGAACAACCCCAGATCTGTCTGATGGGTGCTACCGTGATCGGCCGCGACTTAGGTCCACGCGTATCATCGGCACTTCACAGCGGTTTGACAGCCGACTGTACATCTCTGGAAATCGGTGACCACGAAGACAAAAAAGCTGGAATTACTTACAAAGACCTTCTATATCAAATCCGCCCTGCATTCGGTGGCAACATCGTGGCAACCATCATCAACCCCGAGCACCGCCCACAGATGGCAACCGTACGCGAAGGTGTGATGAAGAAAGAAATCCTTTCTCCTACTTATAAAGGAGAAGTGGTGAAACACGAAGTAAAAGACTATGTTTCCGATTCAGACTTCATCGTAAACGTAATCGAACGCCATGTAGAAAAAGCGAAGCATAACCTCAAAGGTTCGCCAATCGTAATTGCCGGTGGATACGGTGTAGGTTCTAAAGAAAACTTCAACTTATTATTTGACCTGGCAAAAGTATTGAACGCAGAAGTAGGCGCCAGCCGTGCCGCTGTCGATGCAGGCTTTGCCGATCACGACCGCCAAATCGGACAAACCGGTGTAACTGTACGTCCTAAACTATATATCGCTTGCGGTATCTCAGGACAAATCCAGCACATCGCAGGTATGCAGGAAAGCTCAATGATCATTTCAATCAACAATGATGCTGACGCTCCTATCAATACCATAGCCGACTATGTGATAAATGGAGCGATCGAAGAAGTTGTTCCGAAAATGATTAAGTATTATAAAGCAAATAGTAAGTAAGATGGCTAATTTTTATTTAGATACTCCTGAACTACGGCATTACCTCTCTCATCCGCTGATGAAGAGAATTGTTGAGCTCAAAGAGCGCAACTATGCCGACAAGAATAAATTTGATTATGCTCCGGTAGACTTCGAAGATGCAATAGACAGCTACGACAAGGTGTTGGAAATCATCGGAGAAATCTGTACCGAAACCATTGCACCAAATGCAGAAGGCGTTGACCACGATGGTCCGACCGTTGCAAATGGCCGCGTAACATATGCAGCCGGAACTACACAAAACTTGGATGCTACAACCAAAGCCGGACTGATGGGTATGGCTATGCCTCGCCGTTACGGTGGTTTGAACTTCTGTAATGTACCTTATATGATGGCTGCCGATATGGTAAGTAGCGCCGACGCAGGATTTGAAAACCTTTGGGGACTTCAGGACTGTGCGGAAACCATCTACGAATTCGCAAACGAAGACCAGAAACAACGCTATATCACCCGTGTTTGTGCAGGCGAAACCATGTCTATGGACTTAACAGAGCCTGACGCCGGTTCGGACCTTCAAGCTGTAATGCTCAAAGCAACATACAGCGAAAAAGATCAATGCTGGTACCTGAACGGCGTAAAGCGTTTCATTACCAACGGTGATGCAGATATTCACCTTGTACTTGCCCGCTCGGAAGAAGGCACACGCGATGGTCGTGGTCTTTCCATGTTCATTTATGACAAACGTAACGGTGGCGTTAATGTGCGTCGTATTGAAAACAAAATGGGTATCAAAGGCTCTCCTACTTGCGAATTGGTATACAAAAACGCTAAAGCAGAACTTTGTGGCGACCGCAAACTGGGTCTTATCAAGTACGTAATGGCTTTAATGAACGGTGCCCGTCTGGGTATCGCTGCACAATCCGTAGGACTTTCGCAAGCTGCTTACAACGAAGCATTGGCTTATGCTAAAGATCGTAAACAGTTCGGTAAAGCTATCATTGAATTCCCTGCTGTAGCCGAAATTCTTTCATTAATGAAAGCCAAGCTTGATGCTTCACGTGCCCTGCTTTACGAAACAACCCGTTTCGTTGATGTATACAAAGCACTTGATGATATCGCCAAAGAACGCAAACTGACTCCGGAAGAAAGACAAGAGCAAAAACTATTTGCTAAAATGGCCGATAGTTTTACTCCGCTATCCAAAGGTATCTCCAGTGAATATGCAAATCAAAACGGCTACGACTGTATCCAGATACATGGTGGATCGGGCTTCATGAAAGATTATGCTTGCGAACGTATTTACCGTGATGCACGTATTACTTCAATCTATGAAGGAACTACCCAGTTGCAAGTTGTGGCTGCTATCCGCTACGTAACAACCGGAGCATACCTGAACCGTCTGCGCGAATACGAAGCAATGGAAGTTGCTCCCGAACTGGAAGGCTTGAAAAACCGCCTGAAAGATATGGCAAGCAAATATGCCGCCGCTGTAGAGCAAGTTACAGAAGATAAAGATCAGGAATTACTTGACTTCTGTGCACGCCGCCTGGTTGAGATGGCTGCTTATACTATCATGGGCCACCTGCTTCTTCAAGACGCTACAGTGAATGCCGAACTGTTTGGAACTTCTGCTCAGGTATTCATTCGCTATGCCGAAGCTGAGGTGGAAAAACACATCAACTTCATCCGTAAGTTTGATAAAGACGATTTAGCTTATTACAGAAAGTAATTAAGCCAAGTCTCTTACAAAATAAAGCCTGACCTGTTTCATTATGGGTCAGGCTTTCTATATTAAGTACAATAGACAAATCCTTAATAAATGCAAACGAATCAAAACGCAAACAGAACATCAATGAACTACACGCCCCACATCACATCATAACATTTTTTCATGTTTCCTCATTTCTAAAAATAGTCAAATAATAACTAACGACATTTAATATCACGACTAAAGCATTCCTTTATTAAATATTATTCATTTTATTTGCATTATCACATCCCGATAAACAGTTACCAACCTTAAATATTAAGCTATTATGAGACTAAACTATTGGCTTCTAGTAACAGCTCTATTGTTCATCACTTCTCAGGCCCAGGCAGAGTCATGGATACGTATTAACCAACTTGGATACTTACCCGACTCCAGAAAGGTGGCAGTTTTCATGAGTGAGGAACAAACAAATCTTAATAACTTTGCTCTTATTGATGCCTTTACAGGACAGGTAGTACATACATTTACATCCCTTAAGCCATCCGGTTCCATTGGGCAAATGGCAGTAACCTATCGTTTAGACTTCAGTAACTTCAAGCAATCCGGCACTTTCTATCTTAAAGCCGGTCAGGCTAAATCGCCACAGTTTGCTATTAATAATCAAGTATATAACGGAACAGCCGACTTCTTACTAAACTATATGCGCCAGCAAAGATGCGGGTACAATCCCTTCCTTAAAGACAGCTGCCACGTACATGACGCCTACATCATCTACCACCCAACCAAAACCGGGCAACCTCTTGATGTGCGTGGCGGCTGGCACGACGCTACCGATTATTTACAGTACACCACTACCTCGGCTAATGCCATTTACCAAATGATGTTTGCTTATCAGCAGAATCCCGAATCATTTGGCGATGCTTACGATGCACACGGTCTACCTGGTGCAAATGGAATTCCCGACATTGTAGATGAAATTAAGTGGGGACTTGACTGGCTAAATCGCATGAATCCCGAGAAAGGCGAAATGTATAACCAGATAGCCGATGACCGCGACCATGCAGGCATGCGCCTTCCAAACCACGATAAAGTAGATTATGGTTATGGCCCGGGAGAAGGCCGCCCGGTTTACTTCTGTAGTGGCGAGAAACAAGTACGTGGACAGTTTATGAATGCCACAACAGGCGTGGCCAGTACAGCCGGAAAGTTTGCTTCCTGTTTTGCTCTAGGTTCGGAAATCCTGAAAGATTTCTATCCTGAATTTGCCAAAGAAATCGGAGCCAAAGCAGATGATGCTTATCAACATGGTGTTCAATTTCCCGGAGCTTGCCAGACTGCCTCAGTCAAATCGCCCTATATTTATGAAGAAGACAACTGGGTAGACGATATGGAATTGGGAGCTATGGAACTATTCAATAAAACAGGTGATAACAAATATCTGGATCAAGCTGTAGAATATGGCCGCCGCGAACCGGTAACTCCGTGGATGGGAGCCGATAGTGCCCGCCACTACCAATGGTATCCATTCATGAATATGGGGCATTATCAGATTGCCAAAGCCGGAGACAAACGACTCAGCGATGAATTTATCCGCAACATGCGGGCTGGCGTTCATCGTACCTACGAGAAAGCGGTCCAAAGCCCCTTCATGCATGGTATTCCGTACATTTGGTGCTCCAACAACCTGACCACAGCCATGCTCACCCAATGCCGGTTATACCGCGAACTGACCGGAGATAATACATACGAAGAGATGGAAGCTGCCATGCGCGACTGGCTCTTTGGCTGCAACCCTTGGGGAACGAGCATGATCGTAGAACTGCCTCTTTGGGGCGATTACCCGACACAACCGCACTCTTCTTATCTGAATGCCGGACTTGGGAATACAACCGGCGGCATTGTAGATGGGCCAGTATACACAAATATATTCCGCAATCTCCGAGGAGTAATGCTGGACGGCGGTGAAGATTACGCCCGTTTCCAACCCGGATTAATGGTTTACCATGATGGCATTCATGATTACTCCACAAATGAACCGACCATGGACGGCACGGCATGTCTTACCTACTATCTTTCTTCTTTGCAAAAAGACGGAATGAAAGCAGCAGGTACAACTACCGATAAGAACATATACAGAGACAATGGGATTGTACGTACCGACCCATCCAAAAAGCAGATCACACTTATATTTACCGCTGCCGATAAAGCAGATGGTGCAGATGCAATCATTAGCATCTTAAAGAAACATGGTATAAAAGGCGGTTTCTTCTTTACCGGAGATTTCTTCAATCTATACCCCGCAGTTGTACAACGACTTAAAGCAGAAGGGCATTATATTGGCGCACACAGTTATGGGCATCCGTTATACTGCTCATGGGAAGACCGCAATAAAACATTGATCAGTCGTGAAGAATTTACAGAAGACCTGATGAAGAATTATAAGCAACTCGAAGAAGCTGGTATCCCCTACATAGATGCTCCTCTTTTTGTGCCACCCTATGAGCATTATAATGCAGAAATATCAGCCTGGACCAAAGCACTGGGATTACAACTCATGAACTTTACAGCCGGCACACTGACCAATGCAGATTACACTACACCGGATATGAAGAATTATCGCAGCAGTAAGGAAATCTATGAAAAAGTAATGTCAGTGGAAAGTAAGGAAGGATTAAACGGGCACTTAATGTTGATTCATTTTGGAACAGATGACAAGCGGATAGATAAGTTTTATAACGGGCATCTGGATAGAATGATCAAAACATTGAAGAAGAAAGGATATTCATTCGTACCCCTACGAGAATCCGTAGGTATATAACTTGTAAGTTTTTAAAGGTTAGTTTATTTCATTCGGTATTTAGGGTAAAAGCACTGATTGTTTTCAGTGAATGATCACATCCCACCCCCAAGAGGATGTGAATACATGAAGAAGTCCGCACCTGTGAAGGCGCGGACTTTTTATCGGAATAACTCAAGGCATTGAATTATTTACTCGCATTCAATTCATGTATAAAAGCCTCTATATCCTGCTCTGTAGTATCAAAAGAAGTGACCAGACGAATCTCATTCGCCTCTTCATTCCAGAAATAGAAAAAATAAGATTGAAGCAATTTATCGATTACCGGGCGCGGCATAGTTAGAAACAACTGATTACTTTCTACTTTCTGCGTAAAACGTACTCCGGGGAAATCCTTTAGAACCTGATACAGTTTCATCGCCATTGCATTGGCATGCATTGCATTCTTCAGCCACAATTCATCCTTAAGATAAGCTGTAAACTGGCAGGATAGATAACGCATCTTAGATGCCAGTTGTGCAGACTGCTTGCGGACAAACAAAGCTTCTTCCTTTAAAGATGCATCGAAAATGACAACGCACTCTCCCATCATTAGCCCATTCTTTGTGCCGCCGAAGCTCAATACATCTATGCCGCAACTGACAGTCAATTCACGCAAGGAAAGATTCAATGCAGCACAAGCATTGGCAATACGGGCACCATCCATGTGTACACGCATTCCATATTGATGGGCCAATGTAGTGATTGCTTTTAATTCCTGCGGAGTGTATATCGTTCCCAGTTCTGTGCATTGGGACAAATAAATCACACCTGGTTGCGAATGGTGTTGATCGCCAAAGCCGTGTAGATATGGCATGATAAGTTCAGGAGTTAGTTTGCCATCTTCGGTTGCAACAGGGCGTATCTGGCAACCGGTGCTCTTAACCGGTCCTCCACACTCATCAACATATATATGTGCTGTTTCTGCACAAAGAATTGAATGATAAGGCCGTGTCATCAACTGTAATGCCACAATATTACTGCCTGTTCCGTTAAATACAAATACAGGTTCACAGTCGGGGGTAAAAGCCTCTTTTATTTGGGCTACGGCTTCTTTTGTCCACGGGTCATCTCCATAGCCTACTGCATGGTTTTTGTTTGCTTCTTGAAGCGCTTCCATCACCAACGGATGGACGCCCGAATTATTATCTGATGCAAAGCTTCTCATATTCACTATTTATTTTCCTGCAAAGGAAAACAAATCTTCGGGAAAAAACTATTCGTGTGTTGTTTTTCTTCTCCGCTTTCTCATCCAATAGTCAAATCCTAATAATATGAATACTAATGAAGCTATATACCAATAGAATGCAGCAAGTTCATCGAATGGTAGTTTCTCAATTTCAGGCAGATGATGCGTGAGATTAAATTCCATATAATCTACCACTACATAAAGACCAATACCCAGTAACGAAAGTGCACCAAGTATTAACGACATCCAACTGATAAACCTGCGGCGTTTCCGCTGCCTTTCTGCTTCCAGGCGGATACGGTTCATCATCCGGTAATTGAAATTCGATGGCAAACCATGGCCTGTTCGAGCTTCCAATGCTTTCTTTAAAGCAATATGGTTATCTTTCTTTGTTTCCATACTCATCTCCCATTCATTAACACATACAGTTTCTTGCGAATACGATGTAATTTGACTTTTACATTTACCTGAGTCCATGCAAATATCAACGCAACCTCTTCTATTGATTTTTCTTCATAATAGAATAAGGTGATCAGGGCTTTCTCATCTGCATTCAATAGCCCAATGGCATGAGACAGTTTGAGAAGCTGTTCTTCATTATCCGAAAGTATCATAATATGTTCAGCCTCATCATCCGATACATTATTAATCACACTTTCTTCTATATAAAAGCATTCATTCTTCTGCTTGCGTGTGGCCGATATTGCTTTATTATATGCAATGCGATACAACCAGGTAGAGAAGCTTGAGCCTCCACGGTAACTACCCAGAGACTGAAATGCTTTCAGGAAAACATCCTGCAATAACTCCTCCGTATCCTCCGGCGATGAAACAATCTGTATGATGAGCGAATAAAGAGGACGGCTATAGCGATCGAGAAAATAAGCAAATAGCTCCGTTTCTCCATTCAAGATCCTTTTTATACAGGTATTCTCATCTGTGTGTTTCATCATATCCAGTTAGACGCAGGTTCCGGAGAAAGGTTACGCTTTCGTGCAAACATAATTAAAAAGTATAATAAGGAAGCAAGTAAAAAGAAAAAAGTGTAACCTTCCGGAGAAGTATGCGTCAAACAGAACAAAGAACAAAAAAACATAACCCAAAAAACATTTCAATTATGAACTATTTAGTAATCCCAGTAGTAGTAGGTATCATTACCTATGGTATTTATAAGTTATTTGAGCTCTTCGTTTGCCGCCGCGAGCGTCTTAATATTATTGATAAGCTAAGTGAGAACACAGCACTGCCGACAGATAAGCTATCGCTTGATTCGTATTTTCAATCCAGCTTCTCTTACAGTGCCCTAAAAGCCGGCTGCTTACTTATGGGAATCGGTTTAGGACTATTAGTCGGTTTTATTATATCTAATAATATTGACTATTATAAGAATTGGGATCTCAGACAAACGAGTAGTCTTATTATTGGTTCATGCGTACTCTTATTTGGAGGGATAGGGTTGATTACGGCTTTTCTCATCGAATTAAAAATCGGCAAAAAGAAATAGAAAGGGAAGTCATAGAAAAACAATCTCCCGAATAAGTTTAATTCATTTCACTTATCCGGGAGATTGTTTTTTGTACTTTTATAGCTACCGTCATCCAATATAGACATTAACGTACATAGAAACGTGAATTCCTTCATCATCTTGGTCAAAATCAATTTTGTTTTCATGCGCCAACCATCCTAACGCCGCCCCCAGCTGACTGTCATTTAGTCCTGACCTTCTTTTAAGCTCAGTATAACTCCATCTGGAATTGTCGACCAACAAGCGCCAGACTTTGCCTGCATACAGGCCAATTTCTCTTTTATTCATTAGACGTTACTTTAATAGGTTAATAATTTAGGTTATATCATTCGTTCCTTAAAGTTAGTAGATATAAATTTACTTTTCAAGGAAAAATAGAACTATTTTTCATAAATAGTACCAAAATAACAACTTCTAGGTATTATAGAACAATTGAATACATTTATATACAAGAATATCCATCCTTAAGAGTTAAAGGATGGATATTCTACTAGCTAAATGCTTTATTTTAAAGGGCTTATTACATCATGCCGCCCATTCCGCCCATGCCTGGTGCTCCCATAGGCATTTCTGGTTTATCTTCCTTTTTTTCTACAATAACACATTCTGTAGTAAGGAACATACCGGCGATAGAAGCTGCGTTTTCCAATGCTACACGCGTTACTTTAGCAGGGTCTACTACACCTGCTGCATGCATATTTTCATATACATCCATGCGGGCATTGTATCCGAAGTCTGCTTTGCCTTCGCGTACTTTCTGTACAACAACAGCACCTTCTTTACCTGAGTTGGCTACGATTTGACGAAGAGGCTCTTCGATGGCACGTTTGATGATTTCAATACCTGTAGTTTCGTCGGCATTGTCACCTTTCAAGCCTTCCAGGGTTTCGATAGCGCGGATGTAAGCTACACCACCACCAGGAACGATACCTTCTTCGATAGCAGCGCGGGTTGCACACAATGCATCGTCTACACGGTCTTTCTTTTCTTTCATTTCAACTTCGCTGGCAGCACCTACGTAAAGTACAGCTACACCACCCGACAATTTAGCCAGACGTTCCTGAAGTTTTTCTCTGTCATAATCAGAAGTCGTGGTTTTGATTTGCGACTTGATCTGATTTACGCGGGTTTCGATATTTACTTTCGAACCGGCACCGTTTACGATAGTTGTATTATCTTTAGAAACGGTTATTTTGTCGCAAGTACCTAGCATTTCCAGTGTAGCTTGTTCGAGCGACAGACCTTTTTCTTCGCTGATCACCAGACCGCCAGTCAATACGGCAATGTCTTCCAACATTTCTTTTCTTCTGTCGCCAAAGCCGGGAGCTTTTACGGCACAGATCTTCAGTTGAGAGCGCAGACGGTTTACAACCAGGGTAGTCAACGCTTCGCTATCTACATCTTCGGCGATGATAAGCAGTGGGCGACCGGTTTGTACGGCTGGTTCCAGGATAGGAAGCATGTCTTTGAGGTTCGAGATTTTTTTATCGTAGATCAGAATGTATGGTTTTTCCATTTCACATTCCATCTTTTCGGTGTTGGTTACGAAGTAAGCCGAAAGGTAACCACGGTCGAACTGCATACCTTCTACCAATTCGATAGTTGTATCTGTTCCTTTTGCTTCTTCGATAGTGATTACACCGTCTTTTGACACTTTACGCATAGCGTCGGCCAGCAATGAACCGATTGAAGGGTCATTATTAGCAGAGATGGTAGCTACTTGTTCGATCTTATCAAAGTTTTCGCCAACTTCTACTGATTGGCCTTTGATAGATTCTACAACCTTAGCTACGGCTTTATCTATACCGCGTTTCAAATCCATTGGATTTGCTCCGGCTGTTACATTCTTCAAGCCTTCTGCTACGATAGCTTGTGCCAATACGGTTGCCGTGGTAGTACCATCACCAGCGTCATCACCGGTTTTTGAAGCTACTTCTTTTACCAATTGCGCACCTGCGTTCTGGAAAGGATCTGATAATTCGATTTCTTTCGCAACAGTTACACCGTCTTTAGTGATCTGAGGTGCACCGAATTTCTTTTCGATAATTACATTACGTCCTTTGGGTCCTAATGTAACTTTTACGGCATTAGCCAATTCGTCAACTCCTTTTTTCAGTTGGTCGCGAGCCTCAAGACTGAATACTATTTCTTTAGCCATTTCTATATTATATTTTAAGTTTTATGAATTTATCATGTAATTAACCCCAGATAGCGAGGATGTCACTTTGGCGCATAATAAGGTATTTACCACCTTCTACTTCCAGTTCAGTACCGGCATATTTGCCATACAAAACGGTGTCACCAACTTTCAATACCATTTCTTCATCCTTTGTACCTTGGCCCACTGCCACAACTTCACCTTTCAAAGGTTTTTCTTTTGCAGTATCAGGGATAATAATACCACCTATAGTTTTTTCTTCTGCAGGTGCAGGAAGTATCAGCACTCTGTCTGCTAACGGTTTAATGTTCATGATTCTAAATTTTAAATATTGTTATTAATAAATTATTAATTTTGGTTGTCTGTTCCAAGACGTTAAAGGTGAAGCGAAAACTGTGCCAAAAGTGTTTCATACCCCATGAACTGACGTCTTGTCAGATTTACTTCAAAAAAAGAGGGTAGGTTTTAAGCCCTACCCTAGCTAAACAAATTTCTTTGTTATATGTTTACGATCGTAATAAGCCGATCAGTTCATCTACCGACACTAATCTCTCCTTTCCTGTTTTCATATTTCTCAACCTCACTTTTCCTTTAGCTATTTCATTTTCTCCGATAATGGCTACAAAAGGAATGTTTTTCGCATTGGCATAGCTCATTTGTTTTTTCATTTTCGATGCATCCGGAAATATTTCTGCACTAATACCAGCAGCTCTTATTTTTTTCAAGATAGGAATACAGTAAGCGGTTTCTACATTCCCAAAATTCACAAAGAAAAGTCGGGTACCATTTACAGCTTTTTTAGGATATAAGTCTAATTGGTTTAATACATCGAAGATACGGTCGGCTCCAAATGAGATACCTACTCCGGATACACCTGACATTCCGAACACACCTGTCAAATTGTCATACCGACCACCACCGGTGATACTTCCAATCTGTACACCCAGTGCTTTAACCTCAAAAATAGCTCCGGTATAATAATTTAAACCACGTGCTAAAGATAAATCAAAATCAATATTTCTCTTTCTATAATTGCTAATTATATAATGAGTTTCTTCTATACCTTTCAGACCTATAGGAGAACTTTTTAATATTTGCTTCAACTTTTTAATTTTTTCTGAATTGGTTCCACTCAATAAAATGATGGGTTGCAGTTTTGCTATGGCTTCATCGCTGATTCCTTTGCCTGATAGTTCCTTGTTTACATTCTCCAGTCCGATCTTGTCCAGTTTGTCAATAGCTACAGTTATATCGACAATTTTATCAGCTTCGCCTATAATTTCGGCAATACCGGTAAGTATTTTACGGTTATTGATCTTGATGCAAACCCGAATACCGAAACGGGTAAATACTTGATCTACAATCTGCATCAGTTCTACTTCATTCAACAAAGAGTCACTGCCAACAACATCGGCGTCGCATTGATAGAATTCACGGTAGCGTCCTTTCTGCGGACGATCGGCACGCCAAACCGGTTGAATCTGATAGCGTTTGAAAGGAAAATTAATTTCATCACGGTGCATCACTACATACCGGGCGAAAGGAACAGTTAAGTCGTAACGAAGCCCTTTTTCGCAGAATTTGCTGGCCAGTTTTATAGCATCACGGCTAAGCAGTTCTTCATCTGTAATACCCGAAAAATAATCACCCGAATTTTGAATCTTGAAAAGCAACTTATCTCCTTCTTCACCGTACTTTCCCATCAGTGTAGAGAGCATCTCCATAGAAGGTGTTTCTATTTGCTGGAATCCATAAAGATGATATACGTCGCGAATGGTGTTAAATATATAGTTACGTTTAGCCATCTCTACAGGAGAGAAATCACGCGTTCCTTTAGGTATACTGGGTTTAGCTGCCATAATTCTTTTTATTAAATTAAGCCGCAAAGGTAGTAATTTATAGCGAAAAAGTACCTGAAATTTCTTGTTAAACACGCCGACTTTCTACGTTAACACGCCAACTTTGGGGTTTAACACCACGAGTAGCAGTGTTTAACACGGCATACAGCCGCGTTAATGTAGAAAGTTGGAGTGTTTAACAAAAAAAAGCGGTGCATTTTTTCTTTGCACCGCTTCTTAGGACTAGCCTGATTTTATACCTTAATCTCTCCGTCCCAGGAAAATCATTATATAATAAAACAAAGTTGCCAGAGAGCCTAGCGCTGCTACTACATAGGTATATGCAGCCGAACGAAGGGCATCTTCGGCTTGTTTATGATTATAAGAATTGCTTATTCCTGAAGCACTTAGCCAAACCAATGCGCGTTTGCTGGCATCAATTTCTACGGGTAGCGTGATGAAGCTAAATAATGTTGTCATGGCAAACAGAACGATACCAGCCAATAATAGTTGTGGGAATGTATTGATCAGTAAAATACCAGCCAATAAAACCCACGTCATCCATTGTGATGCGAAAGTCACAACCGGAACCAATTTACTGCGCATAGTCAACGGAGCATATGCACGGGCATGCTGAACGGCGTGCCCACACTCATGTGCGGCTACTGCTGCTGCCATGATGCTATTGCTGGCATAAACGCCTTCGCTAAGATTGACGGTTTTATTTGCCGGATTATAGTGGTCGGTCAATGTGCCAGGAGTATGCGTCACCTGTACGTCAGTAATACCATTATCACGTAGCATCTGAATAGCCACGTCTCGTCCCGTCATTCCGTTTGCTACCGGAATCTTAGAGTACTTTTTAAATTTGCTTTGCAGATTCAACTGCACCAGGTAACTCACCAGAGCGATACCTATAAATATTATCCATGAAATAGGAATTCCCATAATTATATTCTTTTTATTTATACTACAATTCTAACTACAAATAGTTTGCCAAAAATAGATAAAAAAATAAGAGGGCCTTTCAAGCTCTCTTATTTTTATAAAGAATTAAGTTATCGTTAAATAAAAACCTGGCAGCGGTACCTTGCCGCCTGCTTATTCTTCGGTATAGCGTTCGATAGTCTGCGCTCTGTCAGGTCCGAGTGACACAATGACAATATCCACTCCAAGTTGCTCTTCGAGGAATGTCAGGTATGAATTGAATTCTTCGGGGAATTCATCTTCGCTCTTCATCTTTGTCATATCAGTTTCCCAACCTGCCAGTTCAACATATACAGGTTTTACGCTATCGTTAATATCGTATGGGAAATAATCAATTTCCTTACCATCCATTTCATATGCAATACACGCATTGATTGTAGCAAATGAATCCAGAACGTCACTCTTCATCATAATCAGTTTGGTTACTCCATTGATCATGATAGAGTATTTCAAAGCCACGAGGTCAATCCAACCGCAACGGCGTTTGCGCCCGGTTACCGAACCGAATTCATGTCCCAACGTACAAATCTGATCTCCAACTTTATCGAATAATTCTGTTGGAAACGGACCAGCACCTACACGTGTACAGTATGCTTTAAAGATACCATACACCTCGCCTATACGGTTAGGAGCAATGCCTAAACCAGTACATGCACCGGCACAAACGGTATTAGAAGACGTCACAAACGGATAGGACCCGAAGTCTACATCGAGCATAGTGCCTTGTGCGCCCTCGCAAAGAACTTTCTTTCCTACGTACAGCAGGTTATTGATCTCATGCTCGCTGTCAACCAAATTAAAGTTCTTCAGATATTCGATACCCTCAAACCAGGTTTGTTCAAGCTCAGTCAGATCATATTCAAAATTCAGAGATTGCAACGTTTGTTCATGGCGCTTCTTTGCCTGTGCATATTTCTCGCCGAAATGACCCAATATATCTCCTACCCGCAAACCATTACGGCTCACTTTATCAGTATAAGTAGGTCCAATGCCTTTTCCGGTAGTTCCCACTTTTTCCTCACCTTTGGCAGCCTCATAAGCCGCATCAAGAATACGATGCGTAGGCATAATAAGGTGCGCCTTTTTCGAGATAAAAAGTCTTTCTTTCAGGTTATGTCCCGCCGCTTCCAATGCTTCGGCTTCCGCTTTGAATAAAGCCGGGTCAAGCACTACACCGTTGCCGATGATATTCACCTTATCGCCCTGGAAGATACCTGAAGGGATGGAGCGAAGTACATACTTCTGCCCTTCAAACTCTAGCGTATGGCCTGCATTAGGACCACCCTGAAAACGTGCTACTACATCGTATCTGGGAGTCAACACATCGACTACTTTTCCTTTCCCTTCGTCGCCCCATTGCAAACCTAATAGTACATCTACTTTCATTTTTCTTTCTTATTTTGATTACTTTGTTTACGTTTATTTTTCCTGTCGCACTTACTGCACAACCCATAAATATACAAAGAGTAGTGCGATAATTGAAATCTACTCAACCGGGTACTTTCAATGGCCTTTTGCAAAACTTCATTCTGAAACTCCGTAACAGAGCCACACTGCATACAAATCTGATGATGATGTGTATCTCTGTTATAGCACTTTTCATATTGCGAAGAGTGTGTAAACTGATGCTTTATAACCAGTTTGGCATTGATTAGTAAAATGATGGTATTGTAAAGAGTAGCTCTGCTGACCCTGAACTTCTCATCATTCATCATTCGGGAATACAGCATATCAACATCAAAATGCCCTTCTATGGAGTAGATAGTATCGAGTATAGCATACCTTTCAGGAGTCTTCCGATGCCCGTTAGCTTTCAGATATTCGGTAAATATCTGCTTTACTATATCTCTCACTTCCGGAGCTTCCATAGGGGTGTTTATTTAAGCGCCAACAAAGTTAACCGTTTTTTGTAAAAGGCAAGGAATAAAAAGGAGTTTTTTTAGGAGTTCCGATAATTCTCTACTTCATCTTTTACCATCGTGTAAAGCATGTGTTCTGCCTCATTTTCAGACCCCGCATAACTTTCAACCAGCCGGCATACCCGAAAAGCATGCTCTTCACTATGTTCCATAAATTTACGGATAGCCAACAGAGCCGAATTGCGCACATGATAAGCGCCGGAAAGCACAGCCGTAATAGCCTGGTCGAGTAATTCGGAAGATGCCCTTTCGGTCATATCGCCCTTCTTCATTAACAATCGGGAGATGGTAAGATACCCGGCAACCTGCACATATTCTCTTTCACCGGCTATCCATTGGAAAGACTTGGCAGGAGCATAAGGCAGATATTGAAAAAGATTCATTGCCGTTAGTTCCGCAATCTCGATATTCCGGATATCTTCAACCCAGATATCTGCAATTTCGTGGTAAAAGCTCTCAATGGGCTGTAACATAGCAGCCAGTATTTTAAACTCACGAATATCCTCTTTCCAAAGCGCCTGGGCAAGTGCATGGTCTTTTTCGTAGTTCGCGGCTATGACTTTAATACGGGGAAGCTCCACTCCAAAGTTCAGTTTATAAACCAGCCCCTTTTCGCGCATGCTTTGAGACACAACCCCGTTCATACCTAAACGGAGTTGTGTTCTGATATCTTTTAATTTCTCACTTAACTCCATGAAATTCTATTTATTGCAGAACGGCAACGTAGCGTAATCTTTGCTATAGCGCAGCATCTGCTCAACATATCCTTCTTTATATGAAACCTTCACATCAACAAGGTCGCCATTGGCATTGGTTACAGCTTCATACACCGGATTAACAAAACCTTTGTAAGGTGATAAGTTCAGCTTTTTATAGCGCTCCAAGACTTCGGCATGCAATGTAGGATCAACCTTAACGGCATAGTTCTCTACAATAGCACGTGCCGCATCAAAATCGCCGGTAGATTTAATTCGTTGAATTTCAACTAAAAGCTGGCCAAACAAATCACGTAGTTTCTGATAATCATTGATAACTACATACGTTTTACCTTCTTTCTTTTTCATCTCTACCACATTGTCAGCAGTGCCTTTTTCATATACCCAGCGGGCAATTAGTTGACGGTTGCGCATGTGAGCCTCTTCGATATTGCTTCCCTGCTCAATACGTACAAGCTGGGTCATCAACCCATTCATCAGGAAAGTATAATATTCGGCTTTGAACGCTTCATTATTAGGAGTTAATCCCAACTCCACCAGTTTAGGATCGGCAACATAATACAGCCCGAATAAGTCTGCACGGGTTTCTTCAATAGTAGAACCATAAGCTTTCAATGCGTCAGGATCTACCCCCGGCAATAGTTTACCGGAACCGTGTCCCAGACACTCATGCAGATCGGTATGCAAATTGCCTGTCAGATCGCCGTATTTGTCAATTAAATCCCGCTCAACACCACTGTACACAAATTCTTCATTAAAACCATTGCCGTGCGCAGCTTTATTGTAAGCATCGGTTATATTCCCTATGGTTACAGATTTAGAACCATGCTGATCGCGTATCCAGTTTGAATTGGGAAGATTTATACCGATGGCTGTTGCCGGATAAAGATCACCTGCAAGAATCGCAGCAGTAATCACTTTAGCCGATACACCTTTTACCTCTTCTTTTTTGAATTGTTTGTCGACCGGAGAATGATCTTCAAACCATTGTGCATTATTACTTATAAGTTCAGTACGACGAGTGGCTTCCATGTCCTTGAAGTTCACCAACGATTCCCAGCTTGCCTTCATGCCCAATGGATCACCATAAGATTCTGTAAATCCGTTCACAAAATCAATGCGCGAATCCAGATCCTTCACCCAAAGAATGGAATAGTCATCAAATGTCTTAAGATCACCTGTTTTATAATATTCAATCAGTTTGGAGATAACTGCTTTCTGTGCCTCATTTTCGGCCACAGCCTCCGCCTTCTCCAACCAATACACAATCTTTTCGAGAGCGCCTGTATATAGTCCGCCTACTTTCCAAACCTTCTCCTGAATCTTTCCATCCTCTTTAACCAGGCGGCTATTCAAACCATAAGATACGGGAGTCTGATTTTTAGGATCTTTCAAGCTATTATAAAAAGCTTCTGCTTCTTTTTGGGTTACTCCGTCGTAATAGTTACATGCCGATGTCAATACCAGATCTTCACCATCTGCCTGATTTACCCGTTTGGGCATTACGCCAGGATCAAAAATTACAGGATACAACACTTCATACAACTGCTCTGCTGTTTGTCCCTCCAACAATGGAAGTTCAGCAGCATCCATCTTCAACATTTCTGTTTTCAAAAATTCGGGCGAAAATTCAGGAATAAACTTTTCACTTCCATAATGATGATGTATTCCATTGGAGAACCATACCCGTTTCAGGTATATCACCATATTTTTATAGTCGGCGCTATTTTTATCACCATCGTAATTGGTGTATACACTTTCCAATGTTTTACGGATAGCCAGATTATACTTTCCATTCTGGTCAAACAGAATGTCACGGCCAACCAATGCCGCTTCTGTCAGATAATAGATCAACTCTTTCTGCTTCAACGACAATTCTTCAAATCCCGGCACTTTATACCGAAGGATTTGCAAATCGGCAAATTGCTCTACCGAATATTCAAAACTTTCAGCTTCCGCTGTATCTTTTTTGCCTCCATCACAGGAAGCTAATACGGTTATTCCTACTGTCATAGCTATCAAATATTTCTTCATAGTATGGGATATTATAGTTATCAAAATGAGAAAAAGGAAATACCCCGGTGGTTGGTCCGGGATAATTCCTTTTTTCCTGTATCAAACGCACAATTTATTATTTCTTTGCGTTTCTTTTGCGATATCCATTAGGTGTTTCACCTACGTTTTTATAGAAAGCCGCGTAGAAAGATTGACGGTTAGCAAAACCTACCATCGCACTGATTTCTTCTACGTTTTTATCAGCATATCTTCTGTCTGTCAACAGATGCAAAGCATCTTTCACTCTATAATCGTTCAACAGGCAAGAGTAGTTCATTCCAAAACGTGAATTTACTACTGCAGACAAGTAACGAGTATTCGTTTTCAACTCTTTTGCCAGATCTTTTGCTGAATAATCCGGATCTCTATACTTTTTCTGCATAACAACGATCTCCATGATCTTGTCATACAACTCATCTGCTAACTCAGGTCTGATCAAAGATCTGTAAGCAGCTTTTTTCTCCTTCTTTTCCTTAATGTTATAAGGGCGCTTCGTCGGAGTTCCTTCTTGTTTTTTGTTTTCTAAATCACTCATTGAATTAACTGGTTAGGTGTTTTTAATTTCATCTCATCGTGCTTACGCACATTTGATATTACAAAAATCGTACTTTTTTTTTATATACGCAACCCTTTCGTATAAATTTTTTGTATAGAAAGTATAAAAAAACCTTGAAAGCCTTTCAAGAGATGATTCCAGGGCTATTCTTTAACAATTAAAAAAACTTTCTTACAGTACATAAACAAGACGAATTACTTTTTAACAATATCCATGCATCAAATATTCAACTTTAGAACCCCTATTCACGATCATTATCTTCATCTTTTCATCTCCATCTCAAATTCAAGAGCTTACATAAAACAACAAAATAAGGCACACAGATACACAAAAGACAGATATATCATTAAATACAAAGCACATAAAGAGACACAAGGCATCATATAGTCAAACTTGCAAATTATAACCACTTCAATAAAAACAGATATCCAGATAACAAACCGGATAAAATAAAGACCGTTAAAAAGTAAATTTCAAACCTAACGGTTTATTAGTAAAAAAATAAACCTGGCAACAAGAAGCAAAGGAAAATTAGTAAAAAACGGACGTTATTCTCCCCCAAAGCATTAAAAAAATCACAAAACCTGATATATTATATTATTGTCTCAATATCCAATTATTTCATTAGATTATTGTATATATTACCGACATTGTTGCATCTGAGAATGCAATTCCGATTGAGGTACTCCTAATTGAATAGCTTTTTCAAAATCCTGCTTGGCCAAAGCCTTCTTTTTCTGGGATAAGTAAATCTCACCACGTAATAAAAAAGCATCCGAATTCTCCGGATCTAAGCGGATAGCTTCTTCAAGGTCAATCATAGCCAGATCGACATGCTGCATATCCGATTCTACATCAGCACGGGCAACATATAAAGTGGCGTCTTCGGGATAGTCTACAATCAATTTACTTATAAGTTCAATAGCCTCACTGAACTTTTTCTCTTTCTGATTCAAGGTAACCAATCCCAAACGGGCATTATAATTATTCGGTTCTATTTTCAGCAAGCGATCATAATCTATCCGGGCAGCTTTATAATCACGACGTACCACATAAATATAGGCACGCATTAACAAGGCTTCCGCATTTGAGTTATCACCATCAAGAACCTGGCAGTAGTCCACATAAGCACGATCCGTTTTCCCCAGCTCCATATAGACCGTAGCGCGATTTAATAGAATAGGAATAGCTGTAGGCGCTATATTTAAAGCATAAGTATAAGATTCAATGGCATTATCGTACTTCTTCATGCGACGCTGTATGGTGCCAATATTCGAAAAGACCAATGCATTGCGCGGATTAGATGGCTCCAGCTTTAGTGCCTGGCGGAATACCTCCTCTGCCTGTACCAAATCATCTGCTTCTACGAGATTTAAAGCCCGGTCGGTAAGCTCCTGATAGGTTTGTGCCTGAACTAAAGCGAATGTACTACATAGTATTAAAATCAGTAATGCAAATCTTTTCATAATATACATATGTTTAATGAATTTCGATGGCGGCAAATATACTTAAAAATGTAACTTAGCCTCGTAAACAGTTCGCCCTATTTGGTTGTTTTTCAAATTATATAGTTTTTCTAACTAAATAAATTCAATAATTATGTCGCACGACCATGATCATCATCACCATACAATCAATGTCACCTCGCTCAACAAAGCGTTTATCATTGGTATCATTCTAAACTTGGTCTTCGTTGTTACAGAGTTTGGTGCAGGCTTATGGTTCAATTCATTAGCTCTCCTCTCCGATGCCGGGCACAATTTAAGTGATGTTGTCAGCCTGATTCTGGCTATGCTGGCTTTTAAACTGGCAAAGATTAAAGCCAATGATAAATATACATATGGCTATAAAAAGAGCACCATACTGGTTTCATTACTAAATGCAGTAATTTTATTAGTAGCAGTCGGGGCCATTCTTGTAGAAAGTATTGAAAAACTTCAGCACCCGGCAGAAGTCCCCGGAACTGCCATAGCTTGGGTTGCCGGCGTCGGAGTTATTGTAAATGGAATAACAGCCATGCTTTTCATGAAAGATAAAGAGAAGGACTTGAATGTAAAAGGTGCATATTTACACATGGCTGCCGATGCCCTGGTTTCCATTGGCGTACTGGTGTCCGGATTGGTCATCAATTGGACCGGCTTTTATATTATAGACCCTATTATAGGTATCGTTGTTGCCATTGTTATTTTAATTTCCACATGGCGGTTGCTTCACGACAGTATCCGGTTATCTCTGGATGGCGTTCCGTTAGGAATACATACAGAAGATATTCTTAAGATTATTGACTCAACCCCTGGAGTAAAGAGCGTCCACCATGTTCACATCTGGGCAATCAGCACTACGGAGGTCGCACTCACTGCACATATTGTAACCGAACAAATGGGACAAATGGAAGGTATTAAAAATGAAATCCGCCACCGGCTTGCCGATAGCGGAATAAATCATGCAACACTAGAGTTTGAAACAACTGCCGAGCGTTGCCAGGACGAATATGATTAGATTTACGATTAGACGATTTACTATTTACGATTGAAGTAACTTGATTATAGTAATTTCAATCGTAAATCGTAAATCATAAAATAGCAAATCTCCTTATGCTTTTTTGATATAATCAACAAGCCATTCTCCCAGTTCTGAAGTAGCGTAAGGTTTCTCACCTTCCACCTGAATATCCTGTGTACGTATATTCGCATCCATAGAAGCATCTACAGTTTTGCGTATCAGTTCAGCTTCAGCCTTCAGATCAAATGCATAATCAAACATCATAGCAGCCGACAATACCGTAGCTAACGGATTAGCAATATCCTGACCTGCTGCCTGTGGCCATGACCCGTGAATAGGTTCGAATACAGAAGTGTATGTACCGATAGAAGCTGAAGGCAACAGTCCCATAGAGCCGGTAATAACAGATGCTTCATCCGTTAAAATATCACCGAACATATTCTCGGTAACCATTACATCAAATGAAGTAGGCCACTGAATCAAACGCATGGCAGCATTATCAACAAACATGTATTCAGTTTCCACTTCAGGATACTTAGGTTCAATACCTTTAGCTACTTCACGCCATAAACGAGATGTAGCCAGGACATTTGCCTTATCTACAATGGTTACTTTCTTACGGCGTTTCATTGCATATTCATAAGCCAACGTCACGATGCGCTCAACTTCTTCGCGGCTATATACACACGTATCATAGGCTGTATTACCATCCTCTGAACGTCCTTGAGGACGACCAAAATACATACCACCGGTCAATTCACGGATGCACATAAAATCAGCACCCTTAACCAGATCCGCACGCAGCGGAGATTTATGTATCAGCGACTCAAACGTAGTTACCGGACGGATATTGGCATAAAGCCCAAGACGTTTACGCATAGCGAGCAAGCCTTGCTCGGGACGTACCTTAGCCGAAGGATCATTGTCAAATTTAGGATCACCAACAGCACCGAAAAGAACAGCGTCGCTCTTCATACACAATTCATGTGTTTCTTCAGGATACGGATTGCCCACCTGATCTATCGCTGTAGCGCCACAAATACCATACGTATAGCTTAATTCATGACCAAATTTCTCACACACGGCAATAGTAGCATCCAGGGCTACTTTAACAATTTCGGGACCAATCCCATCGCCCGGCAGGACGGCAATATTCAATTTCATGTTAATTCAAATTTTGAGTTTTGAAGTTTGAATTATTCCTTTTAACAGCCATAATTCAAAATTCATAATTTAAAATTAAGTTAGTATTCTTCAATTATATTCAGCATCTTGATGGTAGCTTTTATGGCCGCCTCTGTCTGGTCGGCATCCAGCCCACGGGTACGGAACACTTTATCTTCGTAACTCCACGTGATAACTGTCTGTACAAAAGCATCCGTTCTTCCTCCCGGGGGAATGCTTACAGCATAGTTTATCAACATGGGGAATTTACGATTCAACGTCACCTTATATATCTTACGCAGGGCACGAACGAAAGCATCATACTGACCATCTCCGGAAGAACTTTCTTCATACGTTTTTCCATTGATTTCAACACTCAATGTAGCCATTGGGCGCAAACGATGCGCTAAAGTAACAAAATAACTTTTCAGTTTCACCTTATTGCTCATCGTTTCACTTTTGAGCACATCGGAAATAATATAAGGCAGGTCTTCCTGAGTGACCAATTCTTTCTTATCACCCAATTCAATAATACGTTCGGTTACGCGACGCATGGATTCTTCATCCAGCTCAAGTCCCAGACTTTCCAGGTTCTTGCGGATATTTGCTTTACCCGATGTTTTTCCGAGTGCATACTCGCGTACCCTACCGAAACGTTCCGGTAGCAAATCGTTATAGTATAAATTGCTTTTATTATCGCCATCCGCATGTACACCGGCTACCTGGGTAAATACATTTTCACCGACAATCGGCTTATTGGCAGGAATAATCACACCGGAATAAGACTCTACAACCCGGCTCACATCATTCAAACGACTCTCATCAATATTGGTAACCGCATTGAAGTGATCTTTCAGAATGGCTTGTACACTTGCTAATGGTGCATTTCCTGCTCTTTCTCCCAGTCCGTTGATGGTAGTATGCAATCCCTTAGCCCCACTTAACACGGCCGCAAGTGTGTTACTTACCGCCAGGTCATAATCATTATGGGCATGGAAATCGAAATGTTTATCCGGATAGCGATTCACCATCTTACGCATAAACTCCACAACTTCCAACGGATTAAGAACTCCCAGTGTATCAGGCAACATAAATCGCTTGATGCTTGTATCTTTCAAAGCATCCATCAGTTGAAATACATATTCGGGAGAATGTTTCATACCATTGCTCCAATCTTCCAGATAGACATTTACATCAATATCCATCTCGTCGGCATAGCGAACTACGGCAACAATATCTTCCACATGCTCCTCCAATGTTTTCTTTAATTGGCAAGTACAATGCTTCAGAGAACCTTTACAGAGCAGGTTGATAACACGGCACCCGGCTTTCTGAATCCATTCCAAAGAAGTCCGCCCATCAACAAAGCCCAGCACTTCCACCCGTTGCAGCATGTTTCGTCGCGCGGCCCAGTCACAGATCATCTTCACAGCATCAAACTCTCCATCCGATACCCGGGCCGACGCGACTTCTATCCGGTCTACTTTTAGTTCTTCTAAAAGCAGACGTGCTACCATTAATTTTTCATGAGGCACAAAAGACACTCCACTGGTCTGTTCACCATCGCGGAGCGTAGTGTCCATGATTTCTATTTTGACACTTCTTCTTCCCATGCCTCTATTTTATCTTTGTTGGTCAACAGAAAATCTATATCGTCCAATCCGTTCTCCAGGCAATGTTTCTTATAAGCATTAATATCAAACTGTTCGCTTTTACCTGTCGATTTATTGGTGATGGTTTGTGATGGAAGATTCACTTCCACTTCTGCTTTCGGATCTTTATCAATTGAATCAAATAACTCGGCCAGGAATGCTTCACTTACCACTACCGGAAGTACGAAGTTATTCAAAGCATTATTGCGAAAGATGTCGGCAAAGAAACTGGAAACTACCACTCGGAAGCCATAACCTGCGATCGCCCAAGCTGCATGTTCACGACTTGATCCGGAACCGAAGTTCTTACCGGCCACCAGAATCTTCCCACTGTAAGTAGGGTTATTCAGAACAAACGATTCTATTTTATTTCCCTGTTTATCATAACGCCAGTCACGAAACAGGTTATCTCCAAAGCCCTCCTTTGTAGTAGCTTTCAAAAAACGAGCAGGAATAATCTGGTCGGTATCCACATTTTCTAATGGGAGAGGCACACATGTAGAGGTCAGTATATTGAATTTTTCTTTCATTGCAGTTCTATTTTAAAGTTCTTGGATCAGTTATAACTCCTGTTATGGCGGCGGCGGCAGCTACCAGCGGACTAGCCAGCAAAGTGCGTGCTCCAGGTCCTTGTCTGCCTTCAAAGTTTCGGTTTGAAGTAGACACGGCGTATTTTCCGGCCGGTACTTTATCATCATTCATCGCCAAACATGCCGAACATCCCGGCTGACGCAATTCAAAGCCAGCTTCCATAAAGATTTTATCTAATCCTTCTTCTTTTATTTGAGCATCAACCATCCATGAGCCCGGAACCAACCAAGCCACAATACCTTCTGCTTTCTTCTTGCCTTTTACCAAAGCTGCAAAATCACGGAAATCTTCAATACGCCCATTGGTACAAGAACCCAGGAAAACGTAATCAACTTTCTTTCCAAGTAAAGAAGCACCGGCTTCAAGCCCCATATATTCCAATGACTTAGCATAAGAAATCCGTCCGGCTTCAGGCACACTTTCCATCGCAGGAATTTGTTGCGTAATACCCATACCCATACCCGGATTGGTTCCGTATGTGATCATCGGTTCAATATCTTCCGCTTTGAACACAATCTCTTTGTCAAATACAGCACCTTCATCCGTTTTCAAGGTTTTCCAATAAGATACCGCTTTATCCCACTCTGTGCCTGTTGGTGTGTATTCACGACCCTTTATATATTCAATAGTCACATCATCCGGAGCGATCATACCGCCGCGTGCTCCCATTTCGATACTGAGGTTACAAAGAGTAAGTCGACCTTCCATAGATAAGTTACGTACAGCTTCGCCGGCATATTCCACAAAATATCCGGTTGCCCCACCTGTAGTCATTTGAGCAATGATATAAAGTGCCATGTCTTTAGCAGTAACACCCTCGCCCAGCTTACCGTCAACAGTGATACGCATTGTTTTAGGTTTCGTTTGAAGGACACATTGCGAAGCCATCACCATCTCTACTTCACTGGTACCAATACCGAAGGCGACAGCCCCCATAGCACCATGAGTAGATGTATGAGAGTCACCGCAAACAATCGTCATTCCCGGCAGAGTCAACCCTCTTTCCGGACCTACTACGTGAATAATACCATTCTTAGGGTGCAACATGCCAAAATGATTCAAACCGAAATCTTCAGCATTCTTAGCTAAAGTATCCACCTGCGTTTTAGAGATCGGGTCTTCAATCGGTTTATCCTGATCATGTGTCGGCGTATTATGGTCGGGCATACAATATATCTTTTCCGGACGAAAACACTTTATACCCCGTTGGCGCATTCCGGCAAAAGCTTGCGGACTGGTTACCTCGTGACAATAAAGTCTATCAATATACAATTGTGTGGGACCGTCTTCTACCTTAGTCACTACGTGGGAATCCCAGATCTTATCAAATAATGTTTTTTTTTCACTCATATTAATTAGTCTTTTCAATTAGTCTTTTAATGTACTCATCATTTAAACTCTGCGTAAATCTGCGGTTAAAAACATCCACCCGCAGAGAAGCCTGGCAGCGGCGCCTTGCCACTATTTCACAAATTTGTTGATACAGTCAATATAAGCTTCTACTGATGCAGCAATAATATCCGTATTTGCGCCAAAACCATAATACATCTGATTATTGTATTCTACCTGCATGTGCACTTTACCCATATCATCACTACCTTTACTAATAGCCTGAATTGTAAACTCTTTTAGCGTCATGTGGCGATCAATGATTTTCTTCAATGCTTTGATTGCAGCATCAACGGGTCCGTTTCCACTGGCCGCCGCTTCAAACTTCTCACCGGCAATATTCAATCCTAAACTAGCAACCGAACGTACTCCGACACCGCTGGTAACCTGTAGGTATTCCAACTTAATCCGGTGATTCTGACTCCGGTCGGCACCTGCCAATACCAGTACATCATCATCATTAATATCTTTTTTACGGTCAGCCAGTTTAAGGAACTGCTCATAAATTTCATCCAATTTTTCCTGAGATGGTTCTACTCCCAATACAGAAAGGCGATGTTTCAAAGCTGCGCGTCCGCTACGTGCAGTCAATACGATGGAACTATCATCAATACCCACATCACGAGGATTGATAATTTCATATGTTTCCATATTCTTCAATACACCATCCTGATGAATACCCGATGAGTGTGCAAATGCATTTCGTCCAACAATCGCTTTATTCGGTTGCACCGGCATATTCATCAAGCTGGACACCATACGGCTTATCGGATATATTTTCTGGGTATTGATATTCGTTTCGATCTTTATTTCGTGATGACTCTTCAGGATCATTGCGATTTCTTCCAATGCAGTATTTCCTGCGCGCTCGCCAATACCATTGATCGTTACCTCTACTTGTCTCGCACCATTCAGTACCCCACTAATCGTATTTGCTGTTGCCATACCTAAATCATTGTGGCAATGAGTAGAGATAATCGCTTTATCAATATTATCTACATGATCTACCAGATATTTGATTTTCGCTCCATACTCTTCCGGCAAACAATAGCCGGTAGTATCGGGAATATTAACCACAGTAGCCCCTGCTTTTATTACAGCTTCGATTACTCTGGCCAAGTACTCATTATCCGTACGTCCAGCATCCTCAGCATAGAATTCCACATCATCCACAAACCGGCGGGCATATTTCACAGCGGCAACCGCACGTTCAATGATCTCTTCCCGGTTTGAGTTGAATTTATATTTGATATGAGAATCAGAAGTACCTATTCCTGTATGAATTCGCTTACGCTTTGCATATTGCAGGGCTTCAGCCGCCACTTCAATATCCTTTTGTACTGCCCGTGTCAAGGCACAAATCGTTGGCCATGTCACAGCTTTAGAGATTTCAATAACCGAATTAAAGTCACCCGGACTAGACACCGGGAAACCGGCTTCGATCACGTCAACTCCCAATGCTTCCAGCGCTTTTGCTACCTGAATCTTCTCTACTGTATTCAACTGGCATCCCGGTACCTGTTCACCATCACGCAACGTTGTGTCGAAAATAAATAATCTGTCACTCATTTCTTTATATTTTTAATTTATAACTTATTCTAATACGATTAACAAATAACTTTGGGCAGTTCACTGCAAAAAAAAGCCTTTCACACTTGGAAGTGAGAAAGGCTTTCGTATATCTACATCATACATAACTACATACAGCGCTCACTTCCAACTAACATTGCTAGTAGAATAATAATACCACAGAGTAGAATATGTATATATGATTGATTCATCTTATCTTGTTTCTATCTTTAACGCTGCAAAGGTAAGTGTTTTTTTTTACCCACAAAGAAAAACGTTACTTTTTTATCGAAATAAATTTCATTTTATAAGAATTCGAATAGAAATAAATCAAATGTATCACCCAACGTTGCTATGAATAGTAGTTCGAAGCTATTTATCAACTGTAGGTTACAATTTAAAAGCTGCATATAATAAGAGGTTGTTTCAAAACTCCTCCCCCTACCCTCTTTGGATGGGGAGGAGTTTTGAAACAACCTCTTATTATATATTTATGGCCTTAAATTAATTTGGCCTTCTTCGCTTTCTTTATTCTGCTGATTTAGCTTTCTCAGCGCAACATGCTTTGGTTGAGTCACATGCAGCTGTTTCTCCTTTTTCAGCGCAGCAAGTTTCAGTTGAGTCGCAGGCAGCAGATTCAACCTTTTCCGCACAACAAGCCTTTGTAGAATCACAAACTTCTACAGTAGTTTCATCCGCAGTAGCAGCAGCTTTTTTATTTCCACATGATGTTACAACACCCACAGTAAACAATACAGCTACAGCAGCAAAAAATAATTTTGTTTTCATAATAGATTTGCTTTAAATATTAATTAATCAGATAGTGTGGCGCAAAGATAGTGAAAAATCATAAAGCGGCAACGTGCCGCTGCGAAGTTCTATGCAGATAGGTAGTAAGATATACAAAAAAGCCTCGTTATCTTTCCTTATCGGATCAATAACGAGGCTTCACTAAAACGGCAACTACCTACTCTCCCACTGTTACGCAGTACCATCGGCGTGACAAGGCTTAACTTCTCTGTTCGGAATGGGAAGAGGTGGAACCCTTGTGCTATAGTCACCTAAATTTCATTGAGTTGACAGTTGAGAGTTAACAGTTGACAGTTAAAAACTAAATATCAACGAATTAAACACCATCAAACATGTCAAAAACATGGTGATACAAAAACCAAATCTATTCTTGTATGCTTTGTGCTACTTACTATAATTATAGCGTGTAGTTAAGCAAATTATTCTTAGTAGAACTAAAAGTATATAACAACCATACTGACAAAAGAAAGTTAACGGGCAATTAGTAAGGCTCGGCTATGATATTACTACCTGTACACCTGCCTCCTATCAACGTTGTAGTCTACAACGACCCTAAGAAATCTAATCTTGTGGCCGGCTTCGTACTTAGATGCTTTCAGCACTTATCCGATCCCGACGTAGCTACTCGGCAATGCACCTGGCGGCACAACCGATAAACCAGAGGTCAGTCCAACACGGTCCTCTCGTACTAGTGTCAGAGCCACGCAAATTTCATACGCCCACGATAGATAGAGACCGAACTGTCTCACGACGTTCTGAACCCAGCTCGCGTGCCACTTTAATGGGCGAACAGCCCAACCCTTGGGACCTTCTCCAGCCCCAGGATGTGACGAGCCGACATCGAGGTGCCAAACCCCTCCGTCGATATGAGCTCTTGGGAGGGATCAGCCTGTTATCCCCGGAGTACCTTTTATCCTTTGAGCGATGTCCTTTCCATACAGAAACACCGGATCACTATGCTCTAGTTTCCTACCTGATCGACTTGTAAGTCTCCCAGTCAAGCGCCCTTATGCCATTACACTCTACCGACGGTTACCAATCGTCGTGAGGGCACCTTTAGAAGCCTCCGTTACACTTTTGGAGGCGACCACCCCAGTCAAACTACCCACCAAACAGTGTCCTCGCAACAACGAGTTAGAACTCAGACAAGCAAAGGGTCGTATTTCAACAACGACTCCACCAATACTAGCGTACCAGCTTCAAAGTCTCCGACCTATCCTACACATCACGTGCCCAAATTCAATGTTAAGCTATAGTAAAGGTTCACGGGGTCTTTTCGTCCCATCGCGGGTAATCGGCATCTTCACCGATACTACAATTTCACTGAGCTCACGGTTGAGACAGTGTCCAGATCATTACACCATTCGTGCAGGTCGGAACTTACCCGACAAGGAATTTCGCTACCTTAGGACCGTTATAGTTACGGCCGCCGTTTACTGGGGCTTCAATTCAATGCTTCTCTTGCGATGACATCTCCTCTTAACCTTCCAGCACCGGGCAGGTGTCAGGCTGTATACGTGATCTTTCAATTTTGCACAGCCCTGTGTTTTTGTTAAACAGTTGCCTGGACCGATTCTCTGCGCCCTCCCATCGCTGGGTAGGGACCCTTTATCCCGAAGTTACAGGGTCAATTTGCCTAGTTCCTTAACCGTGAATCACTCAAGCGCCTTAGAATATTCATCCCGACTACGTGTGTCCGTTTACGGTACGGGTACCACATAAGATTAAGTTTAGCGGATTTTCTTGGAAGTCTGTTTACATGCACTATTGGATTGTACAAAGTACGCTCCATACTATCAGGTTCGACTTGGGTTACGGATTTGCCTATAACCCTCAACATCTACACCCTTCAACCAGCTATTCCGTCAGCTGGCGGCACTATCACTACTCCGTCCCCACATCACTCTTATGGGTAGTACGGGAATATTAACCCGTTCAGCCATCGGCTTCGCCATTAGGCTACACCTTAGGACCCGACTAACCCTGATCCGATTAGCGTTGATCAGGAAACCTTAGTCTTTCGGCGAGCAGGTTTCTCACCTGCTTTATCGTTACTTATACCTACATTTGCGTTTCCACACGCTCCAAAATACCTCACGATACTTCTTCAACGCAGAGTGGAATGCTCCCCTACCGATGAACAATATTTCGTGTTCATCCCACAGCTTCGGTAATATGCTTATGCCCGATTATTATCCACGCCAAACTCCTCGACTAGTGAGCTGTTACGCACTCTTTAAATGAATGGCTGCTTCCAAGCCAACATCCTAGCTGTCTTAGCAATCTGACTTCGTTAGTTCAACTTAGCATATATTTGGGGACCTTAGCTGATGGTCCGGATTCTTCTCCTCTCGGACATGGACCTTAGCACCCATGCCCTCACTCCTGTTCTTAACTAATGCGCATTCGGAGTTTATCAAGACTTGATAGGCGGCGAAGCCCTCGCATCTTATCAGTCGCTCTACCTCACATTAGTAATGAAACAAGGCTGCACCTAAATGCATTTCGGGGAGTACGAGCTATCTCCAAGTTTGATTAGCCTTTCACCCCCACCCTCAGGTCATCCGGAAGCTTTTCAACGCTTATCGGTTCGGTCCTCCAGTTAGTGTTACCTAACCTTCAACCTGCCCAAGGGTAGATCACTTGGTTTCGCGTCTACTCCTACTGACTAAAACGCCCTATTCAGACTCGCTTTCGCTTCGGCTGCAATTCTCAAGAATCTTAACCTTGCCAGTAAAAGTAACTCGTAGGTTCATTATGCAAAAGGCACGCCGTCACACCATATAGGTGCTCCGACCGCTTGTAGGCGCACGGTTTCAGGAACTATTTCACTCTTCTATTCGAAGTGCTTTTCACCTTTCCTTCACAGTACTGGTTCACTATCGGTCTCTCGGGAGTATTTAGCCTTACCGGATGGTCCCGGCAGATTCACACAGGATTTCTCGTGTCCCGCGCTACTCAGGATACCACTAGGGTTAATTATACTTAGAATACAGGATTATCACCTTCTATGATCGGACTTTCCAGCCACGTTCTTCTCGTATAATGTCGTCCCACGACGTGGTCCTACAACCCCATACATGCCGTAACAAGTATGGTTTGGGCTACTGCGCGTTCGCTCGCCACTACTAGCGCAATCATTATTATTTTCTTTTCCTACAGGTACTAAGATGTTTCAGTTCCCTGCGTTAGCCTCTTACTAGGTAAGATGATATGTCTTCAACATACCGGGTTGTCCCATTCGGAAATTTACGGATCAAAGGTTATTTGCACCTACCCGTAACTTATCGCAGCTTATCACGTCCTTCATCGCCTCCGAGAGCCAAGGCATCCGCCATGCGCCCTTAATTACTTTCTTTTATCACACTATTTCAGGAGCTAGAAGTTAGAAGTTAGTAGCAAGGCTACAACAACTAATTCCAAAACCATGAAACGTCGGTTGATATATACTTTTAGCTCAATACTAAAAATAAAAATTTGGTTTTGTACAACATGTCAAAGAACGAAATCTCATTTACAATTGACTATTTACAATTTACAATTTGAATGTAGAAAGAAACAGCAATATGAGATAAGTGGAGAATAACGGATTCGAACCGTTGACCCCCTGCGTGCAAGGCAGGTGCTCTAGCCAGCTGAGCTAATCCCCCTT
>NZ_QVMI01000149.1 GCF_010500965.1 Bacteroides sp. 51 | reverse complement strand
TCTATTTTATAGTCTTCTATTTCCTTGTGATTCTGACTAATCGTTCGTTCGATATCTTCAATTCGCTTTTTATTGTGATAATTGCGATAATACCGCGCGAAGGCATATCAAACTGCAAGTTCACGCGTTCGCCATTGTTCTCCATCATCGTCATTTCGCCTTTACGACGGGTCACCATATCGAGCAACAATGGTCCTATTTCTTGTTACAGTAAAGCTGTAAGAACCACCATAGGTGTCCCTGACATGCTCAAGGAATTCATTTTCCCACTGTTGAGTGGTTTCATTGAAATACTTTAATTGCACATAATCACCGCTTTGCAAGGCAAGTTTTGAATCTGAA
>NZ_QVMI01000148.1 GCF_010500965.1 Bacteroides sp. 51 | reverse complement strand
AGGATTACTATATCCTGATAAAAGCAAATATGAATCATACCAATAGCCCGGAAGATAATCGCAGGAACCTTGAGTTGATCAAAGAGCATGTAATAGCATCGGGCGATATGGTGACCATGGAGGCTATTGTTGCGAAGGAAATCGAAGTGGTCAGTATTGAAAAGGAAAAACGTAGAAAGTTACAACCACGCACCCATGAGGTCGTATTTATCAGGGAAGGACGGATACGCCTAACTCCCAGGGGCTTGCCGCAGATTGAGTGAACCCAAAGGCACATCCTGTTCCTTTTCCTGCACCACGGAGTATTGGTTTCCGTTCAGAGTGATGGTAACCAGCGTTCCGT
>NZ_QVMI01000147.1 GCF_010500965.1 Bacteroides sp. 51 | reverse complement strand
GATATTTCCAGCCCACTTCATGAGACAGTCTACCAAGAATACAGTACTTTCTTCCAGGCTTTAGCCTTATGACTCTAAGAGCTGATGGTACAACCATGCGCTTCACCTTATCATATGGGCTTGGTACTCCATCAAACACCTTGACACGGTTCATTGCTTCGCTGCCTCTTTTGGTCTTATGTGGAATCATACCTCTGACAGTTCTCCATAGGATTCTGCTAGGAGCACGGAAATGGAACGGTCCTCGAGATGGCTTGGTGTTGGTTCTCTTGCGCAAGAAGTCAAGATATTTCAACTTGTTTCTGTAGAAATTACCACTGATGCAAATTCTTTCACATCGTAC
>NZ_QVMI01000146.1 GCF_010500965.1 Bacteroides sp. 51 | reverse complement strand
ATCTGTTCCAAACAAGGATGTTGTTGCCTTAGCAGTAGGACGATACATTGGTAAATGTACTTCAACTCCGTCTTTTGGCGATTCGCCACGTGCGTTGCGTACCAAGGCCGCCAAGGGGGAAGTCATTCAATGTTTGCCATTTATGGACTAAATCAATAATATGGGTTGTTGAAACCCTGTCGAGCAATCTTATTATGATACATGCTCATCGTAGCATAAGCATCGAAGTTTACCTTTACCTCGCCCTTTTTTCCTTTTTTGGTGGTAACGATATGCCAGGATGAGGCATAGAATAATCAGTATAATAGGTATTGCAAACCAATACCACAATGAGTTATTTTCCTGA
>NZ_QVMI01000145.1 GCF_010500965.1 Bacteroides sp. 51 | reverse complement strand
ATTTAGGCAAATTGTAATTCTAAGTTTTAATTCTGGTGTTATAAATAAGAATCCGTTCACAACTTGGAAACAGGTAAAGTGCAGAAAGAAACATTGCCCGAACTCTTTCACGATATGGAAGCATACGAGAAATAAGTTTGGAGCGATTCACTGCCTTTAGTGAATGAGAAAGAGTTGATGGTTGTTACACCTGAAGGAGAATACATTGGTAATTTTTACGGGAGATAATGGCACGGCTACCACTATCGTTTCTTCATTAAACGAACGGACAAAACGAGCGTAAGTTTCGTGGGGCAATCCCGCAATCAGGTCCAGATGGAGTACAACCTTCCCGCCATCCATCAATT
>NZ_QVMI01000144.1 GCF_010500965.1 Bacteroides sp. 51 | reverse complement strand
AGCAACACTTTCGCCTTTTATCAACGGTAAAACACTCGCTCCAGCCTCATCCGTATAAATGAGTTGCTGTTGTGCAGCGTGCTGAACTGATCCTTCATTAGTTCAACAAACTTCGTCTTATAGATTTTAAATGCAGAATCAAAGTCCTGTTCCAATGGCAGTCCGATCATAAAATCGAAAGAAATATAAAGGGGCAACTATTAGAAGGAGCATTTGGATCTACATTCTTAGGAGAATCGACAAGGCGGAGGGCGATTGAGGTTATCTACACTATGTTTTAGTTGATCTCTTTTTCTACTTAGTGTTTCTATCTCTTTATTTAAAAAGTGTCTTGAAGGCTGAAATAGC
>NZ_QVMI01000143.1 GCF_010500965.1 Bacteroides sp. 51 | reverse complement strand
GTCCCAGGCAGAGTTGAACTGCCGACCTCTACATTATCAGTGTAGCGCTCTAACCAACTGAGCTATAGGACTAGTTCAACCTTGCCACAGCCAAAAAAATAGGCGGGCTCGGCTTCTTTTATCTCTCAATACTATATATAAACATAACTAACAAGAGTACAATACCAGATGATTGATCATCTAATATTAACTAAACCGTGAATTTGAACGTATTCCTTTTAATTGTCAACTGTCAACTGACAACTGTCAACTAAAAATGCAGGCATCACTCCAGAAAGGAGGTGTTCCAGCCGCACCTTCCGGTACGGCTACCTTGTTACGACTTAGCCCCAGTCACCAGTTTTACCCTAGGACGA
>NZ_QVMI01000142.1 GCF_010500965.1 Bacteroides sp. 51 | reverse complement strand
TTCGTTCTTGTCATAATCGCTGAACTTGTTTAGTAGCGAGATTCTAAAGGAATGGACATCAGACGATGGGCTATTGGCAACGTCAGACTGCACTTGTTCCACTTGCTCCTCGGCTTCGTCTTGTTTAACCATTTGCTCCTCGGCTTCGTCTCGTTTACCACAGAACAAATGACACCTCATTCCACAGACGGTACGACACCGCCAACCGCTACACCGGAGCCTACAACTAAAGGAACAAATTGTACGGCAAGCAGGGTCTGGATTTGCGTCGGAGTACTCTGGAACTACCAATGCGAGAATCAGGGTCAAGGCGATGAAGTATTTGAAATTCATCTTGATGATATGTTCGTTCTTAAC
>NZ_QVMI01000141.1 GCF_010500965.1 Bacteroides sp. 51 | reverse complement strand
TTCGGCATCATTCAGAAATTCGCCATATTCATTCAGAAGTTTCAGCGCATTCCATTGTTTAGGATTATGAGAAGCAGTCAAAATAATACCCCTACCCAGTTTCCTGCTTCCTGATAGCCAGAACTCTGGGCATCGGTCGTTCCCCAAACGGTGTCGGCAATAGCTCCATCACAACCGGCATTGTCATAAACAAACGACACAAGAGGACGGGACCACTCCCATTCCACCCCAGGGTAAGCTGTTTAAGTTATAAACCTTTCTCTGCGGGGGTCTGCCGGGAAATGAGATCGTTGTTTCGTCCGATGCGCTGGTAGAAAAGCTCATTGCAACAGCCCAAGGCGTAGAGGCCAATATATC
>NZ_QVMI01000014.1:104395-104991 GCF_010500965.1 Bacteroides sp. 51 | reverse complement strand
TGCGCATATAGTAGGATATGGTATTCAGCATCAACCCTTTATTTTTCAGATGGCTCTCAAAGTCTTTCATCAGGCGGGCGTCGATCTGCTTTAAAGAGAGATGGGTATCCCCATGGAAAGAGAGCAGGCCGTGGGTGACCGTGCGGTAAGCACGGGCAGTACGGTATTGCCCACGTGAGGTCAATAGCTTAAACAGCGTTTCGGTATACCCCTGCAAGGTGCCCTCGCTGTGCTGCCGCAGATAGAGCAACAACAGGTCGTTGAGACGGTAGCGCCCTTTATTTTCGAGCATTAAGATAAACCGGTTCAGCATTTCTCTCTCGCTATTGATCCGGGAGATAACGTCTTTCAGGTAGGCGGCCCGGTCGGGATTATCCGAAGGGATCAGGATACTGTGTGTATCCTGATCCCACTCATCGGGGGTAATACGGCAGCCTTTTAATGTGATTGCTTTTACTTGCCGTTCATGGATCAAACGCAGGGATAAACTACCTGCATGCTGTCCCTTCTTTATAGAAGGGCGATAAACTAATGTTACACTTGACATAAATTTGTTTTTAAAGTGAATACTAATTATTAAGTTTATGCAAACTTAA
>NZ_QVMI01000014.1:0-104324 GCF_010500965.1 Bacteroides sp. 51 | reverse complement strand
TCGGCGGGAGTGACAAGGTTAAGGTAAATGTAATAGTGGAATATACGCAGGAGAAGCTTCCCGGAGGTCTTCTGGCGATTCTCCATATTGCCTATGGTGCGCTGGGACATGCCTGTGGCTTCCGCCACCCGGCTTCTCTTCAATAAGGTGTCTCTTTCGCGTATGCGAAGCAAAAGAAGGGACATGGACGTTTTTAAACGACGTGATTCTGAAAAGTTTTTCTTCATAATGAATGATTTGGTAAATTAATGATAAGTTAATAATAACAGTTTGTTCTAATAAATAGAATAACAAAGATACAAGGGAACAAATCATATTATCTGGAAAACAGTTTCTATATTGTACAAATATATTGTTTACTTCTTCATAATGGAAGGCAAGGCTAAATCTTAAGGTTGAGATGCCTAGGGCAAACCTGTGGAATGGCTAGGGCATACCAATGGGATGCCTAGGGCAAACCAATGGGATGGCACCGACCTTTTTTTATCTACCTCCGGCCACACAAAAAATCCCCAGAAAATCACGCTTGATTCTCTGGGGAGCAACAAAACAACTATGAACATTGTGATTTCACATCATGAATGTTCACTATGCTAACACGACAACAATCTGCCCATAGGGGGCAGAAGTTTCATTTAGTGGAGTCTATTTTCATAGACTGCAAAGGTATACTATGAAAACGAATGTATTATTCATTAAAACCGCACATTTATACACAATTTAAGCACGATAGCCCTATATGCATACTTTATTTATATTCGACTCGCTTATAAAATCGCTATTTTTATGTAAGTTTGTAGTTTAAATATGCATTAAAAACAGACCATGGGACAACTCCTTATATATAAGGCCTCCGCCGGATCGGGCAAGACCTTCACCCTAGCGATAGAATACATAAAACACCTGATACAAAACCCACGGGCCTACCGCCGGATACTTGCTGTAACCTTTACCAACAAGGCTACCGCGGAAATGAAAGAACGTATTCTGAGTCAGCTATACGGAATAAGTACAGGTGATGCAGGATCGGAAATTTACCTGGACCGCGTGCAGGAGGATACCGGATTTCCCAAAGAAGAGATTCGCAAAAGAGCCGGAGAAGCCTTAACCAATATGATCCACGATTACAGCCGCTTCCGGGTAGAAACAATCGACTCTTTTTTCCAGTCCGTCATGCGCAACCTTGCCCGAGAACTGGAACTCAGCCCCAATCTGAATGTCGAACTAAATAATGAAGAGGTATTGAGCGAGGCGGTCGATTCGATGATCGAGAAACTAACGCCCACCTCTCCTACTCTGGCCTGGCTACTCGACTACATCAACGAACGCATAGCCAATGACAAGCGCTGGAATGTATCGGACGAGATTAAACGTTTCGGCCGTAACATCTTCGATGAAGGTTATATCGAAAAAGGAAGCAACCTGCGCCAACGCCTCAAAGATCCGAATACCATTGCAACATACCGCAAGGAACTGGAAAGCATGATAAAAATCTCCCTCGAACAAATGGCCGAATTTGCAGATATATTCGAGGAAGAACTGGAGGCTTATAATCTGTCGCCCGAAGACCTTAAAAACGGTTCGCGGGGAATTGGAAGTTATTTCCGGAAAATAAAAGAAGGAAAACTCACCAACGACATCCGGAACACAACGGTAGAGAAATGCCTGGACGATCCAAAGAACTGGGCCACTAAAACCTCGCAGGACTATAACACCATACTTTCGCTGGCATCATCTACCCTGATACCGTTGCTTAAAGACTCTGAAAGAGCAAGAGTCAAAAGCAATGAAACAGTCAACAGTTGCCGGCTATCCATGCAGCATCTCAGCAAACTGCAACTTCTAGCCAATATTGACGATGAAGTACGTGAGTTGAACAAAGAAAACAACCGCTTCCTCCTGTCCGATACAAACGCCCTGTTGCACCGCCTTATCGGCGATGGCGACTCCTCTTTTATCTTTGAAAAAATCGGCACCAACATCCGCAATGTGATGATTGACGAATTTCAGGATACAAGCCGCATGCAGTGGGGCAACTTCAAACTTCTTCTGCTCGAAGGACTCTCGCAAGGAGCCAGCAGCTTAATTGTAGGCGATGTAAAGCAATCCATCTATCGCTGGCGAAATGGAGATTGGGGAATCCTGAACAGTTTGAACGATACCATTGGTAACTTTCCGATTGATGCACGCACACTCAACACCAATCGCCGTAGTGAATCAAACATAATCAATTTCAATAACGAGCTCTTTACACAAGCAGTCGACTACCTTGACTCTGTGCACTTTGATGAACTGGGAAGCTCGTGCGAATCACTTATTAAAGCCTATCAGGATGTTGTACAGGAGTCTCCCCGCACACAAGCCAAAGGGTATGTCAAAGTATCCTTCCTGGAACCGGATGAAGAATATGACTATACCGGGCAAACCCTGATCGGCATGGGTGAGGAAGTTACGCGCTTGCTCGAATCGGGTGTGAATCAAAATGACATAGCCATTCTGGTACGCAAAAATAAAAATATCCCCCGGATAGCCGATTATTTCGACAAAGAACTGAAATGCAAAATCGTATCCGATGAAGCCTTCCGTCTGGATGCCTCGCTAGCTATTTGCATAATGATAGATGCATTGCGTTTTCTATCAGATACAACAGATAGCATCTCGCTGGCACAGTTAACCGGCAAGGTGCCGGGGCCGAATTTCCTTGTCGCACCCCAATCAGAGCTGCTACCGGAACGATTTGTTAATGAGATTAATAATTTACGGTTAATGCCGTTATATGAATTATTGGAAGAGTTGTTCGATATCTTCCAACTGGAAAAGATTGAAAATCAGGACGCTTACCTTTTTGCTTTCTTTGATGCAGTGCTCGATTATCTGCAAAAACATTCGTCCGACCTTGACAGCTTCATTGAATTCTGGGATAAAACCCTTTGCCGGAAAACCATACCGGGTGGCGAGATAGAAGGTATTCGCATCTTTTCTATCCACAAATCCAAAGGATTGGAATTCCATACCGTACTTATTCCTTTCTGCGACTGGAAGCTGGAAAACGAAACTTATAATCAACTTGTATGGTGCAGTCCAACCAAAGCGCCTTATGACCATATTGATATCGTTCCCATCAACTACTCTTCGTTAATGGCAGAGTCCGTTTACCGGGATGATTATCTGCATGAACGGTTACAACTTTGGGTAGACAATCTTAATCTGTTATACGTAGCCTTCACCCGGGCGGGAAAGAACCTTATTGTGTGGAGTAAAAAGGGACAAAAAGGAACAATGTCCGAACTGCTATCCAATGCACTACCCCGTGTAGCCCAGAAAGCAGGTATGCAGTGGGATGAAGACGAACCTTTTGAGCAAGGGGAGTTATGTTCTTCCAAAGCTGAAGACGAAAAAACTGTCACCAATAAGCTACTGCAAAAGCCCGAAAAGCTACCTGTAAAGATGAAGTCGGCAAGGCATGATATTAAATTTCGCCAATCTAACCGCTCGGCAGACTTTATTCGTGGAATAGCAGAAGAAGATTCGTATCACCGGTTAATTGATAGGGGTAGCTTGTTGCACACCCTGTTCTCTGCCATTCAGACAGAGGCAGATATCGAACCGGCCATCGAGCAACTAATATTCGAAGGCATCATCGGAGATAAGGAAATGGAAGAAGAAGTTCGTGCCGTAACGACTAAAGCATTTGCCAATCCACAAATCAAAGAATGGTATTCCGGCGAGTGGAGACTATTTAATGAATGTGCCATTATCTACAAAGAGAATGGAAGAACACAGCTCCGGCGCCCGGACCGCGTAATGATGAACAATGAGCGTGTAATCATTGTAGACTTCAAGTTCGGAAAGGAAGATAAACGGTACGAACGACAAGTACAACAGTATATGAACCTGCTCACCCGCATGGGATATCAAAATATCGAAGGATATTTGTGGTACGCCGGCGAGGGCAGCGAGGCGCTGCACCCAGTTTTCCTGCGGACGGATTTCACGAACCGCCCCTACAGTAATCGTGAATAAATAAAATAAAAAACAAAGATTCAAATGAATTCATTTCTTAAGATAGTAGCCGAAGATTTATATGCCAAATACGGGGATGATCTTTCCCGTACAGCGGTTGTATTTCCCAATAAACGCGCCGGATTGTTCTTTAATGAGCATCTGGCTGCACAATCCGACCAACCGTTGTGGTCGCCTGCATATCTTAGCATCAGTGAATTATTGCAAAGCCTTTCTACTTTGCGGCTGGCCGATCCGGTTCGCTTGATATGCGAGCTACACACAATTTTCGGACAGGAAACCCAAAGTGATGAGAGCCTTGATGATTTCTACTTCTGGGGAGAATTACTTATCAGCGACTTTGATGATGTAGATAAAAACCTTGTCGATGCCGATAAGCTGTTCCTTAATCTCAAGAATCTGAAAGACATTATGGACGATTTTGACTTCCTGGATAAAGAACAGGAAGAAGCCATTCAGCAGTTCTTTCTAAATTTCTCTATTGAACGCCACACCGAACTAAAGCTTAAGTTTATTTCCATGTGGGATGCGCTTAAAGGAATATACGACGGATTCCATGAACGCCTGACACACCTGGGCATTGCCTATGAAGGGATGCTTTACCGCGATGCCATCAATAAACTGGATACGGATAAACTGCCGTACGATAAATATGTGTTCGTAGGCTTCAATGTGCTCAACAAAGTAGAAACCAAGCTCTTCAAAGAACTGCAAAATGCAGATAAAGCCCTATTCTACTGGGATTACGATATATTTTATATGGACCCGCATGGAAACCTGGGTGTGGCGCCTCGCTGCGAGGCGGGAACGTTTATTCGTAAAAACATGGAGATGTTTCCTTCGCAATTGGATGGTGACGTATTCAACAACTTATTGCAGCCTAAAACGGTAAATTATATCTCTGCTTCAACAGAGAATGCACAAGCCCGTTACCTGCCCGAATGGATTCGTTCTACATTAACAGAGAATGAAAAAGAGAATGCTATTGTACTATGCAATGAAGCATTATTACTGCCTGTACTGCATTCCATACCCGAAGGAGTGAAGAACGTCAATATCACCATGGGATTTCCTTTAGCACAAACGCCCGCCTACACTTTTGTAGATGCCTTATTGGAATTACAAACCACAGGATATAATAGTAGTACAGGCAGATATACCCATGCCACGGTACAGGCCGTACTTAAACATCCCTATACTCGCAGCCTGTCATCCAATGCCGAAACACTGGAGCAGGAGTTGACTAAGAACAATCGCTTCTACCCTTATCCATCGGAACTTAAAAAGGACGATTTTCTTAATCTATTGTTCACCCCCTGCCATAATATAGTTGGCCTTTGCCGCTATATCACAGAATTACTGAAAGAGGTTACCGTTCTTTATCGCCGCGATGAAGATGCCGACGACGTATTCAGTCAGCTATACCGGGAATCACTGTTCAAGAGCTATACCATTGTCAACCGCATATTTAGCCTGATGGAAAGCGGAGCATTAAGCCTGAAAATAGAAACCCTGAAACGGTTGATACATAAGATGCTTGCTGCCACTAATATACCTTTCCACGGTGAGCCGGCTATCGGCATGCAAATTATGGGCGTGTTGGAAACCCGCAATCTGGATTTCAAAAACCTGATTATCCTTTCATTGAATGAAGGTTTATTACCGAAAGGAGGAGGCGAAGCATCCTTCGTTCCTTATAATCTGCGAAAAGCTTTTGGGATGACCACCATTGAACATCGCGATGCTTTGTATGCCTATTATTTCTACCGCTTAATACAACGTGCCGAACATATTACACTGGTACACAATACTTCTTCGGATGGTCTGAACCGTGGCGAAGCATCCCGGTTCCTGCTTCAATTCCTGATTGAGTGGCCCCACCCCATTAAGAAACAATTTCTGGAAGCCGGACAATCGCCACAAAGCCATAAGCCTATTGAGGTAGAAAAAACTCCGGAAGCAATGGATCGTTTATACAAGCTATATAGCCGTGGGCATGGAGCAACCTCCAATATATCTCCCTCGGCGCTGAATGCTTATCTGGATTGCCGGTTGAAGTTCTATTTCCGTTATGTCGTCAGATTGGCTGCACCAAACGAAGTAAATACGGAAATCGACTCTTCTACATTTGGAAGTATCTTCCACCGGGCAGTAGAATTGATTTATAAGAAGCTAACCGAAACTGGAAAACTCATCCGGAAAGAGGATTTGGAAAACCTGTTAAAGAGTGAAGTTCATATCCAGCAATTCGTAGATATGGCTTTCAAGGAACTTTTCTTTCATGTCGGAGCAGATGAAAAACCGGAATATAACGGTACGCAACTGATCAACTCTAAAGTCATTGCAACCTACGTGAAACAGCTTCTGCGCAATGATCTTCAATATGCCCCGTTTGAGATGGTGGGTATGGAAGAGAAAGTAAATGAAAGTATAACCATAAAATCGCCGGAGGGAAATATACAAGCCCGTATAGGAGGTACCATCGACCGGTTGGACAGCAAAGAGGATACGCTACGCATCGTGGATTATAAAACCGGAGGAACTCCCAAAGTTCCGACAAGTGTGGAACAACTATTCACCCGTTCCGACAGCAGGCCGGGATATATTTTCCAGACATTCTTGTATGCTGCCATTATGTGCCGCAAACAGAACCTGAAAGTTGCCCCATCCCTACTCTATATTCATAGAGCATCGTCGGATACTTATTCACCCGTCATTGAAATGGGAGAACCCCGTAAACCTAAAATGCCTGTGAACAACTTCGCTTTCTTTGAAGATGAATTCCGGCAACGCCTGCAAGAACTGCTGGAAGAAATATACGATCCTACCGTATCGTTCAACCAAACCGAAGATACCAAACTCTGCGAATTTTGCGATTATAAATCTATATGTAAGCGATAGCGGCAAGCCGTATTATAAGTGAAACTTCTTATGCGGCATAATACACAAGGGCAGACACAAGGCCTGCCCCTACACATATTTTTATGTCCCTATAGCGCAGCGCGGCTTGCCGCCACTGGCCGCGGTGCCTCACCGCTTTGGTATTGGTAAGTTGAATCCGAAGATAGATCCTTCGCCTTTCTTGGATGTGAACCAAAGGTCACCACCATTCTTCTGTACAAAGTCTTGTACCAGAAGAAGTCCAAGTCCGGAGCCTTCTTCGTTGTTTGTACCGAATGTACTGTAGTGTGTATCGGTGTGGAGAAGTTTCTTCTGGCTTTCGTCATCAATACCACAGCCGTGGTCTTGTACGCTTACTACTGCCATTCCGTCAATAGCTTCCACTTTCACCAATACTTCCGATCCTTCGTTGCTGAACTTGATCGCATTGCTTAATAAGTTACGTACAACGGTTTTGACCATATCAATATCTGCATTTACCTCAAGTTCTTCGGGTGCTTGCAGCTTCACATCAATCTTCTTCAATCCGGCAACCATAGTGAAGATTTCAATTACACCTTCCACTACTTCTACCAGGTCAATATCCTGATATACTACTTTCAGTTTACCGATCTGGCTCTTCGTCCACTTCAACAGGTTGTCCAACAGGGCAAACACATCTTCTGTGGTTTGATTAGCCATGGTTAGTAGTTCATACATTTCATCACCAATCGTTTCAGAAGGCAGGTTCAGGATAAGCATATTCAATACCATCTTGATAGAACCCATAGGTGAACGAAGGTCATGAGCAATCACAGAATATAGTTTATCGCGTCCCATGATTGTCTTTCTCAGTTCTTCGGTTTTGGCCAGGATAATACGTTTTGCCTCAATCAAAGAAATCTGATGCCTCACACGGATAAGCAATTCTTCTTTATTGAACGGTTTGGAGATGAAGTCATTTGCTCCAACCTGAAATCCCTTCACGATGTCTCCCGTACTGTTTAGTGCAGTCAGGAAAATGATGGGTATATCTGCTGTTTCCAGATTCTTTTTTAAACGTTGCGCAACTTCGAACCCGTCCATATCCGGCATCATCACATCCAGTAGAATTAAATCCGGCCTCTCTGCCGCTACCTGTGCCAGTGCTTCGGTTCCATTGCCCGCTGTCGCTATATTATACTTCTCGTTGGTCAACAAGACTTTCAGCAACAACACGTTCGACATAACATCGTCAACGATAAGGATCTTGTAATCTGAAGGATTAATTTCCATGTTTTATATGTTTATTGTATTATCTCTATTTTATAATTTGTTTAAAGTAATCGATTGTTTTCTGCAGTCCTGCATCCAGTACTACTGTAGGTTGCCAGTTTAACTTTTCTTTTGCTAAAGTAATATTCGGTTGCCTTTGTTTCGGATCATCGTGTGGGAGTGGTCTAAATACGATATGAGATTTTGAGCCGGTCATAGCTATTACCTTCTCTGCCAATTCCAGAATAGAGAATTCTCCGGGATTACCAATGTTTACCGGTCCTGTAAAATCATCGCCTGTAGCCATCATGCGTGTCATACCTTCGATCAGGTCGTCTACATACTGAAAGCTACGGGTTTGAGTACCAGACCCATAAATGGTAATATCTTCATTTCTCAATGCCTGAACAATAAAGTTAGAAACCACTCGCCCGTCATTCGGTAACATCTGTGGACCGTATGTATTAAAAATGCGTATTATTTTAATCTTAACATTGTTCTGGCGGTGATAATCCATGAATAAGGTTTCAGCACAACGCTTTCCCTCATCATAGCATGAACGATAACCCACCGGATTTACATTTCCCCAATAGCATTCCGGTTGCGGATGTATAATCGGGTCACCATAAACTTCGCTTGTTGACGCTTGTAATATCTTAGCTTTCACCCTGTTGGCCAGACCTAACATATTGATAGCCCCCATTACCGATGTTTTTATCGTTTGAATAGGATCTACCTGATACTGTATTGGCGATGCCGGACAGGCTAGATTATAAATCTCATCTACTTCTGCTGAGTATGGATTGGACACATCATGACGAACTAATTCGAAATTATCATAGTCAAGCAAGTGTTGGACATTCTCTTTGCTTCCAGTGAAAAAGTTATCTAAGCAAATAACTTCATGCCCTTCATTGACTAACCTAAAACAAAGATGTGACCCAATAAACCCAGCTCCTCCACTAACTAAAATTCTTTTCATGTAATAATTTTATTATTCCTCCAAAGATGTGTCGCCTCATCTTCTAATCAAGATTGGGCAAATGTAGAAGTTTTGGATAAATTACGCAAGTATTCGGGAAACATATTTGCAAGAAAAGAAGGAGATCCGTTCTAAAAGCCTACTTATATCAAATTGAAAGTGTAATAAACCGGATTATCTATACTTTCAATGTAAAAATAATCATCTGTCTTGTTTTACTCTCTATTTATAAATATATATTAAATACAATTAGAGGTTCGAAGATACAAGTATTTTCGTGCACGAAGAAGCTGCCTCAGAAAGCGAGGCAATCCGAAAAGCGGGTTGAATTGTTTAGTTGTTATAGGCTTTATTGAAGGATTGGCGTATAATGGGTTGGAAAGGAAGGGATTTACTGTAGGGGCGGTTCGCGAACCGCCCAATGCCCAGAATACACAGGAAACCATTTTCGGGCGGTTCGCGAACCGCCCCTACAGCTAATCATTTACATCAAAACGGGATGGAAAGGAATGAAAAGACATCGCTCTCTTCTCCCTTGCCGTCGGTTTCAGAGGTTGTGTAAAACTCCCAAAGGGATAGGGTTACTCAGCTACTACTTCAATTACGCGGCTGTGTAGTTGTTGTGTAGTGAAGGCTGGGATACCTACGGTCATCAGGAATTCTCCTGAGAATAGTTTATCGTTGCCCGGCAGGGATGAATTTGCTCCCGGCATCAGGTTTATTTCCTTCACGCGGTATTTCTTGTTCGCGTCAAGTCCTTGCAAACGGATAGGCAGGGTCTTTTCTGCATAGCGTGGATGCACATCGAATGAGAAAACTACAGCCTTGCTGTTATCTTTGCCCACAAACATGGTTGATGTATGGTTGCTTCCGTATGGAGATACGAGGCGATACATATCACCTTCAAGAATAATGGGTTTCAGGCGATTGTAGTTTTTGACAGCATCTTTGCAGTACTGTTCTTCATTCTTATTCATATCATCCAGTTTGATGTCGAAACCGAGCTTGCACATCATAGCCACTTCGGTACGGAACTTGATGCTGGCATTCTTGTTCCAGGTAGTAACGTGGGCACACATGGTTTTGGCCGGGAAGACCTGTGAGTATCCCCATTGAATGAACAGACGTTCGATAGGATCGGTATTATCGCTAGGCCAGAATTCGGTGAAGTATTTCAAGGCTTCGTAGTCCGAACGGCCTCCACCTCCGGAGCAAAGCATCATAGGGAGATTAGGATATTTGGCTTTCACACGCTCCAATACGTTATAAAGTCCGCGTACGTAGTCAATATAAAGGTGTGATTGTTTTTCTTTCAGGTATGCCGAATAGATATTGGTGATGGGGCTGTTGCAATCCCATTTGAAGAAAGCGATATCGGGGTTCTGAGTCATCAGATCATCCACTACGCTGAATACGAAATCCTGTACTTTAGGGTTGCTCAGGTCGAGCACCATTTGGTTGCGGAAGTAATATTCGTCACGGTTAGGCAGGTGGATGACCCAGTCTTTATGCTTTTCGTACAAAACGCTTTTGGGGTTTACCATTTCGGGTTCGATCCACAGACCGAATTTGATGCCTTTGTTCTTTGCGGTTTCGGTTAAGTAACTGATTCCTTTGGGAAGTTTATCGGCCGTTACATCCCAGTCGCCCAGTCCTTGGGTGTCGCTGTGGCGTGGGTATTTGTTGGCAAACCAGCCATCGTCCAATAAGAACATATCTACGCCCAGTTCAACGGCATCATCCATGAGTTCAACGAGTTTCTCCTGGTTGAAATCGAAGTAGGTTGCTTCCCAGTTATTCAAGAGGGTCATACGGTCTTTATCGCCATCCTTCACCTGGTATTTGCGCGCCCAATCGTGAAAGTTACGACTGGCTTGTCCTTTACCGTTGAAGCTATAGGTGAAATAGAAATCGGGCGTGCGGAACACGTCGTTGGGTTTCAGGCTATACTCCGAAGCATAAGGGTTGATACTTGAGATTACACGGAGTTCGTTCTTGTTATCTACTTCGAAAGTGAAAGCAAAGTTACCGGTCCAACCGATGGTTCCGGCGATGACTTCGCCGCTGTTTTCGCAGGCTTTGCCATCAAGGGCCAGTTGGAAGAAAGGCGAAGCGAACATGTTGGCACGGCTTCCCAGTTTGGTATCTACGATTTTCTTACCGAATTCCAGAGGTACATCTTTCATATGCGCTTCGGTGGCCCAATCGCCGGAGAACTCGGTCAGGATGTATTTACTGCGGTTAAAGTGCAACATAGAAGAAGCATATTTGTAGAGTGTAACGGGTTTCTTCTCCATGTGGCTGATCTCCGTAAAGGTTTTGATCAGGTTTTCTTTGCTGTATGCCACGTAGTGCAGCTTTACGGTAACGGGGTATTTATCGTCCTGTAGGGTGATAATGGTTTCTTTTACGCCTGTCGATACCTGGTTTTCCGTATGGTTGATATACTTTAATAATAAAGAAGGGTTACCATCGTTATGCAGTATGTGGATAGCGGGTTCGAAATAGTCTTCCATGCCGTTGGTGAGATAGGCTTCTGTTCCCAAAGGAAGGTAGGCGATATCCGAGGCATGGTTCAGGTGCTTGCCCAGGTAGCTTTGATGTAAACGGCCATTATCGGCCACCTTATAAATAAGGTCTACATTATCTGTGCTGATCTTGATTACCGGGTTGTCGGCGGCTTTCATTGCAACGGATATGCATAAGAAACAGAGTAAAAAGAGTACTTTTCCTTTCATGATATTTAATTGTTTTTGAAACGCAGATTAACGCGGATTAACGCAGATTATTATATTTATTTAATGACTAACTGATTATTACATTTAATCTGCGCTAATCTGCGTTAATCTGCGTTCCGATATGACATAATAACATTCTAACTGGCACAAAATTAGGGCTAACAGACCTACAAATCATAGTAGATATGCACCATATTTTATAACGATTGCACTAAATAAAGCCTTACCAGGCGTCTGTACGGAAGGGTGAGGCCGGAAGTCCATCCTGATTGTACAAATTACAATCCGGGTTATCCGCCCAACCATACCGGACGGCCAACGGAATGGAGACTTCGGGAGCATAGACGACTACCGTTTCTCCTTCGATGGTGGCTTGTGCCGGATAGAATTTATGGTCGGCTCCGGCCATGGTGAAGCCTTTCACGGAAGTTCCGTTGGCTTTCAATCCGTTTTGCGCATGGGTAAAGCGGATCTTAACCTGATTACCTTCAATAGTATAGGATTGATAGAGGGGACCTGAACTTACGATCTTTTTACCATACGTATGGGCAAGAGCGGCAAGAGCCAAACGGCGCCCTACTTCCTGTTTATTTTTGGGGTGGATGTCGTGGGCTTCGCCAACATCAATGGTTACGGCCATGCCTGTACCTTCCAGGTGCAGGGCACGGGTTTGCGCTTCGCGCAAGGCTGCCCATTCGGAATCGGGTTGTATGGGTTTCCTTTCGAGGTAGTTGGCAAGTTGAACGAAGTAGAAGGAGAGGTTGGAACCCCACTGCTTGCGCCAGTCGGCAATCATAGCTGGGAACAGGTCGGCGTACTGATGGGCACGTCCGACGTTGGCTTCGCCTTGGTACCAGATGGCGCCTTGTACGGGGAATTGGGTCAGCGGATGTACCATAGCGTTATAAAGAACGGTTGGGTAGCTTGAACTTGCGGTTGGCGAGATGGGTGGCGCGGGGAAGTTTGCCATGGACAATCCGATATTATACTTCCAGTCGCCTGCCAATGATATGCGTTTTCCGTTTACTTCGGCATACAGTTCGGCGGGTTCGCCATGAATGCCTCCCCCGCCTCCAAAGTCGGAAACGCGTACGGTGAGTACGGATTGGCCGGGTTTAACCAGGTTGGCCGGAATGGTGTAACGGCGAGGGGTGGTATAGCCTGATCCTCTGGCTATTTCTACGCCATTGAAGTAGGTAATGTCTTCATCGTCGATCATCGCCAGGCTTAGTTGGATGGCTTTACCGGCCCAGTTGGACGGAATCTCTATTGTTTTGCGGAACCAGACAACGCCGTCGAAGTTGTTAAGACCTTTATCTTCCCAGAGTCCGGGCAGGTTCATGGCTTTCCATTGGTTTGCGTCGAGCGTTGGGTTTGCCCACTGTGGGGCATCGCCATTGAAACCTTCGTCTCCTTGTTTGAATAGGGATTCCCATTGGGCTCTTTCTGCGGTGTAGGCTTCGTGCATTTTTGCTTTGTCGAAGCCGTTTTTTTGTAGTAGACCGGCTTCGGTCTGGAAGCCAAGTATGTCTTTTAGTGTTTCGTAGCTGGTCCATGCTTCGGCAGGGGTTCCTCCCCAGGTGCTGTCAATAACTCCGATGGGGATGCCGAGTTCATTCCACAGCATGCGGGCGTAGAAGTAAGCTACGGAAGAGAATTCGGGAACCGATGCGGGGGAACATTCCTGCCATCCGCCCATATTGGCTTCGAGGGTTTGCAAGGGAGATACAGAGGTGTTCTTCTTTACCTGGAACAGGCGTATGGAGGGGTAGTTGGCTTCGGCGATTTCTTTTTCGTAGTTCATCACTTTGCCCCAACCGGCTATGGGCATTTCCATATTGGACTGGCCGGAACAGAACCACACCTCTCCTATTAATATGTTGTTTAGCTGGAGCTTTTTTCCGTCGTTAATGGTGATGGTGTATGGGCCACCTGCGGCGAGAGTGGGTACCGGGATGCGCCAGGAACCGTCTGCTCCGGTGCGCGTTTCGTAGGTTTCGTTGTTCCACGAGGCTTTGAGGGTTAAGGGTTTTCCCGGGGTTGCCGTACCGTGAAAGGTTACCTGGGTGTTTTGTTGCAGGATCATGTTATCGGTGAAATAGGCTGGGAGCACTACTTTGGCGCCGGCACTGGATAGGCAGGCTACGGATAACAGGAGTAGGATGAATAATTTTCTCATGATATGGATTGTTTTGGTTTATACTTTTGGCTGCGCTGTATTATGAATCTGATGGTGAAACTTTGCTATTAAACCTATATATCGTCTGATTATTATACTCCTCTCCCGGTTGTAACAAGCAGGAAGGGAAATGCGGGTGCGATGGAGTATCCGGGAAATACTGCGTTTCCAGGCATACACCTGTATCGGGATATTTGTAATATCCTGCCGTGTACACAAGTACGGCAGGAAGATCAGTTTCGACGGTTAACTGCCTTCCGGTATTCGAATCGGAAAGGCGTGCGGCACATTTCATGTCGGGGGATGCCGCTTTTTTCAATACATAACAATGGTTGTACCCCTTATTCCAGCGGATTTGCGGATGGTCGGCATACAAATCCTGCCCAATGGGTTTGGGGGAGGTAAAATCGAAAATGGTTCCGGAAATGTCGATGATATCTCCCGTAGGAATAAATTCGGGGGTCGTGTCCAACATCCATTCGGTGGGGATGAAGAGCTTATGACCGGTTATTTTCTGACTGGTGCCACTCAGATTGAAGTAGGCGTGATTCGTCAGGTTAAGATATGTGGCACGGTCTGTTGTAGCACCGTAGTGAATGGTCAGTTCATTGTTGTCGTTCCACGTATAATCTACCGTAATCCGGATATTGCCCGGATAGCCCCCCTCGTTATGGGGCGAGAGCAGCGAGAAACGAACGCCTGTGGGCAATACTTCCCACTGCCAGAGTTTTTGGTGGAAGCCGGAGAAACCACCGTGATTGGTGTTTCGTCCGTCATTAGGTTCCAACCGATAGGTGATCCTATCGAGCGTGAAAGAAGCACCAGATATACGGTTGGCAAACCGACCGACAACAGCGCCCATATAATAAGGGTCCGTAAGATATGAGTCGAGGTCGTCATAGCCAACCAATACATTAGCTAATTGCCCGTTCCGATCGGGAACCATGGCTGTGACCCACCGGGCACCCCAGTTGGTCAATTCCACATAAGCCCCCGAAGGGTTTGTTATCCTGAAAACGTGAATAGGTTCACCCTTAGCTGTATATGTACTTATCTGGTGCGTTACTTTCATGTTATTCCGTTTGACTATTTGACACTAAAACAAGGTTTATTTTATTATTTGTCAACCATTAGGTTAATTTTCCAAATCATCATTTCTTCAACCAGCTCCAACCGGAAGGTATTTAAGGCGCGAATTCCGGTAAAATCCACATGTTCTATAAGGATTAAGCCCGAATTCTTATGGAACTTGGGCCGAACTCTTATTGTATTCGGATGAAGTTCTTATTGAATCCGAGTGGAGTTCTTATTGCATTTGACCCAAATGCCTATGGTATCCGGCAAAAATACCGGTTTCATTTCAAAGAAAGCCTATAATCCTAAACAAAAATCGCCTGTTTTTCTCTGGTTGCATGATATGGCAACACGTTTGGCCACAAACAAGACATTCTGAAAGAGTGAAAATATCAAATTGACAAATGGTTACCTGTAGGGGCGGTTCGTGAACCGCCCACAGATAACCAGTAACTTTGTATTAAAAGGGCGGTTCGCGAACCGCCCCTACATTTCCATTCTTTTATTTACCTGTGCTCTGTATATAACCCGGGTTTTGATCTTCGGGCGAGAATGCTTCATTGGTTTTGATTTCCATATCCGGAATCGGATAAAGCTTGTGGAACTCCTGAATCGTGCCCGATTCTTTTGCCCAACGGTTACGTTCCTTCACCAACTTCACAAACATGCCCGTACGAACCAGGTCGATACGACGCCAGCCTTCGAAACAGAGTTCGCGCATACGTTCGTCCATGATCTTTTCGCGGAACTCTTCCTTAGACATTGAAGTTTTCCACTTCATCTCATCGGGCAGCTTGCCAGCCCAGGCGCGGGTACGAATCTTATCATTCACCAGGTTTACAGCCGTTGCCGTTTGTCCCAATTCGTTCATACACTCGGCGTGCAGCAAAACAACATCGGCATAACGGATAAACGGATGATTCTTACCTGTATAATACATACTATTGATGCCCAGACCCGAGAATCTATCGGTACGATAGTCTTCGAACTTCTTAATGTGCGGATCAAGCTCATCGGTAGTACCGGTCCATGTCGTTTTCGACATATCGGGAGTAACCCATTCGAATACTTTCTCATCGCCCGAGTACAGATTGGTATAATAATCAAAGTTATACCGGATAGATATCTCGCTACGGGTATCGCCCTCTTCCCAGATTCCACCTTCTTCTACCGTTTTGTAAGCAAAAGGAGTGGGTACAAGGAAATCCCATCCGCCGAAGTAAGTTCCTTCACCGCCAAACCAGTCGCAAACAGCGCGCGAGCCTGTATCCCACTGCCAGTAGTTCGGGTCCTTATTTGTATACTGTAGTTCAAACAGCGCTTCCTTCGAATTCGGCTTGTTGTAATCATACAAATCGGCAAAGTCGTCCAGCAAGATATAACCTAATTTGTCGACTTCCTCGAAACATGCCTTAGCTTTAGCAAAATCGCGAAGACCCGTTTCTTCCGGAGCAGCCATATAAGCCTTACCCAACATAGCCCATGCAGCACCCACGGTAGCACGCTGTGGCTCACCGCTGTATGACGTTGGAAGGGTTTCGGTCGCTTTCTTGAAATCATTTATAATCGCTTCCCATACATCGGCCAGCGGTTGGATCTTACCGCCCAGTTCTTCGTCGCGCGCAATATCTACGATAGGTATTTTACCCCAATGCATAGACAATTCAAACATCAACAGTCCGCGAACAAAAGATGCCTCTCCCAGTAACTGCCCGGCACGTTTCGGGTCTTCTGTTGTCATGCTCAATGCATACACCACCTTAGCTGCCGAAACCACTACCGGCCAACGGTTATTCCAAATGGCAGCCACCTGCTGAGAGGTTGGGCTCAACTGTCCGTTATACTTATCCATACCCGCCTGGTCGCCCGAAGATATCAACTGGTAATTACCTTGTTGGGTTTCGTCCGTTCCCAAATAAGGCATCAATCCGTTACGTCCGGTTTTACAACCCCGGTAGCTCTTATACAAACCTAATACCAAAGGCTCGATGTATTCAATCTTCTCAAACGCCTGTTCCTCAGTAAGCGATCCCGTGGGATTCACCTCCAGGAAGTCCGAACAAGAAGTGGCACTCATCGCAATGGACAGGGCCATTGCATAAGCTGTATATTTAATTCCTTTTTTCATTGTATTCCTTTTTAAAGTTTTACTAATTCACATGTCCTTCTTCTCATTAGAATGCCAGGTTCACACCAAGTGTCCACATACGTGTTGGAGGATACCAATCGCCAGTTTCAGGATCATAACCTTTATAGCTGGTCAGGCAGAACAGGTTACTTCCTGTTGCATACACGCGCAGGTTATTCACTTTCATAGAGTCCAGTACTTTCTTCGGAAGATTATAAGACAGTGTCAAAGCAGACAGACGAAGGAAAGATGCTTTCTGTATAGCAAAGTCCATGCTACCTACACCATAACGGTTATAGTCAACTCCGGCTATTACACGTGGGAATTCAGCGCTTGTATTCTCGGGTGTCCAACGATCTGTCAAATCGGTTGATGCCCTGCTTAGGCCCGAACTGCTGATCAGACTTTCATACAACGGGCTGTGTTTCTTGGCTCCATACGAATAAGTGAATACCGCATTCAAAGCAAGTCCCTTCCACGACAAATCGGTAGCAAAACCACCATAGAACTTCGGATCGGTAGAACCAATTACTACACGGTCGTTCTGATCCAGCGAACCATCTCCATTATCCAACGGGTAAAGGTCGCCCGGATTCACATTATAACCATTCCAGTTAATTGTATTCAGATAAGCCATATCAGATGCCTGCGCAATGCCGCCTGTTCTCCACATATAAAGCGTGTTACGCGATTCGCCTACAAAAAGGTTTCCATCTCTTTGGATATTACGGTCGCCATCTACATTGTAAACAACACCAGTCGATCCATACAACTTAGTCACCTTATTCTTATCTAAAGACAATGTGGCCGATACATTCCAGTTCCAGTCTTGGGTTTTCAACACATTTGCATTCAAAGCAAACTCAAGACCTTTATTTTCAATAGCTCCAATGTTCTCGATGGTTTCTTTGTATCCTGTAGTTGTAGCCAGCGAGTGCTTCATCAACAGGTCTTTATTCTTAATCAAGAAAGCGTCTACAGAGAAATTGATGCGGTTGTTCCAGAAGGCCATGTCTACCCCAAGGTTCCATTGCTGTTGCTTTTCCCAACTGATTTTGGGAGTAGCCCGGCGTCCGTTAGATACAAATTGGTATTCGTAACTTCCGTCCTCTCTTACCGTAGCTTCGGGATTGTAAAGCGACAGATAAGCAAAGTCGTCAATATCCTGGTTACCTACCACACCAAAACCTACACGCAGTTTCAACTGGTCAAAAATATTCTGGTTGGCCATGAACTTTTCTTCTGCTATGTTCCAGGCTGCCGATACGGATGGGAAAATCCCCCATTGTTCGCCTTTAGCAAACTTCGAAGAGCCGTCGTAACGGGCAGTTGCCGTAATCATATACTTTCCGGCAAAGCTATAATTGGCACGTGCAATGTACGAAAGCAATGTTGCTTCGGTCCAAACGGTACTTATCTCGCGCTTATCTTTTTTATAGCCTGCACCCAGGTTGTGATAGCCGAACAAGTCAGAACCATAACCGGTAGTCGTAGCATTGATATAAGAGAAGTTGTTACGCGTAGCACTGGTACCCAGCATGGCATTGATGCGGTGTTTGCCAAAAGTCATATCATAAGATAAAGAGTTATCCCATTGCCAAACGGTGCGTGTATCGCGGTTATCCTTAGCTTCACCATCCGAATGATAACGTACTGCTTCATACACATCAGTAGGAGTATACTTATTGACTTGCTTCTGCGCATAGTCAACCGAGAAAGTAGAACGGAAGTTCAATCCTTCTATCGGATTAATGTTGATGTAGTTAGAACTCATCAAACGATTGTACACTCTGTCGTTGTCTATCTTCAACGAACGGATCGGGTTGAAGTTGTTTTCGTCAAAGCGTCCTTGCCAGTCGAGTGTCAGAACATCTTCGTTCACCGCAAACATCGGGTTGGCAAAACGTGCACGGTTCATCACACCGTCGTCTACCATTGTATCTTCCGTACGGGTAAACGATGTATTGGTACCTACCTTCAACCAAGGTTTGATTTGTTGGTCGGCATTGATGCGTCCTGTATATTTCTTTTGTTCAGACTTCTCAATAACACCTTTATTATCCATATAACCAAAGCTGAGGTAATAGGTGCCTTTATCCGTACCATTAGAGAAACTTACCACATGGTTGTGCTGAACACCTGTACGGCTCACTGCATCCAACCAATCGGAAGTTTGATTATTGTTATAAGCATCAAACTCATAATCGGCAAATACAGTGTTAGATCCCATCACTACATCTCTGATGTAAGCATCTACATCGCCCGTTGGGTTCTTTTGTACAAATCCATTCACATGAGCTTCTTTACGAAGTTCAAATGTCTGGCGGGTATCCATCATGTTAGGTGTTTTGGCATACGTCTGGAAGCCGATCCAACCATCGTAAGTAACCTGTCCTTCGCCTTTTTTACCCTTCTTAGTCGTAATAACCACTACCCCGTTCGAACCGCGCGAACCGTAAAGAGCTGTGGCCGAAGCATCTTTCAATACCTCAATAGAAGCTACGTCGTTCAGGTTAACGGCATTGAAACCGGAAAAGGTGTTATCCATTACCATACCATCAATTACATAGATAGGATCGGTAGAACCATTAATGGTATTGATACCACGAATCTTGATTGAAGCATCGTCAGTAGGACGTGTAGGTTGGGAGATCAACACACCCGCTACGCGACCTTGCAATGCCTGGTTAACGTTGGTTACAGGTCTTTCCTGTAAGGTCTTGGAATTTACACTCGCTACTGCACCTGTTAAGTCACTCTTCTTCATGGAAGTACCTACGATGATTACCTCATCCAGTATTTCCGCATCTTCCGACATAACAATTCGTAAAGACTTGTTATCCGTAACTCTGATTTCTTGCGTTGTATACCCAATGTAAGAGATCTGTAACATATCTCCTCTTACAATTTGAAGTGAAAAGTTTCCGTCAAAGTCGCTGATTGTACCTTTGCTGGTACCCTTCACCTGTACACTGGCACCAATAATGGGCTCTGCACTAGCATCAACTATCTTTCCGGTAACTGTCATGTCCTGCGCCATCAGTTTACAGCAGCAAAACATAATGAGGAGCAAATTGATTAGCCTAATTTTTCTCATAATTGTTTTTAGTTTAACATGTTTAAATAGTACTGATTCCTCGATTAGATCAATCGTTCGTTGTTATCCTTCTTTTTCTCTTTTGCCCTAAATTCACTAATATGTTGGTTTACTGTAGGGGCGGTTCGCGAACCGCCCAAGTTATAGGGTTAGCGCTTCTGTTTGTTATCGGGCGGTTCGCGAACCGCCCCTACAGTTTATTGATCCTGAATTAATTTGTAATCCTGAACAATACAGCGTCCTTCGCAGGAATCTGCACATCCAATGTCTTTGATACGGTTCTTTCTGCACCTTGCCATAGTTCGCGCAGTTGGTAAGAACTGTTCTCATCCAACCCCAAACGGCTCATTGACAATGCCAGCGACTGTTCTTTGTCCGAGTAGTTGAATACCGCCAGGTAGCAAGTACCATCTGCATCGAAACGAACGAACTGGTTCTCCGAATTCTGGCCGTTCCCTTCTACCGGACGGAACGCAACACCTGTGGCAACACGGTTCACCTCTGCATTGGTCAGGAACTTCTCCGAACGTTCTTTACCTTCTTTTGATCCTCCTGCACTATAATCATCACCGGTGATATAAATACCGGTAATCACTGCCGAAGTGATGCGGGCTCTGTTCTCCCCTTCCGTCGCATCGCGGAGAACAATATGGTCGGCATCATTATACACATATACCCTATCCTGCCACCAACCATAAGAGGTCGCATTCAATGTATATTCCGTATCCTTGATTTTATTCCATGCGTCGCAGGCAATTCGGCGGGATTGCGCATAATGGGCCGGGAACACCGGAGAGATAGAAAGGTTAAGGTACATATCACCGAAATACTTATTCAATAACTGCATTCCGTAATTGTATCCCTGAATACCGGTTTCAATGGATGGATTATACCATTTATCTGCCTCCATGGCTCCATGCGTCATGAAGTCCATCTTTACATACTCAAATCCTGCACGGCGGAACAATTCGGAAAAATGCTTCATCATTGTTTCTATAGCCGGATGAGTAGGATCGACAGCATAAGCTCCGTCCAGTTCCTGTGGTTTACCATTAGCGTAGAGATATACGTCTTTGTATTTGTATTCGGGTGCCTCTTTGATTTCGCGTTCCGGGTTTCTACCCCAATCCGTAAACGGAGTCCAGTACACACCGGCCACTTGTCCGTTGGCTTTGCAACGGTCCACGAAAGACTTCAGTTCTTCTTCCGAGAAACTGTTCCAACCGGAATCAAGGCCGACATATACAGTCTGATCAGGATTCACAAAATGATTATTCTGTAGGTTGTTCTTAAAGTAATCGGAAACTTCCATCGCCTTTGGGTAAGTGAGGCTAAACTGTAGCACCCCCCAGCTGTTCCATCCAAACGGAACAGCTTTATCCCATGCTTTGGGAGGGGCTATCACAGCATTTACATCGGCGTATTCTTCTAACCCTTTACGCCAGTCTGCAAAGTAACCTAACAAAACTTTTGGTGATTTCAGCTTGTTTCCTTTTAAAGCGCCGTGTGGCTTTGAATCGCGAGTCAGTTCGTCGGCAACGCCACCAAAGCAAACCAACGAACCCACATTATATATATTACCTTTACCTATTGTTATACCTGTTTTCCAGTTATCGTGTTCTACCGAACCGACAACCAGTGCATCACGATCTTCATTATTAAATATAGCAGTTACTTCATAGCTGGTCAGGCTGTTGAAATCTAACGGATGAGATTGGTATCTGATCCATTTATCATTGTCGAACGGTACAAACAGTGCACGGCTGGTACCATTCTCTGCCAATACCTCCGGCATACGATCTACATTGACAGGCGCCATGTAGTTGGAGGCTATTTCTGCTTTATCTTCCAGCGTAAAATCCGTCAACACATAATCCTTATCGGGATATACATAAAAAGACTGGGTTAGTTTAGGCAGATCGTTTTTAGTATAGATTGCCTGAAAAAGGAATCCTTCGCCGAAGGCATCTTTTATTGATTCTTTTATAATAGTCGGTTTGGAGTAATCCCGGCTATAAATGATCTCGTCTGTCAGCTTATATGAAGCATATATATCATCATAAATAAGCTTATTACTTTTACGGATATCAATGCCGTTTGACTTTGCATCATAAGATAAAGACCAGGTTCCTGCATCCAGATCATTAGACTCACATCCCGAAAATGTAATACTTGTAATAGCCAACGCGCATATACCAAACGCACTGAGAATAGACTTGTTATTTCCCATAATATTATAATTTATCCGGTTAGTGGCATATACCACAGTGAAAGCGAGGGAACCTCGTAGCAGCATGTTGCCGCCTTTCATGGTAGCAAAAGTAGAAATACCTGATAACCGGTTTAGACGTAAACTCAGCAATAAATAAGAAGATTGAAGCACGCAGCATTTGCGACTAACGCATTAATGCAAATGCTGCATTTTTTGATGCAATTGTTTTATCAGCGAGGTGATATACCCAAGTCTATTTTATTCTTTTGCATGTTAGTTTGGTTCTGTTTCTCAAATTCTTTGGGCGTCACTCCGAATTGTTTGAGGAATAACTTACTGAAATAAGAAGAAGAATTAATTCCCACCATATAACAGATATCGCCGATGCGGTATTTACCTTCCTGAATCAGTTCGGCAGCTTTCTTCAAACGGATCAATCGTATAAAATCAATAGGAGAAAGGTTAAACAATATCTTGATTTTGCGCAACAAACTGGAACGACTCATGTGAAGTATATCGGCCATACGTTCTACATTAAAGTTGTCGTCTGTAATGTTATCCTGGATTACCTGGATTACTTTGTTCATAAATTCTTCATCCGCCTTGTTCATCTGCATATTATTGACCGGGAAGAACGGGCGTTTAGAGAATGCTTCACGTTCTTTCTTGCGGTTACTCAATAAAGAAAGGATTTGTGTTTTCAGGTAATTATAGGAGAAAGGCTTTTCAACATAAGCCTCTGCTCCTATCTTTAAACCATTGATCTTGCTATCTAAATCATTCTTGGCCGTTAGGAAAATAAGGGGGATGTGACAGAGTTCCATATCCGATTTCATTTCCTTGCACAGTTCGTAGCCATTCATCACCGGCATCATAATATCACTGACTACCAGATCAATATAGTTATTCCGTAAGACTTCGAGCGCTTCTTCTCCATTCACTGCCGTCTCTACGGTAAATTGTTCTTTCAGGCGATTTAGAATAAAAGAAAGCATCTCTTCGTTATCTTCCACCAACAATATGGTATAGCCTTTCATATTATCGTTCTCTACGGAAGTTTCTTCATCCAATACCACTACATTTTGCTGCACCGTTTTCTCGATTTCCTGCTGAACACCTTCTTTATTTAATGGGATAGTCAGGACAAATGTGTTTTCCCGCTGTTCGGTATCCAGATAAAGTGTACCTTTATGTAAAGCTGCCAGAGAACGGGCCAACGGCAAGCCAATCCCCACTCCCTGACGGGTTTCTTTTTTCTTGTCCATCTGATAGAAAGGTTCAAAGATTTGCTGACTGGCATCAAGTGCAATCCGTTCGCCATCGCTCACCACACGAACGGTAAACGTGGTTTCGTCTTTAACCAACTCTACGAGAATGGTGTGGCGGGCATATTTTAATGCATTATTTAAGAGATTACTCAGAATCTTAGTGATTGCTTCTTTATCAATCGCGGCTACAACGCTTTCTTCAGGAATGTTCAGAAGTAGTTCTTTCTTCTTTTGTAAGATGGTTGGCTCGAAACGGGCTACGGTTTCATTCAGCAATGCAGTCACATCTATACTTTCAAACTTCATATCGAACTTATGCGCACCAATCTTCTGGAAATCAAGCAACTGTCCGGCCAAGTCAAGCAACCGCTTGGTGTTTTGCCCGATTACGGATAGATTCTTATTTAAAGCCGCATCCCGGATTTCCATCTCCTGGATGGTTTCTAACGGACCATTAATCAACGTAAGTGGTGTGCGGATTTCATGAGCAATCTCTGTAAAGAAGCTCACTTTAGACTCGTATAGTTCTTTTTCTTTTTCTATCTCAAATAACTTTTGTTGTTCTTCCATCTGCCTGTCCTTACGGCGTTTATACCAAAGGAACCAGCAAAGCAAAATACAAAAGCCGCATATCACATAAACAAAATAAGCCCAAACAGACAGCCACCAGGGTGGAAGAATAACGACATTCAACGAACGGGAGGAAAGCGCTCCGTTCGGACCATTCGTGGCCTGAACCTTAAAGATATAATCGCCTGGTGGTAGTTTGGCGTACGAGATGTTCTGATTACTTGCGGCTTTAATCCAATCTTTATCCAGGGGTTCCATCTTATAATAGTATTGATTGGACTCAGAGGTGGAATAATTAAGCAGTGCAACATCAAAGCTCAGGTTAGACTGATTATAAGGCAACACAATCTTATCTGTATGGGTAATGCATTGTTTCAATGGCGAATTAGGAGCATGTACGGTTATCTCCTGATTATAAATACTAAACTTAGATATATAGATCGGAGCAACATAGTTCATATACTGAGTGGAATTCGGATCAAATGCAATCAATCCTTCTATTCCGCCAAAGTAAAACTTACCGTCTTTACCTTTCAATGCCGACTTATAGTTAAACTGATTTCCTAATAAGCCATCTTTTGTAGTGTACGTCTGTACATACTTCGTATCCGGGTTAAAGCGAACCAAACCTCTGTTTGTTCCAAACCATAGTTCGCCGCGATCGTCTTCCAACACCTTATAGGTCACATCGTCCGGCAGTCCGTCTTTTATTGAAAAGTTTGTAAAATCGTCTGTTTGAGGGTTATAGCGACAAAGACCTCCACGGTCGGTTGATGCCCATATCCTACCGTTACTGTCCTGCATTATCGAACTGATAGAATTGGAACCGAGCTTATTCTCCTCACCTTCAATATAATCGTATTTCTTGAATGAGTTATCTTTCGGATCATGTTTCCAGACTCCACTACCCATAGAGGCAAACCAAATCACTCCATCTTTATCTTCAAAAGCATCGAATATCCAATCGTAGCCGGTTTCTTTCACGTTCTTGAAAGCGAATGAATTGGGCTCGGCTTTATAGAGTCCCCAACCTGTACCGATCCAACGAAATCCTTTACTATCAATATAAAAACTATATATACTTCCCTCGGCCAGACCTAATTGTTCGGCTGTATAATAGGTGACTTTCCGGGTAGGGACATGAATAACATCCAGGCCCTGTTTGAATAATCCGCAATACACATAATCGCCTTGTGCAAACATAGCAAGTGTAACCAGGTGGCTCTCACCTTGATCATTGCACCTCACCTGGCTAACCTTTCCGGTAGTGATGTCAAGTACATTGATGCCATCATCTTCTGTGCCAATCCAGATGTTTCCATCCGCATCGGTCACAATTTCGCGTATCCGTTTGGTAGTCAACGAACTTGCATCACTGCCTGGTACATACTTATTAAATGATAAATTATGATGAGGCAGATAATTGACACCGCCAAACATGGTTCCCAACCAAATACCTCCTTCCCTATCTCTATACATTGTATAGATAATCCTATCCGACAGACTAAAAGGACGCATTAAATCCTGCTGTAGATGGACGGTTTGATTTTTGCTTTCATTTATAATAAATAAGCCATCGTGTGTACCGACCCACAATTCATCATCAAAGCACATCACATTGCGTATAAACGTCTTACTGGCTTCCGGTAGATTTATCTTTGCCAACCGGTTTGATTCGGGATGATATTTCATCACTTCACCTTCGTGAATGGCTATGGCAATCCAATCGCCATAGTCGCAAATGGCATTGATATTCTTGCCACGCAGGGAGTAACCATCTTTAGCATCGATGTGTTGTTCGAAACGATCTGTCTTTTCATTATATTTAAAAAGCCCGACTCCCCAGGTTGCTACCCACACTTCGCCATTGGCACGTACATGTACCCATTCGGGAACTTCGGTCTTAAAATTATCTCTATTGGTTACCTCATAATAAAAAAGTGCGCCATCCTTATACCGGAAGACGCCCTGATCGGGAATTACAACCCAAATATTACCGATGGAATCTGCCACGATATTAGCCACCCAATTATCCATACCTATTCCATCTTTAGTTTTCAGATTTACCACCGTAAATATATCTAAAGCCGGATCATAGAGGTAAACGCCCCGGTCTGTTCCTACCCAGATCTGCCTGTCTTTATCTTCGAACAGGGTGGAGATATTGTGGTTTCCGGTTCCTGCCACATAATCATTACAGTCTTTTTGTATAATGGAGGTACCATCGTAACGGTTCAATCCGTTTTTTGTTCCGAACCACATAAAGCCGTAACTGTCTTGAAGAATGGTTTTAACGTTACTCTGCGATAATCCGTTTTCGCCCGAAATATGGGAAAAGTAGTAGTGCGATGTGCCAATGTCGGCAGCACGGCAAAATAATACAAGACAGAGAAAGAATAGTGTTGTTATTGGCTTATTCATAGTAAACTCTATATTAGATAGCGGCAGTAAGGCACTGCACTCAAGGCTTGATTAATAAACGTTCGATTAATAACACAAAGATAACTTGTTAAGGGAAATAAACAAAAAGTCACTGATTATTTCACTAAAGGAATTCTAACTTACTAATATACTTTACGATACTAATCTTTATTCTATCCTGATAATCTATTGAAGATTGTTCTTATACTCATAGTTATTCTATTTTTTACAGTTCTTTAATCGAACGTTTATTGAACAAAAATGTATACTACTGATAAACGTAAAACCTACCACTCTCAATCCGATTGAGAATGGCAGGTAAAACACACGAATCACTCGATTGCCTATCTAATTTCCAGCAAATCATTCTTTTTCATGGCCAGGACAAGTAATCCGTTTGCATCCGGAGCACTTTCCAAGCGCTGTCCGTTCAAGGTAATCGTATATTTCTTTCCTTGAGGAACCTTTATTGTAAATTGGTTATCGACAGTTGCTTTCAGAGAAGCGAGATTGATTACAGCGTTCTTCCAATCGGCAGCAACCTCTGCCCCACCTCGTATGCACAATCCTTTAAAGCTACCATCTTTCCACTCTTGTGGCAAACAGGGCAAGAACTCTACATAGCCTTCATGGCATTGTACCAGCATTTCGGCCATTCCTGCCGGACCTGCCGTATTACCATCGAATGCAAAAATATCATTGGGAGCACCTGCTATCCCTCCCGGTGAGATTGTAAACAGATTCTCACGGGATAACTTGCCTTGTAGTTGATTCACGCTTTTATACGCCTCAACAGGGTCTTTCAGGCGGGCATAGAAGCAAATCATATTGGCACGGCTCCATTCGGTGTCTTCCCAGTCTTTAGCAGACAGGCGATCTTCGATTGTCCGGCGTGCTGCCGCGGCCAGTTCGGGTGTCTTTTCCAGCGTAATTTGAGAGAAAGGATACAGGGCCAGCAGATGTGAGGTATGCCGATGGTTGGGAAGTGCTTCATCGTAATCTTCAAACCACTCGCGTACAGCACCATTGGCACGGATCTGAATGGGAGGAAGTTTTGCCAATGCCTGTTGCAGGCTGTCACTGAATGTTGCATCTATACCCAGAATATCGGCCGATTGAATACAAGTTGAGAAGATTTCATAAGCTAACTGACGGTCACAAGCGGGCATCATGGATGCAACCAATTCCTCGCCATTCACTTTGAACCAGTTTTCGGGCGAGATGCTTGGTCCTGACATCAAATAGCCATTCTCCGGGTTTTCCACCATATAATCTAACAGGAATTCTGCATTACTCTTCAGTAACGGATAAGCTACATTGGCCAGGTATTCTTTATCTTGTGTATATTCATATTGGGTCCACAGATGAGTGGCGAGCCATGAACTGGCTGTAGGGAATAATCCCCAGATAACACTGCCCGAAGAGGGAGTATATCCCCAAACATTGGCTGTGGTATGAGCTGTCCATCCTTTACAGCCATATACTACCTCGGCAGTTTTAGCTCCATGAATGGACAGGTCTTTGATATAATCGAAAAGGGGTTTATTGCATTCTGCCAGGTTACCGACATTAGAAAGCCAGTAGTTTTGTTCGGTATTAATATCTAAATGATAGTCGTTTGTCCACCCCATGTTGCACGCCTGGTTGTCATTAAAGAAGCCTTGCAAAGCGATAGGTAGCGGAGAGTCTTCACGGGAACTGGCAATCGTCAGATAACGTCCGTACTGGAAAGCCAATGTATTGAGATAAGTATCTGTACCTCCGTCTTTTACATTTTTCCAGCGAACATCGGTTGGGGTGGTGTCTTTACCTGTGTTACCGAGTTTAAGTTCTACACGATCAAACAAGGAGGCATAGTCTTTTACATGGGCATCGCGAAGAGAGGTATAGGTTTTGGTTTCTGCCTTGCGGACTGTTTCTGCACAGATGTTTTTAAATTCAGGGCTTTTGTAGTCCGTACGTACGTCAACAATCAGGGTTACTGCATCTGCTTCGCTGATCTGTATGTGTGTACCATCCACTCCGATGGAACCATTATCGGTTATGACAGCAATGCGTCCGTCAAAGCTTACGCCACCTTTACCATGTAGCGGAAAATCGACCTTTCCGGCGAACATCAACTGGTTATTATTTGTAGTTATATCTGCCTGGCGTAACAAGTCCAAAGAGAGTCCCATAGTGATTGCTTTTGGTTTACTAGCCGAGAAACGGAGTACAAGGACGCCATCGGGATTCGTTGCAAAATATTCGCGTTCATACTGAACATCGCCTATGGTGAAACTGACTTTACTGATGGCTTCGTCCAGGCTTAATGATCTGCGGTAATGGGTTACTTCACTTGTTGGGTAATCAGAATGTATCTTCAAGTCTCCGATAGGCAGATGGGTTCCAAATGTGGTTTGCTGACCGTTCATATTTTCTGCTGCAACCCGGTTACCTTCGGAGAGTTTTCCTGCAAAGAATAATTGACGCAGTTCATCCAGCTTTTTACGGCCAAAAGGCTTGTTCTGATTCTCATTATATTCGCCGGACCACATCGTCGATTCATTCAGCGAGATGGTTTCTTCCTGAACGCCTCCATAAATCATGGCTCCCAGACGGCCATTGCCGATGGGTAACGATTCCATCCATTCGTTTGCCGGTTGTTGATACCAGAGTTCCATTGCCTGCCCGCTATCCTTTACTTCCTGGCAACCGGAAAAGAGCAGGGCAACAGCCAGCCCAAAAGAACTAATACATTTGATGTTTCTCATGTCAACGCTTTAATAATTAAAGTTAGATATTGATTTAAGGGTCAAAAATATCCTAAAAAGGAGCCAGAGAAATGCACAAATGCGTCTATAATTGAAACAGATGGGGCAAACATGCCCCAAAAGCACAATCTGTTTTAATACTTGCATCAAATCAACTATAAAAACAGAACAGGTAAAAGTAAATATGAATAAGTGCATTGGATGAAAGTATAAACAAAGTGATAGAAATGACATTTTGATAATAGAGTGGAACTGTAATCGCAAATTCCGGGCTCAGGGCAGAAAGGGAAGAAAAAATGGCAAAAGAATCATGTTTGCAAAAATCCATAAGATTCTAATTCACGAAATAAACTATCTGAATGTTTAAAATACGATAAAATAAAGCATAAATAGCTATACAAATTCAAATCAACACAGCAAATATACACTTTAATTGTTTCACTCAAATACTTGTCCATCAGGTCATCAGGATGTATTCTACTAAAGATCTCGTCTTCCCATATTGATTTTATCAACGCCGGTTAAAGTGGCTAAAAGAAAATGCAGAATAAAGAAACTTCAAATAAAAACATGTATTTTTGTATCATTACTTAATGATTACAAGAATACATGGATTTAAAACAAATAACACTTCAAGTTTGCCGCATTGCCACAGATACCGGCATATACCTCTCTTCCGAACGAAAATTATTCAAAAAAGAAAACGTTCTTGAAAAACGCGACCATGATTACGTTTCTTACGTGGATCGTGAAGCAGAGAAGATGACAGTAAAAGCATTATCCGCCCTGTTGCCCGAAGCCGGATTCATCACAGAAGAAGGTACAATCGAGCAATCTAACACCGGACTTAATTGGGTGATCGACCCTCTGGACGGCACAACAAACTTCATACAAGATTTCCCCCCTTATTGTGTGAGTATTGCCCTCCGCGAAGGCGAGGATATTCTGCTTGGCGTAGTCTACGAAGTCTGTAGAAACGAATGCTTTTATGCCTGGAAAGGTGGTGGCGCTTACCTGAACGAACACCTCATCCATGTCTCGGATAACCCTATGGAAAAAGCTTTCATTGGTCTTGAATTACCTTACGAAACAGAGAAGTACAAGCCTGTCATATTAAATGCATTCAATCAATTATACGGCAAAGTATCAAGCATACGTATCTGTGGATCAGCGGCCACTGCCCTCTGTTATGTAGCTGCCGGAAGATATGATGCCTGGGGAGAAGCCTACCTCAAAATATGGGACTATGCGGCAGGAGTTATCATCGTACGCGAAGCAGGCGGAAAGGTTACTGATTTTACCGGAGGCGAAAAGATGGCAGGTACTCATCACATTATAGCATCCAATGAGATAATACATGAAGAGTTCAGGACCGTATTACTTGATAACAACAGTACCATTTACTAATATCCAAAGAAAGAACGGATTAGTACATATATCACAGATTGGCAAGATATTCTTTCATCTCCGTATTCCAGACAATCAGGTTTTCCGGTTTTTCGCCAAAGACAACGGTATTAACTACCGTTTCAGTCATTAACGCCATATTATGTGCGGCGTCAGCAGAGAAACCGACACCTGTTAAAGTCGGAATCCATTGTTCACGGGGTATCTGTTGAGGAATTACCTCCCGGTTCAGGTACTCGCCAAAGATTTGTGCCACATCAGCCGAGCTATAAGCTACCGGGCCTGTAATCTCATATACCGGGGCCGACAAAGCTTCGCTACGCATAACGATTGCAGCAAATTCTGCTACGTCGCCAGGCGAAACCATAGCTATTTTCTGACTGGGATCGAAGAAAGTAGGAAGTACACCATATTCCCGCGCTACCTCCACGTAACCAATCCAGTTACTATAATAATAAGCCGGACGAATAAAAGTTGCCTGCACCGGAAGATCGGCAAAAGCTCTTTCCAGTTTATACGAAATGAAGAGATTTCCGCTTCCCTCCCCAAGCTGTGCTCCCATAGACGACAAACCGACAATTCGTTTGACCCCCGTTTTCATAATGGCTTTCCGATAATTCGCAATTACTTTCTCAGCATCTTCCATCACATTTTCCGAATGCATGCTTTCCGGAGTCAAAAGAAAAACAGAATGTGCACCCTTGAAAGCCTTCGTTAAAGCATCCACATCAAAAACATCGGCAATACACACTTCTGTGTCGCTACTAAACATCTTTGCTTTATCGGCATCTCTTATAACTGCGGTAACGGGCATCTCTCTTTTATTAAGCTCTTTTACAAGTGCCATTCCCACCCGTCCACTAGCTCCTACAACTATATTCATATCTTAGTTTTGTTATTTCGGTACGATGAAAGAAATCCACTTATGACACACCCTCATTCTCTTTATTTCAGCGTTTATTCATCACATCAAGAAGCGCACCTGACAGATAAAACGTATCATTCTTATCAATATAAACCGTGACAGAACCAATATCAAACGGCTTCCCATTGAGATAGGCTACAGACTTAAAAGCGGGAACTTCGAGCGTAGTCTTCCCTTGTTTCACTACCAACACCGGAAAATCGGCATTTGTCTTATCTATCGAATATTTGTATCCGCTGAATACATCGGTATGCTTTGAAAATATCTTCCGGGTTAGTTCCGCCATAGGTGTTTGCAGACCCGCAATACTATATAAATAGTTGAAAATGTCAGTATTCGTATTCATTCCCATAGGCACATCACCCTTCGGATGATAAGCAGCCAGGAACACCTCCTCGCCCGAATGTCCGCCGGTAGTGAATCCCCAAAGCGGTGTGCGCGATTTCATAATATCAACAATAACAGAAGAAATATTGACCGAGCTTGAAACCTCCATATAATTGTTTGCTTTCTGATGGTGCACCTTGGTTAAAAGTTCCACTTCTTCGGCGGTTAAATCAATGCCCAGATGTAGTTTGAATAGAGATTTAAATTCGTCAGGGGTTGATTTTTCCAGTATCTTTTCAAGTCCTTCCGAAGTTTTTTTGAATTTAGAGAAATCGCGAAAGAACTCATGAATTGTTTTCCTGTCATATCCTCTGGAACTTGCGCTGCTACCCATGGTAAATCCACTGTTTCCGTGGTCGGGTAGAATAATTACAGTGGTGTTTTCATCTTTCCGGGCAAAGTCTATAGCCACCTGAACGGCTTTATCGAAAGCCAGATATTCGGTAATCATTCCAATAGCATCATTAGAATGTGCTGCCCAATCTATTTTACTGCCTTCGACCATAAGGAAAAAACCTTCTTCCCGGCGCGACAGTTTATCAAGGGCTATTTGAGTCATTTCTTCCAAAGAAGGAACTTCTTCGGGGTTTCTGTCCAGATCGTACACCTGGTGCATATCTCCGAATAAGGCCCAAAGTTTATCGCTGCTATCAGACTTGAAAGCTTTATAGTCATTCTGTATCAAGTTCACATCCTTACTTTGCAGGTGGCTTTTAATATCATCGGTAAGAATGGAATTGCCGCCTCCAAAAATCACATCAAAGTTCTGATACGCGATTTGAGAACCAATCTGTGCATACTTCTTACGGTTATAATGATGAGCAGAACAATCGGCAGGAGTGGCATGCGGAAACTCTACAGTTGCAACCAGGCCGATGGCCTTATTCTTTTCTATCTTCGCTGCCTCAATAACCGTAGCCAAAGGCTGATAAGCTTTGGCCGGATCAACATAGATCAAATCATTTTCCGGATCGGCCACAGGATATATGGATATATTGCCCGTTTGCTGTGGCATACCTGTCATATAAGCCGAAGTAGTTGGAGCAGAATCGCCTATAGGAGCGTTGGACGAAAAGGTTTTTACCGTACCACAAATATAAGGGTCGACCGCCAGGTTCTCTCCACCCAGTTTATTATAAATTTTATACCAACGCGAATTAGACAATACGCCTATCGAACATCCGTCGGGAATCATCAATATTACATTTTTAGTTGGCCTGACTTCTTTCTTATATGATTGGCTTAATAATACATCTGATGATACAACAAGTATCAACAACAATAAAAACACTTTTTTCATAACAACAAATCCTTTTACTATTTACTACAAGGTGTGAATAAATATCCTTTTTCCGGTGACGCTTTTATCTCTCCCATAGCAGGATAGGCAATATGCATTCCGGCGATTGTGATTTCATTTTCTGCCACATATTCCAGTATCCGTTTCCGGCTATTGACGGCCATTTCCGGATTGGAATCATAAGTCAGGGCAATCTCCGGATAAGGCATCTGCACGGCCATGGCATGGGTCAGATCGGCCCAAATCAGCAGTTCCTCATCGCCGGACTGTAGCAAACATGCCATATGACCGGGAGTATGTCCGTAAGCCTCAATAAAATAGATACCGTCTCCTTGTTTCTTTTCCAACTGTTCGGGAGTTACAACCTGCACCCTTTCACCATACAGATTTACAATGCGGGAGGCATTCTCTTGCTTGGCTTCCTCTATCCAATAAACGTATTCCGGGGCAGAGAGAATGAGATGGGCATTTGGAAAAGCAACCACGCCGTCTTTCAGCGTGCCCCCGGTATGGTCGCCATGCATATGAGTGAGAACGACAACGTTTATTTGCTCCGGAGAGACACCGATGGCATCTAAATTAGTCCACAGGTTGCGACCAAATCCCGTATCTATAAGATAAATCTTATCCGGAGTTTTCACTAAAAAGGTATTCACCGCCGTTTTGTATGTCCCATCGGGCACTGTTTCCCGGAGAATCTCGGGTGTGGCGCCAATCAGTTTATCTGTCTTGTTATCCGACTGGCCTTCGGAGAGTAGAATAACTTCATAATCCCCTACTTTATAAGAGAATATGTTATTGTTTTGAGCATAACATAACGATAGGGTGCATACACTTGCCATAAATAATGCCGTCAGTCTCTTTATCATATTATTGAATTGCTTGTAATGTTACTTATTATTGTTACTTTTCAATTTCAAAATCATTCATTCAGCTTCTTTTTTCCTTTACTCTTCTTCCACGGCTTCTGCACTGAAATTACGATCAGGACAATTAACAATGAAACTTGTACAGTTCCCCAAAGTTGTGTTGATTCTACATTGGCAAGAAATGCCGGATCGGTTAACGCTGCATCCCGAAGCTGGCTGGCTATAATTACATTATCATTTATGTAAGGCCCCAATACAAATGTACCGAACACCATTTGCAGAATAGTCATTACCCACTTCACGATAATCCACGGATGTTTAAAGAACCCCCAGTTGGTCCATATACTATAGATTAAACCGGTAATCAATGCTCCGAGAGCACCGCAAACAATAAAATAGTCATCCACGATTTGCAATATCCGCGAACGCATATAGAGTTCGCCGCCCGTCTCCGGATGTGTTACAAAAGCCAATACACAAAGGACGACACCACCGATAATCCAAGAGAAAGCAAAGAATATATGAAACATTTTCAAGATCTTAACACCCTGGGGGCTAAGTTTCTTTATTCCCATAATTGTAGTTTTAATGTTGATTAATCATCAACTTCAAATATAGGATAAAACATTGAGTAGTCAATGTTCAAGAAGAAAAAAGTTTTTCAGACCGCACATCACTACCCACTAACCCGCCCGGAATTTGTTTGTCGCAACCCAAAAAAGCATCTGTTTTAAACGACAAATTCTTTAATGAGTTGTATCTTTGCCGGAAACTTATTTATATCATAAAAACTATGCTTGTTATTAATAACTTTAAAGAATTTGAATCATTCGTTGGAAAAGAAATCGGAGTTTCGGATTATCTGAAAATCACACAGGATCAGATCAACCTCTTTGCAGACGCTACGCTGGATCATCAGTGGATTCATGTAGATGTAGAAAAAGCTAAGGCCGAGAGCCCTTATAAAAATACAATCTCACATGGTTATCTGACCCTCTCTGTTTTGCCTTATCTATGGGGACAAATCGTTGAGGTGAAGAATATAAAATCATTGATTAACTACGGAATTGAAAAATTGAAATTCAACCAGCCCGTCATTGTAGATAGTGAAGTACGCCTGAGAACATCCTTGCAATCCATTGTCAACCTGCGGGGAATAGCCAAAGCAGAAATGAAAGTGACTATGGAAATTAAAGATTCCAGAAAAAGCGCTTTCGATGCTGTAATCGTCTTCTTATATCACTTTGAAGAGGGATATATTTAATACGCACATTGAATGGAAAATGCTATGACATACCATGAAATAACGCCATTCCTGCATGCATCAATGGTATTATTTGTAATAGTATTGGCCATATTTATATCCATTGCAGGTGCCCGGTTGAAACGTACCGGGCATCTGCAACCCTTTTCGAAAGGATTCGGTATTTCCTTGCTTGGTCTTTGGATTGCCTATAACATCTATTATTTTTTACCTGCCAATTTCAAACTCGACACAAGCCTACCCCTCCATGTATGCGATTTTATGGCTATTATCGCATCCATATCCCTGATAAAACCCAATAAACGAACAAGCGCATTATTATACTTCTGCGCTTTGGCCCTGACCAGCCAGGCCATAATCACCCCTACCGGCAATCAAGACCCAACGACTTTCCGGTTCTGGTTGTTTTGGTTTCTACACGGAGGAATAATATCGGCAGCCATATATGACCTCGTCGTGCGGAGCTATCGCCCCGTCTTTAAAGATTACTTATTCGTTGTTGGCTGCGACCTTCTTTACGTCGCCCTCATCTTACCTTTGGATATTATATTCGGATGGAACTATGGTTTTATAGGCAATATAAAGCCAGACACACCTACCATTATTGATGCCCTGGGGCCGTGGCCCCAACGGTTGATATGGATGGTTGGACTCGTCGTTATCGTTCAGTTCATTATGTATCTGCCATGGAAATGGCGTAAACACTGAATGAACAAAAAAGCCTTTGTACCTGTTTTAGAAAAAAAGGAAACATTAAACAAAGGATATAAATATCCCCCAAATTAAAGGTAAATATGATGAAACGTATATTTTTATCAATCATGTTATTATCAATGGTTGTGGCCGTAAGTGCGCAGGATGATAAGGATAAAATGGAAGATGGTAAATGGTACCTGAAGGGCGTTACCGGTTTGAACATGTCGCAAACGGCACTGAGCAATTGGTCCGCCGGAGGTGAAAGCTCGCTAGCCGGAACAGTGTACCTGAACGGAACACTCAACCGTAAAAGTGGAAACTGGCTTTGGTCCAATGCTCTGGCACTGGAATATGGTATGAACAAAACAAAATCGCAAGGCGTACAAAAGGTTAGCGATAAGATAGACTTCACCACCCAATTGGGTTATTCTACCAATGATAAGTGGTATTACACCATTATGGGAGATTTTAAATCGCAGTTTTATAAAGGATACAAATATCCGGACAGAGAGCATTACATTTCCAAGTTCATGGCACCGGCTTATTCCAACTTATCGTTGGGTATGGAGTATCGCCCCAATACAATTTATTCAATTTATTTATCCCCCTTGGCGGCAAAGTTTACTTTTGTGGAAGATGATTATTTGTCCAGTCTGGGATCGTTTGGCCTTGATCCGGGAGATAAATTTAAAGCTGAGATGGGTGCTTACCTGAAAACTCGTTTCCAGAAGAAAATCATGGAAAATGTAGAGCTTATATCTACTGCTGATTTCTTTACTGCATACGATAAATCCTTTGGAAACATCGATGTCAACTGGGATGTTATGTTGAATATGAAAATCAATAAGTTCCTGTCGGCAACGGTAAATACAACTTTGAAGTATGACAATGATGTCAAGACAATCAAAATTGCGGAAGATGGCACGGAAGTGAAACACGGCGCCAAAGTCCAGTTCAAAGAAATGCTGGGAATAGGCATCGCTTATAACTTCTAACCGGAATACGCGGTTGGAAAATAAGATTAAGTCCGATAGCCCACACCCGAAGCACTAAATATACATTCTATCTACATAATAACTTTCCTCGTTATTTTGCTCAGGCTCATCAGCCAGATAATCAGCATGGAGAGGAGAAAAGCAACGATTGATGTTAAAATGATCTGAATGGGCGCAGGCACAGGAATAAATGTATAAACAAAATCATACCCTATCTGTACGAAAACAAAATGGCAAAGGAATATACCAAAAGTTAGCGATGCAATTTTGGATAGCAAGGCCGACTGTTTGATCTTGATATTTTGCATGATGAGATACACAGGGAATGTCATCAGAAACACGCTGATGCCATAGAAGTACCAGGGTATTTCAATTATGTTCCATTGCCCGGGGAAATTCCTGCTGGCATAAATAAAGCCAAAAGCAGCAGCGAGATATCCTACAACAAACATAGGAATGCCTATTCCAAACCTTTTGGATGCATTCCAGTTTAATGGATATTTCTTCAGATAATAAGCCAGTATCACATAACCTAAGAATCCGGAAAAATAGTACAACATTCCAAAACTGTTCCATGTGCAGGCACCAAGCAGACCATCGCCTGTATACCCCAGATAGGGAGCAACAAGAGCGATATACGGTAAACACAAGGACACAATCCAGATGCCCAGAAAGTACTGTATATCCTTCTTTGATGCCTGCACCAACCAGGCACTCATTATCGGCAGGAAAAGATAGATGCCGATAAGCATGTAAACGTACCACATGGGCGTAGTATCCTGATTGAAATTAAAGATAAAGGTATACATTTTGTTTATTGTAGCCGCTACCGTATAGTTATCCGGGTTGATGGCTGGGTTAGTACTTTCAATGCCTGTTGAAAAATACAAATAGTTAAGTACAGGCAATACCAATGACCAAAAGATGAAAGGTACAAATAAACGTTTGGCACGCCTTGCATAGAAGTCTTTCATATTCATATTGGTAGGTAAAAGTAGTACGCCCGATATCATTACAAATAACGGAACACATGGTCTTACTAAACTACCGATATATGCGCCCCACAGAAACTCAGAGTCTTTCACTCCGATTTGCGCCACAAACGGATCGCAGGCATGTGCTACTACAACCAGGAAACAGGCAACTACACGAAGTAAGTCAACCCAAGCGATATGTTCTCTTTTAAGATTAGTCATGATTAAAATGGAATTATTTCTTATAGATTTTGATCACATAACCTCCACCCGAAGCCATTGAGATTGGCAATTTACGATTCGCGGGGATATTGATAATTTCTTTTTTATAATCGCGCGCTGCTCTGTCGGCATTGATACCATCTTTAAACACTTCGCCCTCAAAGTTGCCCGAACCCAGGAAAGAAAGATCAAGAATCATATCGCGCTTATCCCAGTCTGTCAAAGCACCTACATACCAGTTATCGCCGTTTTGACGCGCGATGGCCACATATTTGCCAACTTCTCCATCCAAAGAGATGGTATTGTCCCATATTGTTGGGATTGTAGCGATAAACTTAGTACACTCGGGTTCTTGCATGTAATTCTGAGGATTGTCGCACAGCATATTCAGTGGAGATTCAAAGATTACATATTCTGCAAGCTGGCGACAACGCGTTCCCTGACTCATTGCTTCACTGTTTACCGGTCTGTAATTTCCCTTTATTGCATTGCGCATTGCACCTTGGGTATAATCCATTGGTCCTGCAATTTGACGAATAAATGGGATCGTTACATCATACGTCACCTGATCCAGTTCAGGACCCGACCATTTCAGCTGCTCCAGACCATTTACTCCTTCGAAGTTGATGACATTCGGGTAGGTACGTTGCAATCCGGTTGGTTTATAAGTTCCGTGATAGTCAACTAACATTTTGTATTTAGCGGCAATTTCTGCTCCACGACGGTGGAAATCAACCATCGGCTGATCGTCTATATCCATAAAGTCGACCTTGAAACCTTTTACGCCCATAGCACTGTAATGCTTGCAAATGCCTTCGACATCTCTGTTGAAAGCATAATATCCGGCCCAAAGGATGATCCCTACATTTTTGCTTTCGCCATATTTTATAATTTCGTTCAAGTCAATTTCTGGTACTACCTGATACAAGTCGGCCTTTAAATTTACTGCCCAACCTTCATCCAGAATAACATATTCTATGCCATGATCAGAAGCAAAATCAATATAGTATTTGTATGTTTCGTTGTTAACACCTGCGCGGAAATCAACGTGATATAGATTCCAGTCGTTCCACCAATCCCAGGCCACCTTACCGGGTTTCACCCACGAGTAATCTCCCTTTGCAGGGGTTGCCAGTTTATATACCATATCGTTATCTGTCAGTTCGGCGTCTTTGCTGGAAATGATTACGGTGCGCCACGGGAAGCTTGTTCCTTTATTATAGGTAGCCAGATAATTCTCTCTTGATTTGACTAACCCTTGCAGTTTGTTGTGTCCGCCCTGTTCAATGGTCTTTGGATAAGGTGCATATCTGCCACTCAGCGAATTGGTTTTATTGCCCGGATAAAGAAACATTCCCGGATAATCCATCAGGTCGGCCTCTGCAATACAAAGCTTTTTACCTTTTACTCCTTCTACCAGAAGTGGCGATATTCCGAGACGTTCTTTATCCCATTCGGATAGGGCTATGTGGTGGTAGGGTTGCTCAAAGGAATTTTCGTATTGTTCTTCAAGAGTACCTCTCCTATTTGCATAGGCTACGAATATGTTGTTATTCGCAGGGAAGTTAAACTCGGCTTGCTCATTTTCAACGATGAAAGGTTTCTTAGAGAAGGATACAAAACGGTAGGCAATTCCGTCATTATATGCTCTGAAAATAATGTGGTAATCTCCTTTAAAGCGGAGTGTAAGTTCATTGTAGTTATCGGCAATTTTATTCCTTTTATAGATAACTGCATCAATTACCTCATTCACGGTCTTTGTTGACGAGCCGGCTAATTTTGCATTTTTGCCCCATGTCGTACCGTTTGCCAGAGTCATGGAGATGGCGGACTTATCGAGCATTACATCGCCCTCATGAGACACGGTGTATTCAACAATATCTCCTACTGATACTGTGGCCTTTAATTTACCATCGGGTGCTTGTACTGTAAACACCTTCTGGGCATTTACCGCACCGGCAAACAGGATTAATAAACAAATTAGTGCTGCTTTCTTTCTTTTCATGGTTCTTTTTTATTTTAAGATTTAAATATAATGATATTAATGTGAGTTCAGCGTTTGTCTCACTACAAAACTACATATATAACATTAACAATCGGTTCGCAGGTAGGCATCAGGTAGATTTTCAACACAGCATGATCAGCATACAGTTCTGTATATCAATTATTTAATATTTCCATTTAAATTAAAACAGGTAGAAAGAGATTGTAGAATAATAGAAAACAATGAATAGATTAATCTTATTTCTACTTACTATTCTCTTTTTTTCCACAACAGCAGGAGCCAACGAAAGAGATATATTATTGAAGGAACTCGACCAGAAAGTGAGGGACCGGCACTCCCCGCAAACGGTGTATAATAACCGCACAAAAGTGAAGAGTAAGGCAAGAAATAAGGAAACGTTCGAAAACGATGTGATCAGAATCGGAGATTATAAGTTTAATTTTGAATGTTGATTCTTTAAATGATTCTATTTAGCTATAGTTACTTTTTTTCCTCTAAGAATACTGATTGTATAGCATGCCAATCCAGCCCAAACGAAGGCAAAACAGATGAGATATTCTATACTAAAAGATTCGCCATACACGAATACGCCAAGAAGTACCTGGAGCGTAGGGCATAGGTATTGGATAAAACCCATTGTGGATAAAGGGATGACTTGTGCCGACTTCCCGAACCAAAGAAGCGGAATGGCAGTAACGATGCCACTTAAAACCAACAATGAACTTGTTGTGGCAGACGAAGGAAAAAAAGGTATCCCCACTCCACTTCCGGCAGTATAAAATAAAAAGGCCAAAGCGAACGGACAAACCACCATTGTTTCTACCGTAAGTGCGGGCATGGATTCAAGATTGGCTTTCTTTTTCAGCAGTCCATATAAACCAAAAGTCGTGGCAAGGGCTAAGGATATCCAGGGAAACTTTCCATAACTAATGGTAAGGTATGTAACGCCGATAAGAGCCAGCACGACAGCCACTTTTTGCATGGTAGCCAGTCGCTCTTTTAAGAACATATAGCCCAGGAATACGTTTACCAACGGGTTTATATAGTAGCCTAAACCGGCCTCAACAATATGGTTAGTTTCAACGGCATAGATGTATATGCCCCAGTTAGCACTAACAACAAAGCCTGCCAGACCGAGCCTGAGCAAAAGTCGGGGTTGCTTTACGTAACTGATGAATGTTTGCCGGTTGGTGAGCAGTACCCAGACGAGGAGAAATATAAACGACCAAACGATGCGATGAGCCAGTACATTTACCGCAGGCACCCCTGTAATGGCTTTCCAGAAGATGGGGAAAAGTCCCCAGACAATATAACAGCCCAAAGCATATATAATGCCCTGGTTATAACTTAATTTCTTATGATTCGATTGCATGGTTTGCTTGTTATTCTTCTTCCGGTTCTGTTTTTTGCTTCCCGCCCCGGTTTCCGACCTTATCTTCACGAACAAATTCGACTCCTTTAAACATGGGATATGTTATTCCCACGCCGGGTGTGCGTTTGAAACAAGGCGTAAACTGAACGGTCAGGTGATTTATTTGCTTCGAACTAACTTCCTGTGGTGTGCTCACTCCGTTTCCGGCCGAGTTGGCCTTGATGGTGAATGTTCCAAAGCCATCGAGGTGTATCGTTTCGCTGTTTAGCAAATGATGACGGAAACTACGGAGTAAATTCTGGATCACACTGTGTACATCTCCCCGCGAAAGGGCCGATATATCGGATAGTTCTTCGGCTAATGTATCGGTCGTAACTCTCTTTTTTATTTTAACGATATGGGGAAACCACTTCTTCTCTCCATCCTCGGAAGTCATATTGCTTTGTACGGGTTTATAAATTAAAGGCATAGTAGATATTTTTTAATAAATTGACAATATTGATTGTACAGTTAAACTGCATATACTTAACGCCTGGCTTAACTGTACGGTAAAGATAGCGTGTTTTTACTTAATTTGCAAAAAGGAGGAAGAATAGCGCTGTTTTTCGCAAAGAATAGCGCTGTTCTTCCAGAAAAACAGCGCTATTCTTCATCTCTTATAACGCTCAAGTGTAGAGAGGCTAAACGTTAAGTGAAGATTCTTTATTCGTTGAGTGCAGAAAGTATAGATATGAAGTAAAAAAAATGCAGGTATCCGAGAATACCTGCATTACATTAAATAAAGAATCAGAAATTAGCCTTGCGCTTCTTAACCTCCTCTATGAGCTTCGAAAAGGATTTATCCCTTTTCCGTTTCTCATGTTCGGACGTGGAGAAATGCCATGCCTCGCGCCGGAGTTTCAGGTAACTATCATACACCTTACGGTCTAACGCACCGCTGTTTACAGCTTCCAGAACCGCACAACCAGGCTCGCCCGTATGTTCGCAATCCTTGAAACGGCACGATCGTGCGTAGTCGGAAATATCCAATACCTCTGCCAGAGAATCCGTATTATCAATAGCCAGACCAAATTCACGAACGCCCGGAGTGTCGATTAAAACACCCGAACCGTCCATCAACACCATTTCCCGGCGGGTCGAAGTATGCCGCCCCTTTCCGGTAGATACGCTGATATCGGATGTGAGCAATACCGCTTTTTCGCAAACTGCATTCACCAAAGAACTTTTCCCGACACCCGAGGAGCCGACAAACACCACCGTTTCGCCTTCTGCTATCGACTCGCGCAACCGGAGAATCGTTTCGGGTTGATAAATACTTGTGAAAAACACCGGTATCTGACGGGCAACGTGTTCAATCTGCTCTTCCACCCTCTGCCTGTCAAACCCCATATCGGCTTTATTGAGAACCAGTACGGCATGGATGTTTTCCTCTAATATCTGAACCATAAAGCGCTCGGCCCGGCGCACATTGAAATTATCATCCAGGCTTTGCACGATAAACGCCTTGTCAACATAAGAAGCAATGGCTTGCTTATCGGCAACCGTTCCGCTTTTCTTGCGATACAACGTCCGCTCGCGCGGCAGCATATCAACGATAATTCCTTTATGATCGTCGAAGGGCTGGAAAATTACCCAGTCGCCCGTGCAAGGCAACTCAAACTCCGACTTTCCGTACATCATACTCCCCGTCAGTTCGCACTGAAACAAGCCTGTTTCGGAAACGACCTCATAGCATGTGCGGTGTACCACCGATACACGGCCATGAGCAAGAGCGCTATATGTTGATTCCTGTTTTAGTTGGTTTAGCTTATCATTCCAACCATACATATTTAAATTAATCATTGTACTATCTTTTTTTTGCGATAAAAAACGTATAGCCATAGAATTCTTTATACTTGCGGTATAACACTTCTTCATGAAATTGAAGGGAGCTGAATTCTTCGGCTGCTTTATTTCCGGCATGTTTATTAAGAAAAACCTCCTGGGCCGCCGTCTTTTTAGCAAAGTAATGCTCTGTCCAGCAGTTTTCCGGCAGAACGAAAGTGGCCACAGGAAGATACCCGGCTTTATGTATCTTGGCTACCTGATTAGGAATAGTATCTATTTCAGGATACGCATCTACCCAGAAATCATGAATTTCCGCCGGCCGTTCGTCAGTAAACCACGAGCTTTCGGAAACGGCGATATAACCTCCTGTTTTCAGAAACTTACGCCACTCATTCAGTCCCCGTTCAAAGCCAATATTATAAATAGCACCTTCCGACCAGATCAGGTCTAGTTCTTCCTGCCCGAAAGGAAGGTCGTCCATTGAACCGACAATACCTCTTACCCTGTCTTGCAAACCTAAACGGCCTGCATTATGATTCAATATCCGGATAAAATCGGGAAACAAGTCCAATCCGGTAATCTGTCCCGGCGCATGCTGCGCCAGGACCATCGTCTGACCACCTGTTCCGCAGCCGATATCGGCGATAAGTGATTTATCGGTAAGGTTATCTATAAAACTCAATGCCTTGACCGTTACTTCCGGGCTTCCGGGCCCTTGACGTTCCATATTGGAAAAGAAATCGCAAATTAATTGTAGATCGAATTCGTGAATAGTTTTATTTTCGTTACTCATTGTCTTAATGTTTTTTGCATACACGCGAGGGAGGGCATAACAATGCCTTCGTCATTGTACGCAGATTAAAAAACTTGAATTATAATAATATAGAAATCACTCCCGAAAAGAGTTATCCGAGAGTAAACGAAAGGACAATCTGTAGAAGAAACACAGATTGTTTACTAAACCAAATCCGATTTAAATGTCTTAGTCATGCCGCAAAAGTACGCAATATTTTGTTTGAAGCAAAATATTGCGTAATAAAAACAACCAGATCAACAATCTGTATGTCATTACATCCTGTCTATCAGGATCTTCCTTGCCATTTCTCCGTTTACACTATGATTCTCTCCGAAAGCAACCCCACGTTCATTGAAACGGCGTTCAACCTCTTCAACAGTATCCATGCCTATCCCCTCTTCGCTAAGACGGGTGGTGTGACCAAGCGAACGGAAAAATTCGTCGGTTTTCTCAATAGCCTTATCAATACGCTCATCGCGCGTTCCTTCGGTGATGCCCCATATACGCTCACCGTATTGGATAATCTTATCACCTTTGCTTGCGCGCAACAAATTCATTGTACCGGGCAGAACGATAGCCAGCGTATGCCCATGCGAAAGACCATGCAATGCAGTCAGTTCATGCCCAATCATATGCGTAGCCCAATCTTGCGGAACACCGCCCAACGCCACGAAGCCATTGAGAGCCATAGTTGCAGAAAGCATAAACTCGGCCATCACATCGTAGTTACGTTTATCCTTTCTTATAAGAGGAGCTATTTCAACTACCGTATGAAGAATGCCCTCTGCCCAACGGTCCATCAAGCGCGAAACGCCGGGCACCGTGAGGTACTGCTCCATTACATGTACAAAAGTATCGGCAAGCCCATTGGCTATTTGATTATCGGGAAGCGTGAAAGTCGTTTCCGGATCAAGAATAGAAAATACAGGATAATTAGAGAAGAAACCAAACTTTTCTTTCGTCTCCATATTCGATATTACAGCACCCTGATTCATCTCCGAACCTGTTGCAGGCAGAGTAAGAACAGTTGCCAGAGGAACCGTATTTGTATCATAACCCTTGAGCACTAAATCCCATGCATCGCCATCGTACAGCAGCCCGGCCGATATAAGTTTCGTTCCATCAATCACAGAACCACCACCCACAGCAACAAGAAAGTCTACTTTTTCTTCTTTTCCCAGCACAATAGCTTTTCGAAGAGTTTCAATAGTAGGATTAGCCTCAATTCCCCAGAACTCTACAGTATAGAAACCCTTAAGAGCTTCCACAACCTGACTGTACACATTGTTCTTTTTGACGCTACCGCCACCAAAAGTTACCATCACACGTTTTCCGGCGGGTATATGGTTTGCTAATTCTGAAATCGTTCCTTTGCCCATGATAAGCTTCACGGGGTTCTGAAAAATAAAGTTGTTCATAACAGTTATCTATTATTGCGTTAATAAAAAATACATTACTTAAACGTTTTCCGTTTGGTGATGCAAATTAAACACTTCATCGGGTGATGTTGTTTTTCTGAAAAGCTATAAGTTTGTTTTCTTAAACGTTACCTACAGATGTATTGAAACCCTCCTGGTATGTTCCTTTCTTTGTGATTAAAGACGGAGAATATCCGAATTGTTTCTTAAAAGCTGTAGAGAAGTGAGACAAGTTTTTAAAGCCTACATCCAGATAAACCTCGGAGGGCTTCTGCCCTTTGTTGTTGATGAGATTCATAGCCTCTTCCAGTCGCTTCCTGATAAGCCAACGGTTAGGTGTTTCATTGTAGATACGAGCAAAATCTTTTTTGAAAGTAGACAGGCTACGCCCGGTATAATGGGCAAACTGCTCAATGGAAAGATCACATTTATAATTGTTTGCCATAAACTCGGCAAGATCGGTCTTCCAGGGTTCAGCGAAATCAAACAATATCCCTCCCAGCTCGGGTTTGAGTTGCAGCAGAGTAAAAACAGCCTCTTTCAATTTAGCATCCATCAGTTCCTTTGAAGGGTATTGTTTGGCATTAAAATATTGTTCGAGCGACAAGAACAGACCGTCCAGAAAAGGATGCTTATCCAGCATCACATGATTTGAACCACCTATGAACTTCCCTGCATTAACCGGAAGGGCAATGTGCTGTTCGGAAAACATTTTCTTAAGAAACGGGGTTTTGAGTTGTAGGAAAAGACCTTTAAAACTCTCCCCATTCTTTGCAGGCTGTTTTATCTTTTTTATCAAGTGGTTACGTTTCAGGAAGAAAGAATCACCTTTCTTGAAGACAATACGTTTTTCTTTTGTCACCAGTATCATCTCACCGGAACAGATATACACCAACATATGATCAGTTACCATCTCCTCGCACAACTTATCATTTTCAACATAACAGCAGAAAAATGTATCCAGATAGTTGTATATGACTATATCGGATTTTGTATTCATATTTTTTAATTGAATGATTCGGATGCTAAGATAAGCATGTTTTCTTAAAAGTTAATTGGTTATTAAAAAAATAATCTACGCGAATTCATTATATTTCTTCTATAAATAGAATGAACACAGAGACACGGAGACACAGAGAAAAATAAAAAAACTCTGTATCTCCGCGTCTCTGTGTTCATTAATTCTTTTTATTCAACTCATTTATAAATCATTCTTTTTATGTAAGTTTGCGATGCAATTATAACCCGTTAATTGATAATACCCCAATTTAAAACGAGGATGCACATGAATACCGATTTTGTAAACCTAACAACAGAAAATCTTGCCAATGAGCATTTATGCTGTATTATCCGCAGCAAGAAGCCTCATCAAGGTGTTGAAGCAAAGCGACAATGGCTTTCCGAGCGGCTAAACGAAGGTCATGTCTTTAGAAAATTAAATGAAAAGGCTACGGTTTTTATCGAATATGCTCCTCTTGAAACAGCTTGGGTCCCCATAACCGGAGACAACTATTATTATCTGTATTGTTTATGGGTTTTGGGCAGTCACAAAGGAAAAGGATACGGGCAATCATTGATGGAGTATTGTTTGGCCGACGCCAAAGAAAAAGGCAAATCCGGTATATGTATGCTCGGAGCGAAAAAACAGAAGTCCTGGCTTTCCGACCAATCATTCGTAAAGAAGTACGGTTTTAAGGTTGTTGATACTACCGATAATGGATATGAATTGCTTGCACTCTCTTTTGACGGAACAACGCCAAAATTTGCACAGAATGTAAAAACTCCAAAGATTGAAGACAACAAGTTAACAATTTATTACGACATGCAGTGCCCTTATGTTTATCATGCCATTGAGATGATAAAGCAGTATTGTGAAGAGAATGATGTTCCTGTGTCTTTAATTCAAGTAGATACGTTGCAGAAAGCAAAGAATCTACCTTGTGTTTTTAATAACTGGGCTGTATTTTATAAAGGAAATTTTGAGACGGTGAATTTGTTAGATGTAGAATACTTAAAGAGAATACTCAAAAAATAAAAACCAATATCACCCAACAAGCTCAATGCCCTGTAACGTAAGAATAATAACCACCAGATAACGGACAAACATGCCTGCCAATACACAAACACTCACAATCCAAACATTGGCCCTAAGGTAACCCAAAGCAAGAACTACGAGATTCCCAATGACAGGAACCCAGGAGAAGAAAGCCATATAAGTACCTTTGCCATTCAACCAGTCTATAATCTTCTGAACTTTATCAAGACGTACATTGGAGTGTTTTTCTATCCACTCTGTTTTTCCTTGGCGCCCCAGGTAATAATTGACCATGCCTCCCATCGCACCACCAACGGCAGCCACCAATAGGCAAATACGGTAGTCCAAACCGGCAACAACAAGTGCCACCACAATAATATCCGAACTAAACGGCAGGATAGTTGCTGAAATAAAACAGGCTATAAACAAACCGACATAACCCAGCCCGATCAGTGCTTCAATCATAGATCCAGCCTCCGTTTTATTCCCGCTTTCTTCATATAAGCCTCTACCATACGGATAACATCCTCGCCATACTTTTCAAGCACTTTAGCACCAAAGAACGGAATACGCTCCAATTCAGTGGTGCTGGTAGGTAAAGTATTCACAATACCCAGAATTGCTTTCTGCCGAAGAATAGTATATACGGGTAATCCTGATTTCGCAGCTTCTGCATTTCGCCACCTGACCAACGCTTTATATAATTCCGGATGATCTATATCGGAAGATACTTCAACCTTCTCCACTTTAGATGAAGTAATAGTCGTCTTTGTTTTCTTAACTCCCGACTTTGTTTGTCCCTTTTTAGCCACCGGAGCAGGAGTGGATAAAGCCACAATAATATGTGCTTTATTCTTCAAATAACCAGGAACAGTAAATCCATTTGTGGCTGTATGCTCCAATGTACCCAGCTTAATCTGTACCAATTCTTTCAATGCAAAGAAGGCTTCTTCAAAACGCTTCTTAAGCTCCTTGTTGTCCAGCTCTATTTGAGTCTTACGAATCAGTACTTGTAAAATATCTTCCACCTTTTCATGAAAATAACGAGCCCCGGAAGTAACCCGCTCATTCAATACCGGGTCCTGAGCATAATCCGGGTTCAGCATCAACTCTGCATAACGTCCCTGAAAAGCATTGGCAACCTTCTCAATCTCACTCTGAAAGCGTTCAAAGTGCATTTTGTAACCTTGCAGGGTCTTAGGATAAAGGTCATAAAGGAACTCATCGAATAAACGAAGCAGTTGTGAGAAGTGCCTCCTTATACTAGAAAAACCAAACTGTTCGCACAGCAGCTCATAGTAGTAACTACGTTGTAATTCATTTAAACGGTTTTTATCAGGAAAACTACTCTCTACAGCACGGGTAAAGTCGCTGATCGAATCATCATTGATGACCGATTCGCGAGTTAAAGGCGAACCAAGCACCATCCCTTCTAAGGTTTTACATCGGCTCAGGGCAACGTAAACCTGTCCGTGTGCAAAAGACATATTGGCATCAATAATCGCACGTTCGAAAGTCAATCCCTGACTCTTATGTATGGTGATCGCCCAAGCCAACCGGATGGGGTATTGTTTGAAGATACCTTCTACTTCCTCGGTTATTTCTTTGGTCGCCGGATTAAGCGTATATTTGCTATTGGTCCACTCTTCATGGCTCAGAGCGAAATCTCTGCTATCGCCTTTTCCCAACACCATGATATGATCGCGCCCTACAGCAGTCACTATACCAATCTTACCGTTATAATATCGCCCTTCACCCGAGGAATCATTCTTAATGAACATAATCTGGGCACCTTTCTTTAGTTGCAAATCCATATCGGCCGGATAAGCCGTTTCAGGGAAGTTCCCTTCGATAACTGCTTTAAAATTAAAGGACTGTCCGGGCAAAGCGGCCAACTGCTGTTCATTTACACGTTGTGCCTGGTAGTTATGGGTAGTCAAACGAATATATCCATCGTCCTCATCCGGTTGAAAATTGGGTATATAACGCTTATTTAATTCAAAAAGTACCTGATTATCAATATCGTTTGTACGTATTCTATTCAACAATGCAACGAATACATCATCACTTTGCCGATATACTTTTTGTAACTGAATCGTTATATAGTCTGTTTCTTTGAGTGCATGACTACCAAAGAAAAAAGAAGTATCGTAATACTCACTCAATAAAGCCCAATCACTTTCTTTCACTACAGGAGCAAGCTGTTGCAAATCGCCAATCATCAATAACTGTACCCCACCAAAGGGTTTATGCCTATCCCGGTAACGTCGTAAAACGGCATCAACAGCATCCAGCAAATCGGCACGAACCATACTGATCTCATCAATCACCAGAAGGTCCATACTACGGATAATACTGATTTTTTCTTTACCGAATTTATAAGGAGATTGTGCGGAAGTAAACTTACTCTCGGGAATATAAGGAGCGAATGATAACTGAAAGAAAGAATGAATAGTTACCCCACCCGCGTTAATTGCTGCAATCCCCGTAGGGGCTACAACAATCATTCTTTTAGGGGATTTCTCTTTTAGCTTACGAAGAAAAGTGGTTTTACCGGTTCCCGCCTTACCTGTTAAAAAAAGGTGCGAACCGGTATTCTCTATACATTGCCAAGCGAGCTCTATTTCTGTGTTTAAGTCCATTAATATGCTTTTTCGACAAATTTAAGCATTAATAGCGAGAGTTACTTCATGCTACCGCTAATAATATCAAGCAACTCATTGGTGATAGTCTGCTGTCTGGTCTTATTAAACTGTTTGGTCAGGTCATCGATCAATTCATTAGCATTATCCGTGGCAACTTGCATAGCCATCATACGGGCAGCATGCTCAGACGCAGCAGAATCAAGTGATGCTGTAAAGACTTTCAGTTTTAAAACAGTAGGTAGTAAACTGGCAATAAATTCCTCAACAGAAGGTTCAACAATATAATCAATTCGTATTTTCCGTTTGGAAGTTTTTTTCTCAGCATTAATTTCCTCTTCTTCCGCCTCTTCCTCAACATGCGTTAAGTCAATAGGCAGGAAAGTGGCATCCATTAATTCCTGGGCACCAGCAGATTTAAAGTGATGGAAAATAACCTCCACTCTATCCAATTCGCCGGCAATAAAAAGATCCATTACATTCTCAGCCAGTTTTGCAGCTTCATCGTATGACGGCTTATCTGCTATATCCTGAAAAGTTCCTTCCGGAGTAAATCCCAGTCTCTTCACTGCTTCCTCTATCTTCTTGCCTACCGGATATACTTTTATATTCTCTTTGTCCAACGTTTTATATCTGTCTGTAACCTCAACAAAACGTTTAATGACATTTGCATTAAAAGCACCACACAAAGAAGAATTGGAAGAGAATACAATAATTCCCACACGTTTCACCTCTCTTTGAACAGTAAAAGGACTATCTAGTGAAACATCCATTGAACTGAGAAAATCCGTCAAAATCCGGTTCAACTTACTTTGATAAGGCAACATATTTTCAATTGCATTCTGAGCCCTATGCAGCTTGGCAGATGCAACCATCTTCATCGCAGATGTTATCTTACGTGTACTCTTTACAGAGCTTATTCTACCTTTTACTTCTTTTAATGAGGCCATAGGTTATAAATATTGTTTAGCTACCATTGCGGCAGTTTCTTCAATCGCTTTGGTTACTTCATCATTAATCTCTCCCCTCTTCAGAACATCCAGCACATCAGTCTGATGATTGAGTTCCAGCGTTTTGAGGAAACCCTGTTCAAAATCGGCGACACTATCGAGCGGAACATTTTTCAACAACCCGTGTGTACCGCAATAAAGAACAGCAATCTGCTTTTCTACAGGCATGGGCGAATATTGCTTCTGAATCAACAGTTCCGTATTTTTCTTTCCCTTATCCAAAGTAAGCATAGTTACTGCATCCATATCACCACTAAATTTAGAGAATGCTTCTAGTTCACGATACTGCGCCTGATCTATCTTCAGTGTACCCGCCACCTTCTTCATCGACTTGATCTGTGCATTACCTCCTACACGCGATACAGAGATACCCACATCAATAGCCGGACGACTACCTTCATTGAACAAGTTGGTATCAAGGAAGATCTGTCCATCCGTAATAGAGATCACATTCGTAGGAATATAAGCAGAAACGTCACCGGCCTGCGTCTCAATAATCGGCAGAGCTGTCAGCGAACCACCACCTTTTACCTTATCTTTCAGACTCGGCGGCAGGTCATTCATTTCTGCAGCAACCTCTTGTTGGTTGATAATCTTAGCAGCACGTTCCAGTAAACGAGAGTGTAGATAGAAGATATCCCCCGGATAAGCTTCACGTCCGGAAGGACGACGCAAGATCAGAGACACCTCACGGTATGCTACCGCCTGTTTAGACAAATCATCGTAAACCACCAGAGCATGACGTCCGGTATCGCGGAAATACTCGCCGATAGCAGCTCCAGCAAAAGGTGCATAATATTGTAGAGCAGCAGGATCACCAGCAGTAGCAGCAACTACAATCGTGTAATCCATTGCACCAAAGTCACGCAACGTATTTACCAGTGATGCCACAGTAGATGCTTTCTGACCTACAGCCACATATATACAATACACAGGATTCCCAGCATCATAATTGGCTTTCTGATTGAGAATAGTGTCAATAGCAATAGCTGTTTTCCCCGTCTGACGGTCGCCAATGATCAACTCACGTTGCCCGCGTCCAATAGGAATCATGGCATCAATTGCTTTTAATCCCGTCTGCAATGGTTCATTTACCGGCTGGCGGAAAATAACTCCCGGAGCTTTCCGTTCAAGAGGCATCTCGTAGAGTTCGCCACCAATCAATCCTTTACCATCCAACGGTTCTCCTAACGGGTCAATCACACGTCCCAACATATTCTCGCCCACCATAATGGATGCAATATGCTTTGTACGCTTAACTGTAAACCCCTCTTTTATCCTATCTGTAGGACCAAGAAGCACAGCACCAACATTATCCTCCTCCAGGTTCATCACAATGGCTTTGATACCATTCTCGAACTCCAGAAGTTCATTGGCTTCGGCATTCCTCAACCCATAGATACGGGCTACCCCATCGCTCACCTGAAGAACAGTACCAATCTCATCAAGCTGTACACGGGCATCAATCCCCTTCAACTGACGAAGAAGTACATCAGATACTTCGCTTACTTTTATATTATCCATTTTATTTACGATTTAACTATTTACGATTTACGATTGATGTAACCCGCCTTTCCATCCGCAGACTTCCGGCTCCTTCATCCATAACCTTCCGGCTCTTTCATCCGCAGGCCTCCGGCCTCATTTGTGAAGCGTTAAGCGAACGTTTAAGGTGTAGCGTCAGAAGGGGCTTCTGTCTGAGCGAAGCGAGTTTGAGCCCCTTTAGTGTAACCTTGAACGTGAGTAGCATAACAAATGCAGCCTTGAACTTTTCTTTTTGGTATCTTTTTCTTTTGGTTCAAGCCAAAAGAAAAAGTACATCAAACAATCCTTTTGTTCTTATCAATAAACTGTTGCTTCACCCTCTTCAACTGCGTCGCTATACTTGCATCCAGTCGATAGTCATTGATATCAAAGACGAACCCTCCTTCAATCGAAGGATCGATCACAGTTTGTAATTTCATCTCCGCATGCACAGTAGCAGCAGCCGTTGCCTTAATTCTATTCTTTGTCTCATCATCTACCGGCACAGCCGTAATCAATGTTCCCACAGCAATATGCTTTAGTTGATAATACAATTGAATATAAGTCAGGCACATAAACTGAAGATAGATTTCCCGATGTTGCTTTATAACCAACCGGATGAAGCGAACAAACGCCACACTAGGTTCTGCATCGCCAACAGCCGCTATAGAAATCAACTCCAACTTATCCTTCGCTTTCAGTATCGGATTATCGAGAGATTCACGCAATTGAGGAAACTTAGCAAAGCTCTTACTCAGCATTTTAATCTCCTGATATAGTGTATCTTCTACCCCCTCCTCCTGTGCATAAGCGATTAATGCTTTAGCATAGTGCATTGAGATCGTTCCAATATCCATAACACGGGTTTAGTTACGTTTATTAATTACTTCATCCAGCATTCTGTCGATCATTTCCATCTGTTCATCGTCACTATCCAAGTTCTTACGAATGATTTTCTCGGAAATATCCACAGCTAACACTGCAACCTGACGACGTATCTTGCGGATAGCCTCGTCCTTCTCTATCTGAAGTTGTTTCTTGGCAGCGTCCAGTTCTTTCTGGGCAGCAGCCTCGGCTTGTTTACGAGCATCATAAATAATCTTTTCACGCTCTTCCATAGCCTCTTTCAGAATTCGTCCTTGTTCTTTATTGGCAGCCGCAACCAAAGCATCACCTTCGGCCTTGAGCCTGGACAATTGTTCGTTTGCTTCACGGGCCACCTCAAGAGACTGGTCGATGTACACCTTACGGCCTTCCACCATTTTTATAATGACCGGAAAACCGTACTTGGCCAGCACAAAGAAGACGATTCCGAATGAAAGAAGCATCCAGAACAACAGGCCGGTATCGGGTACTAATAACGACATATCTCTTTAGTTTATTATGTGAACAATACTAACAAACAAACAACCAGGGCGATAATAGCTACCCCTTCAATAAAAGCAATAGCAAGAATCATATTCGTACGAATATCACCGGATGCTTCTGGCTGGCGACCAATAGCTTCCATTGCAGAGCTGCCAATTTTACCAATCCCAATACCTGCCCCTATAGCGGCAATACCTGCTCCGATAGCTGCTCCCATTTTACTTAGAGCTGCCGATGCAACTGCTGTTTGCAATAACGCTGCTAATAACATAGTTTTTTAATTTTGAATTAATAATTTTGAATTTTAAATTCTCTTATATTTTTATACGGTTAATCATCACTTATAACTATACAATTATATTTCAGTTTTCAACCTTCTCCACTTCATGATGTGGCTGAGCCAATCCAATGAATACAGCAGAAAGCATAGTAAACACATATGCCTGAATAAAAGCAACCAAAATTTCCAGAGCGTTCATAAAAATGCTGAAAGCTACGGAAGCTACGGTCAAAGAGCCAAACAAAGCCGGTCCCATACTGGATGCAATAAATATCAGGCTAGTGAGTACCAGAATCGCCATGTGCCCGGATAACATATTGGCAAAAAGACGAATCATCAAGGCCACAGGCTTAATAAATACGCCAAAGAATTCAATAAACGGCATCATCGGTATAGGTAACTTCAACCATAAAGGTACATCAGGCCAGAATATTTCTTTCCAGTACTCCCTCGAAGCAAACACATTTATAGCAATAAAGGAACATACCGAAAGCACCAAAGTTATTGCAATATTACCCGTTACGTTAGCTCCACCAGGAAAGATCGGAATCAATCCCATAAAATTGTTAATCAGGATAAAAAAGAACGCACTTAACAAGTAAGGAGCGAATTTCCGATAATTTGGCCCTACACCACTTTTGATCACATCATCATTGATCGTCATAATAAGCATCTCCATCAGTCCGACAAAACCTCCGGGAGATTTAGCACCTTGCGGCCTCTTTTTATACCACTGGGCAACACTCAGAATAATGACAATAAGTATAAGACTATTAAGCAACATGGAGAAAGTGACCTTGGTAATCGAAATATCAAAAGGGCGAACTTCTTCTCCGGCAGCATTGCGTTCCACAAGCTTACCTTCATATTGACTGCCTTCGGGAGCAATATAAAATCCTTCATATTCCCCACCATTGTGGTGCAAGGCTGACGACATAAATACATGCCATCCTGTAGATTGGCTATATACAATAATTGGCAAAGGGACATATATGGAGGTCTCTCCGATATCTGTAATATGCCATTCGTATGAGTCTCCGATATGACCAAAGACAATGCCTTTTACATCCACCGGTTCTTTTTCCACATTCTCCTGGGCATAGACAGAAATGCTCATAGAAAGCATGAATAAGAAGGCTAAAGCCAATATATGATAGACACGTTTCATTTTAAATCTCTTTATTTTTTTTCTGTTTCTTCAGTCTTTTGGATTCTTTAGTTTCAAAGTTGAAAAAGAACAGGGTTTCAAAAATCAAATATATCAGATAAAATGCAATAAAGGTGAATAAGAACTCTTTGATCTGATCCGGCACTACATAGCCTGCAATCACAAGTATTATAATAGACACCATAAGTTTCATCATCCTTAGCGATGCATACAAAAGCAATGTCTTGTTCTGAATATTTCTTCGTACACGCTCAAACAGGTATATGAAGATAAACCCGAAGACATAAAAGTAAATAGGAATAAACGGATAGCTACTAAAATAATATTGCGGCAATGCATACTGCAAAATCAATGCGCCTCCTATACCTGCAACCAGCGTCAATGCGGTGAGAATAATCAGGTAATTGCGTTTTTGTATACTCTTTTTCATATAACCTATGATATACAAACTGAAAGAACTCCGTTGCTCATTTCAATAAATCCACCTTCAACATCAACCTTATGTTCACTACCATCAGGCAATACATAAAGTACAGTACCTTTTTTTAAGGTAGAAACAATAGGGGCATGATTAGGAAGGATATTAAACGACCCGGCAGTACCGGGTAGCGTAATCACCTTTATCTCTCCATCAAATAGTTCTTTCTCAGGGGATGAAATAGTCAAATGTAATTTTTGCTCTTTCATATAGTTTATTAATTATGCACCTGCTTGTTCCAGTAATTCCTTACCCTTCTTAATGGCTTCTTCAATTGTTCCTACATTAAGGAATGCAGGTTCCGGAAGATAGTCAACCTCTCCGTCAAGAATCATTTTGAATCCTTTGATTGTATCTTCAATAGCTACCATAGCTCCCGGAACGCCGGTAAACTGTTCGGCTACGGTAAACGGCTGAGAAAGGAAACGTTGTACGCGACGGGCACGATTCACTGTCAATCTATCTTCATCGGAAAGCTCTTCCATACCCAAAATGGAAATAATATCTTGTAATTCTTTATTGCGTTGAAGAATCTGTTTCACACGTTGAGCTACATCATAATGCTCCTGTCCAACAATATGTGGGTCAAGAATACGTGAGGTAGACTCCAATGGATCAACGGCTGGGTAAATGCCTAACTCTGTAATTTTACGACTTAATACGGTAGTTGCATCAAGGTGAGTAAAAGTAGTAGCCGGAGCTGGGTCGGTCAAGTCATCGGCAGGTACATACACAGCCTGTACTGAAGTAATAGAACCAGTCTTGGTTGATGTAATACGTTCCTGCATGGCTCCCATCTCAGTAGCGAGTGTTGGTTGATAACCTACTGCCGAAGGCATACGTCCTAACAAAGCGGACACTTCAGAACCTGCTTGAGTGAAACGAAATATATTGTCAATAAAGAACAGAATATCTTTTGCACCACTTTCCGCAGCCATATCACGGAAAGATTCCGCAACCGTCAACCCTGACAATGCAACAGAAGAACGTGCACCAGGAGGTTCATTCATCTGACCGAAAACAAGTGTTGCCTGCGATTTGGCAACCTCGTCCATATCTATCTTAGAAAGGTCCCAATGACCCTTTTCCATGCTCTTCTTAAATTCTTCACCATAACGGATTACTCCTGATTCAATCATTTCACGAAGCAAGTCGTTACCTTCCCGGGTACGTTCCCCTACTCCGGCAAACACTGAGAAACCGTTATGTTTCTTGGCGATATTATTGATTAGCTCCATAATAAGCACAGTCTTACCCACTCCGGCACCACCAAACAACCCGATTTTTCCTCCTTTAGAGTAAGGCTCCAGAAGGTCAATCACTTTGATACCGGTAAAGAGTACTTCTTGTACGGTAGTCAGGTCTTCGAATTTTGGAGGATCGCGATGAATAGGATAAGCTCCTTCTCTATCAAGTTCTTTCATTCCATCAATAGAATCTCCGACAACATTCATCAAACGTCCTTTGATTTGTGGACCGACCGGCATAGTGATAGGACCACCAGTGGGATACACTTTCATTCCACGTTGCAATCCGTCTGTACTGTCCATTGCCACTGTACGGAGTGTATTTTCACCTATATGCTGTTGGACTTCTACAATCAGGCGTTTACCATTGGGTCTTTTGACCTCCAATGCATCGTGAATACTTGGCAATACCAAATCCACTTCCGACCCTTCAAAATACACATCGACCACAGGGCCAATAACCTGAGAGATGTGTCCGACAATTTGTGACATAAGCTATTTTATTATGGATAATGACTAAATAACACTTTACAAGAAAACTTTGTTCATGCGTTGAGTTTGCATTTGAACGGCGCAAATGTAACAACAAAACGAATCGGTTGTAACCCTTTTACGTTATTTTTTCTTTAGATAACTTCTTTTACACTTGCAAAAACAAACAATCGGCTATCTATGAGGCTACATTCGGTTAATCCCGAAAAAACGAATGTTAAAAAATAAAATCCCCGATAGCAGCTTTATTTGCTATCGGGGATGCTTTATTTTTAACTATTATTTCAGACTCTCACACTACCCTAGTTTGTGGATAACTAATCCCGAACGAAGCTTAGGTTCAAACCAGGTTGTTTTGGGAGGCATGATATTGCCTGTATCTGCAATATCCATCAATTGTTTCATGGAAACGGGATAAAGAGCCAGAGCTACTTTCATTTCACCGCTATCTACACGTTTGCTTAACTCACCTAAACCACGGATACCGCCAACGAAATCGATGCGCTTATCGGAACGTAAATCTTTAATGCCCAGGATTTCATCTAAAATTAAATTAGATGAAATGGTCACATCTAAAACACCAATAGGATCATTGTCATTGTAAGTTCCCGGTTTAGCAGTTAAACTATACCATTTACCATCTAAATATAGAGCGAAATTATGCAGCGCTACAGGTTTATAGATCTCAGCTCCCTTCTCTTCTACTACGAAATTCTTTTCCAAAGCAGCAAGGAATTGGTCAGAAGTAAGGCCATTCAAATCTTTTACAACACGGTTATAATCAATAATGGTTAGTTGGTTCGCAGGGAAACAAACAGCCATAAAATAGTTGTATTCTTCATTACCTTGATGATTTGGGTTTTGCTTCGCTTTCTCTGCACCGACTAAAGCTGCTGCTGCAGAACGGTGATGACCATCGGCGATATACAAAGAAGGCATAGCTGCAAATTCCTTGGTTATTACTTCAATATCGGCAGCGTCATCTACAATCCAGAAAGTGTGTCCAAAGCCATCGCCAGGAGCTATAAAATCATAAACGGGAGTACCTGCGGCGTATTTCTTTACGATAACATCAAGGGTTGCATTGTCAGGATAAGCAAAGAATACGGGTTCAATATTCGCATTGTTTACGCGAACATGTTTCATGCGGTCTTCTTCTTTATCACGACGGGTTAGTTCATGCTTCTTGATAGAACCTTCCATATAATCGGGTACGTATGCACCAACTACAAGACCATATTGGGTCTTTCCATTCATGGTTTGGGCATAGATATAGTATACTTCTTCATCGTCTTGTACCAACCAGCCTTTATCCTGGAACATCTGGAAGTTCTCGGCAGCTTTTGCATATACTTTCTCATCATGTTCGTCGGTACCAACGGGAAAATCTATTTCGGGTTTTATGATACGATACAAGGATTTCTCATTTCCAGCTGCCTCTTCGCGTGCTTCTTCTGAGTTCAACACATCGTAAGGACGAGATGCTACTTGTTCTACTAAGTCTTGTGGTGGACGAATGCCCTTGAATGGTTTAATAGTTGCCATGGATAATCTTTTTAAGGTTGTTTTTGTGAAACGCAGATTAACGCAAATTTTCGCAGATTAAATAGTTTGTTCTTTAAATGAATAGAATTCATAATAAAATAATCTGCGAAAATCTGCGTTAATCTGTGTTTCAATAATCAGTTTACTTTGAATTTGTCAATACCGTCTTTCAGGTAGCCAACAATTTGTTTTGCTGCTGCTATACCGGCATTAATGTTTGCTTCGGCTGTTTGTGCACCCATTTTCTTAGGTGTAGAGAAATAACGTTCGGCAAATAATTCTTCAAATTTGGCATGAGCTGCCGGCATGATATCAGAAACATATTTAAAGTCGGCACGTTCGTCCATCAACTTGATCAGTTCATCTTCGTTGATGACTTCTTTGCGGGCTGTATTTACAAGAACGGCTCCTTTAGGAGTATCTTTCAACAGTGCATAGTTGATTGAATTCTTTGTTTCGGCTGTTGCAGGGATATGCAATGAGATTACATTACATGTTTTGTATAATTCTTCAGCAGAGGAAAGCGCTTTCACGCCGTCTTTCTCGATTACTTCTTTGGGGCAGAAAGCATCATAAGCATAAACTTCCATGCCAAATCCTTTTGCAATACGGGCTACATTGCGCCCTACATTACCATAGGCGTGAATACCAAGTTTCTTACCCATCAATTCTGTTCCTGATGTACCATTGTAGAAGTTACGAACGGCATAGACCATTAAGCCTAAAGCCAGTTCTGCTACCGCATTGGCATTCTGGCCCGGGGTATTCATTACACAAACGTTATGGGCAGTGGCTGCATTCAAATCAACATTATCGTATCCGGCACCTGCGCGAACCACGATTTTAAGTTCTTTAGCTGCATCAAGCACTTCTGCATCAATAATGTCGCTACGGATAATTATTGCATTTGCATCTTTTACTGCATCAAGCAGTTGAGCTTTCTCTGTATATTTTTCCAACAAAGCCAGTTCATAACCGGCTGCTTCTATTTCTTTACGAATACCATCTACTGCAACCTTTGCAAATGGTTTATCAGTGGCTATCAGTACTTTCATTATAATTTTGAATTATGAATTTTAAATTTCAAGTTATAAATACCTTAAGTTTATTGAGGAATGAATTATAAACAATGAATTTTGAGTTATTGGGCATTAATCCAGCTTTCCTAACTCAAAATTCAAAATTTAAAATTCAAAATTATTTCGTTTTCTCGAATTCCTGCATGCAGTCAATCAAAGCCTGAACGCTTTCTTTTGGAATAGCGTTGTAGGTTGAGGCACGGAAACCTCCGACTGAGCGGTGGCCTTTGATACCAACCATTCCTCTTTCAGTGGCAAATTTCATGAAGTCTGCTTCCAGGTCTTTGTATTCAGGAGCCATAACGAAGCAGATGTTCATGCGTGAACGGTCTTCTTTAGCTGCTGTACCAACAAACAACTTATTGCGGTCGATTTCTGCATACAGCATATCTGCTTTTTCAATAGCACGGCGTTCCATTTCCTTCACTCCGCCCAATGCTTTGATCCAGCGCAATGTAAGCATAGCCGAATAGATTGGCAATACAGGAGGTGTATTGAACATAGATGCATTGTCAACATGTGTCTGATAGTTCAACATGGTAGGAATATAGCGTGATACTTTACCCAGCGCATCGTTCTTTACAATAACAAAGGTAAGTCCTGCAGGTGCAAGGTTTTTTTGCGCACCACCATATATACAAATGTATTTAGAAAAATCTATCGGACGAGAGAATATATCAGAAGACATATCGGCTACTACGGGAACTGGTGAGTTCAGGTCTTCAAAAAGTTCGGTTCCATAGATTGTATTATTGGTTGTAATGTGGAAATAATCCGCATCAGCCGGAATAGTATAATCTTTGGGGATGAATGTATAATTGGCATCGGCAGAAGAGGCAACTTCTACTACTTCGCCAAAGCCTTTTGCTTCTTTCATCGCTTTCTTTGCCCATACACCGGTATTGAGGTAAGCAGCTTTCTTTTCAAGGAAGTTATAAGGTACCATACAAAACTCCAAACTGGCCCCACCGCCTAAGAATAATACCGAGTACCCTTCAGGGATATTTAGTAATTCTTTGAATAAGGCTTCAGCTTCATCAACCACAGCCTGAAAATCTTTGGATCGGTGACTAATTTCCAAAATAGAGAGCCCGGAACCATTGAAATCTAAAATAGCCTTCGCAGTTTCCTCTATTACTTCACGGGGAAGGATGGAAGGTCCAGCATTAAAATTATGCTTTTTCATTTGAAGTTTGTTTTGATTAGACAAATACGTTTATTTTACGTCTTTCGACAAGGCGAAATTACAAATATTTTTCTATCCGACAAAGTTTTATTTAATAAATAGCATTTGTCAAGCACAAGGTTTAAAAACAGTGTTGTTTAGCATTAAACACCAACCAAAATGACACAAATTAGCCCTATTTTCGAAATACAGTAAGCCTATTATTGGTTAAAAACTGAATATTTACCCACCACACTTCTGACAGTTTGACACAAAATAAAGTTTTAAACTTTTATTGTGCTTCTTCAATCACCGTTTTCATTCCTTTTATCTTTTCTCCACGAATCAAATTGAGGAGTTGTTTCAGCTTATTCCGGCGTATAGACACAAAGGCATAATGCTCTTTTACATCCACACGCCCAACGTCTTCTTTGGAAAGATTTCCTTTTTTATATAGGAAGCCTACAACATCAATTTTATTCAGCTTATCCTTTTTGCCTTTTCCAATATATAATGTTGCCCATAGAGGTTTGGCAGGTAGCGGGGGCTGATCGGCGAGTGTATATTCGGGGATATCATTTCCCAGATAATCGGGCAGACTTTCTAGTTCATTTAATATAAGGAATGAGGTCCCTGTAGCATCCCAACGAGCTGTGCGCCCATTACGGTGAGTAAAGGCTTCTTCGTTTATGGGGAGATGGTAATGAATGATATGTTCAATCTCGGGTATATCCAGTCCACGGGCAGCCAGGTCTGTAGATACTAATACGTAGCAGCTACCATTACGGAACTTATAAAGTGCTTTTTCACGGTCGGGCTGTTCCATACCTCCATGAAAAGTTTCATTATATAATCCTTTCTCGTTCAATAGTTTACTGACACGGTCTACTGCATCGCGGTGATTACAGAATACGATGCTCGACTTATTGCCTAGTGTACAAAGCAGCTGATAGAGGGTTTCAATCTTATCTTTAGAAGGAGAAATGAGTTTCAATAGTTCTAAGCGGGATTCTTCTTGTTCGCCCTGAGGCAGGAAGTTTAACTTTACAGGAGATTGCAGATTGGTAAACGCGGGCAACTCTTCAATATCTGTAGCCGATAGAAGCATTCGTTTGGTAAGTCCGGATAGTTGAGAAATAATTTCAGCCATTTCATCATGAAAGCCCAGTTCGAGAGACTTATCAAACTCGTCAATGATTAATGTCTGGATCGTTTCCGGGGGGAAGTTTCCTTTGCGAAGATGATCTGCAATGCGTCCGGGAGTACCAATAATTACAGCGGGGTGGTTGCCAAGAATGCTTTTCTTTTCTTCAGCAATAGGATGCCCGCCATAGCAGCAGCATATTTTCCATGGGGTGCTCAGTGATTTGAAAACAGAGTCAATCTGTAGGGCCAGTTCGCGGGAGGGTACTAATATTAGTGCCTGGATGTTTTTATCTTCGGTTCTTAAGTTCTGCAATAAAGGTAATAGAAAAGCCAACGTCTTACCTGTTCCGGTTGGGGATAGCAGAATTATATCATTCTTTTCTTTAGCTGCTTGTACGGAGGCTTCCTGCATTGCATTCAAGGAGTCAATACCCAAACTCCGAAGAGCGCTCCCTATCATATCGTTTTTCTGTTTCATTGTGCAAAGATACGATGAAAAACAAGGAATTTCTTATTTTATTGTTCGTTTCCCATTGAGAATACATCATTTATATCTAATTTTGACCGCTTATTACAAGACAACCGTTAATAATACGAATCAGAAAAACAAAAATGCTAGCTTCAATCGCAAAATAGTAAATAGTCTAACAGTAAATTAAAAGCATGTCCGATATAAAAAAACAGCTTGCATCCGGAGTATTATATACAGCCATTGCCAAATACGCAGGTATTGTTATATCTATTGTTATAACCGCGGTATTGTCCCGGCTACTTACGCCCGAGGATTTTGGAACACTTGTTCCGGTTATGGTTCTTATTTCTTTCTTTAGTATTTTAGGAGATATCGGCATTGGTCCTGCGGTTATACAGAATCACGATTTCACGAAAGAAGATACTGAATCGGTTTTTACGTTTACGATTATTACAGGATTTATATTGGCTATTGTTTTCTTTCTTAGTTCCTGGACGATTGCATCTATTTACGAATCGGAGGTATTTGTTCTTCTGTGCCAGCTATTATCCATTTCCGTGTTTTTTTCTTGTGCAAGTGTAGTTCCCAATGCTTTATTGTATAAGGATAAGAAGTTTCGTTTTCTGGCTATACGTTCTTTTATAGTGCAACTGATAGCGGGTATAATAGCAATCGCAGCTGCGTATTTAGGAGCAGGACTGTATTCGCTTGTCATTCAATCTATTATTTCGAGTGTATTTTTGTTTATACTTAGCTATCGCGAATCGCCACTCAGGTTTCGTTTCTTCAATATCAACTGGGCTCCCCTGAAAAAGATCAGAAGTTTTTCTTCCTATCAGTTCTTGTTTAATATATTAAATTATTTCTCGGTAAATCTGGATAAGCTTATTATAAACAAGTATTTAGGAGCGTCGCAGCTGGGGTATTATGATAAGTCTTACAAGTTGATGCAAATGCCATTGCAGAATATTCCTTATATTATTACACCTGTAATGCATCCTATTTTCTCGGATATGCAGAATGATCTGGGAAGAATGCGCATCAATTATTCTAAAGTAATTAAGCTACTGGGCTTTATTGGCTTCCCTTTGTCTGTCCTTCTGTTTTTTACAGGTGAAGAGATTATTTACATCTTGTTCGGAACGCAATGGGAGGCATCGGTTCCTGTATTTAAACTTCTGGCGCTTTCGGTAGGATTTCAGATTATACTATCTACGTCCGGTTCTATTTTTCAATCGGCAGGTACTACACATTTTCTCTTTTTATGCGGGTTGCTATCTACAGCCACAATTGTTATTGCAACGCTTACAGGGGTATTTGTTTTTCAGACGCTCGAAGCGATAGGAGCGCTACTATCTATAGCCTTCACCACTAATTTCTTTATTACTTTTACAATCATGTTTTGTGTGTTGTTCAAGGCGGGGATCATGTCTTTTCTCAAACAAATCATTTCACCCATTCTACTTTCGCTCATTTTATCTGTTATATTATATGCCGTAATTCCTCTCACCGAAGATATGAATATGATTGTATCTCTCATTATCAAAGGATGTATCGCAGTAGGTATAACTGGTTTATACCTGCAATTTACCAAAGAATATAATATTCTACAGAAAGCGCGGGAGGTGATAAGGAAAATTAAAAAATAGAGGGATAGAATCATTTCATTCTATCAAAATAACAATTTGATATTCTACCAGGCTTTAAATTGCAAACTCAGGACTTGGGATAAAAGGGAAAGGGAAAATGGCAAAAGAACCGCATTATGCAGAAACAAATAAATGCATTTATGCAAAGAAAACAACCAAAAGGACACCAGAAGAAAGGAACAATAGATAAATCGACAGAAAATCGCACAACATTATATCAAATACACAATCCAACCAGCCTACTCAAAATCATTCAACCAGAGAATGAAAATCTATAAATTGAACCACTCTTTACAGTTGAGCCGCGTGCTGTCGACAGCCAAGCGCTCGGATGTCTACACTTGAGCCGCGCGCTGTCAATAGTTGAGCCGCGTGCTGTCGATAACACGCGGCTCAACTGTAGATATTATTGTGCTGAAGTAGCTCCAATCATTAATAATATGACACAAAAGCATGCCCAAAACCGGTTTTTATCATATCATTGAAGATTTTCAAAGAATATGCGTGCAAGCAAAATCGAAGAAATACAATCTTTTTTGTGCAATTTTAAGGCTTTTTGCTTTCACTAAGATATTTCAACATAAAACCTTCAAACCAATAGTTGGATGTATATTGTATGTTATCCGAGTGATACGTTAATCTTTCCTCTTTACCTGCCTGCGTCTTTGCCAGATTCTTATAGTACTGCTTCCCTTTGAGTTTACCTGATACATAAGGAATAAGAGAAAAAACAGACAGTGGGCACATCGGACAGAAGTGTGTGGTATTAATCTTACTCACTTTGGGGTTAATCGTAGCAACAAGCGCTTTAGGAATCATATAGAAGCGTCCAAAGGTGAGTTTACTACCCAGATATTTATATGGAATCTTCAAACCGGTTTCAATGACCGGATAGGTTCCAAATAACTCATATTGAAGTCCGTGGATATTATAAGTAGCAACAACCTGAGATGAGAAAAAGCCCGTAACCAATAGCCGGAATATCCTCATCAGGTCCTTGGGGTTATGCTCCTTAAGCAAATAATGCTTTTCAACCGCCTCCAAGTCACTATATAACGACTGTTCAAAACGCTTATAATATTCCGAGGGTGCTTTAACTGCATGCTTAACCTTATCCAGAAAAGCATTCACCCATTCTTCTTTCGTTTCAAATTCGGCTGTTGTATACAGTTCTGTTCCATATGCGCCACCAAAACCTAAATCATAATCTGTGGTATGCTGGAACAACTCCATCATAATACTGTTCTCACGTGGCGTAAGCCCATCCGAAAGATCATAAAAATCTCCCTTTTGCTTTTCAAGGTCCGTTTCATATATTTTTAAAGGCAATGATAACGCTTTTGCAACTTCGGTAGCAATCGTAAAATCCAATGATTTCTCACCTTTAAAAGTCGATATCCTCAAATTCAAATCAGGATAGTATTCCTTGGCCAATGAAGTTACAAACCGGCTATCAAATCCTCCGGTAATTGTGGAACCTATTTTCTTATGTTGAATAGCCGGATGATGAATAGCATCCCGCAATAAAGATAGAGTTAATGCCTTTATCTCTTTCAGAGAGTCTACCTTACGGTTATCTATTGTAACCTGAATGCCCTCAACACTCAACTCACCGGTTTTCTCGTCTATTTTTAAGTACTCAAATGCACGCAGCCGCTTTATTTTATCATCAATCGTAGTATTACCCAACCATACAGGATAAATACAATGCCTCATTGCCAAAAACTCAAAAGCCTTATACTCATCTGTGGGTACTGCACCTAAAGACGCAAACGATGAACACACCGATTTATCTGCAATACTATAAAAGATACAACGAGTCTGGAGAAAGTCTGAGAAGAGATAGATCTTGCCACCTTTATATATAATAGCCGTATATTGTCCCAAAAGCTCCTTTTTAGCTTCTGCAATACGCTCCTCTTTAAAGTTCAGCAATAAATCAGATAGATAAGCCTCTATGCCACTTTTTAGTTTATACACATAACCCAGTATGGTTATACTATCCTCTCCCTCTGTGATGTGAGTTGTTGTTTTGGCGTTATAAAAGATATCAAATCCGGATGCTACATTAAGCAGACTATCGTATTCTTTAAACTTAGGGATGTATCTTTCTTGCGAAGAGTTATCAAAACTGTAATAAAAGTCGGCCATTAGCTAATTCCTTTTTAATATGAGTGCAAAATTACACAAAAAAATACAACTAAAGATACAGATGTGACAAAAAAACCAGTAATAAGAATTCTTATCACTGGTTTTCACATGAATATTTTAAATAAGATTATCCGCCAAAGTCGTCGAACATCAACATATTACGTGGAACACCCAAGTCATACAGCATCTTTTCAACTGCTTTAGCCATCGGGCCAGGACCACACATGTAGTATTCAATATCTTCCGGAGCCTCGTGATCTTTCAGATAATTGTTAAGAATCACATTATGAACAAATCCCGCGGTATATTTCACACCAGCTTTATCTGCCTCCGGATCTTCACGGTCGAGTGCCAGATGGAACGAGAAGTTAGGGAATTGTTTTTCCAGCTCAAGAAAATCTTCCATATAGAACACTTCATTCAACGCACGTGCACCATACCAATAGCTAATCTTCCGATCAGTAATCTTCAACGTACGCAACAAGTGAAGAATATGCGAACGCAACGGAGCCATACCGGCACCACCACCCACATAAAGCATCTCGCGATCGGAATCCAGAAGCGGATGGAATTCACCGAAAGGACCGGAAATCATTACTTTATCCCCCGGTTTCAGTGAGAAGATATAAGAAGAACAGATACCTGGAGGTACTTTCATAAATCCACCGTTTACACGGTCAAACGGAGGCGTTGCAATACGAACGTTCAACATCACGATATCACCCTCGGCCGGATAGTTGGCCATAGAGTAAGCACGCATGGTTTCTTCGGTATTCTTATATGCAATATCCCACATATTAAACTTGTCCCAATCGCCACGGAAACGTTCCTCCACATCATAATCCGAATATTTGATATCGTATTTAGGAACATCAATCTGAATATAACCACCCGAAGTAAAGTTCAAGTGTTCACCCTCGGGCAACTTCACAACAAATTCCTTGATAAAAGTAGCCACATTGTTATTGGATACCACTTCACACTCCCACTTCTTCACACCAAGAACCGATTCAGGAACTTTGATTTCCATATCCTGTTTCACTTTCACCTGGCATCCCAAACGCCAGTTGGCTTGCTGCTCTTTACGCGAAAAGTGCACCTTCTCCGTTGGAAGGATCTCACCTCCCCCGGCTTCGATCTGGCAACGGCATTGCGCACAAGAACCACCACCACCACAAGCAGAAGGAAGAAATATTTTATTAGAAGATAACGTAGTCAACAGATTTGAACCGCTGTCTACTTCCACTTCTTTTTCACCATTAATTGTAATCTTAACTTTACCGGATGGCGCAAGATAGTTTTTGGCTACCAGAAGTATAACGACGAGCAGAAGAATTACTGCAAGGAAAACTCCGATACTCGCTAATATTAAAGACGTCATATTAATTCTGAATTTTAAATTTTAAATTTTCAATCCTGAGAAACACATAAAGGCCATAGCCATCAGCCCTACCGTAATGAAGGTAATACCTAATCCACGAAGCGGAGCAGGAACATCAGAGTATGCCATCTTTTCACGAATAGCAGCCAGACCAACAATAGCCAACAACCAACCAATACCCGAGCCTAATGCATACACAATAGCCCCCCAAACATCGGTAATAGCTTGCGGATTGGAAGCTTCCATGGTAATACGTTGTTGCATAAACAAAGACCCTCCCATGATAGCACAGTTCACAGCAATCAAAGGCAAGAAGATACCTAATGAAGAATAAAGTGAAGGGCTAAAACGCTCTACAGCCATTTCTACCAACTGGGTAATACCTGCAATTACTGCAATAAACAAGATGAAACTTAAAAAAGTTAAGTCAACATCTCCGAAAATACCCCCTGGCGACAACACTTTAGTCTGCAATAAGTAGTTTACAGGAAGTGTTACTACCAACACAAATATAACGGCAATCCCTAACCCCATAGCAGTCTTTACGTTCTTCGATACAGCCAGGTACGAACACATACCCAGGAAGTAAGCAAAGATCATATTGTCTACAAAAATGGAGCGGACGAATAAACTTAATAAATTACTTTCCATATTTTTTTAGTTTTAAGTTTTGAGTTTTGAGTTTTAAGTTTTGTTTTTTAGTTTCAAGTTCAATCCGCATGGACACTTAAAACTCAAAACTTAGAACTCAAAGCTTAAATCATTTTTCCTGTAATTCTTTCTCACGAGCACGTTGCACCCAAATGATACAAGCACACAGAACAAGTGCCATCGGAGGCATCAACATCAAACCATTATTGATATATCCCAATTCATAGAATGACTCAGGGATAATACGGAAGTCCAAAAGTGTACCCGATCCCAGTAATTCACGGAAGAAACCGACAATTACCAAAATCATGGCATAACCTAAACCATTACCAATACCATCAAGGAAAGACTCCCAAGGACCATTAGCCATAGCAAAAGCTTCCAGACGTCCCATCAGGATACAGTTCGTAATAATCAATCCCACATATACCGAAAGCTGTACACTTACATCATAAGCAAACGCCTTAAGTACTTCACTTACAATAGTAACCAAAGCAGCAACAACAACCAACTGAACAATAATACGAATACGATTAGGTATTGTATTGCGCAGCAAAGAAATGATCACATTGGCAAAAGCTACAATCACAGTAACCGAAAGTCCCATTACAATAGCCGGTTCCAGCTTAGCGGTAACAGCCAAAGCCGAACATATACCAAGCACCTGAACAGTAACCGGGTTATTTATATTTAGTGGAGATGAGAATACCTCTTTATTCTTCTTCGAAAACAATTGACTCATATACGGCTTTCCTCCTTATTCTTTAGTTAAAAAATTACTGTAATGAACCAGGCAGTTCTTAAGCATATCCTGAACAGCTACGGAAGTAATCGTACCTCCTGAAATCCCATCCACATAGTCCTGACCAGCAGCAGTTTTACCCGGCTTAACCACGGCAATTGATACCAACTGACCATCTTTCATAATATGCTTGCCTTTAAAAGGAGCCTGGAAAGGTGCAGTAGATATTTCAGCACCAAGTCCCGGAGTTTCACTGGCATGAGAGAAATAAGTTCCGTAAACCGTATTCTTATCTTCATCTAAAGCAACATATCCCCAGATAGCCCCCCAAAGACCACTACCATATAATGGAATAATGTATTTCGTCTGCCCTTCTACTTCGGCAACATACAATGCAAATTCATCTTTTGATTCGCCCAAAGCAAAACCTCCGGTTTCGGCTTTCACAGTACTATTAGCATCAAGGATCATATCTTTCTTGATATACTTTTCATACACAGCTTGCGCATCCTGTCCTTTAGTATCCACATTCAATGCACTAAGGATCTGCTTCATTTTATCCAGCTCAACATTCTTATCTTGAATCGGTTTCAATGAAGAAGAAGTAAACGCAAGCACAAACGCTACGATAACAACCATTACCGAAGCATAAATTATAGTATAAGCATTACTATTTGTATTCATTGTTATTCGGTTTAATTGTTAGACTTAGCAAGACGTTTTTCTCTACGGCTGATATTGCTCTGAACTACGTAGTAGTCAATCAACGGAGCAAAAATATTCATCAACAAGATGGCAAGCATCATACCTTCAGGATAACCCGGATTCAATACGCGAATCACAATAGCCATCACCCCGATCAGGAATCCGTAGATATATTTCCCGGTTTCGGTACGTGCAGCAGTAACCGGGTCGGTAGCCATAAATACAGCACCAAAACAGAAACCACCCAATACCAGATGTTCCCACCAAGGCATATGAGCCATAGCTGTATCAGGACCGAACATATTAAAAATCAATCCCATAAATGCACCACCGAAGAATACGGAGAACATCACTTTCCAACTTGCAATACCGGTTAATAATAACAAGGCGGCACCCAGCAGAATAGCAATAACACTTGTTTCCCCGATTGAACCGGGAATCAACCCAATTACCATATCCCATGAAAACTCTGGGAAACCGGTAGCAGTTGTAGCCGTCGAAGCTTCACCAAGTGCAGTCGCAGCAGTCAAACCATCAACGCTTTTTCCTATTCCTAAAATACTATCGCCTGATACCCATACGGCATCACCGGACATCTTAGTCGGGTAAGCAAAGAATAAGAATGCACGGGCAACTAAAGCCACATTAAACACATTCATACCTGTACCTCCAAAGATTTCTTTTGCAAAAATTACAGAGAATGCAGTAGCTACAGCAAGTATCCACAACGGACAGTCAACCGGAACGATCATCGGTATCAAAATACCCGAAACCAGGAACCCTTCCTGAATTTCTTCGTTCTTCCATTGAGCCACAACGAACTCAATACCAAGCCCTACAATATATGATACTATAATTTTAGGTAAAACAGCCAGAAATCCATAGGCAAACATTTCCCAGAATCCACCTTCGGCACCAGTCAGAGTAAAATGCTGATAACCTACGTTGAACATACCAAAAAGCAAAGCTGGTACCAACGCTATTACAACGATTGACATAATACGCTTACTGTCTATCGTATCGTGAATATGTGTCCCCGATTTCGAAGTAGTGCTGGGTACAAACAAAAATGTTTCAAACCCATCAAATACCGAGTGAAATGCGTGGAGCTTGCCGCCCTTCTCAAAGTTCGGCTTTATCTTATCGAGATATTTTCTTAACGCTTTCATTTATTAAGTTTTGAGTTATAAGTTTTGAGTTTTAAGTTTTGAGTTATGGGCTTTGAGTTATGAGTTCCGCATGGAAACTTAAAACTCAAAAATCAGAACTTAAAACTTATCAAGCCATTTCAGCACGAAGGTTATCCAATCCTGCTCGAACAATGCGTTGTAATTCCTGCTTTGAGGAACAAACAAATTCACACAGAGCAAAATCTTCAGGAGCTACTTCATAGATACCTAATTGCTCCATACGATCAATATCCTGGGCAAGGATTGCTTTAATCAGGTATTCCGGATAGATATCCATCGGGAACACACGATCGTATTCGTTAGACATGATCATATTACGCTTACCACCTTTTATACGGGCATCAAGCTCATAGTCACGCTTCATAAACTTATCAAAAATCCAACTAAAATATGAATGATTAACACTAAACTGATTGAAACGAGGCATGATAAAGCCAAGGAATTCGTGAACATCATCTCCTTCGGGAATAACAGTCAGTTGCGTATCGAAAGCACCAAGAAAACCATCTTTAGTAACCTGTTTTCCGGTCAACACATTTCCACTTATACGTCGTAAATCGATACCACGGCTTACATTAAACTTAAAAATATTAGTCAAAGAAGCACCTAGAATCAACTTACAATAAGCAGGCTTAAACACCTCCGAACCGGTCAACGCCACAGTACGGGTAAAGTCGATATGACCAAGGTTGAACAAACGACCGATAAGAATAACATCTGCCGCTGCAACAGTCCAAACCACTTCACCTTTATTTATAGGAGATACATGATGAATCTGCACACCTACATTACCAGCAGGATGAGGACCATCGAAAGTTGTTACAGTTACATTTTTAGCCTTAGTCAGCGCAGCAGTTGTTTGTTTTGCGCTAACACCTAAATACGTTTTAGCAATTTTAGCTAATGCATCAAGGCCTGTTTGAAAGTTAGATTCATCACCTTTTAGTTCGAATTCAAAATTCGGAGCCAAAGGTTTGCTGTCAAATGCAGAAATAAATATAGCTTTAGGAGCTACAGAAGGGTCTGCAATAACGTCATATGGACGTTGCTTTATAAAAGCAAACAAGCCAGCTTCCATAAGTGCCGACTTTACTTCTTCGGTAGAAAGTTTAGCTACATCTTTCTTACCAAACTCCACGTAATTTTGTTCTGCAGTAGCTTGTACGGTAATATTCATCACCTTACGACGCTCGCCGCGTTCTACTTTTGTCACTACCCCACTAACGGGAGAAACGAACTTTACTTCAGGGTGGTTCTTGTCTACAAACAAGGGTGCCCCAGCCATCACACTTTCCTGTTCCTTCACAACCACTTTCGGAGTCACTCCCGGAAAATCATCCGGCACGAGTGCAAATAATTCCGGCTTACTCACCGAAACAATCTCTTCTGCAGCTTTGCCCTTCAGGCTAATGTCAAGGCCTTTACGTAACTTTATTACATTTGCCATGCTATAATAAATAAATGGTTTCTTAATTTGCCCGCAAAAGTAATAAATAATAATGGGAATTTAGAGGAAACAGAAAAGAATTAAAGAATTATTTCTTTAATTCTTTTTGTTAACGCACACGTCAATAAAACGAGCCCAAAACAGCAATCATAATCACCTCTCTAAATGGCCATTTCTCTAATTAAAGATAAAAAAAGCAAGTTATCAGAACAAAACCATCTTATAATATGTTATAAACAGAAAATTAAGCAACGAACAAGCATCAACATTTATATAAAAAGGAGACTAAATACACTACATTTCCCAAATGAAACTATCAAATAGTAACTCAATATTTAAGAACTTATTTTATATTAAGAAAACAAGTGGAAAATGCGACACTCAACAGAACTCGTTTCATTAAGAATGCTAATAAGAATAAAAAACTTTCAAGGCAAAAACTTCTTTTGCATATATGAAAAACATAAAACTATAAATCTTTTGTTGCTATTAAAAGAAAAAATTATCTTTAGATGGCACAATTTTACAGAATATATCTATATTTGCAAGATGTTACATAAAAAATACAATATTCTATGAATCGTATTTGGATTAAATTTTACCTATTTTTTGCTGTTATATCATTCTTTAACAACGGGTTAATACGAGCACAGGAGATAAGCAACTATGACAATTTAACAATCGACGACTATTCCAGCTTAACTCTCCCCCCATTGGATGTACTTTTTGAAAACGCCAAAAATGCACCCAGCTATGAATTCAACGAAGTTAATGAAATGGTTGAACGTAAAAAACTAGGCAAAGAGAAGAGAGCTTGGCTAGGTTTTTTTAGTATTCGCGGTAGCTACCAATATGGAACATTTACGAACGACGGTTCCTACACCGATGTCTACACACAACCTTTTGCTACTTACAACAAAACGACCCAACACCTGTATTCCGTAGGAGGAGGTATCAGTATCCCACTAGATGATTTGTTTGACCTGGGGGCCAGAGTTAAACGCCAGAAACTTGTAGTGCGAAGTTATCAATTACTTAAAGAACAGAGGTTCGAAGAAGTCAAAAAAGACATCATTACGTACTACACTGCAGCAGCTTCTCAATTAAATATTTTGAAATTACGTGCAGAATCATTAGTTTTAGCAAATGTTGAATATGCAATCGTAGAAAAAAACTTTGCTAACGGGACAACAACCTCCAGAGAACTCGCTCTTGAAAAAGAACGGCAATCCGTTACAAAAGAGAGATACGAGAGCAGTAAAGCCGAGCTAAACCGGAGTTTGATGATACTGGAAGTTATCACCCAAACCCCTATTATCAGGAAATAACAAAACAAGCATTTATGGAATATATTTTATACTTTTGTCGATTCTTATATCGTATACGCTGGTGGCTTATATTTGGATCAGCGATAATTACACTAGCTGTAATTCTGGCTACGATGAATATGAAAAGAACTTATACAGTAGAAGCGACACTATACACTGGGGTTGTTTCGGGTTATACGATCGAAGGAACCGGAACCACCGACTGGGCGGCAACAAATAACGCAATAGACAACCTGGTTAACATCATTAAGGCAGAGAGCACACTTAAACGTGTATCTTATCGTTTATACGCTCGCAATATGATTAATGGTAACCTGGAAAAAGACAACCAATATCTTACCGCAGAAAGCTTCCGCGAAATATATAACCGTACCAAAGGCAATAAAGATGGAAAAGCCCTTCTTGCCCTGATTGATAAAAACAGCGAAGAAGAAACGGTTAAAAACATGAGAAGGTATGAGCGCCCTACTCCAGATAACTTTATCTACGGGTTGTTCTACTGGAATCACTGGCATTATAGTTATGAAGCTTTGAAGAATATCACTGTTACGCGTAAAGGAAGTAGTGACTTATTACAAATCAGTTATTCTTCGGCAGATCCGGGAATTGCCTACAATACAATCAATATCTTATTAGAAGAATTCGTAGATGAATATAGAGCTATTCGTTACGGTGAAACCGACAAGGTTATTGAATACTTCCGTCAGGAACTTGCACGCGTTGGACGTGAACTACGTATAGCCGAAGACTCGCTTACCTTATATAATATAGAGAAGCGTGTAATCAACTACTATGACGAAACAAAAGAAATTGCTGCTATCAACAAAGAATTTGAACTTAGAGAGCAAGACATTCAGCTATCGTACAGTAGTTCAAGAGCGATGCTTGATGAGCTTGAAAAGCAGCTGGATATAAATGTACAACAGCTCAGGACAAATGCACAATTTGTCAATAGCTTAAATCAAGTATCTGCATTAACCAGTAAGATATCTGAAATAGAATCATTTACATCAGGCGCATCAGAGACTGAAAGTCAACGTTTAAATGATTATAGAGCTCAATTAAGAATAGCAACAACTAATTTGGAAACCTTTTCTGCACAGTATGTTGAACATTCACATACCAAAGAAGGTATAGCCAAGAGTTCTATTGTTGAACAATGGTTGGAACAAATTCTTGTTTTTGAAAAAGCAAAAGCCGAATTGGAAGTTATTCAAAGAAGTCGTCAAAACTTAAACGACAAATACATCTTCTTTGCACCGGTAGGTTCTACCATCAAGCGTAAAGAAAGAATGATCGACTTTACCGAACGCAACTATCTTTCTACATTAGAGAGTTATTATGATGCTTTAATGAGAAAGAAAAACCTGGAGATGACTTCGGCCACATTAAAGGTATTAAATCCTCCGGCATTTCCTATTGCTGCCGAACCAACCAACAGAAGAAAGATCGTAATGATCGCTTTCCTCGCCAGTCTCCTATTTATCACAGGTTTCTTCTTATTGGTAGAACTACTCGACCATACCCTGCGTGATAAAATGCGTGCAGAAAGAATTACCAAAGGAAAAGTATTGGGTGCCTTCCCTGCCAGAGCACGTCTTAAATACAAGAACTTCAATAATGCTTATATATCCATAGCAACCAAATTCCTCAGTAGTTCTATTTTAGGGTTCTTCAATGAGAAAAAAGAAAACCAACCCTATATCGTCAACTTCATCAGTACGGAGCCAGGAGATGGAAAGAGTTATCTATCAGAGAACCTGTTGGAGTATTGGAATAATATGGGAATGAAAGTTCGTAAACTATCTTATGAAACAGACTTTGATATAAACGACAGTAAATATTTACTAGCAGAAAATATTCGTGATATAAGTCCGAATACCAATGAAGACGTCTTAATTGTAGAATATCCAAACCTGAAAGACAATAACGTCCCCAGTAAATTATTAGAAGAGGCGAATTTGAATTTACTTGTTACTCGCGCCGATCGTTCCTGGAAAGAATCTGATAAATTGATTTATGAAAAATTGAAGTCTCAAATTGGAGAAACTCCACTATACTTCTATTTGAATAAAACAAGCAGAGAGGCTGCAGAGAACTTTACCGGCATGCTACCACCGTATACGTACCTAAGAAAATTGGGCTACAGACTGTCACAACTTGGTTTGACAGAGCGTATGGACAGAGATAGCTTGAGAACAAAAGAGAATGAGTAAAAAAGAATCGAATAATAACGTAGAAGCATTCAGGCCAAGAGGTGGTATAATTTTTATCACCTTATTGGCTATTGCCGGACTATATCTGATATATGATTTTATATCGACCGGCGAACCGCTTTCTGCCATGATTTTCGCAGCGATACCAGTAGGAATCGTGATATTTGTTGCGATGATCAGATACTATCATCGTATATTTTACATTCTATTCCTTTCACACTTTTTATTTCTATTAATAAGTTCCCTTATTGACTTAAGAATCGGGGTTGCTACTTTGGTTTTTAACTTAGTCATTACCTTATTTATTATAATAGCAAGCGTATATAAAAGCACCAGTTGGAAAGATAGTTTAAATGGAATGTTGACGCTTTTCATTGTCTGGGGTGGGTTTTGTGTTCTTCAGCTTGCCAATCCGAACGCAGTCCTGGAGGCATGGAATGCAGCTATTTCCAATTACCTTGTTTATCCCATTATATGTGCCATCCTTGTACCTCTATGTATTCGTGAATACCGGAATGTAGAATGGTTGCTCATTATCTGGTCCGTTTTTATCATTTATGGTGCGTTTAAAGGATACTGGCAAAAATCACATGGTTTCAATGAGCGCGAAATGGTCTTCCTATATGAAAAAGGGGGTGCGGAAACACACATCATCTGGTCGGGTATCCGGTATTTCTCTTTCTTCACAGACGCCGCTAACTTTGGAGTACACTCGGCTATGGCCTCTTTAGGATTTGGTTTATCCGCATATTTTGCCAGGACCAAGTGGCTAAAGGTCTATTTCACTATTATAGCAGCACTTGCTGTTTATGGAATGTTTCTTTCAGGAACCCGCGCTGCCCTGGCAGTGCCCGTTGGGGGACTTATGGCATTTGCAATTATCTCTCGCGGATGGAAAACCCTCTTTGCCGGTATATTTGCCCTGTTGGTTATCTTTGTATTCTTCCGTTTTACTACGATCGGTGAAAGTAATCAGCAGATAAGAAACATGAGAACGGCTTTCAGACCCGACGAAGATGCTTCTTATCAGGTTCGCGTTCAGAACAGGGAACTCGTAAAAGAATATATGGCCAGTAAGCCTTTCGGATATGGCCTTGGGCTGGGAGGAAAGGCCAGTCGTTATAATCCGAAAGAGTTAATGCCCATCCCTCCGGATTCATGGCTTATCAATGTATGGACAGATACCGGTATCTTCGGTATATCGCTTTATGTACTCATACACGCCATCCTGTTTGTCTGGTGTTCCTGGATACTTATGTTTAAAATATCAAATAAAAGACTTAGGAATCAGCTTTCAGCATGGCTCTGTGTAAGCGCAGGGTTCTTTATAGCAGCATATGCAAATGACGTTATGCAGTACCCTAACGCCATTCTGGTATACATCGGATTTGCAATTTGTTTTGCAGCTCCTAATATAGAAAAAGAAGAAAGCGGCAAGGTGCCGCTGCCAGATTCGGCAAATAATAAAAAGAACTAAGCAACAAAAAAAAGACCAAGCAACAAAAAAGCAGTCAAGATGCCCCTTGTATCTTTCATTACTATCAACTATAACGGGTTTAAAGACACATGTGAATTAATAGACTCGTTACAATCAAAAATAACTTCTGTTACTTTTGAGATTATTGTAGTAGATAATGCCTCATCCAAGAATGAAGCGTTGCTCCTACAAAGAAAGTATCCTGACATCATAACGATACGGAGTATAGATAACTTGGGGTTCTCGGGTGGGAATAACCTGGGAATAAAGAAGGCTGGTGGCAAATACATATTCCTGATCAACAACGATACATACGTCACTGACGACAGGATATCCTATCTGATAGAAAGACTGGAAAGCGATTCGCAAATAGCAGGAGTATCACCCAAGATTAAGTTTGCATTTCCTCCTCAACATATTCAGTTTGCAGGATACACTCCCCTCTCCTCTATCACCTTACGCAACAACCTGATCGGATTTAATGAAGCAGATAGCGAACGCTTCAACGAGCCGATTATCACCCCTTATCTGCACGGAGCAGCAATGATGATTAAGCGGGAAGCGATTAATAAGGTTGGCCTTATGCCGGATATATACTTTTTGTATTATGAGGAACTGGACTGGTCTTCACAAATGACCCGGGCAGGATATACCTTGTGGTACGATCCGGAATGGACGGTATATCATAAAGAGAGTCAAAGCACAGGGCAATTAAGCAAGCTGCGCACATTTTATCTAACACGTAACAGGCTGCTTTATGCCTGGAGAAATTTAAAGGGATCAGACAAGTGGTTATCTATTATATATCAAACAACAATACCTGTTATTAAAAACACTTTATTATATGCTATTAAAGGTCGTTTTGACCTGATCTCTGCAACATTTACAGGTATAAATGCTTTTATTACTTTACCAAACAAAACAATATGAAAATAGGTATTGAAGCCCAACGCATATTTAGAGTAAATAAGCATGGGATGGATTTTGTTGCCTTGGAAACAATCCGGGAGCTACAAAAATTCGACAAGGATAATGAATACTTCATCTTTGTAAGTCCGGGTGAAGACCATTGTTTGGAGGAATCGGACAATATGCATATCATAGAGGTTAAATACCCTTCTTACCCACTGTGGGAACAAGTCGGGCTACCTAATGCCGTAAAACGTATTAAACCCGATTTATTGCATTGTACCAGCAATACGGCCCCAATCAATACTCCTGTACCTTTAGTACTAACCCTACACGACATCATCTTTTTAGAAAAAAGACAATCAAGTAGTAAATCCTGGTACCAGGAAATGGGCTGGCATTACAGAAGGCTGGTAGTACCACGTATTCTACCTAAATGCAAGAAGATCATCACTGTATCGCATTTCGAAAAAGATCGCATCTGCAAAGCTTTACAGTTGCCCGAATCGCAGGTTACAGCCGTATATAACGGATATAACACACATTTCTCTCCGCAGCCTCCACAGCCGGAGATTACAAAGAAGTATATCAATGCAGATGATTACTTATTCTTTCTGGGCAATACCGACCCCAAGAAAAATGCCCCAAGAGTATTGAAAGCGTATAGCCTATACCTTGCAAAGTCGGACTTCAAACGCCCGCTCCTGATAGCCGATTTGAAGGAAGATTTCATTGATGACATTTTGAAACAAGAAAACATAGAAGATATTAAACCTTATCTTAGTTTCCCGGGTTATATATATAATAAAGACTTAGTAGCTTTATACAACGATGCATTTGCTTTTCTTTATCCGTCTTTACGGGAAAGCTTTGGCATCCCACAGTTAGAAGCAATGGCATGTGGTACTCCTATTATTGCAGGAAATACTTCTGCTATGCCGGAAGTTGCCGGTAGCGGTGCTCTGTTGGTCGATCCATATTCCGTAGAAGACATTGCCAATAAGATTCTTTTGCTGGAAAACGATAAAGCACTATACCAACAACAAGTAGACTATGGACTGGAGCGCGTTAAACTCTTTTCATGGAGAAAAAGCGCCGAATCTTTATTAAATATATATAGAGAAGTTATACAAAATCATGGGTAACCCTAAGATTAGCGTCATTATACCTGTATATAATACTGAAGAATACGTTGCGCAAGCCGTAGAAAGTATTATGCAACAAACCTTAGAGGATATTGAAATTATCCTCATAAACGATGGTTCTACAGATCGCAGCCAGGAAATCATGGAGGGATTGGCTCGGGAGGATCATCGAATACAAGTTTATAATCAAGAAAACCAGGGACAATCTGTAGCCAGGAACCACGGGGTAGAATATGCCTCGGGCACATACCTCTACTTCATGGATAGCGACGACCTGTTAGAACCCGATGCGTTAGAAATCTGCTTTAATAAGTGCGAATCTAACAAACTGGACTTTGTATTTTTCGATGCCAGCATTCTCCAGTCTAAAGGACAAATCAACATGGGCCTTAACTATAGCAGAACAGAAGCTACCGACGAACGACAGGTATATACAGGACCGGAGGTTTTAAACATATTGCTATCCCGGCATGTATATAGCGCCTCTCCTTGTCTGAGTGTCATCCGGGCAGATTTCTTTAATAACATTCCATTGGACTTCTATCCGGGAATCATACACGAGGACGAGTTATTTACATTCAAGCTTTATTTATGTGCCGAACGTACGATGGCCATTCACCGTGCCTTCTTTATCAGAAGAATCCGCCAGAACTCTACGATGACGCAAATGTTCCGGTGGAAAAACATGCGTGGTTATCTGACTGTTGCAGAGGAAATTAGAAAACTGCGCAAGGGAGCCAGTAAACAAATCAAGAGGACCATAGATTTCTTCCTTACGCAGATGTTGAATGCAGCCATGTGGAAGGGGCATATGCTATCCAAAACAAAACGCATATACTTATTCCATATTTGCATGACCCAATACAGGAGGTATATTACCACCCGAACTCTTATGACGTTATTGTTTAAATCCTATATACCCATAAAAAGGAATTAAAATGAAAGCCTTATTTCTTATCTTTCATGGTTTCGAAGAATCCAACGGAATCTCCAAAAAGATCCGCTACCAGGTTAGCGCTTTAAAAGAGTGTGGACTGGATGTAAGAACCTGCTATTATGATGTAGACCGGGACGGACATCGCAAATGGATGATTGACGACGATACACTGAAGGATTTCGGAAACGGTTCATGGGCCAAGATCAAGAAAAGGTTTTGTTTCAGCCCTATTGTCGAGTATGCCGCAAAGGAGAAGATAGATTTCATTTACATCCGGTCCTACCATAACGCCAACCCTTTCACTATACATTTCGTAAAGGCTTTAAAGAAGACAGGTGCAAAAGTTGTTATGGAAATCCCTACATATCCATACGACCAGGAGTATATCACTACAAGAATGAAGCTGGACTTGTTTGTCGATAAATGCTTCCGCCACCGGATGGCTAAGACAATGGATGCGATTGTTACATTCTCTAATGCCTCTACCATATTCGGACAACATACCATCCGCATATCCAACGGTATTGACTTCTCTGCTATCCGGATGAAAACAAAAGTAAATGATACTTCTGCCGCCCTTCATTTGATTGGTGTAGCCGAGATTCATTACTGGCATGGCTTCGACCGCCTCATTCAGGGATTAGTCAATTACTATAAAACGGCACGCGATTACAAAGTCTATTTCCATATTGTTGGTAATGCTAGTGGGGAACGGGAAGTGCAGGAGGTTGTCGTCCCCATTAAGGAAAACCAGCTGGAAGAATATGTCATTATGCATGGTGCACAACATGGCGAAAAGCTCGATAGCCTATTTAATGATGCCGATATGGGTATCGGAAGCCTGGGAAGACACCGGAGCCATATCACCCACATTAAGACATTAAAGAACAGGGAGTACGCCGCACGCGGTATTCCTTTCACATATTCCGAAATGGACAGTGATTTTGACACCCGTCCCTATGTATTAAAGATGCCGGCAAATGAAGAACCCATAGATATTGAGAGACTTATTGAGTTTTATCATAGCCGCCAGTGGGTGCCTACTGAGATCAGAGATTCTATCCGGAACCTTTCCTGGAAAGAACAAATGCAAATCGTAATCGACAACACATTCGCCCATGAGTAAGAATATTAAAATAGCTTATTGCTTGCCTTCACTCTATATTCCCGGAGGGATGGAGCGTGTGCTCACCATAAAGGCCAATCATTTGGCCGATGTGTTAGGGTATGAAGTATATATCATCCTGACCGATGAGAAAGACAAGAAACCCTATTACGAGTTGTCGCCTAAAATAAACATTATTCATCTGGACGTCAACTTCAATGAGTTATGGAATCAACCCCTGCATAAAAAGTTTTTTATCTATTTGCGTAAACAACGCGAATATAAGAAGAAACTGACAGCGTGCCTCATGTCTCTACGGCCTGACATTGCCGTGTCTATGCTGCGTAGAGAGATTAACTTCATCAACTCCATTAAAGATGGCAGTATGAAAGTGGGCGAGATACATATTAACAGAGAAAACTTCCGCGAGATGGATGAAGAGGGAAAGAACCCAATCAAAAGATTCATCTCTAAATTCTGGATGTGGCAACTGGTTCGGCAGCTTAAGAAACTATCAAGCTTCGTTGTACTTACCAGGGAAGATGCAGCTAAATGGACAGAATTATCCAACATTAGTGTTATCCATAACCCCCTACCCTTCTTCCCCGACAAATTCTCGACTACAGAGAATAAAGAAGTCATTGCGGTTGGGCGGTATGTCTATCAAAAAGGATTTGATATTCTGATTGACAGCTGGCAACATGTAGCCCAGCGCCATCCGTCATGGAAGCTCCGCATATATGGTGAAGGAGAACGTGAACCCTTACAGGCACAGATTGATAGGCTTGGATTAACAGAAACCTGTATTCTGGAACATGCAGTGCCTAATATTATTGATAAATACTGCGAAAGTTCTATATTTGTATTATCATCGCGTTACGAAGGGTTTGGCATGGTTATTGTAGAAGCCATGTCGTGCGGTGTTCCTCCGGTATCCTTCACTTGCCCCAGTGGTCCGCGTGATATTATAGATGATGGCATCGACGGATTGCTCGTTGAGAATGGCAACGTAGAACAACTTGCAGAAAAAATATCTGCTCTGATAACAGACAATGAGTTACGTAAGAAAATGGGCGAACAAGCCCGGATAGATGTAGAACGCTTTAGAATAGAAAACATTGGTAAGCAATGGGATGCTTTATTCCGGCGCTTAATTACGACAACAAGAAAATAACGACCCGTAACTTCCAGTATAGAAAGGAAAGATGATGTATAAAGTAACCATAGGTATCCCAGTTTACAATGCTGCTCCCTATCTCAGGGAAACCATGTTGTCTGCTTTGGCTCAAACATTCGAAAGCATTGAATTCCTGATCGTCGACGACAAGTCGACCGATAGCTCTATGGAGATCCTTCTGGAAATGCAACGTACACACCCCCGCGGGAAAGACATGCGTATTATTCAGCAGAAACAAAACTTTGGTCCTGCCATAGCCCGGAATACCATTCTGGATGAGACGCAAAGCAAATATCTGTTTCTTCTTGATGGAGATGACTTACTTACCACCGACTGTATAGAGCTTTTATATAAGGCGATTACCGATAGTGATTCGGAGGTTGTTTATGCCTCTTATAAAGAAGAGTGGCGGGGTGATACGGATGAATCTGATAGTCTGCGCACGCTACCTCCCCTTATTTTTGAAGGAGAAGATGAGCTGGCGTTATTTACTTATAAAAGCCTTCGCCAGAGTTTCCGGTATTTTGTTTGGAACGTACTGTACTCAACAGATTTCTTGCGCGAAAATAAAATAAAGTTCGAACTGGTCAGGTATTGGGAAGACTTTGCTTTCTCTTTCGACCTGATACCTCATGTCCGCAAAGCCATATTCCTCCCCGACATCACTTATATATATGTTAAGCATACGGGGTCTGTTTCCCAATATTATAAAAGAAAGAAGATTCCTCGCGAAGAGATAACCGAGCATATCAAGATCCGGAAACTGTGCAAAGAGAAATGTACGATGTACAGGGATAAACCGTATTTTGATGTACGCGTAACTCAAACAGTTATTATGTGCATAGATACGGTAGCCGTTATTCTCGATAAAAAGAACATGTATGACTTTAAGATGCCCGACAAGGAGTTAAAGGAGTTGCTCAAGCATCCGCTATCTTTAAAGGAGATCTTAAAGTTCAGGCGATACAGGACGCTGAACGTACTGTTGTATTGGTTTGGAAATATGCCCTACACGATAAATAAGTTTTCGCTTCGCGTATATTTCCAACTGATAACGAAATACAGAGAGTGGAGAAATAAGAAATAAAATCTAACCAACGATTAAACATTGTAATCCCAATCGTTAAATCGTAAATCGTCAAATCGTAAATATATGAAGTGGTATTCAAAGTATCTGCAAGTCTATGAGAAGCCTCTGAGCGAGGTTCCGCAAGAGATTATTGATGAAGTACGCGAGAAAATACAGAAGCTGCAAAGTGACAAACCTTTGGTTACTGTATCGCTCATTGGATATAACGAAGAAAAGCACCTTCTTGCCTCTCTTTGGTCGCTAAGCGAAATGCAGTGCAAATATCCGGTCGAAATTATAGGGGTTAACAATGACTCCAAAGACCGCACCGAAGAGATATTCCAGCTTACCGGCGTACCTTACTACAATGAGTATCAGCATAGTTGCGGGTATGCCCGCCGTTGTGGATTGAACCATGCGCGTGGGAAATACCATATTAATATTGACTCCGATACCATGTATCCACCCAAGTATGTAGAGATTCTGGTCGATGCCATGGAAAAGCCGGGATATGTAGCGGCAACTTCGTTGTGGAGTTATATCCCCGATAAGGACCACTCATGGTTGGGGCTGAAGTTCTACGAATTTGCCCGCGATACCCAACTGTTTCTGCAATCTTTCAAACGGCCGGAATTGAGTGTCCGCGGATTGGTATTTGCTTACCGGGCCGATTTAGCCAAAGAGATCGGTATCCGTGTAGACATCATCCGGGGCGAAGATGGTTCGCTGGCTTTGGGACTGAAAAAGCATGGTAAGATAGCCTTCATCCGGAATCGTAAAGCACGGGCTGTAACCGGATATGGAACCGTAGGAGCCGATGGCTCATTATTCAACAGCTTTAAAGTCCGCTTACTTAAAGGGCTCAGAAACATTGGCGGGTTGTTCACTAAAAAGGAGAAGTACGAAGACGAAGATTCAAACTTAATTAATAAGAAGAAATGACAACGACGACAGTCCTGATTATACTTTTCTGGGTCAGCCTTTTCATTGTGTTCTATACTTATCTGGGTTATGGGATACTTCTATACATCATGGTAAAGGTTAAAGAGGCGTTCCGGAAACCCATCAAGCGTAGCCTGCCGAAGGATGAAGACCTGCCCGAGGTTACTTTGTTTATCACTGCTTATAATGAAGAGTTGGTGGTAGACGAAAAGATGCAGAACAGCATAGAGCTTGATTATCCTGCTGATAAACTGCATATTGTCTGGGTTACCGACGGTAGCAATGATGGAACCAACGACCGTTTAAAAACCCGTTGGCCACAAGCCACCGTACATTTCGACCCTGCGCGTCAGGGAAAAACAGCGGCCATGAACCGGGGAATGCGTCTGGTCAGCACACCGCTGGTTGTCTTTACGGATGCCAATACGATGGTAAACAAAGAGGCAATCCGCGAAATTGTTCTTTCTTTCACTAACCCTAGAGTGGGATGTGTGGCAGGCGAAAAGAGAATCGCCGTGCAAACGAAAGATGGAGCAGCGGCAGGCGGCGAAGGTATTTATTGGAAATACGAATCGACATTAAAGAATCTGGATGCCCGACTGTATTCTGCCGTAGGAGCAGCCGGTGAGCTTTTTGCCGTTCGCAAGGAATTATTCGAAGAGATGGAAACAGACACGCTATTGGACGATTTCATCCTATCTCTGCGCATGACGATGAAAGGATATATCATTGATTACTGTTCCAACGCCTATGCCGTAGAGAGCGGATCGGCCGATATGCAGGAAGAGGAAAAACGTAAAGTACGTATTGCCGCCGGAGGGCTGCAATCCATCTGGCGTCTCCGCCCGCTGCTTAATATCTTCCGTTACGGTATATTGAGTTTCCAGTATGTATCGCATCGTGTGTTGCGTTGGTCAATCACCCCTATCCTATTGTTTTTATTGCTTCCGCTCAATATTGCGATTCTACTGATGGGAGCATCGCCGGTAATATATGGTACGCTGCTCGTTATGCAGATTCTGTTTTATATTCTGGGACTATGGGGGTACTACCTCTCTACCAAACAAATTAAAAACAAATTCCTGTTCATTCCTTACTACTTCCTGTTTATGAACGTGAATGTATTTAAAGGCATGAACTACCTACGCAAGCGTAAAGGAAACAAAACCGGAGCCTGGGAAAAGGCCAAAAGAGCATGAGGGGATTTACGATTTAACTATTTACGATTTACGATTTACGATTGAAGTAACTTCTTTTATTCTTGTCTGATGAAAGAATATAACTTAGTTACTTCAATCGTAAATCGTAAATAGTTAAATAGTAAATAAACGAGTAATTCCAATCGTAAATCGTAAATAATTAAATCGTAAATAAACAAGTAATTTCAATCGTAAATCGTAAATAGTTAAATCGTAAATGAAAAAGGTTTTAATCATTCTTACCATCATTCTGGGATTTTTTACTTTACTTGCAGCAGTAGCAGGCAATGTATCGCCCGATACTTCATCTATCATGACATTCCTGGTATTGATACTTCCCTTTCTGCTTGTACTTAATATCATTGCTGCAATTTATTGGACCATCCGCTTCCGCTATTGGGTGTGGATACCTGTAGTGGCCATTATTGCCAACTGTACATACATCAGCAGCATGATACAAAACCCATTCCGGGAAAGAGCGATACCTAAAACAGAAGAAACATTAAAAGTAGCATCCTACAACGTGGGACGGTTCGGCAAAGACACGAGTGGCTTCAACACCCGCCGCATCGCTTTCGCTATGGCCGAAGAACAGGTCGATGTACTCTGCTTCCAGGAGTTTACGGAATACGTGGAACTACCGATCGACAGCCTGAGCAGCATACTGAGCATATGGCCCTATTCCGTTATTCCCAAAGCCGAAGATGGAACCGAAATCCTGCCGCTTGCCGTATACAGCCGCTACCCTATTGTTGATAGCGGACTGATTACCTTTCCATATACTCCCAATAGCAGTATGTGGTTCGATATCCGTGTAAATGATAAAACGCTGCGTATCTTCAATAATCACCTGCAAACGACAAGTGTAAACCAAAGCGGAGGGCGATTGCAAACCGGCGTGTTCCTATATTCCGTAAATGATATCGTGCGTGCCCGTCAGGCGGAAACGATCAGCGCGCTGATCAAAGAAAGTCCATACCCGGTGATTGTAGCCGGTGACTTCAACTCTCCTCCTTCTTCCTATACTTACCGTACAATGAAGGGTGATCTGAAAGATGGTTTCCGCGCTGCCGGACATGGCTTCGGATATACGTATCGCTACTTCAAACGCACCTTGCGCATTGATTATATATTCTACTCGCCATCGCTCGTGGCTATCGACTACTATTCGCCCGATTGGGATTATGGCAGCGATCACAACCCTGTAATGTTGGAGATAGAGATTTAAGACCTCTATTCAGAAGGTTTTTTCCCGAAAAAAGTATCACAAGTGTCACTGTGTATGATAACCTGCTAATATACAGCATGGTAATACCAGTGACACTTCTCTCATAAGTCACATACTAATGTCATAAGTCACACAACGCGAAAATAAACGTTCTAAACAGAAGAAATAAATCGCTCTATCTTCTTCATCCAAGTGGCGCTTTATCGCATTATCATTGGAGTTTGCTGCATAAGAAAGTAGCATCCGCATCCTGACACCCGGGTGTCAGAGCCTTTCACACCCGGGTGTCAAGGGTGCTGACACCCGGGTGTAAACCCACCCGACACCCGGGTGTCGGAAGCATTAACATGATTGCATTTTAACATCGGGCAAATGCATATGAAAGTTAGAGCCACAGTTTTCAACATAAAAAGCCACTTCCCCGGAAGAAAGCGGCTTTTAGTTTAATTATACCTTAGCAATGATTATTTCACTGCTTCAATCATCACCATACGGTTCAGATAATCTTTTCCGAATTTGTCAATACCACCTGCAGCTTCTGTCGAAACGATTCTGCTACGAGCAATACCATACTTCTGAACCAATACATCTACAACGGCTTCAGCACGTTTCAGGCTCACTTTCTTGTTTACCTCAGCGCTTCCTGTAGCCGAATCAGCATAACCGGTCAACTTCAGTTTCAGTTCCGGATAATCTTTCAACTGATCTACCATGAAACCAAGGTTGATGATTTCCTGTGGAGAAACAACAGCCGATCCCAGGTTAAAGAAGATAGCATGTGAAGCAACAGCAGGTGTGTCATTCACTTCTTTCACTACAACAGTTTCCTTCGGAGCAGCAGCCAACCGGTTCTTCAAATCCTGAACTTCACCGTTAAGGTCGTTCATCTTATTACGCATACCTCTCAGTTCGGCTTCGCTGATCAGTTGAGGAGGACATGCTTTAGATTTCTTGAATCCGCGGTTTTTGAAATAGTAAGTTACACCTACAGTAGCTGCAATCACACCATCAAAATCTTTTTCTCCACCCAGTTCAGCATCAAACTTATTCTGAGCCATCATGCCACTAAGTTCCAGATTAACATCAAGAACCGGCGATACTCTGAATTTGTTGATGATACCTGCGTTAACAGCAAGACCTTGAGTTTTTTCCACTCCCGAATAGGAATGAGTGAAACCAGCTCCCAAATAAGGGATTACTTCATACACACGGTTAGGATTGTACCCACCGAAAAGAGCATTGAGGTTGAACATAACATCACCATGAAGATTCATGTAGTGGAATTTCTGGTCATAGTAACCCGATGCATCAGGACGACCTGTAGCGTAGCTACCAAATCCTTTTCTTGCACCTTTAGCTTCGAAACCGCTATATTGCAAGCGTAGTCCTAAACCAGGAGTAAACCATTTACCTACACCTACATTAAAAGTCGGGCTGATACGATCGCCAAGACCATAATGAGCGTCATTGTTACCAATCAACATTTCGGCTCCTACACCACCCGAAATAAACCAATTGTCCCAAAACTTGTTTGTCAGTACTTCATGTTTGTTTTCACAACTTGAATTTGTGTCTTGTGCCATAGTCACACCACTTAGACCAGCGATTGCCAGCAGCAATAAAATCTTTTTCATTCTTAATGTTGTTTATTTTGTTTGTTATTATTAAGAAAAGGTTAAAATTAACCTTCCCAAAACGGGACAAAGGTAGTTATTTTCTTAGAATGAACAAGAGATTACGGTTATTTTCAGTCTGCTTTCATATAGAGAGAATCTATCAGCAGGCTCATAAAAACCAGCAAAAAGGCGATAGAAAGCCAGATTGACGTATGTAATTGATTGCACAAAAAGAGGACAACCTACACGAAAATAGTTGAGGCGAGCTAAATAAACTAACCCGCCTCAAACGATATATTATACTCTTCTGTATATCAATAAACAGTAACCTTATCGGCAATACGTTTCGCTTTATTGCGCAAAGCATCCATATCGGCACCCAATGGCGCATAACATAATACAACTCCCATACGACGATTGACGCGGGTAGTGGGTTTACCAAAAATACGTAGATAGGTATCTTCTTCTTTCAGCACTTCTTCCGTACCTTTATAATGTGGTGGTTCCTGGCTGGCGATTTGCGATAGAATTACCGCACTAACCCCTGCCCTTTCGAGTTTAATTCCCGGAATAGGCAGTCCCAGGATAGCACGCAGATGAAGTTCAAACTCATTCAGGTTCTGAGTTCCCGCCAGCGTAACCATTCCGGTATCGTGCGGACGGGGAGAAAGTTCGGAGAAATAAACCCCGTTTTTATGACTCAGGAAGAATTCAACTCCCCAAATTCCCGCACCGGTAAGTGCCTCAGTCACCTTTGCCGCCATATCCTGTGCTTCCTGCAAATGAGCCGGATCAATCTGTACGGGCTGGAAACTTTCACGATAATCGCCCCCTTTTTGTATATGCCCGATAGGCGGACAGAATAACGTCGGACCCTCTTTCTGGGTAACAGTAAGCAGTGTTATTTCCGAATCGAACTGAATAAATTCTTCAATAATAAGCTCACGGATATCGCCACGGCTACCACTACATCCGTAATCCCATGCATGTTGCAGTTCATCGGCACTTTTTACTAATGACTGCCCTTTACCGGAAGAAGACATTAATGGTTTCACCACACAAGGGAAACCGATCTTTCCGGCAGCTTCCTTCAGCTCCTCGAACGATTTGGCATAGAAGTATTTAGCCGTTTTAAGTCCCAGCTCCTTTGCAGCCAAGTCGCGGATTGCCTTTCTATTCATTGTATAGTTTACAGCGCGCGCACTGGGCACAACCGTAATACCTTCTTTTTCAAAGTCATACAAACGTTCCGTGCGTATGGCTTCGATCTCAGGTACAATCAGGTCGGGATTATACTTTTTTACAATGCGCTCCAACTCATCGCCATTAAGCATGTCAATAACCACATACTCATCGGCAACCTTCATTGCCGGAGCACCTGCATAAGAATCACAAGCTATGACGTATTGCCCCTTGCGCTGGGCAGAAATAACAAACTCTTTTCCTAATTCGCCCGAACCGAGCAAAAGTATCTTTTTCATTTACTATTATTTATTATTTTATTTTACATAAAGAACCTGGCTTCGGCGCCTCGTCGCTTATTGGTGTTGCTCGCGCAACAAATCATTCACCGTTTTCACCGGATTAAAAGTGGAAAGAGGAACTTCTACAAATACGGTATTCCAGTTGCTCATAGCTCCATTCCATAATCCGGGGAGCTCAAGCGCTTTCAGATCTTGTCCGTTTTTGGACTTATAGGATATAAATCCGGTTTCTTTATCGACATAACGGTTGAGGTCGAATTTATGCCCTTTGTAGTCGCGTACGGCACAAACCAAATCAACAGGATTGAAGTGAGTACCTTTCTCGAACATCTCCTTCTTAGACGGGTCGGACATATCAATTTGCGAACTTTCAAGGATCTGTAGTGAGATCGTTCCGTCAGAGTTATATGCCAGGAATGGTCCCCCACCCGGTTCGCCCACGTTCTTCACCATACCGCAAACACGCATCGGACGATTGAGTTTGTTTCTCAGATAAAGCACCAGTTCGGCATCTTCCAGATTCTTGGTTTCAGGATTCTTGCAGAACAATTTCTTTTGCAGGAATTGAAGGATTTCAATAACCTGTTCCTGAGTATAGGTTCCACTATCCAACAAATCAAGGTACTCAAATGCCTGTTTTTGCAATTTCACCAATACACCAGCGATTAGTTTCTTATAAAGTACAGTATCATCTTTTAATCTGTCGGGAACTACATTATCTATATTCTTAATAAAGATAATATCAGCATCCAGATCATTCAGGTTCTCGATAAGAGCACCATGACCACCGGGACGGAACAGCAGTTTGCCATTATCGCGGAAAGGCCGGTTCTCCATATCGGCAGCAATAGTATCTGTACTTGGTTTCTGCTCAGAGAATGTTACATTATAGTCTACATTATACGCCGTAGCAAATGCACTTATCTTTTGCTCTAACAATAAACGGAACAGATCGCGATGCTCGGCAGAGACTGTGAAATGAATATTACTCTTTCCACTCTTTCCGGTAGCATATAAAGCTCCCTCTACCAAATGCTCTTCCATTGGAGTGCGGGGACCCGATTCATATTTATGGAATTTAAGCAAGCCCTTAGGCAAAGAACCATAATTTAATCCGGCCTTATCCAATAAAGCAGAAACAACAGCCTTGTACGCGCCATCGGCAATCAGACCCGGAATATCCTTTCCCGAGATCTCCCGACATGCCGCATTCAGATCGTCATAGAATGCAAACTTTGTTATATTATTAAAGAAGGTTTGTTCGAAAGCAGTAGTCGGTGTGTCAGAATCGCCACCCAGAAACTCGAACAAATCTTTAAACATACGACTGGCAGCACCCGAAGCCGGGACAAATTTCACAATCGTTTTATAGGTTTGGGTATAAGCAGCCCAAGCAGACAGATACTCTTCCTGTTCCTCGGCCGTAGGATGTAATATTCCCTTTTCAATAGATGCAGCGGCATCCAACTTTAAGAAAGGGAATCCTGTCTGAAAACTTCTTAACTGCTCTTCTATCTGTGCTTCCGAAATACCTTTCCCGGCAAGCAACGCTTTGTCTTGAGGTGTCAACATCGTATGATAAGATTATTAATGATGCCCAAAAATACAAAATTCGATTAACTTCTGGTTATTAACTAAACAAAAAAAACTACTTTTACATTCAATAATGAAAAGAGACCCGTATTATTATGGAACGTGCAGTATTTTTCACTGAAAAAGAAAAAAAGGAACTATTTACACTATATAAAAAGCTCATCAAATCGTCCGGCGACAGCATACGCAAAACCGAGATTCGTAAGCTAAAAGAATACCTAAGCCAGGCCGTCCAAAGCAACAATCTTAAACGCAATAGTTTCGGAATGAATCCCATTATCAGGGATATGGAAACTGCTGTTGTTGTATGCGACGAGATGGGAGTTAAAGGCGCCTGCCTGACAGGTGTAATGTTGCATGAGATTGTTAAGAACGAGATCATCAGCATCGAAACCGTTAAATCCGAATTTGGCGAAGATGTAGCCAATATCATCCGCGGATTGGTAAAGACCAACGAATTGTATTCGAAAAGCCCTGCCATTGAATCGGAAAACTTCCGCAATCTATTGCTTTCATTTGCCGAAGATATGCGCGTTATTCTGATTATGATTGCCGACCGTGTAAACATTATGCGGCAGATCAAGGATTCGAAGAACAATGACGACCGCATCCGCGTAGCCAACGAAGCAGCCTATTTATATGCACCACTGGCACACAAGCTCGGTCTATACAAAATAAAATCGGAGCTGGAAGACTTATCCCTGAAATATACACAGAAAGAAACGTATTATTTCATTAAAGATAAGCTGAATGAAACCAAAGCGTCGCGCGATAAATACATCGCGGCATTCATTGCTCCGATCGAAAAAAAGCTGAAAGAAGGTGGATTGAAGTTTGACATCAAAGGCAGAACAAAGTCTATACACTCCATCTGGAATAAAATACAAAAACAGAAAACCCCGTTTGAAAGCATTTACGACCTGTTTGCCATACGCGTCATTCTGGATTCGCCACAAGAGAAAGAAAAGCAGGAGTGCTGGCAAGCCTACTCTATTGTAACCGACATGTACCAGCCTAATCCTAAACGCCTGCGCGACTGGCTGTCCATTCCCAAAAGCAATGGATACGAATCACTGCACACCACCGTTATGGGTCCCGAAGGCAAATGGGTAGAGGTACAGATCCGTACACAACGTATGGATGAAATTGCAGAACGGGGACTGGCAGCACATTGGCGCTATAAAGGCGTCAAAGGTGAAAGCGGATTGGATGAATGGCTGACATCGGTGCGGGAGGCACTTGAGCATACGGACAGTGATTCCATGAAGGTGATGGACCAATTCAAAATGGACCTGTACGAGGATGAGGTTTTCGTTTTCACTCCGAAAGGCGACCTGTTCAAATTGGCTAAAGGCGCAACTATACTCGACTTTGCCTTTCATATTCACACCAAACTAGGCAGTAAGTGTATTGGGGCCAAAGTCAACGGCAAAAACGTACAACTAAAGTACAAGCTAAACAGCGGCGACCAGGTAGAAATCATGACGTCGAATAATCAGACGCCTAAACAAGACTGGTTGAATATTGTAACCACTTCCAAAGCTCGCACAAAGATACGTCAGGCACTAAAAGAAATAACAGCACGCCAGCACGATTTTGCAAAAGAGACATTGGAGAGGAAGTTCAAAAACCGCAAGATGGAATATGATGAAGCAATAATGGCACGCCTCATCAAAAGACTCGGATTCAAGAATGTAACCGAGTTCTACCAGAAAATTGCCGACGAGACACTCGATGTCAATGATATACTCGATAAATATATAGAACAACAAAAGCGAGACAGTGATTCCCATGACGAAATCACTTACCGTAGTGCAGAAGGCTATAACCTTCAAACACCAATTGATGAAATCACCAGCAAAGAAGATGTTCTAGTCATAGACCAAAACCTGAAAGGTCTTGAGTTTAAACTCGCAAGGTGCTGTAGCCCAATCTATGGAGATGAAGTTTTTGGATTTGTCACGGTGTCAGGAGGAATTAAAATACACCGCACAGACTGTCCGAATGCCGCACAAATGCAGGAAAGATTCGGATATCGTATCGTAAAAGCCCGGTGGGCTGGTAAATCGCAAGGTACGCAGTACCCGATTACATTACGTGTAGTAGGCCATGACGACATCGGTATCGTGACCAATATCACCTCTATTATTTCTAAAGAGAATGATATCACGCTACGCTCTATCAGTATCGACTCAAATGACGGTTTGTTTTCGGGCATGCTAACCGTTATGCTTGGAGATACCGGAAGGCTTGCAGCATTAATCAAAAAACTAAAAGCCGTAAAAGGCGTAAAACAAGTAAGCAGAAATTGAGCGGCGAGGCGCCGCAGCCAGGATTCGATGCCGTATGATAATCTAAAATAATATGGGTAAACCTTTCAATATAAAAGACCGACTGAAAAGCTTTGTATATGCCGGAAAAGGGATATATACCCTGATCTGTAGCGAACACAATGCATGGATACATTGTGCTGCGATCGTATTGGTTACCATCGCCGGTTTCTATTTTAATATTACCAAAGGAGAATGGATAGCCATTGTATTCTGTTATGGGCTGGTGTTGGCAGCAGAAGCATTTAATACAGCTATAGAAAAGCTGGTCGATCTGGTTTCTCCGGAAAGAAACCCATTAGCCGGTAAAGTAAAAGATCTGGCTGCCGGAGCCGTATTAATTTGTGCCATAGCCGCAGCAATTATCGGGGCAATTATTTTTGTGCCCTACTTTTTTAATTGAGAATTGAGAATTGAGAATTAAAAATTACTGTTATGACACACTAAATTCTCAATTCTCAATTCTCAATTCTCAATTTAATAACTATCTTTACGCTCCGTATTAACGGTATCAAAAAATATACAACGATATGGAAAACAGAAGTCTAGTAACCATTGTCGATTATTCAAGAGAAAAGATTCTTTATATGATCGAAATGGCGAAGCAGTTTGAAAAGATCCCCAATCGTAAGCTGCTGGAAGATAAAGTCATTGCTACTTTATTCTTTGAACCCTCTACCCGCACCCGCCTTAGTTTTGAAACTGCTGCTAACAGACTCGGCGCAAATGTGATTGGATTTACAGATCCCAAAGTCACCAGTTCCTCTAAAGGAGAAACACTCAAAGACACCATCATCATGGTAAGCAGTTATGCAGATGTCATTGTTATGAGACATTATCTGGAAGGAGCTGCAAGGTATGCCAGCGAGGTTGCGCCTGTACCCATCGTCAACGCCGGGGATGGAGCAAACCAGCATCCTTCGCAAACCATGCTCGACCTCTATTCTATCTACAAAACACAGGGTACGTTAGAGAATCTGAATATCCATCTGGTTGGTGACCTGAAGTACGGCCGAACAGTACATTCATTATTAATGGCCATGCGCCACTTCAATCCAACGTTTCACTTTATTGCTCCCGAGGAACTAAAAATGCCCGAGGAATACAAACTCTATTGTAAGCAACAGGGAATAAAATATGTGGAACACACTGATTTCTCGGAAGAAACGATTGCAGATGCCGATATACTGTATATGACACGGGTTCAGAAAGAACGCTTCACAGATTTGATGGAATACGAACGGGTAAAGAACATCTATATTCTACGTAATAAAATGCTGGAGAATACACGTCCGAACTTGCGTATCCTTCACCCACTGCCCCGTGTTAATGAAATTGCTTATGATGTAGATGATAATCCTAAAGCATATTATTTCCAACAAGCACAAAACGGATTATATGCCCGTGAAGCTATCCTTTGCGATGTATTAGGAATCACATTGGATGAAGTGATAAAGGATAATAGTAATTTCAATCGTAAATCGTAAATTGTCTAATCGTAAATTAGAATTATGGACGAAAACAAACAAGAATTACAGGTAGCCGCACTAAAAAATGGCACTGTGATCGATCATATACCTTCCGACAAGTTATTTACTGTTGTAACTCTGTTAGGATTGGAGAATATGGAAAGCAATATCACCATTGGTTTCAATCTGGAAAGCAAGAAACTCGGTAAAAAAGGAATCATAAAAATAGCCGATAAATTCTTCTGCGACGAAGAGATCAATCGCATTGCAGTTGTTGCGCCAAGTGTAAAACTGAATCTTATTCGCGACTATAAAGTGGTTGAAAAGAAAAGAGTGCAACTATCAGATGACTTGAAAGGAATCATCAGATGCGCCAACCCGAAGTGCATAACAAATAATGAGCCAATGAATACGCTATTCCACGTTATCGACAAAGAGAGTTGTGTCATCAAATGCCATTATTGCGAGAAAGAACAACGAAGGGAAGAAATAGTAATTATATAGTAGTAAGAAGTCAGTAGTTAGTAGCCAGGTTTAATCAGAGCAATGCTACACAGCTTCTAACTACTTACTACTTACTTCTAGCTTCTAGCTTCTAACTACTAATATGAAACAAGACTGGAAACCCGGAACCATGATATACCCACTACCCGCCGTTTTGGTTAGTTGCGGTAGCCATGAGGAAGAATACAATATCGTCACAGTAGCATGGACAGGAACCGTATGCACCAATCCACCCATGTGCTACATTTCCGTACGTCCGGAAAGACACTCGCACGCTATTATTAAAAAGAACATGGAGTTTGTGATCAACCTGACTACAAAAGATATGGCTTTTGCTACAGACTGGTGTGGCGTACGTTCCGGCAAGGATCACAATAAGTTCGGGGAAATGAAACTCACCCCGGGAAAATGTACGATAGTAAGTGCCCCGCTGATTGAGGAATCTCCTTTATGCATTGAATGCCGGGTAAAAGAGATCATTTCTTTGGGTTCCCATGATATGTTTATCGCAGATGTGGTCAATGTGCGTGCCGAAGAAAATCATTTAAACAAAGAAACCGGAAAACTGGAACTGGCAGAAGCCAATCCGTTGGTTTATGTACATGGTAATTATTTCGACCTGGGCGAGAAGATTGGTAAGTTTGGCTGGTCGGTAGAAAAGAAGAAAAATACAAAGTAATCATCATGAAACGAATCCTCTCATTATTTATATTGTCTTTGTTCGTCTTCCCCACTTTTGCGCAGCTTCGGAAACAAGAAGCGGTGGAAAGAATATTGAAACCGAATAATAAGGCATTCAACTTCGGAGTAAGAGTTGGATTCAATTCTTCTATGTATCTGGTATCCGACTTTAAAATTAAAGACGTTACGATTGACGATATACAGAATAACTATAGGATTGGAGGCTTTGTAGCTTTATTCGGACGCTTTAATATCAGCAGGCATTATATACAACCCGAAATATCTTATCAAATAAGCCGAAGTGAAATCTCTTTCGACAAACTCGGTTCTCAACACCCGGCGATAGAACCTGATTATGCATCTATCCATGCTAAAATCCACAGCATTGAATTCCCTGTTCTCTATGGATTCAATATTATAAAAAAAGGACCCTATGCCATGTCTGTTTTTGCCGGGCCAAAAGCTAAATTCCTTTGGAAACAGAAAAATGAAATCACTTTTGAGAATTTCGAGCAGAAAGATATGGAAGAAGAACTATATCCATTGTGCTTAAGTGGTGTTCTTGGTGTAGGAGTAAACGTGTCAAGGATCTTTTTTGATTTCCGTTATGAACAGGGGTTAACCAATATTTCCAAGACCGTGACATACGAAAATATGCCAAGTACAAAAGATGACTCAAATAACATCATCTTTCGGCGCAGAGAAGCCATACTAAGCTTTTCCCTGGGAGTCATGTTCTAAGCGGGCGGCAAGGTGCCGCTGCCAGGTTTCCATGCGGGTGGTAAGGTGCCGATGCCAGGTTTTAATACAGATAATTATTATATCAATTTAGCACAATTACCAATCTTTTTCTATAAATTTGTACGCTTAAATAAAGAATCTCGAATAATCACTTATTATCCAATATTAGAATGAAAAGAGACGATTTAATTTTCGATATTATCGAAAAAGAGCATCAACGCCAGCTCAAAGGTATCGAGCTGATTGCATCAGAAAACTTTGTGAGTGATCAGGTTATGCAGGCTATGGGTTCCTGGTTAACCAATAAATATGCCGAAGGGTATCCGGGGAAACGTTATTATGGCGGCTGCGAAGTTGTAGACCAAAGCGAACAACTGGCTATCGACCGTTTGAAAGAAATCTTCGGAGCCGAATGGGCAAACGTTCAACCACACTCAGGAGCACAAGCTAACGCTGCTGTATTCCTTGCTGTGATGAACCCCGGAGATAAATTTATGGGATTAAACCTGGCACATGGTGGTCACCTTTCTCATGGTTCTTTGGTAAATACATCGGGCATTATCTATACTCCTTGCGAATATAATGTAAAACAAGATACCGGACGTGTTGATTACGACCAAATGGAAGAGGTTGCACTACGCGAAAAGCCTAAAATGATTATTGGTGGTGGCTCGGCATACTCTCGTGAATGGGATTACAAACGCATGCGTGAAATCGCAGACAAGATAGGCGCTATCCTATTGATCGACATGGCTCACCCCGCCGGTCTTATTGCAGCCGGACTTTTGGAAAACCCTGTTAAGTATGCGCACATCGTAACTTCAACTACACACAAAACCCTTCGCGGACCACGCGGTGGTGTAATCATGATAGGTAAAGACTTCCCTAACCCATGGGGAAAAACAACTCCAAAGGGTGAAGTAAAAATGATGTCTCAATTGCTTGACTCGGCCGTATTCCCTGGCATTCAAGGTGGTCCTTTGGAACATGTGATTGCTGCTAAAGCTGTTTCGTTCTACGAATGTATGCAGCCCGAATATGTAGAATACCAGAAGCAGGTAAAGAAAAATGCAGCTGCGCTTGCGCAAGCCTTGATCGATCGCGGATTTGATATCGTATCCGGAGGTACCGATAATCACTCCATGCTGGTAGACCTGCGTAATAAATATCCTGAACTGACTGGTAAAGTAACCGAAAAAGCATTGGTTGCGGCAGATATTACCGTAAACAAAAATATGGTTCCATTCGATAGCCGCTCAGCTTTCCAAACTTCGGGTATCCGTTTGGGTACTCCGGCAATTACTACGCGCGGAGCTAAAGAAGACCTTATGCTGGAAATTGCAGAAATGATCGAAACCGTACTTTCTAATGTAGATAACGAAGAAGTTATTGCTAAAGTACGTCAACGCGTAAACGAAACGATGAAGAAATATCCATTGTTCGCATATTAAAAATCTATTATAATAAAACGCCCGGGCATTCTAGGAATGTCCGGGCGTTTTTATTTAATTCGTTACGGATTCTGTTATTTATAAGTCAAGCGAATATTCATCCGCTATTTCCAGTAAAGCTTTAGTAAATTGATCGGGACAGGAAGTAATACGTGATCCACAACGTATTCCACCCAAACGGGCAACGACTTCTGAGATTTTCATTCCCTTAACCAGCCTGGATATACCTTGCAAATTACCATTACAACCATTCCAAAACGCAACCTCCTTGATTGTATCACCTTCAAGTTCCAGTTCTATGTGTGTACTACAAGTGCCCTGCGTTTTATAGGTGTATCTGATAATTCGTTGGTCTTTCTCTACCATTTCGCTACAAACATTACTCCTCATCAACAGGCTTCATATTTGTATATACGTTCTGAACGTCTTCATCATCTTCCAGCTTTTCTACCATCTTTTCGATAGTGGCACGTTGTTCTTCGTTCAGTTCTTTTTCATCTGTTGGAATACGGGTAAATTCTGAACTCTTAATTTCGAAACCATTTTCTTCCAGGTATTTCTGGATAGCGTTGAATGACTGGAATTCAGCATATATCGTAATTTCTCCGTCTTCCTCGTCGTAGTCCTCATCTACCCCATAGTCGATCAGTTCAAGAATCAGGTCTTCAACAGCCATATCATCTTTCTTACCAATGGTAAATACCGATTTATGATTGAATATAAAGTCCAGACTGCCTGAAGTTCCCAATGAACCTCCAAACTTTGTAAATACGCTACGCACGTTTGCCACTGTACGTGTTGTATTATCTGTTGCAGTTTCTACAAGAATAGCAATACCAAAAGGGCCATATCCTTCGTAAACCATTTCCTTGTAATCCTTCTGGTCTTTACCCATTGCATTCTTGATGGCACGCTCAATATTGTCTTTCGGCATATTTTCGCGCTTAGCAGTAGCAATGATAGCTCTCAAATGAGGATTATTTTCAGGATCAGGACCACCCGCTTTTACTGCAATAGCAATTTGTTTACCTACCCGGGTAAATACGCGAGCCATATTACCCCATCTCTTCATCTTGGTAGCTTTTCTATATTCAAACGCTCTTCCCATTATTTTAAATCTTTATTTTATTATCTAAGTTTTGCACCTAATTTCTCTTCGAGGTTCTTCACCAGCCTGGACATGATTTTATCAATCACTTTATCCGTCAACGTCTGGCTTTCGTCCTGAAGCATAAAGCTTACTGCATATGATTTCTTACCGGCTTCCATATTTTTGCCTTCGTACACATCGAACAATGACACCTCGCGAAGAAGTTTCTTTTCGGTATCGTAGGCAATCTTTTCGATTTCGGCAAACTGGATATTCTTGTCAAGCAGCAATGCCAGGTCGCGTTTCACGGCCGGGAACTTGGACAACTCCTGGTATTTGATCTTCACCGAACGGATAGCTTTCATCAGTTCTTTCCAGTTCAGATCGGCAAAATATACTTCGTTATCTATATCAAAAGCTTTTTGTATTTTTCCGGATACCATGCCAAACACAGCCAATTTCTTTCCACCACGAGTATGAACGGAAAGAGCGGCCGAGAATATATCATCCGTAAGATTGCCAACAACCAGATTGCGCAGGTCAAGTCCCAAGCGGATAAAGATATTTTCAACATACGATTTCAGCTCATACACAGAAGAGTTCTCGTCGGCATGCGCCCACGAATTAGCCACTCGCTTACCAGTCACCCATATTCCCAGATGGTATTCTTCTGAGTATGCGGCAAGTGGTTTTTCGCCACCTTTTTTGTCTTTGTCAAAGTAATAGCAATTACCGAATTCGAAGAATTTCAAATCGGCATGCTTGCGGTTTGCATTACGGGCAATACTTTCCAACCCACCGAAAAGCAAGGTTTGACGCATAACATTCAGGTCATTGCTCAAGGGGTTCAATAACATTACCGATTTCTCGGCCGGATATACTTCCAAGCCATCATAGTATGCACCGCGTGTCAGTGAATTGTTCATGATCTCATTAAAGCCACAACCTACAAGTTGTTCGGAGATCAGGTTTTGCAACTTATATGATTTGTCTTCTTCACCTTTTGTTGTGAGGCTCGAGTTTAAATCTGTGGGTATTTCCACATTATTATATCCATAGATACGGAGAATGTCTTCAATAACATCCACATCACGTTGTACATCCACGCGATAAGGAGGGATAGATAGGACGATACCATCATTTGTTTCTTCCGTGATCTTCATTTCCAGACTGGCTACAATGTTTTTGATTGTTTCTGCCGGGATATGTTTTCCAATCAACAAATTTACCTTTTGATATGATAGATTTACTGTAAAATCTTTGATTGGGTTATCGTATATATCTTTAATGTCCGAAGAAATAGTACCACCGGCAATTTCTTTCACCATCATGGCGGCCAGTTTCAGGCAGTAAATCGTTGCATTCGGATCAACACCTCTTTCAAAACGGAAAGAGGCATCTGTATTCAACCCATGACGGCGGGCTGTTTTACGCACCCAGGTAGGATGGAAGTATGCGCTTTCAATAAATACATTTCTGGTTTCTTCGGTCGCACCCGAATCCAATCCGCCAAACACGCCGGCAATACACATCGGGGCTTCTTTGCTACAAATCATCAGGTCGCGATCGGACAACTTACGTTCCACACCATCCAGCGTAACAAACGGAGTCCCTTCCGGCAGGGTTTCTACAATAACAACGTTATCAGAAATCTTATCTGCATCGAAACAGTGCAAAGGTTGCCCAAATGCATGAAGAATATAGTTTGTGATATCTACCACATTGTTTATCGGACGCAGACCGATAATGCGTAGTTTATCTTGCAACCAATCCGGACTTTCCTTCACCGTCACACCCTTTACTGAAACGCCGGCATAACGCGGACAGGCTTCTTTATTCTCAACAATCACGTTAATATCCAGATCATGATTATCTATTATAAAACCATCTGTTGAAGGTTTGCTCAATGATGTCTTGTATCCGTTCTGTACGAGATATGCATATAAATCACGGGCAACGCCATAGTGCGAACTACCATCTGCACGGTTTGGGGTAATATCGACCTCAAGCAGATAATCGCTTTTGACATTATAATAATCTTTGGCCAGTGTTCCGGGTACAGCATCGGTAGGTAAAACGATAATTCCTTCGTGACTGGTACCGATACCGATTTCATCTTCTGCACAAATCATGCCCAATGATTCTACACCTCTGATTTTTGATTTTTTAATCGTAAAACTCTCTTCCCCGCTATAAAGAATTGTACCTACGGTAGCTACTACCACTTTTTGTCCGGCAGCAACATTTGCCGCTCCACATACAATCTGTGTTGGTTCTCCACTGCCCAGATTTACGGTAGTGATGTGTAAATGATCGGAATTCGGATGGTCTTCGCAAGTCAATACTTCGCCAATAACCAGTCCTTCCAATCCGCCTTTCACGGTTTGCACTTCCTCTACACCACCGGTTTCCAGACCAATCGAGGTCAGGGCAGCAGCCACTTCGTCAGGGGTAAGGCTGAAATCAACATACTCCTTCAGCCAGTTATACGAGATATTCATATATAATGTATTTATTGTTTTCCAAAAAATGACTCGCAAAGGTAATAAGTTTTTTTGGTTGCAGCAAGGTGCCGCATGGAAACTTAAAGAGTATATGCATCACTTTATTGAAGGGCAGACTGAAGTAGGAAAGGTCGTTGTCATCCTAGTGAAATGGAATCAATCCGAAAATCAGGTTGAATTGTTAAATTTCTATAGTCTTTATTGAAGGGGTAGCGTATAACGGATTGGAAATGTGTAAAACGGATTGGAAAGGAATGTATTTATTGCTCCCACCACCCCACCCTTTGGGCACCCCTCCTCTAGGCAGGCAGCCGGCGAGGCGCCGGACCCAGATTCACGATGCCGCAGGAACTCTCCTCCTGTAGAGGAGGAGTACCCCGTAGGGGGGAGGTGGTGGGAGCGATTAAACAAAACCATTTCAATCATAACCCTTCAAAGAACCTCCTCAGACTACACCTTTCCTTTTCTTCCGGCGTTATCCACCCTTGGCTATCGTAATAGTCATATAATGTATTTACCTTATCTA
>NZ_QVMI01000140.1 GCF_010500965.1 Bacteroides sp. 51 | reverse complement strand
GGGCTGGCACTCGATTTCTACCGTCGCTTGGGCAATCACTACGGTAAACTGGAACAATGGATATTCGAACCCAGTGTAGCCGCCTATATCTTGTGCAAGGAGGAGAAAGACCTGGGTAGAGTCCGCGCCTCCCTGCATCGCGATTACTACACATATATCTTCTGAAGATGGAAGAGATCAGTATCCTGCTGTTCTACAGACACATATCCGCAAGATGTTTCACCCAGTCAGGGCTTTCATTTTGTTCAGGCTGTATCTTATGCTTTTCCAACCTTCCCTCTTCGTTTTGAACTTCAAGCTGACTTTTACGCCGGTGTATGGGCAAACCATACAGAAAGCATGTTCAATAGCCTTGACCAGGG
>NZ_QVMI01000139.1 GCF_010500965.1 Bacteroides sp. 51 | reverse complement strand
AGGGAGGATTTCAAGTAGTCCCTTGTTGTGGCAACAGAATAGTTTCCCATCTATCTGACTGAACGACCACACCTGCCCCTGCTGTAAGATTAGGATAATATTTATGAGAATTTACCAGCAAGCTCAACGCCCCGCCATCGGTGCGGTTAACGTGATTAAAATCACCCGTGTAAAAGGTAAGATTATAGGCACATATACTCATACAAGTGACACAATACATGGTATGGAGAAAATATATTTTCCTTGAGATGGATGGATAATTTCAAGAATGGAAATATTGACTTCGGCAGTGATGAATTTACTGACTTCTTCCGGTTCTGGAGTTACAATAAGTAACAATTCTCTTGCTGCAATCTCCCGGG
>NZ_QVMI01000138.1 GCF_010500965.1 Bacteroides sp. 51 | reverse complement strand
TCTTGTTATAATCGTGGTTTGACATATTATATTTTGTTTTGTGTTTAAATCTAATTCTGTTTACTCGTTCATCCACCCCCTACCCCCGCCAGCGGGGGACAAGCGAGGCGCTTGAGCCAAGATTCCTGCGGCATCGTGAATCTGGGTCCGGCGCCTCGCCGGCTGCCTGCCTAGAGGAGGGGTGCCCAAAGGGTGGGGTGGTGGGAGCAATAAATACCAGATGTGTAGCCCTTCTTATCGTGAGACCAAGAATCGCTTGTCTGATATGAGTTGGGATACTTGTCGAGGAAATCTCTCCCAAAGGTTTTCCATTGAAGGTATGTGATAACAGACCGTAGTTCAGGTTCAACATATACGGATTGGTATCA
>NZ_QVMI01000137.1 GCF_010500965.1 Bacteroides sp. 51 | reverse complement strand
CGGGCAAGAAGCTCACCATAGAAATTACAAACAAGCCCCGACATATTACCATCTCTGTTATTGCTGAAGGCATAGGCAGTGAGGTTATAGATAAATGCCCAGAACAGGTTCTGGCGAATGGTTCGTACAGTTTGTACGGATAGCTTTATGGCTTCCGGTATCCTTCACCGACAACTCCCACTGATCTTGCCTTGCCATCGCCGCGACCACAATCTTCTTAACTGTCATTTCTGGAGAAAAAACAGACTATAGTCTTTCCGTTCCTTCTGATGAAGCTAACCTAGATGGATTAAACTTTTATGTTTATTTTTTAAAAAGGGGTTTTTTTTTTTCGAGCAGAAATGGGGTTGTTTTTTCTAAGGAGTTTAATAAAAAA
>NZ_QVMI01000136.1 GCF_010500965.1 Bacteroides sp. 51 | reverse complement strand
TCAATCCCACTCCCCCCTTGCACATAGTCCAAATAAGCCGTCCCCTCTTTCACGGCCGTGACGGCCGTTTTGGTCGCGGCCTACCACTTTACTTGTTCCGTAGTCATATACGTGGTGTGTACAGAATATTGGCTTTTTGTTGTAAATGATCTCTGTATTCATTGCGTTCATCTTTTGTATCAGGAATAATACCTGTCAGACTTTCTACCAACGCCAACTAACTGAAACCTTTGAGTACTATAACACGATGAAGAACGGCAGTATATCCGAACAACTTAATATGCAGGAACGCCAGATTTCCGATGAAAGAATATCTTGCCAATCTGTGATATATGTACTAATCCGTTCTTTCTTTGGATATTAGTAAATGGTACTGTTG
>NZ_QVMI01000135.1 GCF_010500965.1 Bacteroides sp. 51 | reverse complement strand
GGGACATCAACTCTGGGAATAGATGATGTAAGACCTGCAAAGCAGGCTATCATTGCTTGAAAACCGAATCCCATTTCTTTAGGGATGGGAGTATGTCAAATAACCTACTAACTAAGTATAAGATAAAAGGAATTGGACCACTTGCCATATATGATGCTGCCATAAGGTTAGGGATATATCGTGGAATACAACCAGAGGTTATCTACCTTCATCGTGGCTCACTGCAAGGGGCTATCAAATTATTAGGGAAAATAAGAAGCAGTACTATAAAGAGGGAAGACTTACGCTTTTGTCCCCTGAAAGCCCACTTCTTTAGGTGTGGGATGAAAGCATTCTTCAAACCATTCATTTGTTTTTTTGGTCTTGTATGTATTGGGTTA
>NZ_QVMI01000134.1 GCF_010500965.1 Bacteroides sp. 51 | reverse complement strand
TCGTCCTAGGGTAAAACTGGTGACTGGGGCTAAGTCGTAACAAGGTAGCCGTACCGGAAGGTGCGGCTGGAACACCTCCTTTCTGGAGTGATGCCTGCAATGATTTACGATTTGACTATTTACTATTTACGATTACCGTAAGTTTTAGATATTCATCTTGCATATACGGTCAAATTCACGGTTTAGTTAATATTGGATGAGCAATCATCTGGTATTGTACTCTTGTTAGTTATGTTTATATATAGTATTGAGAGATAAAAGAAGCCGAGCCCGCCTATTTTTTTTGGCTGTGGCAAGGTTGAACTAGTCCTATAGCTCAGTTGGTTAGAGCGCTACACTGATAATGTAGAGGTCGGCAGTTCAACTCTGCCTGGGACTAC
>NZ_QVMI01000133.1 GCF_010500965.1 Bacteroides sp. 51 | reverse complement strand
GAAAAGCATTGCTTGCACGGCTGGGGATGGAACGGTGTAAAATAATGGAGTATCCCCAGGGGTGTAAGGATGCAAATGAGGTGTTACAGGCCCACCACCCCGCCCTACGGGCACCCCTCCTCAAAAAGGAGGGGAGTTACGATGCCGCAGAAAACCCGGAAGCGGGAGGAGAGCCGGCGAGGCGCCGGAGCCAGATTCACGATGCCGGCAAACAGGTACTCACCTCGCTGCTGGAGGAAGCGCAGGAGGTGCCGCTGGAAGGGGTATTCAGTCTGAAAGATGTGAGCCGGGATTTAAGGGTGCTCTTTGAGGAAGGCATACAGCCCGGAGCGGATACGGGCTGGCTGGACTTTGACAAGCTCTGTACGTTTGAATTGGGGC
>NZ_QVMI01000132.1 GCF_010500965.1 Bacteroides sp. 51 | reverse complement strand
AAATGGGTGGTAAACTCCATCTAAAGCTAAATATTGGCACGAGACCGATAGCGAACAAGTACCGTGAGGGAAAGATGAAAAGCACTTTGAAAAGAGAGTCAAACAGTACGTGAAACCGTTAAAAGGGAAACGGACGGGGCCAGCATTGCGCCCCTTCGAGATTCAGCCGGGCCTGGCCTCGGGCGGGCGGCCATCAAGCGGATCCGTACGGACCGCGGCCGTCTCGGTTCGGGGACTCGACCGTCGCACTTCTCGGGGGCGCGTGCCAACGTCGGTTGTCTCTGGGTCTCAAGGGCTTCGGCAAGGTGGGTTCTTTGCTCTCGGGCTGGAGCTGTTTATAGGCCGAACGTCGCATGGCCCGGGGGCGACCGAGGTGCCGCGGCG
>NZ_QVMI01000131.1 GCF_010500965.1 Bacteroides sp. 51 | reverse complement strand
TTTTGTAGATCACCGACTGGTTGACTTGGCTGATTCTTTTGTAAAGCAGCGTGGAAAGTATTTATTCATAGACGAGATACATAAATACAAGGAAATAGCCCACCAGCATTGTAGCAATAAGATAGGGGATATTCTTATGCTTCATGGTTAATGCAATCAGTGCCGTAGCCCCATACATGGGCGAAGACAGCGTAAAACCATTCCTGCTTTATCCTGAGAAATGGGTCATCCTGTTGGCCAGAGCGTCGACAAAACTTCTTTTCATTCTTTTCTTCTCCTGTATTTATTAAAGTAATCGACGAATCGATCAGAGCTGAAAGCTAAAACAACATTCAAATTACATAGTAAGAGGTCGGAACTTAAATTGTAAGTTCCGACCTCTTC
>NZ_QVMI01000013.1 GCF_010500965.1 Bacteroides sp. 51 | reverse complement strand
GTAAATGAGATACTTACTGAACACGATTACAAAAATGTCAAAGAACTAAATTATAAACAATTGAAAATCAGCTGGGAATAAGTGCCCAGCAATGATGTTCTTTATATAGTATAACAATGAAAACAGTGTTTTGGTTATGAGAATGTTAAAATTAAAAGCTAATTAATTGTATTAACTTATTCTTTTCTATCAAACAGATTTGCTTTTTATTGGCTGTGATTAGTCCGTCGTGTTGCATTTTCGTTAATTCTCTTTCCAGTGAGGGGCGGGAAACCGCAAAATATTCTGCAATTACACTTTTGGGTTTATCTAATATGATGTTATTTGTTTGTTGACGTTTAGATAAATCTAATAAGTATAGAGCTATCTTTTGCCGGATGGATCGGAAAGACATAAAATGCAGTCTACTGCTGAGACGATTAGCAAAGTTAGCCGATGTATCCAGATAATTTTTAAGGATTACTTCATTCATTTGGAGCATTCTCAAGACCGATTGTTTAGGGATAACAAGAGCATTAATATCCTCTAATGCAGTAGTCTGCACAGGGAAACGGTTGTTTTCACCAAATAAGAAAAGAATAGCTAACGGGTTAGGTGCGTGAATTTCTTCTACTTTCACTACCTTACCGGAGGGATCGCTCATTTCTGCTTTTACACTTCCCTTGAGTAGAATAATCAACCTGTTGCAAGGTTCATCCTGCATGGTGAGGATCGTTCCTTTTCTGAAATGCGATTCAGATACATTTATCTTTGAGAAAACCTCTTCCAGTTCAGTTTCACGAACAGAAGAGAATAAATAACATTGGGTTGCAGCGGATAAATTCATAAGGTTTGTATTACTGTTGCAACAAAAGTATAATATTTTCCCAATAGTGTAACATAGGTTACAGTTTATCTTTCTACTTCTGCGTAATTTTGTATCACTATATAAATGATTAATGATATGAAAAGGACCGTAATAAAGATTGATGATGAACTATGTAATGGCTGCGGATTGTGCGTAGATGGATGCCACGAAGGGGCCTTACAACTGATTGACGGAAAGGCCGTAATGATAAGCGACCTGTATTGTGACGGATTGGGTGCTTGTATTGGCGAATGTCCTGTAGGGGCAATAGCTTTAGAAGAACGCGAAGCCGAACCTTATAATGAAGATGCGGTAATGGAACGCCTTGTTCCGAAAGGTGAAGCTGTGATTCTGGCGCATCTTAACCATCTGAAAGCACATGGTGAAAAGGAATGGGTTAAGCAGGGACTAGCATATTTGAAGGAACATAATATAAAAGTCAACTTTGGTTGTTCACATGGAGAACAACAAGATCACCATCATAGTGGAGGCGGTTGCCCGGGAGCTATGATGCGGGAGATAAAACGTCCGGTTGCTCCCATAGGCGTGGCGGCAGCAAATGTATCGTATGCTCAACCATCAGAACTGAGACAGTTTCCGGTACAATTGCACCTATTGAATCCGCATGCCGGATTTCTTCAGGGATCACATTTGTTATTAGCTGCCGATTGTACTGCATTTGCTACGGGGGAATTCCATAGCCGCTTTCTGAAAGGGAAAACACTGGCGATTGCATGCCCTAAGCTGGATAATGATACACAAATGTATGTGGATAAACTGGCAGAGATGATAGAACATTCTGGCATTGAAACGCTGACAGTGCTTGTCATGGAGGTGCCTTGTTGCCAGGGACTGGTACGCATTGCAGAAATGGCCCGCGAGCAATCCAAGCATTTACCTATAAAAATAATTGTACTGTCACTGGATGGTACGGTAAAAAATGAACAGTGGATTTAATATAACTGTCCGACACACCATAATCTCAATCTTACAGGAAGAACGTTAAATAACCAACAAATCAGCTTATACTGAACACCCGGAATGAGGATAGATTTCATTCGTTTGCTCATAATTTGATTCGTCATTTTACGGGCAACGAATGAAGCACTCATTCCGTTCTCTTCATCGTGTACCATCTTCTCTACTGATTTTTTCATGCGGGCAGTATAAGCAGAATCTGCTAGCTGTGATGCTTCGGTATATTTGCGGGCAGAGGTAAACTCTGTTTTGGTATCTCCCGGAAGTACCGTACAACATTGTATTCCAAAGGGTTTAACTTCCATAGATAAGGCTTGCATGAAAGTCAACAATGCCGATTTACCAGCAGAATAAAAAGCCTGATAGGGGATGGGGACAATCGCAGCAACAGAAGAGGTTGACATTATTTTGCCATATCCTTGCTTACGAAATACAGGCAAACATGCATTGATTGTCTTTACCGTACCAAAGAAATTCGTTTCCAGTTGGTATCTGACCTCATCTGCTGAGGTGTCTTCTACAGATCCCGCCAAGCCGTTTCCGGCATTACAAATCACAGCATCTATTCGTTGGCTCTCTTGAAGAATACGGTTTATAACCAGGTTTGTTTCTTCTTCATTATTAATATCAAGTTGAACCGGAATAATTTCTCCACCACCTTGTAACGCTTTTTGAGCCGTACCTATACGTCGTGAAGCGGAGTATATGCGTGCACCTCTATTCATAAGTTGCTTGGCAACTTCTAGTCCAATACCGCTACTTCCTCCTGTTAATAGAATAATCTGCTGCTTCATGCCTGAATACTGTTATCTTATATTGTTTTAATCTCAGGCAAAGATAATATGATGCATCCAAAAAAGATTTTTGATGCGACGAAAATTATTTTTTGATGCATCAAAAATATATTTTCGTCGCACCAGAGAGAGATACAAAAAAAACGTCCGCAGTTTTGCTAGGACGGCTAATTGATGTTTCGTAGCTTATTTTTCACGGGCTTCGTCTATGCGATGCTGTATTTTTTGTACGTTTTCATCTAATGTGTTCTTGGCTTCGGTAGCTTTCTCTTTAGCCACATTTGAAATGTGCTTGGCGGTACTCTTTACATCCTCAGAAAATTCATGCCATTTTTCTTCGGCTTTGTGCCCTGCTAATTTAGTCTTTCCGGCGGCGATATCTACCTTATCCTGCCATTGCTTCTCGCGAGCTTCCTCTGCTTTTTTATTTTTATCGTCCATAATCTGTTGTTTTTAAAGGTTTAGTTATTACAATTATTACTGTTTTGCATTATAGACAACTTTCAGCCTCAAAATGTTTAGCATTTTAAGAAAGATTTATGGTTGAGCAGAAAAGCCTCGATTAATTAAACTTTTTTCTTAATATTCTAATGGCATTCAGAATGGCAATCAGGGCTACACCGACATCGGCAAATACGGCTTCCCACATGGTAGCCACTCCAAAGGCACCTAATGTAAGTACTAATCCCTTTACAATAAAAACAAAAATAATGTTTTGCTTAACAATATGTTGAGTCGCCTTACTGATTTGGATTGCTGTGACAATCTTAGATGGTTGATCTGTCTGGATAACTACATCGGCAACTTCAATAGCAGCATCCGCCCCCATTCCGCCCATAGCAATGCCAATATCGCTAAGTGCAAGTACCGGAGCATCGTTTATTCCATCGCCAACAAATGCAATTGTATGTTCCGGGTTTTCTTTTAGCTGATTAACATAAGCAGCTTTGTCTTCGGGGAGTAAATCACCTATAACAGCTTCTATGCCAATATCTTGTGCCATTTTCTTTGCGATAGAAGTCTTGTCTCCACTTAACATTACTGTTTGGATACCTAATGATTTCATCCTTTGAACAGCCGATACCGCATCCGGTTTTAATTCATCTGCAATCGTGATATATCCTGCATAAGCATTATTAATAGCCAGAATAACCACAGTATCAACAATAGAATCAATAGCCAAATCATATTCTATACCATACTTTTGCATTAATTTCGAATTACCGGCAAGAATAATCTTACCCTCTATTAATGCCCTAAGCCCATGTCCGGCAATTTCTTCTACTTCTGCAACAGGAAGTATACGTCCATCAGAGGCCTTGTTAAACTCTGAAATGGCTTTAGCAATAGGATGGTTGGAGTGGTTTTCCACAGAAGCCATAATTTCTATGAACTCTCTTTCATTATATATAGGAGATACAACCTGCTGTACTTTAAATACTCCTTTGGTCAAAGTACCGGTTTTATCCATAACCACTGTATTCACTTTAGACATCATATCCAAATAGTTAGCACCTTTGAACAGGATGCCATTGCGTGAAGCCGCGCCAATTCCTCCAAAATAACCTAAAGGAATAGAAACGACCAATGCACACGGACAAGAAATAACCAGAAATACTAAAGCACGGTATAACCATTCAGAGAATATGTAATTTGTGACCACAAAGATTGGAATAATTGTAATCAGCAATGCCAGTAAGAAAACAGCAGGGGTATATATCCGGGCAAACCTCCGGATAAGTAATTCTGTTTTTGCTTTTCGGGAAGTAGCATCCTGAACAAGTGCTAGTATTCTCGAAAGAGAACTATCTTCATACCTTTTTTCAACTTGTATTTCAATGACCTTATCTAAATTGAGCATACCGGCAAGTACCATCTCACCGGCACGAATTGTGCGGGGAGTGCTCTCGCCTGTTAGAGCAGAAGTATTGAAACTGCTTTGAGGCGATAACATTATTCCATCCAAAGGAACTTTCTCTCCAACTTTAATTTGTATTTTCTCACCGATGTTTACCGTATCAGGTTTTACATCCTCATAACGGCCTTCCCTGGATACTGTAGCCACATCCGGTCGGATATCAAGTAAAGCCTTAATATTATTTTTAGCTTTGTTTACTGCTGACTCCTGGAATAGTTCGCCTACAGAATAGAATAACATAACAGCGACCCCTTCCGGATACTCTCCAATACAAAATGCACCTAGGGTGGCAATTGTCATTAAAGAAAACTCATTGAACAAATCTTTTTGTTTAATCGCTTCGTATGCTTCCTTGATCACAGGAAAACCAACCGGTGTATAGGCTAATAGATACCAACCTAACCGGATATATCCATGAAAAAATGAATTGGGAATAAAATGTTCTGTGATAATCCCTATAATCAGCATTACGAAACTGCTAATGGATGGGAGATAACGCTTCCATGAAGTGTGCTGTGGGATATCATGATGTCCATGAGAGTCGCAACAGCAACCGCATGAACCAGTGGGTGTATTTACTTTTGCCATAAGAATAAGTTTTATTTATGGCAAAGTTACGGTTTATTGCCTGCAACCAAGTTGCAACTTTGAACAATGGTCGCAAAGTCCTTTCATTACAAAATTGACACTTTGCAACAAGAATCCTTTCGGTAGCTGTACAGTAGGAATATGAATACCCTCCAAACAATATGTCTTCTTGCAAAGATTACATGCAAAATGCACATGCAGGTCTTTTAATGAACAAGTACAGTCGGTACTGCAAACCGAATATTTGATAGACCCCGAACCATCGTCTATACTATGAATAAGGTGTTTTTCGTGAAATAAAGAAATGGTACGGAATAAAGTCGACTTATCTACTGTTTCCAGTTTATTCTCCATATCGGCCAAACTGAATGCTTGCGGATAGTTAAGCATAGCTTTCAATATAAGAAGTCGTACGGCTGTAACTCGTATACCTCTGTTTTCCAGTCTTTCTTCATATTCGTTCATGGCGTTTCCCTTTATTGACAGGTGCTTTTAATGATTACAAAGGTAGGTGATTTCTTTTGAATCTAAAGAGAATAAATTGTCCTCTTTCTCATTTATGCTATTCTATACCTCTTATTTGTTAACGTTTATTTTGGTTTGATTGATATATTTAACCATCCTCTTTTGCTTTTATCTTTTGCTTTTAAGTGTTTGAAAAAAATATTTTGATTGTTATTCTCTAAATTGACTTTTGGTCTGATTTTGAGCTCTATTCTGCATTTGTGATAGTAAAACTTGAAAATAATTATATAAAATAAGCTGTCCTCTATTTCTTTTTGTTTTCTTTGAAGTGTTTTCTGGGGGCTTTTATTTAACACTTTTGTATTAAAATCCTTTCTATATTTGCTGAGTTAAACGTTATGTAGTTTTTAATTATTGAAACAAAGCAATTTTTTATTATGAAAGAGAAAATCTTGAGGAGGATGAATGCTAGCCGAATTGCGCTGTTGAGCTTATCCATGTTTATGTTGTTTTTGACTGGGTGTCAGGATAAAGATTATTCTGATCCAGATCGTAAACCTCCTGGTTATGTTGGAGATGATCCTTCTACATTAGATTTTTCCACTACTCAGAAGGTTGTTTTTGACTTGAACTATGATGTGCCGGATGGAACGGTATCAACCTTTCAGGCATATTCTGTGAATCCTTTTGAAAAGAAAGCTGATGGTTGGGAAATGCGTTCGGATTTGCAACCGATTACTGCTGGTATTTATGTTGCAGGTGGGGCAGAGATTGTTAGAACGTTGCCAAGTTATGTAACAGATGTATATCTGTATTCACCTGATCTCTTTGCACCGACTTTGATGCATGCAAAGATCAATGACCAAAGAGCTGTTTTTCAAGAGATCGACTTGGTGATAAGTCAGGAAGCTGCTGCTACCCGTACCTATGGAACGGCTGCTGTTGACCATTATTTAACTGGTAATAGATTGCAGGTAGTGAGAGAAGGGGCGAATACTTATTATAGACCCTATGATGAGTACATTATAAAAGAGGAATTTCCGGCCGCGGTTCGCAATTCAATAACCAAAGCTTTCCCGAATGGTCAGAAAGCTGATCCTAAATACTATACTGACGCTTCTTTTTATATAGCGCAAGATGGTGGCGATGGAAAAGGAGTTGAATTGTGGGTTTCTGTGATCGCTTCGGATGCGAAGTACCATAACTCGTTGGCATATTTTTGCTATGATGGTCCTAAAGAAGATCTGGCGAAGATGATGACGAATGATGCCAGAAAAGATCTTTATGTGATCAGTGTGTTCCAGTCTGCCAGAGTGAGCTTAACTGCATCGGGTGCATTAAAGCCGGGCGAATACGTGAAATTGAAATACTACAATAAAACTACCGGAGCACTGGAAGATAAGTTTCCGGTTGGTACAACTGTAGGTTGGGTGTTGGCTGCGGATGGTTTTACTTCAAAATCTGATGGTTATTATATTAAAGGTAGAACGGAAAGTTCCTGGTATTATTCTGTTCCTTCATGGCATTTTGAGTATAAGGGTAATAAGAACCATACTACTATATTCACTGCAAAAAATGGAGGTAATGAATATGTATGCTTCGGTTTTGAAGATGAAAACAACGATTCACAGGTGGGAGACGGAGATTGTAATGATGTAATGTTCCATGTTAAACTGAATCCGACAAATGCTATTGTTCCTCCTCCAGTGATTCCGGGAGAAGATAACGAAAGTGAGACAGAACAGGATGCCACTGAAAAAGGTTATCTGGCTTTTGAAGACAACTGGCCTCGTAAAGGAGACTATGATTTGAATGACGTAGTGGTGAAATACGAATCGACTATTAACTATGTGCAAAAAACCGAATCGGGTAAAGTTGGTGCACCTTACGTAAGAAAGGTTGTAGATAACTTCTCTTTGGTTCATGCGGGAGCCGATTTCGCTAACTCTTTTGGTTATAAAGTAGAAGTCAATCCTCAGCGGATAACTAAAGTTACGGTTGATGGTAATCAGGTTAATATCGTTCCTGATGGTAGTGGATTTTTGGTTGAACTTTGTCCAAATGTAAATGAGGTTATCAAGCCTTATGTGTACGGAACTACACCTAAAACATACAATGTAGTTATGGAGTTTAGTGAACAAGAAAATCTACGTATGACACAGGCTGAGTTTAACCAGGAGGGATTATTGGCTCCATACAATCCTTATATTTCGCCAAAAGACGGAGTTGAAGTACATTTACCAATGTATCGTCCTACTGCTAAGGCAACAACATCCTTGTTTGGAACAGATGATGATAGATCCGGTAATGGCTTGTGGTATGTGAGTGGAGAGAATAACAATTATCCGTTTGCTATTCATCTTTCAGGGGTAACCAGTTTTACAATTCCCGTCGAAGAACAGAGTATAGATAAAACCTATCCGAAATATAATAGTTGGGTGGAGAGTTATAAACATAGAGATAAAGATTGGTACCTATATCCTGTAGGTAACTAATTGATAAATAGTTGTGCATTACGGGCGCTATGACTGTGAAGTCGTAGCGCCTCTTTAGAATCTGTACCTGACTGACGCCCGGAACTCTCGTCCACGGATATTGATCCATGAAGTATAGCTTTCCGATGTACTGTACTGGGTATAGTTATATTGTTTCTTATTCAATAAGTTATTAGCTGCCAGGTCAATTTGCCAGGAACCGGATTTCCACCGCAGGGAAGCATCAATAAGAAAAGCATGAATGCTTTTCTCTCTGCTTATATCATTATAATAATGATCTGCGGTGAAACCAAGTTCAATTAATGTAAAGCTATAATAGAGATTTAGTTTTTGTACCACGTTCCATAAAGGATCTAATTTAGTGAATTGGCCAACGTAGCTCCCTCCATATCGGATTGAACTTTCATAATTAATATCCAGGGGCTTACAAGGATTCCAGTTTATTTTAGGTTCCAGTAATATATGCCTTGATTTATAAGGAAGTTGTTCTCCCTCACTTAATTGTTCTGCACGATATTCACTCAGTTGATAATTGAGAGACGCTTTCAATCGCCAATCGAAAATACCTTTGGATAATGTTCCGTTTAGTGTCCATCCGGTGGAAGATGTAGAAAGGTTACGGCTTGCAAGTATTATTTGCTCGTTTTGAAACAATCGCTCTTGAATATGGTTATACCATATCCGGCTATGACTCAGAGAAAGTGTAGCGAAGAATTCTTTGACTGTATTTTTGTATTCGGCATATAACGCATACAATTGTCGCCTTTGTATAGATAACGTGCCGCTTTTCCATATAACATAACGATAATCCGTATGATAGGGTGAGTTATAAAAGTCTGTAATACTACCCTGATTTTCCTGATAACCTCCATGAAAACGAAAGCGCCAGGCATAATTATAAGTATATAATAAGGATAAGGATGGGTTTACCGTGGGGCGGGAGTAATCTCCCAGGATAAATTGTGTCCAGCGTAGAGGAGCAGTAAATGTACCTTGCCATTTATTAAGGTTTGCCTGCCACATAGGATTGATATAAACGCTATATCCATTTTTAATATTACTGGTTTGGGTGGTAGCGCCACCTGTATAGCGTTGAGTGATATCTCCCTTTTTCTTTAAAAAAGAAAAAGAGTTATCTGTATAGAGATAATTAAGATTCATTTTCTGCTGTATTGCGTTTACATTAAGTTCTGAGGGAATATGGCTATACTGTATCAACGACCGAAGTTCCAGCGTATATCTTCCTTGATTCCACAAACTACGTAAATCATTCTTTAAACCTAATGTATTCGTTCTGACCTGCTGACGAAATGTATCATCATTGTAAAAGTCAATGATGCTCTTTTCCATGTTGCCAGTGGCCGAGAATTGATTGGTGAGATATTGGCTTGCGCCGTTGTTTTCAAAATTAAAACCAAGTTCGGCCTTATCGGACCGGATGCGGGTATGGCTTTCTTCTGTCATATATATCGTATCTTGTTCCTGGAAGTAACGGGTTTGGCTTCCTCGTTCCTGTTTGCGGTAATCATGTGTATATCCTGCATTTATACGTAATTGACCGGATTCGTTTACCTTATATAATCTGTTTGCTGATAGTGTGTGTACATTATTGAAAAGTAGACGTTCTGTTTTTAATGGAGCCGATAGGGAAGGCTGAGACAGGAACACAGGAATAGATGGCTTGCTTAATAGGTGGGAACCCTGACTGACAAGCATCATCTGTTCGGTTGTAGCATCATTGCCCATGTTGTTTCCTTTATAAATATAAACGGATTGGTTGTTTCGGCTGAGTTGCATGGCATTTAAATCTCCCATCCATAAAACATCATCAGCTGGATTGCCGGAAGAAGTTCCGGCTCCTCCGCTTAGGTATATCATCCATTTGTCCCGGAATTCGGGGCGGAGTTTCAGATTGATAGCCACATCTTCTACTTTTAGTTTATCTTTCAACATCTTGATGGGCTGATGATTATCTAGTACCTGTACCGTTTCTACCGATCTTGCCTGAAGGTTTTTGGTGATTTGATTGTAGCGCCCGTCTACCAGGTCCATGCCTTCAACATAGAACTTACTAATATCTTTCCCGTTGTAGGATATTTTGCCATGAGTGTCAATATCTACTCCGGGAAGTTTACTGATAACATCCTTTATGGATTCATCTGTGTTTCCTATGAATTGCGATACATCGTAATTTATGGTATCCTGCCTTCCCCACACCCGTCCGGGGCGTACAACCACTTCACGTAGGTTGAATACCTCAGTTTCTAATTTTATCCGCAGATTCTCACCGGGGCGGATAGCTTGCTTATGGGTTTTGTAGCCCAATAGGGATATTGCCACATAAAGCGAGTCTGTCTCTTTTCCTAAGGGGATAGAGAATCCTCCTTTGCTGTCTGTGAACGTATAGGCGATAAAGCGTTCATTACTGCCTTTAAGGAGTTTTACAGTGGCAGTCTCTATTGCTTGTTGGGTAGAGGCGTCGGTAACAACACCACGTAAAGCAGTTTCCTGAGCTTGTATACCCATTGTGATTAAAAGCAGTATGCCAAGGATACAGATAGTTTTGAGTATGAGGCCGGTAGGTTTCATAAATGTATGATGAGTCTGCAATTGTCTAACAGGTTAGTCTAACTCAATAGGATTATAGGGCATGTTTTTAGGGGCTTTTGCTTCGCGACCGCTTTCGTCGTGTATTTTGATTGTGACATTGGGTGCTGATGCCACGCTGTATCCCACCGGGTCGGCGGCAAATCGCTCGTACATTCTGTTCAGATTCTTACGCGATATGGGTTCATAATTGTTTTTACTGATCATGATCGGGTTGCTACCTCTGCTTTGGGTAATTCCTGTACATACAAAAGTATAGTGCTCGCGGCTGTCTTGTGCTTTCAATATAAGTCCGGGTAGCCCATTTAACTTCCAGGGGCCTTCGCTGCGTGGAATCTCCATCGTAAACCAGGCTTCATAGTCTCTCCCCTTGAAATGGCAGGTTGCCTTTCGGCAGGTATAAGATAAAATGGTTGCAGTATCCGGATGGATTTGCCATTTGGGAATTTCATTGTCTTCTTCACAAATGAAACGGTTCATGACCAGTTGATCCTGAAAAGTAACCTTTCCTGCCGGATAGTTTTTATAGATCTTGTAACTCACCTTAGCCGAGAATTGGGTTAAATGTTCGCGGATCATATCCATACTGGCTCCGGTAGCTTTGTCTACTTCGATAATGGAGTCGGTCAGGTATTTAGCGTAACTGTAATATACGGAAACCTGTCTGCCGACTTTGAGCATCATGGTTTCTTCCTGTAGCTTTTCGGGATTTAATGTGTCGGGCATGAATTTCGTTTCATACTGTACCGTAAATAAGGTATTGTCTATCGAATCGGCTTTGGTCACATCATTTGTATTTACGATGTTAATTACCATTTGCGCATTAGCAAAGCCTGCCAACAGAAGCAGAACTCCCAGTGTGGCCATGTTTTTAATGTTCAGTTTCATAATTTTTATTATTAAGATTTTCAGTAAATATATTGCAGGATGTTGATTGGTTGATCTTGATTATATTACTGAAATATTATCCGGTTTAAAAAACTCGGTGTATGGATTGCATTCTCGTGTGCGCGTATATATCTTTGTAGAAAATAGGATGAAAGATGGAGAAAAGGATTCGTTTGATCTGGGCCATATCTTTAGTATCGGCTCTCTTGCTGATATTCGTACAAGGATATTGGTTATTTAATCAGTACACCTATGTGGTGAATACTTACAGTGAGGAACTGGCTCAACAAATCCTGGAAGAGGCGGGTAAGGAATATGAGATACGTAAGGGGGATCAAAAGAACTCTTATACGTATATGGTAAATACAAATTCGGAATATACCGGGAATAGTAGTGGAGAGATACATAACCGGAACCAGATGAAGTTCTCGTTCTTAAGAGCCGATGAAGAGGAGGATTCAGTAAAATTCGGGCAAATGTCAATTGATTCGATTCGCCGATATATAAAGCAAGTTGCTTCTGCTCCTGACTCTTTGAATAATAACCCAATGGAGGATCATGCTTTAGACTCTGTGGCTCCCGAAAGTCTGAGGTTTTTTGCTAATTTAAATTTCTCGCAAACAGAAATATTCAGAAACATTGATCTGGCCATTGTGAATCATCAGAATCCTTTTAAGAAAGAACTGTTAGATTCTATTATAGCGGCAAAGTTTCCGGATTTGCAGTGGACAATAACCGATTGGGATAAAAATGACTCTCTATATACCTCGCGATGGGAGCATTCGGGAAGTGTTTTTAAACCTGGCATACGTATTTCCTACGCATATAGTCCTTTTCAATGTGAAGGTGCGTACATTTATGCAAAACTTCCTACGCAACCGGTATTTGAAAGAATGGCGGTACAATTGTTACTCGCTTTGGGCATAATCCTATTACTAATCGGTTGCCTTATATTCCAGATAAAGACTATACTGAAACAAAAGAAGGTAGGAGAGTTGAGGCAGAATTTTGTGAATACAATGATCCATGAACTTAAACGCCCTGTACAAACATTAAAAACCTTTGTGGCCTTTCTGGGAAATAAAGAATTGCGTACCGACGAGCAGGCTACGGAGGAGGTGATTCAGGATTCGATGTTCGAATTGGACAACTTGTCTGCTTACCTGAATAAACTCAAAGATATGGTACGGGCCGATAATGAAGATACGCCTCTGAGTCTGGTTCGTTTCGATCTTCGTGAATTGGCGGATAAAGTTATTCGCCTGACCCATATTCCGGCAGGCAAACAAGTTACATTTGCAACCCGTTTTGATATGGAATCTCCTCTTATAGAAGCCGACCCTATTCATCTGGCTAATGTATTAAGCAATCTGATAGAGAATGCCATCAAGTATTCCAATGCAGATGTCAGCATTGAAATAAAGGCTGCGTGCAAAGGTCGGGAGTTGTGGCTTACGGTAAGCGATAATGGCATCGGTATTCCTTTAGTAGAGCAGGATAGGGTGTTTGCCAAATTCTATCGGGGAAGCAATTTGCCCGATCAGAATATTCCCGGACTTGGTTTGGGGTTGAGTTATGTAAAACTAATCAGTGAAGCGCACCAGGGTCGGGTTTCTTTAGAAAGTATAATCGGGAAGGGTACTTTGATAACACTATGCATACCACAATGAAAACAGCATTGAAGATTTTATTTGCAGATGATGACCTGAAATATTCTATGGTTTTGAAGCGCTTTTTAGAGAAAGAGGGTTATGATGTTACTTATGCCGGAAATGGTGAGAAGGCCCTCGAACAGTTTCTGCAAATAAAACCCAACCTGGTTCTGTTGGATATTAATATGCCCGGATTGAATGGTTTTGAAGTGGCTGCCAAGATACGTGAGATAGATAAACATACGCTTATCTTCTTTCTGTCCGACCGTTCCGATAAAAACGACCGGTTGAAGGGGTTTAGTTTGAAGGGAAATGATTATCTGGCTAAGCCTTTTTATCCGGAAGAGCTTCTGGCACGCATCAAAGAGCGTTTTGAACTTAGTTCCCAGGAAAGTGTACAGGAAGAGATTTATACCTTTGGTAGTACGGTATTTAACTTCAATACCAATGAACTTCGTTCGGGCAACAACAAGAGCCTGATCACCTCGCGACAGGCGGAGATTCTGCGTATCCTGGCTATTAATCTGAATACAACCGTGCATCGTGATCAGATACTTCAGGCCATCTGGGGAGACTCTTCATATGCTAATTCGCTGGCGCTCAACGTGCAGATAACCTATCTGAGAAGAGCAATCCATATGGACGCTACCGTGCATATCACTTCTATACCCCGAAAAGGATATATGTTGGAAAGCTGCTGAACTTTTTTCCATATGAGATGTTTATAGAGTAAATAGGAAATTATTAAACTCTAAACATAAAGATTATGGAAACAAAAACAGATGTAAAGCAGACTGCTGCTTCAGTAAAAGAAATTGGTGAATTTTTTGGTAAAATGTATGCTTACAATAACAGCCTGAAACTATACCACTGGCATGTAACAGGTAAGGGAAGTTATGCTGAACATATGGCTTTAGACCAAGCCTTAGATGATTTGGCCGATGCATTGGATAGAATCGTAGAAACATCTTACGCTTTATACGGCGATATTAAGGTTGTTATTCCTGAAACCCCAGTTCCGGCAAACATCGTTGAACACTCAGAAAAGTTCTTCAAATACGTTGATTACCAAAGAGATTTGTTCAAAGAAAACTTTACTGCTGCTATTCTTGATGATTATCAGGAAGCAATACAACAGTTATTGTACCGTCTGAAAAGATTAAGCTAATCAGGCGATTGAAACAAACCAAAGGAGAGGCTGTCCAAAGGTCAATGATTTACCATTACCTCTGGACAGCTTCTTTTTTTGTATCTCCCTGTATGATTCCGGAAAGGTTGCGGCTGCGCTGTTTACACTTAACACTTAGCCTGGCTGAACAGTAGCCGTCGCTAGTTTTCACTTATTTCGTATAAGAGATGAAGAATAGCGCTGTTTTTCGCAAAGAACAGCGCTATTCTTCGTGAAAAACAGCGCTATTCTTCCAGCGCTATAACGTTCAAGTGTTGCAACTATAGCGCACAAGTGCTAATATTATAACGCGCGCGTATTAATTATATACGCATTGCGTGCAGACTATTTATTTATAGCCTACAGAGAAGATATCAACATTAAAATCTCAGGGAATTAAATATGTGCAGAATTTAAACGCGGCTTGCCGCATCTGGCCGCCCCGCCTCGGGGCCGGGGCCATAAAAAAAGGGATCACGCCTGACCCCAACCTTTGTTAACCTTAAATCTAATACTATGAAAAACACATTGCAAAGATACGCGCTTTAATTAAAATAGCAAATTATGCAAGCAGGAAAATGTGTTTCATAACATAGATTAACTATATTGTCCATTTTTCTTTCAGTATATCTTCTAATTTTAACAATTCGTCGCGATATTGAGCAGCTTCGATGAATTCGAGCTTTTTGGCCGCCTCCTGCATCAGTTTCCGGGTCCGTTCTATACTCTTTTCCAATTGCGCTTTGCTCATATATTGTACCACAGGGTCTGCCGCTATATTGCTTGATTCCGGTTCCACATATGCCGAATGTTTGTTTTCCTCGAAAGGACTGTCCGTTTTGAATACAGCCAGGTTGCGTGCTTTCTTGATCTGTTGCGGAGTGATTCCGTTTGCTTCATTGTAGGCCAGCTGTTTTTCTCTCCGGCGGTTTGTTTCATCAATGGTAAGTCGCATACTTTCCGTAATTTTATCGGCATACATAATTACCATACCGTTAATATTTCTGGCGGCACGTCCCGCAGTTTGAGTGAGCGAGCGGTGGGAGCGAAGGAAACCCTCTTTATCCGCATCCAGAATAGCTACAAGAGAAACCTCCGGCAAATCGAGTCCCTCACGAAGTAAGTTAACCCCGATGAGCACATCGAACACTCCCTGGCGGAGATCATCCATGATTTTTACCCTTTCCAACGTATCAACATCACTGTGAATATAGTTGCAGCGTACGTTGTGGTGGAGCAGATACTCTGTTAACTCCTCGGCCATGCGTTTCGTTAGTGTAGTTACCAGTACACGCTCTTCCTTTTCAACCCTGAGTTGAATTTCCTCCATCAAATCGTCAATCTGGTTAAGGCTTGGGCGGACTTCTATAATCGGGTCCAGCAGTCCCGTAGGACGGATAACCTGTTCTACTATAATGCCTTCGGATTGTACCAATTCATATTCTGCGGGAGTTGCACTGACATAAATTGTCTGACGCGTCATACCTTCAAACTCCTCAAACGTAAGCGGACGATTATCCATTGCCGCAGGCAAGCGGAAGCCATATTCCACCAGATTCTTTTTTCGTGCCCGGTCGCCGCCGTACATCGCCCGTATTTGCGGAACACTAACGTGACTCTCATCAATAACCATCAGGAAATCTTCGGGAAAGAAATCCAGCAGACAATAAGGGCGCGTTCCCGGTTCACGTCCATCAAAGTAACGGGAATAGTTCTCAATTCCCGAACAATGCCCCAATTCGCGTAGCATTTCCATATCATAAGTCACCCGTTCGTGGAGCCTTTTGGCCTCATAAGGTTTACCTTCAGATTCAAAGTAAGCCACCTGTTTGGTCAAATCGTCCTCTATCTGGTGAATAGCACGTATGGTAGCCTCTTTCGTGGTCATGAATAAATTGGCGGGGTATATCTTATACGAGTCAAACCTTCCAATCGTATAATTACTGATCGGATCTACCTCTTCAATCGTTTCCACCTCATCTCCCCAAAAGATGATGCGCAGAATGTGATCGGAGTAAGCCAGCGAAATGTCCACCGTATCTCCTTTTACCCGGAAATTACCGCGATTCAAATCAATGTCGTTACGCACATATAAACTATCCACCAATCGGCGTAGAAAAACATTGCGGCTAATCGTCTTTCCTTGCTGTACCTCTATTACATTATTATAGAAGTCGGCCGGGTTACCCATACCATATATACAGGAAACGGAAGACACCACCACCACATCCTGCCGTCCCGATAATAGGGCCGAAGTAGCTGCCAGGCGTAGTTTATCTATTTCATCATTAATCGCCAGGTCTTTTTCTATATATGTATCACTGCCCGGCAGGTAAGCCTCCGGTTGATAATAATCGTAATAAGAAACGTAATATTCTACCGCATTATTCGGAAAGAAACCCTTGAACTCACTGTACAACTGCGCAGCAAGTGTTTTATTGTGACTCAATATCAATGTCGGCTTATTGATATTCTTAATTACATTGGCTATTGTGAAGGTCTTTCCCGATCCGGTTACTCCTAACAACGTTTGTGCAGGAGTGCCTTGCAGCACGCCCTCTGTTAGTTGTGCAATGGCTTCCGGCTGGTCTCCTGTGGGCGAATAAGCAGATGTTAATTCAAAATCCATTTGGCTATAGGGCATAAAATTCAAAAGAACTGCTAAGATAATACATTTAAATATTTCAGCTTATAGTTTTCGGGTTTTTTGAAAAAAAATGCTTTACTTTGCTGACTTTATGTAAAATGAGTAACCGTATTTTGTTGCAAAATATAAGAAAAGATGATTTGGAATGAAAATATTGAGTGCATGGATCGGGAGAGCCTGCGCAAGATTCAAAGTATTCGATTGAAGAAAATAGTAGAGCACGTGTATCATAACACACCATTCTACCGTAAGAAAATGCAGGAGTTGGGCATTACACCCGATGATATTAACGATATTGATGATATCGTGAAATTGCCTTTCACTACGAAGAGTGATCTGCGCGATAACTATCCTTTTGGACTGTGCGCTGTTCCAATGAGCCAGATTGTCCGTATTCACGCTTCCTCCGGTACTACAGGCAAACCTACCGTGGTGGGATATACCCGCAAAGACCTGTCTGCATGGACAGAATGCCTGTCGCGCTGCTTTTCGGCCTATGGCGCCAGTAATTCCGATTTCTTCCAGGTTGCTTATGGTTATGGACTGTTCACCGGTGGATTGGGGGCGCATTATGGTGCTGAGAATATCGGGGCTTCCGTCATTCCAATGTCCAGCGGCAATACAGAAAAGCAAATTACCCTGATGCACGATTTTGGTGCAACCGTACTTTGTTGTACACCTTCTTATGCTTTATTCATGGCCGATGCCATTAAAGACTCGGGTATTTCGCGCGATGAACTGAAACTAAAGATCGGTGTCTTTGGTGCAGAACCCTGGACAGAGAATATGCGCAAGGAAATTGAAGAAAAACTAGGCATTAAAGCATATGACATTTACGGATTGAGCGAAATTGCCGGGCCCGGTGTCGGTTATGAATGTGAATGTCAGGACGGTACCCATCTCAATGAAGATCATTTCTATCCTGAAATCGTAGATCCGTTAACCATGCAACAAATGGAACCCGGACAAACCGGCGAACTTGTATTTACCCATCTGACTAAAGAAGGTATGCCCTTGTTGCGCTACCGCACCAAAGACCTTACAGCTCTGCATCAAGAAAAGTGTAAATGCGGACGCACTCTGGTACGTATGGATCGCATCTTGGGTAGAAGTGATGATATGCTGATTATTCGCGGTGTGAACGTATTCCCAAGCCAGTTCGAATCTGTTATTCTCGAAATGGAAGAGTTTGAACCACATTATCTTTTGACCGTTGATCGCGTAAATAATACCGACCGCATGGAGTTGAAAGTAGAAGTGCGTCCCGACTACTATTCGGATGAGATAAACAAGATGTTAGCGCTTAAAAAGAAACTGGTTGGCCGTTTGCAAAGCGTGCTTGGGCTTGGAGTAGATGTCAAACTTGTAGAGCCTCGCAGCATTGAGCGTAGTATCGGCAAAGCTAAGCGCGTAATTGATAATAGAAAACTTTAATTATTATGAATGAAGGGCTGGATTTTAAAGAAAAATCTCTATCTTTCCCAATAATTAGAAAGTATAATTCATAATTTTAAATTCAAAATTAATATGATAGCAAAGCAGCTTTCCATCTTTTTGGAAAATAATACAGGCCGTTTGACAGAAGTAACTGAAGTTTTAGCGAAAGAAGATATCAATCTATCTGCTCTTTGTATCGCTGAAAATGCAGATTTTGGGATCTTACGCGGTATCGTTTCCGATCCGGACAAAGCTTATGATGTACTGAAGAAGAATCATTTTGCTGTAAATGTTACCAATGTTGTGGGTATTAACTGTCCTAATGTTCCCGGAGCATTGGCTAAGGTATTGAATTATCTGTCGGAAGCAGGCGTATTCATCGAATATATGTATTCTTTTGCCAACAACAATTCGGCCAATGTAATTATCCGCCCAAGCAATCTGGAGAAATGTATCGAGGTGCTGACCGAGAAAAAAGTAGAATTGCTTGCAGCCAGCGATCTATACAAGCTTTAATGCATAAGGTTTACCGTATTTAGACACAGGAACAAAAGAACACATACCTCGTGGAAACGGGGAAAAATGTGTTTCTTTTGTTCTTTTGTCTATAGAAAACCCACTTTTGTCTATAGAATACTAACTTTCAATTTTATTAACTTGGTTAATTGAAGCTGAATCAGTAACTTTGCGCAATTATTATAAAGGTATGAAGAAAAATCTTTTTGTAATTTTATTAGCAGCGCTCGTTTTATCCTCGTGTGGAGAGTACAATAAAGTGCTGAAGAGTACTGATTATGAGTACAAATACGAAGCTGCTAAAAACTATTTCGCTAAAGGGCAATATGGACGTGCCGCAACTCTTTTGAATGAGTTGATCACTATTTTGAAAGGTACGGATAAAGCCGAGGAATCACTTTATATGTTGGGCATGAGCTATTATAATCAAAAAGATTATTCTACTGCTGCGCAAACCTTTATGACGTATTACAACACGTATCCACGTGGTACATATACCGAACTTTCCCGTTTCCACTCAGGTAAAGCGTTGTATCTGGATAGCCCGGAAGCCCGTTTGGATCAATCCGGAACATACCTGGCTGTTCGTGAACTTCAAATGTTTATGGAATACTTTCCACAGAGCTTGAAGAAGTCAGAAGCACAGGAGATGATTTTTGCCTTGCAGGATAAGTTGGTTCGTAAAGAACTCTACTCATCCAGGTTGTACTACAATTTAGGCAACTACATGGGAAATAACTATTTATCTTGTGTAATCACAGCGCAAAATGCATTAAAGGATTACCCATACACAGTGTATCGTGAAGAACTTTCTATCTTGATTCTTCGTGCTAAATATGAAATGGCAATAAATAGTATCGAAGAAAGACAAGATGAACGTTATCGGGATACGATTGATGAATATTATGCTTTCAAAAACGAATTTCCGGAAAGTAAATTCCTGAAAGAGGCTGAAAAGATATTCAAGGAATCAAGTGATAAAGTAACTACTCAAGAAGACTAAAATAGATATTAATTTATGGACTACAGAAAAACGAATGCTCCAAGCAACACCGTTACCCGTGATATGATGGAATTGTGTGCAGATACAGGTAATGTGTACGAAACAGTTTCTATCATTGGCAAACGCTCCAACCAGATCAGTGTAGAAATGAAAAGTGATCTATCTAAAAAACTACAGGAATTCGCTTCTTATAACGATAACCTGGAAGAAACATTTGAAAACAGAGAACAGATCGAAATATCCCGTTATTACGAAAAACTTCCAAAGGCAACGTTGATTGCTGCTCAGGAATATATCGAGGGAAAGGTTTACTATAGAAATCCGGCTAAGGAAAAAGAAAAACTACAGTAATATGATTCAGCGTATTCAAACTGTCTATCTTTTGCTAGTCGTTGGTTTGCTGATCGCCAGTATGTGTTTGCCACTGGGCTATTTTACAGATGCGGAGGCAGTTACATATACATTTAGTCCTTTAGGTATTAGTGCAGGCGATGTATTTCAATCATCGTGGGGACTTTTTGCAATTTTATTGCTGAGTTCTATTATTGCTGTTGCTACTATCTTTTTATACAAAAATAGAATGTTGCAAATTAGAATGACGATCTTCAATACCATATTGCTGATTGGCTACTATCTTGCGTTTATTGCATTTTATTTTGTATTAAAGGGCGATCTGGAAGCTTCATTCCAGATCAACTGGGCATTATGCTTACCGCTAGTCGCCATCATTCTGAATTACCTGGCTATTCGTGCCATCGGACGCGATGAAGTACTAGTCAAAGCCGCCGACCGCCTACGCTAACGGCAAGGGCAGCGAGGCGCTGCACCCAAGTTTCCCATGCGGGTGGCAAGGTTCCACGGTCAGGTTTTAAAACAAAAGATACACCCCGAAGTGGTAACTTATTTCAGCCCCAGGTAAAGCGAAGCGACACCTGGGGTTTTGAGTATAATTACATACCGGCGCCCCGAAGGGCAACTCAATGATAATTAATCGATAGATTTAATGAAAGATATTCTTGCAATCGCTCAGCAAAATCAGAAGCGGGCTTGGGAAATAATCAAAGAAACCGATATGATGGCTATTTGGCATAGTATTGGTGCGGAGATAAATCTTGTTGGTTCATTGAAATCAGGATTGCTGATGAACAATCTCGATATAGACTTTCATATATACTCTGATCCTGTGATAGTAAGCGATAGCTTTTTGGTCATAGCTCGACTGTCTGAGAATCCGGCTGTGAAGCACATTGAATATACTAATCTTCTTGATACTGAGGAAGCATGCCTTGAGTGGCATGTTAGGTACGAAGATAAACAAGGGGATATATGGAAATTTGATTTAATCCATATTCAAAAAGGATCTGCCTTTGATGGTTATATGGAGCAAGTTACCCAAAGGGTAATGGATGTTCTTACCCCGGAAACCCGACTTGCGATATTACAAATAAAATATGATATTCCTGAAACAGATCAGGTGATGGGAATAGAAATCTACCGTGCCGTACTGGAAGGAAACGTACGCAGTTATAGTGAGTTCCAAGAATGGCGAAAGAATAACCCGGTGGTAGGTGTTTTGAAATGGATGCCCGTTATTTCTTAGCTTGTTTACTCTTTGAGGAATAGTTTCCTTTTCTCTTCGTTCCACCACTACTTTTGCGGAATCCACCGCTTCTTTTATACTTATTTTCTGAAGGTTTGTATTCCGGAGCTTCTCCCAATTCTTCCGGAAGTGGAATTTTATATATATCCTTTCCAAGGAAGGTTTCTATATTCTTGAAATTGGTCTGCTCTTTTTCGCTAACAAATGTAATAGCTACTCCATCATTGTTGGCGCGTGCTGTACGTCCGATTCGGTGTACATAATCTTCACTGTCATGGGGTACATCGTAATTTACCACCAAGCGTATGTCGTCGATGTCAATGCCTCTGGATACAATATCCGTGGCTACCAGAATATTGATTCTTCCCGCTTTGAATTCCCGCATGATATGTTCTCGTTGCGATTGATCCAGGTCTGAGTGCATTTCGCCGATATTCAGTTTCATCATTTTTAGCGAGCGGGCTACTTCTTTAACCTTTATCTTTGACGATGCAAATATAATTACCCGTTCTGGTACTTCATCTATAAAAAGAGATTGAATTATTCCCAGCTTTTGGCGTTCATAACATATATATGCTGCTTGAATGATTTTTTCTGCGGGTTTGGAAACTGCCAACTTCACTTCTGCCGGATTCTTTAGAATCTTCTTTGCCATTTGTTGGATTTTGGTCGGCATAGTTGCAGAAAACATAATAACCTGGCATGTTTCCGGGAAATGCTTGAAGATTTGCATAATGTCGTCATAGAATCCCATGTCCAACATACGGTCGGCTTCATCGAGAATGAAGAAAGACACTTTGGATAGATCAACGTATCCTAGGCTCAGGTGTGATATTAATCGCCCCGGAGTAGCAATAACTACGTCGGCTCCCAGTGTTAACCCTTTCTTTTGTTGCTCAAACAGGACACCATCGCTTCCGCCATATACGGGTACACTGGATACTGGCACGAAATAAGAGAAGCCTTCCATCTGTTGGTCAATTTGTTGAGCCAACTCACGGGTGGGAGACATAACGACACAATTGATTGCATCTGCGGGATAATTTCCCGTACTGAGCTTATCTAATATAGGTAATAGGAAAGCAGCGGTTTTCCCCGTTCCGGTTTGTGCTACCGCAATTAGGTCACGTCCTTCCAGTATAATTGGTATGGCTTGTTCCTGAATGGGAGTACACTCATCAAATCTCATTGCATCCAATGCATCCAGTACACTATCTTGTAGCTTTAATTCAGAAAACTTCATTCTATATTTAAATTTTACGCAAAGATACGTGTAAAATATCAATTTCTGTCTTCTGTAGGTATATTATTATTTTAGACGCGGATTACATGGATTGTTCTTTGCAATCTGTGTAATCCGCGTCTAATAATAAATCCGTCAAACTGCGGCTTGCCGCCATTGGGTGCAGCGCCTCGCTGCCTAAAGTTTTCCGCGTTCGTCGAGGTAGGAGTCTTTGAATCCGAGGAAGTATAGTACGCCATCCAGTCCGATGGTGTTGATAGATTGTTTGGCGTTTGCTACAACTTTGGGCTTGGCGTGGAATGCAATGCCCAGTCCGGCAATGCCCAGCATGGGTAGGTCGTTTGCTCCGTCGCCTACTGCAATGGTTTGTGCGATATCTACTTTTTCTACTTGTGCGATGAGCCGGAGGAGTTCGGCTTTTCTTTTGCCGTCTACCACATCGCCCAGATAATTTCCGGTCAGCTTTCCATCCACGATTTCCAGTTCATTGGCATATACATAGTCGATGCCGTATTTATCTTGTAGGTATCGACCGAAATAGGTGAATCCTCCGGAGAGAATCGCGATTTTATATCCGTACTTCTTTAATACATACATCAATCGGTCAACGCCTTCGGTTATGGGTAAACTTTCGGCAATTTCTTTCATAACAGATTCGTCCAGTCCTTTCAGTAAAGCTACCCGTTCGCGGAAACTTTCTGTAAAGTCGATTTCTCCGCGCATGGCGCGTTCTGTGATCTCTTTTACCTGTTCTCCTACACCTGCGCGGATGGCCAATTCATCAATAACCTCCGTTTCGATGAGTGTAGAGTCCATATCAAAGCAGATTAGCCGGCGCATGCGGCGATACATATTATCGAGTTGAAAAGAGAAGTCCATTTCCAGTTTGCTTGCCAGTACCATGAGTTGCTCTTGCATTCCGATTCTGTCTTTCGGGGTTCCGCGTACCGAGAATTCGATGCATGCACGTATATTTGCTTTTTCTTCATCTAGTGGCATACGTCCCGTCAGGCGTTTGATGGCATCAATGTTCATGCTTTGTTCTGCCAGGATGTGGGTAACAGCCGATATTTGTTTGGCAGATAACTTGCGTCCTAGTAAGGTTAATATATAGCGGTTTTTTCCTTGCATATTAACCCAGTTCTCGTATTCTTCTACCGAAGTGGGAGAGAAGTGGATGGTTACCCCAAGTTCGGATGCTTTGAATAGTAATTCTTTCATAACAAATCCTGACCTTCGTTCTTCTGTTTTACACAAGATTCCCAGCGATAATGTGTTATGAATATCGGCTTGCCCAATGTCGAGAATCGTGGTATCATATTTTGCCAGAATCTCTGTGATGGATGCTGTAAGTCCCGGACGATCTTCGCCTGTGATGCGAATTAAAATAAGTTCGGTATTCGATGAATTGTGCATACTTGAGGTTGTTTTAATTTCTGTGTAAATATAGCGAAAACCGAATACAGAGCCAAACTTGTTTGGGCTATGTTAAGGTGCTTCGTATATTCTGCAAAAGTAAGTAAAAAGCCTGTCTTTATGCTAAATAACATAAAATATTACTTGTAATAATTGAGAAATTTACATGTTTATTTGGTTTGTATTGGTATTTGTGCTTAACTTTGCACCCGGTTTCTGAAAGGAAAGCCTTGAATATCAGTAGATTTTAATTTATTGATGCTTTTCAAAAAGCAGAGTCCGGGAGAAACCCTGGTTTACGGACCAGCCCGGATAGTATTAACCAAAACCGAATTACATGAGACATGTAAAATGGATTTTTGTTGTATTACTCATTAGTTCCTTGACTTCTTTCGTCGCAAAAGACAAACCCACCGGAGGGTTGAACCTGGGTGATGTAGCCCCTGATTTTAAAATCAAAACTATATCTAACGAGCAAACCGTAGACCTTGATGAATTGAAAGGTGAATATGTTTTGCTAAGTTTCTGGGCAAGTTACGATGCGCAATCCCGGATGCTCAACGCTGGTTTGAGCAATGCGCTTCAGTCAACTACCTATGACAATGTGAAAATGGTTTCCGTATCGTTTGATGAATATCAGTCGATTTTTGCTGAAACCATTCGTAAGGACCAAATAGTTACGCCCACTTGTTTCGTGGAAACCAAGGGCGAGAAATCCGGTTTGTTCAAGAAGTATAACCTAAACCGCGGATTTACTAACTATTTATTGGATGATAATGGTGTAATTATAGCCAAAAACATCTCTGCAACCGAGCTTTCGGATTATCTTAACTAATACAGTGCGTATGATAAGATCATACGAAAGTAAGGCATTCCCTTCCCACTGAATATGTAGGGACTGGAATTGAATAAAGAGGAAAGAATACAACAAATGATCCCGTTTGCACATTCGTGTAGGCGGGATTTTTTTTGTGGCAAGGTGCCGCTCCAGGTTTAGAAAAGTAGATCGTTAGCGAATAGAGCACTGTCTTAATGAAGTTCAGCCAGTAGTTCAATCTCCCTCAAGCAGTAGGGCAATGTCCTTCATTCAGTGGATCAATCTGATTCATCCAGTACATCAGTTGGATTTACCTACTACATCGACCAGATTGATCCAGTACATCAACCAGATTCATCCAGTGCATCAGGCAGATTGGTCCAGTGCATCAGCTCGGCTCAGGCACTGGATCAACATCACTGAGACAGTGCGTCATTTCTTAGCGAAACTTTCTATTTAGGAGCTTTTGTATAAAGGTAAACGGCAATCAGCGCATAGAGTAGGTTAGGAACCCATACCGCTACCACCGGTGGCATACTGCCGCTTATGGCAAAGGTAGAAGATACAGTCTGGAAGAGAATGAATGAGAAGCTGAGTGCCAGACCGATACCGAGGTGCAGTCCCATTCCTCCTTTTACTTTGCGCGATGAGAGCGACAGACCAATGGCCGTCAGGATAAAGGACGCAAATGAGGCGGCAATACGCCGGTGATACTCAATCTCAAATTCCTTGATATTGGCGAATCCACGTCTTTTTTGTTGGTCTATATAAGTACTAAGCTGTGGACTGGTAAGCATTTCCTGTTGATTACGGGCAATGAGGAAGTCGCTGGGTTCCATCTTGATGATTGTATCCAGTTTATCTCCCCGGGTGATGGTTTCTTTCAGCCCGCCCATTTCGCGAATGGTATAATCTTTGAGTGTCCATTTATAAGTAGAGGTCGTATCGTAGGTGATGCTACGTGCAGTCAGGTGCGATACAAGTTCTTTATCCACAAACTTATCCAACGAGAAGTTATTCCCCGATTTACGATAATCATAATAATTACCCATATAAGCAATAACGCCAGAGTCTACTTCGAGTTGAATATTCTTTGCAGTGGTCGTTTTTCGGGGTTTATAATATTTATCCTCAAAAGCCAGGCGCGTAACACTACCTTGCGGAATGATATACGATCCCAGAAAGAAAGTAACTATTGCGATTACTGCTGCCGAAATCATATAAGGACGCATCAACCGCTTGAAACTCATACCGGTTGAGAACATGGCTATGATTTCTGAGTTCTCGGCAAGCTTCGAGGTGAAAAATATTACAGCAATAAATACAAACAGCGGACTGAACAGATTGGCAAAGTAAGGAACGAAGTTAAGATAATAGTCAAATATAATAGCCGACCATGGCGCATTGTTGTTCGCAAACTTGTCCATCTTCTCGTTGTAGTCGAACACTACAGCGATAGATATGATCAAGGCTATGGCAAACACGTATGTTCCCAGAAACTTCTTAATAATATACCAGTCAAGCCGTTTTAGTATTTTGCCCATAGTTTTTGTTATAATCTTGTGGATAGTTTCTTTACCATCATCGGTTTCCAGGTAGAAAAGTCACCTTCGATAATGTGTTTTCTGGCTTCACCCACCAGCCATAGATAAAACGCCAGGTTATGAATTGAGGCGATTTGCATGGCAAGCAGTTCTTGCGCGTGGAACAAGTGGCGCAGATAAGCTTTGGTGTATAGTGTATCTACAACCGAAGCTCCGTCCTCTTCAATAGGAGAGAAGTCCATTTCCCACTTCTTGTTTTTCATGTTCATGATGCCCTCTTTCGTAAAGAGCATACCATTCCGTCCATTACGGGTAGGCATAACACAGTCGAACATATCAACTCCTCTTTCGATGCCTTCGAGTATATTGACCGGTGTGCCGACTCCCATCAAGTAACGTGGTTTGTCTTTGGGAAGTATAGCATTAACCAGTTCGATCATCTCATACATCTTATCAACCGGTTCGCCCACAGCCAGTCCGCCAATCGCATTGCCATCTGCATTCTTAGAAGCAATATATTCTGCCGAACGTTGACGAAGATCGGGGTATACGCAACCCTGCACAATAGGGAACAAGGATTGGCTATACCCGTACTTTGGCTCCGTTTCATTAAAACGATGAATGCATCTGTCCAGCCAACGGTGTGTAAGCTCCATAGACTTCTTGGCGTATGCATAATCCGAATCGCCCGGAGGACACTCGTCGAAAGCCATCATAATATCGGCGCCAATGATACGTTCAATGTCCATCACTTTCTCTGGCGTAAACAAGTGTTTGCTTCCGTCGATATGCGAACGGAATTCGGCACCTTCTTCTTTTAGTTTACGTATGCCGGACAGCGAGAACACCTGAAAGCCACCGCTATCGGTAAGCATAGGACGGTCAAAGCCGTTGAACTTATGCAGTCCACCGGCTTTTTCTATTACTTCCAATCCCGGACGTAAATATAAATGGTACGTATTTCCAAGAATAATCTGGGCGTTGATATCCTCTTTCAGCTCCGTCTGGTGGACTCCTTTAACAGAGCCCAGTGTCCCAACAGGCATGAAGATAGGGGTTTGGATCTGACCATGATCAGTAGTCAGCAATCCTGCCCGCGCGTTACTCTTGGAGTCACTGTATTGTAGTTCAAATGTCATTTCTTGTCTTCGGCCTTTTTTACAGTCAGGTCAATTGCATCTGCCACCTTTTCCTTGGTCAGCGCAATAGCGAATACTTCTTTAATATCATTTACGTAATGAAACTTCAACCCTTTCAGATATATAGCTTCTATTTCGTTGATGTTCTTTTCATTCTCAGCACTCAGAATAATTTCTTTGATGCCGGCACGTTTGGCTGCAAGAATCTTTTCCTTGATGCCGCCCACGGGAAGTACTTTACCACGAAGGGTGATCTCGCCTGTCATAGCCAGGTTAGCCTTTACCTTACGTTGGGTCAGGGCCGAAGCCAATGACGTGGCCATAGTAATACCTGCCGAAGGACCATCCTTTGGAATAGCTCCTTCAGGAACGTGGATATGGATGTTCCAGTTATCGAAGATCTCTTCATTCAGTTCCAAAACTGAAGCATGTGATTTGATATACTCAAGCGCCAACATAGCCGATTCTTTCATCACATCACCCAGATTACCCGTCAACGTGAGTTTGCCGACTTTACCTTTGCTTAAACTGGTTTCAACAAAAAGAATTTCTCCACCTACGGCAGTCCAGGCAAGTCCGGTCACTACGCCGGCATATTCATTGCCCTGATATTTATCGCGGCTATATTCCGGTGCACCAAGGAAATTATATAAATCAGTTGGTTTGATTTCACTTTTAAGGAAATATCCGTCTGTAGCATATTGACGAGCACTTTTGCGTAGAATCTTACCGATTTTCTTTTCCAATTCACGCACACCGCTTTCACGGGTATAGTCCTCAACGATAGCCTCGAGCGTATCCTTTGGTATCTTGATATTGTTCTTCTTCAATCCGTTAGCTTCCAGCGCCTTTGGAACAAGGTGACGACGAGCGATTTCTACTTTCTCTTCTGTAATGTAGCCACTAATTTCAATCATCTCCATACGGTCCAATAGTGGGGCAGGAATAGAATTCAGATTGTTTGCCGTAGCGATGAACATCACTTTCGACAGATCGTAATCCACATCAAGGAAGTTATCGTGGAACGTATTGTTCTGTTCCGGGTCGAGTACTTCTAACAATGCCGAAGAAGGATCGCCTTTATGATCGGAACCCAATTTATCAATTTCGTCCAATATGAATACCGGATTAGAAGAGCCAGCCTTGATCAGGTTCTTAATAACGCGTCCCGGCATCGCACCGATGTATGTCCTACGGTGACCGCGAATTTCCGCTTCATCATGAACACCACCCAATGACATACGAATGTATTTGCGTTTCAAAGCAGAAGCGATGGATCGTCCAAGCGAAGTTTTACCCACTCCCGGAGGGCCATACAAACAGATGATGGGCGATTTCATGTCATCCTTCAACTTTAATACGGCAAGATGCTCAAGTATACGCTCTTTTACCTTCTCCAATCCGTAATGGTCTTTGTTCAAAGTCTTTTCGGCCTGGGTCAGGTTCAGATTATCTACGGTATATATCCCCCAGGGCAATCCGAGCATGGTTTGCAGATAGTTGAGCTGTATACTGTAATCGGGTGACTGAGGATGAGTGCGTTCTAGTTTAGCTACTTCTTTATCAAAAGTAGTAGCAACCTCAAACGGCCATTTCATAGCCCGGGCTTTCTTACGCAACTCTTCAATTTCCTGGTCTTGCGTATTCCCACCCAGCTCTTCCTGAATATTCTTGATTTGTTGTTGCAAGAAGTATTCCCGTTGTTGCTGATCAATATCTTCGCGGGCACGCATCTGGATACTTGCTTTCAATTCCATGAGTTGCACTTCGCGGTTCAGGATTTCCAGCAAACGGAAAGTACGGTCCCTTAACGAGTCCATGTTGATCAACTCTATCTTTTCTTCTAGCTTAAGCGGAAGATTAGTACAGATAAAATTGATCAAAAACATTGGGTTACTGATGTTCTTGATAGCAAAAACGGAATCCTGGTGCATCATCTCGGATGCTTTGACATAACGTATAGTCAAGTCTTTGCAGGTATCTACAAGGGCTGCATATTCTTTATCAGTCTTTGGCGGAACATCGTCATCAAGAAGCTTTACCTCGCCTTTCAGGAAGGGGCGTAGTTGACCAATTTCCAGCAACTCAGTGCGTCTTATTCCCTGAAGAATGGCTGTAGTGGTGCGATCGGGCATTTGCAGTATCTTAACTACTTTGGCAATTACACCAATCGGATAGAGATCCTGTTTCGTCGGTTGCTCTATTCTGGCTTCTTTCTGACAGAATACCGCAATAAAGCTTTTATTTTTCTCGGCGTCCTTAACTACTTTCATAGATGATCTCCGTCCTACAGTGATAGGGAGGAAAACGCCTGGAAATAGCATCATGTTTCTGAGCGGTAGAATAGGAATATTCCCATCTATGTCTACCTTTATATCGAAAAGTTGTTCTTCGTTTCCTTCAAAATCGGCAATTAGTGAGAAAGTGCTATCGTTTTGTTCTTCGAAATCTTTTTCGTCCTCAGACATGTAATTGTCTCTTCTCATGTGCATTTATTATTTAGTGCTGGTTTGCTTTATCGCAAAACGTCTGCAAAGTTAATCTATTCTACATTAATTATAAAACACTATAACAATAAAAAACCAAAAATGGCGGAACTCCCAACACATAAAATGTAGAAATATACTAAATTTGACGCGGCAAGGTGCCGCACTACTAACTTCTAACTACTAAATATGTTCAGATTTAAACAATTTACTATACAGCATGACAGATGCGCTATGAAAGTAGGTACGGATGGGGTGTTGTTGGGAGCATGGAGTGATGTGGCTCAAACCTCCCGCATATTAGACGTGGGCACAGGCACAGGGCTGGTCGCATTGATGATTGCACAACGCTCTCAGGCAAGAATTGTGGCGTTGGAAATGGATAAGGACGCGATATCTCAAGCAGAAGAAAATATAGAGAATTCGCCGTGGAAAGATCGGATAGAAGTAATCGAACAGGATTTTACAACGTTTGTTTCGGAAGAGAAGTTTGATCTGATCGTCTCAAATCCTCCGTATTTCGTGGACTCATTGGAGTGTCCGGGAAAGCAGCGGACAATGGCTAGACACAATAATAGTCTGAGGTATGATGAACTGCTGGAAGGGGTAGCACGGTTATTAACTGATGGTGGGCGCTTTTGCGTGATTATCCCTACGGACGTGTCAGAGAGTCTGAAAACTCAGGCTGCCGTTTTGGGCTTATTTGTACACAAGCAATTGAGTGTGATAACTACTCCGGGTAAACCACCTAAAAGGACACTGATTGAGTTTGTACCTGATCCTGAAGTGACGTGCGATAGAAAAGAATTATTACTGGAGATAGAGCGGCATCAATATAGTCCGGAGTATATTGCACTAACGCAGGATTTTTACTTGAATATGTGATTAAAATAGGTTAGATATGTTGTGGAAAAGAAAGAAAAGGGCGAAGAAACCATATAAACTGGGATTGGTACTGAGTGGAGGAGGAGCACGGGGATATGCTCATCTGGGAGCTTTGAAAGCATTGAATGAACGTGGAATATATCCCGATATTATTGCAGGTACCAGTGTCGGATCGCTGATAGGCGTACTTTATGCTGACGGATATACTCCTGATGAAATGTTTTCTTATGCTAAGACTGTGAAACTATGGGAGTTGGTTGAAAGTACCTTACCTCGTGATGGGATTTTTAAAGCTACAGGTATTGGAGTTATTTTAAGAAAATATCTACGGGTCAGGACGTTTGAAGAACTCAAACTGCCAATGAATGTAGTTGCATCGGATATTGAATGTGGAGAAGTCAAAGTTTTTAATGCCGGAAAGATAATACCTGCGGTGATTGCCTCTTGCTCGGTCCCGATTGTTTTTACCCCGGTAGAAATAGATGGGCATCACTATGTAGATGGGGGATTGCTTAAAAACTTTCCTGTATCTGCGATCAGAGAGCAATGCGATAAAGTGATTGGAATAGATATAAGCCCAGTAATCTCTGTGAAATACGACCGCTCTATGAAGTATATTGTTGAGCGAGCGATGAACTATATGGTTGGAGCAAATACAATAGAGGAACGCGCTGCTTGTGACTACCTGATTGAATCCGGGGAAGTCTCTGTTTATTCTCTATTTGATTTTAAACATGTAGAGGAGATTTATGAAAAAGGATACGAAGCCGCGGCTCGGTATTTGGATGCAAATATGGAGCTACTGAAAAAGGATTTTGGAATATGATGCATCATTTTTACTGTTATATCAAAAAATGGGTTCGCGTTATCTGCGAACCCATCCTAAATAATTGATATTTGATTTAGACGTTTAAACGTTTTACTTTCTAGTCAAAGCTTCCGTAACGTGTTGGAAGCAATTTTCTATCTCCCAATGTATTATCTACGCGTGCAACGTTTACCCAGAACTTGTTCTCTCTAACTGAATCAATAGGATATGCTGCTTTTTCTCGCGAATAGGCGTGAATCCAGCTATTTGCTACAACTTCGTATTCGGGGTGTGGCGCATTAACCAGCACATTATCAGACTTATCCGATTCTCCATTCTTCACTTCTTGAATCTCCTGATAAATGGTGAGCATAACATCTATGAAGTTATCCAATTCGGCTAAACTTTCGCTTTCGGTAGGTTCAATCATCAATGTGCCATGAACAGGGAAAGAGAGTGTTGGAGCATGGTAGCCATAATCCATCAATCGTTTGGCTATGTCGCTTTCGTTTACTCCTGTTTCTTCGTTTATCTTACGACATTCCAGGATCATTTCATGACCAACAAAGCCATTGGCTCCGCGATAAACAATACCGTATGTGTCATTGAGGCATGCTGCCAGATAGTTGGCACTTAGGATTGCGATTTTAGTAGCTTGGGTTAACCCTTCGGTTCCCATCATACGGATATATCCATACGTAATAGGTAGAATACCAGCACTTCCAAACGGAGCGGATGCAACTTCATTCTGTGAATTTCCACACAAGAAGTGGCCTGGCAGGAATGGAATCAAATGTTCGGCCACACAAATTGGACCAACACCCGGACCACCACCACCATGTGGAGAGGCAAAAGTTTTATGAAGATTCAGGTGGCAAACATCAGCTCCAATGAACCCCGGATTGGTCAGACCGACCTGTGCATTCATATTGGCACCATCCATATAAACCTGTGCACCACATGCATGTATAATTTCACAGATTTCCTTGATCTCCGTTTCAAAAATGCCATGAGTAGATGGATAGGTAATCATAAGTGCAGCAAGTTCATCCCGATTGGATTCTGCTTTTTCACGCAGGTCGGACATTTCTACATTACCCTGTTCATCACAAGCGCAGGTAATAGTTTCATATCCACATTGAATAGCCGAAGCTGGGTTTGTACCGTGTGCCGATGCCGGAATAAGTACCTTGTTACGATGGCCTTGCCCAATACTTTCCAGATAACTGCGGATAACCCGTAAGCCGGCATATTCGCCTGCTGCTCCCGAATTGGGCTGTAGGCTGACACCTGCAAATCCGGTGATTACTTTTAGCTCTTCGCTTAGGTTGTGGATTAATTCATGATAGCCTTGTGCCTGATCCTGAGGTACCAGTGGGTGAATACCCATCAGGCTAGGATTGCTCAATGGGAGCATTTCTGATGCTGCATTCAGTTTCATAGTACATGAACCTAATGATATCATAGAGTGAGCGAGAGAAATATCTTTTCGGTCAAGGCGTTTGATATAACGCATTAATTCGGTTTCTGTACGATATTTATGGAAAACTTCATGTATCATGAAGTCACTCTGGCGTTGCAGTTCTTTGGATAGAATAGTGCTTTCCGGTATTTCGTTAATCTTGGTGTAATCTTTTTCTGCTGCTACGGCGAAGATTAAAAGCAATACATTAACATCAGCAATATCGGTTGTTTCGTCTATACTCAAACCAACGTCTCCATTTTCAAAGTAGCGTAGGTTTACTTCTTTACTCAAAGCGATCGTACGGATTTCTTGTGCCGAAAGATCATCAGGAAGAGTAAAACGCAAGGTATCAAAGTATTGCTTATTGATTTGCTTGTATCCCAATTTCGTGATTTGCTTCTCCAGGAATACAGCAATACTATGAATACGTGTAGCTATATTTTTCAGTCCATCGGGACCGTGGTATACAGCATAGAATCCAGCCATAGTAGCCAATAATGCTTGTGCCGTACAGATATTGGATGTTGCTTTTTCGCGTTTAATATGCTGTTCGCGGGTTTGTAATGCCATGCGGTAGCAAAGCTTTCCATAACGGTCTTTAGATAAGCCGATAATACGTCCCGGGACATTACGTTTATATTCGTCGCGTGTAGCGAAATAAGCAGCAGACGGACCACCATAGAATAAAGGAGTGCCCAAGCGTTGTGTGCTTCCGAATACAATATCTGCTCCCCATTCACCTGGGGGAACTAATAATGCCAGACTCAGGATGTCCGCTGCTACGGCTACCTTACAATTGGCTGCATGAGCTTTTTCCGTAAATGCACGATAATCCTCTACATTGCCATTTGAATTAGGATATTGTAATATACAGGCAAATACATTAGATGTAATTTCAAATTCCTGATATTTACCAGTAAGCAAGATAATACCTTGAGGAACAGCACGTGTGTTCATTACTGCTAATGTCTGCGGAAATATATTTTCATCCACAAATACGACATTAGCACCCGATTTCTGTTGGTCACGCGAGCGTAGTGCATACATCATACTTACAGCTTCGGCAGCAGCAGTACCTTCATCAAGCAATGAGCAGTTGGCCAGTGGTAGGGCTGTCAGGTCGCTGACTGCGGTTTGGAAGTTTATCAGGGCTTCCAAGCGTCCTTGTGATACTTCAGCCTGGTAAGGAGTGTATGAGGTGTACCATACCGGATTTTCAAATACATTTCGTTGAATAGGAGCTGGAGTAATGGTGTCATACCACCCCATACCGATGTACGAAGTGAATAATTTATTCTTCGCAGATAACTCACCCATATGTTGGGCAAACTTGTGCTCGGATAGGGTTTCCGACAATTTCATGGGTTCTTTTAGACGGATATTGGCAGGGATGGTCTTCTCTATCAATTCATCCAGCGACTTCACACCGATCTTTTTCAGCATGATTTCTTCATCCTTGGGGGTAATGCCGATATGGCGATCGGCCAATAAATCAATCTTCATGATATTTAAGTATATAGTTATCGAAAAAAGGGGTTTTCTACTTTTTCTATGCCTATGGTGGTAGGTGCACCGTGTCCGGGATAAACTACTGTCTCGTTGGGCAGGACGAACAACCGGCTACAGATATTTTCTTTGAGATCATCGAAGTTACCACCGGCAAGGTCAGCTCTTCCGATGCTTCCCTGAAACAATACATCGCCCGAAAACATGCAGTTTTCTTCTCTGCAATAATATACCAGGCTACCGGGAGAATGTCCGGGGACATGAATGGCTTCCAGTCTGGTATTACCGAAAGTGATAATATCTCCATCGCAGAGGTATTTTCCTAATGGAACCGGTTCGTCTTTAAGTTGAAAACCGAATGAGCGGGATTGTTTGGGAGCTAATTCCAACCAAAATTCGTCGGCTTTATTCGCTTCGGCTGATAATCCGAATTCCTGCAACATGAATGGATTACCAAAGATGTGATCCAGATGCAGATGGGTATTCAGTACATGCTTTATTGTAAGTTCATTAGTAGAAATGAAGTTTTTGAGCTTCTGCTTTTCTTCGTCATAAAAGCAACCGGGATCAATTACCACGGCCTCTTTCGTTTCATCCCATATCACATAACAGTTTACGGGAAACATATTAAATTCAAATCGTTTTATTTTCATTCAGTAGCTAGTAGTTAGAAGTTAGTAGCTAGGTTTATATTTTTTAGTAGTTAGAAGTCAGAAGTTAGTAGCCAGGTTTTATCATTACCTATATAGTATGTCCATTGGTCTGGCTACTAACTTCTAGCTACTAACTACTGAGTAAACAACTTTCTTAGTCTCAAAGAATTCCTCTTTGAAATCTTTGCTTAGATGATGTATTGTAGTTTTGTTTTTGACCGGCATGGTTTCTCTTTCCAGTTCTCCACCTTTCAGGCAGATTAGTCCATTGGGTAAGGCGTTCTTCTGGACAGGAGAAATGTTCTTTCTGATGATTTTCAGTAAGTCTTCCAATGGCATTACAGCGCGACTTACTACAAAGTCGAACATCTGTTTTTCATCCTGTGCTCTGGCATGGCGGAAGGTTACGTTTTTTAGTCCGATAGCATTTGCTACCTCTGTGGCTACACGTACCTTTTTGCCGATGCTATCCACCAGATGAAATTTAACTTCCGGAAAGAATATAGCAAGTGGAATACCGGGGAATCCTCCTCCTGTACCCAAGTCCATAACGGTTGTTCCCGGACGGAATTGTATTACTTTGGCTATCCCTAGTGAATGTAACACATGATGCTCGTACAAATTTTCAATATCCTTTCGGGAGATCACATTGATTTTAGCATTCCAGTCAATATAAAGATCATATAGTGCGGCAAATTGCCGTTGTTGTTCTTCCGTTAAATTAGGGAAGTATTTAACTATGATATCTGAGTTCATTTGAGCCAATTGATGATGCTGTTTTCTCCCAAGATGTTTGCCATTGCTTCGTATGGAAGTTTGATTTCGACTGCTCCCATTACATATGGAGTAAATTCGTATACATTATAATAAAAAGTGATACCCTCTTTGCTCAGGTAGAAGTTTTCGGTAGGAATCAGGTCGCCTGTGGAACCATATCCCATATCCTCCAGTTCGGTCCGTGTTTTAACCTTTTGGTCTACAATTAGTTGGTTCCAAAGAAGATCGGAAAGCGTATCCTGATAATCGCCGATAAAGATATCTTCCAATGCCAATTGGTGCATGTTTTTCAGGTCGAAGTTCATGAAAGTAGAAGTGTACATTCCATGTGCGCCGCCTGTATACTCATTGAAATCAATACGATATACCAACAAATCCTTTTCATAGAACTTCACCTGGCTTTCCAATCCTTTGTAGTAGGAATACCAGGAAGCGATAGATTCGTTGTTCTCCTTGTTCTTTTGGTCCTCAATGAACATAGGCTCCAGATCCTGGCGGTATTCACTGATATAATTCTGTGCATATAATTCTGCTACTTCATGAATATCCTCACCAATATATTTGTCGCCGAAGCAAGCAGAAAGGATATAAGCGTTCAGGCTATCTTTCAGCGCATTATCGGATGATTTTTCAATATAGGTAAAGTCGATAATAATGTTTGTTCCGGGTTTAGTGGTGTCGCCGAATAAGTGGGCCGTTTTGTTGATCTGTACACGTTCAAATTCCAGCGATCCGGTGTTATTCATCTTGTCAGTACAAGACGTATAAATACCGCATGCCGAAAGAATAATTGCGAGCAGGCTTACATATTGTTTTTTCATCTAGGTTTTTACTTTTAATTCTACATTTTTGTCTGAAATCACTACCTACAAATATAGAACTAATTAACGAATACACCGAATAAATAAACAAAAATAATGAAGGGGGAGAATTCAAAACCAGCTATCTTTGCAATCCCTATGAGAAAAAGAAAAATGAAATACATATTTATCCTGCTATTGTTGGTTTCTTCGGGGCTTCATGCCCAGGTTCAGGGAACGGTGACAGATAGAGAGGGAAGCCCTATACCAGGTGCAAATATCCTGTGGGCAGGTACAACCAAAGGAGCAATAACTACGGCCGACGGTCGCTTTTCGATAGATAAACCAAGTGGTAATCAAAAGCTGATTGTTAGTTTTATTGGATATGAGAATGATACCATACAGGTTGCAGATAAGAACGCTGTATTGGATATTATATTACGTGAAGGATTGGAACTCAACGAAGTACAGGTTGTCAGCCGGAAACTGGGTACCATGAAGCTTCGGAACAGTGTAATGAATGAAGATATGATTACCAGCGCTGAATTAAGTCGTGCGGCGTGTTGTAATCTGGGAGAGAGTTTTGTAACGAACCCATCTGTAGACGTGAGTTATTCGGATGCTGCTACCGGCGCCAAACAAATCAGATTGTTGGGACTATCGGGAACGTATGTACAGATGCTTACGGAGAATATTCCTAATTATCGTGGGGCGGCTGCGCCTTATGGTCTGGGGTATGTACCGGGACCTTGGATGCAGAGTATACAAGTATCCAAAGGAACATCGTCGGTGAAGAATGGGTATGAGGCATTGACGGGACAGATCAATGTGGAATTTAAGAAGCCACAAACGGCAGATATTGTTTCGGCGAATCTTTTTGCATCTTCTACCAACCGGTACGAGGCGAATGCAGATGCCTCTATCCAGTTGTCGCCTCGCTGGACTACCATGTTGCTGGCTCATTATGAAAATGAAACGAAGTCGCACGACTCCAATGATGATGGTTTCGCGGATATTCCTAAAGTAGAACAATATAATTTCTGGAACCGCTGGGCATATATGGGCGATAATTATGTGTTTCAGGCAGGGATTAAAGCAACGACGGAGGAGCGTAACAGCGGACAGGTTTCTCATAGTGGAGGAGCTATGACCGATCCGTATATGATTCATATAAAGACGGACCGTTACGAATTCTTCACCAAGAATGCCTATATATTTAATAAGGAGAAAGTCACGAATCTGGCACTGATCCTTTCCGGAACACTTCATAACCAGGATGCGGTTTACGGACGTAAATTGTATGACGTAGATCAGAAGAATGTTTATGCGTCTTTATTATTTGAAACTGATTTTTCTCCGCTTCATAGCCTTTCTACCGGATTGAGCTTTAATTATGATGGATATGATCAGCATTATAGGCTTACGAATGATGCTTCTGATCCTCGTGTGAAATCTCTGTCCAAGGAGTCTGTATCGGGAGCTTATGCGCAATATACCTTTAATAAGGACGATAAGTTTATCTTCATGGCTGGTCTGCGTGGCGATTATAGCAATGAATATGATTTCTTTGTTACTCCGCGAGCGCACATCAAGTATAATCCGAATGAGTATGTTCATTTCCGTATTTCGGCGGGTAAGGGGTATCGTACGAATCATGTGCTGGCGGAGAATAATTTCCTGTTGGCCAGTAGTCGCAAAGTAAATATCCCTGAGCATTTAAAGCAGGAAGAAGCGTGGAATTACGGGGCCAGTGTTTCTACCTATATTCCGATCTTTGGTAAAACGCTGAATGTGAATGCGGAGTATTATTACACGGATTTCCAGAATCAGGTGGTAGTGGATATGGATACTGATCCGCATGCTGTGTCTTTCCTGAATCTGGATGGAAAGTCATACTCGCGTGCGTTCCAGGTGGAAGCGACTTATCCGTTCTTTGAAGGGTTTTCTTTAACGGCAGCTTATAGGCATACGGATGCAAAGACTACTTATAACGGCGAGTTGTTGGAAAAGCCGTTGACGGGGAAGTATAAAGGGTTACTGACGGCTTCTTATCAGACGCCATTAGGATTGTGGCAGTTTGATGCTACCATGCAATTGAATGGTGGCGGACGCATGCCTACGCCGTATACCATGAATGATGGTTCGTTGTCCTGGGATTATCGCTATGGCTCTTTTGAGCAGTTGAGCGCGCAGGTTACCCGTTATTTCCGCCACTGGTCGGTCTATGTAGGTGGAGAAAACCTGACTAACTATAAACAAAAGAACCCGATTGTTGGTGCTTCTGATCCATGGGGAGATAACTTCGATTCTACCATGATCTGGGGGCCTATGCACGGAGCAAAGTTCTATATCGGATTACGGTTTAATTTAGCCCGGAATTAGCAGAAAATATGCCTAGGGGATCACAGTGTTATATCGTAGGCATATTAGTGGAATGTCTACGACATAACACTGTGATGTTGTAGGGATATCTATAGAATTAAAAAAAGTGTATTTCTATATAATCCGTGACTAAAAACATATCTTTGTGAAGGACAATGAATTTAAAAAACAAAATATATGATGAGCAAAAAACTAATCACCCTGTTGGCTGTATTGTTTTTAAGCATTGGTACAGCTTTAGCTAAAGATTTTCGTACTGTAGTGTTCAAGGTAGAACAAATGATGTGTCAGAACTGCGAAAAGAAAGTGAAAGACAATATCAAGTTTGAAAAAGGCATGAAGAAATTTACTACTGACTTGAAAGCCAAAACAGTAACCATTACCTACGATGCTGAGAAAACCAATATTGAACAACTGAAAGCCGGCTTTAAGAAGTTTAAATACGAAGCGGTAGTTGTAGAAGATAAAAAAGAAGAGTAGGTCTGCTGTTTGTTGAACTCATAATAAATCACCAAATGGCAGATCATTTATCTTTTACCGATTGGGGGCTTATTCCATACAACCGGTCCTGGGAGCGTCAAACAGAATTGTTCGACGCTGTTATTGCGGCAAAGCTAGCTGGAAAACCTTATCAGAATGAGGTGATTTTCTGTGAGCATCCGCATGTTTACACCCTTGGCCGTAGCGGAAAAGAAAATAATATGCTTCTTGGTGAGGAACAATTAAAAGCAATCAACGCTACACTTTATCACATTGACCGGGGAGGGGATATTACGTATCATGGCCCCGGACAATTAGTGTGTTATCCCATTCTGAATTTGGAACAATTTAAACTGGGTCTTAAAGAGTATATTCATTTATTAGAAGAAGCAATTATCCGCGTTTGTGCTTCTTATGGCATACAGGCCGGGCGCCTGGAAAAAGCAACGGGAGTCTGGCTGGATGGTGATAAACCGACTGCCCGGAAGATCTGTGCTATGGGGGTACGGAGTAGTCATTATGTTACAATGCACGGGCTGGCATTGAACGTAAATACGGACCTTCGGTACTTCAGTTACATCAACCCCTGCGGCTTTATGGATAAAGGCGTAACTTCCTTGCAAAAGGAGCTGGGGTATGAACTCCCGATGAACGAAGTGAAAGAAAAACTAAAAAATCAATTGCTTGATTTACTTGGTGATAGATTGATTTAATCAATAATCAGTTTATATCCGATTCCTCTTACATTAACTATACGTATGCTCTTATCCTGAGATAGTTTATGGCGTAGTTTAGTGATAAATACATGTAAACTTCGTGAGTTGAAGAAGCTATCATCACCCCAAAGATCAAGCAATACACTCTGCATGTTCATTACCTGATTTTGGTTCTCGCACAACCGTTTTAATATCTCCGATTCCCGGTGAGAAAGCTCTTGGTTTGTTCCGTCGTAGGACAGTATTTGTGTTACCGGATCAAACAGATAACGCCCAATCTGGAAACGTGTTTCTTTCTTCTCTTCCTCAAACTTAAATGCTCTGCCTACTAATGACTTTATACGGACAATTAGCTCCTGCATACCGAATGGTTTTTTCAGGTAATCGTTGGCTCCCAACTCAAATCCTTCTACTACATCATTAATAGCCGAACGGGCTGTGAGGAACAGTACCGGAGTCGTTCTATCTGTTTGGCGGATACGGCGTACCATTTCAAAACCATCCATTTTGGGCATCATAACGTCTGCCACTAATATATCGGGGCGAATGTCAAAGAACAAACGTAGGCCTTCTTCACCGTCTGATGCCAGATGGATCGTGAAATCACTTTCTTCCAGTGTGTCTTTAATGATCATCGCCAGAGTTTGCTCATCCTCTACGAGTAATACGCGGCAAGGTGCCGCTCCCAGGTTTTTCATGTTCAAACGTTAAAATGATGTTATTCCAATCGTAAATCGTAAATTGTCAAATCGTAAATCTAAACCGGCTTCCTTTTCCCAGTTCGCTTTTTACCTCTATCTGTCCTCCCATTTTTTCTACCATTGTTTTTACGTAGAAAAGTCCCAATCCGTAGCCTTTTACATCATGTCGGTTTCCGGTGGGTACCCGGTAGAATTTATCGAAGACCAGTTTGAGTTTTTCGGGTGAGATGCCTATTCCTTTATCTTCTACGCAAACATCAAGTTTACCATTTATGGAGGTGCAGGTTATTTTTACCTGGGCTTCGTCGGTAGAGTATTTTACTGCGTTATCTATCAGGTTGCTGATGATATTGCTGAAATGTGCCCGGTCTGTATTCACGGTTAGGCTTTCCGGGTGAATTTCTACTTCAATGTGTACGGGTTTTCCGGCTTTTAGCTTATGCTGTTCAATGAGCGAATGGATTAGTGGTGATACTTCTACTTTTTCAGGTTTTATCTGGAATGTTTTCCGGCGTTCCATGCTCATGGAGAGGATTTGTTCTACCAATCCGCTAAGTTTTTGTAGCTGTTCCTGGCAGATATTCAGGTATTTATCCCTTAATTTTTTGTCTTCCGAAAGGTTGAAGTTTAGTAGGGCGTCATTGGCAGCATAGGCTACAGCTATTGGGGTTTTTAATTCATGAGTGATGTTGTTGGTGAAGTCACTTTTCATTTCATCCAATGTTTTTTGTTGCATGATGGTGCGTATCAGGAACCAGAATGCTCCGCCTAATACGACCAGAATAACGAGAGAGGTTGCCAGTATGCCTGTCATTTGTTTGAGTATAATCCGGTCGGTGGGTTCTATGTAGACTTCGAAGGCGTATTTTTCTTGTGCATCGTAGATGTGTTTGTATCGTTGCATTTGAGTGGTATCTACGTTTGCGATCTGGCTTTCTGTTATAGTACTATCATTTTTAATCTGTATAACCCGGGTGTAATGTTGAATGTCCAGCCCGGATTTGTTTAGCTCCTTATCTAAAATACTATCAAAGCGAAAAATATCGATCGGTACCGAAAGATCTACCACCGAGTGTAGTCCGGTTTGGAGTTGAAGAGCTAAGATTTCTAATGCCTGATACCCATCGTACATATCAAAACCATCGGGCAATCCGATGGCTGTTGGGTCGAAGTCGGCTTCTTCGTCCACAACAAGGCTGTCGTTAGAAGAAAAGGTCTTTTTAATTCTACTTTTTTGTCTTTCTTCTTTTCTGGTTTTCTCGTCTTTATCTTTATTGAAAGAGGCTGAGAAACTGATTGCACCATGCGAATCGGCGTTTGTACTAAGCTTTCCTTCTTGCTCATTTACTTTACTCAGACTATCGACCCGCAGGAACAGTTCAATATAATCTGCATTACGAATGGCTTTCTCTATTGTAATGTGGTTCTGGAGTTTGGTGGTGTTGTACATATCAACCAACCAATGTGCCTGATAGGCAAAAATAGCAGTTAGCGATATGATGACCAATGCGGCTATATACTTAATCGGTAGTTTCATTAACTATATATTATAAGGTGAATGATGTGTGCAAAGATAAGCGGAATATGCATTCCACCCACCCGGGATAAGACTAAATAACACTCCCGGTAACACTAGATAACACTACATAAGTGTTCGATAACCATTTCCCCGCCATATTATCCCGTACTTTGCATCAAACAAATAAACTACATAAAGTTATGAAACGTATTTATATTCTATTCTTAATCTCTCTTTCTTTGATATTACCGGTATCTGCACAGATACAAGTCAATGATACGATGTTTCTTTTTCTGGATAGTCTTTTCATGGAACTTCCCGAGGTGATGATAAAAGGTGAACGCCCTATTGTTAAGGCGGAAGATGGTAAATTGGTTTACGACCTGCCCCGGCTGGTAGAGAAAATGCCGGTAGATAATGCTTATGATGCGATCAGGGAACTTCCCGGAGTTATTGATAACGGTGGATTGCAGTTGGCGGGTAGCAGTGTGAATCTGGTTATTAATGGAAAGGTATCGACGCTTTCCGAAGATCAGCTTATTGAATTGCTGAAAACCATTCCCGTAGGCAATATTGAAAAGGCGGAGGTGATGTATTCGGCGCCTGCCCGTTATCAGGTTCGCGGGCCGATGATTAATCTGGTATTGAAATCGGGTGGGGCAGAGAAGCCTACTCTGCAAGGTGAACTTTATACCGGCTGGCAACAATATTATTATGAGCGGCTTACAGAACGTGCAAGTCTTCTTTATTCTTCGTCTAAATTCTCAGCAGATTTACTTTACTCTTACAATCACGGCCGTGGATACGATCGTATTGATAAAGAAGCATTGCACACTGTAAACGGTACGGTTTACCCGATGAATTTGTCGGATATAACCCGCTCGCGGAGCAACAATCATAATGTACGGTTGGGAATGGATTACCGTTTTACTAAGGATAATCTGTTGAGTTTTGTTTATACCACTCAGATAAGAAATAGGAATAGCCGGGGAGTGACTACGGGAACGCAGGATTCCAAAACTAAAAATAAGGGGGATAACCAGCTCCACAATATAAAAATGGACTATCGTGCTTCTTTTGGATTGAGTGCAGGGGCGGAAATGACATACTATGATTCGCCGGGAAACCAGGAGTTGCACAGTATATTGAATGATGAGGAAATTGACGCTCGCTATGAAAATGAGCAACGTATTAATAAATGGCGGTTCTATCTGACTCAGGAACATACGCTGAAGAATAATTGGGGCCTGAATTATGGGATAAACTATACCACTGCCGTAGATAATAGTTTCCAGAATTACTATGATTTTGAAACGGGAGAGCTTCAGCCGGATAAATCAATGACTGCCCGTCGTAAGGAATATACATGGAATGGTTTTGTGGGATTTACGAAAAGCTTTGGCGAAAAGGTGTCTTTAGATGCTTCGCTGGCTGCCGAATTGTATCATACGGAAGTGTGGGATGAGTGGATGTTTTACCCAACGCTTAACCTGAACTATACTCCCAAGCCGGGACATATTCTTCAGTTGAGTTTTACCAGCGATAAGGATTATCCGGCTTTCTGGAGCATGCAGAATTCCGTTTCTTATATGAGTGCTTATACGTTACACTACGGTAATCCGCTCTTGAAACCTGCTACCGAGTATAGTGCCAATCTTACCTACATCCTGAAAGGAAAGTATGTATTTGTGGCTCATTACGATCATGATAAAGACTACTCGGTGCAAACGTTGTATCAGCGTCCCGACGAACTGGTTGAGGTGTATAAAGAATTCAATTCTGATTTCCGTCAGCGGTTTGGTATCCAGGCTGTTATCCCGCTGAAAATGGGCAACTGGCTTTCTTCAAGGTTCTTGTTCTGGGGATATCATACCCGCGAGAAGGATAGCGATTTCTGGGATATTTCTTATGATCGTCGTTCAACTTCGTTCATTGCCACAATGAGCAATACCATTACGCTTTCTACGAAACCGAATATCAGTCTGAATGTTTCGGGTTTCTATCAAAACGGTACGATACAGGGCATTTATGACCTTCCGCGCTCCGGATATGTGGATGCTTCTTTACGCTGGAGCTTTGCTAATGAGAAAGCGACGCTGACTTTGAAAGGAAATGATTTATTCGAAACTGCGGCCATTAATCCGAAGATCCGCTTCCAGAGCCAGAACCTGACCAACAAATTCCTGGCGCCTACCCGCGGTATCGAACTTTCCTTTAGCTATAAGTTCGGAAATTACAAAGAAAAAAAGAGGGAGGATGTTGATACTTCTCGTTTTAAATAACCGCTCAAAACGAACATCTGTTAAATAAGGATTTACCCAATTCCTGTTGAACTAAATAAATAAATTCATTAGAAATTTGAAAGGAAGTAAAACTGTGTAGAAATGAAGGAATTACTGTAGGGGCGGTTCGTGAACCGCCCAATGCCCAGAATACACAGGAAACCATTCTCGGGCGGTTCGCGAACCGCCCCTACAGTAAATCATTTACATCAAAACTCTACAAAAAGGAGTGAAACTCTATAAAGGATATTGTTTATACAATGATTAGCAACCTACTTTTTTGCTTGATCCCAAATAGGTTGAATCGCTAAATTAACCTGGTTGTTAATCCGTAAAGTCATAAATATGAGCAAAAGCAGATCAAAAAGATAATATTTGCTCCATTTTGGTTACATGCAAACTTTTTAAAAACCGTCAATTAGATGTTAAAATCAGGTCTTAGGCTTGCTTGTGCAGTGTATTATTGATATTTGGAAGTGTCCCAGCGCAATAATTTCTACACTTGAGCCGCGTACTGCCGACAGCACGCGGCTCAAGTATAAATAACACGCGGCTCAAGTATCAACAGTCAAGCGCTCAAGTATCGACAGTACGCGGCTCAAGTGTTCAGCGTGTTTCATTTTATAGATTTTTATTTTCTGGTTGGTCTGTTTCAAGCAAAACGATCGAAGTGTGTATTTGCTGTGTTTACTTTCGTCTGTATAACTGTTTGTAATTTATTTTGTTGTATTCGTATCATTTAGATCTTTTATTTTATAAATCTCAATCTTATTGATTTTTGCAAACGCGATTCTTTTGCCATTTTCCCTTCCCTTTCTGCCCCAAGCCCGGAATTTGCAATTACCGCTCCATTCTATTATCAAAATGTCATTTCTACCATTTTGTCTATACTTTGCTATTTCCAACAAAACCCTATAAAAAGGAAGTAAACGAAGCTATCTCAAACATTCATCCTTTAACAACCTACTTCTTTGCTTGATCCTAGATAATTAACCGTCCGATATACAGTTTAATAATCCTTATGGGGCTTTGTTAAAAAGTCCCACAAGATGAAGTCGTGTTGAGGTTACCTTTCCGCTTCAATGGTATATGTGAAACTGTCAGCCCGGTAATATCCTATATTATACTCAATCGGCACATTATTCACGTCATAAACAAAGCGTTTCCTTATTAATATAGGATCATTGGCATCGATTTCCAGTTTTTCCGCAGTAAAGTCTCCGGCCAGTCGCGCGGATATTTGTTCTTTACTTATTTTAACCGTAATACCAAAATCCTTTTCAAGTAGTTCGTATAGTGGACGGGTGAAGTTCTCTTCTCCCGATAGGGGGATATTGGGATTGAAATAAGATATAAAGTACACAAACGGATAATCCTTGTTTCCACGGAGGCGTTCAAGGACAATACATTTTTTATTCGGATCGGTTATATTAAAGAAATCCCGGATCTCTTCGGAGGGCAACTTCTGGCTGATATGCAATTCAAAGTTGCGGATTTCAATTCCCAGCATCTTCATCTCCTGAGAGAAGCTGAGCCAGTTTTTAACTCCACCTACTATACCTTTCTTCACTACCTTTGTACCTACACCCTTCTTCCGGGTTAGTAAACCTTCAAAAACAAGCTTATTTATAGCCTGGCGCAATGTATTGCGAGATATGTTTAATTGTGCAGACAAATCAACTTCATTAGGAAGGTACTTTCCGTTTTTGTATTCTTCAGACTCAATAATCTGCCTAAGAAGCTCTTCTACCTGTAAATGAAGTGGTTTGTTACTGTTATGATCAATTTTCATTGTGTTAATAATTAATGTGCATTGCAAAAATAAGCTTTTATTAAAAAAAAAGCAAGAAATAGTTGGAATTAAAAAAACTCTATATATATTTGCACAATCAGAACTATGTATGAACATAATAAAGAAAGTGATATGAGAAACAGCAATTACGACAAGTTTCCATCAACCCCTGTAAACGGGAATATTGATGTGGGTTGGGAAGCTATACGAAAATCTCTTGATGAACAACTACAGAAAAACACACTGCTGGCAGTTGAACTTTACACAGGAACCTATGAGAATGAATTGATTAAGGAATTTGAAAAGATTCCCCATAGCATTTTTATAGATACCCGTACGCTCATGAAATCCGAAGAAGAGATTCGCGAAATGACCAGTCGTTTTATGACGGATGATATCCTCTTCGGTTATATAACTAACCTGAATTTGATGGATTACTTCGACAGCGAGAAGCTGGAATCCGCCCAACAGGCTATAAAACAATGTTCAGACAATGTAATTGTATTCGGCACAGGAGCCGCATTACTTGCCAACGAGAACACCACTATAGCCTATGTAGATATGGCACGTTGGGAAATACAACAACGCTTCCGCAGGCACGAAGTAAAAGCATTGGGCATAGACAATCACGATGATCCCGTTTCAATTCAGCATAAACGAGGGTATTTCAATGATTGGAGAATACTGGACAGATACAAAAGCAGCTTATTCAGCAAAGTGAACTATTGGTTGGATACCCATATTCCGGCTACCCCAAAGATGATTGACCGTGATACGTTTTTCTGCGGAATAAATAAAACCATTCAAACACCTTTCCGTGTTGTTCCCTTCTTTGATCCGGCTCCCTGGGGGGGACAATGGATGAAGGAGGTTTGCGATCTGGACCGCAATGCCGATAACTTCGGTTGGTGCTTTGACTGTGTTCCCGAAGAAAACAGCTTGCTGTTGGATGTAAACGGAACCACCTTCGAAATGCCCTCCTTTAATCTGGTGTTGCTTAAAACCACAGAACTGTTGGGAGAGCCCGTAGAAGCCCGTTTCGGAAAAGACTTCCCTATTCGTTTTGATTTCCTCGATACATTTGGCGGTGGAAACCTGAGTTTACAGGTACACCCTACCACCCAATACATTCGCGAAAACTTTGATATGCAGTACACACAGGACGAAAGCTATTATTTGCTGGACGCAGGAGATAAGGCTACCGTATACATTGGCCTGAAAACCGGAATTGATAAAGACGAAATGATTGAAGACCTGCGTAGTGCACAACGCGGTGAACAACTATTCGATGCCGAAAAGTATGTAAATAAGATGCCGGCCCGAAAACACGATCATTTCCTGATTCCGGGAGGAACCATTCACTGTTCCGGTGAAGATGCATTGGTACTGGAAATCAGCTCTACTCCGAATATCTTTACTTTTAAGTTGTGGGACTGGAACCGTCTGGGACTGGATGGTAAGCCGCGCCCCATCAATGTAGAACGGGGAAAAGATGTGATTAACTGGAAGCGTAATACAGAGTATGTTCAGACAAAGTTGATGAATCGTATTACGGAAATTGCCCAGGGAGATGGCTGGCGGGAAGAGAAAACCGGACTGCATATCAATGAATTCATAGAAACGCGCCGTCACTGGTTTACCAACCCTGTAACGCATCATACCAATAACAGCGTGAATGTATTGAACCTGGTCGAAGGTGAAGAAGTCATCATTGAAAGCCCCACAGGTTCATTTGATCCCTTTATTGTTCATTATGCCGAAACATTTATTGTACCGGCCTCTGTTGGCGAATATACAATTACCCCTCATGGAAAAGCAGCCGGAACGGAATGCGGTACGATTAAAGCGTATATAAGATTTTAAATCATTGAAAAGAAGATGTATACACATGATAATCGGGTAGTGTTAACGCTGGATGCCGGAGGAACCAACTTTGTTTTCTCCGCCATACAAAGCAATCAGGAAATAGTGAAATCGGTGGTACTTCCTGCCCATTCGGATAATCTGAATAAATGTTTGGATACACTTGTTCAGGGATTCAACAGGATTAAATCAGAATTAACCGTCAAACCAGTGGCCATAAGCTTTGCTTTCCCCGGTCCGGCCGACTATAAGAACGGTATCATTGGCGATCTTCCAAACTTCTCTTCCTTTCGGGGAGGGGTAGCATTGGGCCCGTTTCTCGAAGCGAAATTTCGTATTCCGGTATTTATCAATAACGATGGAAACCTGTTTGCCTACGGTGAAGCCTTAGCCGGAATGCTTCCGGACGTAAATCGCAAGCTGGAAGAGTGGGGTAGTAACCGGCGTTATAAAAACCTGTTGGGGATTACGCTCGGTACCGGTTTTGGCGCGGGAGTAGTTATTGACAATATACTTCTTACGGGCGATAACGGAGTGGGAGGTGATATGTGGATATTCCGCAACGGCAAATATCCCGAAATGATTGCCGAAGAAAGCGTAAGTATCCGCGCCGTAAAACGGGTATATCAGGAATTGTCTTCCGAAGATGCGGAGCATCTTTCTCCCAAAGATATCTATGATATTGCCGAGGGTAAAAAGGAAGGCAACCGGCAGGCAGCCATTCGTAGTTTCGAAGAGCTGGGGCAACTGGCAGGACATGCCCTTTCATACGCCCTTACCATAGTAGATGGTCTGGTGGTTATAGGCGGTGGAGTTTCCGGAGCCGCCAAATATATCATTCCGCCTATGATAAAGGAAATGCAAAAGCCCATAGGAACCTTTGCAGGACTGTCTTTCCCGGCAGTGCAAACAGAGGTTTATAACCTGATGGACCCAGAAGAACATTCTCAGTTCATGCAGGAAGACAAAACAATGATCCCCGTTCCCGGCACGGAAAGGAAAGTGGCATATAACCGTAAAAAGAGCATTGGAATTGCCGTTTCATCACTTGGAACAAGCAAAGCCATAGCTTTGGGAGCCTATGCCTTTGCGCTGGCGCAACTGGATAAATAATAAAAGGTATTCGTTTTTTTAAGGTAAACAGTTAACAGGAAAACACAGGACTATAAAGTTACGTAATTATCAACCATTTAATTATTATTATGAAACACTCTAAGCTAAGAAAAGCATTACTGTGCGTATTTGCATGTTTGAGTATGTTACCCACTGTTGGTATCTATGCTCAGAACACAATCACAGTACGTGGCAATGTTATGGCAGACGGAGAAAGCTTAATCGGCGCTACAGTGCTGGTTAAGGGTACTCAAAACGGTACCGCTACCGATCTGGATGGTAACTTCTTGCTTCAAACTGCACCTAACGCCGTGTTGGTTATTTCGGCCATCGGATATGAAACACAGGAGATACCTGTAAACAACCGTACAAATATTGCTCTCGTTCTCCGTTCGGATGTAATTGCTTTGCAAGATATTGTTGTGGTAGGCTATGGAACACAAAAGAAAGTTAACCTTACCGGGTCCGTATCTACCATTTCATCGGCCGACCTCGAAGGAAAGCCCATTACCAACCTTGTAGAAGCTCTTCAAGGTTCTGCACCGGGACTGGTTATTCAGCAATCCAATTCTCAACCCGGATCACGTCCCAGCATCAACGTGCGCGGTCTGAACACCATGAATAATAACGACCCCATGGTGATCATTGACGGTATACAGGGCGATATACAGAACGTGAACCCTTCGGATATTGAAAGCATCTCCATCCTTAAAGATGCCGCATCTACAGCCATTTACGGTTCGCGCGCATCCAACGGCGTAATCCTTATTACTACTAAAAAAGGAACCGCGGGAAGAAATGAGGTACAATATGAATTCCAATACGGAATACAGAAACCCACTTCACTCCCTAATATGGTAGACTCATGGATATATGCCGAAATGCGCAACGAAGCATTGCTCAACTCAGGCAGATCCATTGCCTTTACTCCTGAGCAAATAGCTTACTACCGCAACGGCGGACCGAATGTGAACTGGCTGGAAGAGATATACAAGAACAACTCTCCGCAACAATCGCATACCCTGTCGCTTACCGGAGGCACGGACAAAACCACGTATCTGGTATCCGCCGGATACATGAATCAGGAAAGTATGTTCAAAGGTCCGGATTATGGAATGGAACGATACAACGGACGTGTAAATGTATCTCATCAGTTTAACGACCGCTTTAAATTCAATGCCAGCGTATCTTATGTACGCAATGAAATAAAGGATCATGCCTACTGGACAGAATGGCTCATTGAACAGTGTACTCGCATGCCTACCATTTATCCGATAAAAGATGAAAACGGCTACACCTATCCCAGTGGAAGTAATACCAATGCGCTGGCCCGCCTTGAACAGGGTGGCTACCGGCAGGCTTCAAACGATGATCTATCCGCTGTATTTAATGCCGAATATAAGATTTGGGACGGTCTTTTCCTGAAAGGTATGGTTGGCGGACAGCTGTTGAACAATCGCACCCACGAAAATCGGAAATCCATACCGGGAACAGGCGATGCGGAAAACCGTATGACTGAACAATCTTATCGCACAGAAAACATCACTACAAACCTAATGCTTACCTATAATAACAGCTTCGGCAAACATAATGTAGGCGCTATGGCCGGGTATGCTTATGAAGGAAGCCGGTACAAGGGTTTTGAAACATACCGTCTTACCGAAACTGCCGATTACGATATTATGGGTGGCTGGCAACTAACCAATGTAGCCAACATGGGACAAGGAAAAGATTGGGCCATTTACTCAGGCTTTGGCCGGTTGAACTACAACTTTGACGAGCGTTACCTGTTCGAAGCTAACCTCCGTTATGACGTTTCTTCCAAATTTGTCAAAGGCAACCGTGGGGGCTGGTTCCCATCATTATCCGGTGGATGGCGTATTTCCGAAGAAGCTTTTTATGGAAACATGAAGAACTACGTCTCATCCATGAAACTTCGCGGATCGTGGGGACTTGTCGGCAACAACCGTATTGATGACTATGCCTACATGTCGGCCGTAGGTGTTGCTCCCGGATATAACTTTGGAAGCAATGTGGTGAATGTGGCTAACTTTGCCGTAGCCAATCCTGATATTAAGTGGGAAACAACTTCTATGATAGATTTAGGTATCGACCTTGGCTTTTTCGATAACAGCCTTAACGTAACCGTTGGCTACTTTAATTATACCACCAATGATATTCTTATCAAACTACCGGTTCCGGGTACTTACGGAGTAGCCAAAGAAGGACCTGTACAGAATGCAGCCAAAGTACGTAACCAGGGTTGGGAAGTATCGGCCAACTACCGCTTCAAAACCGGAAATGTGGAACATACCGTAGCCGGTAACCTGTCCGACAGCAAGAACGAAGTACTCGATACCCGTGGCGAATACTGGATTAACGGTACAGATGTAAATACCATCATCCGCGAAGGCTATGCCATGAACTCATACTATGCTTACCGCTCAAACGGATTCTTCCAGAACGAGCAGGAAGTGGCCGCAGGCCCCTGGCTGGACGGTATCACGCCCAAACCCGGCGATATCCGCTACCTGGACAAAAACAATGACGGACTGGTGAAGGAGGATGACGACCGCTTTATTCTTACCGATAACTTTCCGCACTTAACCTACGGGTTCAGTTATGGCCTGAAATGGAAGGGGTTTGATTTATCCATGTTTTGGCAAGGTGTAGGGCGGCGCAATGTATGGCTACGTGGCGAATCTATGGAAGCCTTCCACAACAATAACGAAGGACCGGTTTTCGACTTCCATCTGGATCGTTGGACTCCGGAGAACCCCGGCGCAACGTACCCCCGGTTAACGGTTGGATCAGAATCGGCTAACAATGCAGCCAAATCCGACTTCTGGATACAGGATGCAGCTTACCTTCGTCTGAAAAACCTCCAGATTGGCTACACATTGCCAAAGGAATGGTTATCCAGGTTCTTTATAAAAGACCTGCGCGTGTACCTCACCGGACAAAACCTGCTGACATTCACCGACCTCAAAGGCGGGTGGGACCCTGAAACAAGCGACGGGGGTGGACGTATCTATCCTGTGTCCAAAGTATATTCTGTTGGGTTGAACGTTAAATTTTAATTGAAGATGAAAAACAATATATATAAAACCATATTATACACAGCACTTGTTGCTACAACCTCTGCATGTGTAGGTCTGGACAGTGCGCCATACGACAAGGAAACCGACCTCACGTATTGGGAAAAGCCCGAGGCAGCCATCTACTCACTGAATGGATGTTATCCCACGCTATTCAGTGCCGAAGAAGTTCTCTATGCCGATGCCATGTCGGACAACGCGTATACCAAAGCTACGGTAGGGTTTAATCAGGCCATTGGCAGCGGAACACACTCTACGGATTATCCTTACCTGAAATCTGTTTGGGACAGTCGGTATGGAGGTGTTAAAAAGTGCAACGAGCTTCTTAATAACATTGACCGTGTTCCCGGACTAAGTGCCGAAACAAAGGAACAATACATTGCCGAAGCCACCGTTATCCGCGCTTTCCACTACTTTGAACTGTACTCCAGGTTCGGCGATGTTCCTTATTTTACGAATGTGATCAGCATAAAAGAGTCGCAACAACTTGTGCGTACCCCCAAACAGGAAATAGTAACAAAGATACTGGAAGAACTTACCACCATTATTGACAATAACGCTCTTCCGGCAAGCTATGGCGATGCGGATAAAGGACGCATCACACGCTGGGCAGCTATGGCGCTAAAGGCGCGTATCCTGTTATTCGAAGGGAACTGGAAGGAAGTAAAAGCCGTAACCGATAGGATTATGAAACAAGGTCCGCATCGTCTGTTTCCAAGTTATAGCGGATTGTTCGAAGTGGCGAATGAAAACAATGAAGAAGTCATTCTCGACCTTCAATACATCTCGCCTGAAAGAGAGCATAACAAGCAATACGAGTTTCTGCCGCCTACATTGGGAGGCTACGCACAGCTTGCGCCCCTACAGGAATTAGTAGATAGTTACCTGGACGGCGATCCACGACTGGATGCTACCATTGTGTACTCCGGCAACAGCTATCAGATGGCGGATGGAACCTATACTACCATTAATACCAGCCCGGGAGTAGCTCCCGATGGATACGGCTACAGTTCAAACTGTTCGCCAACGGGTTACTATATCAAGAAATACTGGGATAAGACTTTCCGTGGCGGCAATATGTCGGGCTTGAACATTATCCTTATCCGCTATGCCGATGTACTGTTGATGCATGCCGAAGCACTGGCCGAACTGGGAGAAATGAACGAAACGGCATGGAATGAAACCATCCGCCTGATTCGCCAACGTGCAGGTTTTACGGATAATGCCGTATTACAGTTCCCCGGAACAACGGATATTGTGAATGTTATTCGTCGCGAGCGTCGTTCGGAACTTGCGCTGGAAGGTTTGCGCTACAAAGATATTATCCGCTGGAAGATTGGAAAAGAAGTCATGAACGGCTGGTGTCACGGACTGTATACCGGGGAAATCATTGGTACGGATAACGGATTTATGCGTGTAGAGCAAAGAACGTTCAATACCGATAAGCATTATTTGTGGCCAATACCGCAAAGCGAACGGGATTTGAATAAAAATCTGACTCAGAACCCTAACTGGTAAATCTAAAACATAGAAATACAATGAAAAAGATATATTATTTCCTATTATCCCTGACCGTACTCCTTACCGCATGCGGAGAGGATTACGATCTGAGTACCGGCTTCACGGTGCCCAATGCCCTTAATGGTCCGGCTTCCGTTAAACTCGACCTTTCTTCCTCCGAGAACATTGTCTTCTCCTGGGAAGGAGGCAAAGCCAATGATGGCGGAATCCTGATTTACCAGATACTCTTTGATAAAGAGAGCGGCAATTTCTCTGATCCTCTTCTGAAACTTCAAAGCGACTTGGGTGGATTGTCCAAACGTACGCTTACCCATGTGGAATTAAATAAAATGGCTCGTCAGGCCGGATTGAAAACCGGTGAAAGCGGTTCATTCAAATGGACGGTAACCGCCTCGCGAGGTGGGGTAGAGCACATGGCAGAGGTATCTGAGAAAGTCACCCTGACCCGTCCCGATGAAGAAATACCCGAGCAACTGTACCTGCGTGGAACGGCTACGGAAAATCCGGATGGTAACTCGGCATTCCGTACCGTAAGCGATGGAGCATTCACCATCTATACTACCCTGAAAGCTGGTAATCTGTTATTGGCCGATGCTGAAAACGAAGACGCGGCTCTGTATACCGTAGACGGCAGCAGCAAGATTGTGGAAGGCAGCAATCCGTGGTCTACCGAAGCATACGACTCGCCCATACGGATGACGATTAACTTCAATACCAAACAAATAAGCATTGACCGGATTACAGGAATCCGCATGATCTGGGGCTGTAGTTTTGGCGTAATTGCGAATATGAATTATGTAGGTGGCGGAATCTTTGAAAGTCGCAATACTTCCATTAACTTTGTTATTCCAGGTGGCCCTGGTGCTCCCGAATGGCTGGGATGGGTAGAAGAAAGATATTACTTTATTGCTACTGTTAACGGTGCAGATATATGCTGGGGCCGTATGGACGGTGTTCATGGAGAACGTCCATCGGATACTGAACCCATCAGCTTCTATGAAATAGGCGAGTTCCCGTGGTCGCAATGGGATCATTTATGGAAGATGGCCGGTAAACTGGACGGCAAGTCGTGCACAGTGACCATTGATACAAATAAAGATGGATTGATGATTCATCAGTTTACAGATATACAATAAAAACCATGAAGAAATTATTATTATCACTACTCACTCTATCCACCGTTCTTTTCTTTTCCTGTGGAGACGGTGCCGAAGAGTGGACACCCAACGGTCCGCAAACGCCCCCACCGGGGGCGGGAGCCGATGTAGACTATAAAGAACGTGCCAAAGAGATTTTCGATAAAATACAGGTATATTATAAGACTGAAACTACCGGGCTGTATAAAGAAAACTACCCTGCACAGGCAGGCGACCAGGCATATTCCTACCTCTGGCCGTTTGATGGTATCGTATCCGGTGCCGCATTGCTCACCCAACTGGGCTACAACGTAAACTATGAAACGTTGGTCGGCAACTTCGATAAATACTGGCGCCAGGGAGCTGCCGGAAACAACATTCCTGGTTTCGGTTCCTCCACCAATGGAACCACCGGCGGCGGCACACGCTTCTATGACGATAATTCCATTGCCGGCATCAGTCTGGTCGAAGCCTACCACATCACCGGCAACGCCGCTTATCTGGCCAAGGCCAAACAAGTGGTTGCCTTCCTCAAAGCAGGAGAAGACAATAAACTAGGTGGTGCCCTGTGGTGGAACGAAGATCAAAAGGACCTCACCGGCGTATCGGACTCCAACAAGCCGGCATGCTCCAACGGTTACGCCACTCAGTTCCTGTTACAATACCATGAGGTGTGCGATGCATCCGAAAAGGCAGACGTCCTTGCTTTTGCCAAGCGCCTGTACACCTGGCTGCGCGACAATCTGCTTGATACGGACAATTGCTACTGGAACGACAAAAACAACTTGGGAACAGTGAATAAGTATAAATGGACCTACAATACCGGCGTCATGGTACAAAACGGCATCTGCCTGTATCGCATCACCGGCGAAAAGAGTTATCTTGACCACGCCATAGCTTCAGCACAAGGAGCCTACGATTATTTTGTAAAACCCCGCAACGGCGTTTCACTGGCCTTTCCGGACAGCGATCCCTGGTTTAACACCAAGCTACTGCGCGCGTATATCGACCTGGTTCCTCTCCATGCAGAGGCCGATAAATACATTCGTGCATATATCAACTTCATCAACCACGGTTACGATAAGGCCCGCACGGATATGGGATTCTTCTACGAAGACTGGACAGGAGCCGATCCGAAACGATATTACTCACTCCTCATGCAGGCCGCCGTCGTAGAATCATACGCAGCAATTGCAGTGTATAAAGAAAACTAATAGGCCACAGATGAAACATACCATCTACATATTAACAACCCTTATATTGGTTACTGCATGCGCTCCCCGCATGCAGTCCACTGATGCAACCTATCTAGACAAAGCCGAGTCCATGTTCGCCCTCGTCTGGGATAAGTACCGCGTGCCGCAGTATGGCCTCTTTGCCGAGCATTACCCTAACGACTATAAACCCAATCTGGATTACTTCCAGGACGGAACCCGCACCGCGCAGGAAACATCCTACCTGTGGCCCATGAGTGGCGTATTCTCTTCCGTTATTCTGCTTGCAGAAATCAACCCGGAGAAATATACACCCTATCTGGACTCCATGGTCGTAGCCGTGGAGAAGTATTACGATGACCAGCGTATCCCGCCCGGATATCAGGCCTATCCGGTACAGTTTGGCCAGGTAGACCGTTATTATGACGATAACGGTCTGGTGGGAATTGACTATATTGATTCCTATGCCGTTACTCGCAATCCCTTATACCTGGAACGGGCACGGCAGGTAATGACCTTTATCATGAGCGGCTGGTGGGACGAATACGAAGGTGCTGTGTCCTGGCTCGAAGGCCATAAAGACCAGAAACCGGCCTGCTCCAACGGTAAAGCCACCGTACTATCACTCAAACTATACGAGGCTACCGGCGAGGAGCAATACCTGGAACAAGGAAAACGTTTCTATAACTGGATGATGAAATACTTGCTCGATGATTCCCTGCATATCATCTGGAACGCTCTGCTTACCGAAAAGGGCGAGGTGCAGAAACACGCCTATACCTATAATACAGGTACCATGATACAATCCGCCGTAAGGCTCTACCGGCTCACCGGTGAGAAGAAATACCTGGATGATGCCCGCGCCATGGCCGAAGGCAGTTACAAATATTACGTAAAATTCACCGATGGTGGCACCCCATATATCGCCGATCTGCCCTGGTTTGTCACCGTCTTGTTCCGCGGTTATCAGGAGTTATACGAGGTAGACAAAGACCCCAAATACATAAATGCCATCATCCAGAGTGCCGACTGGGCATGGGAACATGCCCGTGATCATGCCGGACTGGTTTACAAGGACTGGACCGGCCGTACCGACGAATCAAACCAACCCAAATGGTTGCTGGATGAATCGTGTATGATCGAGATATATACCCGGGCAGCAATGATCCGGAACATGCAAAAGTGACCAAAAACAATAAATAATGAATATCAAAACACTCCTTACATTATGTGCCGGCCTTGTCCTCACCCTATCGTGCGACACCAGGCAACCGGCAGAGAACCTGTCCGACTATGTCAACCCTAACATTGGCTCCGTACACAGCCGCTGGTTTTTCTACACCCCCGCCGCCGAACCCTTCGGCATGGCCAAACTCGGAGCATCCACCAACGGCAGCTACGGAAATAATCAGGGTTGGGAAGCCATTGGCTACGAAGACAACCATACCTCTATCGACGGATTTCCTTGTATGCACGAGTTCCAGATAGGCGGCATCACCCTGATGCCCATTACAGGTAATATAATCACCCAACCCGGAACACTCGAAGACCCGGACAATGGTTATCGCTCCCGTTTCGATAAAAAAGATGAAAAAGCCCAGCCCGGATACTATTCCGTATTGCTGAAAGACTATAATGTAAAGGCCGAATTGACCGCAACTGCACGTGTGGGTTTTCAGAGATACACCTTCCCTCAATCTGGCCAATCGCACATTTTACTTGATATAGGTAATCGCTGGGGCGAGAGTGGAGCCGTGCGCGATGCGTCCATCCAGCAAACCGATGCTAACACCATAGAAGGGTATGTTATCACTGAACCCGAATATGTGAAGAAGTACCAGACAGGAGCCTCTGTTCCTCTCTATTTCTATGCCAAGGTTGATAAGGCACCGCAATCTGTTGATGTATTCTATCGCAACGGTGAGCTGAAACCCGGAAACACCATAACCGGCGCAGGTGCCGGAATGGTACTGAATTATGCTACGGAAAGTAACGAAACCATTACGGTTAAAATCGGCTTGTCTTATACATCCATTGCCAATGCCCGTCTTAACTTTGATACAGAAGCCGGCAATCTCAACTTTGATCAGGCGCTGGAAAATACCCGTAATAAGTGGGAGAACTCACTTGCTCGCATCCGCGTATCCGGTGGAACAAAGGAAAGTAAGATTAAATTCTATACCGGCCTATACCATGTACTCCTTGGTCGTGGTGTTGGTAGTGATGTGAATGGATCTTATCCTAAAAATGATGGTAGTATCGGACAAATCCCCCTTGATATTAACGGAAAACCATCTTATACTTTTTACAATACAGATGCCATTTGGGGAGGTTACTGGAATCTGACCACGCTATGGTCAATAGCCTATCCGGAGTATTACAATGACTGGGTAAACAGTCAGGTGCAAATATATAAAGATGCCGGCTGGCTGGGCGACGGTATGGCGGCCAGTAAATACGTGTCTGGTGTAGGAACCAACATGGTAAGCATTGCAATGGCTGGAGCCTATAACAGCGGCATCCGCAACTTCGATGTAGAAACAGCCTATCAGGCGGCCTTTAAAAATGAACTGGGCTGGGAAAACCGCATCGCCGGAGCCGGCAAAATGGATGTGAAACAATTTGTTGAACGTGGCTATGTGCCTTATGAGAACTCTTTGTACTACGGCACCCACCCCGAAGGTTCTACTTTTTCCGCCTCTCATACAATGGAGTACAGCTTTAGTGCCTACGCAGTGGCTCAATGGGCTAAAGCACTCGGCAAAACCAATGATTACAACAAGCTGATGGACTACTCGCGCGGCTGGCATAACTTGTTCAATGATGAATTGAAACTGATTCACCCCAAAGGTGTGGACGGAAAGTTCCTCGATAACTTCAACCCGCTTGAGTCATGGAGGGGATTTCAGGAAGGTAACTCACTTCAATATACGTTCTATGTTCCTCAAGATCCCGCAGGGCTGATCGGCAAAGTCGGTCTTGACACCTTCAACAACCGGTTGGATTCCATCTTCACCGAAGCCCGCAAATCCATGTTTGGCGGTGGTAAGATCACGTATGCCTTCTCGGGTGTGGAAAGTCCGTACAATCATGGTAACCAGCCGAGCCTTCATATATCCTGGTTCTTTAACTTCTCCGGCAAACCCTGGCTTACTCAGAAGTGGACGCGCCTTATCTGCGATGAATTCTACGGAACCGATGGTGAGCATGGTTATGGCTATGGTCAGGACGAAGATCAGGGGCAACTAGGTGCATGGTATGTACTTGCCGGCATGGGATTGTTTGATGTTCAGGGCGGAACCCCCGAGCGACCCACATTCCAATTGGGAAGTCCGGAATTCGATAAAATTGAAATCAAGCTAAGCTCCGTTAATGCAACAGGGAAAACATTCACTATTGAGGTAGAAAACAACGGTCCGGAGAATTACTATGTCCAATCCGCTTCTTTCAACGGAAACTCACTTGATAATTGCTGGATGTATAGGGATGAACTCTATAAAGGCGGTACGTTGAAACTGCGAATGGGCGCTAGTCCGAATATGGATTGGGGAGTTAAGGTAGCTCCCCCGGTGCCACAGTAAACATCAATGGCTATATGTTTATTCATTCCAGAGTATACAATATTATATAATTATACACACTAGTATGAAACAACAAAATACAGTAATAAAAGCCTTGCCCGTACTCTTCGGCTTCTTCGTTATGGGCTTTTGTGATATCGTCGGCATCACCTCCGACTATGTCCAAAGGAGCTTCGACTGGTCGCCCCAGATGACTGGGTTTGTACCCTCTATGGTATTTATCTGGTTCCTTTTCCTCGGTATTCCGGTAGGTATCCGGATGAATAAATGGGGGAGGAAGAATACTGTACTCCTCAGTATGGTCATTACTGTGGTGGGAATGGTTATACCCCTTATCAGTTACAACAGCATAACCTGTTTACTCGCTTTTGCACTTCTGGGTATAGGTAATGCCATATTGCAGGTGTCGCTCAATCCATTGCTGAACAATGTAATCACCAGTGGGAAATTACTGACCAGTAGTCTCACTGCCGGTCAGGTAATCAAGGCTATATCCTCATTAGTTGGTCCGGAAATCGTTCTTCTGGCAGTAGCCTGGTTTGGCGATGATAAGTGGTATTATTGTTTCCCCATTCTTGGGGTTATTACTTTGCTCTCTGCGCTTTGGCTTATGGCAACGCCCATTGCAAGAGAAAGGGAGTCCGAAACTTCCGGACTCACCTCGACTCGTGATACTTTTGCCTTGTTAAAAGAAAAAACCATTTTATTGCTTTTCCTAGGTATCTTTTTCATTGTGGGTACTGACGTTTCCACCAATTATATCAGTTCCAAATTAATGGCTGCCCGTTTCGACTGGACTGTGGAACAAGTGAAATTTGCACCACAGGTTTATTTCTTCAGTCGCACGGTAGGCGCTTTGCTGGGAGCATTCCTGTTGACACGGATTGCAGAGATCAGGTATTTCCGCCTGAATATACTGGCTTGTGTGGCTTCACTTTTGGTAATGGCATTTGTAGAGAATGAAATTGTGAATCTGGTTTGTATCGGAGCTGTTGGATTTTTTGCTTCTTCGGTATTTTCCATTATCTATTCTATGGCATTACAGGCTCGTCCGCAAAAGGCCAACGAGATATCGGGATTGATGATTACTGCCGTTGCCGGTGGAGGAGTAGTTCCTCCTGTAATCGGATTCGCTATCGGAGGAATAGGTATAATCGGTGGCATTTTTGTGACTCTGATTTGTGTGCTTTATCTAACGTATTGCGCTTTCGGGATAAAGCCTGTTGGAAAATAAAGACCTGGTTTAAATAAGCGATAAAGGGGCCAAAAGGTCAATGACGTTACATCATTGATCTTTTGGACCCATCTTATATCAACTATTTTACTTGCTCAGAATCTTATTTGTTCTTGTTGCTAAATTTATTTGCGATATAATTTGGTTTATAAAGTAAACTAAGTTACATTTGCAACCAGTAAGAACAAATAAAGCTATGAATAGAACGTTAATAACCTTATTTACAATTGTTTCGTTTGCCTCTCTAAGAGCGCAGACAACAGATGTTTCCGGCACTATATTCGATGAGAATAAACAGCCAATCAGTTTTGTTAACGTATATATTGACGGAACATTAGATGGAACAAGTACAAACGATCTAGGTCAGTTTGTGATAAAAACAGAAGAGAAGGGGAGTGTTACCCTCAAAGCATCTTTTGTAGGTTATCAAACTTACGTTCTAACCAAAGATGTGAAAGGCTTGAATAATTTGCGCATCTACCTTAAACCCGCTGTGGAGAATCTGGTCGATGTAGTAATCGTTGCCGGAAATTACTCCTTGAAATCATCTACACTGGAAAGTCAGAATGCAGTTAATCTTGTTACCAATGCCGGTTCCGATGGCGACCTTAACAAAGCCCTGACCATGCTTCCGGGTTCACAAGCCCCTGGCGTGGACGGACGTTTACAAGTGCGTGGCGGTAATAGTCGGGAGTCGCAGACTTATATAGATGGCATGCATGTACTTTCTCCCTATACAGCCAACTCACCCAACAGCAGTTCCCGCCTCAAATATTCTCCTTTTCATTTTGAAGGTATTAATTTCTCTACCGGAGGGTATGGGTCCGAATACTCGCAAAGTCTGTCGAGTGTTTTGCCGTTAGATACAAAAGATAAAAATACGGAATCAGCTTACGGCGTCGGATTGATGAATGTAAATATAGAAGCTGGAGGCACCCAGGCATGGGATAAAGGCTCTGCATCGTTGACGGTAAACTATACCGACCTGACCTTCTACAATGCTATGTTTCATCCGGGCGAGAATGATAAGTGGGATATCCCATACCGTGAGCTCTCCATCCGTAATCAATTGCGATTTAATTTTACTCCGAACTCCACCCTGAAAACCTATTATGCATATGATAAAACCCGGTATCGCCGTTGGTGGGAGGACCCCTTTGCCGACAATCTGCGTAACATGAATTACAATGAAGACAACCTGTACCTGAATACTACTTTCCACACCAAGCTGGCTAATGATATTCGATATTTTGTGGGTGTGGCCTATTCCTGGAACAACCAGGAGAGAAACAGCAGCCTGCTTCCGGGTGACCGTTACACAGTCAAAGAAAATGAAACCCATTTGAAAACCAAAGCATCCAAAAGATTCACCAACCTATATAAAGTAGAATTCGGTGCAGAATCCTACCTGCGGTCTTACGATATGGAATATGCAGATCAGAATTCGGTACATCGCAAATACGATCATAATATCAGCGGCATCTTTATCTCTAACGATTTTAACTTTACCAACCGGTTTTTCTTTAACCTATCGGGGCGAATGGAGTATTCTTCCCTCACGGATAAATACGCCATTCTGCCGCGAGCCGCTTTGAACTATCAGATGGATGGGCTGATCCTTTCGGCCGTTGTCGGTAAATATCAACAGGCAACTGATCCCAACTACCTGATCCGCAACGAGAAACTTGCTATGGAAACCAACTGGATGACTATGTTTGGCATGTATTACAATAAAAACAGGCGTACCTACCGGGCAGAATTTTACAATAAAAAATATAATGACCTGCCTTTACTTGCCAATGGCGTATATACATCCGGTGGAGATGGGTATAGTAGGGGAGTTGACCTTTACTTTGATGACAGTAGATTACTTAAATACGTGGAATACACCTTGTCTTATTCCTATAACAATTCGAAAAGAAAATATCTGGATTATCCGGTGAAAGCAACTCCCAACTTTGTGACCCACCATAATACATCTCTGATGGTCAAATACTTCTGGACGAAATTGCGGACTTATTTTAGTCTCACCAACAGTTTGGCAAGTGGGCGGACTTATCACGATCCCAATAAGGCAGGTTTTATGAATGCCAAAACACCCTTGTACCATACATTGGGTTTGGGGTTGACCGTTCTTCCACGTCCCGGAATGATAATATACGCCAGTCTGTCGAACGCATTCAACCGGAAGAATGTATATGGATACAGTTTTTCCGGCCACCCCGATGCGAATGGACATTTTGCTTCCGTTCCTACCACTTCCTATCAAGGCCGTACCTTTTATGTAGGTGTGTTTATCAATTTCGGCAAAGGTAGAGCATATAAACCATCTTATTTCTAAAATTAAATAACCCATTAATATATGAATCTTATGAAAACAATGAAAAATTATGCAGTTTTAGTCTTGGTTTCCTTCATTTTCTGTAATTTTACCCACCGGGTAAGTGCACAGGAAGGAGGCTTGTACCAATCGTCTATGGAAAAAGCGTTAACCAAACTCGATGAGGTTAAAAACATAGCCGATTTAATGGATTGCCGCAATCTTTTTGAGCGTATAGCCCAGAAGTTCGGCGATAAATGGCAACCGGTTTATTACACCGCTTATTGTGATATCCAAATGGTATATTATGACAAAGCCTCCGAGCACAACAGCGTACGTTTAAGCAATGCGCAAAAAGAATTGGAGAAACTGGATTGTATTTCCGATGCCGATAAATCTGAGGTGAGTACCTTATGGGGATATTATTACAATGCGCAAATTATGCTCAATCCCGGTAACGCACAAACTATTTTCGGACAGGTAATCGGAGCCTACGAAAGAGCATTGGGGATAAATCCTGAAAACCCGCGGGCGGTGATTCTACGGACGTTTTTCAATCAGTTCCTGCCCCCGATGGTGAAACTGAAAATTGATGCTTCCGTAGAAGTAGAAAAGGCTAAAACCCTTTTTGCCAAACAAGAAAAAGGGATTGATAAACCCTACTGGGGCGAATCATTTGTGAATTACATAAAAATAGAGAATTGAGAAAATAATAAAGTACTATTATAACCATTTTGGAACATAGATTAGCACTGAAAAATATATAAATTGCATTTTTAAGTCTGCGTAAATCCGCGTAAATCTGTGTTTCAAAATAATTAAAAAACCATAATATGGAATCAAAATTTAACGAAACAGATAGCATGTTGGTCATCCGTGAGATGATTGAACAAGCCAAAGATAATTTAAAAGAAGGCGATGGAAAATACCTGGTATTATGGGGGTATATCATTACCATAGCTTGTTTTGCCCATTATATTTCTTATACCATTCTTGATTTTGGATATACTTTATCCAACTATATCTGGACTATCCTTCCGATTATTGGTGTCATCGTTACCTTCTTTTTTATCTGGAACGACAGGAAGAAGGAAGTGGTAAAAACCTACGTCAGCAGTATGATCAGCCGGATCTGGACTGGATTTGGTTGTACGGCTTTTCTGGTTGCTTTTTTGCTTGCCGGTAAGAACGGTATGTATATTTACCCTGCCATTTCACTGGTTTATGCGTATGCCACTTTCCTTTCCGCAGGGGCTTTCCGTATGAAGTGGATGTATATCTCTGCTGCTATTTGCGCGGTTTGTGTTATACTTTACCGTTTTGTTCCTTATAGTGCATATCCGCTCCTTATGGGTACCATGCTTATTTGCGGCAACCTGATACCGGGGCATATTATTAATTATAAAGCGAAGAAAAATGTTTAAGGATCTGGATCCGTTATTACATTCGCAGCTCAGACTGGCCATCATGTCTTTGCTGATTTCCGTAGAAGAAGCCGATTTTGTCTTTCTCAAAGAGAAGACTGGCGCTACTTCCGGCAATCTGAGTGTCAGTATAGAAAAACTCAGCGAAAGCGGATACATTAAAGTACGAAAGTTTATTGATGGTAAAAGACCGAAAACCGTGTGTAAGGTCACTAAGAAGGGCATTACCGCGTTTGAAGAATATGTGAAAGCATTGGAAGATTACATAAAAAAATCCGGCATCGCTAAATGATGCCGGTTGTAAATACAAACTATGGATATCGAAACCTTCAGAGAATATTGTTTAGCAGTTAAGGGAGCTACCGAAAGTACTCCCTTTATTGACCGTAATGTGCTTGTATTCAAGGTTATGGGTAAGATGTTCTGTATGATGTCTCTTGAACCGAAAGATGGTGTTTATTGGGCTGATCTTAAATGTAATCCGGAATATACCATTGAACTTCGGGAAAAACATCAGGAAATTGGCCCTCCACATATCAAAACGGCCTTGATGTGGCATCGGATTGTACTTGATAGCGATGTTCCTGATAAATTAATTGTAGAATTAATCAACCATTCTGCCCGGGAAGTGATTAAGAAATTGCCTAAAAAGAAGCAGGCGGAATACAATCGATAATTGGAAAACCCTTATCTTTGCGGCTCATTTTCTACGTATGAATACAAAGGTTAAAGGGTATATACTGGCAGCAATAGCTGCGGCTACTTATGGAATGAATCCCCTGTTCGCACTTCCGCTTTATGAGGCGGGAATGAATCCGGACTCTGTATTGTTTTTCCGTTATCTTATTGCAATTCCTATTTTAGGAGTCATGATCAAGGTGCGTGGACGGGATTTTAAGGTAAAACGGAAAGAAATCCTTCCACTTATTGTTATGGGGATTCTGGTTGCCATGTCTTCGCTTTTCCTTTTTCAAAGTTATAATTTTATGGATGCAGGAATAGCATCCACCTTGCTGTTCGTTTATCCTATCATGGTAGCCTTGATTATGGCTGTTTTCTTCCGGGAGAAAGTAACTCTTCCAACGGTGTTGTGTATATTTATGGCATTGGGAGGTATAGCTCTGCTTTATAAAGGAGGCGATGGTTCCACATTGAGTCTTACGGGCACCCTGCTTGTCCTGGCTTCTGCGCTCTCTTATGCTATTTATATTGTAGCAGTGAACCGGCCGATGTTGAGAAATGTTGCTACACTCAAAATTACTTTTTATATATTGTTGTTCGGAGTATCCCTATTCCTGGTACGTGCCGATTTCGGGACAAGCCTTATCGTGCCCGATAAATGGTATCTGTGGCTGAACCTTATTGCCCTTGCTGTTTTTCCGACTACTATATCATTTTTATGTACCACCAGTGCTATACAATATATCGGTTCTACGCCTACAGCCATACTCGGTGCACTGGAACCCGTTACAGCGGTGTTCTTTGGAGTTACTGTTTTTGGCGAATCGCTTACTCTGCGAATCATTTCGGGGATCATGCTTATCATTCTGGCTGTTTCGTTCATCGTTGCGGGCGGTAACATCAAAACATACCTTGTTCGCTTTAGGAAATTATTCCCCAGGCTGCCGATAAGAAAGTGATATATAAACACCAAAACCTGTATTCTCTTCGAGTAGGAATGAAATTATAGCAGATATCAAGAGGCTTAGTTCGTTTTTGCCAGTTGATTTATTCGTATATACAGTTGAACTTTAGGTGATTATACTGTTGTTTTATGATTGTTTTCTTATTCAATTAGTTCGTCCCGCAGATGCGGGCTATTCGTCCCACATATGTGGGCTATTCGGTTTACAGTTGTGGGCTATTCGTCCCGCATCTGCGGGACGAACTAAGTGAATAAGAAAATTGACCTAAATCTTATCTAAGAATAGGTAAGTTGTGGTGAAAGAAGTGTATAATAGCTCTTTTATATAACCTCTGTGTTAGTCTATAAAGCGTTTGGTGATGTCTCCGTATTCGTCGATACGTCTGTCTCTTAAGAATGGCCACCAACGGCGTACGTTTTCGGAGCGCTCCAAATCGACTTCGACTATCATATTCTCTGCCATTTCATTCCCCGCCTGTGCCAAGAATTCACCTTGTGGACCGGCTACGAAGCTATTTCCCCAAAACTGTATACCGTTAGTCTGCCCCGATGGATCGGGTTCATGGCCTATGCGGTTCACTGATATTACCGGAAGTCCATTGGCAACAGCATGAGCGCGTTGAGAAATAATCCAGGCATTAAGTTGACGCGATTTTTCATCCTCCGTGTCCGAGCTTTCCCAGCCAATAGCGGTAGGGTAAATCAGCATTTCAGCTCCTTTGAGAGCCATGAGCCGGGCAGCTTCCGGATACCATTGATCCCAGCATACCAACACTCCTAATTTGCCGATGGAAGTTTGAATCGGTTCGAAGCCAATGTCGCCCGGGGTGAAGTAAAATTTTTCATAATAAGCCGGATCGTCAGGAATATGCATCTTGCGGTATTTACCAGCCACACTTCCGTCTGTATCAAACACCACGGCTGTATTGTGGTAAAGTCCCGGAGCACGTTTCTCAAAAAGAGAAGTAACCAGTACGATATTATATTTGGCTGCAAGTTCCGAATAAAACGAAGTGGAAGGACCGGGGATAGCCTCTGCCAGATCAAATAGGTTTGTGTTTTCCGTTTGGCAGAAATAACGGGTGTTATGCAACTCCTGAAGTACAATCAGTTGAGCCCCTTTTTCGGCACATACCTCAATATTCTTAGCTAATGCTTTCAGATTATCACGGATATCGTCACCATTTGCCTGTTGTATCAGGCCGACTTTTATTTTTTTCATACTCTTTTCTCTTTTTTACTATTGGGTGTAGGGGCGATTTGTAAACTGCCCAACCTTGTTTGGGTGTTCACTATTTAATTACATCTCGCGGATATTGCATGGTTACACAATGCAGCGAACCATGTTGTCTGATTAACGATTGGCAATCAATTCCGATGATTTCATCATCAGGAAAAGCTTCTTGAAGAATATCTTTTGCTTTCTGGTCGTTCACCGGCTGATTATACGTAGGATACAAGATAGCACCATTAATAATCAGGAAGTTAGCATATGTTGCAGGAAGCCTTTCGCCATCTACTACAATCTTGTCAGCCATAGGCAATGCCAATAACCGATAAGGCTCGCCAGATAGTGTACGGAAAGATTGCAACTGTTCTTCCATCTTCTTTAATGCTTCGTAATGTTCGTCTTTTTTGTCATCGCATTTTACGTAAGCAATCGTGTCCGGAGAACAAAAACGTGCCAATGTATCAATGTGGCTATCGGTGTCATCGCCCGCCAAATAGCCATGATCGAGCCAGAGTACTTGCTGCAAATGGAAAGTCGCTTTCAGAAACTCTTCTATTTCCGCCTTGTTCATTGCACCATTGCGGTTGGGAGACAGTAAACACTCTGAAGTAGTTAGTAGCGTACCCATTCCATCACTTTCGAAAGAGCCGCCTTCCAGTACGAAGCCTAATTGGTTCTCGTATCGCCCGTTTAAAACATGTGCTTCCACGGCTTGGCGGGTAATTAAATTATCTTTATCAGCGGTAAACTTTAATCCCCAGCCGTTGAACATAAAATCGAGTAGGGTAAGCGAGTCCTCATCTATACGGGTAATGGCACCATGATCACGTGCCCAGGTATCATTCGTTTCACATTCCAGAAACCGTACATTTTTCATATTGACTTCGGCAGTGATGAATTTACTGACTTCTTCCGGTTCTGGAGTTACAATAAGTAACAATTCTCTTGCTGCAATCTCCCGGGCAATCTGTAAAAAGCAAGCTTCGACATCGGGCAATATGTATGCCCAGTCTGTACCGGCATGCGGCCAGGTGAGCTGTACGCCACTTTGTGGATGCCATTCGGCAGGTAGAAATGAAGTCTGTTCGGCGATAATTTCCATTATTTTTTCTCTTCAGTTTTAGGTTTACGATCAAAGAACGGATTCTTTGATGATGCACTGATAGGAATGGTCATAACCATTTTGCAGCCATTCAGCCAATCCAATCGTTGGGCGGCGAGTCCGGCAGAAAACATAACACGTGTGTCAACTCGTAAGTCAGATGCTGTGGCACATGCAGAGCCAATAGCGATTCCCAGATCAATCGAATTCAGTGAACAAGGTATTCCCGGTGTGCGCGAAACGCATGTTGGGAAACCGCAATGCCCACAGTTTAATCCCTGTGCCTTTTCGTATGTACCAATTAAAATCAAACACTCGGCACTTAAAATATTATCCGCATCTCTCAGGAAGAATTTCATGCCATGTTCTTCTACCATTGCAATCATTTTGTCGGACAAAATTTTTATATCCTCACCTGTAACAATGGCCGTTTCAATGATATCTATACCTTTTCCTTTGGGTGCAGTACGTGCCGCTGTCATCATCTGTTTAGCTATATTGATGACATGCTCATGACGGCAGTTGCGTTCATTTATAATCATAAATAGTCAGATTTGTTATTAGTAACCGGGGGCAAATATAGTGAAAGTTGAGCGGCAAGGAAAGCGAAACGAAAGGTTTCAGCGAATACTTGCCCAAGATGCATCCTATATTCGTTAAATATAGTGATTTTGTCGCGGTTCAAAATAGTAATAAGCTTATCTTTGTCTTTTATTATACTTGTTTGAAACCTTCTGTAAATATGCTTCAGATAAATAATGCTTGTGTCGCTTTCGGTGAAGATGTCTTGTTTTCTAACTTTAATATGCACTTGAAGAGGGGAGAGATGTCCTGCATTTCGGGTCAGTCCGGTCGTGGAAAAACCTCACTCCTGAATGCAATCATGGGGTTTGTTCCACTACGTGAAGGCAGTATTACGGTCAATAATATTTTGTTAAATAAGCATACAATAGATTCCATACGTTATCATATAGCATGGGTACCTCAGGAACTGGCTCTTCCATCCGAATGGGTAAGTGAAATGGTACACCTTCCTTTTGAACTCAAAATAAACCGGAAAAAGAACTTTTCTAAAGAAAAACTGTTTTCCTGCTTTCATGAGCTTGGACTGGAAGAAGATATTTATCATAAACGTGTGGTTGAAATATCGGGTGGACAAAGACAACGTGTAATGTTGGCCGTAGCCGTTTTACTGGATAAACCGCTGATTATTATAGACGAACCAACATCCGCACTTGACGGAGATTCAATGGATAAAGTATTAGCTTTTTTTCGACGTTGTACTGAAAAAGGAACTGCTATTCTCTCCGTTTCTCATGATGAGAACTTTGCATCAGGCTGCGATCACCGGATTAAATTATAAAATCAAACACAATGGGAACTATAGATATTTCATACTCAAGTTTATTAATCGGATTACTATTGCTCATTCTTCCGGTTTATTATTTGTGGAAATTTAAGACCGGATTAGTGAAGGCTACTGTAATCGGAATCTTTCGAATGATTATACAACTCTTCTTTATTGGTATATATTTAAGATACCTGTTTTTATGGGATAATCCGTTTGTGAACTTCCTTTGGGTAATCATTATGATCATGGTTGCTTCACAAACTTCTCTATCGCGTACACAGATTAAAAGTAAAATATTATTTATTCCAATATCTGTTGGATTTTTAGTCTCTGTTGTTCTGATTGGCATGTATTTTCTTGTTGCAGTATTACAACTGGAAAACCCTTTTAGCGCCCAATACTTCATTCCTATTTTCGGAATCCTGATGGGAAATATGCTTTCCTCAAATGTCATAGCCTTAAATACATTTTATAGTGGATTGCAGCGCGAACAACAACTTTATTACTATCTGTTAGGAAATGGGGCAACCCGGCAGGAAGCTCAGGCACCATTTATCCGCCAGGCAATTATAAAAGCATTTAGTCCGTTAATTGCAAATATTGCAGTTATGGGACTGGTTGCTTTACCTGGGACTATGATTGGACAAATATTAGGAGGAAGTAGTCCCCACGTAGCTATTAAGTATCAAATGATGATTATTGTCATCACCTTTACAGCTTCAATGTTGTCGCTAATGATTACCATTTCGATAGCTTCGCGTAAATCTTTCGATCCTTATGGCAAACTATTACATATTACAAAGGAGAAAAAAGAAAGAAAATGATTGATGCAGTCTTAAATAGAGTTGGAAACCTTCCTTTGCCAGGATTCTTTGTAACTGTTGAATTCACTAAAGAAGCCAATACATTTCCTACAGGACTTGAAACTTTTATCTTTGAAAAGTTAGAGAGAATCCATCAGGGAGTAAAGAGCCGAAAATTTACATATCAGGAAAATGGGTGGAGAATGACACTGACATTCTTCCCGACAAACCAGGTTGTAGATGAGAAATATGCGATGAAGAACACTGTAAATAAAGTAAATAAGCCAAAAAGAGAGTGAAATATTACCGGATATCCTCTTTTTTGAGTATATTTGCATCCAAATTTTCTATCCATAATGAAAATTAAGGAAATAGTAAGCGCCCTTGAACGGTTCGCGCCTCTGCCATTGCAAGACGGATTTGATAATGCCGGCCTGCAAATCGGACTGACAGATGCGGAAACAACAGGGGCTTTGTTGTGTCTTGACGTAACTGAAGCTGTTGTAGATGAAGCTATCGCGTTAGGATGTAACCTCATTATATCGCATCACCCGCTTATTTTTAAAGGATATAAATCATTCACAGGTAAAGATTATGTCGAGAGATGTATCATGAAAGCCATAAAGAATGATATGGTGATTTATTCTGCTCATACCAATCTTGACAATGCACAAGGAGGGGTGAACTATAAAATTGCGGAAAAGATCGGTCTGAAAAATCTTCGTTTTCTCTCGGAAAAAGAAGATATGTTGTTGAAACTTGTTACGTTTGTTCCAGAATCGCATGTCGAAGTTGTACGGGAAGCATTGTTTAATGCAGGGTGCGGACATATAGGTAACTATGATTCATGTAGTTATTCTGTAAAAGGCGAGGGAACATTCAGAGCTGGCGAAGGTACCAATCCGTATTGTGGAAAAGTGGGAGAGCTGCACCAGGAAACTGAACTGCGGATAGAAACTATTCTACCCTCCTTTAAAAAATCTGCAGCAGTAAAAGCGTTGATGAATGCTCATCCATATGAAGAACCTGCTTTTGATATTTACCCGCTTAAAAACAGTTGGGCACAAGCAGGTTCCGGGATAGTAGGAGAGTTGGAGGTAGCAGAAACCGAACTCGACTTCCTGAAACGCATAAAGAAGACATTTGAAGTCGGTTGTCTGAAACATAATAAATTATCCGGGCGGTTGATACAAAAAGTCGCACTTTGTGGTGGGTCAGGGGCATTCCTTTTACCCAACGCCATAGCAGCAGATGCAGATGTATTTATCACAGGGGAAATGAAATATCATGAATACTTTGGACATGAATCCGGTATATTAATTGCTGAGATCGGACATTACGAAAGTGAACAATACACAAAAGAAATATTTTACTCTATCATTGAGAAACAATTCCCCAATATAGATGTATATATTAGTAAAGTGAATACGAATCCTATTAAATATTTATAAGAAAAATGGCTAAAGAACCAAAAAACATTGAACCGAAAGAATTGACGGTCGAACAAAAGCTGAAAGCTTTATTCCAATTACAAACCATGTTGTCTGATATTGATAAAATTAAGACATTAAGGGGGGAGTTGCCACTTGAAGTACAAGATTTGGAAGATGAAGTTGCAGGCTTGAGTACACGTATTGATAAGATCAAAACAGACGTTGAAGAGTTGAAGTCTGCTATTGCCTCAAAGAAAATCGAGATAGAAACAGCAAAAGCTGCAATTGAAAAATATCAGTCTCAACAGGAAAATGTTCGTAATAATCGTGAGTATGATTTCTTAAGTAAAGAAATTGAATTTCAAACATTAGAGGTTGAACTTTGTGAAAAAAGAATCAAAGAATTTACTGCTGAAGAAAAAATAAAATCAGAGGAAATTCTTTCAAGTACGACTGCTCTCGAAGAAAGACAAAAAGACCTGGAGCAAAAGAGAAGCGAACTTGATGAAATCACTGCTGAAACCAGACAGGAAGAAGAAAAACTGAGAGAAAAAGCAAAAAACTTGGAAACTACTATTGAACCACGTTTATTGCAGTCATTCAAGAGAATCAGAAAAAATTCAAGAAACGGTTTGGGAATTGTATATGTACAACGTGATGCATGTGGTGGATGTTTTAACAAAATACCACCTCAGAGACAATTGGATATTCGTTCACGTAAAAAGATTATCGTATGCGAATATTGCGGTCGTATCATGATTGACCCGGAATTGGCAGGTATAAATCTGGAACCAAAAGTCGAGCCGGAAACAAAAACAAAAGGAAAGAAAGAAAAGAAATAATCCGGAATAAGATTCCGGAAAATTATAAAAGTCACACATTACCTTTAGAGTACAGAGGTTTTGTGTGACTTTTCTTTTTGTGAATTTTATATTACAGTAAAGACAAGTAATCCGGAATGTCTTTTAGAAATGTATAACTCTGATTGGTATAATCAATCAAACAACAATAGTGCTGTAGTCCATTGCTAACTATCAGATAATCAACTTTTAATACCATATTGTAACGTGTGATCTGGTCAAAGACTTGTTGCGTAATCTCAATATGCGGAGCTTTATATTCAATGATCATTCTTGCCGATAAATCCCGTCTATATAATACTGTATCACAACGTTTTTTAGTTCCATTCAAATTCAGGTTGACTTCATTGGCCATTAGCGCTTGTGGGAATCCTTTATAGGTAACCAGAAAATTCACGAAATGCTGCCGTACCCATTCTTCTGGTGTTAATGCAACATAACGTTTGCGAATAACATCGAAAATGACATTTTTTCCTTCCCGCGTAGTTATTTTAGTTTCAAATGCTGGTAGGTTTAACGATAACATTTGTTATTTTTGTAAGTTAAATAATAGTTCCTGTACTTCAAGGGACACAAATTTAGCGTATAATTATGAAAACAAAGCAAGAAATTGTAGCAAATTGGCTTCCTCGCTACACAAAACGCCCCCTGGAAGATTTTGGAGAATATATCTTGTTGACTAATTTTGGTAAATATGTCGAAATATTTGCTGAAGAATTTGATGTACCAATTCTGGGAAAGGATGCCAATATGATATCTGCAACGGCCAATAATATTACGATTATAAATTTTGGTATGGGTAGTCCGAATGCGGCTATCATTATGGATTTGTTAAGTGCTATTCATCCTGTAGCCTGTTTGTTTCTGGGAAAATGTGGTGGGATTGATAAAAAAAATAAGTTAGGAGATCTGATTTTGCCAATTGCTGCTATCCGTGGTGAAGGAACTTCAAATGATTATTTTCCACCTGAAGTACCTTCTTTACCTGCATTTATGTTGCAACGTGCTGTTTCATCAGCCATTCGTGACTACGGAAGAGACTACTGGACAGGTACGGTATACACTACAAACCGCCGGATATGGGAACATGATGAACGCTTTAAAGAATATTTGAGTAGTACCCGTGCAATGGCAGTCGATATGGAAACTGCAACACTCTTCAGTGTTGGTTTTGCCAATCATATTCCAACCGGTGCACTGCTTCTTGTATCCGATCAACCCATGATTCCGGAAGGAGTAAAGACAGATAAAAGTGATAGTCATGTTACGGAAACATTTGTGAAAGAGCACGTTAAGATTGGTATAGCTTCGCTGCGTATGATCATTGATGAAAAGAAAACCGTGAAACACTTAAAATTCGATTGGTAAACACTTCCTTATTTTATGGCGAAACAAGAATGGACTAGCGACGAAATCCTGAAGGAATTAAAATCCGGAAAATTCCGTCCTGTATATTATTTAATGGGCGAAGAGCCGTATTTCATAGATCAGATCTCAGATTATATCACCGATAATATACTGACAGAGACTGAAAAAGAGTTCAATCTCACTGTCGTATATGGAATGGATACGGATATAGGTACCGTAATTAATGCGGCAAAACGATATCCGATGATGTCTGAACGCCAGGTAGTTGTAGTGAAGGAAGCTCAGTCCATACGAAACATGGAAGAATTGGCTTTTTATCTCCAAAAACCTTTGGAATCAACAATTCTGGTAATATGCCATAAACATGGAACGCTTGACCGGAGGAAAAAGCTAGCGGTCGAGATTGAAAAATGTGGTATATTATTTGAATCAAAAAAAATAAAAGATGCACAACTGCCTTCTTTTATATCTTTGTATTTAAAACAAAGAAGTGTTGATATTGAGCCTAAGGCAGTTGCTATGCTTGCCGATTTTGTTGGTTCAGATCTTAGCCGCCTAACTGGGGAACTGGATAAATTAATAATCACCCTGCCTAAAAGTCAAACCCGCATAACTCCCGATCAGATTGAAAAAAACATTGGGATAAGTAAAGACTATAATAACTTTGAATTGCGAAGTGCACTTATTGCAAAAGATATTCTAAAAGCAAATCAAATAATAAAATACTTTGAGGAAAATCCTAAAACGAATCCAATTCAAATGACACTTTCATTATTATTTAGTTTTTTCTCAAATCTGATGCTGGCATATTATGCACCGGAAAAGAATGAACAGGGAATAGCGAATATGCTGGGATTAAGGAATACATGGCAGGCCAGGGATTATGTTGCTGCTATGTATAAATACAATGGGGTGAAGACGATGCAGATTATTGGAGAGATCAGATATGCAGATGCAAAATCTAAAGGAGTTGATAACTCATCGTTAACCGATGGTGAAATTTTACGTGAACTTGTGTTTAAAATTCTTCATTAATAATTCTCTTGTTATGATTAAAGTCCTTTGGTTTCAAAGGGCTTTTTTTATAGCCATATTTATAAGCTTATACATCAAATATTATAATGATGTTACAAGATAAAATATGATGGATTCCGACTGGAATATTTTTACATATTTTATACTGCAAATTACTGCTATAATTAGTTGAACACATTATATTATTTTATAGAGATCGCATTGAATTTATTTTTTCTAATTTAGATTATTAAAGAGAAAAAGAGGGGAATCTTCTTTTCGGATAATATGAAAATTATGGATATAGTATTGAGGGAATTCAGATTCTACAAAATAGAGAATTGAGTATTTTTTATAAAAAGTGAAAGGAATTAATAGCTCTTATACTTCCTCTTCAACTGACATTATGTCAAATTCTCCATTAAGTCTAAAAATTCAATATAAAAACGCTACTTTACGCATCTTAAGAAATCAATAAAAGTACCTTAATGTACTGTGAACCAAATAGTTGTTGTGTTTTTAAGGCTCTCAGAATTCATTCTTTCTCATTGTTCGTCCAGATGCTCATGTTTTTTGGAAAAGAATGGGGTTATAAGAAAGGATTATTAATTTTGTGCTAAATAATTTTATTCTTTTTTATATTTACCTTTTGGTTTCAACAAGAAAACGAAGACTGATTTTTGTGTAGTATAAATAATTTGTTGCGTTTGCAACTAGCTGAATTCACAATTGTAATTATGCTTGTTTTTTATAAATAATTCACAAAACGAAATAGTATACATTTGTTATTTATATGGGTGGGGTACAAATGTAACGGCCAGCAATATCACATAAAAGCAGAATCTATTTTCTCGATATAAATGTAATTAACTATACTCTTATCTATTATTAATTTGTTATATTTCAGCTTTTTGCGCCTATATTTTAAATGTTACATCTAGATTAGCTCTCACAGTTAAAGTATATTTGTGATAATCCCATTAAATACTTATTTATATTTTATTAAAGCGCTATATATCAGTGGATTTATCTTAAGTTGTTAATCTTATCCATTAATCGTTTTTTATGAACTATTTCATTGTACAACATTGCTATTTTGCCAATCTTAAAACTAAACCACAATTGTGGAATTTAATTATGTAATTGTGAATTTGCAAAAGTGAAAACTTTTTTATACTTTTGTAAACCCTAGAATGATAAGCGTTACTCTTGTGAATTATTATGCTTTAATACATTTGTAAAATAGATATTATGGATATAAAGGATAGAATTAGGTTAATAATGGAAAAAGAGAATATGATTGCTGGTACTTTTGCAGATAGTATAGGAGTGCAACAATCAACTCTATCCCATGTTATAAATGGTAGGAATCGCCCCAGTTTAGATGTAGTTATGAAAATTCATCAACGCTATAACTATATCAAGCTTGAATGGCTTTTATATGGAATTGGAGATATGATAAATGAGAATTCTTCCGCTTCTGAAGTACTATCTCCTTCTGCTTCGATAAATCCGTCATATTCTGATCATAGTTTCCCATCTTTATTTGATCAGAATCCGGAAAATGCGGGCGTAGAGCCGGAAAATTCTAAAAATCGCAAGGAAATTGCATTAGAAACACCAGTTTTAGATACTAAACCTGCTGTAATACAGGAAATTAAGTACATAGAAAGACCTCACAGAAAAATCACTGAAATAAGAATTTTCTTTGATGATAATACTTATGAAACCTTTAGAGGTGAAAAATAAGGTGGCACACCATTATGTAGATAAAATCCTGTATCTTTGCAGACTGAATACAAATCACACTCATTTCTCTATTCATGAAAAAATTTATTTTGGACCTAACGGTCAAAGAGAATATCAAATTGAACGATACCAATGTATTACTCAAGTTGACTTCTCAAAATGCGCTTCCGGATATGCTTCCTGGACAATTTGCTGAGATTAGAATAGATGGTTCTCCTACTACTTTCTTACGCCGCCCTATTTCTATTAATTATGTAGATAAGGAACTGAATGAAGTTTGGTTTCTGGTACAGACTGTTGGTGATGGTACAAGGCAGCTGGCTAATGCTAATACAGGCGATATAATAAATGTTATGATGCCTTTGGGTAATAGCTTTACTTTCCCTGAATTTACTTCGGAAAAACCTCTTCTTATTGGTGGAGGTGTGGGTACAGCTCCAATGTTATTTTGGGGTGAACAATTAGCAAAGAAGGGTTTTAAACCTACTTTTTTATTGGGTGCAAGAAGCCAAAAGGATTTATTGCAATTGGATGTATTTGCGGCTTATGGTGAAGTATATACAACCACTGAAGATGGTTCTTATGGTGAAAAAGGATATGTAACTCAGCATTCCATATTAAATAAGATTCATTTTGATCGGATTTACACTTGTGGACCCAAACCTATGATGGTGGCAGTGGCCAAATATGCAAAATCGAATGATATTTGGTGTGAAGTATCTTTGGAGAATACAATGGCTTGCGGTATTGGGGCATGTCTTTGTTGTGTTGAAAATACTACAGAAGGTCACATTTGTGTATGTACAGAAGGTCCTGTTTTTAATATGAATAAACTACTATGGCAGATTTAAGTGTAAATATTGGCGAATTAAAAATGAAGAACCCGGTAATGACAGCTTCCGGGACTTTTGGATACGGAGAGGAGTTCTCTGATTTTATTGATATTGCGCGAATAGGTGGTATTATTGTGAAAGGCACTACCCTTCACAAGCGTGAAGGGAATTTGTATCCACGAATGGCAGAGACCCCTTCAGGTATGCTGAACGCGGTTGGGCTGCAAAATAAAGGTGTAGAATACTTTGCAAATACGATATATCCACGTATTAAGGACATAAATACTAATATGATTGTGAATGTGTCTGGATCTGCGATTGAGGATTACGTAAAAACGGCAGAGGTCATTAATGAACTTGACAAGATTCCTGCTATAGAACTGAATATCTCTTGCCCTAATGTTAAGCAAGGCGGAATGGCATTTGGAGTGACAGCTAAGGGAGCAGCAGAAGTTGTTAAAGCTGTGCGTTCTGCTTACAAAAAGACACTTATCGTAAAACTCTCTCCTAATGTAACGGATGTGACAGAAATAGCCCGCGCGGTAGAGGAAAGTGGTGCTGATAGCGTGTCATTAATCAATACAATGCTAGGAATGGCTATAAATGCAGATACCAGACGTCCTATACTCTCGACTGTGACGGGTGGTTTATCTGGTCCTGCGGTGAAACCTGTTGCTTTACGTATGGTATGGCAGGTTTATAATTCGATAAAAATACCGGTCATTGGATTGGGGGGGATAATGAACTGGAGAGATGCTGTTGAGTTTATCCTTGCAGGCGCTTCGGCTATCCAAATTGGTACTGCAAATTTCATTGATCCTACTGTTACTGTTAAAGTTGCAGATGGTATAAACGATTACCTTGAAAAGTATAAAATTAATTCAATTTCAGAATTAATTGGTGCGCTTGAGGTGTGACGGCTGACGAATGTATGCCATTCGCGCGATATTGAATGGTAAACTGATAAATTAATGACTCATCTTGTTTCAGCGTATTTAATATAAAAAGAAAGCATCCTTATTTTAAGGATGCTTTCTTTTTTACAAATCAGTATTTGAATATTTGAGTAGATTAATATTTGTTTTTTGTTGTTTTTAGAGAGATATTTGAAATTAATGTATTTATGAATATTTACATCTTATTCTTCAAGTAAGTCGGGGCGTAATTGTTTTGTACGTTCTATGGACTGTTGCAACTCCCATTCTTTAATTTTAGCTTCATGCCCGGATAAAAGTATATCAGGTACCTTCCACCCATTGTAATCGGCTGGGCGTGTATATACAGGAGCAGCTAATAGATTATCCTGAAAAGAGTCGGATAATGCCGATTGTTCATCGGAAATGACTCCAGGTATAATTCGCACAATAGCATCAGCGATGACTGCGGCGGCGAGCTCCCCGCCTGTTAATACATAATCGCCGATGCTAATTTCTTTTGTGATCAAATGTTCCCGGATTCGGTAGTCAATACCTTTAAAATGGCCGCATAAAATGATCAGATTGCCAGATAAAGACAATGTATTGGCCATTTTCTGATCAAATTGCTCTCCATCAGGGGTGGTAAATATGACTTCATCGTATGTTCTTTCTGCTTTTAGCGCATTAATGCACTTTTCAATAGGTTCTATCTTCATCACCATGCCGGCAAATCCTCCGAAAGGATAATCGTCCACTCTCCGGTATTTATCTGTTGTATAATCACGGAGATTGTGAATGTGAATTTCGGCAAGTCCTTTGGTTTGAGCACGTTTCATAATAGAGCAATTGAAAAAGCCTTCAATCATCTCTGGTAATACAGTGATAATGTCAATACGCATAAGTTTTTAATTTTCGGCAAAAGTACAAATATTCGAAGATAAACATGTATTTTTGCCTGAAACAATCCGGTATTTATGATAGTAAAAGATAAAATTGAAGAATTGCGTGCCACACTTCATCGGCATAACTATAATTATTATGTATTGAATGCTCCTGAAATTTCGGATAAGGAATTTGATATGCTAATGCATGAGCTTCAAAGGTTAGAGGAAGAATACCCTGAGTTTTATGATGAAAATTCGCCATCCATGCGTGTAGGGAGCGATTTGAATAAAGATTTTGTTCAGGTGCCTCATAAATATCCGATGCTATCATTGTCAAATACATATTCTGAAGAAGAAATTACTGACTTTTATAATAGAGTATATAAGGCTTTGAATGAAGAATTTGAGATTTGTTGTGAATTAAAATATGATGGTACATCTATTTCTCTGACCTATGAAAATGGGAAACTGGTGCGTGCAGTAACACGTGGTGACGGAGAAAAAGGCGATGATGTTACAAATAACGTAAAAACCATAAGAACCATTCCTTTAGTCCTCAGCGGAGATACATACCCTTCTTTATTTGAAATACGTGGTGAAATTTTAATGCCCTGGACTGTGTTTGAAGAGCTGAACAAGGATAGAGAAGCAAGAGAGGAACCGTTATTTGCTAATCCTAGAAATGCGGCATCCGGAACATTGAAGCAGCAAAACTCATCTATTGTTGCTTCGCGTAAACTGGACGCCTATTTATATTATTTGCTGGGGGATAATTTACCTTATAATGGGCATTATGAGAATCTGTTGGAGGCGGAGAAATGGGGATTTAAGATATCAAAGGCAACCCGTAAATGTAGTTCCCTGGAAGAAGTGTTCCAATTTGTTAGATATTGGGATATTGAACGTAAAAACCTACCTGTAGCTACAGATGGCATTGTGCTGAAAGTTAATAACTTATTGCAGCAGAAGAACTTGGGTTTTACTGCTAAATCTCCCCGGTGGGCGATTGCTTATAAATTTCAGGCTGAACGTGCTCTGACGCGACTGGAGAAGGTCACTTATCAGGTGGGGAGAACTGGCGCTGTAACTCCTGTGGCCAACCTTGAGCCTGTGCAGTTATCGGGAACGACTGTTAAACGTGCTTCTTTACACAATGCGGATATCATTGAAGGGTTGGATCTTCATATTGGCGATATGGTCTATGTAGAGAAGGGTGGCGAGATAATTCCTAAAATAACGGGTGTGGATGTTGATGCCCGGGGATTTATGCTGGGAGAAAAAGTGAGATTTATCACCCATTGTCCCGAATGTGGAAGCAAATTGGTGCGTTATGAGGGGGAAGCAGCGCATTATTGTCCGAATGAAACAGCATGCCCACCTCAAATTAAAGGTAAGATAGAGCACTTTATAAGCCGTAAGGCTATGAATATTGATGGATTAGGTCCGGAAACCGTTGATATGTTCTATAGATTAGGACTGATTAAAAATACAGCCGATTTGTATCAATTAACTGTAGATGATATAAAAGGACTTGATCGTATGGGGGTAAAATCGGCAGAAAATATTGTTAAGGGAATAATTCGAAGTAAAGAAGTACCATTTGAAAGAGTGGTATTTGCTTTGGGCATTCGGTTTGTTGGAGAAACGGTTGCAAAGAAGATTGCACGTTCATTTGCGAATGTTGATGAACTTGTACAGGCGGATGTTGAAAAACTAAAAAACATCGATGAAATCGGCGAAAAAATAGCTCAAAGCATAATTAATTTCTTTTCAAACACCTCAAATCGTGAGTTGGTGGAGCGTTTAAAAGGCGTAGGTTTGCAATTATATCGTACCGAAGAAGATGCTGAAAAATATTCAGATAAACTGGCCGGACAGTCCATTGTAATTAGTGGAGTATTTGCTCATCATTCAAGGGATGAATATAAAGAAATGATTGAGAAGAATGGTGGAAAAAATGTAGGCAGCATTTCTTCCAAGACAAGTTTTATTCTTGCGGGAGAGAATATGGGGCCTGCCAAACTGGAAAAAGCGGCAAAACTCGGGGTTAAGATTATGACCGAGGACGAGTTTTTAGCTATTATATCATAACTTTAAAGAAAAATATTCGTACTTTTGCGGCTATTGAATTTGGTCCACATAGAGATTACAAAATACTCATGATACAATCAACTAGATTAAAAGGAATGGGGGTGGCGTTAATTACCCCTTTTAAAGAAGATGAAAGTATAGATTTTGATGCGCTGATGCGTATGGTCGACTATCTGATTCAAAATAATGCGGATTATCTTTGCGTGTTAGGCACTACTGCCGAAACCCCTACATTGAGTGAAGATGAGAAGAAGAAAATAAAGGAGGTTGTAATTGAACGTGTTAACGGCAGAGTTCCTATTCTGTTAGGAGTAGGAGGAAATAATACACGAGCTATCGTTGATTCACTGAAAAATGATGATTATACCGGTGTAGATGCTATTCTTTCTGTAGTTCCTTATTACAATAAGCCGTCTCAGGAAGGAATATACCAACACTATAAAGCCATATCCGAAGCTACAGAACTTCCTATTGTACTATATAATGTTCCCGGACGTACAGGAGTTAATATGACTGCTGAAACAACATTAAGAATTGCACGGGATTTCAAGAATGTGATTGCAATTAAAGAAGCATCGGGCAATATTACCCAAATGGATGATATCATCAAAAATAAACCGGATAACTTTGACGTTATATCCGGAGATGATGGTATAACATTTCCATTGATAACCTTAGGAGCTATCGGTGTAATCTCTGTTATCGGTAATGCGTTTCCCAAAGAATTTAGTCGTATGACAAGGCTTGCTCTCAAAGGGGATTTTACAAACGCATTAACTATTCATCATAAATTTACGGAATTATTTGATCTACTCTTTGTTGATGGTAATCCTGCTGGCGTAAAATCGATATTAAGTGTAATGGGAATGATTGAGAATAAACTTAGGTTGCCTCTTGTTCCAACCCGGATTACAACTTTTGAAGCCATTCGAAGAGTATTAAACGGATTGAATATTAAGTGCTAAAGAGATGAAAATACGTATTCATCCTGAATTTATTGGCTACGAACAGTTTATTAAGAGTATACCCGAAGAAAAGTATACTGTTAAGGAAATATATTGTAACAAGAGAAATACGGTTACAAAGGTAGAGGTAGACGGACGGATGTTTGTAATAAAGAAGTATAAGGTGCCTACTTTTTTGAATCGCATTGTATATACATGGATTCGTAAAAGCAAAGCCAGAAGATCTTTCGAGTATGCCGATAGGTTGTTGACCTATGGTATAGAAACCGCACCTCCTGTAGCATATATTGAAGAGAAAAAAGGACTTTTCTTTAATATCGGATATTTTGTATCCGAATATCTGCCATATCCGGTTTTACCTCAATCAAAAGAATTGGAAAAAGAAGAAAGAGAGTTACTTGATAGGCAATTTGTTGAGTTTACGGCCCGTTTACACGAGAAAAAAATTATTCATAAAGATTATAACCCCAATAATATCTTTTATCACAAGGTAGGTGAAGTATATCATTTTGCGCTTGTTGATATCAACAGGATGGATTTTGGTAAGGATAATCTAATGTTGTGGATGCAGGCTGTCAATCAGTTATGTACTGAAAGTAACGAAATTGGTTCTGCTGTAGAGTTTGTGCAGAAATATGCAGAAATACGTAACCTGGATGTTATAAAGTGTTTGATCGTTTTATTTGAGAATCGTAGAAATCGCCGTCGTCGTGATAAAATGAAGACTGTCTTCAAGAAAATATTTGGTATTCAACACAAAAATAAATAAATAGTCATTTCATTCTTCTTCTTATTCTTTTTCTGTGCCATAAATCAGTAATCAATCTGAGAAAGATTAATACTGGGATTACATGACTTTGCAAGATCATGTTATCATGCCTAAGGCATAACACTGTCATGCCCTAGGCATTCCAATGGTTTGCCTAGGGTATCTCACTAGGATGGCACCGACCTTTTTTAGAAATAAAATAAAGAGATAATTTACTAGTCCACCTAAGAAGAATCTCACCACAGATGTATGACATGCCCGTCATACCTAAAAAAAAGCGGTAATTGAAAATCAATTACCGCTTTGTGATCGCGACAGGATTCAAACCTGTAACCGGCTGATCCGTAGTCAGCTACTCTATTCAGTTGAGCTACGCGACCGTTAAATAATGTGACCGCGACAGGATTCAAACCTGTAACCGGCTGATCCGTAGTCAGCTACTCTATTCAGTTGAGCTACGCGGCCATTGTTTTAACGGGTGCAAAGATACAGGTCTTTTCGTAAAAATGCAAACCTTTCTCTTACTTTTTTAAAGATATTTATTCGATGAAACGGTAATTAAAGAGTTGCCATCCCAGTGATATTCCAAGATTCCACTCTTTATGTGGTGAGCTATAATGATTTACGAATGCAGAGATCGCGCCGAATGGTAATTGGCAAACAACAGAAACTTCGCCTAAATACTCGAATTTAGAAAAGGCCTTACCGTAATATGCTTTATTGATTGAATTTCTTTCAATAGGATATATTGGAAGAAATCCATAAAACTCTCCCCGAAGATGAAAAAGATTATTAATATGATATATAGGTATGGCGCCGGCCGCAAAATACTGATTGGCACGGAATGCTTCATTATACGTAACCTTGCCATGGGCAGTAGGAGCAAATTCGCCAGCTTGTAGCATGGTAGCTGTATAATTTTCGGAGAAGTTTCTGGATGCATAGAGTGCTTCGCCATAACTTCCTAAAGTAAATTTGGAGTTAATTTTATGATAGTCTTCCCGTACATATGAGATTTGTAGCCATGATTGTCGTTCAAAATATCCATCTTTACCTTTTTCGCTAGCTTGACCAGCCCGGAATCTCTCCTTTCCAGTGAAGATTTGTGCAGTTAAATCTTCCCGGTAACCCAGGGTTGGGTATTGACGGCTATTTAACGTGCTTCCATTGATACTGATTGAGCCTCCGAATAGTTTATATTCGCTTTTGTCATATTTATCTTTATCAAAGTTTATCAGGCTGTTTTGGTAATATCGGTCATCCAATTGCCCTATACCTACACCAAATTCGGCTCTTTTGCTGAAGAGAAAAGGAAAAGCTACTTTCATTTTTAGAAACCGCTCGTCTTTCTTATTAAAAGCCGGTTTGTTATTTGAAGAGAACAATCGGTCACTCTTAAAATAGTCAAAACTGCTAATGGATGCTATGAATCGATAAGAGGTTGGAATATAAGTTGCAAAGTCCACTTTAGCCATAAATTGTGCGTTATTGTACACCTTTCCTAAATGTCCATCAAATGTAAACTCTTTAGAATAATAATTCAAATCTTGATAACTAATCCCGAAATACATCTGATTTGCATTGGTTGTAGACAAGTTACCACCAATACGGATAGAGAGCTTATCCTCCATTTTAACTTTCAGGTACAAATCAAAAAGATCTTCGTCAGGTCTATAAACTGCATGTGGAATAATTTCGGAAATAACATTACCGGAAAGTAAACGAAAATAGGCTTGTTTCACATCTTCATAACCAAAGATTTCATCATCAGATTGATGAAACTCCTTTTGTATGTATGCTTGTTGCTGTGGGGTAGCTCCCTCGATATATAAATTCTTGAAACGTAATTCCGGATAATTGCTGCGATATACCATTCTCCGGAGGCGAATATTTTCAGCATTTACTCTTCTGGATATTCTGCTTTTTATAGAATCCATCATGCTCATGGTATAGTCATAGCCGATTTTTTGCAGGTCATCCAATCGGTGGAAGTCGAGTAAAGTTACATCATTATATCTGAACCTTAATAAAATACCAAGCGAATCGGGCATTGTATAATCGGTCTTTTGCATAACCATATTGTCAATCTGACTCATTAGATCGTGTATCTCGGGGCGACCAGGATTTTTAGCAACTACGCTACCAATGATAATATCCGGATTAAAGTCCTCACACATCACATCTGTGGGGAAGTTGTTGTATATTCCTCCATCATAAGCCAGGATGCTATCTATTTTTATAGGTTTAAATACAAATGGAAAGCTCATGGATGCACGTACTGCATCTCCAAGATCTCCATCTTTTAAAATCAATTGCTTTTTGTTGTATACATCGGCCGCCACGCACCGGAATGGAACAAATAAATTATCAAAATTGCTTTCACAAGCAGCTGTTGCTGAAGCAAATAACTGGATAAAAACCAAGTTCATCTGTATTGGATTAACAACGCTTGTTGGGAGGAACTGGGGCATGAAACTATTGCTTAATGAATCTTTCAGAGAAAGACGTATATTGAAAAATTCAGGTGTAGCTTTATTTTTCTTGAAATAATACATATAATTCTCTTCAACATTACCCGAGTACCAAAGCTTAAAGTCTTCGGATCGGAAAAGTTCCTCCATATCATCAGGCGAATATCCCATAGCATATAAAGAACCTACTATAGCTCCCATAGATGTACCTGTGATATAGTCGATTGGAATGTTATTCTCTTCCAGTGCCCGAATAATGCCGACATGCGTTAATCCTTTAGCGCCACCACCGCTTAAAACAAGTCCAACTTTCTGAGAATGAACCTGAGGGAATATGAATAAGCAAATGAGTGCAAGATAAAAGATCCTTTTCATAAATTGGGTTTAGAGACAAATTGAATGCTCTGTGTTTATTTGATTTTCAAATATAGAAAATTGTTCTCAAATATAGTCAAAACTTGGGCGGGATATTGATAAAAAGAGCGTTATAACTGAATCTGGTTATAACGCTCCACATTTTTCAGAGTTTGAATTGGATAATTAAATCAGTTCAATACTCCTTTTTACGAAATTATTCAGTGCTTCGCCTTTTAGCATATTATTTTGTAATAATGCCAAATCAATAAGTTGACGAACAACTTTATTGTTCTTAGCATAGTCTGAATAAACTGTTTCTTTTTGAGTTTTAAGAGAATCAAGTTTGCTGTCCAGCGTATTCAATTCATCTTTCTCAGCAGTTGGTATTTCCTCCTCTTTTTTATCTTTTTGACTGTCTTTGAGGTTATTACGACGTTTGGAGGTTTCATCTATTTCCAATTGAATTGGTGCTATTGCACTGCTGCACTCTTTTTCTTCGGCCGAAAGTATGTTTTTTATTAACTTATGGTCGGAATTAAGTACAAGGTTATACATGTCCGGCATTTCTCCATAAAAACTCATTCCAGCCTGTATATTTGCCATTTCTTTCATACGGCGCATATATTCGCTTTGAGTGATCATGATTGGACTACTGCTTTCTCCGAGAGCTTGTGTCATTACATGGAATTCAACTTTATCCATGCTGGGCATTTGGCTCTTGAAAGTTACAGATAATGCTTCCTGCTTCTCTGCTGCCAAGATGTCAGCCTTTTTATCTTCTTTCACAATGAGGTTATCTACCACGTCACTATCTACGCGGGTGAACCGGGACTTTTCAAGTTTTTGCTCAAGCATGCTCACCAAGGCAACATCTAACTGACCATCCATTAACAGAACATTATATCCTTTGCTGGTTGCAGCTTCGATATAGCTAAATTGCTCATCTTTATTGCTGGTGTACAAATAAATCAAATTACCCTCTTTGTCTGTTTGGTTATCTTTGATGAGTGTTTGATATTCCTCAAAAGTGTAATGCTTATTATCGGCATCGGTGAATAGGAAGAACTTTTGTGCTTTCTCATAAAAATCTTCCTGAGTCAACATTCCGTAGTTAATGAAGATTTTTAAGTCATTCCATTTCTCTTCAAACTGCTTTCTGTCGTTTTTAAAGATTGATTGTAGGCGGTCAGATACTTTTTTAGTGATATGAGTAGATATTTTCTTGACGTTTGAGTCGCTTTGCAAATAAGAACGTGAAACGTTCAATGGAATATCCGGCGAGTCAATAACACCGTGAAGTAACGTAAGGAAGTCAGGAACGATGCCTTCGACCGAGTCGGTTACATATACCTGATTGCTGTATAATTGAATTTTATTCTTACTTAAATCAATATTACTTTTTATTTTAGGGAAGTAAAGAATACCGGTTAAATGGAATGGATAATCCACATTCAGATGAATCCAGAATAAAGGCTCATCGGACATAGGATATAACTCACGATAGAATTTTTTATAATCCTCATCGGTCAAATCACTTGGTTTGCGTGTCCATAAAGGAGTGGTGTCATTGATGATATTATCCTCGTTAGTATCTACTTGTTTGCCATCTTTCCATTCTTTCTTTTTCCCGAAAGAAATAGGTACAGGAAGATATTTGCAATACTTATTGAGCAGTGAAGACACGCGTGATTCTTCCAGGAACTCTTTTGATTCATCATCAATATAAAGAATGATATCTGTTCCTCTGTCTTCCTTTTTTGCATCTTCAATAGTAAACTCCGGGCTACCATCGCAGCTCCATTTAACGGCCTTACTACCTTCCTGATATGATTTGGTGATGATTTCAACCTTTTTGGATACCATAAACGCGGAATAAAAACCTAATCCGAAATGTCCGATAATGGCATTGGCATCATTTTTATATTTTTCAAGGAAATCGTTCGCACCGGAAAATGCAATTTGATTGATATATTTATCTATTTCCTCTTCGGTTAAACCTATACCGCGATCGGAAATAGTAATTGTATCTTTTCCTAATGAAATATGTATCGTGAGATCTCCTAATTCACCTTTAAAATCACCTTTAGATGCCAGAGTTTTTAACTTCTGTGTAGCATCAACAGCATTAGATACTATCTCACGAAGGAAAATTTCATGATCACTATACAAGAATTTTTTAATTACGGGGAAAATGTTGTCTGTCGTAACCCCAATATGTCCTTTCTGCATAATTAGTTATAATATTTTTAGTTAAACTATATAATGTCTTTTCTCACTTAGTTACAAAAAAAATGCCAGACCATAAGGTCTGACATTTTGACGTATTGATTAATACATTAGTTTGGAGTTACTTCCTTTGATTCGATTTTCATGTTTAATTCATTTTTTTCTTCATCTAAAGATACATGAACTAAATCACCTTCATTGATTTGTGAACCAACAATCAATTCGGCCAGGCCATCTTCCAGATAGGTTTGAATGGCGCGTTTTAATGGGCGTGCTCCATACTGTACATCATAGCCTTTAGTGGCAATATATTCTTTTGCCTTGTCATCAATTACGATCTTATAACCGATGGAATCCATTCTTTCCAGTAATCCGGCCAATTCGATATCTATAATTTTCTTTATAGCTTCTAAAGAAAGCTGGTCAAATGTGATGATTTCATCAACACGATTGATAAACTCAGGAGCAAAAGATTTATTCAGTGCTTTTTGGATTACACTTCTTGAATACTCCTTGTCGTCAACACGGTTTTGAGTTGCAAATCCAACGCCTCTGCCAAAGTCTTTCAATTGACGTGTTCCAATGTTGGAAGTCATAATAATCACTGTGTTCTTAAAATCAATCACTCGTCCAAGGCTATCTGTTAAGCGACCTTCGTCCATAACCTGAAGTAGTATATTGAATACGTCAGGATGGGCTTTTTCTATCTCATCTAATAACACAATAGAGTAGGGCCTACGGCGTACTTTTTCGGTCAACTGACCACCTTCTTCGTAACCTACATATCCCGGAGGTGCCCCGACAAGACGAGAAACTGTAAATTTCTCCATGTATTCACTCATGTCGATGCGTATTAATGCATCGGAAGAACCAAACATAAATTTAGCTAATTCTTTTGCAAGGTGGGTTTTACCAACCCCTGTAGGTCCTAAGAACATGAATGTGCCTATCGGTTTATTAGGATCTTTGATTCCTACGCGGCTACGAAGAATAGCTTTAGTCAGTTTTTCAATCGCAGCGTCCTGGGCAATGACCTTGGATTGCAATTTGTCTTTCATGCCTGTCAGTTTTATACCTTCGGCTTGGGCCATACGCTGTACAGGAATACCTGTCATCATTGAAACAACATTGGCAATATCCTCTTCATCAACAGTTTGGCGATGAGCCTTTAAACTAGCTTCCCATTCTTGTTTCATGGTTTCCAGTTGGTTGGACAGCTCTTTCTCCTTATCACGGAAGCTGGCAGCTAGTTCATAATTCTGCAATTTTACAGCTTCATTCTTTTTAGTTTTAGCTTCTTCAATGAATTTCTCTTGCTCTTCGATTTCTTTTGGAACGCTTACATTGGTGAGGTGTACACGCGAACCTGCTTCGTCAAGAGCGTCAATCGCTTTATCCGGGAAGTTACGATCAGTAATATATCTATCTGTCAATTTGACGCAAGCCTCTAAGGCTGCATCTGTATAATTGACGTTATGATGATCTTCATACTTATCTTTTATATTCCGCAAGATTTGCAATGTCTCTTCCGAGGTTGTGGGTTCAACCATTATTTTTTGGAAACGACGTTCCAAAGCACCATCTTTTTCGATGTTCTTTCTGTATTCATCAAGTGTGGTTGCACCAATGCATTGAATTTCACCACGAGCTAATGCCGGTTTCAACATATTAGCTGCATCCATAGAACCTGCGGCAGAACCTGCACCAACTATTGTGTGAAGCTCATCTATAAATAAGATAACATTGGGGTTCTTTTGCAGTTCGTTCAGGATGGAACGAATGCGTTCTTCAAATTGTCCCCGGTATTTTGTTCCAGCTACAACAGAAGTCATATCCAAAGCCACCACACGCTTGTCGAACAAAATGCGGGAAACTTTCTTTTGAACGATCCGGAGCGCTAACCCTTCGACTATTGCTGACTTACCAACACCCGGTTCTCCAATAAGAACCGGATTATTTTTCTTTCTGCGACTTAATATTTGTGCCAAACGTTCAATTTCACGTTCACGTCCAACGACAGGGTCTAATCTGCCTTCTTCGGCAGCTTTGGTCATATCAGTACCAAAATTGTCAAGCACAGGAGTATCATTAGCCGGTTTCTTCGATGTAGCGATGTGTTGCTTATTTTCAGAGCGTGGACCACTCATTTCTTCATCATCGTCATCATCGTCTTCAGTGAAACCTAACCCTGAACTAATATCGGGTTGCAAAGATAGTTGTTCAAATACTTTTTTATAGTCAACATTGTTTTGTTCTAATACGGATGCAGCTACATTATTCCTATCTTTTAATATGGCTAGAAGAATGTGTTCCGTATCAGCAACTTCTTTTTTCAATAAGCGGGCTTCAAGAATACACATTTTCAATATTTTGGCCGATTCATTAGATAATGGAATTTCTGCATTGGGTAATAACATCTCATCCTGATATTTCTTCAAGATAGATTCTATACTTTGTTTAATGGTGGTAAGGTTTATGTTAAGTCGTGAAAGTACTTCTATAGCTCTTCCCTCACCATCACGAATCAAACCAAGCAATAAATGCTCAGGTCCGATATAGCTATTCTTCAGGCGATTGGCCTCTTCTTTGCTATATACGATGATATCGGATACTCGCTGTGAGAATTGGTTATTCATATAATATCTCCTTTTAATAAAGGGTTAGTACTATGCAAATATAGCCATTTCTGACTGTATTTACTAAAATATTTTTCATCTTCTACTATAGAAACAAATATCATGCCACAATTGATTAATGTATGTTATACAAAGTGTGTTATTTTATAATATCTTATATTTTAGATGCTTCTTTTTAATCGCAAATTCCCTGTAGAAAGTTTTTCTGAGAAACTTTTTGTATCTCGTGAAAAAGTAGTACTTTAGCGTGGTTTTTCGTAAGCCATAATGTATAATTAATAATCTTTTTAAATGCTTGAACAAGACAGAATTATAAAGATTAACATTGAGGAGGAAATGAAGTCATCGTATATTGATTATTCGATGTCGGTGATTGTTTCTCGTGCCCTCCCAGATGTTAGAGACGGATTTAAACCGGTTCATCGTAGAATTCTTTATGGAATGATGGAACTCGGAAATACTTCAGATAAACCTTATAAAAAATCGGCCAGAATTGTAGGTGAGGTATTAGGTAAATACCATCCACATGGCGACTCATCTGTATATCTTGCTATGGTACGTATGGCACAGGAGTGGGCAATGCGTTATCCGTTAGTTGATGGGCAAGGAAACTTTGGTTCTGTAGATGGTGATAGTCCGGCTGCTATGCGTTATACAGAAGCTCGTCTGAATAAGCTTGGCGAAGAAATGATGCAGGATCTTTATAAAGAAACTGTTGATTTTGAACCCAACTTTGACAATACGTTATCAGAACCTAAGGTAATGCCAACCCGTATTCCTAATCTATTGATCAATGGTGGTTCGGGTATTGCTGTGGGTATGGCTACAAATATGCCTCCCCATAATCTGGAAGAGGTTATTGAGGCATGTATTGCTTATCTTGATAATCAGGATATTACAGTAGAAGAGTTGATGGAGTTCGTAAAAGCTCCTGATTTTCCTACCGGAGGCTATATATATGGTATTAGTGGTGTTCGTGAGTCTTATCTTACAGGACGTGGACGTGTTATTATGCGCGCCCGTGCAGAGATTGAAGCCGGACAGAACCATGACAAAATAGTAGTAACTGAGATTCCATATAATGTCAATAAGGCAGAATTGATCAAGAATATTGCAGATCTTGTCAATGATAAAAAGATCGAAGGTATCTCTAATGCTAATGATGAATCCGACAGGGAAGGTATGCGTATAGTAATCGACATCAAACGTGATGCAAACGCAAGCGTGGTGTTGAATAAACTATATAAAATGACTGCTTTACAAACTTCATTTGGAGTAAATAATGTAGCATTGGTTAATGGTCGCCCTAAGATACTTAATCTGCGTGACTTGATTTCGTATTTCGTAGAGCATAGACATGATGTAGTTATACGTCGTACTCAATATGATCTGCGCAAAGCAAAAGAGCGTGCACACATTTTAGAAGGTTTGATTATTGCTTCTGATAACATTGATGAAGTAATCAAAATTATTCGTGCAGCTAAAACCCCAAATGAAGCCATTGCAAACTTAATGGAACGCTTTGAATTAACTGAAATTCAAGCAAGAGCCATTGTTGAAATGCGTTTACGCCAGTTAACTGGACTGATGCAGGATCAGCTTCATGCAGAGTACGATGATGTAATGAAACTGATAGCTAATTATGAAGAAATCCTATCAAATGATGAGCGTTGTCGTCAAGTTATAAAAGATGAATTAATCGAAGTAAAAGCTAAATACGGCGACAAACGTCGCTCTGAAATTGTTTATTCTTCAGAGGAATTCAATCCGGAAGACTTCTATGCAGACGACGAAATGATTATTACGATCTCGCATATGGGATATATTAAGCGTACTCCGCTTGTTGAATTCCGCTCACAAAATCGTGGTGGTGTAGGTTCGAAAGGGACGGAAACAAGAGACGAAGACTTCGTTGAGCATATATATCCTGCAACAATGCACAATACTTTGTTGTTCTTTACACAGAAGGGTAAGTGTTATTGGTTGAAGGTATATGAAATACCTGAAGGAACTAAAAACTCGAAGGGACGTGCTATACAGAACTTATTGAATATAGATTCTGATGATACGGTTACTGCATATCTTCGTGTTAAGAACCTTGGCGATACCGAATTTATTAATAGCCATTATGTATTATTCTGTACGAAAAATGGAGTAATTAAGAAGACATTGTTAGAACAATACTCCCGTCCTCGTCAGAATGGTGTAAATGCGATTACAATTCGTGAAGATGATAGAGTGATAGAAGTTCGTATGACGAATGGAAATAATGAAATAATCATAGCTAATCGTAACGGACGTGCGATTCGTTTCCACGAAAGTGTTGTTCGTGTCATGGGACGTACGGCAACCGGAGTACGTGGTATTACGCTTGATGAAGATGGCCAGGATGAAGTTGTGGGAATGATATGTATCAAAGATCCTGAAACAGAATCAATTATGGTTGTTTCTGAACAAGGTTATGGTAAACGCTCTGAACTGGAAGATTATCGCAAGACAAATCGCGGTGGTAAGGGGGTGAAGACCATGAATATAACCGAGAAAACAGGAAAACTGGTTGCAATTAAATCGGTTACTGATGAAAATGACTTAATGATAATAAATAAGTCAGGTATAACCATTCGTTTGAAAGTGGAAGCGGTTCGTGTAATGGGGCGTGCTACCCAAGGCGTTCGTCTGATAAACCTGGAAAAACGAAATGATCAGATCGGTTCTGTATGTAAAGTTTCCTCGGAAGATGAAGCTGTAGAAGAGGAGGGAAGTGATTTACCCGAGAATCCGGATACAGATTTGATAGAAAATAATGAAGAATAGACATAGTATTAATTATTAATTACAACAATCATGAAAAGAGTATTATTTTCAATGGTTTTGCTGATGGCTGCAACTCTATCTTTCGCTCAGGTGAAAGCTGTAAAAGAGGCCAAAAGTATTGCTGGCGAGACTAACCCTGATTTCGGCAAAGCAGAGCAATTAATCAATGGTGCTTTGCAAAATGCTGAAACAAAAGATGATGCAGCGACATGGGATGTGGCTGGATTTATTCAGAAAAGAATAAATGAGAAACAAATGGAAAACGCTTATCTGAGAAAACCTTATGATACAACAAAGGTATATAGTAGCGTTTTGAACATGTACCAGTATTATCTGAAGTGCGATGAATTAGCGCAAAAACCTGATGAAAAGGGTAAAATTAAAAATCGCTTTAGAAAGGCAAATGCGGCAACTTTGTTAGTTGAACGTCCTAATTTGATTAATGGTGGTATTCATTATTTTAATCAGGACAAGAATAAAGAAGCTTTGTCATATTTTGCTATGTATATAGATGCTTCTTCCAGTCCGATGTTTGAAAAGGAAAATCTTTTAGCAACAGACACATTATTGTCTCAAGTTGCTTATTATGCAACTTTGGCTTCTGCTAAAATGGAAGATTATCCATCGGTAATGAAGTATGCTCCTTATGCTGAAAACGATAAAGAATTCGGTAAATATGCTATGGAATTTGTTTCTACTGCATATAAAGCTGAAGGTGATACAGTAAAATGGATTGCATCTTTGAAAGATGGTATTCAGAAATATCCGGATCATTCTTTCTTCTTTGGACATTTGATCGATTATTATAGCAATACAAACAAGTATGATGAAGCAATGAAATTTGCTGATGATATGCTTGCAAAAGAGCCCAATAATACTTTCTACCTATATGTGAAAGGATATCTTTATCATAATATGAAAGATTATGATAACTCTATTGAATACTACAAAAAAACAATAGCAGTAGATCCTAATTATGCTGAAGCTTATTCTAATCTTGGATTGGTTTATGTTCAAAAAGCACAAGATTTTGCAGATAATGCTACCGCAGATATGAATAGTCCTAAATACGCTCAAGAACAAGAAGCTATTAAAAAGTTCTACGAAGAAGCTAAACCATATTATGAGAGAGCTAGAGAACTTAAACCAGATCAACAAGATCTTTGGATTCAAGGACTTTATAGAGTTTACTATAATTTGAATATGGGAACTGAATTTGAAGAAATTGAGAAATTAATGGGATTCTAGGATCTTACAATTAATTTATGAGTAAGAGTGCTCCAAAATTTGAAATTCAAATTTTGGAGCACTCTTTTTTATAAAAGGGGGAAACCTATTTTAGGGATAAAATAAAAAATGGTCAACCTAATATAGTTTTAAATGTTAAACCTGGTCAACTCACTATAGGGTTAAGAGAAAAAACAGTCAACCAAAATCAGGTTACTACAACGTTTCCTGTTTATTTTCTTGTTAAACACATCACTGTCTACATTAAACACGTCAACTTCGGGGTTTAACGCCGCAGGTGTTGGTGTTTAACACGACAGGTAACCGCGTTAATGTAGAGAGTTGACGTGTTTAACAAGAATAATAAAATTATTAAATAAAGAACTAATCAGTATTATGTTTAATAGATTTTTCGGTTAAATATAGAAGCCCTGTTGAGAGCCCCTATTTTCACTGTAAGCCTTCGGTAATCCCCGCCTTTTAGTGTTTTCTTTTTTGTTCTACTTTTGGCATCAAAAAGCATTATGTTAACCCTACTCAAATTCCAAGAGATTTATTCTCGCTTCCAATCCAGCGGTTTACGTGTTCGTGATTTTTGCCA
>NZ_QVMI01000130.1 GCF_010500965.1 Bacteroides sp. 51 | reverse complement strand
CTCTGGAAAAGGTATTCCAGGTCTTTATACAAATACAGTTGCAACCAATACCCTTTATGGTACCTTTCGCGGATAGATGAAGCCTGTTTCAACTTGCCTTATATATAGTGCAAATATATTTACATCATTTTTCGCGTATATATAATAGCAAATAAGGGGTGTTTTCTGAAAAGAAACGAAGGTGAACCTTGTTTTATTAACTTATGGCCCGATGATATGCACACCCCCAGAACAGACAACGCACACTTCACCCCTTTCAGGTAACTCGACCCGAAACTGCCTTGCGTATAAATTGTATCTCGATCAACGTTGAACATGGCACATGCTTCAGGTATGGTGATGTAGCCATCTTCGCCGATTTGGGCATTCTTTATATCATCCACA
>NZ_QVMI01000129.1 GCF_010500965.1 Bacteroides sp. 51 | reverse complement strand
CAGGGTAGCAGCTTCTATGATACTACGGGCACCGGCCAATACCACCAGGTCGTATTCACCCCGGCGCAAGGTCACGGTAAAGGTCTTGGCATTTCCGGTACCTGTGATCTGACTACCGCTACATCCGGCGGTATATACATAGGTACCGCCGTTCTTACCGAACACCAATACGTCGATTTCAGTAACCGCGTTCTCCCCGTCTTCGGAGAGTGCACGAGTGTTGGGCAGGGCGCGGGTATCAGGTACACTTTCGCCGGGCAGCCGAAGGGAGAAGGTGACCAGGGCGTCACCTTTTCCCGTTGGGGTGATTTCTTCTTCATGCCCTGTACACGCTACCAGCGTGAAGAGCAGTAGGAACGCCACTGCGGGCAGCAGCTTCACTAATCGT
>NZ_QVMI01000128.1 GCF_010500965.1 Bacteroides sp. 51 | reverse complement strand
GCGAATCGCCCGATTTTTATGTGGCATGTTGCCGTGGGCGGTTCACGAACCGCCCCTACAATATTGATTTTTGGACAGTTCAAATATCGTTTGAATAGACGTGGCAAGGAGTTGGTCGGCACCTTCCACCGCAAGAGCAACGGCAAGAACGTACATAATGAGACATTCGTTGTAACCACGTACGGGAAAGTTCATCTCCCAGGGAGAGGAAATTCCCAAAGGAATAGGAAAAATGGTTCCGTGGCGGGGGATATCGCCCATCCTAAGGATTACCGGAACAGGTAAAATCAAAAGAAAGCACGCTTTTCTACACGTATAGATGGTATGCCATAAGCCTCTGCAATCTTCATATAATCGGGGTTCTCCATCGGAGTAAATGAATAACGA
>NZ_QVMI01000127.1 GCF_010500965.1 Bacteroides sp. 51 | reverse complement strand
CTCTTTTTCAGATCAGGATGTCTCTAATTTACGATGACATTTATCCTTTATAAGGACCACAACGAGTTTTGCAAAGTTTATGGTAACTACATTTTTTGACCTTCTTGTAAACATTGCAACAATAACTTCTGCGATAGCAACGACGAAGAGAGCCATACCCATAGCAGAATTTCTTGTTGTGGCATTTGCGGACAGGTTTTGGAACATACCAGCACTTACTATGGCGTTTGCAATACTTTCCGCATTTTTTGCAAACCTTTTTACGTTTGTAGACAGGTCCGCAGCAAGTTATCTTACCACGTTTAGTGCATTTTTTACCACCGTACACTTTTATGTACTTGCAGGAGTAATGATAGCGACGACCTGGATCTTGGTCGTTCTCAGTCTCG
>NZ_QVMI01000126.1 GCF_010500965.1 Bacteroides sp. 51 | reverse complement strand
CAGCTATTTACAAAAAGAGAGCACTATACAAGAGGAAGAAGACCCGTGTTGAGAAAGAAGTGAAGAAAGAGGAGTTGTTCAAGCGTAAGGAGATAGGAGGAGACAAAAATGGTGGTTCAAGGCTTGTTCCTGTAAAGAGAGAGCCTCGTTTCTACCCAACTGAGGATGTACCCAGGCCATTGGCCAACCGCAAGAAGCCAGGTAAAGCCAAGTTAAGACCAAACATTGTTCCTGGTACAGTTCTCATTCTCCTTGTTGGAAACCACCGAGGAAAAAGAGTTGTATTTTTAAAGCAGCTGGACTCTGGTCTTCTTCTAATAACAGGGCCCTACAAAGTAAATGGTGTTCCTTTGCGACGAGTTGCTCAATCATACGTCATAGCAACATCGACAG
>NZ_QVMI01000125.1 GCF_010500965.1 Bacteroides sp. 51 | reverse complement strand
AAAAAATGAAATATAAATTCTGTGAACGCGCAAAGAAGAAAAAATGAAAATAACCCAATACCGTAACGATGGTAAGGTGCAGACACAACGTTACGCAAAAGTGTTAGACCAAAATATTCTTCGGGATATGCAAGAAGTAAGATAAAGTTTTGCGATGTAATTAGGTAATGGACAGATTGCGGTTATACCTAAAGAGGATAGTCGTTTAATAGTCAGTTATTCTTCATCCCGAGCAAAGAGGATATAGAGAAAGAGTCCGAACAGGTGGAAAAGATTTTCCAGTTCTGCCAGGAAATGAATCTGATACTCACTACCGATCCCAAGATCACAGCGGGAGAAGAATCCGAACCTGAAGCAGAATGACGGTTACTCGCAAGATGGGTTATAAACAGATCGG
>NZ_QVMI01000124.1 GCF_010500965.1 Bacteroides sp. 51 | reverse complement strand
CTGCCGGAGATTCGTAAGAAGCCTCTCCCAATTCATAGTCATAAAACATACTCGAAATCGGCGCACGCCAGTCATAAATAAAGCTCGGAAGTGGGGCGCCCCCAAAGGCGCGCCCCATGGCCTTCATTGCGAGCGGTTACCGTGAAGAATCGGTCACAGGTAAGTTATAATAAATGTTAAGGGGGTGCATATTTTTTTGAGAACTATTTTGCCTCTTTTATAATAATTCACATATTTGTGAAATGAAAGAAACCCGTTCGCACCGAAACCGTTTATGTTTCAGTAGTTGTAGAAGAGCCGGAGCCCGTTTAAGAATCATCTTAATATTTCCGGCAAAGAAGGCAAGCATTATTATAGTTTCAAGTTAGGACATAACACACAACATGGCTTTATTCCGAAA
>NZ_QVMI01000123.1 GCF_010500965.1 Bacteroides sp. 51 | reverse complement strand
CTCGCCTTAGGACACCTGCGTTATCGTTTGACAGATGTGCCGCCCCAGCCAAACTCCCCACCTGACAGTGTCTTCGTCTCGGATCGGCCCCCGGGAGCCCGGCGCGAGGCCGGCGGGGACCTTGAGTCCAGAACGTGAACCTCGCGGTTCGCCTCCGCTCCAACGAATAAGTAAAAAAACGATGGGAGTAGTGGTATTTCACCGTCGCGGCGCCCCCCTCCGCCGCCCGTTCCCCCCACCGACGCCCCCGCGAGGAGGGCGCCGGCAGGAGGGCGGGGCGGGCGCAGGGGTTGGTGGCGACCGCTCCCACTTATCCTACACCTCTCATGTCTTTTCACAGAGTCAGACTAGAGTCAAGCTCAACAGGGTCTTCTTTCCCCGCTGATTCTGCCAAGCCCGTTC
>NZ_QVMI01000122.1 GCF_010500965.1 Bacteroides sp. 51 | reverse complement strand
ACCTTTTTCCTCTAACGACAGTCCAAGTTTTTTGTTTCGGGGGAATCATCAGCTGATTTCTAGGCAGAATGCTCAGCCAGTCCTTGTGCCAGAAGAGCTCTAGCCAGTGCCTGATCCTTGAAGATGGTTGGGTTGGAAAACAAGTTTCGGAGTACAGTGAGCTCTTTAGTGAGAACTTCAATCCTACCATGAAGTTGATCATTCTCCTCTGTGAGCTCCTCGACCTTTTGGAGTGTCTCGTGAAACTTTTGCTTGGTCTTGAAGCGACTTTTGCGTACTGCAATGTTGTTCCTCTCTCGCTTCTGACGATACTCATCGCTGTGCTTTTCTGGCATTCGCTTGTTGTTGCTGTGTTTTCGCGAGGTTCGCGAAGACGGAGCTTTAAGCTGGACAGAGGGCATCTT
>NZ_QVMI01000012.1 GCF_010500965.1 Bacteroides sp. 51 | reverse complement strand
ATTGTTATGTAAAGTGGTAAGGTTAAGTAACAGGGTTATTTTGTTAATAGTCAGCTATCTGACCTTGCTCACTTTACATAAGAGAAAGCTCATCATAAAGTACAACAAACAAAGAAAGGGTATTTATGAAATTACGAATCGTTAGTGTGATACTAATTGCCTTTATAATAGGTACTCAAGTAGCTAAAGCCCAATATATCCAAACCAATCCTTTGGAATGGCTCGCATTGGCGGAAGGCAACGAAGCTATCAATGAACAAATACAATCTGAGACGGAAGGCCAAATGAAAACGGCTGTCATACAGAATACCATTGCAGCGGAATTCAATAAGATTCATGAATGGGAACGTAAATACAGCGGTTACCTGCAAACTGCCGGCGGCTATGCTTCTTCTCTGAAAGCTGCTTCCACGCTCTATGAGGATGGAGTGCGTATCTTCATTATCCTTGGTAAACTGAGCAAAGCTATCAGTACGAATTCACAAGGTGTCATAGCCACCATCAGCATGAACAATCTATATATTGAAACGGCCACGGAACTGGTAACAGTCTATACATTACTCCGCAATGCCATATCAACAGGTGGCACACAAAATATGCTCACGGGAGCGGAACGAAGCGAGATAATGTGGGCGTTAAGTGATAAATTATACAGTTTCAAGAAAAAGCTCAACCGCCTTTATTTGAGTATCCGCTATTACACACTGACTGATGTATGGAACAATGTTACTGCCGGAATGTTGGATCGAAGCAATGGAGAGGTGGCTATTATGGCTCTGGATAGATGGAAGCGAGCCGCCAAAGTTGTCAACTATTAAAATCTGTATGAGCAATGAAAGGAAAACAAAGAATCTTTTTACTGATGTGGACACTTTTTGTATTCATCAGCATTCAACAGGTGCAAGCACAAACTGATCCGGCTTTGGCCGGTATGATTGTTGTTTATACCGACAAGGCGAAAAGTGAATTGAAAGCACAGGAAAAAGCGATGCTGCTGCAAACAACGGGACACCTTTGGATTCGGGAAGAAGTGGAAGGAACCACTGATTTGCAGCGGAAGTTCAATGAATATGTTGATTCGTTCAGGGATATTATCTGCTATGCCGCACAGATTTATGGTTTCTACCATGAAATTGATAAAATGTCTGACAACTTAAGTAATTTCTCCAAGCAGTTGAGAGAACATAGCCAGGGAGCTTTTGCCGTAGCACTCACACCACGACGTAACCAAATCTATCGTGACCTTATTTTGGGGAGTGTAGAAATCGTCAACGACATCCGGCAGGTTTGTTTAAGTAACACAAAAATGACGGAGAAGCAGCGTATAGAGATCGTATTTACCATTCGTCCCAAATTACGAGTCATGAACAAGAAACTTCAACAACTGACAAGGGCTGTTAAATATACTTCATTTGCCGATGTCTGGGCAGAGATAGATGAAGGAGCAAGACCGAAAGCTGATAAATATGAGATTGCAAAGGCTTGTATGCGACGATGGAGACGAAATGGCAACCGATAAATATAAATTCTAAAACCACAATGATATGAGTAAATGGTCAACAGTACTAAAGTACGGCAAGCGTGCAGCAACAGCATCTGTTAATAGCATGGGAAACGCTGTGATACATCCGCAGCGTACCTTGATGGGGTTTGGGAGAGCAACCAAAACGGCTGTAGTCGGCGGTGGCATGGGATATCTGGCTTGGGAGAATATTTTCAACGATAAGCCGGTTATACGTGCGGCAGCTGATGTTTTGGTTGGTGAAGAGACGGTAGATAAGGGGATGAATGCAGTCGGTCAGGCTACAAAGGAAGTGAAAGATGTGGTTGAAAAAGCCGGTGAGACCTTGGATGGAGTAAAAAGTTCCGTGTCGGATGTGACCGGCTCCTGGAATGGTATCGGCAAATTCGCCAAAGAAATACTTGGCGGTAACGGACTCGATACGCTGGGCAGTTTCTTTAGCAATATCGGCAAAGGAAATGTATCAGGGTTGAGCATACTCGGTCTTGTAGCTTCTTCCCTACTCATTTTCGGACGATTCGGATGGTTGGGTAAAATAGCAGGTGCCCTGATGGGTATGATGTTGATTGGTAACAATAGTGAAAGAAGTATGAAGGAGCAACAATCCATAAATAATAGTCCGGATACTGAACAATCCAGAGGTCTGAAAAGATAAATAGTTAAATGTAAAACTGACAAAAAAAAGAGATGACCTATACACAAGAGATGAATTTACAGTCAAAGAGTGGCTATTGCATGCCTTTTGAGGAGCAGAATGGAGATGTACAGATTTCATTGGATTATGGAAAGCAACTTCACCCACAGACCGGGGAGGATTTTTTTCACCATGGGATAGACTTTGTAACGAAGCGTTATATCCTTTCAGCGGTAGCCGACGGTATTGTAACAGGTATCGGTAGCAATCCGCAGCACGGACTGTTTCAAGTAATCCGTTACGAGAAATACGAAGTCACATACGCCCATTTATCCAATGCGTTGGCTTCATTCGGCGCACGAGTAAAAGCAGGAAGTGTGGTCAGCGTAAGCGGAGACCTTCTTCACTTAGAAGTGAAGTATGATGGTCAGGAGATCAATCCACTTGAGTTTCTCACGATGTTGTATGGTAATCTGAAGATGATGCAACAACAAGGAAAAACGGGTATACCCGACTTTGAGACTATTGATATGGATGTTCCAACAGACTATGATGAGAATCAAGCGGAATTAGAAGAGCTTATGCTCCGATTCTATCCTGAGTACCTGGCAGAAGTGAATGATGGCCGCTATCTGTTATCACAACACACGGAACAATCGTTGCGCAACGTCTTTTCATTCTCTTCCATCAAAAACTATTTCTACGAGATGATTCCGTCACTTGCCAATCCTTTGGGCATCGGACAAAGATCAATACCTATAGCTGCCAAAGTACAGAATCTGCTTATCGCCGATTTTCTGAGCTATCTGGCGCTTCGCCATCAGGTATTTCTCTCCGGGCTGAGCGAAGAAGGTAAAAAAAAACTTCTGACGAAGCCTTAGTCGGTAACGGAATTATCGACCCATTGGCAGAACTGGAGATAGATGTACAAAGTTTCGATATACCAAGGCTTGTCACCGTCTATCCCGACCGGGCAGGAATCCGCTGGTGGACGAAAGCGTGGTTCAATAATCGCGAGGACGGAGAAGCATCCATAGAAATCACCAGGCAGGTAGCTATCCGGTTTATTCAAAACCTGATTGATAAGGACACCTTACTTGAAGAATATTTTCCCAAACAGATGGAGGTGTACCACAATGCCATTGAACAAACCAAAGTGCAGCTAATGAAACAATTAAATATCTCATGAGTAGTCCAAAGCAGTCGCAACGATTTGCCGAGATTGAATATTGCTTGCAGCAGTATTTCAATGCACAGTTGGCACCTGTCATGCGGAATGTTCAAAATGAACTTTCCCGGAAACAGGCGAAGGAGTATAAAGATTATGCCACAAGTTTTAATGGTATTATGCGATCAATGGCCGGTGGTATGCATCATGTACCGGTTGACAATATGCAATATCTCCGGCTGGTCGGAGAATGGAACAGTAAAACATCGGAAGACTATGTGGATATGTGCAAAGACCAGATTGGTGGATCAAAGGATATCAATCAGGATTTGTGTCTTATTGCCGGTGAGTGGCGAAACACATTGATCGGCGAAATTGGCAGGGATCAATATGACCAACTTTCCAAACAGCTTGGTTCCGATCTTGCTTACGCCTACGTGGATTATCGAGTGGAACAGATGATGGTAGATCGAATGGTTGCAGACCAAATGCCAAAGTCTTCCATGGAATATATTCTACGCAAAGGAATGTCCGGAAGTCTGTTAGGGCTAAGTCAATCCCTATCCAAATCACCGCTGCAACAACAAATTGAAGAAAGAGGTGAAGCAGCATATAACCCCTCCGTAGTAGAGAAAGGGGCCGGCAAGGCTTTGTCGTTTGGAACAGATGTCATTACTACCGGAGGATTTTCCTCATGGGGTGCTATCGCAAAGTTGGCAGGGGCGGAAGTTATATTCTCCGGAATTGAACATTTTTTAGACAAGAAACCGGAATCCAACACGTTGACTATTGAGCAGTGTATCAGTAAAGGGGTGTTCGGGGAACAACAGAATGTATTTACTGACTTCCGCAAAGAAAGTAGGAAGATCGTGCCGTATGAAAATGAATATGTGCTTTCGTGTAATAGCCAACTTATAAATAAAATGGGGATACCAACAAAGAAGCCATTTTGGGTTGATGATTTCAAGCCGGTAATGTGGCAGCTCAACAACGATTCACAACCGGAGATAAATCAACATACCGAATATAACAATATTCCACTGGTAATTGCTCCCGGCTACGAAGAAGAGTTTCTGGCTGAACAAAAACGGATGAAAGATGAAAAGGAAGCTACGTTAGAAACTGAAAAGAGTGAGGAAACCAGAAAGGCCAATGGTGCACAGAATTCTCATGAATCTGGTACAGATACACCGAAACAGACGCAAAACAATGAGAATGGTTGGTCGGGATTATTGAGTTCTGTCGGGTTAAATGGCCTGGGTGACATTGGCAAAAAACTTGGTTATGTGATATCTATGTTACCGGATGTACTGGTCGGACTTTTTACCGGAAAGACGAAATCACTCAATCTTAAAGACAATATATTGCCTATTGCCTCAATCCTGGTAGGAATGTTCATCAAAAATCCGATTCTTAAGATGATATTAATTGGTATGGGTGGGTTAAATCTGTTCAATAAAGCAGGTCATGAGGCGATAGAGAATAAGGAAGGAATATCACAAGCAGTCCGGCAGTATAAGGTTTATCCTGACGAAGCCATCAATCCACGAATAGATAATCCGATCTTACAAGGAAACAACCTTATTGCCACTATTGATAAGATACCATGCAGCATACAACTACCTGAAACAGTAGTCGCCGCTTACCGGGCCGGTGCTCTACCATTGAATACCCTTGCCAATGCTGTTCTTGCCAAGAACGACCGGATGCACCAGGTTGCTCAAGAGAATTATCAGGTAGTAGAGAATGGACAGTCTGAAAGTAGGGAAAGAACAGTCGGCATCAAATAATCAAAACTCAAACAGGTAAATATCAGAAAATATGGGAAAGAATGCAGAATATGCCGCACAATACTCCGCGTATGCGATGGAACAGATGCGTAGGTATGGTATTCCCGCTTCCGTAACCCTGGCACAGGGAATACTGGAAAGCAGTAATGGGCAAAGTGAATTGTCCCGGAAAGGTAATAATCATTTCGGGATAAAAGCTACATCAAGCTGGTTAAAGGAAGGTGGGCAGTATCTGATTTATGCGGATGACAAGCCCAACGAGAAATTTTGCAGTTATGCGTCTGTGATGGATTCGTATGAGCATCATTCCAAATTTCTGAAAGAGAACAGCCGCTATTCAGCATGTTTTCAGTGCTCTCCAGATGATTACAAAGGATGGACTTCGGGATTGGAACGTGCGGGATATGCTACCGGGGGAAATTATGCCCATAGCCTGCAAAACATCATTGAACGTAACGGATTAGATAAGTATGACAGGATGGTTATGGAGGAGATGCGGACGCAAGGTTTTACGGAAGATAGGAAAGAGCATTACTCTTTTCCTCTAAAACGAGAGGAGTTCCTTTTTATTACATCACCTTTTGGCTTACGCCAGGATCCTATGGATAAATCCAGACAGCAGATGCACAAGGGTATTGATATACAGACCAGAGGGGATGCAGTGTTAGCAACGGAAAATAATGGTAAGGTAGTAGCAGTCAATCAAAATGCTCAAGTAGCAGGTGGGAAATCGGTAACACTCGAATATACAAGATCGGACAAAACGAAATGTCAAGTCAGCTACCTACACTTATCTTCCATTGATGTAAAAGTTGGAGATACGATGCAAGCCGGTCAGCAGTTAGGTGTATCTGGTAACACCGGCACACGCACAACGGGTGAACATCTTCATTTCGGGGTGAAACAGATTGCGACAGATGGCAGTTCACGAGACATTGATCCTGCTGCTTACCTTGCGGAGATTGCACAGAAAGGGAATATTAAGTTACAGGCTTTGTCGAACGGAACGGATTTGTTGGCGAAATACAAGACTGCCGGAGTTCTACAGAATGAAACTGCGACTATAGACACATCAATTTCCCCTGAAGAGTGGATGAAGAAGCTCCTTTCATCGGAAGACAGCGGTATTGGAATGCCAGGCATGGACCCAATCATGGAATTGGTGACAGCCATGTTCACTTCTCTGATGGCATTGGCCATACAAATTGATGGTAAATCCCAGGAAGAACAGATGCAGGCTGCAACAGATGCAGCAGTAAAAAAACAGGTTGACCTTTCTTCACTACTTCCTGATCTTAAAGAATGCACATTGACGCCCCAGGAAGACAGTAAACTCTTATTGCAAGTAAATGATGGCAAGAATAGCTTTTCTCATGAATTAAGTGCGGCAGAGATACACCGGTTACAAAAAACATTGACTGATTCCGGTTTATCAGATGAAGAGAAACGGCAACAAATAGGAAGAGTGGTCAATAATATTATGCTTACCCAGCAAGTTTCCCTAAACTATGAACAGGGAGCAAGTGAACAACAAAGTCAATCTGAAAACAGGCAGATACGATGAAAGAATACTTTATCTAATCAACATGGGAGAATGAGCTTATTCTCTTAAATTTATCAATTCACCGATTTTATTCGATGAATTTTGTATATTTGTACTCACTAATTCAATAAAATTTGTATGCCAAATAAAGTAGAACTATCAAAAGAAATTATTTTTTCTTCTTCTGACCCAAATGTGTCAAGGCAAATTTCCAAATTGGAAAAAGAAGGCAAGTTAAAGAAAATCGCACCAAGACTTTATACCTCCAATACAATAGACCGTGTAGAGAACATTGTTAAACGCAATATCATAGACATTCTTGCGTGGCGATATCCGGGTGCTGTTATCAGTCACAGAAGCGCCAAAGAATTACGTCCGACAGCCAGTGGAGATTTTTTTCTTACTACAACACAAAACAAAAGGATTACAGATATTCCCGGAATTGTAATCAATCTGCAAAAGGGATCGGCTGCATCTAAGGATGATATGCCATATAACGGTCTGTTTATTGCAGGAGAATATCGATGGATGTTAGAGAATATGCAGACCTCCCGCAAAAACGGAGATGAATCTAAGGTACTGCCTATTTCCATCATAGAGAATAAATTAGAGAGAATACTTTTAATAGGGAATGAGACCAAATTAAATGTGTATCGGGATAAATTACACTCTGTAGCTTTGGAGTTGGGTATGACAAAGGAGTTTGAAAAGATTAACAAAATTATATCCGCACTATTGGCAACACATTCCTCAGAAGTTCTCAGTACACCATCTGCAAAAGCAATGTCAGCAGGAATACCATTCGATGCTGCCAGAGGTGAATTATTCGAAATCTTATTTGATGCTATTAAAGATGAATACTTTGTTGAACGTGCGAACCGCAACAGGGATGAAGAATCATTCAGGTTATTCTCATTTTTTGAGAGTTATTTTTCCAATTATATCGAAGGAACAGAATTTGAAATAGACGAAGCAAAGCAAATCGTCGATTCCGGTATTCCGATTCCTCGCCGGGATGAAGATTCTCATGATATACTCGGAACATTCAGATTGCTGTCGAACAGGGCAGAAATGAATCGTGTGCCAGCTTCAGTCGAAGAACTGTATTCAATTCTACAATCACGACATTCTATATTGCTTGACGGAAGACCACATTTGGAACCCGGCATATTTAAGACTAAGAACAATAGAGCAGGAAACACTGAATTTGTTGACCACCAATTGGTGAAAGGTACACTGAACTATGGATTTAAGTATTACACAGCCCTTAAAGATCCTTTTGCCCGTGCCATATATATGATGTTTATGATTAGTGAGATCCATCCGTTCAATGATGGCAACGGTAGAATTGCCAGGATCATGATGAATGCAGAACTCGTTAAGGGAGATCAAACAAGGATTATTGTTCCAACAGTCTTTAGGGAAGACTATCTTTTGGCTTTAAGAAAATTGACACGACAAAAAGCCCCAAACGCTTATATAAACGTAATGGCTAAACTACAGAAATTTAGTGATAATCTTTATGGTACTAATTTTACTGAACTAAAAGAATATCTGCGCATCTGTAATGCTTATGAGGAACCCTCACAAGCAAAATTAGAAATAATAAACAGGACAATTCGCTGAAATTTATCATTAAGGCAACCATATTCGCCAAAAATTGTATTTTCTGAGATAAAAATAACATTTTATTCTCTAATATTTATCAGTGATGTCAATAAACAGTATATTATATCTCCACAGTAAAAGTGCAATGCTTTGTTGCACTTTTATCTTTGTTTGAAATATATGACTTTCTATGCTTCTCGTCTGATCAGTCTGATCAGTGCATTTGAGTGGAAGTCTTTGCTTTTTTAATACCATGGTAAAGCCAATTATAATATACTTTATCCTTCTTGCAATAAGTATTGCAGCAATCAGATTTGCATTCTTCTGTTTGAAGAAAGCAGGAGAAGCCTATCGCTATGCGGCTAAATTATCCGTTGATAAGGAGCTAAGAAGTCAGTTGAGCAGGAAAACTGTTTTGGCCAGAGATAAACAGTCGTTTTTGACTTATGCTTTTGCCAATCCTGGTGAGTTCGATAAATATAATCCGCTAAAGATGTTTAAATTTAAAGGGGTGAAATGTGTATTTTATGACTATTACTTCCCCAGTCGTCACCGAAATAACCTCAGTGTAGACCAACGTTTTTTCTGTGATGAGATATTTGAGTTCAAGAATAATAAGAGAAATGGTATTGATTTTTTTGGTAGTTGCATAGAGGTATTGGCTCCCCAAGAAGAGTATGTAGTGATGTTTATACCTTGCAGTAAAGACTGGCGATATCGGAGATTTCAGTCGATAGCATACCATATTGAGGATTTCTTTCCACAATTAACCCATGGCTTTGACTACATAACTTATACAGGGGAGCGTAAAAGTCTCCATTCTGCAAAAAAGAAGTCTGAAAGAAAAATTGAACGGAACTACTATATCAATCATAATCTGAAAGGAAATAATTGTAATGATGATCTGCTGACTATCGGTCAGAGTCTGATGGATTTTAAAGAACAAATAAAAAAGAAAGGTGGAGAGGTTGTTTATGCTATCTTTATGGCTAAGACTTTCCAGACACCTGATAAATTGGATGTCTGGTTCACGGCATTGCTTCACAAGTAATTCATTGACTAAGAGAGAGGATTGCCCATATGAGCAATCCTCTCTCTTAGTCAATAACAAAGTTTTTATTAAAAATTAGAGCTTTAGGGAGAATACAAAACAACTTTTGTGTTGCGATTAGCTTCCACTGGTGAATAGGTATTGATACCACCTACATTTTCTTTTGTAATCTTATTTTCTTCAACTCCACGCAGTATTAACTGTGAGCTGATATAATTGGAGCGACCGGAACCCAATGAACGATTGATCTCATCTGTACCTGTTGCGTTGTCAGCCGCCCCCAATATGCTAATACTTAATCCATACTTCCTGGCAACTCTTGCAATCTCATCCAGATTAATCAACTGAGATGTATTAGTCAAGTGATTGGTGCCTAACTGAAAGAAGAAATAGATAGGTGCTCCAATGCAACTTCTCCCATTGGATATTTCCGATAAATAATCGCACGCCCAACCATTGGCAGTAGAAGAGTTTCTTTTTCTGCTTTCAATATCTGCGATAGTATCTATCGGAATGGAATCAGTAAGATATTCTTTTGGATCACCATTCCACCGATGATTCAAAAGCCGTGAACGAAGAGAATTGAGCCCACTATAATCATTCTTTGGAAATAACTTCTTTTGCGAAATACAGTTATTGCCAGTGGCCATTAGTTTGTCTTTATATAACTCTAACAAACCTTCGATTTCCAAAATCTTTTTCAATTCCATAATAGCCTGCGTATCGTCTTTATGCCGGTTAGTAAGCAAACGATTATTATCCGACAGTGATGACGCATAGCCAAGTAACCATTCATTTTGCTCAATATAGGGTCTGGCATCTACCACTCTTTTCCAGCCTGCCTTACCAATCGTAAAAGAGAGACCGGCTGTGAGGCTCATCAGATTATCACCAAACTTATTGGAAGCGCCGTAGCCGTCAAAGTCTCTGAATGTAGTAGTGCCACCAAGTTCCATAGTCAAGTGAGTTCGATGAGAAAGACGATAACGTCCCATCACGCCATAAGAGAAGGCAAAAGGATGGTTCCCGGCATCCTTGTTGTGTATAATGCCAAGCCCAACGTAGGGAACAATATCCAAATATGGTTGGTCACGGGCATTGTAAGAGTGAGATGCCACATTCCAAAGGAAATCGGCATGTATGTGTTGATACTCTCTATCTTCCGGTATACTGTTTTTGAATTGGAATCCTTGATAAGATACACGCGCGCCAATGGCTGGTGTTACCCATTTGCCCAATGATAGGGTAATAGCCGGTTTTATTCTTCCAAACAAGTCTTCACAACCGAGAGGACTTCCCAGGAAAGCAGTGGTGCCTCCCGATAGATTCACAAACCAGTTATCTTTCCAACCCGAATATGTCATAACATTCAAGTAAGAAGGATTTATCGGTTTGACAGTTAATTCATTATAAGAACGGCTATGATAGATTGTATCCGGGACTAATAATTTTCCCATAGCCTGCATCTTTATGCACAGGCATATTGTAATAACTAAAAATAGACTTCGTATCATCTTGTTTTATTTAAAATTACAAGCAAATGAACCGGTAATATTTAACAAGGAAAAATCAGGCCTCGTATTACTATCGGACATTAAATCTATTTATAAATAGGTATGGCTTTTCTGATTGAAATCATACCTGTATATTATTATATCTTTCTTTTGGTACCTGTAGCCGGTTTCATCATTTTAGAAGCTATCCGCATACATCTACGTGCCCATGCTTGTTCATCTTCGTCTCCCCTTTTACCCCATGCCAGATCGTTTCCCCCTCCACCACCTCCATGAGTTTGAGCAAAAGTGGTAGCTTGATCGACAAGCCCGGCGAAAAGGAATGAAGCGCAGATAATAATCTCATTCCCACGTTCTGCTATATCCTGAACAAAGCTATTATCAAACAGAGAGGAATCGTGTGTACTGGTCATACGTCCGAACAGATAACGAAAGCTATCTACTATTTCATCAAAGCCGGCTTCAACCAAGCGAAGTTTGATCTGTCGGCTCATATCCTTCACTGCATTATTCACCTCTCGCCTAGTCTCGTCTCTGTTGGCTGTTTCTTCTTTTACTTCATACTGTAACGCCATAAGGATGTGTTCTGCCTGTTGGAGTTTTTCTTTCTTTTCTTCTATTTTATTTATCACATCAGCCAATTCTTGTTCAAGCTTCAGACGGTGCTCCTGAAGTTCTGCGCTCTGCTCTTCACCAATCTTAGAAAGAGTAATCAGTTTCCCTAACTCTTGACGGACATTAATTTCCTTTTCCTCCAGGTTGGTGACCATTGTGGTCAGTCCTTTTATACGTCGTTCTGCCAAACGTATCTGGCTATAGAGATTAGATAATGTAAGCTGATGGGATTTGATTTCAGATTCGAGCCACGTGTTTTTCTTAGACAATTCTCTTCGATATTCTTCCGTACTCCGATGCTTTGCTCCGGTTTCAGCCACGCTACTTCCTCTTTCAAGCCCCCATCGTTCATTTACGACAGCCAGAGCACTATGAAGTGCCAGCATCTTATTACTATATTCGAATTTGTCTTTTCCGGCAAGCACTTTCTTATACGACAGTTTATTATCGGCTGTAATCGGCAAAACGGTACAGTGTGCATGTGGATTTGTCTCATCAAGATGTACATAAAATCCCACCACATTATCTTCTCCCCATTGATCACAAGCGAACTGATACATATCTTTCGCCCAACTTTCAATATCTGTTGCTCGGGTGATATGGGAGTTATCGGATCCACGCGATAAGTCTACCCTTTGATTGCCAAAAGCTATTTCGTGCATCCGTTCACGCGAACCACCAAAGATGACATTTACAACTGTACGCCGTGTAGGTATCTTCTTTCCCGCATTAGGGTCTTTGATGCCACAAGCACTGAAACGCTCCGCGATGCGTTCCGTTATTCGCTTATTCTTGTTTACCGGCTTCACTTTTCCTCCTTTCGTTATTTCGAAGTTGAGTTTTTCACGGGAACGGTCATAGTTTCCCTTTTTCAAAGCCCGATCCCAATGATGCTCACTCCAGGCACGTTGGTGTTCATCACTCTGTCCGGCACTCATTCCTTTGGAGGACTCCACCTCCATCATTTGTTTATTCTTCTCTTCCATACCTTTAAATTGTTCGACCCAGCTTGCTGTTATCTGGTCACTCCACTGGCATTTATTGCCAAAGTGGGTATTAGGCTCCCCACCCTCTTCGTTTGTGGCACCTGAGCAAGCTCCTGAGTTTCGATAGAGCAAGCTCGAGTGCCCTTTAAACGCTCTTTAGTATTCTATGTGTTTAGGAGATGGAAAAGCGGAAATACAAGCCGGGAATTTGTAACAATGATACGCTGTTAATTATCGCTTTGCGATTTTGTTTCGCGATTCTCTGAGGGAATTTGAGAAAGTAGGGAAATAAGAGATTCCTTAAATTCGTGGTAAATCTCAAAGCCCATCATGTTCAACGGCTGGGCCACATCAGTAAATAGATTCTTTATGAGAGCTTGCATCTTCTCACTGTCACCATCGCATCGTTTGTAGTATGTGTCAAGCAAGGCTTTTTCCACTTCCGGGGAATAAGTATCTTCTACCAGATGTTTGTAAATTGAAAGGGCGATTGTATGATAGTGGTAAACGACAGTTTTTCGTTGCTCATGTGAGTATAGGATGTTTCTTTCGTTGTCAAGATAATCTTTGTCGGTACCACTGTCCTGTCCGGATACACTTTCATTTATGGAACTGGTGATTTGATCACATGCATTAAATGAGATTCTCAATTTCTCAAGACTATCATCATCTAATAGACAGAACGGATGTTCTTGTGGCAACCACTTGAAACGAAGTGCTATCATATTGATACGACTACACTTTACATACGCCTCTTGCGATAGTTGTCCTAAACTCACAAGTTCTTCAAGAAAGTGACGAACGGTGGCACGTTGCCAATGCCATTCCTTTGCGAGTTCACTGATAGAAGTGACAAACTCACCAGGCACCAGGTCGAATTCCTGTCCAAAGTGAGTAACATGACCGGAAAATTTGGAAGCTCTGCTCAGAAGATTAAAGTAAGCATTCCACTTGGTACATCTACCTTCATCCGATGGTTTAAGATAGTCAAGCAAAACTTTGCTGACTTTTACATGTCTGATTTCAAATGTCTTGTTCATACTGTTTTAAGCATTAATTGTTTTATGTTAGAAAATGGATCGTTTTTATTTATACAGGTTATTCTGTCGTATCTTTTCTTTAGTCGGATAGAATAGCGATGCCACAAGAATAACTCCCAATGTCACTGCTGACGAGTACATACCAGGTACGAAAAGGAAAACCAATGTTGCCACGAAAGCGGAAAACATTAGTTTAGGCTTATGTAATTGACGCAGTATCCAATGCGAAAATTTATAAGAGAATAGTCCCAATACGAATAATGAGGATGGTATCAGACCGGCTATCGAACATTGTCCGTTTAGACAGATGAAATGAAAAATCAGCAGCAGTAATAGTACCACCAGCATAAAGAGTTTACGATAGCTACTACTCCACGCTATGCGAAGATTAAAGTTCTCCATGATTGTTCCTTGCCGTTTATAGATACTGCATGAAATCAATATAATGAGAACAGGAGAAATAAATTGTAATAATATCCAAGCCATTGTTGTTATTTTAATAATAGTTTTCTAATTCCAGTTTAAGCACATTTGAAGTTGCTTTATACACAATCTCCTCAATGTCTTCTATTGTAAAGTTCAAACTTTCAAAACGGTTTTTGAAATTCTCGTTGATACACATCGAACGGATGGTTCGGTCTAAATCAGGTCCGGGGATACTGATAATTTTACCTTTGCGGTATTTGTTCCTGGGAATCTTCGTTATAAATCGTAACACGTGGGATATCTCGGTTTCTGGTTCTCCCCAAGCGAGTGTAGTAAATAGTTCCTTTTTGTCATAATCAAATACATCGATCCAGGTATAATGTTCGTGAATCAATTCTACCAAACGAGAAAGTCTTGTGTTATCCATAGCCTAGAAGAAGTCAGTCAACAGGTCTTTGCTTCTACGCATATAATCACATTTTCCTTTGGTCAAGATAAGTTGTACCTCGTGTTGAAGGGCTATATACATATACTCCAATGAGGAGTAGATCGTGACATAAATGCTTGTACATAATCCCATTCCGTCAGTGTGTGCATTAAATTTCAGCATGTGACTGTAACGAGGATTGGAGTAGGCACAACAGCTTTGGCCAAAATCAACATCTTTAGAGGGAACATTGTGGTAAAGTAGTATGATCTCTGTCTGGTCATCAAGCAATTCTAATAGATTATTCATGCTAATATGATTCTCCAGCTTATACTCTACCAGGGCATAATCATCGTAAATTTCTTTGGTTATGATATGATCTGTTTTGAATATTCGGGGCATCTGGAGGCATGCCAGAATATCAAATTGCTGTATTAGGGCTTCAAACATATAGATAAGCTTTGCGCCAAAAGTAGAGAGAAAAATGTTACAAAAATCACTCTTAAAAGTTATTATTCTTTCGGATGCAGATAAGACATATATAAGAATAAACAAGTAGATAAATATGGCATCTGTCGATAATAAATAATTATACCTTTGCAACTACAAATGAAAAATGATGGCAAAAGTTGGTTATATTTTACATACAGCTCAAAACGGGAGCTATGAGGCAGATCTTGAATGGATGAACAGATACGGATGCTATACGGTTGTGGAAGAAATCGAAGAACATGAAAAGCTGCGTCCACAGTGGAAGCAACTTCTAAGTGAACTGAGACGGGGCGATGAGATTATTGTTACCCGGTTCAGTAATGCGGTACGAGGTGTAAGGGAACTTTCGTTTTTTCTGGAATACTGCCGCAAAGAGATGCTTCGTATCATTTCCATTCACGACAGGATTGACTCCGGAGATATTCTCTTTCCGGAGAGTAATATATCGACTTTTTTAAATGTAATAGCGGCACTGCCTGCAGAAATTGTAATAATGCGCATGGCATCTACCCACGAGAAAAGGCTTCAGAAACCTCGAAAACCGAATACTCCGTCGGGACGGTCTAAATTAGAAAGAGATAAAACTATTATAAATCTTTATAAAAGTGGGCATCCTATTGATGAGATATGGCGTACCAGCGGCTTTCGGAGCCGCAGTTCTGTTTTCCGGATTCTATTGAAATATGGTGTTTCTTTTAATAGAGGGCATTCGAAAGAAGAGATTCAAAGGAAAATAAACAAAAATAAGAATTCATCCATGTAAATTTCAAAACTTTGAATGGGTATTATTAAATACGAAATGAAGCTTGGGTGGGTTAAAACACATCTGCCGGGGCAAACATACAGACAACTTGTTCTGAAATCGCAACGAGCAGGATTGTTTTGATGTAGTCAAAGCTCCTGCACTAAGATAGAAGAATGTGTTGGCGTTTGCCACTTCCTCCGTATGACTGATAGCAGGGAAGTCTTGCGGAGGAACAGATATACCTATTAATTATGGGCGGGGAAGCTGAATGAAGTTCCAAAATCAGTTGTTCTTTTGGACGAGTAAAACAAAAGCGACCCGAAAGCCGCTTTGTTTAACGAGAGATATGAACTATTTCTGGTTTTTCTTGGGTGATGCCTTTTTCTTCGAAGGCTCTGTTTCCTTTTCTGGAGTGGCGAAGAATTCGGTGGCCACCATCACAATGCGGTTGTGTTTAACACCACCCTGATCTGTCCATTCTTCGGGCTTGAAGTAGCCTTTGGCAGTAATCATCGCACCTTTCTTCAATAGTTCAAATGAGGCGTTCTCATTCTTACGCCAGGTTTCCATAGCCATAAAAGCTGATACCCGGGTGGTTTCTTCTCCGTTCTTCTCTGTGCGGCCAACTGCCAATGAGAAACGTGCGACACTTGAGGCGGTGAACTGACGGATTTCTGCATCCTTACCAACAAAACCTGTTACTGTGAATAAATTTTCTACCTTTTTCATAATCGTAATTTTTAGAAGTTATATAATCAATTTTTACAATGCAACGAAATATTGCAGGCATAGGGCAGCACCAAGGATAGCGTCACAATACTCGTTTTTCTTTTAGCAAAGCCATAAGAAAAAAGGAAGATTGTGGCAGATATGCCATTGGCCAGAACGCAGTGACCCGTAACCGTATAAACGGTGCTGCATTATAGATTTGCATCAGGAAAAATGATGTGACTTCGCCCAAAAATGTGTTATGAGAAAGTGTGGAAATATCACAGTAGGTTGGAAAGAGGATGCTATCCCATCGGTTAGTTGTTAGTGTTGATTCTTAATAGCAGTAGTATTGGTGGAAGATTGGAAAATAACGAAACCTCCATCAGCTTTGATGTGGCAACTGTAAGGATGAGATTCACAATCGTTTATTGAAAGTAAGTTGTGGTGCGGAGTTATAGAGAGGATGAACGATATAACGATATAATAATGGATAGGGTGTTTTATTAGGATAGCTTATGGTGGTGAGCATTTCTATCGACTAAAAGATAAAGAAATGAGAAAAACACCAGAGAAAAACAGAAAAGGATTAGTCCTTTATCATACAAAGTGGTCAGGTATAGCAATGAAAGGAAATGAAATATAGCAACATGAAGTATCGGGTTATTGCTTGAATGAGTATCGGTTTGTTGCTTCTTTGGTTATTATCTGATTTTTAAGCATGAAGCCGATATAGTCTTTAGCAGTGCGGTCGGCCACTGCGGTTTGAGATACGATATAATCGGTAAGTTCTTTATAAGACACGAAGTTGTGTTCTGAGAAAAGTGTCCGGGCAAGAATAGTGAGTTCTTCACGTTTGCGCCGACTTTTGTCTTCTTCACTCTTCTTGCCTGCACTGATGTGCATATTTTGTTGTTTGTCCCATTTGAAAAGTAGCATAGGAACATCAAGAGGATTGCCATCACGAACTTTTAAAGCCTTTATTACGGAGTTAGCCGGGATATCATCCTTTTCGACGGAAAGGATTGCAGCAGATTTTCGCTGTAATTCACTACCGATATGACCACGTAGCTTTATACCGTTCGGCACAAAGTGAAGCACACATATAATGCAGGTATGATAGATACCGGCAAGGCTATAAAGCTCCTCTACTACCGCTATACTTTCAGTTTCATCATTGGCTGATTTGACCAGATCGGCTATTCCATCAATCACGACAAGGTGAATACCTCCATGATGATGGTGATACAGGTCCATACTGTCACGAATAAGTTGCATACGCTCTTTTCGTGAGAGTGTTGTCAAGTAGAATGAGTGGTAAAATGAGGGCATTTGATCCAGTCTTGCCCGGTGGAGTGTCATATTCATATTTTTATAGAGTTGGTACTCCGACTGTTCGGTATCGAAGTGAAGTACTGCTTTCTCTGAGTAGTTTGGGCAAACCGAGAAACCCAATGTATCGATCGGTATGGCCAGTTCTTCAGTGAGTAATGTACCTGAGATGATGGATGATACAAAATTACTTTTTCCGGTACCTTCGCCGCCGGTGATACAAAGCAGGTTGTCATAGGAACCTAGTGGTACGCCTTCGGTAGACACAACTAATTTTGATTGCTTGGGAGGGTTATTAAAGTCCATTTCGCAGCTTTTTATAAGTAACAATGATTGTGAATAGAGGGGTTCTATACTCTTCCGGATAAGCGAATGCAGTTCGTCAGAGGTATGTCCCAAAGCGAAATAATCTGAGATGTCTTTCTCAGTTTTTATACCGGACAGAGGTAGCTTGACTGCAACCACATTATATTCTCTTAAATCAGTAATGGTTGTCTCCATGGTTTTCAGTCCTGTTTCATCACAATCATACATCACACAGATGTGACGAAACCGTCGAGAAAGCATTTCGATGATTGATTGCGGAACCTTTACGGTTTCACTATTAAAACAGATGGCATTAAAGCCATGGGCTGACAAGCTCATCGTGTCTTTTTCTCCGCCAGTTATGAAAAGCACATCACCTCGCGTAGGGAGTTGTTTTATGCCGAAACTATATGTATCAGGCATAATACCCCCATAGAGGAATCGTATTTTATCAAAAGGCCGATAGATCTTTATGTATTTATCTTCTTTATATCCAAATATAGGTTTTTCGGGCGTGGAGCGTAATACATAAGGTTTTCCTTCACTGTTTTCTCCGTGAAATTCTGCCAGAGAAATGACATTGAATTTATCAAGTGTCCCTGATGAAATACCATATTTTTCCCAATAGTTCAGGTCTGTAGAAGTAAATACTTTGGGGACAATCTTATATTTTTTCATTCTTACCTTGTCTTTTGCTACAGAGCTCACAATCAATGATGGTTTAACATGTACTACTTGGCCACAGGTCGTGTTGGATTCAAAGGATGAAAGATTGAGATGTAAATCACCAATGATAATATTCAGCACTTGCCGGAAGTCGGCACGAACGTTTATACCTTTCAGTTTGGCTACAAACCAGAAACAGTCCCCGCAATAGTCCGGATTACCAAAGTCGTGCATCATATAGCACTTTGTTTTTGTACTATAATATATTTGACATGAAGCAATGTGATCTTCATACAGGGGATTAAGAAAGTTTTTTTTAAGTTTGAAATTGAAGGGAATATAAAAATTGAAGATTTCTAATCCATCATTTGTCTGTTTCAGTATTTCATCCCGATCTCTCATATCATTTCCGGATCTGCAGAATCTTTACTCAACAGGCCACGAATGACTCCTTCTTTATACATTTTCATACGTTGCATAGCTTCTATACGATCAAAACCCTTTGCCTTGAGTTGCCCACGTTTCAAAGCAACATACACTTCGTCATAAACATAATAAGTAGAACGGTCATTATGATAATGACACGGCAAAGTAAAATTGGGAGCCGAACGCCAACGATAGAGTGTCGATTCCGACACACCTAACAGACGACCTATTGTTTGACGGTCCATCTCAATAGAGCCAACAATGGCATCATAATCATGCTTCATATCTTTCATGAAGACGTAAACTTCGGAAATCATCTTATGAATTTCCTGAATAGATTGATTCATATCAATATCCACGGTACATTTTATTAAAAAGTTCGTTACTATAATATTTGTTGTAGTGTTCCTTTATCAAATTCATAAGAAACAGGAAATCATTGTGAGTTCTACAGAAAAATTCAATTTTCATCGGAAACTCCGTGAAAGAATCGCTATGTGCTGATGAAAATACGTCTGAGGCAGAGAGACCTAATTTGTCTCCGACCTTCATCAGATTGTTAGCTGTGGCATTACCCGGGTCATTGAGCAAGCGACTTACGGTAGAAATGCTAAGTCCTGTTAAACAAGCCAGTTCATTCTGATTTACATCTTTCTCAAGCATAGCTTTCCTGAATTTTTCTTTCAATTTTTCCATTAATTCAAAGTTATCGCCACTACTTAATAAAGCGATACTATTTGTACCACTCAGATTTTCACAAACACGTCTTTATTTTTCATGACATGTTAGTAATCAAGTGTTATGAAACTGAGTGGTTATTTAAATTTGAGTGGATACGATTGGTGTAAACAAGCATTAAGAAATGACATACATAAGAAACAATGCGTTCTTAGCTTCTAATTTATTGAAACTACGAACGCATTGCTTCTGAGAAGTCATATACAACTTCTTATTTTATGAATCAACGTATCACCAATACCATCTTACCATACACACCTCTGTACATAAAGTCCTTTTCGGAAAAACGTCCTACAGCAATACGACAACTACTCGAACCTTTAAAGTAATTATTACCCCAATTCCTACTTTTATTCAATTCGATATAATCTGTATGTACCAGTTCTTTACCTATTGTACTTTCGATAATAGACAGTAACTCAAGGCATCCGGAATATGCTTTTGTCTGGCAGTACGATAGTCTATCTTCCCATGAACATTATAATATTTAAAGCATATGTTATCCAACTGGCTTTTATTAGAGAATCTTATAATTTGCTACAACCGAACGTATCATATCCTTATGTTTTTCGCGTTCAGGACGAGTATACTCCGGAATTCCTACAGATGTTGCAGATTTCTTACCTATATGAATTTCATTCTTAAAAAGGACCCGACTATCACCGTCAAGGGTTGCTTCTAAAACAAAAACATACGTTCCGGGCCTTATTTTACTTCCCTCCTTATCGATTAAATTCCAAGTATAGGTATGAACGCCTGAGTTGGGTGTAGCGGCTGATATTGCATCTATCTGCTCGCTAGTCATTCCTGCCGGATTGGTTTTACTCATCCAAAGTGGTACACAATCCGGACGTTCATTGTAAGCTTGTCCGGTGGTAGCATATTGAGTAACAAAAAGAGTGTTGATATAATTACCCGAAAGGTCTTCAATCCACACAGCATATTGGTCACTGGCCCATTTAACTTTTTGTTCGTAATCTACAGTTACCTCAAGAATGCCCTCTTTTTCTTTACAACTCGTAATAAGCAAGGGAATAATAAGTAGAATTAAATACTTCTTTAATTTCATGACAATTGTTTCATTTTGTTTTAAATACTTTATATGAATGAGGCATTAATGTTACCCTGAACTTCTTTACTTTCTCCGCTTGTACCCAACGATTAGTCGGTCTTACTTCCGGCAGACTTTCCAATTTGCTCCCTGAAAGCATATCTTCCAGCGAGGCAGTTTCTTCGTTTGTAATGATTTGAATCGTTACAGGCTCGTCCATAAACGATTCGACAATAAATGTGTCGTTGTCATACAGGAACAAGGCTACTTTAGAAGGGGCTTCGATACGTATGCTTAAATCCTGCGACAGTACCTTGCGAAAATTATTCAACACAGTCTCCGGGAAGTCGTACAGGTTGCCCATATCATCAGGAATAGTCATTACATACAAGTTTCCTTTGGAGTAACCGGCACGCAACAATATAGGGAAGCCGCTTACTCCTTTACTCAAAGGGCGACCGGCGCTGACAACCTCCCAGGCATCATTTGTATAATAACGGACTTGGGGAATGAGAATATCTTTAGTCATTGCACCGTTACCAAAGTCATTAATAATCGCCTTTAAATCGGTAACCCGTAGTTCAGCAATGTCAGCAATTCTTTCCGGAATAGCTTTCAGTAAACTACTGGTAATCACTACATCGCCGCCTTTCTGGAGGTGTCGTTTTATTTTATTAACGATATCCAGATCGTACTTGGCCTGTTCGGTTAATAATACGACCTTTTCATCCGTTGGAAATTCCGGTATCATATCCATAGGCAATCCAATCATGCCTAAATAGTTCTGCAGGAAATCATCTCCCGAAGAATGATAAGGTTTATACGATTTTATCCCGATGGGATTACCTAATTTATGAACAAACTGATCGACCGACTCCAATGCCATACCGGCAACCCGCGCAATGGTCGTCGGTAGTATGGTCTGACCATCCGGCAGCTGGATTGGCTTCACCATTTCATCGTAATCGAAACTCGTTCCTTGTCCTTGCCAGGGTGTACGGTGTATCTCGGGCCGAAGAGCTGTTCCTAACAATTGATTGTAGGCAAAAAGAGCAATTTCCGGAGCTTTCGCAAACATGGACAACCAAAGTTGTTCTGCATATCGGTCCATTCCCATATGCGAACCGCCCGAATCGACCCATCCTCCGAGATTGAATCCGGGACGCAGATTGTCGAAGTAGCGGACAATGTTGTAGCTCAGGTAGTTTTGCAAATGCTGGGCTGTCGACGGGTCGCGGGTCTCTGTTCCGCTCCAGATACCATCAAATATCTTTGGACCTGTATCTAAGTTAAAGCCTAATCCTTGAAAGTGGTCATACCAATTTGGGTATTTAATGATAATCTTTACATTCGGATTTATCTTCTTTGATGGTTTGACTATCAGGTTCTGACCAGCCTCGGTCATTAGCTTAATACGGTAGTCCGTCCAACTCTGATTTCCTTTGGCCTTGATTTCAATGTCCGATTTACAGCTGGTAAAGAAAAAATCGTCCAGAATAAAATCATCGAAATGCCGTGCCGTATGTTCGGCTATTTTCTGAACCAATTTACGGTGTTCAGGATCTGAATAGCAAAAGGTTTCAAAGCTATTGGCTTCATTGATCGTATAGGTGATACCACCTCCGACCTCAATTCCTTTACTTTGAAAATACTTCTTGGCCTGCTCAAGCGTTTCGCTTGGTACAATCAACAGATCGCGATGAGTTTCAAGATATATTTTATCTACTTTAAGTTGATTGGAAATAATTGTCCAGGTTGAATCCAACCAGTGCAGGTCTTTCATCTTTTCTACTTCGTAAGCCCGGGTGTAAACCGAAACTTTGAAGCTTTTGTAGTTGCCGGCATTGACAGCTATGGCTACCAACAACATTACAAAAATATATGTAATCCGTTTCATAGAATATATACTATTTATATCACAATAATTTACTTGACTTTCTTTCCGGTTAAAGGTTCTATGATAAATCCAACCCATTGTCCGTTTCTCTTTACTCCAAAATCGCCTTTAAAGTCCCAGGCAGCAAAACCAAAATCATATTGTTTAAATAAAGTGCCCATATCTTTATACCAAGCTGCACTGGGTCCTTCAGGTGCTTTGGTGATACAGCCAAACTCACCGCAATAAACAGCCAAGCCATACTTTTTTGCGACATCAGCTACTTGCTTAAAATCGCGGGAAATGGTTTCAATATTGCAGGTAGTCGTTGTTGCATAAGCGTATTTTTCTTGTATGTTGGCAGGTTGTTGTGCCAATTCTTCCGGTTTAACGAGTAGTCCGGGGTAGTGCACTGGTCCTTCATAATCCCGGGTGCCCGACCACCCGGCTCTGTAATGAGTAAGTAGCATAGGACCATAATAATGAAAACTAATAATCAGATTTTTATCATTTGCCGGAATCCGCAGGTCTTTAACTGTTTCAAAACTTTGCCAACGATTGGAGCCGATAATAATAGTTCGGTTAGGTTCGTGTTTTCGAACTTCTTTTAAGCAACGATTTGCTATAACATTCCATATTTCGGGGTCATCAGCAACAGGTTCGTTCATCAGTTCATAGGCTAGCATTTCATTCGGATATTTTTTCAACTCTTCCGACAACAACCGCCAGCAGTTATAGAATTGTTCCTGGGCTTTCACTTCAGTAAACAGAGGTTTCTCTGCTGCATTGAAAAAGTGGGACCGCAGAATATGTAAATCAACCACAGCTTTTAGCTTATACTCCTGGCACCAGCTAAGGGCATTATGCAGAAGTTGAAAGGCTTCCTGTTCTTTTCCCCCATTTTCAGTAAACATTTGTTCTTCGTCGATGGGTATTCGCAGATGGTCGAATCCGAGAGCAGCCAGGTGTTTTGCATCGTTCTTCGTGAAATAATTCAGACGGGCCTCCCCTCTTGCACGGCTTTGCGATAGCCAGTGACTAATGTTTACACCTTTTTTAGCTTTGAAAGTGGCAGATGGAGATTGGGCCGATAATTCACTTGAGAAAATACACATAAGTACCAGCAAAGTGGCAGAAATTAAAATTGTCCTTTTCATAAGTAAATGTTTTTATAGTTGTATAGTATTTGAGTAGACACCTTTGCTACATAAATATAGGGAATAGACAAACATTTCTTTCTAAGCACAGTTCGGTTTTCACGATTTATTTGTCATGAGAAATTTTATTTTCTTCCGCAATCATCATGAGTAGAAAGGCTTGTGCTTCGCTAGATACCCCCGGTGCATTAAACATTGGCGAACCGGCAGCGCCTTGTACATATCCGAACTGGTCTACCTTAGAAAGTGCACCTTTTTGCATTTTTCTGGCTATTTTCAGATAACCAGGATCAATAGCTTTATTCCTTACAGCTTTATAAATAGCAAAAGAAGCCATTTGAGAGAGATTAGTTTCAATATACGTTTGTGGATTATCCACGACATCATGAAACAGGCCATCAGAGCGCATATTATTCAGTAACCCTTCTAAAAGCTCAACTAAATAAGAACTCACCTCCTCTCTATATTCCTGTAGTTCTTTGGGGAGTAATTCGTAAATGATAGCAAAAGAAGCAGCTGCCCAGCCATTTCCGCCACCCCAACATCTCTCAGTTATAAGACTATTCTCATCATCACTCCAACGGTGTGAATAAAGCTTCTTTTCAGGCTGCCACAGTCGAGCTCGATAGCCCCGACATTGCTTCATACATTCGTCATAATCTTTATATGCAGCCAAGAAAGGAGGAACCATATAAATGGAATCGCTCCATAACTGTTTACTATCATTTAGGTGATACAATGTTCCAGACTGATCCCGGGGAGCCTGATTCTTGCAATAATCATACAGACGATCAGCTGCTGCTTTATATTTTTCTTCTTTAAACAAGTCATAAGCTTTCAGTATTCCATATCCGGCGGCAATAGGATCTGTTACATTATGATCAGAGCCAAGCATACAGGTACGTCCATCATGTGATTGTCTCAGGATAGCTTCATCTACCATCATCCGCAACATTTCGTGATCTTCACATTCGATCATTACCTGTATTGCTGTTCCTTGCTCCCATGAAGCTCGCTGCATGGCCAACATGGCATTCCGGGCTTTGTGTATTAGCGAACTATAACCTTGTTTTTTTTCTTCATGATTCGTTGCATGTACTGTCACCCCTCCCAAGGCTATAGCAGGAGTAATCATCGATAGAATGCGAATAAAGCTACGTCTGTTTAACATATTCTTAAAGTTTACTTTTGTACAAACCATCCTAAGGCAAAGACTAAAGGTGCCTGCCAGTTTATAGCAACTTCATTGTGAGAGAAGCTACCCTCTTCATCAATCCAATCGGTAGCAGTATGCCCTCCTCCCACGATGTATCCTGGCCACGGATCGGCAATGTTGTCGGCAGCCGAACGACGATCGTGAGGAAACATTGGTGGATTGATACCTAAACCTGTTATATAGGAACGATTATAATAATTCCGACCGAACAAGTGACCGATAATATCAAGTGCTGCATTTTCATATTTTTTATCCGGCGAAAGTTTATCTGCAACAAACAAGTTTACGGTTTGTCTGGCAACTCCTCCATTGCAGCCCCAATAGTATCTGCCGGGCAACGGACGGCGGTATACATCATTGTGTATATTGTCTACAATTTGATTACTCACCGAGATGATGTTACGTCTGATTGCCTCTTCCACATTTTTATCCTTTCCTTGCCTTTCCGACAAGATATAGGTAAACATGCCCAGGTTCGATACATTTCCCCAGTCCCAGTTTTCCTCTACCGTAAAATCCATTTTTCGTGCACGGTCTTCAAAGTCGGCAAGATATTGAACATCTCCGGTAGTTGCCCACATTTCGGCGGCAGCCCAGATGCGATCGTCCGGATCGGATGTCTGGTATCCACCTGTATTAAAATCGCCTTGGACAAACCCTTTATCCTCTGGATTTCGTACCAGGAAACGATAACTTACGGTCGCTGCATCCAAGCATTTCTTTGCATACTCTTTGTCGTAAGGCTCAAAGATGCGAGCAGCCTGGGCCATCATAGCTACAAAGCTGGCTGTAGCTGCTGAACCCCACTCCGTAAAGTAGCGCTTCCCATCATCTTTATCAGGCATTATAAAGCCGGAAAAGCTAGTACGAGTCAGTTTATGCGACACTCTACCCGATCCATCGGAATACTGCATTTTCAACAACCAATCAATTTCCCATTTCATCTCTTTCAGGAATTCGGGAAATCCCGAAGCCGTTTCCGGCAAATCCAATGAGATTGAGTTTAACCGGGATTGAAAATTTTCCCATGCCATAAACAAAACTCCAACTGTGACACCTGCATTGACGGTATATTTTCCATAATCACCAGCATCATGCCATCCTTGCGTACCATCACGATGAACTTCTTTATTGCCTACATAATCTTCATAGCCGTCGTTCAAATGGCAAGCATACTGATGATAGTGTATACCATTATAATCGCCCTGTACTTCCATTCCACAACGCCAAAGATAGAATGCACGCATTGAAGTGATGTATGCATCGTTGTATACTTTGTCGCTGATTGAAAAATCGGTAGAGCGCCCCACACCGGGAATTTCAAGATAATAAGCACCGGGAATCTTTACTTGAGAGAAATCTGCAATCCAGATTGTTTGGTTCACATCTGCTTGCGTTACGGGGTCGGCAGCTTTTCCTTTAAACACTATTTTTCCGCTTGCGGCATCTCTTATGTGAAATTTCTTTGCGTCCTGCGTCAAGCTAGCCTGCTTAACGGCGCCCGGCAGAAAGCCGAGCGAATTGAGACGAATGACATCTGTTACTTTCGACTCGGGCACCGAGCTTTTGCAACCCAGCAACACCGTAAAGGACATGACTAAAATAAGATAAAGTTGCATTTTCATAAGAATAACTTTAAATGGTTTGCTTTATTGAAGATTAAAACCTACTGCCGAACGTATATCCGTTGACGAGGTACCTATGTAGACGTTGAACTTGCCCGGTTCTGCGATCCATTCTTCGCGTTTATCGTCGTAGAACTTTAGATCATCAGGCATAATAATAAATTTCACATTCTTTGTTTCACCGGGTTTCAGGGTTACCTTGTTGAAGTATTTCAGTTCTTTCAGCGGACGAACCAGACTACTTTTTTCGTCACCGATGTATAGCTGCACCACTTCTTTTCCTTCGCGATTACCGGTATTGGTAACCGGAATGGTGACTTCTATGCTACCATTAAGCGTCATATTCCGTTCAGAAAGTATTGCCTTTCCGTAACCGAAGGTAGTATAGCTCAACCCGTGGCCGAAGGAATAAAGAGCTGGGGTCTTTTTCGTATCATGCCAACGATAACCTACCAGAATATCTTCTCTATATATCTCTTTGACATTATCGCCTGGATAGCTTAGGGCATCGAAAGCATGTGCACCATTGTCGGCAAGCTTCACAGGGAAAGAGAAGGGAAGTTTTCCACTTGGATTGATCTCGCCGCTAAGTATATTTGCCAATGCACTGCCGGCTTCACTACCCAAATACCATCCTTGTACGATGGCAGGTACTCGTTTTACCCAAGGCATTTCAACGGCATTTCCACTCAGTAGCACCATTACCATGTTTGGATTAACATTTAGAATGCCTTCTATCAATTCATTTTGTCCGAAAGGAAGTTCGTATATTGTCCGGTCTGCTGCTTCGCAATCCTGCAAGTGGTTTTTGTTCAGTCCACCGACATAAATCACTAAGTCGGCTTCTTTGGCTTTTTCAATGGCTTCATCGCGTAGTTTCGCACTCACTTCGGCGGGGATTTCATCAACACTGGAATATAGAGGGCGTCCCGATTCATATCCTTGTGTATGGATTATCTTTGCGCCATATAACGCTTTCAGAGCATCTAAAGGAGAAACTTCTTTTTTCACTTTCAGCTCGGACGAGCCTCCACCTTGTGTCAGACTGCGAGTGGCGTTTTCTCCGACAACTAGGATCTTTTTGTATAGAGAGTCATCAAGAGGAAGTAATGCCGGTTCCTTTTTGGCTACCGGGCTGTTTTTGAGTAACACGATACCCTCTTCCGCAATGGTGCGGGCCACATCGAAATGCTCTTCGGTGGTGAATGTTCCCCAAGGCCTGTCACGGTTCATAACTGTACGGAATATCATGCGTAGTATGCGGCTTGCCTTATCATCAATGGTACTCATCGGATATGTGCCGTCTTTCAATCCTTTCAGGTAAGAATTCCCTAGGTAGTAATCGTCGTAAGTAAATTCTGATTCGCTGGTCAGACCATCGGTATAAGAACCCATTTCGATATCCAATCCATTAAGTGCAGCCTCACGCGTGTTGTGTGCTCCGCCCCAGTCAGTGATGACACAACCATCGAATGCCCAATCGCCTTTTAAAATTCTATTCAGTAACAAATCGTTGTGGCAACAATGTTCGCCCCGGAGTTTGTTGTAGGCACCCATGATGCTCCATGCCCCTCCTTCTATGACGGACGCTTTGAAAGCGGGAAGATAGATTTCGTGCAATGCCCGGTCGCTCAGTTCCACATCAATATGTCCGCGCCACAGTTCCTGATTGTTCAGGGCATAGTGTTTTACGCAAGCGGCTACTCCATTCTTTTGTACTTCACGGATGTAAGGTACAACCATTACCGAGGCCAGATAAGGGTCTTCGCCCATATATTCGAAGTTTCGGCCATTGAGAGGTGTGCGGTAGATATTTACTCCCGGGCCTAATAATACATCTTTTTTGCGATAGCGGGCTTCTTCGCCAATTGCTTTGCCATACAATGCAGACATCTCCGGATTCCAGGTTGCCGCCAGACAGGTAAGAGCAGGAAACGCTGTGCAAAAGTCGTTCGTCCACCCGGCGTTTGCCCAGGAATTCCATTGTATTTCTTCACGTACACCATGTGGTCCATCACTCATCCATATTTCAGGAATCCCCAAACGGGGAACACCCGCACTACTGAATTTGCTTTGTGCATAGCAAAGCCGCACCTTCTCCTCCAGTGTCATGCGGCTGAGGGCATCTTTCACCCTTTCTTCAATGGGTTTATTATCATTAAGATAGATGGGAGTTTGTGCTTTCATGGAAGCAGATATACAAATAATGACAGTTAATAAAAGTATGCTTTTGATTTTCATGATTGACATTTCAGTTTTATTGTTTTAGAGTAAATGAAAACCACATATAGTTCATCAACCCCTTTTCCTTTGTATGAAGTGTCAATATATGGTTTCCCTTTTTAAAGTATATTTCAGTGAAGTTGTTTATACGGTTCCATTGGTGAGGATTCTCTGTTGTGGGAACAACTAATGAGCCTGTTGTATCTTCTCCGTTGACAGATAATGAAATGGAAGCTTCGACTGCTGCCGAATAAAAGAAATCTACTGTATATAACCCTGTTTTCTTTACCTTTATCGTATAGTTCAGCCACTCGCCCGGTTCTGTCCAACCGACATAAAGCATATCAAGCGACTCGGGGGCGACCAGATTTCCGGCTGTAAAATCCCAGGACTTCGTATAAGATATGTCCACACCTTCTTTCATTCTGAATTCGTTGAGATACGACCCATCGGCTGGATTTAGCTTTCCGCTACCTTCATTCACTCCCGAAGTATCGTGGTAGGCAATGCCTTCTCCACCCACATCATAATAAGCGCAGACTAGCCGACCAGGTATTACTTGTGGAGTCTGCGAGACCCGGGCGTCCCTGTAAGGTTTGCCCGGGTATGTCTCTTTTTTATCCTGTGCTGTAATGAGCAATGCTGCCCCCAAGAAGGAGATGGCTATTCCCACAATTATCAGCTTCATACGATTGTTTTTTTCATTTATATTTTTCATTATATCTACTCAAAAAGGATACTTCCCCTCCCGTGCTCCCTTCATCATGCCAGTAACGGCTAAGGGGTCGATAATTCTCATATTGTCCCTCCGATCGAAAAGTGCGAACTTGTCGGGTCCATCACCCAAGGCTCCGTTATCCCAAACGAAGGGAATGGCTCCGTTGTTTTTGGTGATGCGGGCAAGCGTTTGGTAATAGTAGCCGCGAGATTCACTGATGAGATCAGCATATTCACCCACCGCGCTGTGTCTGCTGCCGCCGCACTCGCCTACGATAACAGGGTATCCGTGGTCGACATATTGCTTCTTCAGCATGGCAAATCGGGCTTGCATGGCGTCTTCCTGTCCGTTGCCGGCACCATAGGCTGCATAGGGCTTACCCCAGAATATCTCGTCTTCCGTACCGGTGTAACTCCAAGGGTCGTAGTAGTGTACCTCAACCATAAGCCTGTCCTTGGCAGGATCAGTTGGCATAGTAAAAAGTGCAGGCCCCCATTCAGAGTTAGTACAATAGGTTTGCACAATCAGGTTACGCAGACTATTTTTACCTCCTGTAGCACGTACGGCATTTACAAATACCTGATTCATACCATTCTGGACTTTAGAATTCTCTTCAGCTTTAGCAGGTCTTACCCACTCATCCGGCACATGCACTTCGTTGGTTCCTGCAAATAGAAGCCTTTCGTCGTAATTCTGAAAGGTATTTGCAATCTGTGTCCATAGGGTGTATTCTTTCCGGTATATCTCAGCAGAATCTTTGTAGAATGCATAATTTTCCAGCCAAGTTTCATGATGAGTATTAATGATAACCAGCATATCGTTGTCCAGACAATAGCCCACAACTTCCTTCACACGATTCATCCATTTTTCATCCACTTGTGCTTTAGCCTCATCAATGAAATGTGGATACCACCGAACAGGAATTCTGATCGCATTAAAACCTGCATTTGCTACAGCATCAATCATAGCTTTGGTCGTTTTCGGATTTCCCCAAGAAGTCTCCGAATCGAGTGCTCCATTGTTATAAGCTTCCAGTGAATTGCCCAAGTTCCAGCCTGCAAACATCTCGGCTGCGAGTGCTTTAGCATCCCGTGACATGTCTTCCGGATTGGGCAATGAGCTTTTAATATCATCTTTTTCGTTATTTTGCGATATCCCATTCGAGGAGCAAGCAAATAACAGAATTGAAAAAAAGTAAAGATAAAACTTATTCATAAAGTTTTTGTTTTAAACGATAAATACTGAATGGACTATAATTATTTTATATGAACTACCTTATTGAAAACAAAACCATCACCGTTGAAAATCAATGCATCGTCGGTATCAGTCAAAAACCAGGGATCGAGGAGTTCTTCTGTTATGGTAAATTCGAACTCGGTTACATCGACTCCACCCAGATTGTCGGTAGTTACTGCATCACCACCGCCCAGTTCGGGCATGTTCACTTTTTCCCATGAGCCGTTGTTGAAAAGGAACTGGTTCCATGCGTTCAGCTGCTGGAAGTAAAGCCGCACCTTTTGGCCTACGGCGGCGTCTTCGAACCATTCGGCCTTAAGGTGGAAAGCATTACCACCCCAGTCTATTGTATGTTCGCCTTCCCACACAACAATTTCTACAGGACCATCGCTGCCACCAGCAGGCGCTGCTATTTCAACTTCGGGAAGCACCACTTCCACTCCCGAAATGGTTATCAGCCTGATGCGCGCTGAACCTTCTTTCGCCCCAATAGGAACTTTGATGCGTAGCGACCCGGTCGATTTACGTTCGAAGTCGATGGCTTCGACCACCACATCGTTGCTCTCAGTGCCGGGGAATATGGCACGGTGAAAGAACTCCATGTCGGTGCCAATGATAATAAACTCGCTCCCGGTTCGTATCGTATCGCTGGGCGAGATAGAGGTGACTTCAGGATTACCTAAGGTGACGGGCACGGGGCTGACAACCGACTCATCGCCAGCATATAGCACTAATCCGCCACCTGCGGCCGAAATACCGGCCGGGGCAATTACACTGATTTGATTGGCACTGATAACAGTTATAGATGTAACTCTAATTTCACCAGGGAAAACAACAGATGTAACTACATCAAGCCCAGTACCTGAAATGATTACTTCTTGTCCCTGTACAATTTTCGTCGGACTATAGACTTTTATGGAAAGTCTTTCCGATTGATTTTCCTCTTTGTCATCACTACATGCAGTTACGAATATTCCTGCGGAAATAATGAGAAAGATGGTAGTAAGGTATAAAAATATGCTTTTCATAATTTGTTCAAATTGAAAATGATGAATTGAATATCACAATTACAGATTACCAACCCGGATTCTGGGTAAGGTTATCATTCTTTTTAATTTCCGATTGCGGAATGGGATGCAAATTGTACTTATCATTCCATGTACGAATCACGGTTTCACGGTTTAATATCACCTCGCCATTGAGGTTTTGCAAATTGGCCGATGTAATTGCAGAAAAGCACTCACTACCCTTCTGCCAGCGACGTACGTCCCAGAACCGGTGATCCTCGAATGCCAGTTCGACCATACGTTCGCGCATATATCTCTCCTCGAAGTTACTGCTACCGGAAAACTCGGGCATCATAATATCGGGACGATTACGCAATACGTTGATGGCTTCGTTGGCTGACATGTCGAAATCTCCTTTCGAATCAGCATCGTCATAATAGTTGTACATTGCTTCTGCATAATTCAAATAAACCTCAGCCAGTCGCATCACAATCCAAGTATGCCGACGGGTAGTAGGATTATTATAGGTAGTTACACAGTTACCATCCACATACTTTTTCAAGTAATAGCCCGTTGTTGTTGCACCATATTTAGGAGCACCGTTAAAACCTCCAACATAACTTTGAATTTCAATTTGTTGAATACTATTGCTTGGCCATCTATCGCCATTCTTTACGATTGTCAATTCAAAGCGGGGATCCAATCCTGCATACGGATCTTCTGTAGTGACATTTATTTGTCCAGGATGCCTTTCTTTAAATGTCTCACCATTATCCGCATACTCATAAGCATCTACCAATGATTGTGTGGGGCAATTGCCCGAATTGCCATTCTCTATACCAACCGGATAGTTCGCCCGCTCGAAGTCATTGGATGCTCCGCGCCCGAATCCAAAAATAATTTCAGGGTTATAGAACGCATCGTGTCCCCACAGCTTATTATAGGTACTTAATTTAATTCCCCAACCACTTGCACGATCAATTAAATCTTTGGATGCTAAAGCAGCTTGTCTCCACAACTCCTTGTTGTTGTCTTTATTGAATAATGGAGAAGCAGCATATAATAATGTACGGGCTTTCAGTGCCAGTACGGCTCCACGGGTAGCACGGCCTATCTCGGCTCCCGGTTCATCCAGATACGTATACGGAAGATATTCGGCAATGGCATCACATTCGTCTACAATAAATTTGAAGATCTCCTGAACGGGAGTGCGCGTGGCGCTATTGGCTTCGGCGTTGGTCAGGGTAGTAGTTATCAGCGGTACATCTCCATAAGATTTTGCCAGTTCAAAGTAGAAGTATGCTCTGAGGAATCTTAATTCATACGGAAACAGTTCGAACTGCAACAGCATGTTATGATAATTACTGTCGTAAATGTATTCGTCGAGGTTTACCTTATCAATCTTTTCGAGATAGGTATGTATTTCCGCAATGGCACGGTAAGCCACAATCCAGGTATCCGGGAAAGGATTGGCCGGACTCCAGCCACCGTTATAATATTTGTGAACATCCGACATTGAGAGTGCATAGTCTGCCTCATCGGTGGCCGAGGCTTTAATGGCCCCATTCATCCACGCACCGTTATATCCCGTTCTGAATTCGTGGAACACCTGTGCGTACACATCGAACACCATGTTCTTGATTCCATTGATGGGGCTGCTGTACACCCATTCTTCATCGCGAACCGTTACTTCATTGTAATCCAAATCAACGCATCCGGCCAGGCCGAATGTCATCAAAGTTACCAGTATTATATTTTTTATTTTCATATCTTCTTTGCTTTAGTATTAGAAAGTTAACGCCAATCCTACGTTTACAGACTTCAATACCGGGTATGCGGTTGAGAGCACTTCGGCATCCATCGCATCGACATTATCGAAAGAGAGTAGATTTTGCCCCTGCAAGAAAACCTTTATACCCGACATGCGCAGCCTTTGAACAGTCTTCTGCGGCAATTTGTAGTACAATTCACAATTGCGCAGCTTCAGGAAATTAACCTTTTGAAGCCAGATCGTACTTGCCTGTTCGTTATTCGGTACGCTCTGCGAAGACAAGCGGGGGTAAAGAGCCGACTGGCCTGCCACATCCCATGAGTTTTGATAATACGCTTTCGAAAGATTTCTATTGTCGGATATCACTCCCCACACACCGTCTACCGAACGGAAGTTCTTCATGTAGTTGCCCGTTCCCTGGAACAATGCGTTAAATCCCAATCCTTTGTACTCCAACCCTACGCCAAAGGCATAGTTAAGTTCGGGTATATCCGTTGCGCTGCCCAATGCTACGCGGTCGAATTCGTTGATAACGCCATCGCCATTCTGGTCCTTATATTTCACATCGCCCGGGCGCACCTGCGAAAACTCCTGGCGGATGCTGTTATTGATGTCGTCCTGATCTTTATAAAAGCCAATGGCTTCCAATCCCCAAGCCTCGTTTACACGTTTCCCTATCTGAGAGAGGTTTGGATATGCCGGATTCTCAATGGCATAATCAATCTCGTTTCTATTCCAGGTCAACATACCGGAGGCATTTACATATAAATCCTTACCGATCTTCCGGGCAAAACGGGCACCCAGTTCGAATCCGTAGCTACTAACTTCTCCTACATCTTCATAGGCCGACTGGATACCTACTACCCACGAATTCATCTCCCGCGCATTTTGCAGGATGTGGCTTCGCTTCTGATAATAAACATCGGCAGTAATATCCAGCGAGTTCCACAGGCGCAGGTCGGTTCCCAGGTTTACTTTCGTTGCCTTTTCCTGCGAAAAGTTGGTGGTTGGGAAAGCTGTAATGAATGAACCCCACGAATTACCGAACCCCTGCCCATAGAAGAACTGCCCGTTTGAGTTGCTCCATTGCGAAAGCCATATACCCGCTTCGGGAACATAGTCTGTATGCTGGATACCCGCAGACGCCCGCAATTTACCATAAGTCAGTAGCTTATCCGGATTGTCGGCATAGATATAGCCTAGCGACAGCGTTGGCGAGAAAGCCCACTTGGCCGGGTAACTGCGGTTTGAGCCGTTGGCAGCCAATACCAGGTCGGCTACGTATTTGTTTTTGAGGTCATAATGGAAATTCCCCAACCAGTTGGCACGATAGAAGGTATTGCTGCGGTTGTCGCGTATCTCGCTTTTAGTGTTGTACACTGCCGAAGCTGCAAAATGGTCGTCGTCCCTGAATGAGGTTTTGTAATGTACGCCCACAGCGAACTGTGCTATACGCCATTGTTTATCTACCCAGTCGTTAAAGTTCAGCTTTTCTTCTTTGTTTCCCATGACTACTTCCTGCACGTTATTCTTGTCGCCAACCGTGCCAGTATAATATTCATAACCATATTGATGTCCTTTGTAACGCTGTTCATTGGTAATGGAAGCATTGTCATAACCGGCGCTGACAGAGACACTCAGACCTTTAGCCCAGAATCCAAGATCCTGAGTAAGTTTGGCGTTGGCCCAAAGTTGCCGCTGATGGGTTTTCATAAATCCGGAGTCCTGGATTTTAGCCGCTACGTTACCGTCGCCGTACGCCTCATTGCCACCCCATATTCCACTGGATGTTTTAAAGGGAAATGCGCTTGCGGGTGTTCTGTAAACGTACCATGTGGCGCCATCGGCATCTACATCATTCGGGCGATTTGTTTCCATGAACATGCCTAATACATTGACAGACATTTTGGTGGAGGGAGACAGTTCGAAGTCTACGTTACTGCGAATATTTGCCTTCGAGTACTTCAACTGGGAATTATAATCCTGTTGTTGTGTGCCTTTCAACAGTCCACGGCTATCGGTATAATCGAGCATGGTGTAATACTGCACCTTGTCTGTACCGCCGGTAACGGAGATGTTTGCACGATCTTCGGAACCTACTTTCTTAAACGTTTCCTTCTGCCAGTTTACGTTCGGATAGAAATGCGGATCGGTTCCTGCTTTTATCAGATCGAGCTCCTGTTGTGTATAGGCAGGAGCCAGTCCGTCATTAGTATGGGCTTTGTTCAATGCGGCGGCATAGTCATGTCCATCGAGCATTTCGGCAAACTGAGGGTCGAACGTGAATTTATGGCTATAGCCTACTTTTATCTGGGTTTTCCCAACGTGCCCTCTTTTTGTTTTTACAAGGATAGCGCCATTAATAGCTTCGTGCCCCAACATGGCTACAGCGGCAGCATCTTTCAAAACGGTTACGCTCTCTACTTCCTCTACGGTGAGGCGGTCAATGGGTCTTTCGTAACCATCAACCAACACCAGGATGCCTTTCTCGGAGAATGTTTGATATCCCCTGATGTTCAGAGACGCGCCTTTGTTTTCGTCGGCTGCAAATCCGCCGACCTGTAAAGCGGTTAATCCCAACAGTTTGCCATAAAGCGCATCGGCCAGGCTAATAGCCGATGTTTGTTGCAATTCTTCGCCGGAAATGGTGGTAACGGCAGCAGTCGTTAAAAACCCGCTCTGCTCTACCCCAAATCCTAAATCGACTTTTGTCGAGGTTTTATCATCCAGCGTTACTTGTGCCTGGGCAAACAGTGTTGCCAATGAAAGTACAAGTAAACATATATTTCTTCTGTGACTTATATTCATAGTTTCAAATAATTGATCCGATAATATTTATATTACACTACCAACCGGGATTCTGTGTTAAGCCATATCCCTTATTAATTTCGGCCCGTGGCAAGGGCGAGAGCAGCCATTTGTTGTTCCAGAACCCGGGTTCCCACCACCTGCGCGCTCCTGCTGTTATCTGCACCTTTTCATAGATGAAGTTCGGATAGGCTTCTCCCATCTGCAACTGCGTATCTTCCCGGGTATCTTTTTGCCCATCGGCTGTTTTGCGCCAGGTATGAAGCTCGTGAAGCGGAGAAGTAAACTTATCGACTTCTTTCCTGCGGATGATATCGTATAAGCGTTGGTCTTCCATACCGAATTCGACAGCACGTTCGCGTAAGATTTCCCGGATCAGGTTTTCTTTGTTGGTTGTAAGCTGAAGTTCGGGGTTCATTACTTCTATTTTCCCCAAGCCGACACGGGCGCGCACCTTGTTTATTTCTTCGCATGCTTTGGACAGATTACCTGTCTCCGCCAAGGCTTCGGCATAGATAAGATGCATTTCGGCCATACGCATATACGAGTAAGATACCGGCTGATTGCCCATCTTCCAATAATCGAGAATCCATTTGAAGAGCGCCATACCGGTTGCAAAGCGGATGGTCCACCCATTCAGGTTGTTATTGTTATATACGTTGCCGCCTTTCCAGATTTCCACTCTTTGTAGTCCCATATAATCTTCTCTCAGGCGTTCACGGCTTACCAATATGGATTCATATAAACGCGGATCGCGATTGGCAAAGATGTCTATATTGCCGGGGTTGTTGGTTCCATAGATATTCTGGTACGAATAGTTTTTGCCGTTGGCCATGGGAAACATTTCCATGTATTCGAGCGTAGGGTTGGTGTGCCCCATGTGGCTTTGAGTGCCGATTCCATAGTTCTGTTCCCACTCGGAAGCCGTGTATGCAAAATGAACTTCAATCAGTTTTTCGCTATTACCCCGATACCAATAGGCTTCGCGGAAAGCCTGACTGTAGCCGTTTTCGTCTTCCGTTTCGGGCTGGATGAGTGCGTACCAGTCCGCATTCTGAGTGTTCAGCCTGAAGAAGTCTTCACAGGCTTGCAGGCATTTTTCCCAGTACTCCTGCTTACGGCCGCCGGTCCAGATATGCAAGACATCCTGTCCTTCGGCCTCGCCGGTGTATTGCATATAGGGCTCTGTGTCATTGAACAGAGGAGATGCGGCAAACAGGTGTAACTTAGCACGCAATGCCATAGCGCCGCCTTTGGTCATGCGTCCGGCCCAATTTTCTACATCCTGTACCCGCCAGGGAAGTCCGGGTTCGTCTATGGCATTGACTATCAGACTATCAATAAAGTGTACCGTTTGTTCTACGGTTCCGCGCCTGCGAGTATAGTTTTCGCCGGGTTGGAATACATGATCGACCAACGGAAGTCCGCCGAAGTTTTTGAGAGCGTCCAGATAACGGGTGGCCATAATGACGTATGTTTCGCCTTTCAACTGACTGATTTCTCCGTCAGTAAGGTCTGGCACACGGTCCAGGTTTTCGATCAGGATCCAACCTTTCCGGATGGCTCCCCATACAGAATTATATCCGAACTTATCGCGCATCCAGTCGCCTTGCGAGTCTTCAGTAACATTCCCCGGATAGTAATACTCATTAGCCCCCGACCATGTACAATGGGAATGTAATATATCGGACAGTACTTCGATGGGGCTCGAGTTTAACTGGTTGTCGGTATAAAAGGGGCTGTTAACGTGGTTGTATAGTTGCCACAGAAAGTTTTTCGCATACTCGCCCTTAGAGAAGATTGTGTCAATGTTTACATCAACACCCGGAGATTTTTCCAGAAACCTGTCGCCGATATTTATATCGTCAACACAAGAGAAAAACATGCTGACTCCTACAAATGTGCTTAGAAGCCAAGGTATTATATTTGTTTTATGAACTATTTTCATGGGATGGAAATCTTAAAAGTTAACTCTTATTCCGAAATTATAAACACGTGTCATGGGATACTTCATGAAGGTGCCGTAGGCCGCGCCGGAACTTTCCGGGTCATTCGCCTTAAATTTAGAGAAGGTAAGCAGGTTATAACCTGTGGCATATAAACGAACACTGCCGATTTGCGGAACTCGTGGTATTTTCCGGAACGTATACCCAATCTCTACATTCTTCAGGCGGATGTATGAAGCATCTACCAGCCACACCTCCGAGTTTTGAATGTTGTGTGCCTGATTGGCAAAAGTAATGCGCGGCAATGTAGCCGAATGTGCGTTATCTTCGCGCCAACTGTTATCATAAACCCATTGAGACAGCGCGGTTTGATTACTGGAACCAAATTGCGGGCGGTAGTACATATCTAACTGGCGGCTTACGTTCGTTGCCCCAATCCACAGCATGGATATATCAAAATTTTTGTAACTCAGGCTCAAGTTCAGCGATCCGTTGTATTCGGGAATGTCGGTGAATCCGATGGCATGTACGTCGTTGGTGTCAATCTTTCCATCGCCGGTGAGGTCGACATATACGCAATCGCCGGCCTTTATTGCTGCTCCCTGTTCGGGCATGGGGGTGCCGTATTTTTGCTGATAGCGGTCTTCGGTTTGCCCGGGCTCGTAGAACTCGAAAAACTCATAGCCAAAGGGTTGACCTACGGGGTGGCCTTTGCGATACAGATGTTCGTAGTCTTGTTTCACCTCCATTTGTTCTTCCACTTTATTGCGTGCGTAGGTGATGGCGGGAGAGATTGAGTAATGGAAATCGCCGATGCGGTCTTCCCATTTAAGGACGATCTCGTATCCGTGGTTTTTCACCTTCCCGAAGTTCAGGGAGTTCGATTGCATTCCTGTCAGGGAAGGCAGGATGGCAGCGTTGGAGGCAAGAATATCTTTGCGACTCTCGAAGAAGACATCTACGTTTACACTCAGTTTATCGTCCAGCATTTTGAGGTCGATACCATAGTTTTGTTTGGTGGCCGTTTCCCAAGTAACGAACGGGTTGCCCGAAGAGGCTTCGTAGGCACCGGGTAGCCAGTTGTTGTTATTGGTTCCGAAGTTTGCCGTACCGTTTCCGCTTCCGTTGGGGCCACCGCCTATGAATTTATAGCTGCCCGGCAGGTACATAAAACGTCTTCCTCCCATCGCATCGTTTCCTACTGTTCCTAATGATGCACGTATTTTCAGGTAGGAAATAGCCTTTCTTAAGGGTTCCCAGAATTTCTCAGAAGAGGCGATCCAGCCCACCGAAGCCGAGGGGAAGAAGCCGTAACGTTTGCCGGGGGCGAAGTTTTCGGAACCGTTGTAGCCGATGTTCATATCCAACATGTATTTAGTGGCATAGTCATACGTTGCACGGCCCACCAAACCTACATATCCGGAAGGAATAGACCGATATATCTCTCCTTGCGAGTCCCAGGGATAATACGTTTTCGACTGGTTGTAAAGTGCCATTGCGCCAACGTTATGATTGCCGAACTTGCGTGCATAGTTCAGGCTTGCTTCTGCATACCAGTTGCGGCCGCCCCACTTTGCTTCGCTGTAAGGAAGGGGGTATGTGTCTCCACTTTTGATCAGGATCACTTGGGGATTTCCGTTTTCATCGACCAGTCCCGGCTGTGTGGTGGCCATGTAGGTAACTCCCGTTCCGTAGCCGTTCTTGCGGTTTTTCTGTTGGGTATAGTCTGAGTTGTATGAGCCTTTAATCTTGAAGTCCAGGCCTTTGGTTATGAAGTCCAGTTTCAGTTGATATTGAAGGTCGAGGTTAAGCACGTTTTTACTTTCTTTTATATACCCCAGGTTGTAGAAGGTTTCCAGTCCGTCGCGGTCGTAATCGCCAACAAGCGAACGGTCGGCCACGATGTGACGACCTTCGGAATCTATTCCATAGCCGGCCATAGGAGCTGCATATTGCAGGTAGCGGAACAGGTTGCCTTCGCCATCGCCTATAATATTACGATCCTCGACACGCCCGCCAATGTTGATGGACAGTTGACTCAGCTTGGTTAGGTTCAGGTCGATATTGGCGCGGTAGTTGTAGCGTCTGTACTTGAAGTTGGCTTCGGAATCGGTACCAAAAGTCTTAAACAAACCATCCTGATCGAGCAAGCCTACGGAGATAAAATATTTGGCCCGGTCGTTTCCGCCCGAAACATTGGCATTGTACTGACTCTGCCATGCGTGGTCTTTCATGATGTAGTTGAGCCAGTCGGTATCCGGGTAAAGCATGAGCATATCCCTGTCTTTGAAATGTTGGATCGCTTCGGGCGAGAATCTCAGGTTATTCGGAGATGTTCCATCGCCCAACTGCGCATTGTTATAAGCCTTTGCATAAGTGTATGAATCGGTAAGTTCGATGAAATGCGTAATTTGCTGAATGCCGGCAGATGCGCTGAATGATACGCTTGGTTTACCGGATTCGCCTCGCCTTGTGGTTACCAGGATTACCCCGTTTGCACCTCTTACTCCAAATACTGCCGTTGCGGAAGCATCTTTCAGAATGGTAATATCGGCCACTTCGTTCGGGTCGAGTTGGCTGAACGAACGTTCTACACCATCGACCAACACCAGCGGTTCGGCGTTGTTAAAAGATCCGATACCGCGCACACGGATAACAGGGTCATCGCCTCCGGGAATGCCCGAGTACTGCACAGATTGTACACCGGGAAGCTTACCGGCTATCGCATTTCCCAGCGAAGCCGACGGCGATTTCAACAGTTCTTTGTTGCTGACGTTTGAGATAGCGCCCGTAATCGTTACTTTCTTTTGGGTGCCGTAGGCAATAACGACAACTTCATCGAGTTGCTGGCTGTCGGGCTCCATTTCTACATTGATGTGCCCTTTAGTCACATTTACGACCTGGCTTTTGTAGCCTAAATAAGAGAAAGTCAACGCACTTCCCAATGGAACATTGCCCAATGTAAAGTTCCCGTCAACATTTGTCACAGTACCTGTGCCTGCATCTTTCAATGCTACAGATACGCCTATCATCGGTTCACCCATCTCGTCGGTGACTGTTCCTTCTACCTTAATGCTTTGTGCAAAAGACATGTTGGGCAGAATACTGAATAATGATAGTACACACAAAAAAATAAATCGGTGTTGTTTCTTCATTTGTATCAGAATAAAGTTTTAATGAATGCGTTTAACGCTCTCTCATAAATGTGTATTGCATTTATAATATGGCTAATCAAACACTCGACAAAAATAGGATGAAACAAGATACAGGGGGGTACTTCTATGTATCAAAAGCAGCCCACAGGCGTATTCAACGAAGGAAATGATACATGAGAGGTCACTTTAGGATACAACAAATGAGGCTGCCTCTATAAATGAAGAGACAGCCTCACGCATGTTATCCTGAAATACGATTACCTACACAGAAATTCTATTCCCATTCGGGGAACTGAGTAATATTCAAATCTAAAGAAGCGATTTGTTTCAAGTCGGTTTTATTAAGTTCAAAGTCAAACACATCTAGATTCTCCTGCATATATCCTTTGTCTGCTGTTCTCGGAATGGTAACTATTCCGCGTTGAATAATCCATCTCAAAACAACCTGAGCATTGGTTTTATTATATTTCTTACCAATAGCAGCAAGAATTGGATTGTCGAAAACACCATTACGACCGCCTGCAAAGGGCGACCATGCTTCCATCTGAATATTCATTTTCCGCAAATCGGCCTGTGCCTCGTTTTGCTGGAAGAAAGGATGAGCCTCTATCTGATTCACGGCAGGTTTAACTTTCGCATAAGAAAGCAATTCTTTAAGCTGTTTGGTATCGAAGTTACTCACACCAATGGCTTTGATTTTACCTGCTTCATAAAGTTCTTCCATTGCTTTCCATGATCCTTTCACATCGCCACGTGGACGATGAATGAGGTAAAGGTCAATGTAGTCTACACCCAATTTCTTCAATGAGGTTTCAAAAGCCTTCTTAGTGCCTTCATAACCGGAATCGGCAACCCAAAGTTTTGTGGTGATAAAGAGCTCTTTGCGATCTATTCCACTTTTCTTGATTCCTTTTCCTACCGCTTCCTCGTTTCCGTAAACCGTAGCCGTATCAAGCAAACGATAGCCTAATGAAATGGCTTCTGCCACACTATTCTCGCCAACAGAGCCTTCAAGGGAAAGTGTACCGAAACCCAGAACAGGCATTTTTAGTCCATTGTTAAGGGTAATTTCGGGGATAGACAAGGGCATTGTCGATTGAGCAAAAGACATTAATGGCAACATCATCACCGTCAAAAGAAATACATTCAGTTTCTTCATATTGTTTCTAATTTGATTTTAATAAACACTCTTATTTATATGTTTCGGCTAACTCCCGATACCATTTCTGCATCACAAAGAAAGCCTTCTTTTTCTGTCCTTTATCAGAGATTAATCCTTTACGGTTGAAATCATCCTGTATTTCGGGCACATGGCGGCGTGGAGAGCGGAAATCCTTTAATATCCACGGGGTAGTTCCAGCTAGTCCGGGAATACGTTTTAGCATATTGACATGACGAATATAAAGGTCTTCCTGATATTCTTCCGTAAAACGCTCTTTGCTCGAACCATGTCTTCCATAAAGAGCACCGCCTCCAAACTCACTGATAAATACAGGCTTATTGGAATTGAACACCCAGTTTACACGGTCGCACTTTTCCGAATCACCATCATACCAGCCTACGTATTCATTGAAACTGATAATATCTAATAATTTATCCAGCGGATCATTAACGGTCAATACGCCTGGTTGTACCTCTTCCTTTTCCATAGCGGCACCAATCAAACGAACGTTGTCCAAGCTCCGGGCTTTATTAATCAGGCTGGTGAGGAACGTCAATCGGGGATCGCTTAACGGTGTTTCATTAGCGACAGACCAGATGATAATGTTGCAGCGGTTCTTGTCGCGACCAATCATGTCGCACAACTGTTGCTCGGCGTTGTTGTATGTATCCTTGTTTTCCCAGTGAATGGTCCAGTAAACCGGTATCTCCGACCAAACAAGTAATCCCATACGTTCGGCTTCACGAACCATTTCTTCATTGTGTGGATAGTGTGCCAGACGAACAAAATTGCAACCCATTTCCTTTGCCCAACCCAATAATGTCTGAGCCTGGTCTCTGGAATAAGCACGACCACTATAATATGCCGTTTCTTCATGGATACTGATACCTCGGCAGAATATTTCCTTGTTGTTCAGCAATATTTTAGTTCCTTCCGTGCGGATTGTACGGAAACCAACTTCATCAGACACCACATCTGTTTCAGCAGATAGATTTACTGCATATAATTTCGGAGTTTCCGGTGACCAGAGTGCAGGCTTGGCTTTTATTGTGAAAGAAGCATATCCATTGGCATCCGTTGTAACCTCTTTCTTAATCTTCAATTCCGGAATATTCAGTACTACTTTTTGTTCTTTTGTGACGCCATCCAGCTGTACCCAGCCTTCAATTGTATTCTCTTCATTCTTTTTCAACTGTACATAATAATCGCGGATATATGTAGAAGGCATTTCTACCAATGTAACTGAACGAGTGATACCTCCGAAGTTCCACCAGTCGGCATTTACCGTCGGCACGCCTTCCGGAATACGCTTATTGTCGACTTTTACCACAAGGCTGTTTGTTCCATCCTTCAGCAGGTCGGTGATTTCATAATTGAAAGGAGTAAATCCACCAATATGCTTACCCAGACGTTTACCATTCAACCATACAATGGCTTCATAGTTCACTGCTCCGAAGTTGAGAAAAAGGCGTTTACCCGGCTTCAAGTCATATTCGAAATGCTTGCGGTACCACACTGTTCCTTCGTAATAGTAGAGTTGAGGACGCTGAGTATTCCAATCACCGGGAACAAACAAGAGTTTATCTGTTTCAAAATCATATTCCTGGAGTTGGGTTTTATCAAGATAAGTTTTATCCTGAGCATACCCGCCGTCGTAAGGCCTCAACCGGTAATCATAGTAGCCGTTCTCGAAAGGGTCGACGATGGTTTTCCATTGTCCGTCAAGTGAGGTTGTCTGACGTGCACTCACATTCATAATCTGAGGAGCCTGCTGTGCAAAGGAAACAAGCGGGGCTAACATCAATAAGAGTATTAAACTTTGTTTTAGTCTTTCTTTCATAATAAATTATACGTTTATAATAATTTTCAACCTTTTGCTAAACAAGGCAAAAGTAGAACGAAATCAGATAAAACAAGGCCTGTTTATGTATTATAAATACTCTTCGGATGTATCATCAGAGAGTTTTTTCGGGTTTTTCGCATACTCGGATGGCGATATATCAAACTCCATGCGGAAATTCCGGGCAAATATCTTCGGCGAATTGAAGCCTACAGCATAAGCTATTTCCGAAACCTGCATCTGGCTTTCTTCCAATAGTTGCCTGGCTCGCTTGAGTCTGATTATCTTAATAAACTCGGAAGGGGTTTTTCCGGTAATACTAACCAGTTTCTTATAAAGATGCCCACGCGTAAGACCAACAGCACTACTTAAAGTCTCAACAGAAAAATCAATCTCGTCGATATGTTTCTCTACAATGTTGATTGCTTTAGTCACCAATTGTTCATCCAACGAGGTAATTGTTATTTCACTAGGGTTCACATCGACAACCTGCTTGAATGTTTTATGGGATTTTTCCGTCCATTCAACGAATTTGTTAATCCGAAGCTTTAATATATTGAAATTGAAAGGCTTCGTTATGTAATCATCGGCTCCATATTCCAACCCTTGTATTTTATCTTCTTCAGTAGTTTTAGCAGTCAGGATAATCACCGGAATATGTGACCAGTTTATGTTCGTCTTTATTTGCCGGCATAATTCAAACCCACCCATTACAGGCATCATCGCATCACTGACGATGAGATCAATATCGTCCCGCCCAAGAATATCCAAAGCTTCCTTCCCATTATAAGCTTTTAAAACAGTGTATTCATCTTTCAGATTATCGTACAGAAAGTCTATGAAATCATGATTGTCTTCTACCAGTAACAACTTCAAAGTAGTATCACTTTGGTGTTCATGATGATTTTTTATATCATTCGATTCGGATTCTTCTATAACTTCCTCCTCTATTTCATTGGGTACAAGTAGTGGTATAGTAAATGTAAAGATACTACCATTGGGCGCATTATCCTCAACATATATCATACCTTTATGTAATTCGATATACTGACTCACAATGTGAAGCCCGATGCCACTTCCGGTTTTTTCACCATCCTGTATGGTTTGGTAGAAGCGTTCAAATATATGTTTCTTCTCATCATTAGGTATTCCACATCCATTGTCGGCGATGCTTACCCCTACATTTTGGCCGTTGCGGAATATTGTCACACGAATCTGGCCGCCGTCAGGGGTATATTTGAAGGCGTTGGACAGCAAGTTAAAAATGATTTTACTAATTTTGTCGGCATCGAATAACATGAAGACCTGATCTATTTCAGAAACAATGGTAAATGCAATTTTACGCTCGTTGGCATAGATCAGGAATGAATCTACAATGTTGTTAACATAAGAAACAAACTCATTGGGTATCAGACGCAGAATTTCGGCCCCAACATCCAGCTTGCGAAAATCGAGCAGTTCGTTTACCAAGTTCAACAACTGTTCTGCATTACGATAAATCAGCTTTAGCTTCCTAACGGTTTCGCCGTCTTTCATATCTTCTATCATCACCTGGAGGGGAGTAATAATCAACGCCAAAGGGGTACGAAAGTCATGACTGATATTGGTAAAGAACCGAAGCTTCATTTCGTTGAGACGTATCATATGCTCACGTTCCATGTTAATTTGCTGTAATGCCAGTTTTTTCCTATTTTTATGCTGAAGTCTTTTCCACTGAATGACCAGGAAGATCACAACTAATAGGGAATACAGGCAGTAAGCGTACCACGACAGCCAGAAAGGAGGGAGCACTTTGATGTACAACACGGAAGCATTTTCATTCCACACCCCTTCGCCGTTACTGGCTTTAACAATGAGCTGATAGCTTCCAGACGAAAGATAGCTAAAAGACACTTTATTGTCGGATGTGTAAATCCAATCTTCATTCAGTCCTTTTATCATGTACGCATAACGCACTTGTTCCGAAGTAATAAGATCCATAGCTGTGAATTCTACAGTAATTAGCCTGTCATAATACTCCAACTCCACTTGCTCTGATACTTGTATCTCTTTATTAGATATTTTTAATCCGGTAAACATTACCTTCGCTGGTCTTAGTTTTTTCTCATTCAATTCACGAAGATTTACTACGGAATAACCATCGGATTTGCCTAATGCCATCGCCCCGCTACTCAAATAACACATCGCATATTGGTTGAGCTTATTATCAGAAAGGTCATCTATTGCCGAATAGTTATCAAAGTTAAAGTTGAGAGAACCATCCACAGCGGTGGTAACCTTTACTACCGAACATCCGTTATCCATCGCAATCCAAATATGGTTACGATCATCCTCAGAAATAGCTTTTACTATATTTCCCACCAATCCTTCATCTTTATTGATGTAATAGAGTGTATCTTTTTTCAAGTCCCAGACTGTCACGCCTTTATTGTGCCCCAACCAGAGCAGCCCTCTTTTGTCTTGATACACACTCTGTATATGTTGTCGTAGAAACTTTTGTGTTCCTTTACTATTTCCAGCGTACATATTTCTTTCCAGCGTTTGCATATCAATCCGACACACGCCTGACATTGTTCCTGCATATATGTATTTCTCGCCGTCGCAGATGATATTAAAAACATAAGTATCATGCTTGTTTTCGGAATCAAAATCGACAAATTCATCCGTTGCAGTATCCATCCGTTGCAGGCAACCCCACAAAGCACCTATCCATAAATAACCGCTTTTGTCTATACAAAGTGCCCAAATGCTGTTGTCCGAAAGTTTGCTGTTGGATGTAGTATATTGTTTTAGTTTTCCATTATCATAGCAAATCAACCCATTAAGGTATGTACCAATCCACAACCTCCCTTTATCATCCTGCACCATGGAAACTACAATATTTCCGGGAATATTGAGTTTTTTTATGATGGAATCAGTAAACGGTTTTTTATATACAATTCCATGCCCATCGGTACCCAACCATATGTTATTGGCTTTATCTTCTATGATCACATTGACGTTTCTATAATCATCACTCTGGTAGTTCCTGAATTTCTGATACCGGCTGTGATAGCATGAAACCCCATTTTTTGTATAACCAATCCAGAGAGCATCCTCGTCATCATAATACATGCATTCTATGGAATTTCCTTTAATTGACGTCTGAGATAACGGATCATGCAGGATGTTCTCCATTCTGTTATTTTCCTTGTCATAAACAAACAAGCCTTTATGGTCAGTAGCTATCCATACTCCTCCATTTTTATCCATCTGAATAGAATGTACAAAATTACTCTGAGTACTTTGAAACGATTCCAATATGATATGTTCCCAAAGCTTGTTCACATCCTTTTTATAATATACATCATCGCTTCGACTAGAGAATAACCATATACCTCCCTCACCATCTTGATATATTTTATTAATATATCCGGATTCTTCAGGCAATGGAATTTGCTTCCAGACCCCTGCTGCTATATGTAACTGGAATAACTGATTATCTTCACTTAATACACAAACATGCGTATCATCATCAGCCATTCCCGATATATTTGCCCTACTCTGTAACGAGAACTCTTCCAGATGATGCTCTTTTAACTGATAATAAAATAAAGAATGATCTGATACTATCCATAAATCTCCCTTTCTATCAGTATAGACGAATCGTAAAGAACCAACAGAAATGCCCAGATCTCTCAATATAGGCGCAGCATCATAAAAAGAGTCTCTATCGCGTAAATAGACCTTGTAAACACTCCAACCTCCAACCCAGATGTTCCCATTTGCATCTTCCTGTAAACTGATGATATCTCTCTCCATCAGTGAGTTTGGATTTTCTGGTTCGTATTCGTAGGTCTTAAACCGTGTTCCATCATAACGATTCAATCCAAATGCGGTTCCTATCCACAAAAAGCCTTGCCGGTCTCTTAATAAAGACCTTACTTGATTGCTTAAAAGTCCGTTATCCGTAGGTAGATGATGAAATACAGGAGATGCCTGCCCCCAGATTGTACAAAAAGGGAGTATTAGAAAGATAAGAATGAAATAATGTCTATTTTTCATGTATGAATTCACATAATGAGTATAGTACAAATATACGAGAAATGCTTCTAACAAAAAGTCTTCAATGTATCTTATGAGGGATAGATATGTATCTTTTGTTTCTATAATAGTGAAATGGTTCAATGTAGTAAATTGATGAATGATTTGGAATTCATCACTATGCTTCTTATATCCTACGTTAATAATAGAAAAACTCTGGTATGTTTTATATAGAAAGGATCGTTCAAATAGCTGATTTAATTTAAATAATTACAATAAAATACTTAGAATTATAATCAATTATCATATTATTGCTATATTTGTAATATATATTAAATATGAATACAATTCAAACATATAAGAAGATAGAACAGTATCGACGAAGTCAAGGTATAGAAATACCTAAAGACAGTACGATTAAATCTCGTTTCTACCATTGGAAGAAGCAGGGTATACTGACTAATGTCCGTAAAGGGGTCTATTTACCGTCTGATCTTCAAGACAAGTTTCGGATTGCCTGTAATGCGGTTGATGATGGCTACTTAGTATATCATGCAGCTTTAGAATACTACATGTTGCAAACACAGGAATTTAACTGGTTATATGTACATAGCCCATCTAACTTTCGTATTTTTAATTATCAGAACGAATCATATATTTACAAACCTGTTAAATTCTTGCATAATCCCGTTATTATTGATGAAAAGGAACCTTATCCTATTAGGGTAACATCTTTAAGTCAAACAATTATAGACTGTCTTTATAATATAAATCTTGCAGGCGGACTGGAAGAATTGTTATATGCCATTTCCGAGATTGCGCCATCAAACATTCAGGAAGAAGATATGCTCCATTGTCTGAAACTTTATAATAGCAAGAGTTTGTATCAGAGGGCAGGTTTTATCTTATCTATTTTCAAAGAGCCATTACGACTTTCAGAGTCATTCTTCAAGGTTTGTAAAGCAGGTATGGGGAAAAACATTAGTTATCTGATCAACCCATATCACTGTGACTCATTTTCAAAGGAATGGAATCTTTGTATCCCTGGAAATATAATGAAACAGATTAAAAAAGATATTTATTATGAAATTTGAATATACTAAAGCAGATATCGAAAAAGTGGCTTGTGAAAACAACTACACGATTAATAATGTGGAGAAAATCTTACGTCTATCGTTTATCTTGAATGATCTGAATACACTCTCCGATTTCAAAGGTAAGCTATTGCTAAAAGGAGGTACTGCAATCAATTTAGTTGCATTCGATGAATTACCTCGTTTGTCTGTTGATTTGGATCTGAATTTTGCGATAAATCTTTCAATAGATGAAATGATTGAGCAACGAGAGAGCATAAATCGTGCTTTGGACTCTTATTGTTTGGAGAATGACTACACTAAGACTAGTCGAAATTCTTTTGCTTTGGATTCTCTATCATTGCTTTACACAACTACAACTGGTAGTTGTGATAAAATAAAGCTCGATATTAACTATCACAACCGTTGCCACATTTTTGATGCTGTAGAAACCAATATAGCATATCCTTTTTCGATGAAAGACTCTTCTCTTTCAGTGGCTCACGTAGCTATTATTGAGTTGTTTGCAGGTAAAATAAAGGCATTCTATGAGAGGTGTAAACCAAGAGATATTTACGATATATATAGTCTTGCTAAATCCGGAATACTATCTACTTCGGAAGAGCGTGATCTTCTAAGAAGAAGTATTGTGTTTTACAGTACATTGGGTAATACGGAGAATCCTAAGACACTGGAGCAGGATATTAGTCACATTTTGGATATGCCTTTTCAAGATATTAAAACACAGTTACTCCCTATGTTGCACATCAATGCAGGCAAGTATCCCAAAGATGAAATTAACCATACTGTAATTGATTATTTATCTTCTCTTATGCAGCTACAAGAGGTAGAGAAGCAATATATGGAAGAGTTCTTTAAAGGGAATTATGCTCCACACTTACTTTTTGATAAGGAAATTGCTACCAGATTACTTTCTCATCCAGTGGCATTGAGAACTCAACAGCAAATTAAAGAAGTGAAATCATGAGAATCTATTGATATTAAATGGGATGATATGTATTAAAAACAATATACAAATTAACGAAAAAATCAGTTCTTATGGCAACAGTCGAATTCTATGCAAATTTAAATTACGATTTCTCCATTTATGAAGGTGAAGAGGAACTCTTTGGACTTACCATTGGTGGTTTCAATGGGTTGCAACCTCTACGCGTTAAAGACTTTGATGAACTGGAGTTGAAGTCTGCTCGCGATATTATAGCCTGTTATTTGACTCCCATCAAGTCGATAAATCAAAACTCAACTTCATATGGCTTAAAGCACTTGGTAGAGAATGCTCTTAGAAAAGAAACGGACGGAAAAATTAATTATGTGAGCAATGGCACGCTGATCCTTGCTATGTATGATGCCGGATTCCGCATCAAACGTTTAGCCGGTTCTTCTCCAAACTGCTATTTCAATGTATCAAAGAAGAGTGTAAACGATTTGGTGAAGTACGTCAACAGATAGAACCAGTAAACAAAATCCTGTTTTTTTTAAGAAAAGCCATTTGATTTGTTTTTAGGGTGTTTACGTATTTTACCATGATTAAAAACAGAAGACAAAGGCTGAAAACGCATGAATGAAATTATCATAGCAGGAAAAGGAATACTTCTCATTCTTCTTGTAACCAAAATAAAAAACTCTCATAAAACAATTTAATGGATCACCAGTGCAGAGTGCAAGCCTTTATATATAAAGGGCTCGCACTCTGCACTGGCCATGGACAGCAAAATATAGATAAATCACTTATTTAGAGAATGTTTGGTACTTTGTTCAAAAAGTAGTAACTTTGAACCTAATAAGAAAAGATGAGGATTAACATTCCCTATTCTGAGAGACATCTATAACAAAAGTGTGCTTTATAGCCATTTGATGTCCAAAGTTTATTGACAATTTGTAATGTATTAGAAATAAGCCGATTATACGCACGGTTCGTATTCCAGCTGGATCACCAGTAAAAATGACTTCTTAAGTCCTTTTCCTATTACGCTACATGCTTGATTATTAGCGAATTATATCCAAATTCAGCTAATTACTACTCAGCGCAACTACATAATTTGGAGCATTCACACACACTTTTCCAGTTCTTATGTGAGGTCATCAAATTTAACTTCTGATCTTAATCGACTCTTATTTCGGAGCATTCCTTCCGAACGTGCTAAAAGATTCAATATCTTTGGAATGATTGACAGAAACAACCATTTTGAGGGATTCTGCATTAACACGCAAAGGGTTGCCAGTTCCCTCGACTACTTTTCGTTTAGAGTCATAATGCCACTTAACTTATTGATATAATTAATACGACAGATAGTCCTAGAAATATGAAAAAATCACAAGAGAAGACATTGTTTCATAATAGAGATGTTGAGATTTGAAAGTTCGCAAAACAAATATGGGTACAAAATAAGAATACCATAAAAGTTTCATCTTTAAACCTGAAAGACACTTGCGAATGGCAAACTTTCTTATAACTTTGTGATGATTATTATAAAACATAGAATAATACTAAAAAGAAAATATGAAGAAAGGAATTGATATCTTTTCTGGAGCAGGCGGTATGAGTCTTGGAGCGATGAATGCAGGAATTGATATCGTTTTAGCAATAGATAGTGATACTAATGCCGCTAAAACGTTTGCACGAAACCATCCAAATTCAACATTTATTATTGAAGATATTTGCAAGATACAATTAGAAAAAAAATACAAAGAAGATGTATTTGTTGTTCTGGGGGGACCACCATGCCAAGGGTTTTCATTGTCAAATACAAAAACAAGAAATACAGAAAATCCCAATAATTCTTTATTTAAACAATTTCTGCGTATAGTGCGTGAAGTAAATCCCCTTTGGTTTGTTTTTGAAAATGTAGAAGGAATTACAAATTTCAACAAAGGGAAGACTGTACTTGAGATTAAAAAAAGTTTTGATGATTTAGGTTATCAAACAAAAGAGGATGTTTTATATGCATCGGATTATGGAGTTCCTCAACATAGAAATCGTTTTTTCATGGTTGGTAATCGCATAAATATAGAGTTTGAATTCCCCCCTAAAAAAACAGAATCCGTAACAGTTGAAGAAGCTATTGCAGATTTACCAAATCTTAAAAATGGTGATATGTATGAATGTTTACCATATAAAATGCATAGCGATTTGAGTGAATATGCTGAATTAATGAGAAAGAATTCTACTAATTCCTCGCAAAACTATGTGTCTCGAAATGCCGATTATGTTATAGAAAGATATAAATACATAAAGCAAGGGGAAAATTGGAAAGCCATCCCCGAACATCTAATGGCCAATTACAAAAATAAGAATAATTGTCATAGCGGAATTTATAAAAGATTAGAAGCAAATAAACCATCTGTAGTAATATCTAATTATAGAAAGAATATGTTGATTCATCCAAGTTCCGATAGAGGGCTTTCTGTAAGAGAAGCTGCGCGATTGCAAAGTTTCCCTGATACATTTAGATTTGAAGGAACTTTAATGCATATTCAGCAACAAATAGGTAATGCCGTTCCACCATTATTGGCAGAAGCCATATTCAAACAAATATTGAGTTATGAAGACTAATGTTTCAAGCTTAAAATTTAAATTCGATGTCAGTGCATATAGATTGCTCGGCCGCGAATTAATTACAGACAGAATTACAGCTTTGTTTGAACTTGTAAAGAATAGTTATGATGCAAATGCCGAAAATGTAACCATCGAATTTATTGATGTAAATCCTCTCACTGAAAAAAGTAAGATAATTATTCGGGATGATGGCATCGGGATGGCTTATGAAGATATTCGGGATAAATGGATGGTTATTGGTACAAGCAGCAAACGCAAAAATACAGAATCACCCGCCCCGTATCATCGAAAAGTTGCAGGTAAAAAAGGAGTAGGAAGATTTGCTGTAGATAAGTTAGGCGCAAAACTTCTTCTTAGAACTAAAAAAGAGAATTCTTCAAAAGCAACTATATTAGAAACTGACTGGACCTTTTATTTTAAAGAGGAAAATCGACAACTCCAACTTAATTTTGATGGAGAACAGAAACTTTTTACTGACATTGAAAATAATGTATGGTTTGAAGATGTACCCGATAATTCTCATGGCACAACACTTGAAATCACGCATATAGCAGATGTATGGTCGGAAAATGATATTAGCAGAGCTTATAAGGAATTGGCTAAAATAATCCGTCCTAAATTTATTCAAAAATACCCTTTTAATGTCTATATAAAAGCACCATACGAGAAGTATAAGGAAACAAGAATTGAAAGCCTTGCTATTGAGCATGCAACTTTAACCATTGAATTGGGTTTCAATGCAAAGCAAGATAAACAAGAAATCTTGGCTGTAGAAAATGGAGAACTGAAAAAGATTTTAGTACCTAAGCGTGCGTGCGGGCTCGTAAATATAACCTTATATTATTATGACCAGAAAGCAAAAGCTAAATTTAATAAATCCACAGACGAAAGAGTTGATGGCATTAAAGTTTACAGAGACGGCTTAATTGCGACTCCGTTTGCTGAATACAATGCTAACCGTGACGAACAAAAAGATTTATTCGGAATAGATAAAAGACGCTGGTCTGGTTTCTTCGACAAGGTAGGTACAAGAGATCTATTAGGCTGGATAGATATTTCAGAAAACAGAAATCCGATGATAATAGATGCTACCAATCGACAGGATTTTGTAGATAATGATGCATGGCGTGAACTAAAATCGTTAGTCATAGAGCAAATAAAAAAAATAGAAGAAGCTCTGAAGAAGAAGAAAACTATTGAGCGAATTGAATCCAAAACAGAGTTTGGCAATGCTAATTTAGAACTAAAAACAGTCAGAGAAAAAATAAAGCAATTAGAGCAAGTCACCGCTCTTGATGACCCTATTAAGATAAGATTAGATGAAGTATCAAAAGATATTTTAAAGATTCAAGCCACAGTAAATAAAAGTTTCAGCGATTATAGAAAACTTGAAGAAGAGAAAAAGCGGCAAGAAGACCTTTTATTTAGCCTTGTCTCCTTGCAAACCTATGCCTCCATGCTGTCACATATAACACGAACAGCAGTTGGAAGAATCAAACGACAGGTTGAGTTTATAACAAAATGGTTGCCTACTGGTACAAAGAATGACAGCTGTGAAAAATACAGCAGATATGTGTTCAGTGAAATGAAAAACCTTGATAGGGCTGTTGATTTTATGCTAAAATATGCGAAAGATGATCAGGACTTTGAAAACATAAATGTGAAAGATACATTAGAAAATATCTTCAATAATATCTACCAAACAGAATTTGATAAACACGGAGTAAAGGTAATGTTTGAAATAAACAAAGAACTCACAATCCGTTATAATCAAAAAGCTTTTGAAGATATGTTTGATAATTTGATTAGTAATTCATTAAAAGCTTTTAAAGACATAAAAGAACGAATTATAAAATGCAGTTGTGTTGTCGAAAAAGACAATTTGATAATCTATTTTTCTGACAACGGTTGCGGAATAGCAGATAGCGACCGCCATCGTATTTTTGATGTCTTTTATACAACCACCTCCGAAGAAGGGGGCGCAGGTCTGGGTTTATTCATCGTAAAATCACGCTTAGAAGCTATACATGGTTCTATTGAATTGATTGAAAATGAACTTAAACCTTCGGGTACAACATTTAAAATTTTATTTCCATTTAAAAAAGATTGATTATGGCCAAATTAGATGTGAACATTATTATCATAGATGATGACAGAAAATTTGAAGACGATCCTTTTGTAGAGGAACTTAAAGAAATCTACGAAGATGTTATTTTTTTTAACAATTCCCAAGACGGGCTTGATTATATAGAAAAACAAATAGATCAGGAAATGATTGTTGTGTTAGACTTGGGATTTGCTTATAATATGCCTGACGGTCATGAAGTGCTTAGAAGAATCAGAGAAATGACATCCCTTATTCCCGTAATAATCTGGAGCGGAAAAGATGAAGATAAAGAAGTTTTTGCCGATTTGATTGAAAATAGGGCATTTGCTTTCATCAAAAAAAGTGCTTCAACCGAAGAACTTTTGGATATTATCAAGAAAGCCTACGATTATATGCAAAGCAATATTAGTAACGTTATCGAAGAATGGATAAAAGGGCACCCTGAAGAAGCTAAAGAACAGCGATTTCTGACTTCCACCGATGGCAAAGATTATACCTTAAATGATGTTTTAAAAGAAATCAGACTACAAACTGAGTTTGGCCTGGGAATCGAAAAAAGTATAAATAAACTAACTATAGATCTATTAATGCGTAATAAAGAGAAATTACAATGATAAACACAGTTATAATTTATGATCATGATGATGAAACATTAGGTAATTTTTTCTGTTTATGCGCGGATGATGTAGAATTTATTCCAGATAAGGCTATAGCAGAATTGAACGTAATTAAATTAAACTCCGATGATGTAACTGTAGCAAACCTAAGTACTCACATGGTAAAATACAATCAGGAAAGATTTATATTTCTTGGCTTTATGCATGGTTCTAAAGAAGCTATGGTTTTGAGTGGTACAGAGAATATAGTTACGTTAACTACAAATCATTATCTTTTCAGTAATGCTTTTATATATAATTTTTCATGCTATAACGGAACTGATTTAGCCGATGTATTATTACAAAACAACGCATTAGTTTTTTGGGGGTATTCCGATAAAGCTTGGGTTTGTTATGCATGTTTAGATGAGTTTAAGAAATGTGCATTATCCGGGTTGTCTCATTTTCTTACGGGAATTAATGTGGAAAGTTCTCATCGACTCATGATAGAAGACATAAATGAAACAATAGACAAGCTGTACGCCAGCAATATGTTTGCTGCGAGTACTTTATTAGAGAATAGGGATGCCATAATAGTGAAAGGAGATAAGACACTTACATATTTTGATCTTTTATATTATTAAAGCATTGACAAAATTAAGTTGACTTCGTTATCAAACGAAATTAATTTAAATTCGGCTAATGAAAACCATCAAGAAGTATTAAATTGCTTTATATTAATGTCCGAAATTTGAAGACAGTCACGCCATTGGTGCTTTTACGGTAGAATTATCTGATCACATCGCAAATAGTAATATTCAGTATTGGACATATGGGCACTCACATTGCAATATTGAAAAACTGATTGGTAATACTCATTGTATTTCAAATCAGTTGGCCTATGTGTTCAATGATGAACACCTGTCTCTCCAACGCGACAAGGTTATAGAAATATAATCCCATGTAGTCATAGACAGTTTACTTGAATTACCAGTGCAGAGTGCAAGCCTTTATATATAAAGGGCTCGCACTCTTCACTGGGCTTGGACTACAGAAAAAAGATAAATCATTAATTTAGCATAGCTCTACTCCAACCATTTTTGATCGTTTTTTTGTACATAGAATAGTGCCTCATGTACAGACTTGCATTTATCAATAAGATACTTCTGATGTCACCAGGGAATTGAGAATAATGGGTTGTCTTGAAATTCACCCTCAACTTGGGGGTAAATTATATCACCCATATTATGAGTTGTTTGAATTTCACCCCCAGCTTGAGGGTGGGATTCTTCAGATATTTGTTGGCTATACTGCTTACTATTTGCATAAAATTGATAAAATCGTTTACAGTAATTTAGATTAGACTAGTAACTGAGAACCCTTGCGTATCAGGGAATTCTCTCTTTAATTCTTTACTTAAACGAGAATAAAATCCACTTCCCCATACTGCATCTATTTGGCGAACAACTATGTCCTGTCCTAAATCCCAATATAATTGTAGTAATTCGGAATTAACCTTAACGGCTGCTCTTAATTGACTTTGTCGAATTCTTCCCTTCAAATCAATCAACCATTGTCTAAATTCAGATTCCTTTATTATATCTGCACTCATATATACTTTCCTTTTTTTATTTCAATTGCTTAATTCAACAAATTTACGAATCCTTATCAATCACTCGAAATTGCCAATATTGCCAGAATTGCCAACCTCAAGAATAAGAACGAAAACATACCACCTCTAAAATTCTGTCCAACTCTGACTAGGAATGTCCAATGTACTTTCAGAGGCTTTGCTAAGTGGAGTAAATATGTGATAGAAAAACAAAACAATCATTTGCACTGAATGATTTTCTTTTATTTCCAGTATGTTTGCATCGTTTTCACTGCAACTGAAAACAGAGCATAGCAATTGAAAATACATGGATAAAATTATCATAGCAGGAAAAGAAATGCCTTTTAGGCTTTTAGACAAGTCTGAATTGAAGGGTATTTATGTAGATGCCAATAGCCATGCCAATGGTGTTCTTACAGTAGAATTAGCTGATTACATCGAAGATAGCAATATTCAGTATTGGATATATGGACTCACATTATAATGTTGACAAACAGATTGGCAATACTCTTTGTGTTTCAAATCAGTTGGGGTATATATTCAACAATGAACACCTGTCTTTCCAACGCGACAAGATTATAGAAATATAATCTCATGTAGTCATAGACAGTTTACTTGGACCACCAGTGCAGAGTGCAAGCCTTTATATATAAAGGGCTCGCACTCTGCACTGGGCTTGGACCACAGAAAAAAGATAAATCATTAATTTACAGAACATTTGGTTATTAGGCCAAAAAGTTGTATTTTCGAACCTGAAAAGAAAAGAAGAGAAGTAATATTCTCTATTCTGAGAGACATCTATAACAAAATGAGTTTTGTGGCCATTTGGTGTCCAAAGTTTATTGACAATTTGTAATGTATTAGAAATAAGCCGATTATACGCATGGTTCATATTCCAGGCGGATCACAAGAAAAACCTTGATAATCAAAAGATTATCGAGGTTTTTTCTTTTCCAGGCAGTCCGAAAGAACTGGGGCAATGGAGTTCTGCTTCTGAGAAAGTTTCTCATTCACACTGAGAAAGTACCTCATCACCCATGAGGTTATTTCTCATTACTCCTAAGGCTATTTCTCATTACTCCTGACGCAATTCAACCAGTGACACTTGTGATATTAACATGTGACTTTCAAACTAGAAAAACAAACCAATCCCCACTGAGAAACAAACAGTTATATCACTCCGTGTGACTTGTGATATATTTCCATCATAAAAACGCATGTATAGAGTGCACCTGCACACACACCCTTTTCATCCACCTTAAAAGAGCAAACATCCACCTCAAAAAGACAAATATCCACCCTGTTCCAGCAGACGGCATCTATCTTTGCTGCTATTAAAACTAATACAGTCAATCAAAATGAAAAACAAACACCTAAAGAAACTGTACTATTGCGTTGTTATAGCCTGCTGTACTGTAGCATGTGCAGAAACCGATCACGGCGAAGAGAGAAGTCAGACCGTGACATTCGTTTCGGGAGTAAATCAATACCAAACCCGTATCAATCAACAGGGAGACAGTTGGAACGCAGGCGACGAGATCGGTATCTTTATGACCAAAAGCGAACGCTTTGAGATCTGTCAGGGAGCATCAAACATACCCTATGTATCTCAAAAGAGTGAATCCCCCACCCTTTTTACACCCCAAAACAACAGTATATATTATGATGAAGAATATGGCGTTGTAGACTTCAAAGCCTACTACCCCTACACCCCTTCCATACAAAATAATGACTACCCGGTCAACCTCGCCAATCAGGCAAGCGATCCAACCAGGCACGATTTACTTTACGCAGAAAGCAAGACACATACGTACGAAAACATAAGCAACGTCACCCTCCCCTTTACACATCAATTAAGTAAATTAAAAATAAAGATCGTGCTCAACAGTGGATTAACCTCTATCACTTCCGTCGCCATCCACGGAATGCATACCACCGCACAATTCAACCTGGAAACGGCAAATCTCATCGACAAAGGCGATATAAGCGCCATTACCCCCTACTACAACTCGGAAACGGCAACATCCGAAGCCATTATAATGCCCCTCTCACTCAACACAAGCCATTGGGTAGAATTTGTAGTGGACGGCAGCACCTATAAATGGATAATCACAGAAAACAAAGAAAACATCGCAGCCCTCGAAAAAGGCAAATCCTACACCTTCCAAATTACCATAGACGAGCAGGTCACAGCAACACTGATCGAGATTGAAGACGGATCAGTATCTCCCTGGGCAACGGAGAAAAAGGCCAACGGAGAAGCAAATTCAGAAGATGCGCAACTGGCCAACTACAAAGCCCCTGAATATAAGGATAACTATTCGGGCATAGCCGCCTGGAATAAGCGCTACAACTGGAACCTGGCCAACGTACACGACCCTACAGTAATCAAAGCCGACGATGGGTATTATTATATGTACCAAACAGACGCCTCATACGGCAATGCGCACGATGGACACGGACATTTTCATGCCCGTCGTTCGAAAGACCTGATAAACTGGGATTACATGGGAGCCACCATGGGCGAAGTACCCACATGGGTAAAAGAAAAGCTTAACGAGATTCGTACTCAACAAGGTTTACCGGCAATAGAAAACCCAACCTACGGATGTTGGGCGCCAGTCGTTCGTAAAGCTGCCAACGGAAAGTATCGCATGTATTACTCGATTGTAATCGACAATTACATAAAAACAGGTGCGTTCAACAACGCCACCAATTTCGATAACTCCTGGACAGAGCGCGCCTTTATCGGGTTAATGGAAACCGACAATCCTGCTACAAACAATTGGGAAGACAAAGGTATGGTCATCTGCTCCTCTTCCGATAAAGAAATGAACAACTGGACCCGCTCCAGTTTAAACAATTGGGATGCCTATTTTAAATACAACGCAATAGACCCAACGGTTATTACCACCCCCGAGAACGAAGATTGGATGATCTATGGCTCCTGGCATAGCGGAATTGCAGCCGTTCAACTCGACCCCGCTACCGGTTTGCTGTTGGATCAGGCTGGAGTGCCCTGGAACATCAGCACCCCCTCGGCCTACGGACAAATGGTATATACGCGCGGAAGTCGCTGGCAAGCTTCCGAAGGTCCCGAGATTGTGTATAACCTCGAAACAGGCTATTACTATCTCTTTATGGCCTACGACGCCTTATCGGTTGCCTACAATACGCGCGTAGCACGCTCCACCTCCATTACAGGCCCTTATTATGGCATCGACGGCACCAACGTAACCACAGGAGGAACCATCCTTCCGGTAGTCACCCACCCTTATAAGTTCAGCGAAGGCGATGGCTGGGTAGGCATCTCGCATTGCGCAATATTTGAAGACGGAGCCGGCAATTGGTTTTATACTTCACAGGCACGTTTCCCCGAAAACGTTTCGGGTATTCATGCCAGCAATGCCCTGATGATGGGACATATCCGCAGCATACGCTGGACGGAAGATGGTTGGCCGTTGGTGATGCCCGAACGCTACGGAGCCGTACCCCAGGTAAGAATTACAGAAAACGAGCTGATCGGTACATGGGAACATATCGATCTTGGATACAGCATAAATCAACAAAAAGTGGCCATCGACATGGTATTTAGCGAAAACCACACCATCACTTCCGGCACATGGAAGGGAGCAACATGGAGCTACGACGAAGAAAAACAGATCCTCACAGCCAATGGTGTAAAACTCTACTTGCAACGCGAAGTAGACTGGGAAGCCACACCGCGCCAACATACCATCGTGTATGCAGGATATACCACATCGAAAACCTACTGGGGTAAGAAGAAGAATTAATAACTTTAAATACGGAAAAACATGAAAACGAAAAAAATGATAGGATGGCTGACCGCATGGGCAATATGCCTCAGCGCATGTAGCAACGACCACAACGAAGAAAATCAATCAAGAGACGTACACTTCTTTTCGGGAGTAAACCGATACGAAACACGTGTCAACGAAGAGGGCGACAAATGGAGCGCAGGTGATGTCATCGGCGTATTTATGACAGAGAACAACAGCAGCGTTGTGGTAAATGGTGCAAGAAACATTGCTTATACAGCACAAAACACCGCGCAAAGCACCCCCTTCGCCCCAGCCAACAGCGATGCAGCAATCAGCTATCCCGATGGAGGAAGCACAGTCGATTTCATTGCGTATTACCCATATAAGGAAAACGCCGAAAGCTTTATTTACCCCATCAGCATTGCCAATCAAGCTACAGGCTTCACTAAAAACGATTTGCTTTATGCCGTCAGCCGCAATCATAATGAAACGAATGCAACGAATGTATCCCTAAGTTTCACTCATCAGTTGAGTAAAGTAAAGATAAGTGTGGTTCTGGAAGATGGACTTTCCGAAGTGTCTTCTGTAACCATACATGCTACAAACACAGCTTCTTTCAACATAAAAACCGGAGCAATAGAAGATAAAAGCGACATCAGTACAATTATCCCCTATAATAAAGAAGCAAATGTTTACGAGGCTATCCTGATTCCCACCGTACTTAACAACGCAAACAAAGTAGTATTCAGTATCGATGGGGCTAAATACGAGTGGATAATAATGGAGAATGATGCTTCAATAACATCTTTAGCCCCCAACACCTTCTACACGTTTACAGTTACCATCAACAACAGTCGTGTCGTAGCAGAACTGGTATCCATAGACAACGGTTCAGTATCACCCTGGGAAGAGGAAACAGGCTCAGGATCAGCAGAGAAGATACCCGGTTCCGAAGAAAGCGCCAAACTACCCGAAGCTGTATACTTCAATTCCTTCGACAGCAACGAAGGGTTAACCATTGTAGGCGGAGGCAGCTTCGTAACAGACAGCGAATTTGGAAATGTATTCCAGAATGCAACCGGAGGCATGCGGACCAACTACCTACTCCTTCCGGAAGATATCCTTTCACACTCAGCCGTTACACAAGAAATGTCTATCGGTGTATGGGTAAACGCAAAAAACGCAGGAGAATCTTCAACATACGCATGGAGTCCATTGTTTACAGCACATGGTGCCGCACCTATGGATGGAGCAAACACATGGCCCATGTTCGCACTACAGTACCGGGGAGTGATGCAGATAAATTGTGCCGGATATTGCGACTTTAACGATGCGGACAATGTAGCAGGGGTCAACACGCTGTATCATAATGCTACCGATTGGCTGGCCGACGGCGAATGGCACTACTACATGGTAACAATGACAGCAACTACCGCATGCGTTTACTTTGATGGTGCACTTAAAAACAAATGGGTCATCGATGGTTCCACCGATGGACAAGTCTTGGACGGACTGTTCAACGCGGGTGCGGAACTGAAGTATATCGCATTAGGTGGAAACCAAGCCTTTAATTACGGCGATCCCGATCCAGGGTTTATGTTCGATGACTTTGTTGTTTATGACAAAGCATTAAATGAGAGTCAGATTGCAGCCATTATTGGGAAGAAGTAAGGACATTGCAAGACTGTCTCAAAATAGAAGAACCTGTAACATAGCCGTAAAATGGTTTAAAAGGGAGCAACTATAAACTAATATTCCAAGAGATGATCCAGAATCCTGCTTTCGTACCACGGATCACCTACCTCTTTCAGTTTGGCTCCCATCTCTTTACAGAGCGAAGTAAAAACCTCAGCATGTTCCTTTGGTGAAAGGTTATTCAGTTGATAAGGATCATTCTCGTCATCGAACATCAATGTTTTTATTAACTGATGCCTTTCCCTATCTATGTAAAGAGCCAATGTATACCGGGCGGTCTTTATGCCTCGCGAGGAAGGGAAGTAGTTTTGCACCAATCCATCAGCATCCTTTTCGCCATCCAGATTCTGAAAATAAAGCACTCCTGTGGGGTATTTAACCGAAGTATCCTTCCCCAGAAACAGAGGCGCAAAGTTCTCTCCTTGTACCTCTATCGGTATCTTCTCTTCCAATCCACTCAACCCAAGTAATGTAGGCATGATATCGGGAGTAGAAAGAAGCAAGTGGTCCACCCCCGGAGAAATGTGTTCGGGATAACGTATCAGGAATGGCACATTCATAGCCTCGGCATAAGGAGAGTTCTTAGCATCATCAATAGACTGGCTGCACATGGTTTCGCCATGATCGGAGGTGAAAACCACAATCGTATTTTTATCTAATCCCAGTTCTTTCAGAGACGCCAATATCATGCCGAAAGCACGGTCTACCCCGGTTACGGATGCATAATAATACGGGGTAGATTTTGCTTTATCCATTGCTGCATTGGCGTTCGGACGTACCAGCAAATCGCTCAATGGAATATCTTTATAAAGACTATAATCCTCCTCCATGCAGTCGTCCAGCGATTGATAGGGGCTATGCGGCGGATTCATGCTCACCATAACGAAGAATGGCTTACTACTATCCCGTTGTCCCCGTTCATTTTTCAGGTACGAAACAACTTCTTGGGCCTCGTGCAGTGGCGACCACTCACGTATTTCATGCCGCTGGCCATTCGTATCCCAATAATGAGGCTTCTTATGCTCATCAAACGTTCCATAAGAATACCAGTAGTTGAACCCGTGCCGGCGGGATTCCGGTGTGTACGCATCCCATGCCGGGCGACGGGATTCAACATATTGACCCGGATTCTCCGGATCGTTGGGGGTTGGAAAATCAAGATGCAGCTTACCGAAATATCCGCAGTCGTAACCCGCCCGGCTAAGTACATCGCTTATACATACCGCATCTTCACGCAGCGAACTGAAGGGACGGGTAGAGTTACAATTTAAAGGCACGCCGCTGCGGTGCGGATACATGCCGGTCAACAGAATACCCCGGTGCGGGCTACTTAAAGGACAGTTGCTCATGGCCGAGGTCAACACCATCGACTCACGGGCAAAAGCATTTAAGTGAGGGGTGTGCACCGGGTCTCCCTGAAAACGTACCTGTTGTCTGTACCCTTCTTCGTTCCAGAAACCCATAGCATGGTTGCGGAGCTGATCGGGAAATATATAAATGATGTTAGGCGAAGTAATCTCTTTTGCCTGAGGAGCCTTGCAGCCAGGCAGTGTAAGTACACCCAGCCCGGCCATTAACAGGTTTATACGACTCTTCATGTGTATTCGTTATTTGGTTTCCAAGTCTCTTTTACGTATCAATCCTTCCAGGAAATAGTAGTCGGCATAATTCAACGGTACATCAATTTCCGCCCCGTGAGGAATACTTCCTACGGAATGCATCAGGATGAAGTTCCCGTTCTCGCCCACCTTTGCCCGGTATGCAGGAGTCGATAGGTTCTTCAGTATCTTATCGGCGGTATCTTTATATCCTTCTTTCGGAAGATACGTATGCATTTCATACAGTGCCGAAGCCGTGCAGGTTGCAGCAGATACATCACGAGGCTCATTCGGGATATTAGGAGCATTGTAATCCCAATACGGAATCAAATCGGCCGGCAGATTGGGGTGCGTAAATATAAACTGGTAGATTTTGCGGGCCTGTTCCAGGTATTTCACATCGCCCGTATACCGGTAGCACAGCGTATAACCATACAAAGCCCATGCCTGTCCGCGTGCCCATGCCGATTCGTCGGCGTATCCCTGGGCCGTTTGCTTTTTACGCACTTCACCCGTTTCAGGATCATAATCCACAACGTGATAGCAACTGTTATCCGTGCGGAAAGCATATTTCATCGTAGTATCCGCATGTTTAACGGCTATCTGATAGAAAGTAGAATCGCCCGAAAGCCGGGTACCTTCGAACAGCAACTCCAGGTTCATCATATTATCTATAATCACCGGGCACTTCCAACCGCGCTCCGCCTGCCAACCTTTATCGGCATCCCAGGATTGCGTCACCCCGGCATTGGGACGAAAACGGCTGGAGAAAGAATGGGCAGCCTCTATAATAACCTCTTTATATTCTTTTTTATCTGCCAGGCGATAGCCGTTCAGGTAACTACACCCAATCATAAACCCGATATCGTGGTGCCACTTGAGGTATTTTACCGAATCCAGGTCTTCCGTATACTTCTCGGCCAGGGGTTGCCATTTAGAATCGTTTGTCAGTTCGTGCAATAACCACATGCTGCCGGGGAAAAAGCCACTCGTCCAGTCATCAATAGGAATATAAACAATGCTTCCATCCTCCCGGATAGTTCGGGGATTCAGAACGCGTCCGGATTGTTCGATCAGATTCGTTTGTATAGTGTACTGGTTCACTGCATTCACTATATTATCTTCTATCAGACTGTCTTTTGTAGCTGCGCCATTGTTACAGCTAAACAGTAAAAGTGATGAAACCGCACATAGTCCTAAAAATGTTTTCATGCTATCTAATTGTTATAAATTTCGTTGAGAGCAAAAATAATACTAACCTTAAAAAATAAGTTCACAAATAATTCATTAAAACAACAATATTGTCTAAATAGCATTTTTTACATCTACTCTCAGACCTCCTGCAAAAGGAATTGGTACACAATCGTTCAAAGAACTCCAATTTAATACATTTCCTTCAGCAAGCCACCTCAAACCATAGATATATTGAGCAAAAAACATATATTTGTGATAAAGGCATCATATAACAAGAATGAGATCTATTTCCAAACACTCCAAAGTGAAAGTATTTTTTACGCTGATGTGGCTCTTCTGTTGCATCACTTCTACTTTTGCACAAGGACCCAATATAACCTTCAGTCACCTAACTACCGACGATGGACTATCACAATTCTCGGTAAACAGTCTCTATATCGACGAAAAAGGTTCGGTATGGATTGGAACCCGCGAGGGACTAAACCGGTATAATGGTAACGATATTAAAACCTATAAACTACAAAAGAACGACCCCAACAGCCTGTTCTGTAACAACGTATTACGGATAACAGGCAATAAAAAAGGCCAGGTTTACCTGTTATGCACCGAAGGGGTGGCCGAGTTCGATCTTGCCCAACAGAAGTTTACAACCCTGATACAAGGAAACATCAGCAGCATTTATTACAACGAAAGGCTCTATATCAGCATAAGAAACGAAATATACATCTATAATGAAGAAACCCGGAACTTCGACCTTTATTATCAACTCGCCGGAAAGGACATTACCATCACCTGCCTGTCGCTGGATGCGAATAACGACCTGTGGATCGGAACCTATGCGGGTGTCTATAAACTTAAAAACAAGAAAGACATCTCACTCCCTATACCCAAAGGCAACATCATCAGCATCTATGAAGATTCATCGAAAGAACTGTGGATCGGGAGTTGGGAGCACGGCATATATCATGTAGACCCCGAAGGTAATATCCACAATTTCAGGCACCGGCCCAATGATCCGGCAAGCCTTTCATCCGACTTTGCCCGCTGGTGTTGCGAAGATAATATAGGCAACATCTGGATCGGGACTTTCAACGGACTTAACCTTTACCGGAAAGACACCGGTACATTCCATAACTACACCGCCCGGAAAGACGAACCGGGAAGCCTTACACACTCTTCCGTCTGGTGTATCGTAAAAGATGAGCAAGGCACGCTTTGGCTGGGTACGTATTTTGGCGGACTCAATTACTTCAATCCGGAATACGAGATATATGATTATTTCAGAGAGTCGACTGTGGAGTCCGAGGGACTTAGCAGTTCCGTAGTAGGGCGAATGTTGGAAGACAAAGAAGGCAACCTCTGGATATGTACCGAAGGTGGAGGCATAAATGTGTACGAGAGGAAGAAGAAACGCTTCAAGTGGTATCTATCGTCGGGCACAGAAGCCGGCAGACTTTCCGGGCAGAACATCAAAGCCATTCATTACGATAAAGAGAAAGATATTATGTGGATAGGCACCCACCTCGGAGGGTTAAACAAACTGGATTTGAAAACCAATCATTTCCGGAACTACCGCATGCGGGAGGGAGACGCGTCTACCCTACCATCGGATATCGTCAGAGATATTGTGCCCTATAACGACCTGTTGGTTGTAGCCACACAGAATGGAGTTTGTTTGTTTAACCCGCAAACAGAAACATGCACCCAACTCTTCGCTGACAAAAGCGAAGGCCGGATGATTCAGATGATAGCCGACCTACAGTTCGATAAAACAGGAATACTCTGGATGGCCGTAACGGGCGAAGGAGTGTTCTCTTACGACTTTAAGTCCGATAAACTCGTTAATTATCGCTACAAGGCTGGTTCGCCGAACTGTTTAAGCAACAACAACGTCAACAGCATAGCAGAAGACAGTCAGGGAAACCTGTGGTTCTCCACATCCGGTAGCGGACTGGATCTTTACAGGAGGGAAACCAATGACTTCGAGAACTTCGACTCGCACAAGAACGGCTTGTCGAGCGACTGTGTTTACGAGGTATTCGAGTCTACCACAAAAGGCCGGTTATTAATGATCACCAACCAGGGCTTCTCTATATTCGATTATATCCGGAAAACCGTTCAGAACTACGGCAAAGAGAATGGTTTCCCTTTGACGGCAACAAACGAAAATGCACTGTACATGACACAAGACGGAGAGGTCTTTATCGGAGGAGTGAACGGTATGATCTCCTTTTACGAGAAAGACCTCAACTTTACGTCCAAGCCTTACAACATCAATTTAAGCCGGCTTATAGTGAACGGCGAAGAGATCCAACCGGGCGATGACACCGGAATCCTTAAACAGGCCATTTGCTATACAGACGAGATTACGCTGAAAGCCAGCCAGTCGATGTTTATTGTAGAGTTTGCCACATCCAACTATATCCCTGCCAATGAGAAAGAAATCATTTACCGCCTGGAAGGGTTTTCACAGGATTGGAACCGGACGCGCGGACAGCATTCTATTACGTACACGAACCTGAATCCGGGAGAGTATAAACTAATCATCCAATCGAGCAACGACAATCAGTTGATAGAAAGAAGTGTGCTGAAGATAACCATTCTTCCTCCGTTCTATAAAACAACCGTAGCCTACCTGATATACATTCTCGTGATCGGAGCATTGTTGTGGTATTTGATTGTTACATACAATTCGCGTATCCGCCTTCGGGAGTCGTTGAAATATGAGCAGAAGCATCTGAAAGATATAGAGGCTCTCAACCAATCGAAGCTCCGTTTCTTCACCAACATTTCGCATGAGTTCCGTACCCCGCTTACGCTGATTGTAGGGCAGGTAGAGTCTTTGTTGCAATTACAATCTTTTACTCCTGTTGTATATAATAAGGTGTTAGGCATTTATAAGAACAGCCTTCAACTGAAAGAACTGATCACCGAATTGCTCGACTTCCGTAAACAGGAGCAGGGGCATATGAAGATCAAAGTCAGTCCGCACAACCTGGTCGAATTCCTGTACGAGAACTATCTGCTCTTTCTGGAATATGCCAGTAATAAGCAAGTCACCCTGAATTTCAACGATGAAGTCAAAACACTGGAAGTGTGGTATGATTTCAGGCAGATGCAGAAAGTGATCAACAACTTGTTGTCGAATGCCTTGAAGCATACTCCGGAGTATGGCACGATTACGATGGGAGTTAAACAGGAAAACAACCATGCCGTTATTGAAATTACAGATACGGGATCGGGCATCAAACCCGAAGAGATAGACAAAATCTTCGACCGTTTCTATCAAACAGAGCAAATGGACTCGCTCTCTACCGGCGGTGGAACGGGCATTGGGCTTTCACTGACCAAAGGTATTGTAGAATTGCATCATGGAACGATTCATGTGGTGAGCGAACCGGGACAACAAACAACCTTTACTGTCACCATGCAGCTGGGCAACAAACACTTCACTGCCGACCAGATAGGTAAAGTCGATGAGGTTCAGCAAATAGAATCGAAAGTACCGGACATAGAAGAGATACCGGAAACCGAATGGGAGGAAACATCACCGCGCAACCGCATTCCCGATGCCAAGATGCTGATTGTCGAAGACAACGATTCAATCAAGACCATGCTTTCGGAAATCTTCAGTACATTCTACCAGGTAATTACAGCCTCGGATGGAGAGGAAGCATTGAGGAAGGTACACGAAGAAATGCCGCACATTGTACTGAGTGACGTGGTGATGCCGCGTATGTCGGGCACCGAATTGTGTAAGGAGATTAAAACAAATCCGGAGATATGCCATATCCCCGTTGTATTGCTTACTGCCCGAACGGCGATTAAACATACCGTAGAGGGACTGCGTATCGGTGCAGACGATTATATCACTAAGCCTTTCAACATCAACATTCTGGTATCCCGTTGTAATAACCTGGTGAATTCAAGGTTGCTTTTACAGGAGAAATTCAGCAAGCAGCCTCAGACTTTTGCCCAAATACTGGCCACGAACCCGATAGACAAGGAAATACTCGACCGGGCGATTGAGATTATCGAGAGTCACCTGGACGACACGAGTTTCAATATCAACACCTTCGCCCGTAAAATGGGAATGGCACGTACCAACCTGTTTGCCAAGATCAAAGCGATTACGGGACAAACGCCTAATGATTTTATTCTCACGATCAGGCTTAAAAAGGGAGCGGTTATGCTTCGCAACAACCCGGAATTGAATGTTTCCGAAATTGCTGATAAGATCGGGTTTAGTTCTTCGCGCTATTTCAGTAAATGTTTTAAGGATGCTTATCATGTTAATCCGCTGGCGTATCGGAAGGGAAAGGATTCTGACGACAAAGAGGAGGAGGAAGAGGAACTGTAGAGAAAACCACACCACGCCTGCAGGTACATTTTCGGAGTAATTCTGAACGCTATTACCCTTCTATCACGATATAATCGCTTATTTTTGAATCAACAAATTCAAAACCACAGCGAATGAAACCTATGAAAAACGATCTTCCGATTTGGTCACTCCTTTCCGGTATTGCTTTGCTTTCCGGTTGCGGCAGCAGCTCCCCCAAGACGGATAAGGACCAGCAAGCGCGAAAGCCCAATGTCATCTACATCTTCTCGGACGATCTGGGGATTGGCGATTTAAGTTGCTACGGCGCCACTCAGGTACGGACCCCCAATATAGACAGGCTTGCCGGACAAGGTGCACAGTTCACCAATGCTTATGCTACTTCCGCTACCAGCACCCCCTCCCGCTTCGGGTTGCTCACCGGCATGTATCCGTGGAGACAGGAAAATACAGGCATCGCTCCCGGCAACTCGGAGTTGATTATCGATACCACCTGCGTAACCCTGGCCGATATGTTCAAAGATGCCGGATACAGTACCGGCGTGGTAGGCAAATGGCACCTCGGGTTAGGCCCTCGCGGTGGTACAGACTTCAACCGGAAGATCACCCCCAATGCCCAGAACATCGGGTTCGATTATGAATTTGTCATTCCCGCAACCGTAGACCGCGTGCCCTGTGTATATGTAGAAAATGGCCACGTGGTTAACCTCGACCCCAACGACCCGATCACCGTTAACTACGAACAAAAAGTCGGCAACTGGCCTACGGGCGAGGAAAACCCGGAACTTGTAAAGTTAAAGCCCAGCCAGGGACACAACAACACGATTGTCAACGGAATCCCCCGCATCGGTTGGATGACAGGCGGAAAATCGGCTCTCTGGGTAGACGAAGATATTGCCGATGTGATTACCTGTAAAGCCAAGCGTTATATTACCGACCACAAAGACCAATCCTTCTTCCTTTATATGGGTACGCAAGACATCCACGTGCCCCGCATCCCCCACCCCCGGTTTGCCGGAAAGAGTGGTTTAGGCACACGTGGCGATGTGATCCTGCAACTCGACTGGACCATCGGAGAGATTATGCACACCTTGGATAGCCTGAAACTAACAGACAACACCATCCTTATCTTTACCAGCGACAACGGTCCCGTTATTGACGACGGATATCAGGATGAAGCCCTCGAAAAGTTAAACAACCATACCCCAATGGGTATCTACCGCGGCGGAAAGTACAGTGCCTACGAAGCCGGAACCCGGGTTCCTTTTATTATACGCTGGCCGGCAGGCATCAAACCCTGCAAGCAACAATCTCTTTTCTCGCAGATTGATGTATATGCTTCGTTGGCTAAACTGCTTAACCAGCCGCTCCGTCCGGGTGCTGCACCTGATAGTCAGGAACAGTTAAATACCTTATTGGGCAAGGATGAGCGTGGAAGAGAATATGTGATTCAGCAAAACCTGAACAATACGCTTGCATTGATCAAAGGCAGTTGGAAATACATCGAACCAAGCGATGCGCCTCAAATAGAATACTGGACTAAAATGGAATTAGGCAATGAGCCCAGGGCGCAATTGTACGATTTATCTGTCGATCCTTCCGAAACCAATAATGTGGCCAAAGAGCATCCTCATGTTGTAGAGCAGTTTTCAGTCCTACTTCAACAGATAAAAATGAAGAAATAGTTCGTAAAAAAGCAAATATCTTCCATGTGGACTAATTCGTACTATTTCTGAACAATAGCTAAACAAGCGCTCGCCCGTTTTGAATTAATTTTGAGAAAACAATCATGCAATACTACCTTTTAATAACTAAAATTTAATATTTATGAAACAAAAAGCTTGCTTTCTAAAAGCAGTAGGTATTATGCTATTTTCTGTTCTCTTTGCAACGAATGCAGATGCACAGAACATAACAGTGAAAGGAACTGTCACAGATGCCTCTGACGCGATCATCGGAGTATCGGTAGTTGTAGAGGGAACTACCAACGGATGCATCACGGATATAGATGGTAATTTCACCCTTGCTAACGTTCCTGCCAATGGAACTCTTATATTCTCCTATATCGGTTACCAAACTCAGAAAATACAGGTAAACGGCAGAACCACTCTTCTTGTAAAGCTGGCGGAAGATAGTCAACAGCTCGAAGAAGTGGTAGTAGTGGGATATGGTGTACAACGCAAAAGCGACTTAACCGGAGCCGTAGCGTCGGTAAAAGCAGCCGATGCTTTGAAGGGTGTTCCTACCGGCAACATCTCCGATGCGCTGCAAGGCCGTATGGCAGGGGTATCCGTATTGTCTGGTTCGGGCGATCCGAGTTCGGATAATACCATTCGTGTACGCGGTATTAACTCTATCACCGCCGAAACCGGACCGCTGGTGGTTATTGACGGATTTATCGGTGGTTCAATGAAATCACTCAACCCTTCGGACATCCAATCCATTGAGGTATTGAAAGACGCATCGGCAACTGCCGTTTACGGTTCGCGCGGTGCCAATGGGGTGATCCTGATTACAACAAAAACGCCGGCGAAGGACAAACTTACTGTCTCTTTTAATGCTTTTGTAAACTTCAAAACGGTATCCAAATATCCGGATAACCTTTCTACGTATGATTATGCTCAGTTGGTCAACGCCCACGCAACGGAATATGACGGTAAGGGAAACAACCATTACTACAGCAACGAGCAGTTGGCTGCATTCAAGAGTGGCAAAGAAGGTTACAACTATTCGAAAGAGATTTTCCAGGACCCGGCGCTTGTGCAGAACTATGAAATGTCTATTGCCGGTGGTGGAGAGAAAACGACTTTCCTGGCCTCTTTGAGATATGAAAACAACGAAGGTGTAATTAAAGAATCAGAGAATAGTATTTATTCCTGGCGCTTGAAAATGGACACTCAAGTTAAAAGCTGGTTAAAGGCAGGAGTGAACATGTACGGCCATTTCAACCAATCATCCAAACCACGTATCTCTGATTACGACGGTCTGATTCAGCAAGCCATGTACTTCCCATCAACGATCAATCCTAAAGATGAAGATGGAAACTATAACAATTTCTTCTTCGACGGAGGTAAGAGCTACAACCCAATGGGAATGATCTGGGAGTCTAAATCTAAAAACCAGACATTGAACAATCGCATTCAAGGCTATGTACACTTCGATATTCTGGACGGACTAAGTTTCCGTTCTCAATTAGGCGTAACCTTTGATAATAGACTGAACCGTTCTGCCGAAAACGATCTGAGTTATTATGCCTTTAAAAACAGCACCAACCAGGCGCAAGCAACCAGTCATTTCAATGTGGGTTGGCTGAACACCAATACGTTGAGTTATATCAAAGAATTCAATAAGAACCATCGTATCAATGCGACCGCTGTTTTTGAACAATCTTATGGTGATGATTATAACCATACCAGCACTGCTTCAGAAGTAGACTTCATCGACCAATTGGGATATAACGCCCTGGGATGGTCGGCAGCCGATCTTTCACGCGTATCTTCCAACCGCACCAAAAACACGTTGATGTCCGGAATGTTGCGCGTAAACTACGTATTGATGAATCGCTATATGATAACCGCTTCTATCCGTGCCGACGGTTCGTCTCGCCTGGAAGATACCTGGGCTTATTTCCCATCTGCTGCTTTGGCATGGAACATCAAGGAAGAAGCCTTTATGCAGAACCTCAACAGTCTGAGCCAATTTAAACTTCGCCTGGGTTACGGATCAGTAGGTAATCAAGCTGTGTCGGCTTACCGTATCTACTCGGCCATGACACCTGTTACCAGTGGAGGAACCACCACGTATACAGTAGACAGACCCGCAGCACCTTATCTGAAATGGGAACGCAATGATCAGTTTAACGTAGGGATAGATTTGGGATTCTTCAATAACCGCCTGACTGTTAATGCCGACTGGTACACCAAAATGTCTAAAGACATTCTATTGGAAGTAGCCCAGCCTCCTCATATGGGATATAGCGCATTGCTAAAGAACGCAGGTGAGATAAAAAATACAGGTATTGAGTTAACCATAGGTGCCGATCCGGTGGTTACCAAAAACTTCAGTTGGCATACAGACGTTACGTTATCGCACAACAAAGGAACGTATGAAAAGATTCCTACTTACAACAAACGTCAGCAACAAGCCGGTAATTACGCAAATCAATTGTTCCAAATGATTGAAGGCGAAAAGCTGGGAACCTTCTGGGGCTATAAGTTTGATGGTATCTGGCAAGAGAATGAAGTAAACGCTCCTTTTGTAGATGCTAATGGCAATACAAACGGAAAAACCAACGGAACAGTATATAAAGTTGTAGCCGGTAACTCCAAATATGTAGATGCCAATAAAGATGGAGTATACAATGATGATGACCAGGGTATTATCGGTTGCGGCCAACCCACATTCAATTGGGGATGGAACAACACCTTTAATTACAAGAACTTCGACTTTTCTTTCTTCGTAGTAGGTTTCCACGGCTTCGATATTTACAATGCTACGCGCCAGATGGGATATAATACAGTTAGCGGACAGAACTTCGCTGCTGTAACTCCAATGAAAGACTGGCTAAACCGTTGGACTCCAACGAATACAAATACCAACGTACCGGGCTTTGTACAAGGAGGAACCGAAAGTAAGATTTTTAGCGACCGCTTTGTTGAGAAAGGAGACTTCATTAAGATGAAGAGCATTACTTTAGGATATACACTGCCAATCAGCGTTTGCCGGAAGTTGGGCATAAACGACCTGCGCGTGTATGCATCTGTACAGAATCCTTTCCAGATAACAGACTATGATGGACTGGACCCTGAATCGACATTAGGTTCTCCACTGGTTCAAGGTGTAGACTGGGCTTCTTATCCGAATAGCCGCAATTACTTAATTGGTTTAAACTTTTCATTCTAATGTTTAATATATTGAAAGAAAGATCTAGTATGAGAAAAATAATATATACAGCAATGTTGGCAGGTGGTATGCTTATGGCTACTTCGTGCGTGGATTTAACACAAGAACCTCAGTCGTTTGTTACTGAAGAAGACTACATCGCTTTGATGGATCTGGAAGGATTCGAGAAAGCAGTCTCAGGACTTTACACCGACCTGTGGCAGGGTAACTATGGTTTTAACTGCCGTATGCAGATTTTAAGTCTGGGTGGAGATGATATTATGCACTCGCCTACCAAAGCGAACAATGCACATGGATATATGGACAATCTGAGTCCAAGCCTAAGCATCAATGCAGCTAACTTTACCACTTCCTGGGAGTATTTCTTCAAGGTTATTAATAATGCCAATAAGCTGATTAATAACGTAGGAATACCCGAAGGAGATTTGAAAGCAAAATATCAGGAAGCCCTGGGCGAAGCCTACTTTATGCGCGGATACGCTTACTTCTGCCTGGCTCGTTTGTATGGCGATTTGCCTCTTATCCTGAATCTTGCCGATGCCGACGGACAGATGCCGCGTACTCCGGTTGCAGAGATTTACAGCGAGGCCATTGTTCCGAGTCTGGAAGAAGCGATTAAACTGTTACCCTCAAAGAGTCGCTCCGGCTTTAGCAACACAGCCTCTAAGTGGGCAGCAAAAGCGTGTCTGGCCGAAGTATATATAACAATGGCAGGCTGGCCACTTAAAAAAGGACAGGAATACTACAGCAAAGCGGCAGAAGTAGCGAAGGATATCATTGATAATTCCGGGCTGAAACTAACCGCCAAATACGAAGACCTATGGAAAGAGGCTAAAAAAACAGAAGCCAACGAGCATATGTTTGCTATACACCACGATGCGAAACAGAAAAGCGCCAGTAACTACGGTAAATCGTATTATCCAAAAGATTACATTCCTGCCGGATGGGCTGACTACTATTCCGAAGAAAAATTCTACCTGGATTACCCCGACGGTGCCCGTAAAGATTGGAACTTTATGACCGAATGGCTGACCGGAACGGCTGCTAACAGCAAATTAACTCATTACTCTGAGAGTACCGACGGACTGCCTGCTATCTCAAAATACTATGATTACGACAATGGTGCACCCGCCGCCAGTGCTCAATCCAACGGAATAACCTCGATCTATCGTTATGCCGACGTATTGTTAATTTATGCCGAAGCTTCTGTAAAAGCCACTAATACAGTGAACGCTACAGCCGCTAAAGCCCTGAAAGACATACAAGAACGTGCAGGTTCGTCGGTAATAACCAATACGACCGATCCGGTAGCTTTCGAAAAAGCGGTATTTGATGAGTATGGATGGGAATTCTTTGCAGAAATGCGCCGTTGGTTCCAGATTGTCCGCTTAGAGAAAGTAGCCGAAGTGAACCCAACCAAATGGAATAACTCATTGTTCCAGGTAAACAATCATTATCTGATGCCTATACCCGAAAACTCAGTCCTATTGACGGGTTGGAAGAATAATGCAGGGTATTAAACTATATATTCGGAGCCTGTTCAAACTTACCCCATATTTTTTGAACAGGCCCTTAATAATTGATTTTAATTAATAAGCTTAACACATCTGTTATGTTGTAGGGGCGGTTCGCGAACCGCCCCAGCATCCCCCTCTTTATTAATTATGGAAAGAAGAAGGCGTGTTATAAGTCAATGAACCCTTACATGCAAGATAATAGAAAGCGACAAGGAGAATACCGCACTGGAAGCTTCTTACAGAAATACAAGGAGACATGATGTAAAGGTATAGAATACATAGATCGACGAACTGGCTTAGGCATGAAAAGACCCGGGTGTTTTGCACTGAAACACCCGGGTCTTTCGTATCCATACACCCGGGTCTTTCTGGTTAAAACACCCGGGTCTTTTCAGGCATCTCCCGGTTTGGCAACAAAAGGAATGGCACACCTCACTGGGTATGAGCCACTTATATTCAAGAAAGGACAAACTGCACGCCAATCAGTCCGCCCACGCCTCCGCATCAGCGAATGATACTTATGATACTAGGATGTGACTTCTGCTCGAAACGTCATATTCTACAAATCCCTGTCCATCGGCTTTCGGGAAGCCTGTGTTAGATATGACACTTTTCTCGCGGAAAAACTTTATGTATAGCTGTAGGGGAAAGAGAGAGGAGGAAAGTCACAAATCATACAATTCATCACCCACTATTGTACAAACATGTTGAAGGAAGGAGGAATGAAACAGCGATTTATTTACCTTTGCTACTATCCGTTAACTTAAACACAACAGGTTATTATGAAAAAGAAAAACATGTTAATGCTTGCTTTATGCTTCTCTGCTACTGCTTCGCTGTGGGCACAGAAAATCGACAACCTGGTCGAACTGAAACAGCAGTCAAAGAACCCTTTATTCCACCATCTGGCCCCCGCCCCCAAAGCCCCGGCTTTTGAATGTGAAGATTACTGGAGCTGGGGAAGCTCCGTGGTAAAAGGCGGCGACGGTAAATACCACATGTTCGTTTCGCGTTTCCCGAAGTCTTTACCTTTTCATCCGGGTTGGATGGTGGCCTCGGAGATAGTACACGCCGTATCCGATGTGCCGCAAGGTCCTTATCAATTCAGCGATGTGGCATTGCCCGCGCGAGGCGCTCAGTATTGGGACGGACGTTCTACGCACAACCCACGCATATTGAAACACAATCAGAAGTATTACCTTATATATATGGGTTCTACCCATCCGTTTGCCGACCCGACTTACAACGAACTGACCCTTACCAGCCCTTGGTGTATTGTCGCACGATCAAATAAACAGATCGGTCTGGCTGTTTCCGACTCCCCTTACGGTCCGTGGAAGCGAGCAAATCAGCCGATACTTGGTCCGAAACCCGAAACATTCTACAGTTTCTTTACTTCCAATCCCTCTCCGGTGATTCAGGAAGACGGTTCTGTGATGATGATATTCAAAGGACGTGCACATACGGAAAACGGTAAATATTCCGGCATGTCGCTAGGCATAGCCTATGCTCCCTCTATCGAAGGACCTTACACGGTATTAAACAATGACCAACCCATATTTCAGGTCGACGGACAGGGAGAGGCGGAAGACCCTTTCTTGTGGAAAGGTGCAGCGGGTTACCACGTTATATTCAAAGACCATGTAGCCAAATATACAGGTGAAAGAGGAGGAGGCGTTATGGCTCACTCAACAGATGGGATAAACTGGGCGGTAGATAAAGACCCGAAAGCCTATTCCAAAACAATAGAATGGGAGAACGGAGAGGTAGCCATGCAAGGTCAATTGGAGCGTCCTTTTATTCTTTTCGAGAACAACAAACCCACCCATGTATTCTTCGCTACGATGGATGGGCCTGGAGAGTTTGAAAACGGAACCCGTTCCTGGAATATGGTTATTCCGTTAAAATAATACTTCTTCTATGGCAGAACCGGATAAAGGGTCCGGTTCTCCCCGTCTACCGGATACAGTGCTTTCTCTTGCTTTAATCTGGCGGTCATTTTCTTGAATAATGCTTTTACCTGTGCTGTATTTGTTGCTGCCAGGTCATTATATTCAAACGGATCATCTGCCAGGTTGTAGAGTTTGCACGAAGGCGACTCCGGAGTCTCCGGATGATAGTAGTATATCAGCTTCCAATCTCCCTTCCGGTAGGTTGTGAAATAGCTTCCCCGGTGTTCGTGCGGGAAGTGCATCAGAAAATCATCGCGATGCCTGCTGTCTTTCTTTCCCTGCAACAGGACTTTCAGATCGTCCCCATCCAGTATATGCCCTTTGAGAGTCTTAACGCCTGCCGCGGAAAGTATAGTAGGATAAATATCCATCACCGTACCCATTTGCGTCTGGATTATATTGGAAGCAATGGGATAGGCTTGCTGAAATGAATTGTTGCTATCGGGGAGCGCCCAACTGGCTATGAACGGAACGCGTACTCCCCCTTCGTACTCAGAGCCTTTTCTGCCGCGCAGCGGGGCAGACGAACCATGATCGCCGGAGTCTCCCAAAGGAGCATCGCCTCCGTTGTCGCCTAAAAACAGAATCATGGTGTTTTGTGCGATACCCAACTCTTCGAGTTTATCCAGAATATCGCCCAATGATTTATCCATGCCTTCTATCAGCGTGGCAAAAGCTTTGGCTTGCGGATCTTTATCGGAGTTCTCGTAGTGGGCAATAAAGCGCTTATCTACTTCAAAAGGAGAGTGGACGGCATAATGTGACATATTCAGAAAGAAGGGACGCTGTTCGGCCACGGCTTTGGTTATTTCTTTCTGGGCTTCGAGCGTCAGTGCATCGGTCAGGAAGGTTTCGGTTCCATGATACTGTTCCAGGTCCGGAACGGCTCTTTTCCGTTGCCCTTTGATCCAGCCGTATCCGTTTTCTCCGTAATAGCTTCCCGGATGGCCAATGGAGGAACCGGATATATTGATGTCAAATCCCAGCTTAGTAGGGTCTTCTCCTTCACTATTCATACAGCCGAAGTGTGCCTTTCCTACATGGATGGTTTTATATCCGGCTTGTTGCAACATAAGCGGGTAGGTCGGGTCCTGAGGGGTTAAGCCTTCCCAGTTCCAATCGGCCGGTCCGTATGGGGTGCGGTTGTTGGTTTCTGCGTTAATCCAATTGGTAGTCTGGTGCCGGGCGGCATTTTGTCCGGTCATAATAGAGGTACGCGAGGGTGAGCTTACGCTCTGGGCGTAAAAGGTAGAGAAACGGGTGCCCTGATTGGCCAGGCGCTCCATGTGGGGAGTCCGGTACCAATTGTTAAGGGGTTGTTTTACAGGGTTTCCCTCGCGGTCGGTCAGGAAAGGGACGGAGGTGTCCATGACGCCCATATCGTCTACCAGAAAGACGATGATATTGGGTTTATCTTGTGCAAAAGCAGAAGATAGACCCAGGAAACAGGTACCGCACAAGGAGGCGGTAATGCGTTTGGTTAAATGATTTATGTTGTTTGGTATCATATTGGTTTTTGTTTAATTCAATTCTATATCATAACTCGCTCCGTCCTTACACACAACCTCAATCACCGTCTGCTTTTTCCCTGCGGATACCACACGACAATTGGATGTTTCCGGAATATTCCACTCCCCTTTCAAGGTAACGGTAACAGGAATCTCACCACTTTCGTCACCAATCCAGGGACGTGAATAAATACTGCGTTCCACGCGTTTACCGTTCTCATCGAACAACTCATCACTAGGACCCCGATAAAGAGCCAGATCGGGCTGGCATACAGTCAGCGTAACCTGCTCCTGATGCTCCCGAATCATGACCAGACAAGAAGTATCTGCCTTAAGCAATAATCCTTTAGGTAACTTATCCGGAGTTTCAAATAGAACATACGAAGTGATTCCCTCTTTATCGGAATGAACAATGTGCGCTTTCCTATCGTGTTGTAACACCTTATATGTAGGTTTGCGGGCGAAGGCATTCAACTGCTCAGCTTCCGTTTGGGGGAAAACAGCATATTCGTAAGCAGCCTTTTCGGGTGCTTTACCGTGATCAATTACCAAAGACACCCAATCGCCCTGCGTTTCCTTGCCCGTGTTCTGTCCTAAAGAATATTGCGGGAAGTTCTTTTCGAGAGTTGCCCGGACAGGAACATAATATCCGGTATGTAAGTGATCCATCCATACTTTACCCTGGGCCTGATAATTATTCCAATAGTCTTTTGCCTGTTCGTCGGCAACCGTTAATTGAAAGACCGTCGTTTCTGTGGAATATTGATCGTTTCTGTTTTCAATATCCGAACCTAAACAAACAATCATATTACCCAGAAAATGGAAAGACTTGCGCGCCCGGTGTGTACCGTTATACTTATCATGTTCGTGCAACTTCATGCCGAAATTACCATTGTTGTGGAGTTGCGTCAGTCCCCCGGCGAAAGCCTCATCAGAGTATAGCATCTCTTCTATGCCCGAGTAAGAGTCAACATTCAGCACCTTCGCTCTTAGTTCGGGGATGGGCAGATGAATAGCCGTTGTACCCGGCATTCTACCCCAATCGAATCCATTCTCTTGCCAACCGCTGGTTAGTGGAGTCACTTCCTTACCGACAGGTGCTGTGAGTATCTGCATACTGCCATGTGCCAGGTAACGGCCATAGAAATTAGCACCTATATAATGCTCGGCAGCCCACAGATAGCGGGAATGTCCGCGTACTACTGCCGACCAATTGCTGCGGCGTTGTACCGATACACACCCGTATCCCATCGCAATATTTCCCTGTGGATCGGCCTCGGGAGTATACCCCCCGCCTGTCAGCAACCGGATCATTTGCTCCTCACGCTGATTGGCTACCTGAGGCATATATTCAGGATCACTTTGCGTAGCATTTGATGTTCCTTTCATTAATCGCAGGTAAGCCCCGGCCATTTCCGGATCTATATCTTTTTTACCATCGGGAGTACCCGATACGGCCATCAAAGCATATTGAATCGGTATCAGTTTTCCTTTACCATCCGGATGTCGACCGGACAGGGCAAGCGGGAAATTCCGGGTGTTGCAATAGAATCGCATAGTTAACAATACATTCTTTACGGTCTGATGTCCCAGCCCGGACACCGCAAATTCCGTATGGTTCAACAGATAGATCATGTTGGTAGCCCCATCCAGTCCACCTACCGCATAGGCGGGATAGTGATTGCGATGATGGAAGGCGCCTCCATCTTTTTTGAAAGCTCCCGAAAGTCCCAAAGCCGGGAGACAGCCATTGTCTATCCAACGGGCGAATGAACGTAGATATTGTAGTTTTTCAGGTGTATCCTCCATCATCAGGATACTGGCAATCCGCCCGGTAGTTTGGGTGTTAAAGGAGTCCATATCAATACCGGTCACGGTTGGTTTCTCGTACACTTCATTGGTGATGGCATACCACTGCATGGCGCGTTCGGCATCAGTTAGCTTACCTTCTTCAAGCAGTACTTGTTTCATAAGGAAGTAGGAAGTGTAGATGTTACGGAAACTATATCCGTAGTGCGTAAAATTGCCCCAACAGCTTCCGTAGGCTACTCCCTGGTCGGTAATGTGGTCGTACATGGAGAGGAACATCTGTTTTAGTTCGTCTTTCGTTTCGGTATTTGATGCATTATGATAGGCTACGGCTATTTTGTACATCAGGTCGAAATAAGCCTTCACCTCAGCTCCTGCCCTATCGATTATGCCTCTCCAGTTGGGGGTAAGTCGCTCGTAAGCCTCGGCAGCACGGGTAAAGAAGATGGGTAAACCGCTGACTTTTCCGTCAGTATACTTTATCTGATAATGTTGGTAGTTACGACGTAAGTCGGCCATCGTTTTATCTGTTAGTTTACCGGGGGTATAGATCAGTTCATGGAATCTTTTCTCGATCAGCGCTATATCTTTCTTTTGCTTTTCGTTGATGGGGGCTAACGGAATGGTAGGTTTTAGCAATGAATGTTTGTACACCACCAACCAGTGGTTCGTGTTTTCTTTGTTGACGAAAGGAACCTGCAAGTCGGCCGTTTGATGGCGATGGTCGGTTTTTGCTGCCGTCAACAAATGGTCAATAAACAGCGTGCCGTTTGATTTGGGGGCGACGATACGGATTTCATCCATTCCCTCTTCGGGTGTACCTTCCATATCGCGTTCATAGCATACCCATGCGGCACGCCATCCTTTGAAGTTGATACCAAACGGAAAGGATGCACAAGGTTTGCCGTTTTTTAAGAAATTAAATTGTATTGTTTCATTGGCAGGCGTTTCGTTATACACCCATACTATAAAGGTAGATAGGTAGAGGTCTTTCCCGGTAGGGTCTTTCTTCTCGAAATGCAAGTCTTTCTTTATAGAAAGCGTTCCTCCGGGTTCAAAAGACCATTGCAGGGAAGACTGCCCATCTTTATAATGATCGGTAGATATGGCAAGCGTAGATCCGGTACCGGAGATATAAACAGGAAGCTGTTTATCTTCAAACGAGAGCAGTCGCTCATTCTCTATTAGTTGGGCTGATAGTTGAACAGGTAGGATGAGTGTTCCTAACAATACAAGGGTAAATAAGATTGGGGGCTTTTTCATAATGGTATTAGTTTTAAGGCAAAGAAAGCCCTTTTTTGGCAAAGGAAATAGAGAAATAGTACAGGAAAAGAGCAAAAAAGTGATTTAGCCGGCATTCTACAGGCAAGAAAAAGAGAGGAAATCCAGTCATCACTATCTCTTAATGAAAAACGAACTACTTCCTAGTAATAATCAAGTTATCATTAGGAGGGAGGCAATACAATTCTGACTATTATATTGCTATCTATTTGTGATATATTTCTCTCGTAACTTTATTCCGGAGATAAGCAAGAATGAGCCTCAGCAAACTCTTGTTTCAGAGCAGAAATAACATCTTTTACACTGCATATCCTATTTGCCAGATGGGCATTTATGCCGGCAAAAGCATATCCTTTTTTCATATTACCTCTGGAAGCATTGTACAATGCTTTCATGATGCAGTAGGGACTTTTAGAGTAATCACAAGTTTTAATACAATGTACCGGACAGTTTTTAGGAACCTCCAAACCAGCTTCTACCCTTTTGATAAACTCCCCGTTAATTGCACGTCCGGGCATCCCGACAGGGCTTTTGATGATGAGAATATCCTCTTCCTGAGCACTGACATAAACCTGCTTGAAGTTCTCGGATGCATCACACTCATTTGTCGTCACAAATATGGTGCCCATCTGTACACCGGATGCTCCGATTTCAATAAAACGATAGATATCTTCGCCCGAAGAAATACCTCCGGCAGCAATAACTGGTATATCTTTAATATCTTTATATCGTTTAGCAATCGCCACAACTTCAGGAATAATCCGTTCCAAAGAAAAAGCGTCGTCCGAGAGTTGTTCTTTCTTGAAGCCCAGATGCCCTCCGGCTTTAGGCCCTTCCACTACGATTGCATCGGGCAGATAATTATACTTAGCATTCCACTTTTCGCAAATCACACTGGCAGCTCGCGCCGACGATACAATAGGCACCAACTTCGTGTTGCTTTCAGGTGTTTTAAAAGAAGGCAGATCGAACGGAAGCCCCGCACCCGAGAAAATAACGTCAACCTCTTCCTCTATTGCCGTCCGGGCCATATCGGCAAAGTTAGACAGGGCAACCATGATGTTAACCCCTATTATACCTTTTGTTTTTTCTCTGGCCAGACGTATCTCTTTCTTTAATCCTAAAATACTATTTTGTATGAAATCGCCTTTCCCCTTATGGACCCAACCGATTCCTGCACAGGAGATTACACCTATTCCTCCTTCATTAGCCACAGCCGATGCCAGACCAGATAGAGATATACCCACCCCCATTCCACCTTGTATGATGGGGAGCTTAACTTCCAGATTTCCTATAAAAAAAGGCTTCATTCTATTTAAAAAATGTATCGTAATTACACTGTATTAGACCCTCATTCTGTGACCTATTGTTTTCAGAAACGAACGGATTGATCTTTGGAAACTATAAAAACCCGATCGTTCTCGAGTTCAAAGGTATGAAAAAGGAAGAATTTAATGCCTGATTTTGAAAGTTTTATGAAATTTTCTATTTAAGCAAGGATAGCAATAAGTAAAATTCATTGCTAGAAATAACACACCACGAGAGTACAAGACGCCTTTGTCCGGTATAAATCCGGACAAAGGGCCATCCTGTCCATTTTAAAGAAATCGACCTCACAGCACTCCTGGAGGGCACCTTTTGCGTTTGCAGCAAACACAAGTTGATGTTTGCTACTTTTTCAATTGTCCATCAACCTTAATAACCTGTCCGGACTTTGTTTTATACGTCACACTATGATCTCCGTTTCTCAGGTTTAATTCACCACCCAGATTGGAGTGAATAATTGCTTCTGTTAGCTTTCCGTCTTTCCATGAAAGATCGACTACGAAACCGCCACGGGCACATAAACCTTTTACGCTACCGGATTTAGAGAAAGCTGTAGGAAGAGATGGAAGCAATTCGATCTCAAAAGCTCCGTTCTTTTTCCTCATCTGGCTTTGGATGAGCATCTCGGCGATAGCTGCCGTGGCACCAAAGTTTCCGTCGATCTGGAAAGGTGGATGATCGTCAAACAGATTGGGAAGGGTTTTATCTCCCAATAAGACAGAAAGAAGTTTAAAGGCACGGTCGCCATCGTGCAGGCGGTTCCACATGTTTATTTTCCATGCAAGTCCCCAGCCCGTTCCACCATCGCCACGGGCAGCAAGGGTTTTACGGGCAGCCTCAGCCAGTTCGGGAGTACCCACAACGGTGATCTGATTGCTTGGGTGTAAGCCGAACAAATGTGAGGTGTGCCGGTGGTGGGGATCTACTTCTTTATAATCTTCCGCCCATTCCATGATACGGCCTGTGGTTTCACTGATCCGGGTTTCCGGTATGCGGGCCAATGCTGCTTCGCACTTTTTGCGGAAATCATTATCGGTTTTCAAGACGTTGCAGGCATCAATGCAATTGGTCAACAGATCGCGGATGATCTGTAAATCCATTGTTGCACCGTATGTAAATTCCGACGTGGTTCCGTCCGGTAAATAGAACGAGTTTTCGGGCGAGTAAGAAGGATTGGTCACCAGTTTACCGGCATAGGCTGTTCCGGCGGGTGCTTCTACAAGAAAATCCATGATGAACTCGGCAGCGCCTTTCATCAATGGGAATGCTCTGTTCTTCAGGAATGTTTTATCGCCCGTATAGCAGTATTGTTCCCAAGGGTGCTGCGCCAGCCAGGCAGAACCCATTGGCCATATTCCTTGTGGACCATCTGCCGGAGCAGTGAATCCCCAGGCATCGGTGAGATGATGTACTACCCAACCTTTGGCGCCATATGTTTCTTTGGCAGTAAGGCTACCCGGCTTCACAAGCATATCCATCAAATCAATCATTGGCAGTTGCATTTCGGAGAGGTTGGTAATGCCCGACGGCCAGTAATTCATCTGGAAATTAATGTTGGTATGAAAGTCGGCATTCCACGGGGCATTCATCTGCCAGCACCACAATCCCTGAAGATTGGCGGGCATACCACCGGGACGTGAGGAGCAAATCAGCAGGTATCTTCCGAATTGAAAGTATGTTTCTACCAGCCCCAAATCTGGTTTTTCGTTCTGGCGAGCTAGACTCAGCCGTTCATTGGTAGGCAGGTTTTTAACAAATGAAGCAACCTCGCCCAAGTCCAGATCCACACGACCGAAATATTTCTGATGTTCAGCAACGTGAGCGCTTTTCAGGTTATCGTATGATTTACGAACCACTGCATTGATCACGTCGGCACATTTCTTTACCGGATCTTCTGAATATGTTTCAATGCCTTTTGTCCGATTCTCCATACCGGGATAATTCGTAGCGCCTGATATGTACAGCGTAAGTATATTCGCACCTTCTACAATCAATACAGGCTCATCGTCCGGAGCGTTTTTAACATAGACCTTTCCACCAGATGTTTCTGCCTGTACTTGCGAGGCAAAACTTATACCAAGACGGTTATTCTCTTTATTTTTCGCTCCCGAGCCGATACGTCCTTTCATTAGTAAAGCATTCGTTCCCAATGCTTCGGTTTTGGCATCTTGTGCTCTTCTTAATGCCAGCGAGAGGTTTATTTTGTTCGTTTTATCGGCTGTAATACGCATGACAATCACGTTGTCGACAGGCGAAGCAAAGTATTCACGTTTATATCTGACTCCATCGGCCACGTACTCAGTGGTAGATATAGCCGTATTGAGGTCAAGTTTCCTGACGTAGTCTGTAGCATTCAGCTGTGGAGTGTCGAACCATACTTCGCCCAACGATTGGTATGATTTAATCCTCGATGGTTGCCCAAGCATGGTTTCCGCTGCCAGCTTAACGGCTTCTTTATTCTTATCTTCAAACAGCAAACGCTGAACCTCGGGCAATGCACCCAATGCTTTTGGGTTATTGGCATTTACCGGAGCGCCATCCCAAACAGTATTCTCGTTTAGCTGGATTCTTTCGTCGGCTACGCCACCAAATACCATAGCGCCCAAACGACCGTTCCCTAATGGAAGCGCTTCTTCCCAAACCTTGGCAGGCGCTGTATACCAAAGCAGGTTCTTCCCTTCGGGGACCCTTGAAGTTCCTGACACTGTGGCGCGATCAGGCCATTTCGCTGTTATAGCCGTACGACGCAAACTGGCGTTGGCTTGATCAGGATTATCTTTTACCTCATCTTTTGACCATACAAATGATGATAATATAATTAAACTACATAAACTCAATAAAGAGTGAAAAGTCTTTTTCATGGTAAATTAGGATAAGTTTATAACAAAATAACGTCCAGAATCCGTTGGGGATTAGGAAAACTATGCGGATGGTGCTTAAAGCCTTTCTTTACAATCACCGTAATATCTCCACCGGCATCCCTTACTTTCTTCTCAAATTCCTGTACGGTATATAGAGGCACAGCCTCATCTTCATCTGCACACAAAATAAGGATTGGATAACCACCAGACACGATTTCGGGCACTTTATCTGTTGGGCTATTATTAAATTCTTTGATAGAAGCAATATCCGGCAGGTTATACACTTTCATTAAATCGCGGGATACTTCATTGGGTTCACGATCGCCAAAATACCGGCAATCCAACAACGGATTATCCACGTAAACCGCAGCTATCTTATCCGGATTGACTGCCGCCCAATTCAATGCGTATAGTGCTCCGCGGCTCATGCCTTCCAACACCACTTTTTGAGATAATCCGCCTTTATGCAGCAGGTTGTAAAATGCATTCCAGTTGGCAATACATTCATCATTACCCACCAAGCCACTTTGATCGCAATATACCAGATGATAACCTCTTTCAAGCAACGCGATATCCGTCTGCGGTTCATGTCCCCAAAAGCGGGCACGCCATATCCAGGGATGATCTTTTCTCGCATTTCTTGGCTTAACGACTTTGCAATCGCGCCCCTTCATTTTAAAATCGGCGCAGGCATATCCGGCAAAGTTACTAACCGAATAGTCTATTTTCTCAGAGTCAAGAGTTGTGAAGATATCAAATGAGGGATCTAAAGGAAGTATTAACTGATCGTACATTCGCTGCGCCAGAATAGCTGCCCCTTCTTCGTTCGGATGAATCTGATCGGGCACCAGTTCGGGGCGATCAACCAATAAGGGGTACATATCCAGTACTTCCACATTTTCCTTATAAGCAGCCTCACGCAAACGTGGAGTTACTTCATTGCGGGAAACGGGATCATAAATTCCATCCTGATCCGTTACAAAGAATGCTGTTGGAAGCATTAAAATAACCCGCGGCTTGGTTGGAAGTTCTTTAAAAGAACGGATCATCTGCCGGGCATCTTCTTCGAGGTTGGCATAATACGGACGATTGATGGCTTTGGCATCATTCCCTCCCAGATCAATAAAAACGATGTCGGGTTTACTATGTAATGCCTTTTGGTATGCTTCCGTATTCTTATAAGGAGAGTTACCATTGCTTAGCATAGTTGTTCCCCCGATTCCGTAGTTCTCTACTTCATAGTCAGAACCAAGCAGGGTCTGCAATTGCCCCGGAAAGGAGAACTCCTGCCGGTTTTGGACACCTGCACCTTCGGTTATACTTGCTCCGATGCAAACGACTTTTGTCTTTACAGGACTACAAGCCGAAAGTAGAAGCAAGATAACGCCATAAATAATTTGTTTCATAATTTACAGTCCGGTTTATTATTTTTTCTGAGGCATTTTAAATTCCAAAGGCTTTTGATTCTTCAACATTTTCGATGCTTCACCGGTAAGCCATAGATAATGATCGGACGGCTGGCCATCATTGTCGGCAAACTTAGCAATTTTACTTACCGGGGGGTTATTGCTTACTTTAAATATAGCGGTACCTTCGTTTACTTCATCAAACATGGCGACATAAATCATGGTTGCCCCGGCATTAATGGCGGTTGTTAGTTGTTGCCAGTAGAATCGCCCACCCTGACGTGGGATAGAACCTACAGGTTTGATATCATCCGGGAACTCAAAGCGACTCAGATTATGCCAGGTAAAACCGGGAGTTACACAAGGCACATAATCTATGCCAGCCTCTTTACACCATTTTATATCACCAATAATAACATCACGGTAGCGATCCATATCATTGTGAAGCAGAGGAGTGAAGCGTTGTACCATCCATGGCAGTACAATATCGGCTGCTCTGATGATATCATGTAAATAAGGGTCGGAGATACAATCGGAATTCAGTTCACGCCAGAAAGTAGGCACACCAACCATAATAGCGCATCCGCCATAAACGGGATCGTTTTTCAGGAAGTCCATAAAGCGTTCAATACCAATGTTGCGGATGTTATATGGACGGTCAGGGAAACCAATTCCCCAGATGGCGACTAAGGGTTTACCATTATGGTGCAGATAGGTGTTCTTACCACCTTTCGGATTGGTTACTTTCAATGAATCAACCAGATACTTCCAGTCTTCAATCAATCGGGAGCAATCTTCTCCCTGTCCCCTCAAACCAGACAGGTCGTACATTACAGCAATGGCTCTTTCGTTTTTGACCGAAGCCTCTAAAGCGTTCTTTAAAACGATATTCCGTTCGCTACCTGGACGTGCTGCTCCGAAGAAGCGTTGCATAAAGACGCCATCAAGTCCGTATTCTTTCATCCATTTAAAGTGAAGTTCTACGGTACTTTTATCTCTGGAAGTAAAAAAACGGGCGGTTGATCCATCGGCCAACTTCAGCCCTGTTGGGTAGGTATCTTTATACTCACTGACATCGGGCCACATGTCAATCCGGATATTATTTTCATCGGGATACATGACTCCATTTTTCGGTGCATCAAACCAACCTTGGTAACCGGCCATGATAAGTCCCTTATAGGTAGGGTACAATGTGGATGATGCATGTTTTGTTTGTGCAACAAGCATGGATGCACAGAAAAGGAGCGATAAAAAAAGAATCTTCTTCATGATATAACTTAGGGTTTAATAATATTCATAAGCAAAGAAAACCCCACCCAATTAATAAAAGGGATAAAAAACGGTTAATATGAAGAGGATTATTCAATTAATGCGGAAAAAAGGGAATTATTTATATCATTGCGTTCTTTTTTTTCGTTAATTTCGCAATCATATAACACTATTCTATTACAACATGAGAACTAAAAAGACTTTTGGAATACTATTATTACTTCTTTGTATCATAAACTTTGTTAGCTGTAGCGATGATGACCAGGAGAACATCCCCGATCTTAGCGGTGATTTGTTTGCTGTTGAAGTAATTCATGGAATAGATGCCGAGCAAAAAGAATTGATAACAACAGATTTGCAAAACAATCTTCCGGTTCCTACAGGTGGTGGCTATTTTATAGATTTTAAAAGTGAGATGATTGCAAAAAGCTCTTCTGGTGTATGTACGATTGTTGACTCCAATTCCAATCCAATAACTACCGGAAGTATATTTGTAGAAGAAGATGCTTCTTCTCAGCTTCCTTCAAAGCTTCCCGACTCTTATAAACTCGCATTGCCCAAGAATCAAATCACTAGTTTTACGAAATGGTCATTTGAATTTAAAGGTATAAAACATACATACGATATCATCCTGGAAAAATACGGCATGCAACGCTATTCGGATGTTCGTCCATGGCTTTATGAAGATCTAACCGAACATTATAAGAAAAAATTCCCCAATGCAGGAGTAAAAGGAGTGGTGCGTGTACAGGTCCTAACCTATCAACCAAAGGTACAAGTAAAATAAACCCATCTCAGACGAATGTTATTTTAGCTGAATGACCAAACCATTACGGATTGGAGTTGTTTTATAAGAACTAATCATTATAAAACAAAGATCATGAAAGCGATTACATCAGATAAGCTCACTATAATTGGAGCTGCAGGTATGATTGGGTCTAACATGGCACAATCGGCTATTTTAATGGGATTATCTTCCAACATTTGTTTATATGACCCTTATGCGAAAGGACTGAAGGGTGTTGCCGAGGAATTGTTGCAGTGCGGGTTTAGTGGTGTAAATATAACCTATACGGACGATATTAAAGAAGCGCTGAAAGGAAGCAAATACATTGTCAACTCAGGAGGCGCTGCACGTAAAGAGGGGATGACACGCGAGGACCTTTTGAAAGGGAATGCTGAAATCGCCATCCAATTTGGGAAAGATGTTAAGGCATACTGTCCGGATGTAAAACACATTGTAGTCATTTTCAATCCGGCGGATATAACCGGATTATTGGTACTCTTGTATTCAGGTCTGAAACCTTCGCAGGTAACCACCTTGGCCGCACTGGATAGCACTCGATTGCGGAATGAATTGTCCAAACACTTCCATATTCATCCCGACAAAATTGAAAACTGTAGAACCTATGGCGGACATGGTGAGCAGATGGCTGTATTTTCTTCTACTGCTAAAGTAGATGGCAAGCCGTTGAATGAGATAATTGGCACATCTGCTCTTACAGATTCACAATGGGAAGATATTAAACTAAAAGTTGTTCAAGGTGGGAAAAACATCATCGAACTTCGCGGACGTTCTTCTTTCCAGAGTCCGGCATATTTATCTATAGAAATGATACGAGCAGCAATGGGAGGCGAGAACTTTGACTGGCCCGTAGGAACTTATGTGTCTAACAATGAGTTTAATCATATTATGATGGCTATGGAAACCACACTGGACAAAACCGGAGTTCATTACAAAAGTATTAAAGGAACAAAGGAAGAGCACGAGGCACTGCGCCAAAGCTACAAACACCTTTGCGACTTAAGAGATGAACTAATCAGTTCGGAGGTAATTCCTGCTATTCATGAATGGAAGGATATAAATAGTCATTTATAGAAACTCTCGTTACACACATGTTAGCCCCTTCCTTTCAAGGGTCTAAACCGTACGGTTGGTATGCCTAGGGCATCTCACTGGTATGCCTAGGCTATACCAGTGAGATGCCCTAGGCATAATTTCACACCTGCACAGCCCTTCTCTGTTTCATTCAATCAGAATGAAGCCAGCCCATTTTTCCGGTTCTTCCCAGTACTTCTCTTTAAGTATATTTTGAGCTTTAGAGAATGCAGTTTTTATATCCATTCCACCTGCCCCTAAACGTAAAAGGTCCGGATGTTTTATGTTTTTGATCCGACCATTTACTATAAATGGTCGGATGATTTATAGTCGATGGTCCGAACCTTTCTCTCTTCTTCTTCATGTTTATTCCTTTACCCATTTCATTGGCATCAGTTGGCTATAATCATTTTTTTACATTGAGAGGTGTGTTTTGCATAATGAATAAAAAGACGTATCAGGCCGACATATATATGATATTTTATATTCATTTCTAAATTATCAGACCAAAATGATACATGGAAAATGATTAATTGTATATTTGCATCTTATGCAAATACAGACGAAAAACCTCTTCCAAAAGCTGTGACTTAAATCATGAATAAAAACAAGCTACGAACCGGAATAAAAATCGGTTCACTGGGATTATTATTATTTTTCTCCACCATTTGTTCTGCTCAGGAAACAACAAGCGAACAAACAGAATTGACGAACTCGCAGAATTCTTCATCAAACATTATATCCCGAATAAGTGTAGACATCCGCCCCAGCTATATCTTCCCAACAAACGACTTTCTGAAAGGTCACAACCAAAGCGGGGAACATCTTAATAATTCTTCTTCCGGACACCTGCGATATAGTTTCCAGTTTAAGCCCAATACTTCTGTCGACCAAATATATAACAGCCCCTATCAGGGTATCGGTTTGGCGCGTTATTCTTTCAAGAATAGAGAAGAGATTGGCTCTCCCGTAGCACTCTATGTATTTCAAGGCGCTCGCATTGCCCGGCTCCATCCCAAACTTTCACTCAATTATGAGTGGAATTTCGGACTATCATTTGGCTGGGAACCATATGGCGAAGATAATGGCTTCAATGTAATTATCGGATCAAAGACCAATGCTTACCTCCATACTAATTTATATTTGAACTGGATGCTAAACAATCAGGTCGACCTGACCGCAGGCGTCGGACTCAGTCATTTCTCCAATGGAAACACCAACTTCCCTAATGCCGGACTAAACACACTCGATTTCAGGATTGGATTGGTGTACAACATCAACAGAGAAGAGAAAACCCTTACCCGCCCCTTGTATTGTCATCCCATACCTGAGTTTAAGCGCCACATCAGCTATGACTTAGTCTTATTTGGTTCCTGGAGACGTAAAGGAATTATCACAGAAGACAGCCAGGTTGCGCTAGACGATAAGTTTACAGTGTTGGGATTCAACTTCAATCCGATGTATAACATGGGATATAAATTCCGTGTAGGTGCATCACTTGATGGTGTTTATGATGAAAGTGCCAATATACGTCATAATAATGAGGAGTATTATTCGGGGGCCTCGGACAAGGAATATATCAAACCATCGCTTAGCGCACAGCTTGCTTTGGGCGTTTCCGGACGAGTGGAATATGTTATGCCTTATTTTACAGTGGGCGTAGGAGTAGGAGTTAATGCATTACATCGGGGCGGTGACTTCAAAGCGATCTATCAGATACTGGCACTCAAAGCCGAAATCACCCGAAACTCGTTTCTCCATATCGGATATAGCCTCAACGATTTCCATAACCCTAACTATTTAATGTTAGGGATAGGATACCGGTTTAATAATAAAGCGCCTTGCACGCATCGGAAGAGGTGATGACGTCACAGACAAATGTAAGGAAAACGCACTACCCAAAAAATATTTCAAAACACGTTCATCAAGCAAAACCTATTGTTTTGCCCCCTTTACAGTACTCCCTGGGGCTATTTTTTACGTTTGCAGCAAAGTGCATCTTGTGTTTGCAGCAAACATGAACTTGCGTTTGCTGCAAACGTAAGTCGTTGTTTGCTGCAAACGCAAATCATTGTTTCGAAGGGTTTCAACAGTGTAAATAATAGTAACCAATCTTAATACCCCGGATTCTGTATCAACAGTTCGTTCTTATTCATTTCATCCAGTAAGATCGGAAGCAAATAAACCTTATTATTCCACGACCTATCCTGAACCTCAGTTACGGTATACGTAGGTTGCGTACTTCCATACGGATAACGAATATCAATACCTTGCGCATTCTTAAGTACATCCGGTGCAATCATCCAACGACGGATATCAAAGAAGCGGTGACCTTCATATGACAATTCAATTCTCCGTTCATTACGATAACGTTCTTTCAAGGTGGCACCTGTTTCATTGGTGGGAACATTGGGCATACCCGCTCTCTCACGAATAAAGTTCAGTTTCTTAATTGCTTCGTCCTCTTCTCCCAGTTCCAAACAAGCTTCCACATAATTGAGCACCACTTCGGCATAACGGATTTGGCGGTAAGGATAACTCTGTATTTCGTACTGATGATTAACAGAAGGATCAAGGAACTTACGCATATAATATCCCGTATACGTACCATTCCAGTCTTCGATTGGCCCCTGGCGGGTGTCCAGTCCGGGAGTGTAGGAACCGCTGGCGGTTTCATAAAAGCCGGTTTGTACAATACCCAGAGGATCGGAACCTATCACATCGTCGGGGCGTTGACGCCAGGTGGCTCCGTCATAGAGAATGTTTGCATAGAAGCGGGGATCACGGCCAACATAGGGTTGAGCTTTCTGAGCTGGGTTGCTCCAGTCGAATTTGGTTCCGTCGGCATTTTCGTAAGCGTCGATGTATTGGCCGATGGGCGTGTTGCCGCCCCAGCCGTGGAAACCGTTGGGACTGTTGAAGAGACCGACGCGGGGTTGCTCAAAATTAGCACTACCATGATTCACATAGTCATAATAGGTCAACATGATATCTTCACTGGTTCCGTGATTCAGGAAGATGTTAACGTAATTATCCGTTGCTTCCTGCGGATCGGTATACACTTTTTGACCATACAGTCCATAAACATTTAATTCCATCACATCTTCGGCGGCATCTTTAGCGGCTTGCCAACGAGTACGGCGGTCGCCGCCTGTGTAACTCACGAGTTCGGGATTGGCGTAACCGGGCGACCAGGAAGCGTTTGAGTTAAATAAATCACTGGCAGCATAAAGCAATACTCTCGATTTCAAGGCCAGGGCAGCGCCTTTGCTCGCACGAGCCTTATCGGTAGAAGTGTTCAGAACGCGGGCAGCCTCATCCAGGTCCTTCACTACAAAGTTTACTGTTTCTTCAAGTGTATTCCGGGCTACGAGTAAGTCATCGGATGTGGTATATGATTTTTCAATCAATGGAACACCACCGTGCATGCTCATGAGCCAAAAGTAGAAATAACCCCGCAGATAATGTACTTCGCCTTTCAGACGATCTATTTCATCGCCTTGCAGTTCGTATTTTTCCACATTCTCAAAAAAGCTATTACAACTGCGTATATTCTTATATAGCTTCTCCCAGGAGAGGTTATGATAAGCTCTGATCCAGAAATTAGGAGCAAGGGCACCCACGTAGCTCGGACTGATTTCGCTTTTCAGGATAGGTTGCGTTTCCCACGCCCATACTTCCATGGATTCATCGCACAGGGAAGAGAGCATCAGCGTATGGAAGCCGTAGTGCTGCCCCAGATAGATGTTATTGACAAAGGCGGAGACCAAAGCGGGGTCCGACCATACGGCGGCATCCGAATATTTGTCCAGCGGGTCCACTTTCAGGAAGCTATCGCTGCACGAGGACATAAACAACAAGGTTGACAGAATGAATATACTGATTTTTTTCATGGTATATGTACGTTAAAAGGTTACACTTAGTCCTAGGTTCACAATCTTATTCAGCGGGTGGTTATACCCTCTTTCACTGGTATTCTCTGGATCATAATCTTTCATATCCGGACTGTATGTGAGCAGATTATAGGCACTCACATAAAAACGTACATGTTCTATGTTTACACGTTTGGTGAGCGTTTGAGGCAGTGTATATCCCAATTCAATGTTTTTCAGACGGATGTAATCGCTCTTACGCACCCAGAAGGTATTTTTCTGGTTCACCCAATACTCGTTAGAGCGGTTGTAGGTACGAGGGTAGCTGGCAGTCGGATTATCTTCCGTCCACCGTTTATCATAGAAACTTTTGAGGAAGTTTCCAAAATCGCCCGACTCGGTATCCTGGTAGAACACACCTCCAGCAGCCCCCTGAAAGAGAATGGAAAGGTCGAAGCCTTTGTAGGCCATATCGATATTGAGTCCGCCCGTAAAGGTGGGGTTCTTGCTCTTATCCATACGTACGCGGTCGTTACCGTCGATGATATCATCATCGTTATAATCTTCAAAAATAATATCGCCGGGCCGGGCGCCTGCCCAGTGAGGCATGGAGTTTACGTGATCCCAGTCGCGGAAGATGCCGATAGCTTTATAGTACAGTTGCGCGTCGATGGGGCTACCGGTAGACTGTTGATATTCGGGCACTCCGGAGGCCTCGTCCCAGAAGAGGATTTTGTTTTTGGCATAAACACCATTTATTCCTACTCCCAGAGTGAAATCATTGAATCGTTTGCGGTAGTCAAGACTGAAATCGACGCCCTGGTTTCTTACTTTACCCAAATTCTCGTCGGGCAGCGTAAGGCCGGAGGTTCCCGGAACGGAAGCGTTGCGTTTCCAGAGGATGTCCGAACGTTCGTTATTGAAGTAATCGAACGTGAAAGCCAAATCGCCATCAAGGAATTGAAGATCGATACCGATGTTTTTCTGCGTGGCCTTTTCCCAGGTAACGTTGGCGTTGGGGGCTACGCCTTCTTTTAAGGCCTGATTGTTGGTGCCCCCGCCGTTGGTCATATACATCAGGTCATTGAAATCATACGCCGCCAGATATTGGTATGGATCAATCAGATCATTCCCCGTTTGTCCCCAGGACGCTCTTATTTTGGCAAAGTTAACAATGGGTTTGAGCCTTTCCCAATACTTTTCCTCGGACATGACATATCCCAGGGATACACCGGGGAAGAAGCCGAACTTATTTCCATCGTCGAAAATGTATGATCCTTGATATCTCCATACAAATTCGGCCAGGTATTTGGATTGATAGCTATAATTTACCCTTCCAAAATAGTTGAGACGTGCTTCCTTATAAGCCTTTCCGGTGTTGCTCATTTCGCCCTGTCCACCGGCAAACAACTGGTCGATGGCAGTTGAGAGATAGTATCTACGGAACGCTTCGAAATCATCGCCTCCTCCGGTAATACGTTCAACGCCGGCCATGACATTGATGACGTGGTCTGCCGTAATAGTTTTGTTGTAGTTCAATAAACCACTCAGAAGAATATTATGATTGTCCTCCATGTTCTCGGTCAATCGTGGATCGCTGAATCCTTTTTTCCCTTCTACCAAGATTGGTTCTCCGTTGGTATCCCGAGAAACACCATCCCATGAATAAAGATACCAGGGCGTTTCCCATCTTTTGCGGAAGCGGAAGGTCTTATCCAGCGAAGCCGTTGCTTTTAAGGTTAAGCCATCTACATAAGGCACTTTGACATTTATTCCGAAATCTCCGTTCACCACATAGCGTTTATCTTTGTCATAACCTGTAGCGTCAGTTACGATAACTACCGGATTATCGCCAAACTCAATATCAGGCCCGGGCATACCGTTGGGCCAATAAGCAGGCATATTCGGTTTGGAACGCATGAGCATACGGAAGATATTCTCGGCCGAACGCATGGGGTAGTTACGGTCTTCCATGCGTCCTGATACATTCATGTATACATCCACATGTTTATTGATTTTCCAATCGAGGTTAACGCGCAGGTCATACTGATTGTATGAGGTGGAGCCTTTCTTATAGATGCCGTCCTGAGTTTTGGCAGAAACGCTAACGAAGTAATTCATATTATCCGATCCTCCTTCAATTGTTGCATTGGCACTGGTTTGGGGCGACCATGACCGCAATGTTTCAGCAAACCAATCCGTATTAGGATATGACCAGGGATCGGAACCATCGCGGAACTTCTGAATTTCATCAGGTGTGTAACGTTCAGTCTGTCCGGCGTATTTGTCAATTTCGTTCAACAGTGTGCCATACTCGGCTGAGTTGGCCATTTCGGGTACTTTCGTGGGGCGGGAGTATCCGTGATTGATGGAAAACTTAACGGTTGGTTTACCTTTTTGTCCTCTCTTTGTGGTAATAAGGATAACGCCATTGGCAGCCTGAGCGCCGTAGATAGCCGCAGAAGCATCTTTCATCACGGAGATGGTTTCGATGGAGCTGGGATCGACACGTTCCAGCGAGCGTCCGGGAACCCCGTCGACCACAACCAAGGGTTGGGCTTTGCCAAAGGTGTTGACGCCGCGGACGCGTATGGTTGCATCATCATAACCGGGTTCGCTACTACCGGAAATAGCAACTACACCCGGCATACGTCCAGCCAGACTGTTACTCACATTCATTACCGGAGCTTTTACGATTTCATTGCCTTTGACACTGGTTACGGAGCCGGATAGGGTGGCTTTCTTTTGAACCCCATAGCCCACCACAACTACTTCATCAAGTATTTCTGTGGCTTCTTCCAATACCACCGCCATGTTGCGGCCGAAGAGCGCTTTGAGTTCTTTTGTTTTATAGCCGATAAAGCTGATTTCCAGCACAGCACCGGGCTGTACGGTTAGGTTGAACCCGCCGTCGATATCAGTAATGGTACCGTTCGAGGTGCCTTTTTCCTGTATGCTGGCACCGATAATGGTTTCGCCTGCGGGATCGGTCACTGTACCCGTCACTGCCTGTTGTTGGGCAAAGGCAGAGGTAACCATGAGCATGAAGATAATACAGAGGCAAAATAGCCTCGACCATTCTTTGTAGTTAATCATAAGCATAGTTTTAAAATTAAAAATAAAGGTTATTGTTTTCCTATAGAGACGCACGGCGTGCGTCTCTATAGGAAATGCGTATATCAATAAGTTTCAATTGAGATGGAGCTTGTATGAAGACCTTCTGCCGATACGGTGAGTTGAACGCTACCCTTCTCTTCCGTAGGTTGCACAATAGCAATAGCTTTTCCCCGGAATGTGCGTGGCGTCAATGACCGGAAACTTTTCATATCATCGTAGCTAGCGTTGCCGGAAGCAATAACGCTACCGTTTCCGCTGAAAGCGATAGTAACCGGAAGCACGGCATCGGGAACTACATTGCCATCTTTATCTACAATTTCTATTTTGACATAAGACAAATCGTTCTTATCTGCCTTTATCCGGTTCCGGTCCGCAATCAGTCGGATAGCCGCAGGAGTTCCGGTTGTCTTCAATATTGTTGATGCGGCCTCCTTTTTACGGTTCACATTCACCGCTTTGAGTTCACCGGGTTTGTAACTAACCTCGAATGTAGCGGTGTACGACTCGGGATCGACTTCTTTCTCGCCCACTAAAACGTTATCCTGATACAATCTTACCTTCGGCGAGCGACTGTAAACGTTTACCCGCAGGGGTTGACCTTCCAATCCAGGCCAATTCCAGCTTAATAATTCGTCCGTCCATCCCCAGCCGTTCACCACTTCTTTCTTTCCCTCTGCCACGGGTCGACGTACGGCCACAGCTATTTCACGTTCCCTCCAAATAATATCACGAAAATAGGATTGCGGTTTCTTATCGCCACAAAGGTCAATATCTCCGCACCAACCGTTATACCAGGGCCAGCCCATAAATTGCGGATCTCTTTCACCCGGTGCCAGTTCCAGCGCATGCGCCAGACCGGCTTCACCCAGATAATCAATAGATGTCCATACAAAATCGCCAATGATATACGGATGTTTCTCTATCAGATTCCAGTTCTGCGCAGCTTCTTTAGGATAAGATTCACTTCCATAAATGATGCGTTTTGGGTCTGCAGCATGGTCGCTCTCATATTTACGCCACACATAATTATAACCGGCTATATCTACATTTTTAAAAGTGCGGTGCGCATCATTGTCCCAAGAGAAGTGACGTCTGTCCCAAAAATCATTTGCACCTATCGTGGTAAAACGGGAATCATCATACTTACGGATGGTATTAACCAGTCTCTTGGAAATCAGATCTCCTTCGGGTTCATCGGCACGCTGTTCCACTTCATTGCCAATACTCCACATAATGATGGAAGGATGATTGCGGTCGCGACGAACAGAGGCGGCCAGGTCCTTATCGCTCCACTCATCAAAGAACTGAGCATAATCATTATCCCGTTTTGGTTTCTGCCATTGATCAAATGTTTCATGGATAACCAGCATTCCCAATCTATCACATGCTTCCAAAAAGTATTCAGACACCTGATTATGAGAGCATCTTACCGCATTATAGCCATTGGCTTTCATCAATTCCACTTTCTTCTCTTCCGCCCGGTTAAGGGTTACCGCACCCAACAGACCATTATCGTGATGGAGGCAACCGCCTTTCAGTTTTATCGTTTTACCATTAAGTTGGAAGCCTTTTTCAGCAGAAACAGAAAGAGTACGCACGCCGAAAGGAACGGAGATTTTATCGAATACTTTCCCGCTTGAGGAGAGCGAAACTTCAGCGGTATATAATATAGGTGTATCTACCGACCACAATTCGGCATTCTTTATGGAGAAAGAAGCGGCAACGGGCGTCTCTGGGGACAGGGTTAGCTTTTGGCTTACAGTGGCGACTTCTTTTCCAGCGGGCGAATAGACTTTAATATCCAAATCGGCCGCGCCTTGCTGCTGATTCTGATTGTGTACGATGGTAGAGAACCGCACCTGCACATCTTTACCTTTCAGTTCGGAAGCGTTGAAGAATGTGTCCCATTCATCGAGATAAGTCTTATCGGTTTTGATGATCCATACATGACGGAATATACCGGAGCCTACGTACCAACGGCTGTTAAGCCCTGTATTAATTGCTTTTACTACAATAGTATTTGCAACACCGGGAGCATGGCAGTAATCGGTCATATTAATCCTGTACGAGGTATAAGCGTAAGGATTATAATAGGCTTTCCGGCCATTGATCCAGACTTCGGATTGGTTGGAAACGCCTTCGAAATAAAGGATAAGGCGCTTACCTGCATCCTCAGGTGAGATAGTGAATGTTTTTCTGTACCAGCCTTCGCCCCCGACGGTTTGTCCGGTGTCCCACGTTCCTTCGCTCATGCGGGAGAAAGGGCCGACAGTTACGCCTTCGCGTTGTACAGGCAATGGTTCGACGCTCCAATCATGGGGTAGTTCAAGGGCTCTCCACTTGCTATCGTTGTACGATGGTTGCTCGGCATTGGCTACACTTCCAAGATGGAATTTCCAATCTTTATTAAAAAGGATTTTGCGCCCGGACATCTGCGCGTTCCCCAGGGCATGAACAGCGGCTAACATAATAAGGTATACAAATAGTGACTTCTTTGCTTGTTTCATGAATATACGATTTGAGTTTAACTACATGATGTAAGCAAAAGAAGTGATATTCGATTGGAAGGAGGGGATTGAAAAGTGTTATGAGGGGCCTAAAATTATGTCATGACACGATTGAATACCCTAATGACATAATCTTATAACCTTGCCTGGAATTCCGACGGAGTTATACCAAACTCATCTTTGAAGCGTTTGGAGAAGTATTTGGGATTGCTGAAACCTACTGCATAAGCTACCTCCGATATATTCATTTGTTGGTTATGCAGCATCATGCAGGCGCGTTTCATTTTTATATTGTGGATAAAGTCCAATGGAGTCAGTCCAGTCATTGATTTAATCTTCCGGTATAGGGTTGATCTGGACATATTTAAATCGGAGGATAGTTGTTCCAGATCAAATTCGGGTTCTTCTAGGTGTTGTTCAATGCTATCAATAATGGATTGCAGGAACTGTTTATCTGCCGACTGGTAGTTTAAGCCTTCCAGGTTTATATCCTCTTCTTTCTGAAAAGCTGTCTGACGCATTTTATATGATTTCAGCAAGTTATCTACCCGGGCAAAAAGCACTTTAGATTCAAACGGTTTGGCAATATAGCCATCCGCTCCGGCTTCGTAGCTTGCTACACGGTCATCAATACCTTTCTTTGCGGTAAGTATAATAACTGGGATATGGTTAAAACGTAAATCGGTTTTTATGCGATTACATAGTTCCCAGCCGTTCATATTAGGCATCATGACATCGCAGATGGCAACATCTACGGCAGTATTATTCAATATTTCCCATGCTTGTTGACCGTTGGTGGCTGTCACTACGTTATATTTATTTTTGAATATCCCTTTCATGACGTACAGTAGTTCCGTATTATCATCGACCAAAAGGATAGTAAACCGATCTGTTTCTTCTGTTGTTTCCAAGTCATTCGAAGGAATTTCATCGGTGAAGATATCCTCTTGACCTTCAATGATCATCTCATCCAACCGTTCTTCTGTTGTGTAGGATTCTTTATCTACCGGTAATTCTACAGTAAAGCAAGTGCCTTTATCCGGAACGCTAACAACAGTTATGGTTCCGTGATGCAGGGTAACCAAATCCTTTGTCAGGGAGAGACCGATCCCGTTCGACTCTATTCCTTTATTTTTCCGATTGCTATAGAATCGGGTGAAGATATGGTCAATCTCTTTATGCGATATACCGATTCCATCATCTTCCACCTTAATGACTAAACAATTACCATCTTCTTGCTGTATAAGTTGGGCAATTACTCTGATTTGTTTATTCTCCGGTGTATATTTTATAGCATTGGAAAGTAGGTTGTACAGAATCTTATCCAGCTTATCGAAATCTATATATCCATATAATTCATGGGTATCAACATTGATTTGCAGATCTATATTCTTTTTCCGGGCAAGTGGCAAGAAGTTTGTCCGGCAAATATCAATGATAAAGTCTTTGATGCTTCCATAAGACACGCTCAACGTCATTCTTCCCATATCCATCTTCCTAAAATCGAGGATTTGCTGTATCAGTCGTTTCAGTTTATCCACGTTCGATCTCAATATCAGGGTTTGTTTCTGTCCGGGCGCATCCTTCGCTTCCAGATGGTCAGTAGCCGTGGATATTACAGTAAGCGGCGTAAGCAACTCATGAGATACATTCGTGAAATAATCAAGCTTGGTACGGTTCAGTTCTTCTCTGAACTTAATGCTATTCTTCCTTTTAATGCGTTGCGAATAGGTATGCAAAATCAAATAAATGCACAGCCCAATAAGTAAGACATAGAAAAGATAAGCATACCACGTTTCATAAAACGCAGGATACTGTTCGATGGTCAACAGCACTTCGCTATCCGTCCATTTACCCTGCTCATACTCCGATTTCAACCGGAATCTATACGTTCCTTTAGGAATCCGGTTATAGAAGGCAGCATGCTTGCCAGGTTCCGGATAGACCCAATCCTTATCAATTCCTTCCAGCATATAGGCTATCCTGGTCTTGGGATTAAGCGAGTAAGAAAGTGAAGAGAAGGATATCTCTATATTCCTGTCGCCGGGTTGCAGCGTTATCTGTTCTATAGTATTTGTATGGTCACCGTTACGGCAAATATCGGAAAAGAAAACACTCCGGTTCTCTACCTTAATATCCGTAACTACCGGATGATAATGATTTCCACCGAATACAGAAGCCGCTCCAGATTGAATATGGATAAAGCCACCATGTCCACCGACATACAACCCTCCTTCGCCATCCAGTCCTATGGCTTTGTGCCGAAACACATTCACTAATATATTTCCGTCCGAAGTGGAATAATTGCGTACGGTTTTGTGGTCAATATTATATTGGATGATTCGTTTATTGGTTGAAATCCACACGCAATTTTCATCTGCCAGCATACTTAATACGGAACAATCTTCTATATTATTTTCTAGAGGCATGCTTTCGAATGTTTGCTTTTCCTTGTCGGATTTATAGATACGCCCTAACGTAGAAATCATCCATAGACACTCTTTTTTATCCATACAAACATAGCTGATGAGTTCCTGTTCCGACAGATTTGGAATATAAACCTTTTGTTCACTAGCTATGGTGTTGGCTGAATAATTCAGCGTACAGATAGTTTTATCGACAGATATGCCCCACACTTTTCCGTTTCCATCTACCGCCAAACGGGACATCCGGGGCAAATCCTGTGATGCGACAATTAGCTTCTGACTGTTTGCGGGCTTCACCAGAAGCATAGTTGATGTTATGATCCACAGATTACCCTGATGATCTTCAACAAGTTGTTCTACGCTTCCCGGATTAGATACAAATGTATTCAGATAGATATCTTCTTCTATATATATCTTCATGTTTTGCTGACTAAGCCGCATCACACGTAAATTATTCCTATCGCTTGCCCATACCCCTCTTTTGGATAATGCTTTTTCCATAATAAGTGTTTCCAGCGTGCCGGAGTAATTATGTATATCATTATATGAGAGTTTATCGCCAGACATATCATATAAGCACAAGCCATACCTATCCTGACACATCCATATAATATTCCCTTCATCTTTGCATAGATTCAGGAGATTAGCATCCCATCCCAATCGCTCTTTTAGCTGTGGCAACGGATAGTTATCTGTTTTGGAATCGTCAAAGAAGATGGTGTACGCCATATCATAAGAACTGAGCCACAGGTTCCCATCCCTGTCTTTAAATATACGGGTATACATCATGTGGGTATCTACCAAGTCATGAATATCCACTTGTTCCAGCGTTCCATCAGTGGTAAGATTGAGAGCATATAACTCATTGTATGATAGTATCCATAAATATCCAAACGTATCATCCTGCGTCATGCTATAAATTAACGGTTCATCCTGACCAGTCCGGGTGTTTAATATGCGGTGTTTCTTATAACATTGTGCCCCTGTTTCTTCGGGAAAGAATTGCCAAAGTCCTTCGCCCCAGGTACCCATCCAATAATTACTTGAACTATCCTGATACATAATAAAGGAGTTACTGTTTTCACTAAACTGCGGATAAGCCACAAATGAATCTGTTGGTACATCATATTTAAGTGGACCACTTCCGTAAGCCATCACCCAAATTTGGTTGCTCTTATCAACATAGACTGAGTTTATTACAAGTAGTCGGTCCTGGCTTTGCTGACTAGCGATAGGATATTCTTTAATAATTCGCGCATCCGGAGTACATTTATATAGTTTGCCCTCGGCAGCTATCCATGTATAGTTATCCTGATCAACGGTTATGTTATTGACCTCTTTATCTAAAAGGAAAGCATCCGGGAATGGAAATATCTTACAGGTTTTCTTTTCAAACAGATTAACGCCTTTTCTTGTTCCGATCCAAATGTAAGGGCCATTATCAGATATACAAATGATAGAATTGTTGGTTAGCAAACCCGGATATTTATAATCCGACCGGAAAAACTGTAATTTATATCCGTCATATCTTGCCAACCCGTTGGTGGTGCTAATCCAAAGGTAGCCTTCCTTATCCTGACCTACATCCCAGATTTCATTTGAAGAAAGTTCATGGAAGAAGGGCATCTGTTTGGCCACAATGTGCTGCGCATAAAGAGGAATGTTAATTAAAGACAGAAGTAAGAAAATCAACAGGTGTTTCATATTATTAGAGATATAAGGCGTAAAGGATAAGGTTGCGTCCTAATCGGAACATACAAATATAATGGATTTTAATAAAAAATACCCTGTCCGAAAAGTCTTTTTCATAACGTCATTACGAGCCGTAGGCGAAGTAATCCAGCTCACAAGATGTATAACCTGGATTACTTCGCCTACGGCTCGCAATGACTATAATCTATTTCTTACTCTAATGTCACAAGCTCATACTTTTGAGAACCGAGTTCCAGTTTTTCCGCATGATCCAGGGTGAGTCTACCGTTACGTGACTCAATACGTTCTACCAGGTGCACACGGTCTTCTTCGGGTGATTGGTAAACAAGGTCTACGCAAGCTTTATCCAAAGCTACCGGATCAAGGGATGCCAACATACCGATATCTGCGATACGGGGTGGTTCGGGATGTGAATCGCAGTCACAATCTACGGAAAGGTTATTCATTACATTGATGTACAGGATATTATCACCGCAATAATCGGCAATTCTTTTCATTCCCTTATTTTATTTTTTAGTAAGAGCCTGTTTAAATTTTGCTCGTTCTTTTATTTAGTGCTGTTTTTAGGCTGTTTGTTTTCTTTTTAAGGTGAGAATAGCGGGCTATTTGAACCGCNCACCATAGGCAATATGGAGAATCGCCAGAAGACCTCCGGGAAGCTTCTCCTGCGTATATTCCACTATTACATTTACCTTAACCTTGTCACTCCCGCCGAGATTCGATACTTTTTTTACTTATTCCGTCGTTTGCGGAAACTCTGATTCGGAAATAACACATCTGTTATTTCAGTTTTGAGAGCCTGTTTAAATTTTGCTCGTTCTTTTATTTAGTGCTATTTTTAGGCTGTTTGTTTTCTTTTTAAGGCGATAATAGCGGGCTATTTGAGCCGCGAAAAGAGAAGAAACAGACAAAAAGAGCGCTAAAGAAAAAACGAAAGCAACCTATAATAATTATTCTGTGGAAAATTGAAACAGGCTCTCAATCATTTCACACAAGGCAGTTTGTCAGAACTGAACAATCGATTGCCTATTCCTTCGGGAATAAAAGAAAGCCCGATAATAATTGTCTCATTTTTCTTGCCGTTTGTTACTCTGATATATTAAGTTTGCATAAACTTAATAATTAGTATTCACTTTAAAAACAAATTTATGTCAAGTNTGAACCGCGAAAAGAGAAGAAACAGACAAAAAGAGCGCTAAAGAAAAAACGAAAGCAACATATAATAATTATTCTGTGGAAAATTTAAACAGGCTCTAATTATACTACTGGTAAAATGCGTATCCCTGCCTCCAAATGCGATATGATACCGCATGGAACCCTCACAGCGGCACGTTGCTGCCTAGAACTCCTTTCTTTGTTTCAAGCGTTCGGCATACTCATTCACGCGACGCATTTCTTTCGGAATATCAATACGCTGTGGACAGAGCGGCTTACAAAGCCCGCACTCCGTACAATGGTCGGCCTGTCGGAATTTAGGTATCTTCCGGTCATAGCCAAGAAGGAAAGCCCGCCGGGCTTCTTTGTAATTGGGATCATTGGAGCTATTCAAGCGTTGTCCGGCACTTACGCAGCGGTTGTAATGATCAAAAATGCCCGGTATATCCAACCCATACGGACAAGGCATACAATATTGACAGGTAGTACATTGTATATAGTCGGAGTTAAGCATAATTTGAGTAACCTTTTCCAACGCTTCGTACTCTTGTTCATTTAACGGTTGCAGAGGTGCGTAAGTCCGGATATTCTCTTGCAAATGCTCCATATAAACCATACCGCTAAGTACAGTCAACACACTCTCTGGCGTTCCGGCATAGCGGAATGCCCATTGTGCCGGGGTATCTTCCGGACGAATCTCTTTCATGATGTTCATGGCCTGAGTATTCACTCTTGCCAAACGACCGCCTAAAAGAGGCTCCATTATAACAGAAGGTATACCTCTTTTTTCCAGTTCGGCAATCAAATATTCTGCATTTACATTCCTCCCGACCGAAGCATGTTGCCAATCAATATAATTCAACTGAATCTGCACAAAATCCCACTGAACTTTTTCGTGCAGCGACAACATATAATCAAATCCTTTCACATCTCCATGAAAAGACCATCCCAGATTCCGGATACGTCCGGCCTTTCGTTCTGCTTGCAGGAAATCCATCACACCGTTATCATACAAGCGATTATCAATCTCCCTTATCGGGTCCTTCCCACCTCCGACACTGTGTACCAGATAGTAATCAATATAATCGACTTGCAGGTTCTTCAGCGAGTTCTCAAACATCTCTTTGGCAGCCTTCAACGACCGGGTATAAGGATCATTGCGTCCTGTGGATAGTTTGGTAGCAATATAGAATTTATCGCGCGGATGACGTTTCAAGGCAATACCAGTGGAAGTTTCCGACCACCCCCTGATGTATACCGGAGCGGTATCGAAGTAGTTTACGCCGTGCGAAATAGCATAATCAACAAGTTCATTCACCATATCCTGATCCACTTCATCTTCACCATTAGCATTTTTCCGAAGAGGCCAGCGCATACAACCATAGCCCAAAAGGGAAACTTTGTCTTTCGTGAACGGGTTGATACGGTAGGTCATTTTATCGGTCGGCACTTCGCCGATGGCACCACCTTCTGCCGATACCGTATTTTTAGGTTTACAGCCATAAAGTGCTGTAGTAGTAACAGCAGCTCCTACTCCGAGGGTTTTCAGAAAGTTGCGGCGGGATATATTTTTCATAAAGTTATGAGTTTTGAGTTATGAGTTTTGAGTTATGGGTAGTGAGTTATGAGTTTACGATCCTGAGTACTCATAACTCACCACTCATAGTTCATGATGTTTTACATACCCTTCTACATAGATAGCGCTAAACGGACGTGCCGGACAGAGATATTCGCAAGCACCGCATCCGATACAGAGTTCTTTATCAACAACAGGTATCTTCAGCGATTTCTCCTGACCGGGATCACGATCAACCAAAAGGATAGCGCCCGTAGGACAATGCTGCTGACAAGCAGTACATTGCACTTCGTCCGTATTTACAATACAATTCTCTTTTATCCATATGGCCTGACCGATAGCGATAGAAGATTTCTCGGCAAGCGATGACAAAGTGATCACATCCGCTGGGCACACCTGTGCACACTCAGAACATTCCGGGCGACAGAAACCTTTTTCATACGACATTTCGGGTTGCATCAGGGTCGAGAGTTTCTCAGACGGACGCAGTACATGGTTCGGACAGGCCGACACACAAAGCTGACAAGCTGTACAATGGTTATTCATGTTTCGCAGACTCTTCGCTCCCGGCGGAACCACAGGCGTCTTGCGGTCGGGACGTTTTTTATCTTCAATTTCTGCCAATCCGCCATCCACGTGTAGTTGCTGAGCCTTGATGGTATGTGTAAAGGCAAACAATCCGGCAATGGATAGGAAAGCCGAACGGGTCATTCCACTGTCTTTAACTCCTTTACTTTCTTTGCTTTCGGATGGAGTGGACGCCGCAATCTCTTTCTTTCCAGCCTTGCGAACTTCATACTTCATGGCTCCAAACTTACATTTGTCGATACAGTCGAAACAAGTTACACAACGGCTTTGATCTATCGTCATCGTTTTGGAGTTGATGCAGGATGATTTGCAATTGCGTTCGCAGACTCCACACTTGGTACATTTTTCGGTATCGAATGTTGGCTTAAGTATAGAGAACCGGGAGATAAAACCCAGGAATGTACCTACCGGACAAATGGTGTTGCAATAGGTACGCCCGTTTCTCCATGCCAATATAGCTACAATAATAAGGGTAGCAATGGCTACACCAAATACGACCCAACTTTTTACCCATACCTCGGTGGGGTAAAAAGCGTAACTATCTGCCCTTTCGGCAAATACAGCCAGCAGATTATTTCCCCAACGATAAACGGGCGCGAAAAGATTAGAAGCAATCCGCCCATAAGCACTATAAGGTTCGAGCAAACCAAAAATAGCGGGAATTCCGGCAATAAGGCCAATGATGAATACTCCTAAAACGGAATACCGGAGCCAGGAGATGGCTTTCGAGAAACGAAACCGGTTCTTCTTACCTTTCCGCTTGCCGGAAACGAAAGATATTCCGTCCTGCATTACACCCAACGGGCAAATCACGGAACAGTAAATACGTCCGAATATAAGGGTCAGCAATGCAAGCCCGATAATTATAGCGACGTTCACAGCCAGTATGGCAGGTACCAGTTGAATCTTAGCCAACCACCCGAACCATAGGTGTGCCGCACCCGTAAAATCGAGGAATAGTAGGGTAACCAATACAAAGAAGATGGCCGCAACTATCCGTCTAGTCTTTCTCAACATGTTTTTCAGAATTTAATTATTTAGTCCTTTCCACTTAAAAAGTGTTCTAATTTAGAATTTTAATATCATATAATTCCCAAACTTTCGCACATTTATCTTGTTCACTCGCAAAACTAAATAAAAAACCGAAAAACTGCTTTGTTCTCCGGTTCAATTTATTTTGCTTAAAAGTTCAAGAAGGTTTTACCATTCTTGATCAGGAGGGCAGTACAGAGTTTTATTAAAAGGGCATAGAAAAAAGAATAAATGATTTTGCTATAAATAAAGCAATCCATATCTTTGTAATTGTTTCTAAACGAAACAAATAACACAATAACCAAAATAAATCACTTTAAGTCTAGAAAACAAACATGAAATCATCTGAAATAAAAGCTCTCTTCGAGCAATTTGAAACGGCTTCTCTTGAATATGAAGGAATTGAATGTTGGAGCGCCCGTGACTTACAACTATTATTAGGATATTCCAAATGGGAAAACTTCTCTAAAGTCATAGATAAAGCTAAGGAATCATGCAAAAATGCAGGCCAAAGTATACTTAATCACTTTCCTGATATCAGGAAGGTGATCGAAGCCGGCAAAGGAGCAAAACACGAAATAAATGATATCCTTTTATCCAGATATGGATGTTATCTGATTGCTCAGAATGGAGACACCCGCAAGGAACAAATTGCTTTTGCACAAACCTATTTCGCGGTTCAAACCCGTCGTGCAGAATTAGTAGAGCAACGTTTATTAGAAGTTGAACGCATTAAAGCCCGCACAAAATTACAGGAAACAGAGAGGCGACTGTCAGGGATAATGTATGAACGCGGGATTAATGATCAGGACTTTGCCATTATTCGCTCTAAAGGAGATCAAGCTTTGTTCCGCTTAAATACATCTTTATTAAAAAAGAAGCTTGGAATTCCTGGGAATAGACCTGTTGCAGACTTTTTACCCACTATCAGTATTAAAGCAAAAGATTTTGCAGCTGAAATGACAAGTGTTAATATCCAAACGCATGACATAAATGGCGTAAAGCCTATAGAAAGGGAACATATTGAGAATAATGAAGCTGTTCGGAAAATGCTTCTTGAAAGGGGGATAGTACCAGAAAATCTTCCAACAGCAGAAGATATCAAAAAAGTAGAAAGGCGACTTGTTAGCGAAGAAAAAAGAGTTCTGAAAAACAATAAATAATCACATCAACATTCTCATAATACGATTAAATACTTCATAAGTATAATATCAGAATCCTTTTGAGATCAGCATATCAACAATATTCAGATATTCAGCAGGAACATCAACCCCTGAGATTTTCCGCCTCTTTATATCAACGATTTCGGAGTGAGAGATTCCACCCCACTTCAACCCTTTAATCAGTGTACAGTTATCACCCCATTTTGAAGATTTAAGACTTACAACTCCATCATTTGCCCCTGAAACCCTTTTAATTAAATAGTAAGTGAGGAAGTGCGATAAATCATCAAACCCACTCATTATAAAAGACTGGTAACTGGAATAGTAAACAGAGTTTGCATCCGGATTTTGCAGATTGAATTTTATCATATTCTTCGTATTCAAATCTCCAAGCATGGTATGAAGTTCCGGGGATTTATCGCCATACAGCCTTACTAAGGAATTAGTTATCGCTTTGGCTAATTTACTATGTATATACTTCTTATTATAAACAAAATCCACTATTTCGGAGCCGAGATGAGGGGTGGAAATCGTCGTCAGACTGGCTATCTTAGGTGCATACCCAAGCGTACTTATTAAAAAGCGGGAATCAATTCCGCCTTTTGAATGAGCAATCAGATTCACCTTTTCGGTCCCACATTTCTCCAATGCGGAATCGACGGATTCTTTTAATAATAAGGCATTGCGTTCTATCCCACTCCACGAGTCTGTATTTCCCAGAAACACATCTATACCTGCACTCCTTAGTGTTTCAGGAATTCGTCCCCAAAACAGGTTATTGTCTTTAGCAGCAATTCCGTGTACCAGGATTACAGGATATTTTAGTTTCTTTTTCTCCATACCATTGTGAGCATACCCCTGTTTTACTCTTCCCCCCAGTTCATTTGAAGTCCGGCAAGGGACATACAACATCCCTTATGTCCAAGTTCACAGCCTTTTTCAAATACTTTAATGGCTTCCTCTTTATGCCCAAGCATGAGGAAATAGGCTCCTAATTGCGCAATTGCATCCAGGTCGTTTAATTCAATAGCTTTCACGTAGTATTGGAAGATTTCTTTATTGGGAGCTATCTTTTTATTTTCGTTGGTATCTCCCCGAAAGTACTCGGCCATTCCGGGGCTTGCGAGCATTAAAGCATTTGCTATGGTGGTGCATGCTTTGGGGAATCCTTCATCACAGAGTTTGTCCATAGATGCACGTAGGTTTGAATCTGTATTCAGACCTAAATAAGTGCCCAGATTGGGTTCCTCTCTTCCCGATAGTTTATAAAATTCATAGAATTGATTGGCATATTCCTGTCCGCGGGTCTGAGCCGGTACAATGATCGTATCGTTCGGCATACGCTTGAATACCAGATTCTCAACCCACATGCTGATTCCAACCAATGTGTGTTCATCTTTCTTCAGAAAAACAAAAAGGCTTTTGTCGGGATAGACGATAACGGTATCACCCACCTGAAAGAAGTCGCCTTTGAATTCAGTAAAAGCATGAATATTTACCTTTCCTGCTCCGTCGAAAACAAAAGTATCATACATTCCTTCTTCCGAATCCAGTTTGTATGTTCCGGTTAGGGAAACGGAGCACTCCTGGGCATGGGTATAGTTTGCACAGAAAAAGGAAGAGAAAAGGGTAAGAATAGCGACAATGAATAGATTCCGGTTCATCATAGTTCTATCTATATGTTTAATGAGGATAAAGATAGCAATTTACTTTTTCTTAAAACTGCGAGAGTATCTCCTCAATTTCCCCCACCTTGCGGTTGCGGTCAAAAGAAAAGACGTCGCCATTTAAATCGACATAACGGAATAAGGCCAGAGATTTCTCCAGGAGTAGTTTATCCACCTCTCCCAACAAAGCATCCTGATAAAATAATTCAGCAACGATTTCCAACTTATACAGTTTTCCCTCGTCATTGAATGAATTGATTATTTCATCAATAGACATCGCCTTAAAATGGTCGCGCGGATATTTAAGGAAGGTTTTATAAAGTTCATCCAACTCCGACCGAAGCACATCGGGCTTTTGATTTTCTTTATTGCGCAAAAACTTAGCCAAGGCTTCGAAGAAGAGTTGGATCAACCTCATGATATAGTCTCTTTGTAGCATACTCTATTATTTAATGCCCAAAGATAATATAATTTCTGTAGAATTAGTATCCTATTGATAGTACCTGTATGGTGTACGCCTTTTCCATGGCCGGGTATTTTTCTTTAAACAAGTCAGTTACATCTTCAACAAACATGCCAGGGCGAGCGGGTCCTGTATCACGGGTATGTGGCATGCCGTTATAAACGCCAAAATCGTACATATATTCTTCTTCGCCCGCGTTTATGGTTACAGTTTCCAGGTAACGGTACTCAGGTTTGTTGCCTGGCTTTTTCTCTATTTTAAAAGGCACCTTTGGAACATCGGGAGCCGAGGAATACAGATCTACCGTACCTTCGGTTTTGTTCTTGTCGGTATATTCAAATATATACATTCCTCCTTCGGTTATCGGAATGCGTTTCAGCATATCTTCTTCCAGTTTTTTCTTATCTTCTACAGTCAGAGATTCACCTTTTATATATACCTCATGCGCAAGCACCCTATATGTTTGTGTTTCATACTCTATATGCACTTTCAATAAATAACCTTTTTGCGAGCTATCCTGAATCAGGATATTGGCCGTCCCTATCATCTTGGGGTCAAGTTCTATTACATTGCCATTATATAAAACTGCCGTTACAATGTTATTATTAAGATTCTGTATGGTGTATGCTCCATCGCCGCCATGAATATCAAGCAGCACATCGCCTCCGAAAAATGAATGAAAAAGCAAACCGTACTCATTATTAAAAGGAGTATCCCGGGATAAATGATAAGACAACGTTATCGGGGCATCGTCATCGTCACTGCAAGATGAAATTAAGCCTGTAAATACGAAAAGCGCAAAGGCTACACACAAATTTCTCATTTTCATAATTGGTTCTTTAAATGGTTCAGTAGTGTCCGGAGAAATCTTACCAGATGGTTAGCTGGTTTTCATCCTCCTGATTAATATTTAATTTTTTAATACGCTCAAACAACTTGCTTATAGG
>NZ_QVMI01000121.1 GCF_010500965.1 Bacteroides sp. 51 | reverse complement strand
GTAGCCGGGAAGCATCTGCTCTATGCCAAAGAAATGATGATGTTACCGGCAGGAAGCGAGATCAGTTGCAGTGCATTTGATAAATCTAAATTTGTCATATTGGATTGTACCGTACTTCGTACCCAAAGGAATGTTTCCTATATGGAAGAATTAAAAGAGGTTGCATTTGTATATGAGCCGGAAAAAACGGTCTTTCCTATTTGTATTAAACTGGAAAAGGTGTTAAACGGCTTTTTTGGCTATGCAATGGATGGAAGCTGTTATATTGATGCTTATGATGCTGTTTTTATTTTCCTGCGGTCGTTATATACACCACAGGAACTGGGGGCTTTGTTTGCTCCGATGATACGTGTAGAGTTGAAAGTTGAAAATTGAAAGTTGAAAGTTAAAGGTAAAATACAGTAT
>NZ_QVMI01000120.1 GCF_010500965.1 Bacteroides sp. 51 | reverse complement strand
CGGAAATTTATATTATGCTTGTTCAGGGAATTGCCCTCAACTATGCCCTTGCCATATGTATTGGCATAAGAGAAGTAGGCTCAAGTGCTATGCCTCACAAGGTAAACCCCATCGACTTTGAAAATGCCGAAGGAAATCTCTATGTATATACCGATAATCCGGCTGGAGATTGGTCCGATCCTGTATGGGTGGATATGGGCGTTGTGTGCATCAAGGCCGATTTTGGGGAGAATATTCACATGGATGCCAAATATCATGGTATGCTGCTTCAACCATATTTTCGTAATAACGGGATAAGGAATCTATTTCAAAAGTATAATATCCTGCTCTCGGCCGACCGTGCGCTGGCTTTGCGCGACCATCTTAAAATTGTGCATACCCTGCCCGAAACGCTCTTTACCGCAGATGGACGGG
>NZ_QVMI01000119.1 GCF_010500965.1 Bacteroides sp. 51 | reverse complement strand
TTTCCTTTGCAATACTGACCACTTCAATCATAGGGTTTTCGGGTTTATCCGGTAGCTGGTAGGGGTCCTGTCTTTTTTCGTCTTTATTTTCCATAACTGCTTGTATATCTGACGTTTTACAATTGTTTTACAGCTGTTCTATTTCTCCGGGATACTTTTTCGTTTTCTATCGCCCGCTCCGGCTGTTAAACGAAGATTTCCCTTTTTTTTGGTTATCGCTTCGCTCGCCCGCCAGTTTTAAAAAGAATAAACACGTTTATTTTTCTGTTAAATTTGATCTAATATAACCAGCTGATTACTAACTGGTTCAGTGTCCCATTTTTGCTTACTCCGGCACTTAGTAATAGCTGGAATTAGTTGCATAAAAAGAGATATGGAACAAAACGTATGAATATTAGAACTATTTTTGTATACAGTGTAGGA
>NZ_QVMI01000118.1 GCF_010500965.1 Bacteroides sp. 51 | reverse complement strand
GAAGCCATTGTCCTACACTGTATACAAAAATAGTTCTAATATTCATACGTTTTGTTCCATATCTCTTTTTATGCAACTAATTCCAGCTATTACTAAGTGACGGAGTAAGCAAAAATGGAACACTGAACCAGTTAGTAATCAACTGATTATATTAATATAAATTTGACACAAAATAAACATGTTTATTCTTTTTTTAAACTGGCGGGCGAGCGAAGCGATAACCAAAAAAAAGGAAAATCTTCGTTTAACAGCCGGGACGGGCGATAGAAAACGAAAAAGTATCCCGGAAAAATAGAACAACTGTAAAACAATTGTAAAACGTCAGATATACAATCAGTTATGGAAAATAAAGACGAAAAAAGACAGGACCCCTACCAGCTACCGGATAAACCCGAAAACCCTATGATTGAAGTGGTCAGTATTGCAAAGGAAA
>NZ_QVMI01000117.1:389-826 GCF_010500965.1 Bacteroides sp. 51 | reverse complement strand
TATTTTAATTTTAAGTTTTGAATTATGAATTCTGAATTACTTCTTTAATCCTTACTTCCTACCCCTTACTCTTTTTGTTCTTACCCCTAACTTTCAACTTTCAACTCTTAACTGTCAACTGTCAACTGTCAACTGTCAACTCTTAACTGTCAACTGTCAACTCAATAACCTGTCAACTCCAAAATCACAAAAGTGATTTTGTACTCAATCCTTCTCAGCCCCGGATACGTCTCCCGACGCAGTTGCTCGTAAAAGTCAGGCCATTCATCGCGCAGGCGCATTTCGCGCTCGTCGGCATCGCGTATGCCGCGGATGATCTCGAGGATCATATATTTCTTTATGTTATCCGATGCAGCCACCAGGCGGTCGATAGACAACCAGTCTTCGCCCCGTCCATCTGCGGTAAAGAGCGTTTCGGGCAGGGTATGCACAATTTT
>NZ_QVMI01000117.1:0-371 GCF_010500965.1 Bacteroides sp. 51 | reverse complement strand
GTCGGCCGAGAGCAGGATATTGTCCGTAGCATACCCTTCGGGTGAGGCATAGCCCACCAGGGAGATTCCCGTGATCCGTGCATACGGGTTCTGCTGGATAGATTCGATTAACTCATGGATCTTACGAAGTTCACGGGCATTATCACCAAAGTCATAATCAATCCCACTACCACCTTGCACATAGTCCAAATAAGCCGTCCCCTCTTTCACGGCCGTGACGGCCGTTTTGGTCGCGGCCAGAGCCGCGGTCGCCGCGGATGATGTGGACGCCGCGGATGGTGTGGAGACCACAGCCGCAGTGAGGCCGTCTGCGGCCGTGGTTTTGGCGGGAACGTCCTGTGATGCTGTTTGTGTCGTCTGCTTGGCCGGAC
>NZ_QVMI01000116.1 GCF_010500965.1 Bacteroides sp. 51 | reverse complement strand
ATAATAAATTTCACGCTTACATGTGGTGTATATAAAAATCAAGATGATGAAATTTTGCAGAACTTGATTTTGCACAGAAAACAAAATGGACAGAACTAACAACACTATCTAAGAAGATACAAGCATTAATTATAATACACCCGCTACATGTTGAGCTATGTGCACAGAACATTTAGTGGAGGAGCCCCAGAAAAGCACTTGCAAGAACAAAAACAAACAATGGTTTAATGGCATCTGTGCTTGCTGCAGTAGTAGTAGCTGCCATTGTTGTTGTCTCTTTGGCAGGTTCTGGAGTTGTCATATTTGTATTGTTTGATGTAGCCTGGGCAATAACAGCCAAAGCAAAGATGAGGGCAGCAATATATAAGATTTTTCCAAGCATGTTTGATATTTTTTTACGAAATAAACAGACGTAAGTCTTCTAGCTGTAATCAGATGAC
>NZ_QVMI01000115.1 GCF_010500965.1 Bacteroides sp. 51 | reverse complement strand
TAACGAGCACACACTAACCTTTCCCTACATACAAGTAAACGGTGAACAGCGCACGCGTCTCAACCGCCGTTGGTTCAGTATCAGCAGCAATGAATGGTTAGCCGGCTATCGTGCTCCCCACATATTGGTTGATGTCAACAAATATACAGGCGAGACGCTGACCTATTCCTTCAGCGTGCCCTACCAGCCGTGGATGGACAATGCCAGCCTCACCCTGAACCAGGAAACAGCAGGTTGTGCCGGAGAGCAATACCTATACACATACACATTGGGTAACGGCGTGACCACCGAACTGCGCGAACCCTACCAGGTGCAACCCCAAGTTACCTTGGTTATTCCAGCCGAAGAAAACAAAACCCGCAACCGCCAGGGAAGTGCCTTCCTCGATTTCCAAAGCGGTCGCTCCGTGATCCTGCCCGATTTCCGCCGCAACCCCGTGGAA
>NZ_QVMI01000114.1 GCF_010500965.1 Bacteroides sp. 51 | reverse complement strand
GTAGAACTCCAGCTCTTTACCCTCCAGGATATAGCCATCACAGCGTCCACTTTGTCCAGGTCGTGATGATACACATGCATAGAGGCGTCCTGTGGTAAATTGCTCTTCAAGGGTTGAAGCAACCTTTCCCTGAGCTTTTCTTGTATCAATCTTTCTCTGACAGTGATTGGATCGCTTTTTGGTGACAGGATCTTGCTCCTCAGTCTCAGCCTGCTTTTGTGAGGTCTTCTTGCGTCCAATGGGTGTGGCATAATGAGCCTCATACCACTGTCTGAATGGAGTACTGTCAATTTGCACAATACAGTTCTTTACAAGGGTTTTTGTTCGTACAAGCTCGTTGTTGCTGGCGTTGTAGACAACATCAATAATACGGGCTTTTCTGGTTACACTCTCAGAGCCCCACGAGTAGTTGCCAGTTTCAAGCCGAAGGGCACGGAACTTCT
>NZ_QVMI01000011.1:8377-218775 GCF_010500965.1 Bacteroides sp. 51 | reverse complement strand
GTAGGACTATAAAAAGAGTACTGCTTCTATCCGAAGAGCAAAAAGCGCTTGCCAAAATGTTCGGATTTTGATTTGGGTGTCCCAGCGCCAAACTCAGGATTAATAGGGGTGTGTCATAGACACACCCTCATTAATGCTTTTATTCAGCTTCGCAATTACTGCGCTTGCGCCCGGATCACCACAAACGAGTAAGCCGGCATCTCGTATGTAAACTCGTTCGATATAGTCATTGTAGAGGTTACGGGTTTTGCCGTTTTATCATCCGGTTTTCCTGTAAGCAAAGCTACTGAGGCTGTAGTTTCCGGTAAATTGATATGATCTAGTTTAACAGCAGATTTTACTGATACCGGTAACAGGTTTACCATTTTGATTATGACCTCATTTGTTTTACTATCGCGTACCACCGAGGTTGCTATACGTTTGCGTACCTCCTCCCGGTCGGTAGCTACGTTCAATCTACCGGACAAATACGTATCGCCGGAGTTTAGACCATAAAGCTGTTGAACATAATAACCTACGGTTGGTTTAACTTCCGTATTATTGAAATAAATCAAATCCGGGTTCCACTGCGTAAAGCCCTCTTTTGCCAATAACGGTGCGTAAGAAGTCATAGCCACAACATCGCCGTTACGTTCTACGGTAGTCAGGTACAAAGCCTCGGCAAGGGCTGTTTCAATGTTAACCGGACGTCCGGGCAAATGGGCAGCATATTCGCCCAAATATACTTTAGATTTGTTGCGGTCATATTTGTCATAATAGTCCTGATTGTAGATAAACCATCCTGGTGGTTGATAGTAATGTTCATCGACCATAGGCACACCGAGTTTTGTGGCTATATCCCATCCTTCTACATAGTCGGTGCCTTCGGAGAAAGGCCCCACGGTACCGATAACGGTTATTTCGGGGTGTTTTTCCTTTACGGCATTGTAGATCATGGTAAAACGCTCTTCGAAGATATCGGTAATCAGGTCTTCGTTTCCTACACCGATGTATTTCAGATTGAATGGTTTCGGATGACCGGCCTCTGCACGCAGTTTACCCCATTTAGTTTTTGTATCTCCATTGGCCCATTCAATCAAATCAAGGATATCTTGCACATAATCGCCCATTTGGCACATAGGGATACCACCTTGCTGTCCGTTGCCACCACACGAAGAGTTCTGACAAGGAACACCGGCAGCTACAACCGGTACGGGTTCGGCACCGATATCTTCGCAGAACTGGAAGTATTCGAAATATCCCAGCCCGGCTGTTTGGTGATAGTTCCAAAGGTTACGCTGAGGCTTGCGAGCTTCTAATGAACCGATGGTGTTCTTCCAGTGGTAGATATTTTCCAGTCCGTTACCATGAGCAACGCATCCCCCGGGGAAACGGACAAAGCGAGGATTCATATCGGCAAGGACTTGCGCCAGGTCCGGGCGCAGGCCGTTACGACGTCCTTTGAATGTTTTTTGTGGGAACAATGAGATCATATCCAGTGCCACGGTTCCTGCAAATTCCGGAATGATTTCCAGTTTGGCATCGTGGGCAGTAGCTTTTGAAGTCAATACAATTTCTTGTTTCTTCCATTTGGCAGATGACGCGTTAATGGATGATGATGCACAGATATTGCCATTCCCATCGACCAGGCGAATGGTCAGCCTTCCACCTTTACCATCAAGCATACGACTAAACAGGGAGAAGTAGTATTTATCGCCATTCTTCAGCGGGATGCCGTTAAAGCCTTCGTTCAGTAGTGCTGCTCCCGGCTGGTTTATTTCAAGTTTGGCATAATGTTTATTGTTTGGGTGCAAAGGGGTAATTGTATCTATGGTAAAGGTTGCTTTATCACCTTTCAGTGTCCAGGCTTTGTAGTGGTCCCATGTTTGGTCACGACCTTGTTTATCTGTCAGGTCATATTCGAATCCGCGGTTCTGAATAAGCTCGGCATACAGTCCGCCGTCGGCAGCATAGTTAATATCTTCAAAGAATATCCCGATCAGCAGATCGCTTATGGTTTTGCTTTCGGAGGCATCGACAGTAAGGGTTGCTTCTACTGGTTTGAGGGAGGCAAAACGGATAGGGTCTTCTTTGGTGGTTTCGCCAAACAGACGACTTCTATGAGCTGCCACTTGTTGGGCTTTGATAAGGTTGTCTATAACATCCCAGGATACTTTATGTGCTGTTCCAGCGTAGAAACCATCCAGAACAGTGTGGCAGATACGTTGGTTCCAACGAGAGCCTTCATCATCTCCTCTGCGAACAGGAGAGAATGTTTTGAAGTCGGTGGTTGTGGCGCAGTAAACTCTCTTCTCTCCTTTCTTATCGTTCACCCAGGTTACAAAATAGTCGTTGGGAGATCTTTCTTTGTTGGGAAAGTTACTAACCTCAATGCCATGACAGTTGCCGCCGGGCATGACTGTGGGATATGACTGCCGCTTCCAGTTCACCAGATCGGCAGAAGCAGCATGGGCAATAACTCCATCTTGTTCATTCAGCGTCCATACACAATGCCAGAGTCCGTCATTGCCTTTAAACAGCACTGGGTTAATCATTCGCTTATCCCGTCCCCAGGCGCCGTAATCGGATTTCAGGAAGCTGTGTTCGGGGCCAATCGGATGCCAATCGTCTTCAGTCAGGCACTGGCTCCAGGCGAAATGCAATCCGTTGTGGTCGTTATTCTTTGAGGTTGCATAAGCAAAAAGATAAGCGGAATCGGGTTCGTTGCAGATTTCTTTAAGTCCGGCGTAAGCAGAAGTTAAGCACTGGGCCAAAATAAAGCAAGTAAGTAAGAGTGTCTTTCGTTTCATGGTATTCAAGTAGATAAAGGAATATTAGTGTACTTTGTACACACAAAGGTAATGATAATATTTAAATTATTCACCGTAGGGGCGGTTCGCGAACCGCCCGACAATGATTTTCTGTGTATTCTGTGTATTGGGCGGTTCACGAACCGCCCCTACAGTTAATGAGAAAACTTATCTGTTAAAGTCTTAAGTTCTTTTTGTGTAATCGGAATAACCGTTCCGTGACGAGGATGGAAATCCATTGATATCTGATGGTCGATAACCTTGAAGTGTTCCAGATCTGTACTTTCTGTAAACTGATAGGAACCTTTCATATATACGTCATACATAAGTATATAGGTATCTGAGTTTATCAGCTTGAATACGCTTGATCCCTCAACAGCTTCTTTGGTTTGCTGTTTGTAGTCATCGGATTCTACCCAACCACCTGAGGTTAATGAGGTGGTAGTAGCTTTCTTTATACCATTGCCATCGCCTTCGGTTTTATAGAATAGGTGATAGATTCCGTCTTTATAGATAATGTCGCCATCTATGCAGGACTTTCCATTTTGAGGGAAGAACAGAATAGCGGGCTTGCCTTCGATATCTGTAAATTCCGGATTGGCATAAGCATAGTAAATGATATCCGGACCATCGCCATGTTTCATCGACCAGTAAACCATGTATTTGCCGGCTTCATGGTCGTATACGGTCTGTGGTGCCCATACGCGCAACAGATCTTCCTGTTCTTCGTATTTCTGCTGGATATTGATTATGTTGGATGTCCAGTTAATTAAGTCGGTAGATTTCAACAGGATCATGGCACGGTTGGAACTCCATCCGTTGGCAGATACCATATCGGTGAGTACCATGTAGAAGGTTTCTCCATCCTCACAACGTAGGATGTGCGGATCGCGTACTCCACCGGTTGAACTTATCACCTCTGAATCGATAACCGGTTGATTCTGATTCAGGGCTTTGTAGTTGTATCCGTCATGGCTAATAGCATAACGAACGGCTTCTTCATCTATCCGGTTGCCGGTAAAGTAGGTGAAAAGGTAGGCCACATAAGGCTCCTTTTCACTACTTTTACCGGAGCAGCTTGTGTTCAAAATAAGCAAGGCTGCCAGAAGAGTAAGAATGAGATTTGTATTTGGGTGCATTGTTTTTGAATTAGAAGTAAGAAGTAAGAAGCTAGAAGTAAGGAGTTATGCAGCATCGTTCCACTGGCCTAACTACTAACTTCTAGCTACTAACTACTAATAAATGTCTATGGTTGCCTCCACCGGTTTCAGCCAGGGAGAGGTAAATCGCAATTTGAATTGTCCGGCTTCGCCTGTGGCTTGCAGATACGTCAGGATATGCCCGTGGAATACGCGCTGTACGTTATCCGTATAATCGGTCATATCTTCGTTGTTCCCGGCTTCCATGCCTAACAATCTGGCTGGCCCTACGATCTGGCAGGTGATTTCGTTATCGGAAAGCATTACCGGAAGCCCATCTTCATCGACAACTTGTACAAGTACCTGCGCAAGCCCTTTATCTTTACTTATTTGCTTTTCGATACGTTCGATGGTAAGCGCATAAGGGCGTTTGGAGGAGCGAATGGCATAACGGGAAACTTCCTGATTGTCTTTATCCAACCCAATGACTTCCAGTTTGCCTGGCTGATATGGGATATCCCAATAGATGATGCCGGTATTGTCATTATAGTCTTGCAACTTGCCTACTTCCTTTCCGTTTAGTTCCAGGCGGGCTTTAGCGGCATTGGTATAGCATACTACGCGAATGGATTGTCCTTCTTCATAATTCCATATCGACCATGCATCCATTGATGGGACTTTCTCTTCGTAGTTCTTTTCGTTGGCTGCATCCAACTGCGACCATACATCTTTCATCTGGCTACGGCTACCTTTTCCGGGTGTGGGGTAAGTGCCCAGATAGGCCATTGGCGTATCAGTCCAGATGGATTGACGGAAGTATCCGCGAGGTTTAATAAATCCACCGAAGTCCAGCAAACCGGAGTAGAAACCTCGGGAGGGCCATCTGCCGGATTCGCCCAGGTAGTCAATGCCCGTCCAAAGGAATTGCCCGAAGATGTGTTCGTTGTCTCTCACGGCTTTCCAGGCAGCGAGTTCGTGACGGTTTTCGCTTCCGAAGATGACACGGTTGGGGTATTTTTCATGGTCTTTGATATAGAAACTTTCTGTATAGTTGTATCCGGCAATATCGACTGCTCCGGGGTATTCGGTTTCGTTGGACATGGCCACACCGGCCAGTCCGGCAGTGGTTGGACGTGAAGTGTCGTACTTCTTCACCACAGCTACAAGGCGTTTGGCTATGGCTCCAAGACGCATGGCATCGGGAGCATCGGGGTTATAGCCGCCGTAAGAGGCTTGTGTAAATCCACCGGACTTTTCACCACCTAATACGGGATGTGAGTAGGGGTCGTTCGGATAGTCTACTTCATTGCCTATGCTCCATGCAAAAATGGAGATGTGGTTACGGTCGCGACGGACCATATCGGCCAGGTCTTTCTCGCCCCATTCTTCGAAGAAGTCATAATTGCCCTGGAAACCGGGGGTGCCCACGTTCCATCCTTCGAGCCACTTGCGCTTCGGGAATTCCCATTCATCGTAGGCTTCGTTCATAACGAGTAGTCCGAGTTCATCGCAAAGGCTGTATAAATCAGGGGCTTGCGGGTTGTGGCTGGTGCGAATGGCGTTACAGCCTACTTGTTTTAGAGTCAGCAGACGTCTTTTCCAGACATCGCGAGGTACGGCCGAGCCCAGGACACCGGCATCGTGGTGCAGGCAGACGCCTTTGACTTTCATCCACTTCCCGTTGAGGGCAAATCCTTTATTGGGGTCGAATGTCAATGAACGGATACCGGTTGTGGTCACGGTTTGGTCTATTACTTTACCATCGCGGGTTACGGTGGTCTTTAGCTGATATAAATCGGGGGTATCTATGCTCCAGAGTTTAGGATTGGACACCTTCAAATCTACAGCCATTTTATTGCTGCCATTGGCCGGTAACGCCAACTTCTTGCTGTTCCGGGCTATGACTTTTCCTTCTGGTGAAAGGAGTTCGTTGTTAATGGTCAGATTCGCTTTTTCTGCTGTACTGTTTTCCAGCTCTACTTGGACACTTATGGTGGCTTGATTTTTCGAAACGGACTTTGGATAAGCATATACGCCCCATTGGGCAATATGTACCGGGTGGGCGTATACGGCCCATACGTTGCGGTAGATGCCCGATCCGGTGTACCAGCGCGAGTCGGCCGACTGGCTATGGTCAACACGTACGGCGATCAGGTTGTCTTCTCCATATTTTATATAAGGAGTGGCGTCGTACATAAAGGAGATATATCCGTTGGGGCGTTTGCCCAGGGAGTGTCCGTTTATAAAGACTTCGCTACGGTTGTACACGCCTTCGAAATAAAGATATACCTTTTCGTCTTGTTTATCGCGGGGGATATTCAGTACTTTGCGGTACCAACCGATTCCACCCGGCAGGTAGCCCGTGGCACTGGCAAGCGTAGGGCTAAGCTGTCCGCGTACACTCCAGTCGTGGGGTAAATCGATGTTTTTCCATTTGTTGTCGTTAAATGCGGGTGCCTGAGCTTCGGATGCGTCACCCAAAAAGAATTTCCATCCATCATTGATCTTTTCCGGTTGACCGAAGGACACCTGTCCCATTGCAGGTAGAATCAATAGAGTGAACAGCGTAAACAAAAAGGTTTTTCTAAAATTCATGGTTTCAAATTTATATTGCACATCATATCATACGAAAGTGTAGAAGTAACTGCTTAATCTTTAAGTGCAAAAATAGTATATCTCCAGTCAGCATAGGGACAATTATAATTCAAAAAGGATTGATAATCGTTCATCATGCATGAAAACAGGTCGTATTCGTGGTTTCGGTTCCTGGTTCAGGTAAAAAGGGACCCATCCGGGAGGTGGATTAGCGTGTTTAATTCACTAAGAAATGACGCACTGGCTCAGCGATGCTCATCCAGTGCCTGAGCCGGGCTGAGGCACTGGATCAATCTAGCTGAGGCACTGGATGAATCTGACTCATGTACTGGATCAATCCAGCTAATGCACTGGCTAAATCAGATTGATCTACTGGATGCATGACATTGCCCTACTGCCTGAAGGAGATTCAGCCTATGCCCGGGGAACATTGAACTACTGGCTGAACCTCATTAAGACAGTGCTCCGTTTGACCCCGCAAAAAAGAACAAAAAAGTCCCGTCCGAAGCATAACTCCGAACAGGACCCTATTTACCATCCATCCGCATGGAAACCTGGGTGCAGCGGCTCGCTGTTACCAGGTTACTACGCTCATAAGAGATTTGTCTCTCAGGAGTTCGTCCACTGCTTTTCTGTATTGAATGGCTCCTTGCGCTATGTTTTTGGCAGGGTCTTCATTTCCCGTACCATAAATGATTAAAGGCGTTTGCCACACCATGCCCGAAAGGATGGCCGAAGCCTGATAAGGGCGCAGCAACTCGTCGACAGTAAAACGGTTTCTGCCTCCGCTTCTGTATGCGTCACTTTCGGAACCCGTGGTAACCACTACCATCAAAGGTTTTCCGGCTATGGAAGGAGTACGGGCCAGTTGGGTCAGCACCTCGTCTTCCCAGCGTTTCAGCATATAGGGTGCAGACATCCAGTGAAAAGGAAACTGGAAAACAAGTGCCGAAGCATCCGTCAGGACACGACTCCATTCGTCGGCATTGAACGTTTCATCTTTTTCTTCATAAAGATTGTACACCGAAACATTGTCTATCTCCTTTACAGTATCCAACAGCTCTTTGTTGGCGCTTGATTCCCGCAGATTAGGATGCGCCACAAGAATCACAACATGACCTAACTCTTTATTCATATGCTTAATATATCTTATAATGTTTGAAAATCACTTTTGACGAGAAAAACCCTCTCCACCAATAAACAATATTCAGCATCAAATTGTTTTAAAATTATGATTACGGGAAAAACTTAAATTACTACTAACATATCTCACACAACAACTATTATTTATGGAAAAGAAAAAGTTGACAGCAGCGAACGGCCGTCCGGTTGCCGACAATCAAAACATTCAGACAGTAGGTCCTCGCGGACAAGTATTATTACAAGACCCCTGGTTTCTTGAAAAGCTGGCTCACTTCGACAGAGAGGTTATTCCCGAACGTCGTATGCATGCCAAAGGCTCAGGAGCATTTGGTACATTTACCGTTACACATGACATCACCAGGTACACCCGCGCTTCTATTTTCAAAGAAGTTGGAAAGAAGACCGATTGTTTTGTACGTTTCTCGACCGTTGCCGGAGAGAGAGGAGCAGCCGATGCAGAGCGCGACATCCGTGGATTTGCCATGAAGTTCTATACCGAGGAGGGTAACTGGGATTTGGTAGGTAATAATACCCCGGTATTCTTCCTGCGCGACCCGCTGAAATTCCCCGATCTGAACCACGCCATCAAACGTGATCCTAAAACTAACATGCGTAGTGCCAACAACAACTGGGACTTCTGGACTTCACTTCCCGAAGCGCTCCATCAGGTGACTATCACCATGAGCCCGCGTGGTATTCCTTATTCTTACCGCCACATGCACGGATTCGGCAGTCATACCTATAGCTTCTATAATGACAAGAATGAACGTATCTGGGTGAAATTCCACTTTAAAACACAACAGGGCATCAAGAACCTCACCGATCAGGAAGCAGAAATGATCGTAGGTAAAGACCGTGAGTCACACCAAAGAGACTTGTTTAATGCGATTGAGAAAGGCGATTTCCCAAGATGGACCATGTATATCCAAACCATGACGGTGGAGCAGGCAGATAAGCACGAGATGAATCCTTTCGACCTGACTAAGGTATGGTCACAAAAAGAATACCCCTTGCAGGAAGTAGGTGTATTGGAACTGAACCGCAACCCTGAGAACTATTTCGCAGATGTAGAGCAAGCCGCCTTCAACCCAATCAACACCGTAGAAGGCATCGGTTTCTCTCCCGATAAGATGCTGCAAGGCCGTCTCTTCTCCTATGGCGATGCACAGCGCTACCGCCTGGGCGTGAACCACTACTCTATCCCTGTGAACCAACCCCGCTGCCCGTTCCATGCTTACCATCGCGATGGACAGATGCGTGTAGACGGAAACTACGGTGCAGCCAAAGGATACGAGCCAAACAGCTATGGTGAATGGCAGGACTCTCCCGAACTTAAAGAACCTCCATACAAAGCTAACGGCGATATCTTTAATTACAACGAACGCGAGTATGATAGCGATTACTATACTCAGCCGGGCGATCTGTGGAGATTGTTATCTGATGAAGACAAACAGATTACTTGCGAAAACACAGCCCGCGCCATGGGCGATTCGGAGTTGTTTGTTAAGCAACGCCATACTCGTAACTGCTACAAGGCAGATAAGGCTTATGGAGAAGGTGTAGCGAAAGCACTGGGCATCAGCCTGGAAGAAGCGTTGGCAGCACCGGATAGGATATAAGTATTACATTGGGCGGTTCGCGAACCGCCCAATGCAAAGATAATGGTTAGTATAACTTACCTTACATCATACCTTACAAAGAAATAGAAACAAAAGCCAAAGAATAAAGCAATCATTACTATCATTGTTATCAGATAACCGGCTATAAACTGAAAACGCTGAGAGAACGGAGCTATCTTTTCCTGATAGCGGGGCACCTGATCTACAGCTACCTCTTGTCTGCTGGTCGACAAATCTTCGAACGGATTATACCAATGCGGACTTTTGGGGTCTTTGGCATCAATATCCTTAAACCATTGCAGAAACTGTTCCTGAAAGATGTGTAAATCGTTCCAGTTTTTCTTAAAGCGCAGATAACCACCTCCCAGAAATGCTTCGTTGATGTATTCGAACTGTGCAATAGGAGAAATCAGCGTAAAGTTTCTTGTTTTCTCGAACTGCTGGAACATCTGTTGGTAATAAGCATCAGCATGTTTCTTTCGGGCGTTCATTATATTCATCACCCGCTCGGCACGTAATTCATGACGAGGATAGAACGGATCGCCCGATGTCGAAAAACTCTTTCGAGAGGCATTATTATTTATATCGCTCACTTCTTCATTCATTGCTTGTTGAACCTTATCGGCTGTGGGAATAGGAAACAATTTATTGGCCCAAAATACGGAGGTATTCGGAATAATAACCGCAGAGAATAACCAAAAACAAAGGGAAACCAATAAACTGACATTGGAGTAACGGGTAATGGCACTCGACAACAATCCGAACGAGGCAAACACCGTTATAAATAAGAGGCTGACCAATGAGAAACCAAGAACTTCCATGAAGAAACCGGCATTCATTAACACTTTACCCGAAAAAGCCAGCATAATCAAACTAACAACCATACCCACAGCGGCCATGATCGAAACCACAGTCACAATACTCAGTAACTTACTTAACAAAAAAGACTTACGCGATACAGAGTTGGAAAAGACCAAGGCCAGCGTGCGATCTTCTTTCTCGCCCGAGATGGAATCGAAAGAAAAAAGCAACGTAACAAAGCTCAGGAACATGGATACAATAAATGCCCAATTCAGACTCTCCGAACGCTTCAACAACGGATTCACCGCATTGTTATGTACAGAGAATTCAAATACACCATAGCCATTATATTGGAAAAAATTGGGGAGTACACTTTCTTTGCAATCGGCAATTATTCCGTTATCACGAGGCAGAGTCAGATGATAATCCGGAGTAGTAGCCAGCCGGGTTACGTTCTTCGCCCGTTCGGCCAACTCCGATTGTTTCTGCAACAGATACCCTGCACTGGCATCGTTGAAAGAAGAAGTAAATGAAATGGAACCCACCACAAATACCACCAAAACAATGATGAAAGATATCCGGAAGCGCAGGCTATACAGATAATTCTGAAGTTCTTTGATGAATAATATTTTAAACATAGCTTTATAGTTTTTAGTTACCGAACATCATATTTCAGGAATACACCAATTGTACCTAAGAGCAATAGAATACTAATAATCAGTAATCCGGTCAATCGTCCTAAAGCTGCATTGAACGTATCAGCCGAGGAGGACATTACATACGCATACCGGGGAACATTATCGGTATTAATAGACGGGAAGTCCGAAACATTATAACCTTTCGGATAGCCTCTACCCCCCTTCTTTGCCCGGAAATCTTCCATTTCCTGCTCGGTAGGAAAGTCCTTTTCGGGCTGAATAGTGAAATAGCTGAAGGAACTAAACAGGTTATTATCTTTAAAGAACCGGATCATTGTTTCGCGATACATACGTTGGCTCTCCATATATTTAAAGAAAGACTCAACATCCGTACGGCAAAGCATATCGGTGGCCTGTGCAAATAACTCGGAAGGAGATAACCACGAAAGATACTTCTGAGTGTGTTGCTGTCTCTCGAGCTTATCCAGATAATCTTTTTGCACGGTCCATATCTTATCTGCCATGTCGATCCGGTAAGGCTCAGACCACGTGTTTTGTAACTGGTGAATCCTTGCTACCTCCCATATTCCTTTCGATAACATTTCGTAGCCGTCATTATAACCTCCATCATAAGTATCCCAATAAAATTGTTTCACGCCAACTTCTTTACGCAATCGTTCATGTAATTTTGATTTCTCTGCATGGAATTCTTTCCTGTAATCTTCTATAACAGTTTGCACATTACCATATAGAGGAGTTTCCGAAATACTCTGCGACAAGTAAGTAGCCATATTGGGTATAATAAACAGAAAACCAATCCAACACAACAGGCACAGGATTATAGATGAAGAAGAGTGCGTTGTGAGCGAAGATATAAACATACCCAGCAGGATAAAGACCAACATATAGATGATGGACGTCATGAACAACAAGGCGATACCCGTCCAGTCGGAGTATGACAGACTTATATTCGGATTAAAAACAATAATCAGGCACGCCAACAGGTAACAGAATATCAGGATGGGCAACAGCGTCAATAACATTCCGGTTAACTTGCCAAATAGGAAGGAGATACGGCTCAGTGAATTGGTCATAACCAACTTCATCGTTCCGTCCTCCCGCTCACGGGTAATGGAGTCGTAAGAGAAGATAAGCGCCAGTAATGAAATCAGTATGGCAATGACAGTTACAAAATCGAGTGAGAAGAACGCATTCAGCAACGGATTATCTCGTAAAGACGTCTGGCCGGTAGGGAACAACGGGTATTCTCCTAACATCACTTTTGTTTTATTACCGATATTGGAAGATATACCTTTACTAAAGATGCTCAACACCTCGGGTTCCTTCACCACCGTTGGACGTAAAGCGGAGTACACGCGCAAATCTTTGAAGTGATTGTCCGCTTCTTCCTTATCTATCTTATATATACGCATCTGATTCTCAAAATCGTCCACACTTACCACCATGGTAAACGGAATTACGACCAGACAAAGTAGAAAACCGATGATAAACCTGACCGAAAGCAAGTTCAGCAGGAAATCTTTTTTTGCTATCAACCAAATCATAGTATTGCCTCCTGCATATAGTCCAGATAAATACGCTCCAGATCATCCTGTAGAAACTCATCGCGTGTGCGAAGCATCACCAGGCGTCCTTCTTTCATAATCCCCACTCTATCGGCTACGGCTTTGGCACGGAAAAGATCGTGGGTACACATCAGGATAGATTTGCCTTCGTTGCGCAGATTGATTAATAACTGCATAAGTTCGGCCGCACTTTTAGGATCGAGCCCCGTGGTGGGTTCGTCCATAACAATGTTATTGGCATCTTTTATGATGGCAATAGCCAGTCCCACTTTCTGGCGCATTCCTTTGGAGAATGTTTTGAGTTTGCGTTCAAAAGCTTCTTCCTGCAGGCCGACGCTGCGCATGACATTATAATAATCGTTTTTGGTTAGGTTTGTTTTCCCTCCCAGGTGAGCAAAGAAGTCAAGGTTTTGCCGGGCGGTGAAGTTACCGTAAAGCATCACATTCTCAGACACAAAAGCAATATGATTCTTTGTTTCCAGCGGTTGTTCCATCACATCAATGCCATCTACCAGAGCCTTACCCGAGGTAGGCTCAATGAAATTAAGCAAAAGGTTGATGGTAGTTGTTTTACCTGCTCCGTTTGCTCCCAGAAGGAAGAATATCTCACCGGGTTTGATTTCCAGATTCAGAGAATCGAGAGCCAAATACCCATCTTCATAACGCTTTGTTAAATCTATTACCTGTAACATCGTATTGTGTATTAGTTATTATTTATATATACTTTTTATATTCCGGATAATGCATTGAGTTATTCAAATAATGCATTGAGTTATGCGAATAATGCGTTGACTTATGCGAATAATGCATTGACTTATTCGTTCATCATCTTTTGCTTAGTTTCATACCAAACCAGACTACTCCGCCGATAAAGCCGACTAACAACAAGATTAAAAACAAGGTTCCCCAGATGGAAGTTTGGGCATTTACCTGTATGCGCACTGTCTTGTCTTCCGTATCTACCTTTCGGTTATCGGCGGTGGCTTCTGTTTTGATCTTCACTTCTTGCGCACCTACCCCACCTCCTTCAGGAGGAATGATGCTCACTTTCACGACTTGTTCCTTTTCGGGGTCGAGGCTGCTGATTAACGCCGGCTCAATCACCGTTTCCCAGCCAAGAGGTTTTTCGGTAGTCACCCGGATGTTATCCAGTCGCCGGCTGCCCCCGTTACGAACGGTTACATCCATCGCCACCTCTTTTCCGGTGGTGGTTTCATGGTATAGGTTATTGGCACGTACTTCTATTTTTCCTCTTCCCCGGGGAATGATCTCCAGTTGTTCGCTACCGGCTTTTTCGCCATTGGTAGCCGTAAGTGCTTCTACCTGAAACTTAAGCGGTTGATCGATCACCACCTCGCTGTCATCTCTATCCGGTAAATATACTTGTAAAGATAGCTTTTTTACGTTTACGCCCTGTGCAAATCTGATCTGAGTAACCTTACTTTCGCCATCCATAAATTCATAGCTGATCTGGCGGGGAAGGTTTTTCACTTCCAGTCTGTAGACATCGTCTGTGGTAGAGAAACGTTCAAGAGTGATATCATAAACAGCTTTATTATTCAGTTCCGTTTCCTGACTGAATTGCATGGAAGCAATATCCAGTACGCTCATGCTGCCGTCTTTCTTCAGATAAATGTTCTTCTCGTCTTTCCGGTTGTTGTAGTTTAGGGCAACGGTCAGGCTTTCGGCATCTTTGAGCAGTTCGAAATCGGCATCGGCAAGTTTCCCCAGTTCAATGGAAGAGACGCGGTACTCATAAGGGGTACCGATAATTGTTTTCGATTCATTGTCTACCAAAGATACATAAATGTTATATATCTTTCCGGAGCGCATCTCGGGTGTAAAGACATCAAAATGGTCTTTAAACTGGTTAAGGTATTCTTCGTTACCTTCGAGGGCACTTTTCAGTGTGATCTTTACCTTGCGGTTTCCACGTTTATCCTGATACTTAATGGCCCGCTCTACGGTAATGTAGCTTTGTTGGGAAATCAGTTTCAGGATTAACTTCTGATAGTCCACTTCCCTGCTCAACAACTCATTCTTAGAGCGGTCATAGTCATTGGCGGAAATGGCTTTAGCGTTGTACAGTTTCGTGTCGTTCTCAAACTTTTGTTTGGCAACTTCATAATCGGCCCGCGTTTTCTTGAGATCTAATAAAAGAGCCGCTTCACTATCGCCCTGTGCATGGACATAAGGGACTAACAGCAAAAAAGCAACGAGCATGTAGTAGAATGGTTTCATTATCATGTATATTTAATTATTTAATAGACCTATTAAACTGAATCACAGGGGCATCACTCCATTTTTTATTATATAAACTATCGTATTTACACAGCTTAAACTTAAGGTTACTATCATGAATTGTTTAATTAAAAATTTAACTAAAGATGCCCCGTGATTCAGTTTTCTTATATTTCTTTATCCAACAAATAGCTTCTGTTATTTTCAAAATCAAACATGGTTTTCCGGTTCAGGTTGGCTACGGATAGCCTGTAAGTGATATAGCTTTCTATGTAAGCCAACTGTACCTGCGATAAGCGTTCCTGTTCAATAGATAACTCCTGACTTGTCATATCTCCGTTTTCAAACCGCATCTGACTGATACGGTAACTTTCAATAGCCACTTCTTGGTTGCGCCGGTTGATACGGAATCTCCGTTCGGCTTCGTATACGCTGCGTACAATCTCGCGAATTTCGCGTTCAATAACGCGCTTGGTATTATCCAGATTGAGTTCCTGTTGCTTTAAACGCATCTCTGCCCGCTTTTTTTGATTCTTCGATCTGCCCCAGTCGGCTATGGGATAAGATAAGGTAAAAGCAATACCCCGGTTGGAAGGGCGGTCTTTCATATTATCAAAAGATGAATTGACGAGTTGACCAACCGATCCGCCGTCTCGTGTACTCAACCCCGTGAAATCATAGAAAGCAGATATATTTCCTTTGATCTCCCTTTCGCGTTTGGCTCTCTTCACTTCAATCTTCTGCAATTCAATATCAATGTTATTTTCCTGTATTTCCATCCGGTTGGCCAGCGCCTCATCAATGGCTTGTTGCATATCAATCAGGAAGGTTTCAAACTCCATTTCTGCTACCAGTTCAATATCCTTCACCAAATCCAGGCCAATGAGCAACTTGAATTCATCTTTGGCTGTTTCCAGCTTTCCTTCACTCTCCATCACGCGTGCTTCGTTTTGCGACACAGTGATTTCGGCAATCAGCAATTCGCCTTCGGGCAGGTTTCCCGTCTCTTGTTTCAGTTTGGTGATCCGGTAGGCTTCGCGCGAGTTCTCAAGTCGATCCTGGTTTATTTTCAGTTCATAAGCCAGTTGGTATACTTCGTAGAAGCTGGCTGCTACGTTATACACAATATCCATCTGTACGCGTGTAAAATAGCAGGTACTTTTCTGATAATCCAGCCGGGCTACTTTCATATTCTCTTTCAATTGGTTGGTAGTGAAGATGGGCTGGTTAAAGGAAAGTGCAAACCGGGAATACACCTGGTCGCGCTCCAGTTCTTCATTATCTTTCTGAGAGAGTGTGGTGCGGTAGTTCTCCCAATACATTTTAGATGAGAAAGCAAAATTACCACCTGTGGGCAGCACATAAGTAAAACTAAGGTTACCACCCATTTGCATGGAGCCCACAGAGTTGTAAACCGGCAAGCCATCGACCTGGGAAATGCTTTGAAGGCTTTCGCTCCATGAAGGGGTAAACATGTTAAAATCCAGCATCGGCTTAAAATCGGCCTTGGTATACAAATAGGAATAATGGGTGGCATCTATTTCCTTCTTATGATACTTTACAGTATAACTTTCGCCCAATGCTATGCGGATAGCCTCATCAAAAGAAATCTTATATGTTTCCGAAGCGTGTAAATAGGTTCCTGCAATCAGTAACAAAAAGAATATCAGGGAATACTTTACTTTATTCATTTTCATGTATTTGATAAATAGCACCAATGGGTAAATGGTTACCCATAGGATAATACAAATGATTAACCTGTAAATCTATAGTTCAAATATCGTGCCAGAATCATAACCCACTGATTATCAATCACAACAATTCTTAAGTGCTAATAATAAGATGGGTAAACACGAATTTTATTTCTCAATTTGGGTAATTTTATACCCATATCTAAAAATTAAATGTATATTTGTTCCCAAACTGCATTACTTATGTCACTATTCAGAAAGAAAAAAGAGGTCAAACCCGATTTGGGAACTTTATTATCCGAATTAAATAAATCGTTGATGTTGATTGTTGATAAATCATTGCTTATCAACAACTTTATAGCCAAAGTCAAACAGATTTGCGCGATAGACCGAGTGTATATTTTCCTGTTGGACGAGAACACCGGCAAGTATAAATTACAGAATTCGGAGGGTAAAGCTGAATGGGTACTTACAGGAAAAGATAAACTGATTAACTGGCTTTCTATTAATGAGAAGGAATTGATTATTTCCAGGAACCCGGCCATCGTCAGTTACTTCTCAAAAGAAGAGCAGGCCATGCTGGAAGCAATGAAAGCCGAGCTGATTTACCCGTTAAAGGTGATGAACCATATTAGTGGTACCATCTTTCTGGGACGAAAAACAGATGATACGGCATATATGCAGGAAGAGCTCGACCTTTTGTTTCTTATGTTCAATCAGGCGGCTTTCGCCATTGAACACGCTTCGCTTTATGAAATGCAGAGCGATCGCATCCGGAAAATGTACCGCACCGACCGTTTGGCAACATTGGGCGAACTGGCTGCCGGAGCAGCGCATGAAATCCGGAATCCGCTAACGGCCATACGGAGCACAATTCAATATCTAAGCAAAGATTTTAAGGATGATCCGCTGAAATCGGAAATGGTTACCGAATTGATTTCCGAAGTGGAACGCATCAATAAAATTGTTCAGGGGCTTCTGTCATTCTCCCGCCCAACGGGACTGAACATGGCGGAAGTCAACATTGAACAATTAATAAACCAGACATTGGTACTTGCCCAAACCAAACTGCAAAACCAACAAATTGATATACAGTATGAGTATTTTGAGGAGAATACCACCATTCTTGGCGATGCCGAACAGCTTAAACAGGTGTTCCTGAATATGATATTGAACGCTTTGGAAGCCATGAACCAGAATCCCCCCGAACGTCCGCGTACACTGATTATCAGTATTGAAAAGGGTACGGCAATCAATACCAATACCCGGAACCTGCTCATTTCTTTTGAAGATACCGGAAAAGGAATAGAAGGCAGTGAAATAGAGAATGTGTTCAATCCTTTCTTTACAACCAAAGAAGACGGTACAGGTTTGGGATTGGCCATCAGTTATGGAGTCATCAACCGGCACGAAGGGGATATTGAGGTGAATAGTATTCCAGGGAAAGGTACCACATTTATAATTAAACTCCCACAGCGGCAGTAGCAAAGTGCTGGCGGCAACGCGCCGCAACGAGGGTAAATGAATAAAGATACAATATATGAAAGGAAAGATATTAGTAGCCGACGATGAAGTACGTATCCGAAAGGTAATCACCCTTTTATTGAAGGAAGAAGGATATGAAGTCAGGGCTGTAGAGAATGGACAGGAGGTGTTGGATGCATTACCCGGCTTTCAACCCGACGTAATTTTGCTGGATCAGCAGATGCCGGTAATGACGGGCGTGGAAACATTAGAGGAGATCAAAAAGATCCGTCCGCAACAGATCGTTATCTTCGTAACGGCTTTCGGTTCTATTGCATTGGCGGTAGACGCGGTAAAGAAAGGGGCATACGACTTTATAGAAAAACCTTTCGATAATGACAACCTGATATTAAAGGTGAACCGCGCCGTAGAACATTGCCAATTAAAAGGAGAGATCAAAACGCTAAAGCAGCAACTCGACCCATCCGGCATTCCTATTATTGGAGATAACGGCGGACTAAAGCAAGTGGTAGCACAAGTAAAACGGGTAGCGGAAACCAACGCAACCGTACTGATTCATGGCGAAAGCGGAACAGGTAAGGAACTTATTGCCCGTGCCGTTCATACCTACAGCAAGCGGGCGGACGGTCCGTTTATAGCGATCAACTGCGGAGCAATTCCGCTGTCGTTAATGGAAAACGAATTGTTCGGGCACGAGAAAGGCGCGTTTACCGATGCCAAGGAAGCCCAGCCGGGGGTGTTTGAACGGGCAAACGGAGGTACGCTGTTTCTGGATGAGATAGGCGAACTCCCTATGGACGCGCAAGTAAAACTTCTGCGTGTATTGGAAGAACGGAAAATTACACGTATAGGTGGAAAGAAGCTTATACCGGTTGATGTGCGTATTGTTGCGGCAACCAATCGCAAGTTGGAAGAGGAAGTGGAGAGAGGCAACTTCCGCCTGGATTTGTTATACCGGCTGAATGTCTTTACCATAACCATTCCGCCCTTGCGGGAACGCCAGAAGGATATCCCCGCGTTGATTGATTTCTTTATCGCCAAACATAATAAAGCCTTGCACTTGTCCGTACAAAGTATCACACAGGCAGCAATGGACAGGATACAGGCTTATGAATGGCCGGGAAATGTACGCGACCTGGAGAATGCTATCCAAAGCGCTATGATCCTGGCATCGGATGGGATTATACAATCGGAACATCTCCCTATGCGGGTAAAAGGGTATGACCAGATAGAGATAAAGCCCACAGAGAAAGAGGGCGAAAGTATCCGCGAAATCAATGCGCAAGTGGAAAAGGAGATTATTCTGGAAGCACTAAAGAAGAATAACTATAACCGCACGCTTACGGCAGAAGCATTACATATCAGCCGGAAAACGCTTTTTAATAAGATGAAGCGATACGGGTTGGCTTAAAATCCATAAGAACAGCTCTCGGATTTTTATAGAACTTGCCACCAATTCAATAAGAATTCGGGGCAAGTTCTATTCCAATCAATACACATCCAGCGTAACCCGTTCTTTATGCTCTTCCGGATGCGCAGGCAAACTCTTACCGTTCACCGTAGCATCTTTCAGTACGATATCTTTGGTACACATTAAATAATACGGATGCGTAGCTTGCTTCACATGGAAGTGGTCAATCACAATATCCTTAATAGGTTTTTCCTCATACCCATCCATAAAGATGGCATAATGATCGGACTTATTGGCCCGCACATTACGGATGCGGAAATTCTCGTATTGCGTAGCATGATTCCCTCCACGATATCCAAAGTAGTTGGCTTCGAAACGAAGAATGGCACCTCTTGAGCGTTCAACAGAGATATTGTTGACCTGTACATTCCGGATATAGCCTCCCCTGTCGCGGTTCGACTTAAAGTAAATGGCATTCTTCACCGTACCGATCCGGATATTCTCCATATATACATTCTCTACCCCACCCGACATTTCACTGCCGATGCACAAACCGTTACATTCCGATTCGAACAGGCAATTCCGTATCACAATGTTCCGCGATGCACGTCCTACAAATCTGCCATCGGCATCGCGACCGGATTTAATAGCCACTGCATCATCGCCCGTGCGGAAGATACAGTTCTCTATCAATACATTAGAGGTAGATTCCGGATCGCAACCGTCGTTATTCGGATAATGACTGTCGATGGTTACACCACGCACAATTACGTTATCGCAATACAACAAATGGATAGTCCAGAACGGAGAGTTCTTGATGGTTACATCTTCGATCAGTATGCGCGAACAACCCAATGGCTGGATACAAGAAGGACGCAGAATAGTACCCTTACCAAATATCCGGTCCTGCACAGGCACAAGCCTTTCGCCCATATCGCGCAGCTTGTCCCGGTCGGGTGCTTCTTTCTCTGCCCACGGAGCAAATTCCAGTCCGCCCTGAGCATCAATTGTTCCCTTTCCCGTAATAGCGATATTATCGGCATGGTAAGCATAAATCATAGGCGAATGACCATACAGTTCGGTGCCTTCCCAGCGGGTTTGCACGACAGGCAGGAAATCATCGGCCTTACCGCTGAATAACAGGTATGCTCCCTCTTCCAGGTGCAGGTTTACATTACTTTTGAGCAGGATGTTTCCATTCAAAGGATACGTTCCCGGTCCTACAACTACACGACCGCCGCCCAGCAAGGAGCAAGAGTCGATGGCGTGTTGCAGAAGTCGGCGCGACAAGGTAATCCGTTCATTATCCGTCACCGGACAAGTTACACGAACATCCCTGTCCGGAAAAGACGTCCGGGCGATACCGGAAACAATCTGTTCCATTTCATTGGTTGTACCCGCCTGCGGACCATCGTGTTTATAAGTGAACCACAAGAAAGAAGCCTCGCCCGCGTCCTTTTGCGTATTATAGCAATACAGTCCCAGGCGTGCGCCTTTCCAAAAACCGAAACGAGTAAAGAACGATTCTCCACATGGAGTAAAAGTGATATTATCTATACTATATGAAAACTGAAAACTTTGGGCAGGCACATCCATAGAAACACGCAAATAAACCTGCTCGTTTTGAAGGGGAATAACAACCTGCTCGGTCGTATCGTTAGATATATACAGGCTCTTTTGCCCTTTCTCCATCTTCACACCCAGCATCCGGTTCTCCTTACCCATACAAGTTAACCCGTTGCGTTGCCCGTCGACCATATTCGAAAAGTCGACAGCCACAGTAGCTTCACTGACATAACCCATTACCTTTTGTGTTAGTGTATTGCGTGCCAACCGGAACGTAGGCGACTTAAGCGCTTTCAACGTCAGGCAACCACTGGGCGAAGTTAAAGACCAGGCTTCATCCACCGGATTGTGGTTAAACTGCCATTGCAGCGACAACTGCGGTGAAGAGAAATCATCATCTGTTTGTGGTGCATATATCGCCGAACTGGAGATGGGCTTTTTCCAGGAGTAAACCGGCTCGCCAATACCATTGCGATCCACATCGACTCCTATCACCGGCCAGCCATCATGCCAGTACATGGGTTGCAAATGAACTACACGCCCCAATGTGCCGCTATGCTGGAAATGATAGAAGAACCATTGCCCGTCCGGTGTATCGACTATCGCTCCCTGATGGGGACCATTAATCGGGGTAGTTCCCTGCTCCAACACCACCTTCTTCTCGTACGGTCCATAGATATTCTTTGAGCGAAGAATGGTTTGCCATCCCCTCTCTACTCCACCTTCCGGAATGGACATATAATAATACCCATCGCGTTTATGTATCTTGGTACCTTCGGCCACCGGACCGGTATATACGGTCAGACCATCATCGAGTAAGCGGGTGCCATCGGGACTCATTTTATGCACAATGATCGGTCCGGCACCATGTTTACTACGACCCAGGTACGCGTTCCCGTCATCATCCCAAAACGGACAAGGGTCTTCCCACTTCTCAACTGCCTGCACTAAGTGCAAAGGACTCCACGGTCCTGCCGGATCGGCAGCATTGGACATAAACAATCCCTCGTGAGGTGTACAGAAAAACACCCAGAACTTGTTGTCGTGATAGCGTATAGCCGGCGCCCATGAGCCACCCGCGTAGCGTTTGTTTTCGTTCCATTCAGGAAAGTCAAACCGGTCATAGACCTGTGAGATCAGTTTCCAGTTTATCATATCCTCCGATTCCAATACCTGCATACCTAAGAAATGGAAGTCCGATGCTACCATATAATATTTATCGCCTACCCGGATCACGTCCGGATCGGAATAATCGGCATTCAGAATCGGGTTGATATATGTCCCGTTGCCCTGGTCGCCCCACTTACTGGGGCTACCTTGGGCTAACAAGATGAATACATTGCTTATAAAGCAAAGAATCAGTAATACTTTCTTCATTCAAATCAGTCGTTAATAATAACCTCGCTGCGGCACGTTACCGCTTAATATCCCGGGTTTTGGGTTACTTTCGCCTGGTTCAGGTCAATAGCCGCCTGAGGTATCGGACGAAGGGTTTTGTACTTCCCATCCGTACCCTTCATATTCGCTTCCTTGATACCGTCTTCGTTATAAGTAGTAGCATATTCTACCAACTTATGTGTACGTTTCAGGTCGGTCCAGCGAACATATTCACCAGCCATTTCGCGGGCGCGTTCATCCAAAAGGAAATCAATATCCACATCGCCTGTAGCCACAGTCATTGCCGCAGTATAGCCGGACTTAATAGTACCCGGACGTTTACGCAAATCATTGATCATTTTGGCGGCATTGTCCGGCTGATTCATTTTTATATAAGCTTCGGCTGCAATCAGGTAGGCTTCGCCCAAACGGGATACGACCACATCATGCGTGCTACATCTGGATTCACGGTTAGCAATGGAAGCGTCCGAAGGGTCATCGAACTTCTTGATACATGCGTTTCCATAGTCCATTGAGCGACGGTCTTTATACGTGGCCGGTGCTCCGTTAGATGGAGCGATACCTCCATCGGCAATGGTTTTACTGATAATTGTATTTGTTTTCAAACCATTTGGGTCATCCGCTTTCCAGGCTTCGATATCAGCATCTGTGGCCCATGCCGGAGCATAATAGTAGATTATCTTAGAGGTAGTCGGAGCCGAATAATAATCGAAGTAAGCCTCATGGAACTCCAACATAAAGGTTTGTTCAAGCCGGGCATCTCCTTTAGTGTACAACTGCTGCAAACGAAGGGAAGGTGCGAAATTTCCGTCGATTGCTTTATTACGCGGTTTTTCCGAACCACCCAGATAGGAACCAAACTGCGACTGTTGGTATGAACCATGTGTTTTTGGATTTTCCAGTGTGGCCGAACTAAACTGAATGCTCCAGAATATCTCGTTATTTTCTTCATTATTAAAGTCGAAAGCATCTTCAATTGAGATTGAAGGAACCTCTCCGTTTATTGCTTCCAATGCATACTTAGCAGCATTTGAAAAGTCGGTGCTTTGAGCTATAGCATCCATTTGCGATTCATAATCCGTACCATCCAACCAGCCACGGGTAAGATAAGCTTTGGCCAGATAGAATGCAGCCGCACGCTTGTTGGCACGACCTACACCGGAAGAGGTACGCCCTAACAGGTTCGAATCATCGGAGCACAGATAAAGAAATTCATCAATAATAAATTGATATACTTCGGCTAAACCGGTACGTTCGTGATTCATCTCGGCGTAATCGAACATTTCTTTATTTAAAGCTACGGCTCCGAATTGTTGCACCAATTGGAAATAATACCAAGCGCGTATAAAGCGGGCTTCGTCAACATATTGTAAGCGAACAGAAGTATTTTCCGTTAAATCACCGTAAGCAATCACGCTGTTGGCCAGCTGAATACCTTTATAACAAGCTACATAGAAGTTTCTAACGATCCCGATATCTGCCGTAAAGGTGTATTGCCCCATCACAACTCCCTGCGACTTTCCGTCGGCATAGAGGTCTGTTCCGGCAACAAACAATTGCGGTTGCATATTGTATAGTCCGCGCAATGAAGAGTATGTAGAATTTGTGAGGCTTTCAAAACCTTTGGCAGTCTTGTAAAAGTCATCCGATGGAACATTCGACCGGTTATCCTGATCAAGGAATCCCGAGCAACCACACAGGGTAGACAAAGCTAAGGCAGCGATAATATATATTTTCTTCATAATTATATCTATTTTAGAATTTTAAGTTTACACCCATTTGATAAGTTCTTGAACTGACACCACCGCTACCGTCGCCAATGGCGGAACCTGCCCATTCCGGGTCAAATCCTTCATAGTCAGTGAATGTAAACGGATTCAAGATATTTACATATACTCTCAGGTTTGAGACATGCAGTTTCGACAGCCATGCTTTCGGTAAAGTATAGCCCAGCGTAATGTTCTTCACTTTTACATAAGAGTTATCGACAAAGTTTTGCGCACGGTCTTCATTGCCTCCGCTTAACCAGTTTGCGCCACCACCTTTACCGTTTGTTCCATTTGTAGGGAAAGGGTATTTGCCGTAATGCGTAGCACTCTGGGTTGTCACCGATCCGTCTGCTGCTAAAACAGGAACACCTTCCGGTATATAATAGTCAAAATTCAGACGTTGCATACCTCTTTGATTATAATCGAGGAATTCACCCATAAAAGGAGAGTACACCGTGCCACCCTGACTCGTATAAATGCCTACTGAGAAGTCGATGTTCTTATAAGAAAGGTTAGAAGTGAAACTTCCTGTCCATGTTGGAGCCGCATGTCCTAATACCATTTTGTCTTCAGCATCAATAGTGCCGTTACCGTCTCTATCGAATATCTTCATTTCGCCTTCGTAGAACTTGGTTTTCATATTCGGATCATTGGCATAGGCTTGCGCTTCTTCCCGTGTACAAATGCCCATATATTTATATCCATACACCACGTCAATAGGCCGGCCGATAAACCACTTGTTTCCTACGAGGTCTTCTTTGGCGTTATTCAGTTCTTTGATCTTATTTATGTTCCGGGCAAAAGAGAAGCTGGTTTCCCAACGCCAGTCTTGTGTTTGTACATTTAAAGTATTCAACTGAATTTCAATACCTTTATTGTTCACTTTACCCACATTGCTTATTATTGAACCTTCACTGTTCAGATCGTCGATCTTTCCAATAGTACCCAGTTCGAACGGAGTCAACATTTCCATCAAAAGGTCTTTAGAGTCTTTATTATAGAGGTCGATAGACCCGTTGATGCGGTTATTGAAGAAACCGAAGTCGATACCGAAGTTAATTTCAGTGGTCTTCTCCCAGGTCAGATTCGAGTCAATTATTTTATAACCGAAGCCATTAGCCGGGGCAGAACCAAAATTATAATAGTATTTTACGTTAGCCAGAGCGCTTGTGTCATAGGCTGCAAGTCCGGCGTTATTACCCGAAACACCAAAACTGGCACGCAGTTTCAGGTTACTTAGCCAATTTTCGGCGGGTTTCATAAACGCTTCATCCGATATACGCCATGCCAAAGCAGCCGATGGGAACATGCCCCAACGATCGCCTTTCTGGAACTTCGAACTTCCATCCCAACGAGAAGACACAGTCAGCAAATACTTTCCTTTATATGCATAATTAATACGGGCCACATAAGAAAGCATTGATATCTTACGGTAGTAACTATTCTGGTTTTGAACGGTACCCGACCCCAGGTTATGCCACTCTACATCAAAGGGCATATCTACCACTGTAATATCGTCTCCCTGTTCCTTTAACTGGTATACACTAAACAAAGCCAATGCATTCAGACTATGATCGCCAAAGGTTTTTACATAATTTGCCTGTGTATCCCAAGTATAAGAGAATACTTCATCATTATGTTTTTCTGCCATATTAGATGCACCACCACGCAATTGAGTATCTGCTCCATAGAAAACACCGCGGGTTCTTTTCGCATACATAGGCGAGAATGTGGTTTTAAGAATAACCTCATTTACCGGACTATATTGCAAATACAAATTCGCCATAGCATCGTAAGCACGGGTATCGTCTTTAGAATTTTCACGGTCAACTATCGGATTGATTGTCGAGGTCGGGCCACCACCATCAGGATACACTACCACATCTTTACCAGGTTGAAAGATCGGTTTACCGACATTAGGACCATCCCAATAATAAGCGGGCATTGCAGGAGTCATGCGAAATCCGTTCAACACAGAATTCTGGCTACCGTTATTCTTCATTGATGTAGCCATATTGGTAGAGATACCAGCCGATACTTTATCCGATATTTTATGGTCTACGGCTCCCTTTATGTTCCACCGCTCGTAAGCGTCGTAAGCAATACCTTCTTCATTCTGATATCCTAATCCAATACGGTACGTCATGTTTTTTGCGTTACCGGTGATATTCAGAAAGTGATTCTGTTGGGAACCATCGCGTGTTACGATATCAGCCCAATCGGTATAATTTTTGTTCTTATACATATCCTTCACTACCTGACTGTCTGCACCCCAGAAGTTGCGGAGGTTGGCTGTCGACATATCCCACTTTGTCAGGCCGGTACTTGCATCCATAGATGAAGTCAGATAACGATGGAAACGCCAGTTCATGAATTGGTCACCATCCATAAAATCGGGCATGTTTGCCGTAGTTTTAATACCATAATAACCATCATAACTAACAGAGGTTCTTGTGGCATTCTCATCTCCTTTCTTTGTGGTAATCATAACCACCCCGTTGGTTGCACGCGAACCATAGATAGCGGTTGAGGAAGCATCTTTCAGAATGTCTACTTTCTCAATGTCCATGGGGTTAAGGAAGTTCATATTGTCGCAAACCACACCGTCAATAACATACAAGGGTTCGCTCTTATCGCTCATGGTACTCTTACCGCGAATCTGGATGCTGAACCCATCGCCTGCGCGACTGGAAGATTGAGTGATATTCACACCGGCCACTTGTCCCTGCAAGCTCTCCATCAATGAAGTAGCTCCTTTGGCTGTAATGGCTTCGGCGTTTGCACTACCAATGGAACCTGTCAGGTCGGCTTTACGTACCACACCGTAACCCACGACCACTACCTCATCGAGTACCTTATTATCAGACTCCAACGTAATGGCCAGTCGTTGTTGGTTGCCTACGGTGATTTCCTGTGTTTTGTAACCGACATAAGAGATAACCAATACAGCGTCATTCGGTACATCTAAAGAGAAGTTTCCATCAAAATCTGTAATTGTTCCAATTGTTGTTCCCTTCACTAAAACAGATACCCCAATAAGCGGTTCGCTTAAATCGTCAATAATGACACCTGTTATTTTCCGGTTTTGCTGAACGGATTGTTGGCTATACGATGCGTATTCTTTCATATTATCTTCGGCATTACCATATAGTGGTAGCGAAGCTAAACCAAGAGAAAGGCCGCAAATGAACCAAACATTTCTACTTCTTTTTCTCATGTTTTTCAATAGTTAAATTAGTATTAGAGATTTCTTGGAGCAAAGTAGAACAAAAACAGGAAATCTCGGTGTATTTTCTAACAATATCGATGGAATATCTATCAGATATACTTAAAAACATGCAAGCATCCGGTTTGATACGAAGAAGAGGAAATCAACCCAGGTATGGGCAGAAAGATATACCCCGGACCTTTGATGAAAAACACCGGATGATGTATAGTAAAAGGTCGGATGATGTATAGTCGATGGTCCGGCCCTTTCTTTACTATGAGTAACGGAATGATTAAATAAGTAACGTACCAAACCGAATAGTTACAAGAAACATAGAATACAATGCTTTTTTTATTTTACTTTTGTACACAAGGCATATGGATACTATGAGAAACACATTTTATATCTTAACTTATATTATTGTCATTTTACTGAATCTGTTCAACTGGAGCCTATCGGTTTCAGCGACGAACCTGCCCAAGAAATATACCACGACTTATTTCTCTTCAAAGAATGGTGTGGAAGACGGACTGGTCAACGATATGATACAAGATCATAAGGGATTGTTGTGGTTTGCCACCTGGAATGGACTGTATAGATTCGACGGATATAATTTCCAGAACTATAAGTCGAGTACCAAAGACCAGGGTGGACTTACGAACGACCGTTTACTGGAAATCAATGAAGATAAGTATGGTTGTATCTGGGTTTTATGTTATGATTCAACTGCTTACCGTTTTAATCCGGGTAGTGAAACATTCGATCCTATCCCTAAAGCATCCTCTGTCAATTTTCAGTCTATCCAGGTATTATCCAATGGCGTTACCTGGCTGCTGTTTACAGATGGGAGCGCTATACGAGCCCATACGCACCCGGTTGATCTCTCATTAGCATTGGATGTTTATTCCGATAAGGATAATGTTTTGCCATCGGGTAAAATCCACGCTGTGTATCTGGATTCCACAGAACAGGAATGGATACTCACCGACAACGGACTTTATCAGTTAAAGGACCGACAATTATCTACCATTGTTCCTGGTACCTCTCATAGTGCAGCTTCATTCTATACTGCGAAGGAGCAAGGCGACAGTTTATTATTCGGAGGGAATAATGGAAAGATTTACACCTATTCGTTATCCCGGAAAGCAATCCGGGTTGAACAGTTAAAAACGTCTGCTTCGGTTATTTCTATCCTGGGCGGGACCGGCAAAACGCTATATATCACAGATAAGGATGGGGTATTTATGAGTAATCCCGCGGATCATTCATATCGCCATTTCCGGCTCGATCATCTGATGAAGAGGAAGGATAAATCTATTGAATCTGCAATGATTACCAATAACCATCTGCTTTGGATTACCCACCCCGACCCCGGAGTTACTTTGTTTGATTTACAACAACTGGAGTTCCATGAGTTTGTCGGCAAAGACGAAGCCAAGCGCCCGTTGTGCACAGAAACGGGGTTCTTTGCTATAGAAGATCCGAATAATGTGTTGTGGATACATCCCAAAGGTGGCGGACTCTCCTATTATGACGCACAGCGTAAAGCACTTATCCCTTTCAACACGACAGATCAGTCTATCAAATGGAAGTCCAACGACCGTTGTTTCTCAGCTTTTTCTGATAAACAGGGTAATTTATGGATGAGCACACAACTTAACCGCCTACAGCGGGTTACTTTTATATCCGATAAATTTCATTTCCATATGCCCTCGCCGGAAGATCCGGACTTACCGGAAAACGAAATCAGGGCACTTTATACAGATAAAAAGGGAAGAATCTGGACGGGTAGCCGGGATCTGAATGTTTCTGTTTACGATGCACAGTTCAACTTACTTCATTCATTCAGGGCGGGTAAAGTGTATGCCATTACGCAAGACTCGGATGATGTATTCTGGATATCTACCAAAGGCGAAGGCCTGATCAGAGTCGTGGAAACAGCATCCGGCCATTTCAAAACAGAGCAGTACACGCACGATCCAAACAATCTACACTCAATTAGTCATAATAATATTTATTTTACTTTCCAGGATCGTAAGAAAAGGTTGTGGGTAGCGACCTATGGAGGAGGATTGAACCTGATTGAGCAGCAAGCGGATGGTTCTCTGCATTTCATTAACCACCAAAACGGATTGAAGAATTATCCCATACAGCGTTTTTATAAAGTAAGGCATATCACAGAAGATAGCGTAGGAAACATCTGGGTATCTACCACGGCAGGCATACTCCATTTCAATGAAAACTTCCGCGAGCCGGAAACTATCGTTTTCGATCAGATAAATAGGGAGCAGGGAGATGTAAACAGTTTGAACAATAACGATGTACACATGATTAAGTGTACCTCTAAAGGCCGGATTTATGCTGTAACGTATGGTGGCGGGCTGAACGAGATTATAAAGACAGCCCAGGGAAGCTATCAATGCGAAGCGTTTACACAAGAGAACGGGCTGATCTCTGATATTATCTATGCAGTAGAGGAAGATCGTAATGGTAATTTATGGCTTGCTACGGGTGGCGGACTGGTGAAGTTTGTCCATTCGCAAGAGCAAATCCAGTATCCAAGCGAGCATATTGCATTCAATATGCACTTTAGTGAGGGCGTAGGAAGCATGGACAAGGAGCGGATTCTTTTCGGAACAAACAGGGGAATATTTTATTTCACTCCCGGGAAGATTAATCAAACAGACTTTGTTCCGCAAATCTTCTTCTCCTCTATCTGGGTGAATAATGAAGAGCTAACTCCAAAAGAAACTCCCGAAATTCTTCCAACCAGCATAGACAATAGTCAACAGGTGACATTGCCTCCTAACAACCATTCGTTAAGAATAACGTTCTCTGCACTGAATATGACGAATACCGAGTATACGCATTATGCTTATATGCTACGGGGATTCGACAAAACATATCGCTATACCGATCAGGGACATGAGGCAAATTATACCAACCTGCCGCCGGGCAAGTATATCTTTAGTGTAAAATCGACAAACAGTGAAGGGGTATGGGTTGACAATGAAAGAACTTTATCCATCGAAGTACTGCCTACGTTCTCGGAAACACCTTTGGCTAGTTTCTTATTGTTTCTATTGATATTGATCATTGCCCTGACGGTCATGTATATCTATACCGTATTCTACCGCATGAAACAAAAGGTGAGGAATGAAGAGTATCTGGCACAACTGAAGTTGAACTTCTTTACCGATGTTTCGCATGAACTACGCACCCCGTTAACGCTCATCACCGGACCGTTGGATTTTATATTGAATACCGAGACACTGCCGGAGAAATTAAGAGAATCTTTAAGCATGATCAGGAAAAACAGTGAACGCATGCAACGCTTGGTCGGACAGATTCTGGATTTCAGCAAAATACAGGATCAAAAGATGCGGCTCCGCGTTCAGTACACGGATATTGTACGCTTCGCACAAGGGGTTGTTGAGCATTTTATGGGTCTGGCCAGCGAGAGGCATATTACGCTACGTTTCTCTTCCGGACCATCTGATTGTTATTTATGGATTGACGAGGATAAAATAGAAAAGGTTATTTTTAATCTGTTGTCTAATGCTTTCAAATACACGCCCGATCATAAGCATATACAGGTTGATGTAACGGAAACACAGCACACGGTATCCATCAAAGTTACGGATCAGGGTGTGGGCATTCCGGAAGAGAAGCAGAAAAGTATATTCAACCGTTTCGAGAACTTTATACAGAAGAAATCGAACAACAGCCCAAGTTCGGGCATCGGCTTGTCTTTAGCTAAGGAGCTAACCGAAATGCATCAGGGCCTTATCTCTGTAGAGAGTAAAATTGGCGAGGGTAGTGCTTTTACTATTATCCTGCTTAAAGGAAAGGAACATTATCCAGCTGATACAGAATATATTGTAGATGATTTGAAGAATGGAAATCCCATAGCACCCATCGTCATTACTCCGGAAGAGGAAACAGAGTCAGAACCCGGCAACGGGAATGAATTACGTATGCTTATAGTCGAAGATAACCAGGAACTCCGGATATTTATTAAACAAGTATTTCAAGATAAATACCACATAACCGAAGCCAGGGATGGAAGCGAGGGACTTGAAAAAGCATTCGCCACTTTGCCGGATATCATTATCACAGACATTATGATGCCGGTAAAGGATGGTATACAAATGTTACAGGAGTTAAGACACGACGAACGGACATCGCATATCCCGGCCATTGTACTGACGGCCAAGTCGGATCTGGATAGCGTTCTGATTGGCATTCAGACCGGAGCGGACGACTATATCACCAAGCCTTTCAGCATTCATTACCTGCAATTGAAGGTGGATAATCTGTTGGCTCAACGAAAGAAACTACAGGTATTTTATAGTCAGAACAAGATAGAGAATATCAGTAAAGAAGAAGAACAAGCTACACAACTTTCCGAAAAGGATATGGCATTTCTGAGTAAGCTCGGTGAAGTAATGGAAGAGCAAATGAATAACCCGGATTTAAATGTAGATACGGTTGTCGATCATTTCAATCTGAGCCGTACAATTTTCTTCCACAAACTCAAATCCCTGACGGGCCTCTCGCCTATCCTGTACATTCGGGATGTAAGGATGAGAAGGGCGGCCGAGCTGATCAGGCAACAGCAATATACGATGGCCGAAATAGCCTATATGGTAGGCTATAACGACCCGCATTATTTCAGTAAAAGCTTCAAAGCCTTTTGGGGAATGACTGCTACGGAGTATGCAAAAAGGACATTTCAAGGGTGATGATTAAATAATTACCATACTACCCTGGCAATGCTACCATACTACCCAAAGACCCTTATCATACTACCCTATGGATCATATCATAGGATCGCCCATCGTCAACTCTATTCTTCGTAAGCGAAACACGTCAGGTTACGGGTCCGATGGTTTTTCCAGCCGTTCCAGAATCTCTTTCGCCCAGGTAATATATTCAGGACGCTCTATGAATAACTCAGCACTAAACAACCTTACACCCACAAGTTTGTCTTGATTCATCAGGTCCACATAATGTCCCAGAATGGATTTAAATTCACTTTCCGTGAGCCATCTTTCATTGGCGCCCGTTCCGGAGAACAAATATAAACCGCCAACAACGTATCTGTTGGGATGGCGTTCCAGACTAGCCGCTATCTGATTCTCCAAATCCTGAAGTTGTTCGGGTTTATTTCCCCACAGGTTGATAATTACGCCATCTATATCAAAATCAAATGCATGTTGACCCTGATTGCGATGTGGATAGTGAGGAGCCCAAATATGAAGATTGGGGTTGACTTCCTTCGCTGCCGCTATAATCTCCCGCCACTGATCTTCCGTGCGATATCCTTCTTCAATCTCATCATAAAAGTCATTCAGATATAAACCGGCAATCTTTGCGTGCTCCTTTGCCAAACCTGCCACCCAACGTGCATGTTCTACAGAGCCTTTATGTGTCCATCCCCAGGCCACCCTATTGATTTTGCCAAAGACATACTCTATTCCCGGAACCTGAAGACATTTATACATGTGGGTTTTCTCCCACGCTTGCCCCGCGTAGGGTGAATCATTCGTCCATACAAGATTAGAGTTCAACTCTTTAACAACATTTGTAATGTTGAGATCAACCGTATGATTCCACAAAGAAATCAACTTCGGATATGGCCAGGGAGCCGGAGGGTTAGGCTTCGGATCATCTTCATCATCATCGTCGTCGTCATCACCGGGAGGTGGGTCTACGATGGGTGACTCTTCGAGTAGCGGATCATCCGAGGAACTACACGAAGTAAAAAAGCCAAATGAGAAAAGAATGCTAAACAAAAATGCTGAGAAAATGGATAGGGTAGTTTTCATACGTTAAACTTTCAATTTGATTTTAAAACGTTCCAACAGGGCGGTTATTCCTATGCATAAGAAGGCAAAACAAGCACACTTCACCAATCCCATTCCTCCCTCTTTTATCCAATCGGGCAATGCAATACCCAAAAGCCGGGATATACTATAAAGCACATAAGGAACAAGATAGCAAGTAAGGGTAGCCGTTCCCGCCGGTTTTATGATATTAAACCACGATTCCTTTCCTTTAGATACAGCCCATTGAATCAATCCATACGTACCGATTGCAATGGCCGAACAATAGAAAACATACGGAGGCGTACCCCGTCCTTTGGATATCATCCAAAAATGATTGGAAACCGCAGCAGCAAGGAGCAGAACAGCCACAACAGCAACAATGAACAACACTTTTTTCCGGGTAACCACATGCGAATATTTCACGATAATAAGTGAAAACAATATGCCTCCCATCGTAAAAGCGACCTTCGAACCGGAACCGATATATAATATCCCCAGGAAGGTATTGATAACACTTTCCCTTGGAATCAATTGGCTGCTCTTCACCATACACAATAGCACGAATGCCAACCAGATAAAGAATATATGCGGAATTTTATCGCGGACAAACAAGTAAATGGAAGCACAAACCAGATACGTCCACCCGATTGTGCCTAATATTCCCCACCAACGCGCCTGGAAGATTCCGTCTTTCGCATCCCGGAAGATGAAAGCCAGATAAATAAGTATCAGCATTCCAACAACCTTCAAAGCCGTATATACATAACGGATTGGTTTGTCCGTTCTTGGATACACATTCCAGATCATTAAAAACGCGGCTATCATCAATATCCTGAAGACAGACATACTCATCCCCACCTCGCTTGATATGCCATATTCGGTGTTGACTATAAAAACACCCATAATCAGCAAGGCGAACGTACGTTCCAATACATGTTGCATGGTGCTTATCTCCGGAAACCCCTTACTGAATCTCCGTTCAATAGCAAAAGGTATAGACATACCTACCACAAAGAGAAAACAGGGGAAAACGACATCTGCCAGACCCAGAAAGTCTTCATTGCCTTTAGCATGATGCATCCAATGAGGTACATCGTTCACCGTCCAGAAGTCATTGACAAAGATCATCAACAACATGGTTAATGCCCGCAGCACATCAATGCCTACATTACGTTGTGAAAAATCAAGTTTGCTCATAGGGTAGTTTTAAACTGAATTCTATTTTAGTTTCACAAATTCCTGCATTACACGTTTCAATGTACGTGCATTGGAAGCTAGTGGATTTTCCTTCTCCTGAACTTTATCAGTTTCGGGATCATAATATACCGGCAAGAAGCGATCGGCTCCCGCCCAAACGGTTTGAATAAGACCCTGGAAACGATTTCCCATCACCGGAACGGAGCGTTGGCGAAAATCAACCATATCTTTGATTTGCTGTGCTGCCGCTTCGGGGGTATTCCATGAACAGGAAGCTACATCAAAGCCTTTCATGGCAAAATATACATTGGTCAGGTCGGCGCGTTTATAATGCCAATCACAAATAAAGACTTCTTTGGGGATCAGATCAATGGCCCGGTACGTTTGGTTCATGCTGGCTTCCCACATACCGATTCCTGTGGTTTTACCGTCAATCAGACGGTCACCCCAGATCATGAGTCGTCTGTTCTTCTGTGACAAATGGTTTTGAATCTTGGTGAGTTCACCGGCAAACAGTTCGGCCTTATCTCTGCCACCGCAACGCGGACAGTTGTCATCGCCGATGTAAAAAACCTCATCCATTCCGGCATGGAAATAATCGGCTTCAAAAGCATCCATCAATTCATCAACCAAAGCAAAAACGACTTTATGCACATCGGGATGAAGCGGACAATAGCTTTTGCAATACAAACCGTCGGGATTGGGAAACTCGGTATAGTTCTCGGTTTTAACATGTGGGGTTTCATCAAATTCAGGATATACACTTAATAATTTAAAGGTATTCTTTGCCCAGGATTGATGACCCAGTAAATTTACTTCGGGAACGACTTTTATATTGTGCTTTCTGCAAACACTTAATATCTTCTTAGCATCCGATTTGGTCAGCGGGTTAGGATTTCTGAGTTCCGGATGATTCTCATATGCATAGTTCCAGTCCACCCGAAGGATAAGCATATTGAACTGAGCCGGAGCTAAGTCTTTCTCAATGAATTGAAGGAACGCATCTAATCCCTGTACAGAAGGAACAGGAATAGCAAGGCCACGTACCGGAATACGATCATCAATGGTCTTAGCAGGTTCTGCCTGTGCGAATGACATTTGCACGAAGCAGATAAATAAAAAGGTTAAGAATATATGTTTCATTAGGGTTAGAATTAAGTTGAGGGTATATCAAAAGTTAATACTGTAGGGGCGGTTCGCGAACCGCCCGAAAATGGTTTCCTGTGTATTCTGTGTATTGGGCGGTTCGCGAACCGCCCCTACAGTATTAACTTATGACACCCTCAAATTTATGATCAAGGTTGAAGTTCAAATTTAACGTCATCAATATACCAGTTGCCTCCGGAATCGGCCCAGGAAACATAGTTAGAGAAACCTACAAAAACTTTTCCGGTATGTGTAGCGGTATATATTCCGTTAGTACCACCCGAATAGCGGGCTAAACCAGAGATAAAGCTTGCGGTAAGATCCCCGTCATAAGCAAACGACTTGTTGATGTTCGTGCCGGTTCCATTGTTCTCTTTACCCCAGTTGCCCCAGGTACTGAATTCGTAGTACATTCTATCATTATTGTTAAATATCGGCTCACCTTTTGGATCAAGCTGATCCTCTCTTACGATATAGAACCGTAAGGCCGAGCTTACTGCTCCTGCCGGGAGCTTCACATGGGCACTAAACAGATAGTTCTTACCTGCTTCTACCTTTACCGGCTGATAGATAAATAAACGAGGACCGGCAGAGCCATTCGCATAATGTTCAAATACGAAACAACCACCACTTCCTAAACTTGGCCCGTCACCTTTATAGCCAAAGCGATAAATAAGCGGATTATTCGACGGATTCGAAACTCCACCCGCCAGGAACCAGTAATCGGCAGCAGATTCTTCCATATCACTTCCTTTAAGCAGGTTGTAATCCCCAACAAGCACAATCGCTTCTTTATACTTCTCAATATCGCCCGTTAAACCTTCTACGGTTAATGTCACTTCGTATGTTCCATTGGCCGGAAATTCATGAGAAACTACAAAACCTTGCACCGGATCACTTCCGTCACCAAAATTCCAACTGGCAGACTTTACATTCGTAGAACTGCTTGCGTCGAAGTTTACATTAAGACCAAATCCCGGAGTATAGGTAAAGAACGGTTTCGCCTGCCCCGCAACATAAAAAGAAGCTTTATCAGACACATCCCAATAACCGGCAGCACTGTTTACTTTTAGAGTTACATCGTAATTTCCGGACGCCACATAGGTATGCACCGGCGACTTTTCGGTAGAGAAAGTACCATCACCAAAATTCCAGTAATACGACTCCGCATCGGTAGAGGTGTTCGTAAACGTAACCGCCAGGAATTCTTGTGAAAAGGTAAAACTCGACGTTGGTTTAGAACCTTCTACAACCACAGAGCTAATGATATCATCATCCTGACAACTCAGCAAGCCGATAAGTGCCAGTGTCATTAATCCGAATCCTATTTTTTTCATATCAAAACGTTTTAAATTGTCTTATATAATATCCAGTACAGCATCCACATCTATGACTACTACAACAGATGTATTTTCATCACTCAATTCATAATGGGTAGGATTGGCTATTTCTACAGCCAACACCAGGTTCTTTCCGGCATAAGCACCGCCTTTTAACGCATTGATATCAACAGATAAATAAAAGGAAGTACTTTCTTTTCCTGCTTGTACAGTAGCCTTGTCCGGTAGGGTGTATAGACCGGAAGGTAAAGCCTGCGCATTGTTTATCCCGCCAGATGTTACAGCCTCTTCCGTCATAGTCGATGACACCGCAACATCTACCGTAAATCCGGAAGCTCCGGAGATAAGACCGGAACGCAGCACTCCTAAATAGATATTAAGTTTACCACCTTCAACCTTGAAGTTGTAGGTATTCTCGCCACTGCCACTCGGCACAGGATAATGATTATTTAAACCACCCGAAGCCGTAGCCTGAGGGATATATACGTAAGCAAATCCATAATCGGCATCTCCGTCACCCTCTTCGCAACCTGCCACTACGATAGCACATAACATCATAACGGCAAAAATGAATCTATTATATATAGCAAATTTCATATTAACTTGAGTTTATTCGATTTAATAATCATCATTCTGAACTAATGTACCGTTAGAGTTTACTACTTCGGCACGTGAGAACGGCAAATAATAATTGCGCTGCATAAATGTTCTCGAAGCGACATCAACTACTTGATAAACAAACACATCATTCATATTTTTCGAAACACGGACTCCTCTTACAGGTTTGTTCAACACCGTATCCGCATTTTTCCAACGGATAAGATCCCAATAACGATGGTCTTCGAAAGCCAGTTCCACCTGACGCTCACGCTTTACGGCATTCCTGAATTCATTCGGGTCGGTCGTTGTTATCGTAGCCAATGAAGTACTTGCACTGTTGCGCACCTGAGTCAACGCCTGTCTGGCCGAAAGTGTAAAACCACTTGGTTTTGCATCGGGTCCATAGGCTTCATTCATGGCTTCAGCATAGTTCAATAAGACTTCAGCATAACGATACATTATCCATAAATGCTGTGCGGTACCATCTTGCGTTAAATTCAGATTATCAATCATGAATTTCTTCAGGTAATATCCCGTACGGCTGGTATTGGCTTTCGACATATCATCGCTTCCTCCGGGAGATTGATCAATGATACGGTTATTCCACTTACTTCCGTTCGTTACAACAGTTGCAGCCAGACGGGGATCTCTGTTGAAATATGGATTGGAAGGATCGGCCGGACCGACATATTCATAAACAGATACCAGATTCTCGGTAGGAGTAACACCACTATTACCTCCTGGTGTAGAAATAGGATAGTTTGCTTTTTCCAATGAATTTGATGCTGTTTTACGAATAAGATAAATAGACTCCGGATTATTCAAAGCTCCTGTTCCTGAGAAATAAGCCGAATAATCGCGGTTAGCCGGCATAGTATAGTTCTTAAACACAATCAGATCGTGAGCTGCTTGTGCGGCTTTTGCCCATTTATCCTTATCATTAGCAGGATTATTGCGTGGACTTGCAGCATATAACAACGTGCGGGCTTTGATAGCCAGAGCCGTTGCTTTATCAAATCGCCCTGCCCTACTGGCTACATTATCAGGGTGAGTAGCCCAATCCACTTGCAAGTGATCCAACTGAGAATCGATGAGTCCTACGATATGAGTCACCACATCGTCATAAGAAGAACGGGGAATGGCTCCTTTATTCGGGTCTTTATCCATCGTGGTAGTAACCAGCGGCACACCTCCGTACATTTTTATCAGTTCGGAATAATAGTAGGCCATAGCTACTTTCGCCTCTGCCCTGTACCAATTTAATGAGCGAACATCTTTCTCATAATTAATCCGGTTTTCAATATTTGCTATGCCCGAAGTATCCCGGTTAAGCGCCAGAAATTCTTCACCATCTTTGGCATAATCCAGGAAGAAATGTGCTGCCCGGATACCTTCATAGTAGTTGCTATATAAACTGGTCAATGGATTAATATTAGCATTGATTGTTCCTTTGTTGAAAATAGCAGCATTAGAAACAGCAGCAGTCTGCTGTGCTTCATCTGATGCTGAAGCAAACAAATTATTGTCCATTATATTAAAACCAGACTGCAAAGGGGCATAAAATGCATTGGCAAAAGCCCATAGAGTATTGTATCTTGTCTCCACTCTATCGGGAGTGGTGAATGTATCTATTCTCGTATCTAAAAAGTTATCACATCCGGCCAGGGTTATAACCACTGCCGAAAGGAGAATTAAATATCTATTGTTTCTTTTCATAACAGTACATTTAAAAAGTGACTTGAACACCTACATTATATGACTTGAGCGCAGGATAACCGTATCTGCTTTCGGGGTCCATATCGAAATCCTTCAATAAGTTGCTGAACGTAACGGGATTCATAGCATTCACATATAAACGAAGCTTGGAAATTCCCGATCTTTTCACGAACTGATGGCAGAAGTCATAGCCCAGTTCAATATTCTTAAGTCTCAAGAAATCGTTTTTACGTATCCAGAATGAGCTTGCCCGGTAGTTATTCTCATTTTCCTGAGTAGTCAGTCTGGGATATTTAGCATTTGTCCTGTTGTCAATACCTTGCTCCGGATAGTATGCCCAGGCATCTTTAGCCCAAGCATAAGCATTACCGTTATTGACAAATGCTTTGGATTGCGCACCGTAATCAATCAAGCTAACCGAAGCACCGGCAGAACCTGTGAAGAACACAGAGAAATCAAATCCTTTATAAGCTACATCACCACCAAAACTATACGTCCATTTTGGATAAGACGGGCTACCGATCTCAGTAACGTCTGTCTGGTCAATAAATTCATCACTGTTCAAATCCTTATAGCGAAGGTCGCCCGGTTGTACCTTACCAAACATGGGCTCGGGAATACCGGCTTTCAAAGAACCATCGGCATTGAAATCGCTTAACTGATAATAACCAATGGCTTCCAAACCAATCCGGGTACCATAAGCGCGACCTGTACGTGCGTTATATGGATGTGCCGGTGCAACCTCGGCCATATAATCAATCTTATTCTTTGCATAAGCTGCCATTCCGTATAATGAATAGTTCCAATGGCCAATCTTATCTTCAAAAACAGCACTCGCTTCAAATCCCATATTGGTCATCTTACCTACGTTATTGAACTGCATATTACGGCCATAATAATTCATGATTGAGTTATCCATAGTCAGGATACCGGTACGTTTGTCCAAAAACGCATCTACAGTTATGTCGAGTTTATTGAATAACTTCATATCTATCCCGGCATTGTACTTCATACTTTTCTCGGCAAATACGTTTTCATTGGCTATAAATAGCGGTGCCAATGTTTCCTGTCCGTTGAAAGGTGCAGCATTTCCCTGAAAGAAATTACCTACCATACTGTTCGTATAGTACTGCTGATATAGATAACGACCATCCGATGCAAAAGAACTCATCGAGTTGTTCTCACCCGATTCGGCTCCACCGGTTTTACCGGCTGATGCTCTAACTTTCAGGAAATTTATCACTTTATTAGATTGCATGAATGCTTCATTGGACACTACCCATGCTGCTGATACAGCCGGATAGACCCCCCAGCGGTTACCGGGTGCATAAGCATCACTTCCATAATAAGAGAAACCGAATTCGGCTACATAACGCTTATCATAGACATAATTAACTTTTCCATTATTATTCAGATAGTGATATTTGTATCCGAATAAACCATCACCTTTATAATCTGAAATATGAAAATTATAAGCTGCGTTGACATCATGTTTTCCAAAACTGTTTTCGTAACCTACAGTAAAGGCTGCCTGCATCCATTGATCCATATTATCTGCACTGAGTTTGCTGGCAACAATGGTCGATGTTTGATCTGTTGTCTGAGGAACCCCATTAAAATACCTGGCGTAGTTCTTAGTCTTGCTTGAGCCACCAACGGATTTTACATAAAATGAGAAGGCTTCCTGTAAATACAACCCGTCGAATACAAAGTCAAGTTTCTCTTTAAACTTGAAATTACCTTGCAATATACGCTGACGATCTGTTCTCCATCCTAACCCTTTTACAGAACCCACAGGGTTATTGGGGTAAAGCGTTGTACCCGAGAAATTGCTTAAATCATCTACAACCAGGTTATCATAAACCGGATAGATATTCGACGGGTATCTGGCCAGGTTATTCATTAGATCGCTTGTAGCATAGTTCGGACGATTCCTGTCCTCCAGGCGTCCACCCACATCAATACTGGCTTCCAGATACTTGAATAGATTAATATCTAAATTCGTGCGCACATTATATTTACTGAAACGGATATTAGACGACTCATCACTATTGGATGTATTAAACAATCCTTGTTGATTAGCATAAGCCAGAACAACGTTATAGCGGATCATTTCCGAACCTCCACGAAATGAAAGATCAACATCTGTATAAGAACCGTTATTCTTCATAACTTCATCATACCAATCTACATTGGTTCCGGTACCGTTTCTGTAAGCATTCAACTGATCATCGCTATATGTTGGAGTCCAGACCATACCGTTATCATTGCTGATAGCCTGATTATACAGATTAGCAAATTCGTACGAATCGAGTGGTTTATTGATATTGATGGCGTTCTGGATTCCCGAACGAACCTGAAAGTTCACTTTCATTTTGCCGATATTACCTCTTTTGGTTTCAATCCATACGACACCATTCGCGCCTTTCATCCCGAAAGTAGATAAAGATGCCGCATCTTTAAAAACAGAAACACTACCGATCTCAGCAGGTGTAAGATAGCTCAGGTATTCGCGGTTCACTTCAAAGCCATCCACATAGAATTTCATGGTATTGGCGGCTCCGGCATGAGCATAGCTTCCTATCCCGCGAATATACCAACCCGCTCCATCCGAACCGGGTGTACCGTTACCCTGATTTACGATCAATCCGGGTAATCTACCTGATACGGTATTGGTGATATTTGCCGTAGGAGTCTTGTACAACGTTTCACCCGAGACGGTCGATACCGCCCCTGTCTGGGTAATATCCGTTGTTGAGAATAAACTGCCAGGCACTACAGCACGGGAAGCCAGGCTGTCGCCGTCTGCTAGTATGTCCTGAGACATGACATGGAGTGTAACAAATGAAAGCAAGAATCCGAAGAGCAAGCTTTTAATATATTGTTTATTCATAATTTTAGTCCTTATATGATTATACTGAATATCCTAATAGCCCGGATTTTGAACGATTATCCCCTTATTGACTTCATCCTGTAGGAAAGGCTCCAAAAACATTTTCGGATGCCAGTAAGTAACATATGCATTCGCATCCCAATATTCGATCAAAGCAGATGCGGAACCGGAATTTGCCGTCACGCGGAATTGTAATTCCCGCTTCTGTCCACCATGAATATTCGTTGCGATCTCAGGGTGTTTCCAATGTTTTGCATCATAATAACGATGGTTCTCATGAAAATATTCTATGGCTTTTTCACGCCAGATTCTTCTCTTGAGTTGTTCCTTATCCGTTTCGGTAATAGAGGGTAAACCTGCCCGGTTGTGCACCATATTCAGATTCTTCAATGCATTTACCGGATCGCCTGCCTCATTGTAAGCCTCAGCCAGATTCAGATAGATCTCTGCCATGCGGAACAAGGGTGGTTCGAACCATAATCTTGAACCCGCTTTATAATAGAATTTAGTAGATGGGCCAGCGCCATATCCCACCTGTGAAGCTTCAGGGAATCGTCCGGATGTAGCACCCGAATTGATTTCCAGGTTCACCAACCGACGCCCCCAAGCGGTATGTTGCCAGGTACTAATACCCGGATTACTTAAAGAACCTACCCCTATAGCACATACATCCATACGGAAACGGGGTTCTACTTTATCAATATTATCCAACCAATTCTGTGCCGGACGAGGTTTTGATTCGCCCACTTTAGGCCAATCCATATCGTTACCGTCTTTATCGTAATAATTCTCCAAATGATTAGTTAATAAACCCGACTGACCGCTATCGGAACGAGTAGCTTCGGGATAATTTCCTGAAGTATTATAGTATAAAGCGATCTGTCCATCTTCATCTAATTTATAAGATAAAAGCACTTCTTTATTATTCAATACTGAAGTTGCAGTACCATAATCTTCTCCTGCGTTCGGGTTGGGTTGTCCTACGCCTGCACCTCCGGTATTAATTAACTCATAACCGTTAGCTGCCGCCCAGGTTAATACAGCTTCATTAGCAGCTATCGCAGTGCGCCAACGTTCCGGATCAACCTTCCCGAAACATATAAGACTATTATCTTCCGGATTGTCAAAATCAAGATAAGGGGTTGCTGAGTTAAACAGAGGACGGGCAGCGAACATAAGCAAACGAGCTTTCATGGCTAAGGCTGCACCTTTCGTGATACGACCCACATATATACCGTTACCGCCAATGTTTGCCCATGAATCGGGTAAAGCATTTGAAGCTTCGTCCAACAATTCCAGCGTATAATCCAGCGTTTCTTGTAGTGAGAAACGTGGAATAGCCAAATCATCTTCAGGCATAAACGATCCTTTTACGATCGGAACTCCTCCGAAGCGGTAGAACATTCCCATATAACGATAAGCAATAAGTGCCGTAGCTTCACCTTTGATGTATCCTTTCATTTTATCGTCCATATCGGGCACCCGGTCTATATTTTCTTTCACGAGGAAACAAGCACGGATATATTCCCAGTTCTGGCCAAAATGCTCGGCACCGGCACTACCTGTCGTTGAGTTGGTATGTCGTGTAGGCATCAATCCTACAGAACAGATTTGCCAGGTGGCATGCCAGCTCCAACCTTTACTGACTTCTCCTGAAATGGCACCTAATGTACCGTGCCCCAATCCTATACCCGTAGGCCATCCATGTTTCAACACATCACGATAGCAACGGAACAAGGCAGACTCCGCATTTTTAGTGGAAGAATAGATCTTCTCCAAGTCAACAGTACCTGAAATATCCGGCTTTTGCAAAAAGTCATCCTGGCAGGAGTAACTTCCGGCTAAACATCCTATGATGGATAATATTATAAATATCTTTTTCATGATAATTCCTGTTTTAATATTGAATGGTGAATCCGAAAACAACGGTCGTTGTAATAGGATAGACATAAGAATAATCGCTGGTTTCTCTGGTTTCCGGGTCGATACCGATGTGCCTCATCTTGTTTATGAACGTGTATACATTGTTTGCATTGGCATACAAACGCAAAGATGAAATCTTGGCAGCTTGCATAAAGCGCATGCTGGAAGGGAACGTATATCCTAATTCTATGTTTTTAAGTTTAAAGAAATCATTCGGCATCATCCAATAGTCACTGTTTAAGAAGTTATGACTGTTGATATCGGAGTTAAACGTAGCACGAGGATAGGTGATCTTTTCACCTGCTGCATACTTTTCGGGAGTCCACCGTCCGTCATATTGCCATTTGAAGGCATTTCCTGCATTCTTGTAGAATGGAATAGATATTCTGCGCAGGTAGAACGATCCGTTAGCTGTACCATTGAACAGCATTCTCAAATCAAATCCTTTATAGGTGAATCCTAGTTTAACACCAAATTGGTATTGGGCTCTGTTTGGGTAACCGATAGGAGCAATGTCTTTATTGTCAATTACCCCGTCACCATTTAAATCAATATACTTGATATCTCCCAATGTCGTCTTATTACTGGTAAACGTATTGTAAGGGCGTGAGTTTAGTTCTTCTAATGTATTATATAAACCATCGCTCTTCAATCCGAATCGCTGCCCGATGCTGTGTCCTGTTTCATTCATCCAATCGTAAGGGTTAGGAGCTTCTGCCTTATAAAGAATTTTATTCTTGGTATAGCTCATATTTCCTTCGATCTGGTAACCTACTTTACCGATCTGATCATTCCAACCCAATACAACTTCATATCCTTTATTGTTGGTTTCTCCTACATTGGCAGGAGGTACGCTGCCGGCAGCCACACCATACGAAGCGGGTATTACGCCCAAACGGGTGAGGATGTTTTCACGGTCTTCGTTGAAGTAATCAAATGTAAGGGATAGTTTATCTTTAAAGAAACGAGCCTCAAAACCGATATCATATTTCTTGGCTTTCTCCCACGTCACATTCGGGTTACCCAGATTTCCTTCCGCCGCCCCCGGATAATATGCATTGGGAGACGAACCATCGGAAGTTCCGAAATAATACCCGCCTTGATTTAACCGGTAAGTGTTGGGAAGATACAGGTACCTGCTCTGTCCTAACTGGTCATTACCCACTTCACCATACGAGCCACGGAACTTCAGGAATGTTACCCAATCATTTTCGGGGAAGAACGATTCATTGCTGGGTACCCAACCCAGCGAGAAAGCGGGGAAGAAACCAAATCGTTTTCCTTCGGCAAATTGCTCGGTACCGTTGTAACCCATATTGAATTCGGCCATATAGCGTTGCTTGTAGTCGTAAGTAAAACGACCCACCAAACCCATAATACCGGAAGGAGTATTGTTCACATCATCCGGCATGGTGTACCTTGATGCTTTACCCAGGAATAATAAACCGATATTATGATCACCAAAAGTGCCGTCATACGTAAGCCCGGCGTCGATATATAGTTTATTCCAATTGCTATAACCTTTCGAAGTAAAAGTATCACCACCAATACCTCCGCCGAAGAATTCCAATACATTAGGATCGTCCATTCCTCTTCTTACGGTGTATTCCGGTATGGAAGGTCGTTTGGTCACATATCTGTTGTAGTTGTCCTGATAGTTCAACGATGCCTGTATACTCAATCCTTTGACCAGATAAGTCATAGAGTGTTTGATTCTTATGGTATTATCAAGTAGGGTGTTGTAGAGATAACCTGTTCCCGATTTCAACAGATTGTAAACAGCATTCTGATCTCCTACCGTACTTCCGGTTTTCTGAAACAAACTTTCCTGAACGGAACCAGCGGGTCTGTTTAATCCACTAATCAGGTGATTGTCAATAATACCCGGTGCCATAAAGGGGTTACCGTCATAAATATATTGCATAATGATCTTATAACGTGAACTCAGGTTATAAGGATCCTCTGCATCAATACCGGGACCTTGTGTTGTACCAAACTGTCCGGCCATGTTTACCGAAATCGTTGTATTCTTTATTACATCAATATCTACGTTGGCTCTGAAGTTATAGCGTGTAAATTGCGATCCGGTGTCCGATCCATAATATTTAGCCGCATCGGTAATGCTTCCCTGATTGAGATAACCTAACGAAGCAAAATACTTCACTTTCTCCGTACCACCCGACAGGTTAACATTGACCTGCCACTGCGGACCATATTCACCAAACTGTTGTGCATAAAGGTCGTTACTTCCGTAATACAGAGCTGGACTATTTTTTAGTTGTTCGCGTTGAGCAGCCGTTAAGTGCGTCATCGCATCTACTTCTGCCGGAGTGAAATCGCGGTTGTTTTTAAACTTCCACAAGTCGTCTTCACTGTATAGATAGGATGACAATGCCTGATTTCCAAAAGCATCCATTTCATTCTGCACACCTTCATTACGGAAGCTGGCCCAATCATAAGAAGAAAGACCTTTTTGCAGGGCTGTAGCTTTAGTAAATCCGAAGTTGGAAGAAAGACTGACTCTTGGTTTACCTAAACCACCCCTTTTAGTAGTTACGATAATCACTCCATTGGCAGCACGAATACCATACACCGCAGTGGAAGAAGCATCTTTCAATACACTGATTCCTAAGATTTCATTCGGGTCGATAGAGTTGAATGCGGTGAACGCCTGTTCGGCAGCCTGCTCAATTCCATCAATTACAATCAACGGCGCCGTACTACCATAAGTGGCTACACCACGAATAGTGATGTCTGCTTCATTTCTACCGGGCTCTCCTCCTGCCTGCACAGCGCTTAAACCAGGGGTAACCCCAACAAGGGCATTGGATATATTGGAAACCGGCGATGCCAGAATATCCTTACCGGATACGGCAGAAATTGCACCCGTTACGTTTATCTTCTTTTGTGTGGCAAAAGCCGTTACAACAACTTCTTCAATGCTTTGTGCCGCTTCTGCCATCACCACATTGATTGTTGTACGTCCTGCTACTTTAATTTCCTGTGTCTCCATACCCACACTCGAAAAGACAAGTGTTGCATTCGATGGAGCCGAGAGTCTGTAATTTCCATCCATATCAGTAATTGTTCCGGTAAAAGCATCCTTTACCATCACATTTACGCCAATCATTGTCTCCCCAAACTGGTCGGTAATTTGACCTTTTATCATAATATCATTGGTTTGACTGAAAGCCGTTTGTACAGAAATGGCACAAACAAGCATACATTGTAATATCCTATAAGACAGTACATGCGAAAAACGTCTGATTTTTATTTGTTTTTGCTTTTTCATTATTAAAACAATTTGTTACAATTAGTACAAATATTCCATATCTTGAAATTGGATAATAGGGTTAGAATTCAACTTCATGCATTAGACACAGGTAACCTAAGTATACAGGTTGGGCTGTAAAAGTTCTTTTTTGCTTTTCATGTTTACTAAGAATTAGTTATTAATTAGATTTTCAGATATTTCTATTGGAGATACCAAGTGCGGATACTCTTCCTTCCGGTAGGAAAAGAATCAATAGTCAGAGAAACTTATCGATACGTGCAGTGTCTGCTACGATCAGTTTTGCTGGTTAACAAGCCACTGATAGAGCGACTTCATTTTTTCAGTCCGTATGTGATTGATATATTCTGGTTGTCCGGGTTTCAGATAGTCTTTGTTTAGTTTGATAAATCGTTTGCTTAGTTCGTCCGATTCAGAGATAACAGGTTTTAGTTGATTGATCAGTTGCGAAGCGTGCGAACGGGTGTATTCGGGTGACTCATAAAAGGCTTCTATTTTTTTATAAGTCAGATAATTAATCCGAAGATCCAGCATCAATTTATAATGCTCAAACTCTTCTTTGTTCTTCCCAGGCGAAAGTTTACTGAATTTATCCTTCAACTTCATACAATCATCAAGTACAGTGGCTACAGGAGTACCCTTTTCATCTTTAAACGATTGCAGGATCACGAATTGCGGATGAGTAAGATATTCCCAGAATATTTCGCATTCTGCGGCGGTTAGTCCGTACTGTTTGCGGGCATAATCCATCGCAAATTCCTTTCCGTTCAACGGCTGAGTGGAATTGAAAGCCGTACAAGTAGCATCAATCAATACATTAAATCCTAATGTAGGATATACACTACGCACCGGTTGCATATTAATAATCTCCGAGTTGGTGTCATAATGGAATCCGTAAGTTCCACTAGTAGACCACGATGTCTGGATCATTCCTTTATAGTTTTTTTCCCGGGCAAAAGGAACGAAAGTAGTCAGGTTGTTGAAATGCTTTTCCCATTGCGTTAAATAGATGTTGTCCGGGTGCGAGCGCATAGAGCTCGCACCCCACACTTCGGCACCTGTGGCATATAGGTTTTCAAGTTTACCGAAACGGTCGGGTTCCCATCCGTAGTTCCAATCGATCAGAACCAATTCTTTAGGTAATTCATGTACGGCATCGGGATGCATAAGGATAATATCTGCCCAGATAATCGGGGTTTTTCCCATTTCCGTCACAATCTTGCACATCGCCTTAACATAATCCACAAACAACCGGGATTTACCTTCCTTAGCCGCTACGACAGCACAATTCTTGCAATCGCCCAACAGATAAGTTTCGTCGGCTCCGATATGGAAATATTTCGATGGATGCAGGGCGGCTACTTCGCGAAAGATTTCTCCGAATACTTGCGAGGCTTCATTAATCTTTAGCGGACAAACTTGCGACACCTCTTTTTTATCTTCCCGAAGATGTGCATAACGGTCGTGCCTAAGGATATACTCGCAATGCCCGAAGCAGTTTTGTAAAGGAATAACTTCAACGCCTAATCCCGCCGAATAGCTTACCAAGTCTTTTACTTCTGCTTCCGTATAGGCAAATTCATTGCATAGCGTAGCATGTTGTTTGAATGGGAAAGTAGCTTCATATTCGAACAAAAGTGTATTGATCCCCTTCTGTGAGAGTTCAAGAACCTGCTGTTTGATAGCAGGCATTTTCATCACCTCTGTACGGCAATCAATATAGAATCCTTTAACACGGAAACTATGCTCTGCCTGACTTTGCGCTCTCATACCCAAAGACGTACACATGACAAAGATGAATAAAACAATGCTTCTGATTAAAACCGGATGATTCATAGCGATTTAATTAAATTAGATATTTAGCACTATCCTGATCGCAATATAAGGTCGTTGCCTTATGTGTACGGAGGATGGAAGCAGGACAGGCAGCCGTAATTTCTCCATTGACAGTTTCGGCTACCGCATTTGCTTTGGACGCTGCCGGAACAATACAAAAGATTCGGCGGGCCTTCATCATGGCGGGGATGGTTAGCGTAACCGCTTCCTCCGGAACATCTTCAATGCTGTCAAAGCAACCATCGTGTACTTGTTGTTCCCGGCATACGGCATCCAGTACAACGATTTTCACCTGAGCCGGGTCGTCAAACAAAGCAACATGCGGATCATTGAATGCGATATGCCCGTTCTCTCCGATACCCATGAATACAATATCAACAGGGTATTTATCGAGTATCTCGCTATAGCGTTGGCAGATATCTTCCGGAAGAGCGTTTTCCACAAAAAGATAATGAACCGATTTCAGATTAACCTTATCGAATATTTGTCTCTTCAGGTAGTTACCGAAACGTTGGGTATCATTCTCTTTCAGTCCGATATACTCGTCCATATGCAAAGCATTGATACAACTCCATGTTATAGGGTGCTGTTGTAGTGCCGACAGAAATTCATTCTGTGACGGAGCAGCGGCAAACAGGATATTTACCTCATTTTGTTGTTCCAATAATTCGTTAATATATGTTGCAGCATCGAGAGCTGCAGCAAAACCGAGTTGCTCTCGGGTATCGTATATTTTGATATCCAGGAGATCTTTATTCATTTCTTTCATTATAATCAGAATGTTTTTTTTCCTTTTACGAAGGTGTGTTTAATGTTTACATTTTCGTCAAAAACGATTATATCCGCATCATAACCTACGGCGATCTTACCTTTATGACCTTCGATACCCATCATGGTAGCCGGAGTAAGGCTCATCATTTTTACGGCATCCGTCAACGGTTGCCCGGCCACCTGATACATGTTCCGAACCAACCGGTCTGCCGTAGCGACACTGCCGGCAAAAGATTGCCGGTCGGGCATCTTGGCCACCCCATCTTCAATAATGACTTCTTGTCCTCTGGACAGGCTACCTAGAATACTCTTCCCTTCAGGCATCCCCGCTCCTCTCATAGAATCTGTAACCAGGGCGATTTTATCTGCTCCTTTTATCCTGGTTACAAGCTGCATAAGCGGTTTGGGTACATGAATGCCATCTGCAATGATTTCGAGATACATATCGTCCATCAGATATCCGGCTTCAATACAACCTGCATACCGGAAAGCATTTCGGCGGGTAATGCCATTCATACAAGAATAGAAATGGGTGATATGCCTGAAACCATGACGATGGGCTTCGAGAATATCTTCATAGATCGCATCGGTATGTGCGATGGAAGGTTTGATACCCCGTTTGCACAACTCATCGGCAAAAGCCAATGCTCCGGGCAATTCGGGCGCCAGACTCCATCTTGTAATATCGCTGCAACGTTCCAGTATCTCCATATATTCCTGAGGTTCCGGATTCCGCAGGAATTTAGGATCTTGTGCTCCGCGAAAAGCATAGCTGAAGTAAGGACCTTCGAGGTGTAATCCACCGAAAGCCGCTCCTTCCTGCTGGTCTTTTACACGGTTGTATATATCGAAAAAACGAAATAATTCTTCATTCTCCGAGGCCAGAGTCGTAGGATAAAGCAACGTGGTTCCATACCGGGCGTGTGTACGTGCTATACACAGGCAAGCTTCTTCCGTGCAGTCCATAAAATCGGCATCCCCTGCCCCATGCGTATGGATATCAATAAAACCGGGAGAAATATAAGCACCTTCGGCATCCACCGACAGGCAACCGGGTACTTCGACGTTTCCTTTTTCCACGCCTACGATCGTGCCGCCATCTATCACCACCGTACCTATGCCCAGGTTTTGATCGGGAGTGATGATCTCTCCGTTGTAAATGCGTATCATTTGGTTCCTTTCCATAGTTCCGACCATTTATTCACTTTATGCCCGTAAAAAGCATAAAACATTAAGTAAAGAAAACAAGGAATAAGCACAACGTAACCTATACGCAATCCGTAACTATCGGCAAGCATACCGTAAATGACGGGCATAAAAGCATTACCACATAGTGCCATAACCATGAGAGATGATCCACGGCTCGTCCATTTGCCCAGATCATGGATAGCCAACGGCCATATACCGGCATATATCAAGGCATTAGGAATGCCCAACAGACAAAGGAACCAGATAGAAGCATCCGTATCCATACCCAGAAGATGCACATGGCCCGAAACAAATAGTATGCAAATGGAGAATACAAGTCCCACGGTAGTTACAATCCGGAGCATGTTCTTCTGACTGATTACTTTGGGGATCAACAGAATACCCAGGAAATAGCCCAACAAAGCGCAGGATAGTGTTATGCTTGGAAATATCTTAGCTTCGTTCAGGTCGAGCCCCATCATTTCGGCATAGCTGATAACTGTATCAATGGATATGATCTGTGCAGCCACATGGAAGAATATAGCAATGGCTCCCATTATCAGGTAAGGATAATCCAGAATAGATTTCCGGTCTGTATGACTGCTGCTTTCATCGCTGTCTCCGGATGTTATATCGGGAAGCTTTATAAAGCGGATCAGGCAACCGAAAAGGAATAAAAAGCCGGAAAGTATCAGATAGGGAACAATGACCCGGCGGATCAGTTCATCCAACATCGCACTTTTCTCGGCACCTTCGATAGCGTTGTTCTTTATCATTTCGAACAATGCAGAATCGGACGACTTAAGGATAACGGCGGCAAAAAGTAACGGAGCAATAATACCGGCAATTTTATTGCATAACCCCATGATACTGATTCTCCGTGCAGCCGATTCTATCGGACCAATGATCACTACATAAGGATTGGCAGCGGTCTGGAGTATGGATAAGCCTGTACCGATAGTGAAAAGTCCGGTAAGGAATATGCCGTACGTCCGCGTGTATGCCGCCGGGATAAATAAGAGTGTTCCTGCTGCCATAAACCACAGACCGATCATGATGCCGCGTTTATATCCCACTTTGCTCAACAATTTCGACGCAGGAATTGACATCACCAGATAGGCAATATAAAAAGCCAGGGCCACTAAATAAGACTGGGTATGGGTTAATTCGCAGGCCACTTTGAAATAAGGGATCAGAATGGCGTTTACCCACGAAACGAGTCCGAAGATAAAGAACAACATTCCCAGCGTAAACATAGGAATGAGATTCCCGGTTTTGGTGATATTTGTTTTTTCCTGTGTCATAGTATAGTGAAATCGAGTATGGTTATAGTTTAATATAAATTTTTCTTTTATAGAGTATCTGACCGAATATCCAGATAAAGCCGATAAATAAAAGGGCATATATCAGTGAACCCGGATAATCGCCGAATAACGGCTGCATAACACCTTCGTACAAAAACTTCTTTAGGCTGACTACCTGTTCACCGACAGGTAGGGTTATGGTACCTAAGCCAACGGCAACCACCCACCCCAGTACATACATGAAAAGAGGGTTTATGCCAAAAGCTTCAAAGGGGCGGCACCACTTTCTGTGCCCTCGTATGTCAATGATCCAAATCAGTAAAGCTAAGAACAATGAACCTAATCCGCAGGTGACGATGGCATACGAACTTGTCCAAAGTTTCTTATTGACCGGGTCAAGGTATTGGAGCAAATAGCCGGTAAATAGCAATATAGCTCCGAAAATAAAAATCTGTTCGATCCGCTTATGGTTGTCTTTGATATCCGTTATAATATGCCCGACGAAAGCCCCCAACATAACATGCGCTATACCGGGCAGGGTGCTCAATAGTCCCAGAGGTTCGAAAGGAAAGGTTTCTCCACCGGGCAGGGTTTCTTTGATGATATGCCCGGCTCCTAATACGGTAGTGTCAATGATCGCCAGCAGGTTGCCGGAAGATTGTACATAACCGTTAAAGATTTGCATAACAAGCACATACGCCAAAAGTATGCCCGCACTAACCCATAAGTAATATTTCTTTCCTGCTATCTGAGTAAGGAATGCCGCTCCGCAATACGCCAGCGCTAAGCGTTGCATCACCCCGAGAATGCGTAAACTTTCCAGTGCGAATGTGCCTGCACAAATCTTGGAAAAGGCTTCCAGAGCCAAACCTACTACAAAAAGTGAAAGCGTACGCCTTAGTATTTTAACAATCAACTGCCGACTCAATTCACCCTTGTATCTGCCGAATGAAATATGCAGGGAAACTCCCATAATGAACATGAAGAAAGGGAAGACCAAATCGGTGGGGGTAAGTCCGTTCCATTGCGCATGTTGCAATGGCGCATAGACATATTTCCAGGAACCGGGATTGTTTACCATGATCATTCCTGCTATAGTAATCCCTCTCATCACATCCAGTGCAAGTAATCTATGTTGATGGGTCGACATGTTCATTTTTGAATGCAATAATGGTTTCGATACTGTGTCGGGGTGATATTATATATCCGTTTAAAGGCTTTCGACAGATTAATATAATCTTCATATCCCAGATCAAATGCAACTTCGGATACAGATTTATCGGAAGTAATCAGCTTCTCGGCAAACCATGACAACCGTTGTTTAAGTATATATTGATAGATGGATTCGCCTACCGTACTCTTGAACCGCTTTTCGAGTACCCGGCGCGAAACATGTACCTGTCCGAGTATCTCTTTGATGGTGATCTGCCGGTTGTTGTCATCTTCAATCATGCGGATAGTAGATAGCACCAATGGATCGTCGATGGCATAGCCTTCGGTAGATTTCCTTCTTTCGATCCGGATAGGGTTTATCGTAATGTTGAATTGCGGCAAATCCCGGTTGTTGATGATCTGATGCAAATGACATGCTGCCTGGTATCCTCCATTTTCGACATCAAGAACGATGGACGACAGGGGCGGATCGGACATGTTGCATAGTATTTCATCATTATCCACGCCAAGCACGGCGATATCTTCGGGTACCCGGATATTGTTGAGGCAACATACCTCGGTGATGCGCAGAGCAAATGCATCGTCACAAGCAAAGAGAGCTATGGGTTTGGGTAGTTCCTGGAGCCATTTGCCCAAGGCGGTAAGATCGGAAGTGGAACCATAACGTATGTTATATTCTTCGTTATAACATATCAGATTATGACCACTTTCCGTAATCTTCTCGCGGAAGCCGTCTTCGCGCTCCCTCGACCACACCGTCGTACGTGTACCGTAGAAGGCAAAATTCTTATATCGCTTTTTCAGGAAATAGTTGGCGGCCATGATGCCTGTTCCCCAATAATCGCCTGTGATATTCGAAATGCCACTCACCCTGTCGGTGTAGTTCTGAATTATAATTGGAATACCTATTGATTTTAATCTTTGTATATTTACGTTGGATATTTGCCCGATAATGGCATCAGCACCCCACTTTTGCGCAATCTTAATCACCGTATTTTCATACCGGTCGTCCTGGCTTAGAGGAATGCGGTAGAAACTCCATCCGCCCACTTCTTTTGAATACCTGAGAAAACCCCTGAGCATCAGGCGGCTATATTCGCTGGTAAAATCTGATAGTAGTAGAATCCTAAGCATGTTTTCTGGTATTAGATAGATAAAATGATCTTTTAAATGCTTAATACAAATATAGAGAGATCTATCTACTAATAAACGTCAATGAGCGTTTTATTATTGTGAATTTGCGTCAACTTAATATTTATAATGAAAAAACGCAGAGAACCAATTGCTGATTCCCCACGTTTCTTACATTTCAAAAAGAGGGTTTATCTTTATCTCACTTCAACTTTCTGTTCTTTCACGTTATATCCGGAGGCGGTGATAATCAAACCGTTCGTGTCGGGTTTGGCATTATCCGTATCGCAATGAAGCACTACTTTCTCGCCGGGTAGGATGCTGATGTAATTATCATCCCAATACGACGGGCATACAATCTCGCCTTGTGCATCTTTCAGTTTCAAACAGGTAAAAAGCGCAATAGTCGAAGAAGGATTTTCTATTTCCAACCGGATTAGCTTGCCGTTTTTACTATCTTGAAGAGAGGTATTCAGTTTCAAATCGACGTTGGGCATTTTGCGCAGATCTTTAAAATCGGCAAAGCCTGTCATGGGTGTTCCTACCCAATCGGTTTTCTTCCAGTCATATTCATTGGGTATGGACGACAGGCAGTAGAAGTTCTCTGCGATTTGTTCTCCGGCAGCGTTGTAGATATTCAATGATACGAAAGAGTTTTTCAGGGTATTTTCTATCGTGAATATCTTCTTTGATGAGTTGGGTTCGGTAGAAAATGCAATTTCTTCTTCGTATACCGGCTTCGAGTCTATGGAGAAACCTTTGATTACGGCTTTCAATCCTTCACCGGGCGTCAGTGTTTCGTTCACAGCATATATGCCGTTATCTTTATAGTTATATATGAGTTGGTGCGGCATGTTTGCAGTTTTCACCCCATAGTAGGCCGGTACGGGTATTTGGTAATAATCGTACAACTGCCAGTATAGTGAGGGCCATGCAGAGTTCAACATCCACTGAATAAGCCCGGTAGCTTCCTTGCGATTCACGCGGAAGGCTTCGAACATGCTCTTTGTAGATTCATAATTGAGCAAGTATGCGCTTTGAAGATATTCCTGAAGGTTTTCAGGTTTGCCGTACATTCCATCAATCACATTGTTTTGGAAATCAAGTGTATTTAAAGCTACGCGGGCGGTAGTACAGTGGTAATTCCATACGTCGTTCAAGGGCCAGAGCTTATCTTCGGGAATCATTTTCACGATCGACTCATAGACGGGCATCTGAGCGCCGGGACCTGTTTCGGTGTTGAATCCGTAGGCTCCGCCGTATATGGAATCAAGAAACCAGTAGTCCGGACCGACATATTCGTAAGGGCCTACCATCTTCATTCCGGTTCGTCCGGTAACAGAGCTGGTTAATCCTTTTGCCGAACCGATATACGGACGGTTGTCTATGGTTGGCAGAAGCGCCATATATTTCTTTTCCAACTCGGGACGCAACAATTTATCGCTACCGCCATACCAGGCTATGATACTGGGATGGTTTCTGAGCCACACCACCTGATCGTTCAGGAAGCGGGTAAGCAGGTTCATGTCTTCTTCGGTGCGGATGCATCCAAACTCATCGTCGGGAACGCCCAGATAGCCTTTCCACTCCCATTGGCAACTCCAGCCTACGAGTGCGAGGATACCGTATTTGTCGCACATATCGTATAGATTTTGGCTATTGCCCCAGATGTTCTCGAAGCGTATGGTATTCATATTCATATCGCGCACGTACTTCACTTGCCGTTCGTTGGTTTCGGGGGTGTCGCGCAGGAAGATGTCGTCCGTCCACCCGGCACCTTTGATGAGTACTTTCTGACCATTGAGGATAAAGCCCCTGTGTCCGGCTTCGGTGAAATAGGTATCAATCTGGCGGATACCGAAAGTGACGTCTTCCTGGGAAGTGATGTTGTTTTTTGCGATGAACTTTAGGTTGAGTTGGTATAATTCCGGTTGGCCCAGATCAGCGCTCCACCATAAGCGGGGATTGAGGATATGGAGGTCTTTGATGGTTTCCGGGTCTATCTTTACGACTTTTCTTTCTTTTGCATCGAGCTTTACGGGTATGGTGAACTTGATGTTTCCGATCTCTCCCACCAACTTTCCGCTGACGCTCTTATCGGATAGGTTGGAGAGTTCGGTTTCGACAGTCACCCAGGCCTCTTTCAGGGTTTCGGTGTTTACGCGCGATTGTACGTGGGTGTTTTTCATCTTCACATCTCCGGTAATGTTCAGTCTTACCTCCCGGAAGATGCCCATGCTTTCGTCTAATGGTCTTGGATTCCAATCGACAAAGCCAATGTTGGGCTCGGCAACCTGGGCACGGAATATCTCTACTGCGAGTACATTATCTTCCCCGGCAACATCGGTTATGTCGTACGAGAAGCGGCAAAAAGGTCCATACATATCTTCTTTAGAGGCTATCTGCCGGCCATTGAGCCAAACATTTGCTCTATAGGTGATTCCGTCGAAGTCGAGACTGATGTGTCTGTTTTTATCTTCTTTAGATAGTTTGAATGTGGTACGATACCACCAGGACGAATCGAAAGGCGTTTTGTCTGCCTCTTTATAATTCATGTCGATAAGTAAATCTTTATACAGTCCGTTGGCAGTCAATACTCCCATAACGGTAGAGGGTACGGTTGCTTTATACCAATCGCTGGTGGAAACGTTTGTTGAAGATAGCGCCTGTCCGTTGGCCACGGTCTTACCGGATTGCTGGATTTGCCAGTTGTCCGACAGTAGAACTTGCCTGTTCTCGGCAATCATGTTTGTACATGCCAACAAATTTGCACATACAAGGATGGATACTAGAATTGAACTAAAGTGTTTCTTCATGGTTTTTTCTTTCTTTATGTGGAACAAAAGTACACCAAACACGATAGAGCTTTTGCGCACATTTGCGAATAAAAATTGTCGATTTGCGGAAATATGCCGAATAACATTTTATACCAATCTCTGATTTCCATCTCTATTCCCTCCTTTTTAGTGGGGTTATGATGTAATAGAAAGATACGTCATTGCGAGAACTTGTTCGAAGCAATCCAGAAAACGGCTAATCCCTAGCATACTGGATTGCTTTGGGGCAAGCCCCTCGCAATGACGTGCCCTTTCTGTTTCCTTCATTTCCAACCCGTTTTGACTATTTTGTTTATTAACCATTCTTACCCCTATTTCGACCTTCATTTGGTTGCTGCCATTATAAATGAAAAACGTACAGGAAGTAGCACTCATTTCGCTAAAAGCCTTTGTCCATCGGCCACCCAAGGATGGTACTTACCCCTTTATTTGCTAGCATTCGTCTAGCACTGGTAGCACCAGACCCAAAATCGGAGAAATCATCAAGAAGAAATATATGCAATTGCACTGGGTCAAATGCTATATGAGTGCTAGCAAAAAATAGAGGAAGTCTCATTCTTATATCCCCATGACTAACGGGTTGAAGGAAATGAGTGCTACCTTTTACATGTTTTTGAAAACATATAGTAGAATCACCAAACTCTTATAGAACTCGGGCTGAGTTCCTATAGAGTTAGCTCTGAGTTCCTATAGAGTTGAGTGCGAGTTCTTATAGAATCCGGAAGCAGTTCTTATTGAATTGCAGCAGATTTCGGATCAGAATGCACCATAGTACTCTGGCAATTCTACCATACCACCCTGGCTGTGCTACCATGCCGCCCAACGAGTCGTAGGATACTACCCAACGACCACCACCATAGTACCCTACGGACGCTACGATAGTATGCTGTAACTACAACACTTAATGATAGTTATTTAAACTCAGTATGTGCGTACCCTCCTCCTATATCTTTTCGGTTTTCTCGCCTTCACCCCCTAAATGCCGATGAATAGACAGATATAACAAGGTGAAGAAAACATTTTTCTTTTCTTCTGTAGGGGTAGAATTATAACCCAACTACCAAGGCATTTGCATTAAAACTTAATTTAAGCAATTATCTATATATAATTTTATAAGATAACAGTGAGAATATGCAAAGTTGTTGCATATTCTCACTGTTATTTTGCAAATAATAAAGCAGTTCGTGATATTGTTTGATAATAGTTTGTTTGTTTCCACCTTTTTATTTTACTTTACGTATAATAAAAAAGGAGGAAAAAAAACAGATATATTAAAAGAAAGACATATTGCATAACTTGCAGACAATTATTTGGCTTGGTTAAATCTGGTAAATTTAAAAAGAAGTTCAAAATAATAAGTCATAGCATAGTTTGTACCCATAAAGGGCGCGGACTGCTTTTCTTATTTGAACTTCGGGCTTACCAGAGCCTTACCAAGCAAAGAGGAAAAAGTGATGATCGTGTCCTTTTTCTATTGTATAAACAGCCAGAATATTCAAAACTGTTAGCATATAGATATTTCTTGCTTTGAAAAAAGAAAGAGTGAAAGTAGAGAACAATGGTGTACTAATTTTAAAAAACAAACAATATTATGAGAAAAATAGTTTTATTCTCTTTGATGACATTCATATCATCAGTTAGTTTTTCACAAAAAACAACAACACAAAATCTTCAAGAACAATGCATTGCTACATATCAAGAAATTGATTTTGTTCCAAATGGAAGTTATAAACTTACTCAAACATTAAAAAGCAATAATGGTGGAGCGAGATCAACCATTATTAATGGTAGAATGAAAAATGGTAAAAAGATTGGTGTATGGACGGGAACCATATCTTTTTCCAACTGGATTAATGGTAACAGCATTGCAATAACTGGCAATATTAGTTTTAAAAGAAGTTATTCCGAATCTAACCCTGGAGTAATGAATGGATCTTTTTCATATATCCAAAATACCACAGAAAAAAAGGCTTCATATTCATATATTTACAAGAAATGGGAATATACTCCACATAATCCTGGAACAACAAAAACGAATATTACATTTTCAATGATAAATGGATTGCTAGATGGAAAATTATTTGTGTCTGATACAAGATTTGGTAATAATTATAATGCCTCCTTTAAAAATGGCGTACAAGTAGGAACATCCGAATCCGTTACTAAATTAGGATACAAATATAAATATGAATTTGATGATAATGGATATGTACGAAGATTCATCGAAATGAAACCTGAAGGTTGGGGTAATGAACTCAATTTTACCGATGAAGACATACAAAATAAAGATCAATATGAAATCGTAAAAGTTAAACATGGTGGTGAATCATTTCCATATTTCACGTATTATATGAATTGTACTGATATTGTTTCGTATTTTATGACCGAAGTAATTGGAAGTAATACATCTGATGATAAGATTGATAACTCATGTTATTATTATGTATTAGAAGTACCCAATAATAAAACATTAATTGGTAATGTACCACAACACATTATAGATCAATTAGAAAGAAATAAAGAAACTGCAAAGGAGCAAAAAGATATAAACGAAGCATTGGAATACTGGAAAAAAATCAAAAGCCAAATAGATACAGCAGATTTATCATCTTTTGACAATAACGAACATTATATAAAAATTGATGACAAATTGGTTGAAAGTGCATGGTTCGTATTTACTAGGAATTTTTTATATGAATATGCGCAAGATACAATATTTCAAACTCGCCACAATAATTCTGAAATAAAAAGGTTTATTGAGAATTATAAAGATTGGTTATCAATAATAAAAAATGAATATGAAGATTTTAGAATTAAAAAGAATAATGTTATTAATGACCTCAAAAAGATTGATGGCTCTTTAACAAATGAGACTGCATGGGATTATGCACTTAAGAATAGAAAATATACTGGAAAGAAAAATATACGAGATGAATATGTTTATGATTATGAACCATTGAAACAAAATATTGCGAAAAGACTACAGGAAAAGAAAACAGAAATGGAAAATGAATTAATATCTGATAATGATTTAATTTATTATTTCTTAGAATTTGGTAAATGGTCACCAGCTAGGGATAAATTCCTACCACCAACAAAATTAACATTAGAAGAACTAAAAGTATATCAAAAATGGATTGTTGATAAGAAAATAAAAAGGTTTGAAAAATCAGGTACGTATGAATTATACACTGATATAAATAAAGAGATAGAAAGCAAGATAAAAAACAAGTATAATATAAATCAATTTAATGCTGGAATGATCAAGGTATTGAAACTTAAGACAAAAGCAAAATAATAAATCTTTTGATAAGAATTTAGGAACTCCTTCTCTGTTATATACAATTATACTAACAACAAATATTATATGATTAATCAAAACCCCAATTACTACATACTATGGATTACAAATTAGATTACATCTCTCGTTTATTTGCTAAAATTAGTAAGAAAAGGATTGAAACTTATGTCATTGCCCGAATCTGGAATCAATTAGATAATGACAAGGTGCAATTTGTTACACAACAATACATTCGGCGTACACAAGATAAATATGCTATGGCAGATTTATATCTTCCACAAATAAACCTTTTCATCGAAATAAATGAAGAGTTTCACAAAAACAATGAAGAGGTAGACCGGGTGAGAAATGAAGAAATAGTCAACGTTACCCATGCCGAAGTTAAGATCATCGATTGTGACACTCCATTGGAGAGTATTCATTTACAAATAACAGAGGTAGTAGAACTTATTCGCAGAAAAATAGACGAACAAGGAGAAAAATTCAAACCGTGGGAAGGTGATAATACTCTTTCCGTAGAATACCATCAAAAGAAAGGATATTTATCTGCCAATGAAAAAGATAGTGTACGTACCATTGATGAAGCTTTTGCCATATTCAATGTTAAGGCTAAACACAGAGGGTTCTTACGTGTATCGGGAGTTGCTCTTCCATACGAAAAGAATACTACGGTATGGTGCCCCAATAGCAATCACCGAATTTGGGGCAATGAATTATCGGAAGATGAATTAACCATTTATGAATACAATAAGACCGATGAAAAGGAGCGTACCAATCATGTAAACCATTGGATCAATCATCCTCACCACCGGATAACTTTCTTCCGCGGAAAAGATGAACTGGGCTTTTGTTTTTATCGCTTCGTAGGAGTGTTTGAAATTGATAGAGATAAATCACTTAAGGAAAATAAATGTGTTTGGAAACGTATCGAGGACTATTATAAACTTTATGTATAACATATAAATCGTAAAATAAATGACAGTTACAGGTAAACGAGCTCAAGAGATTCGAGAGAAAAGAATCAGTGATAAAGAAGAGGATATACAAGATCGTATAGATGACTTATCATGTTCTTCTGATAGAATCAATGATCATTTTTCTGATTACAGAGAGATGAAAAGAAAGGGACAAAAGAAAGATCGCTTGGGATATACATTAAAGTATCACAAAGAACAAATCGAGAATGAAATTTCCGAACTCGAAGATAATATAATAAGATTAAAAAGTCTCAATAAAGACAATTGTGTGATACCGCATTACCAACAGAAAGTAGAAAAATGGCGCGAAGCTCTAAACGATTTGGACGACCAACTTGCAGAATCAAAAAGTACAGGTTTGTTTAGTGGATTGTTCAATGCTCCCAAAAAGGAAAAGGATATAACACTTACAGTAGCGTCTTCCACAAAAAAGAAGGTAGAAGAAATTGAAGTTTTTTCCAGTGATTCAGAAAAAATCAAGGCTACTCTTGCCAAATTGAGTACTAATATAGATTCAAAGATTGAAGGTCTCCTTTCTACAAACAAGGCTATAGCATCCGACATATCAAAATTCGACACTAACATTGCAGTACTAAAATCCATTGCTCCTGACGATTCAATAATTTCCTATTTCGAATCTAAGCAGAAAGAATGGAAAACGAAGATGGAGAGAGCTAAGTTGAGCTTGATAGTTATTGTCTCCGTGGTCATTATATTTTTCCTATTATATTCGTTATTTACAGAGGGTACGGTTTAATAGTCGAAATACCTAAGTACACTGAATACGTATTGAATTAATTTAAGAGAATAAATGTATCTGAGAGCATATCGCAGATTATTATCAGCTTTAAACTATAATATTATGGATAAAAAATCGGAAATAGAAAACATCAAAAAGCGTATTGAACAAGAAAAAGGGAAGATAAAAGCTTGCCAAAGTAATATTGCTCACTTCCGCCGTAGCGGTCGTGCGACATATCAAATAGATGGAGAAAAGAAAAAGATCGAATCAATAAAAAAGACTATTTCCAAAATGAGAGAAGATATAGCTAAAATCAGAAGTAAAAAATAAAAGTATGGGATGTATCACAGGTTTTTTATTACTTTGCAACATTGCATTAATTATTGTTGCAGATATTCTATTATGGATGTTCTCCGCAACAATGGGATTATTCGGATTGATAGGTGTAGCCGCTTTTTTTATCGGCTATACATTTAGTGTGGAAATGAGCATTGCTCCGCGCGATTTTTGGGTAAACCCTGAATTTGATATCTTTATCAAAAAACTTGCTTATGCCAATACATGCGCCCTTGTGGCATGGGGAGGAATTATGATGATTGCCGGATTTTGCGGAAATGAATCGGTTATGGAAATAATACACTGGGCGTCAAATTAGCAAATGACAAGAGATTTATTTAACAGATATCTTTGGTTGGTAGATATAATCTACCGTTCCGGTAAAATCACTTTTGAAGACATCAGCAGAAAATGGATAAATAGTGAACTTAGCGGAGGGAAACCTTTTTCTCTCCGCACGTTTCATAATCATCGGAGAGCCATTGAAGAACTCTTCGATATAGATATTATATGCAATAAGAGTGCAGGAAACTATTATTACATAGAGAATGATGACTCTATTAAAAACAATGCGCTCCGACATTGGATATTGGACACGTTTTCTGTAAACTATCTATTAAAGGACAACAACAAGCTGCAAGACAGGATTCTTTTGGAGAATATACCATCGGGCAGAGTATTTCTATCATCTGCAATAGAAAGCATGAAGGAAAATCGCATTTGTCAGATTGTTTATCAAAATTTCGTGCAGGATAAAGCTACAACACTCAAAGTGGAACCATATTGTTTAAAACTTTTCAAAAAGCGGTGGTATCTACTAGCGCTTAACATAGAACGAAAGCAATTACGGATTTATTCACTTGATAGAATAAAAGACTTTATCATAACTGAAGATAGGTTTGAATACCCTTCCTCTTTTCACCCACAAGATTATTTCAGTGTTCATTATGGAATTATCGTCAACGAGGCTATTAAGTCAGAACATATTCAGATTAAAGCTTATGGGATAAAAAAGGATTATATTCGTTCTCTACCATTACATCATAGCCAGGAAGAATTGTTATCTGAGGATACTTTTTCTATATTCCAATATTATATCCGTCCTACTCACGATTTCTATCAGGAACTTTTGTCACATGGCGATGAAATAGAAGTAATATCTCCCGATTGGTTTCGCAAAAAGTTTTCGTCAATCATTGAAAAAATGAATAAGGCTTATTGCTATTCAGAAGAAGACTTATCATGAGGAGGGGCAATTACAAGATTAGTGAATATAGGAGTAAATCTTAAAAGTAGATTGTTAGTTATTGTATAGTTACTATGTAGTTGGGATGCCTTAGGCATCCTAATGGTTTGCCTAGGGCATCTCACTAGGATGGCACCGACCTTTTTTAGGACTAAAACAAAGAGATAATTTAAGTATTCAACTAGTTTTCTACTTAACTCATTATAGTGCTGATTTTGAAAAGAATATAAAAATCCAGGAGTTCCTGGCACCTTGGTTGCGATTATGAGAATTGGGTTAGAGGAATTATAATTCCTGCTTTAAGAGTTCATAAATTTCTTGCCAGTTTTTCTTAAAAAGCTGAGTAGATTCATCTGATAATTGAAGGAAAGTTTGAGAAGAAAAGAAAATATCAGTAGCTTTCTCTTCATCAATATCGTAGTCAAGCATTAGCGTTCCTATTATTCGCTCTCCAATATCTTCGATATTAAACAAGACATCTATGTTTGTATCTGTCTCATTTTCAATCATCATCAATGCTCTGGGTGTACAGAAACAAATTTGATGGGTATCTTCATGATATCGGAGTTCGTTAAGAAAATCTTCTCTTGAAATTTTGCCTTTTAAGAACTTATCTAAACGTCGCTGTATTTTATCATCAGCAATAGGACCCTCTACAATATCGTAATCATGTGCAGGACTTTCATTACTTGGATTTCTGTTTAATACGATAAAATTCAACCATGCATCAGAATAACTATCGAAGCGCAATACTTTATAATTCCACGAAGAAAATGCGCTTTCGAAAAACTCAAACTCAGTAACTACTCCTTGAACACCATGTTTTTGCCCGATTCTTTTTGCCCATTCTTCTGCTTGCTTACGAAAGCGAGTAACATAAAATCCTTGTCCAAAATCCTTATATTTCTCACATTTCGACAGGTCAATCTGTGAAATAGCCATATAGCTTCCATGAAAAACTTTCATTTTAAATAACCTCCATTTTTACGGCATACATCGTATATATCAAGCAATGTCCAATATTTATTGTCGGTATGCAATGCCCACCAATGTTTTGTCAGAAAGTCAAAACCACCATAACGAACTAAATAATGATATGCTTCCGCCATATCCATTTTAAATGCAGCTGCAAATTCAGGTATGATAAAACTAATAAAACTAACTTTATCACTTGTTGTTTTATCCAACTTGCGTGTGTTTTCAATTGTCTTATCCATGCTTTCTTTAACTTGTTACTATGCGAAGATAATAATTATTTGAAGTACAGATATTATAAACTCTTAAAATAATCACACGGTCAATAAAACTTTTACTTGTGCGGAAGAGTGACGGAAGGCATTACAAAAAAACACTTCGCACGTCTTTATCCATACGAACCTGTTTTAAAACAAAATAGAATGATGAAAACGTTCACTTATCCGCTTCTCCCTGTCGACATTGTTTTTCATCCGTCATGGTGGAATAAACATACCGGAATCATTTTTGATGAAGATTTCTTCTATCATCCGGTACGGCGTGTCGAAGATGAGCGCCGAATGGAGAAAGAACTTTATGAACGTTTTGGCGAATTCGGATTGGGCGCAGACAAGGATAAAGACCTTCCACAGATCGGAGCCGTTCATCTGGCAGCGGGATATTTACTCTCGGAGATGCTGGGCTGCAAGATTGAATACAGCGACAATTCCTCTCCACAAGTTATCTGCCCCTATCGCGAGGACTTTGAAATTGACGAAGAAGCCGCTTTCCAAAGCAGTGATTTCAAAAAACTACTTAAACTGATTGAAGCACTCAAAGCCAAATACGGCTATGTGTGTGGCGATATCAACTGGGGCGGCGTACTCAACCTGGCCATCGACCTGAAAGGAGAAAACGCACTGATGGACATGGTGATGCAACCGGAAGAGTGCGAACAGTATTTTCAGAAGATTGCCCGTGTAGTAGAACGTTTCTTCACCTTCATACAATCGCAGAGCGACACGAACTCCATCTCCGTAAACCGGGTGGTACGCCATATCGAAAAGCCCGTATATCTACATTCGGAATGCACACATACCATGATTTCGGAAGAAGATTACCGGAGATTTCTGTTTCCTATTGACGCAATATGGAGCCGGAAGTATCGTCCGTACGGCATTCACTATTGCGGCCGCGACCCTCACCGCCATGCCGCAGCGTATGGCGATCTGCCATTCCTTGATTTCTTCGACCTGGGTTGGGGAGGCGACATTGCTGAAATCCGTAAACATCTGCCCAGTACACTATTGAATATCAGACTGGATCCTACGGCTATCAACAGCTATTCACATGCCGAAATTGAGAAGATCATTACAGATGGCATAGCCGCATCCGGCAATCCTTATCTAACGGGAGTATGCTGCATTAATATGGATGCGGAAACCGACGATGAGAAAGTTCGGACGATTTTCCGCACGGTAGAGGCAGCGAGACAGTATATTAAAGGTTAAAATAGCAGATCAGGCTTTTACCTTGGGTTTATTAATAAACAGAGTCAGATATACGACTAATGCCCCACATAACATTGGGATTAAAGTACCCACAACCCTGTCCCATTTAAAAAAATTTGCAACAATACAATAAACAGAGAGCGTAATAACTACTACTGCCAACCGCTTCATGGGAGTATACCTTTTCTTATACAGCCAGGTAAGCATCAGGTAGCAAATAGGAACAACAAATAATTGCCCTATGGAGAATTGTTCTAATGGAGTTCCTACAAGTTTGGGTACAAAAAATGTATTCAATAGTGCGCCAGCTACAATCATAACAACGATCACAGCGATTTTAGTAAATGTATTCATGGTTGTATTGTGTTTGATTGTTATCAATTAAATAAATAATATATAGCCTGCTTAAGTAAAGGATAGCCATACTTAATCAATAATAGAATGGTTAATGTTCCGATAAACACTCTATCTCTTTTCATTGCTTCTGTTTTAGTAAACCATTTCATTGTTTTCATTTTTTAGTTATTAAATCATTGTTTATCTAATCAGTCGCCAGGCAAAAAGAAAAATCACAAGCACAAGAAAAAAACAAAAGATATTGTACTTTTGTAAAAAACCATTTGATAAAGGCACTATGAAACTAAAAGTATTCCTTCTTACACTCCTAACCGTCAGCTTGTCACTTTCGGCACAACGTACCGAACAGTTATTGGAAAAGAACTGGAAGTTCACTAAAAGTGATTATCCCGAAGCCATGAACCCGGAATTCAACGACTCCCGCTGGGAAACCGTGACCATTCCTCATGACTGGGCCATCTTCGGACCATTCGACCGTAACCACGACTTGCAGAACGTTGCCGTAAGCCAGAACTTTGAGAAAGCGTCTTCCGTAAAAACCGGACGCACCGGAGGTTTACCTTATGTCGGTATCGGCTGGTACCGCACCCAATTCAGTGTAGACAACAGCAACGATCGCCGGGTTACCCTTATCTTCGATGGAGCTATGAGCGAAGCCCGCGTTTATGTTAACGGTAAAGAAGCCTGTTTCTGGCCTTTTGGTTATAATACTTTCCACTGCGACGTGACTGATTTACTCAACGAAAGCGGAACCCCCAACCTACTTGCCGTAAGATTAGAGAACCGTCCGCAATCTTCCCGTTGGTATCCCGGAGCCGGACTTTACCGCAATGTACACGTAGTAACCACCGATAAAGTACATGTACCCGTGTGGGGAACATATATTAGCAGCAAATTTGTACCCAATGGCGATATCCGCATCGAAAACGGGGCGCCCTGCCTCGAGACGGCCTCTGTACGTTTGCAAACCCGCATTGAGAATGCCGGAAAAGAATTTGTACGCATCAAAACAGAAATACATTCACCTGCGGGAACCATCGTTGCATCCAAAGACGATACCCGCAAAATCAACCACGGACAACCATTCGAGCAAAACTTTATCGTTAATGCTCCCGAATTGTGGTCGCCCGAAACACCTCACTTATACAAAGCCGTTTCCAAAATCTATATAAACGAAAAGTTAGTCGATGAGTACACCACCCGGTTCGGTATCCGCGATATTGAGATCATTGCCGATAAAGGGTTCTACCTCAACGGTCAGCACCGTAAATTCCAGGGTGTGTGCAACCATCACGACCTTGGCCCATTGGGAGCCGCCGTCAATGTTGCTGCTCTACGCCGCCAACTTACCATGCTGAAAGATATGGGTTGCGACGCCATCCGCACGGCACACAACATGCCTGCCCCCGAACTTGTTGCCCTTTGCGACGAAATGGGCTTTATGATGATGATAGAACCTTTCGACGAATGGGACATTGCCAAATGCAAAAACGGATACCACCGCTTTTTCAACGAATGGGCGGAGAAAGATATGGTAAACATGCTGCACAATTACCGCAACAACCCTTGTGTAGTGATGTGGAGCATCGGAAATGAAGTACCCACCCAGTGTAGCGAAGAAGGCTACAAAGTAGCTTCCTTCCTGCAAGACATCTGCCACCGCGAAGACCCTACCCGTCCGGTGACCTGCGGAATGGATCAGGTGACCTGCGTACTAAACAACGGTTTCGCAGCCATGATTGATGTACCGGGCTTGAACTATCGCGCTCACCGCTATCAGGAAGCATACGATATGCTACCGCAGAACATTGTGCTTGGTTCCGAAACCGCTTCTACTGTAAGTTCACGCGGCGTATATAAATTCCCGGTAGAGAAACGCCCGCATGCCAAATATGACGACCACCAATCTTCTTCTTACGACCTGGAATACTGTTCCTGGGCTAACGTACCGGATGACGATTTTGCGCTGGCCGATGATCATCAGTGGACCATCGGGCAATTCGTTTGGACAGGATTCGACTATCTGGGCGAACCATCGCCGTATGATACCGACGCATGGCCAAGCCACAGTTCTTTGTTTGGTATCATCGACCTGGCAAGTCTGCCGAAAGATCGCTATTACCTCTATCGCAGTCAATGGAACAAGACGGAAAATACCCTACACGTACTTCCACACTGGACATGGCAGGGACGTGAAGGTGAAATCACTCCGATATTTGTATATACCAACTACCCCACCGCCGAATTATTCGTCAACGGTAAGAGTTACGGTAAAAAGCAAAAGAGCAACGAGTCCCTGCAACACCGCTACCGCCTGATGTGGATGGACGTTGTGTACGAACCAGGCGAAGTGAAAGTCCTAGCCTATGACAAAGCGGGAAAACCTGTAGAAGAAAAGATCATCCGCACCGCCGGAAAACCGGATCATATACAATTAACCGTTGACAGGAAAGAACTCACCGCCGATGGTAAAGATCTGGCATACATTACGGTAAGCGTAGTGGATAAAGACGGTAACCTCTGCCCACATGACAACCGCCTGATTAACTTCTCTACAAAAGGAGCTGGTAAATACCGCGCCTCCGCCAATGGAGATGCTACTTGCCTCGATCTGTTCCATTTGCCACAGATGCACGCCTTCAGCGGACAGTTGACAGCAATCGTACAAGCTGGGGAAACCGCAGGGAATATCCAGTTTGAAGCGAAGGCAAAAGGTTTGAAGAGTGGCAAGATTATGATTACCACGAAATAAGTTTGTAGCGCTGTTTCTTAAGAAGAATAGTGCTATTCTTCTTAAGAAACAGCACTATTCTTCAAACATTGTAACATACACTCTATTTCCCTACCGGATCAATAATAAACGTAAATTCATAATCTCCATAAGGTAAGCGGTATTGCGGCAAGGGCAATGCCCCCCAACTATTGACACAGCCTAATCCCATTTGTGCTTTATCAATACATAGATTGATGCAGTCTACCGGAGTAACTTCGGGAGAGTGACGTTGAATCTTGTGGGTACCTTCGTCCAAAGACGCAATGGAATAATTCAAAGCGGAAGCAGAGAAAGGATCTTCTGCCACAAACTGTAATCCATAACCACCGGTATTCAGTTGATTCCAATAGCGAATATCTGTTTTCGTACCCGTTTCCTGCGGACGGATATAAGGATAGAACTGTTCGGAAACAGTTTGAGCATATTTCCCGATAAAGGTAGAATGATTACGGTCTGAATAGTTCTCTATAGGTCCACGCCCATAATATTCAATTTCATCATAAGATTGTGGCATTTGAAGTTGCATCCCGAAACGGAAAAGATCAGGGACTTCCGCATTCTTATCTGCCGTCATCTTTTGAGTAACTTTGATAGCACCCTTATTAGATATAGTATAACTCAATGATAGTTTTGCAGAAACTACAGGCATTTCATATTCGGCTGAAACAGTGATCTGATCGTTAGCTGATTCGTGTTTAAGTGAAGTCAGTTTCATTTCAGGATTCAACCAGACACGGTATTTATTCTGTAGGTTAGCACCCATATCATTATCTGTAGGAGCACGCCAGAAGTTTGGAGTAAGACGGCTACCCTCATTAAGCATTACCCTGCCTCCTACTTCATATCTGCACAAGAGGCCATCGCGGCGGCTAAAGTCAAGGACAAAATCTTCCCCCTTTACAATTAGATAATACATATCATTGTCGATAGCAACAGGGGCAACAGTTTTAATATGACTTTGAGTTATATTCTGTATGTCTATAACAGGTGCCTGATAAGGCTGGATTACAAGCTGATCTTTGGCAACCAGAAAGCCAGCGGGTAATAAAGTTTCAGCCGATTTAAGTCTATAATAAACGTTCAACAAGACTTCGGTATTTTCGTTTATGTCTGCTAAAGAGTAACTTAGTTTTAGTTTTGCAGTTTGTTGTGAGGCAATTTTCAAGTCATTGACAATTCCGGTTTGTACTACTTCCCCATCACTAAGTAATTGCCATTCCATATAATAGGCTGAAAGGTCACGGAAGAAGTTTTCGTTATACACATTGATCTCTCCATGCTGCAAATCAGAAGGTGTAGTCCAGATAGATTGGTAGAAATATCCCACTTCATACATATGAGGATTAGGTACCCGGTCGGGGCTGATCAAACCGTTATCACAGAAGTTATAATCGGAAGCATCGTATGGGTTAAAGTCACCACCATAGCCATAGATTTCAATACCATTCTTGTTCTTCCAGCGGATGGATTGATCAACGAAATCCCAGATGAAACCACCTTGATACTTGGAGTACTTGCGTACCAGATCCCAGTATTCTTTAAATCCACCCTCGGAGTTACCCATGGCATGGGCGTATTCGCACTGAATCAATGGTTTTTCATAACCGGGGTTTCGGGAGAATTCTTCGCACCACTCGTAATCGGCATACATTGGGAAATACACATCGGAGCATGGACCGTTACCAGCCTGTTCATAAACTACAGGGCGAGTATTATCTTCGTTCTTTATCCATTTATAGCAAGCCTCGAAGTTGGGTCCAAAGCCTGCTTCATTACCTAATGACCAGAAGATGACCGAAGGATGGTTATAATTCCGTTGAACATTCCGTTGGTTTCTTTCCAGATGTGCTTTGGCATACATCGGGTAACTGGCCAGACTATTCGTTGCGGAAACTGTGCCGTGGGATTCAATATTGGCTTCGGCCACTACATACAGTCCGTACTCATCGCATAACTCATACCAAAGGCTATTGTTAGGGTAGTGAGAGGTGCGGACGGCATTCACATTAAATTCTTTCATGATCTTAATGTCCTGGATCATTCGCTCCCGGGAAATGATATAGCCCATATCAGGGTCCATTTCATGACGGTTAACTCCCTTGAAAAGGACAGGCTGGCCATTCACAAGTATCTGGGAATTTTTCTGTTCTACTTTGCGGAAACCAGTCTTAACAGGAATGGCTTCCAGAAGCGTATTGCCGGAAAGCAGACGAGCAGTCAATTGATATAAATAAGGAGTTTCTGCGGTCCATTTTTCGGGTGAGGTTACAGAAAAGGCGGTGGTAAGTTTGCCGGAACCTTTTAAAGTGGTGGTGGCAATGGTGTTCTGTTTAGAATCGGTCAGTTGAAGCTCTACAGTGCCGGAACCTTTTAGTTGAAGTTCAATATCAAGGGTACCGTTGTTGTATTGCGCATCTAAATCGGGGGTGATGCGAATATCTTGTATGTATTGTTTGTTTCGGGCATAGAGGTAACAATCACGCCCTACACCGGACAGGCGGAAGAAGTCCTGATCTTCGAGATAGGTACCGTCGCACCAGCGGAATACCTGAAAGGCGATCAGGTTCTTGCCGGGTTTCAGGTATGGGGTAAGGTTAAACTCGGCTTCCAGTTTGCTGTCCTCACTATAGCCTACGTATTTTCCATTTACCCATAGGTACATATTGGAAGTGACGGAGCCAAAATGGGCAAAGATTTCTTTGCCTTTCCAATCGGTGGGAAGGGTAATCTCCTTGCGGTAGGAACCTACATGGTTATTCTCTACGGGAAACTCTGGGGGATTATTCTTATATTGGTGCCGCCACGGATAACCGATGTTGACGTAAAGGGGATCGCCATAGCCGTTGAGTTCCCAGATAGCGGGTACTTTAAGATTGTCCCATCCTTTATCGTTGAAGTCCATGCGATAGAAGTCGAGGGGGCGTTGATCGGAGTTACTCACCCAATTGAATTTCCAGAAGCCATTCAGGGTCATGTAATTGGCAGACTCTTCTTTAATAGCTTTACCAGCAGCTTCTACGGATTCATATGCGAAATAGTTGGTATGCATCGGGGCGCGGTTTACAGAGTTTACCTCCGGGTTGCGCCATTCGTTGTTTTGCGCTTGTCCTGCTACACCCAAAAGGGCGAGGCTGTATACAAGACTACAGGAGAGGATGTATTTTTTAATGTTCATATATATTTCAGTAAATTGGTATATATTATTTAATAGGCCGGTAAATGGCAAGGCAATCTTAGATGCCGCAGGAACCAGGATTCCTGTAGGGGCGGTTCGCGAACCGCCCGAAAATGGATTCCTGTGTATTCTGTGTATTGGGCGGTTCTCGAACCGCCCCTACAGGATTGGTTGTTTGGTCAACCCCAGTTCTATGCAGTGTCTTAATACCTATATTTTGTCCGGTTCGTTATATCCGACATATTGGAAACCGGAATAAGTGTAAAGCCCCACTTATATTCCTGATTAGCAAAGATGCTGTACTCCGGTTCGGGTCGTGCACCCCAGCTATTATACCCGGCTACGCCGGATTGTTTCATGTCAACGCAGACTTCGACAAAATCGCGCGGAATGATATCATACTCGTGGGTTTGCTTTCTTAATACGTCTTTGGCGGCTGTATAGTCCTTATTGGCTAGCTCTTCGGGTGACATATTACGCCATTGATAATCCGCATCGGATTCCTGGGAATCAAAGTCCTCTACCGAGTTTCGCAATGCATTGAAACCAATGGTCTGATCTGCAAGGATAAGTAATCCTTTTCCGTTGGTCATATTTAGTGCTACCCAACGGGTATCAGTATGATGACCGTTTTCCTGCGGACGAACATACGGATAATACATCGCTTCGGCCGTTGTTTTATAAAGCCCCACGAGAGTGCCCTTCTGACGATCAAGATAGTTCTCTTCCGGTCCCCGGCCTAAATACTGCACCTGATCCATCGCAACCGGCAAGCGGAAACGTATACCGATGCGGGGGACTTCGAGGGTAGAACTTTCTCTTCTGCGGCGATCTCTTTCGGCACTCTCTGATTGTGTGGCTTCGCGCGCCTCTGCGGTGAGTTCGGCCTTGGCTTCCTCGGCTGTGGTCGAAGTAAAGGTAATAGAGGCGTTCACGATACCTGTTGGATATATTTTATAATCTACCAGGTAGTTGTTTCCGGCAGCCAGTTCGTAGTTAACAGACAGCAGGACAAGGTGATCTTTCTTTGTGGCTTTCACCGCAGCAACTTTAAAGTTCCTGCTGGATTCTTTCCATACCTGAAGGCGTTTGGGAGCACCGTTTCCATAATCATTATCCACGGGAGCACGCCAGAAATTGGGCTGCACACCGAAGTTATCCATAAAATATTCCATGCCATCTACTTTATACGAGCTCACCACCCCTTTGTTTTTATCAAAAACAAAGGCAAGTTTGGAAGAGGTTACAGATACGTGATCTGCGGACTCGGAGATGTTCAACAAAGGATTGCTGCCGCTTGCATACATGGGCCGGGCTTGTTGTGCCGGTAATTCGAACTGTTCGTGTGCAATCTGATGTCCGGCAGGTACAAGAGGTTCCGCTTCTTTAGTAATGACCTCGAAGTTCACAAAGTATTCCACTCCGGGTTTTTCTTTAAAATAGCCAAACGGGATGTTTATCATTGCAGATTGCTGTGGAGCAAGTGATAAAGGTATAGTACCTTCTTTCAGTTTCTTGCTTCCTTCAAATATCTTATATACAATCTTGTATTTGAATAAATCGGTAAAGTAGAAACGGTTTATTACTTTGAATTGCCCTTGACGGGCATCCACCGCTTCGAAACCGACATTCTGATGTACATACTTGACTTCTGCCATAGCCGGGTGCGGGTCCTGGTTGGGGTTAACGATTCCATCGGCTACAAAGTTACCGTCTGATGGTTGATCTTTGCCAAAGTCTCCGCCGTATGCCCAGAAAGGTTTACCGTTCTTATCTTTAATCTTCACAGCATGGTCAATCCATTCCCAGATGTATCCACCTTGTAGGTTGGGGTATTGATAAACATGCTTCCATTGATCATAGAGGTTACCGTTGGAGTTGCCCATGGCGTGCGAATATTCGGAAGGAATATAGGGACGATTGTCTGCGCTTTCCACTCCCCTTCCGTTCTTGCCGTAGTATTCAAAAGAAGCTGCCGAAGGGTATTGAGGTACCACCATATCGGTGTTCCACTCCTCCAATGCTCTTTCGTAGCATACGGGACGGGACATAAGGCTTGCATCCAGGTCTTTCAACAAGGCATAACCGTTATAGAAGTTATATCCATTGCCGGCTTCGTTTCCTAATGACCAGATGGTTACGGATGCATAGTTCTTGTTGCGCTCAAACATGTTACGTATGCGCGAGAGGTGGCTTTCCAGAAAATCCGGGTTATGTCCCAGGGTTCCTTTCTTACTGCCGTCTTCATGTCCTGCAGCGCCTTTGCGCATATCATCCTGATAGATGGTGTAATACAATCCATGCGATTCAATGTTAGCCTCATCATATACATACAGTCCATACTCATCGCACATTTCGTAAAACTTCCGGTCTTGCGGATAGTGGCTCAGGCGTACGGAATTGATGTTATTGAGTTTCATCAGTTCGAAGTTACGGCGCATTTGTTCAGGAGTTATGTAATGTCCGGTTTCGATGGTTTCGTGTATGTTTACGCCTTTCAGTTTAATGGGTTGACCATTAAAATAGAACAGACGTAAGGGTTTTCCGTTGACGATGTATTCGCTGTCCTTTATTTCTATCCGGCGGAACCCGACTTTGAAGGGGATAACTTCTTGTAGTTTTCCATCGGCTTCGATATTCATCAGGAGTTGATAGAGGTTAGGATGTTCGGCCGTCCAGGTGGAGACATTGGGAAGATTGTATGCGAAATCAATAGTTTTAGCTTCCGAAAGGTTCGAGCCGCACAGTATAAGAACCAGTGGTTACAATAGTTCCTTTAGCGGTAAGCAACTGATAGTTGACCTTTACGTCTTTGGCGGATGGCTGGCTATTTGCAATATCTACACCTAGTTTAAAGATACCGTCTTGATAAGTATCACCGAGTGTTGAAACGATACGGAAATCTTTTATCGCTGTTTTGGGTTGCGACCAGATAAAGACGTCGCGTTCTATACCGCTCATCCGTAGGAAGTCCTGGCATTCCAACCATGACCCGGTGCTCCACCGGAAAATCTTGAGGGTAAGTACGTTGGTACCGGCTTGAAGATAGGGGTTAATCAGGAATTCGGCCGGGTCTTTGGAGTCTTCGCTATAGCCCACTTCTTTCCCGTTGATGTAGACATACACGCCTGATTTTGCTCCGGCAAGGTGCAGGAAGATATCGCGGTTCAGCCAGTCGGCGGGTATTTCGATATCACGACGGTAAACACCTACCGGATTTTCTTCGGGCAGCAAGGGAGCCACAGGGTTCCATGTGGCAAATTCAAAGGGTTGGTTCACGTAGAAGGCTTCTCCGTGTCTTTGGAGTTCCCAGTTGCCGGGTACTTGGATATCCGTCCAGATGCTGGTATCGGCAGTTGGGGAGGTGATATCGGTGGGAAGGTCTTTGTATCTGTCGACAAAGTAGAACTTCCAGGTTCCGTTGAGCAGGTAGTAGTGCTTGCTGTTTTCATAGTTATGAGTAACGGCTGCTTCGGGGGTATGGTAACTCATAAAACTGGTGCGAGGAGGTTGTTTGTTAACCTCGACAATGTTTACGTCTTTCCAGTATGGAAGGGGCACGGTTTCCTGAGCGGTTAGCTGGCCTGCTTGCAGGAAGAGGCCAATGCTTAAGAGGGATGTGTATAGTTTGTTCATTGAAAAGATCATGGTATTAGTTTAAGTTGGATGGGCGGTTCGCGAACCGCCCCTACATTTTACTCAGCAAAAGTCAAACCTTTTACTTTATCCCATGCACCGCGCGTAAAATCCGGAACTTCTACAGGTGCACCGTTATTCTGAACTGAGAGTTCAGTTAATGGCACCAGGCACGACCATTCTGCTGCATCGTACACGTCCTGATCTAGCGGTAGACCATTACGCAGGCAGTGCACCAGGCGGTAATCCATGATATAATCCATGCCGCCGTGAGATATGGCTCCCAACTCCGCAGCCTGTTTTCCGGCTTCTTTGTAGAAAGGATGCTCGTAAACCGTCAGGATAGAATCCAGTTGATGATCTGATAACTGGTTGTGCGCATTCGGTTCCAAAGCGATGTGTGTAAGCGGATACTTCTGTGCAAATCCTTTTGTTCCGCTCACCAGGTGAATGCGGCTGTATGGACGCGGACTGGTTACATCGTGTTGGATCATGATGGTTTTACCTTTCTCGGTCTTAATGAGGGAAGTATTCATGTCACCCAGTTTATAAGGCTGTTTAGCTTGTGGAGAATCTTTGCCGTAACGTTCTTCCGCATACGCCGTAATACCAAACTGGTCGGAAGATACGGATACCAGATAATTCATCTTATCGCCACGGTGGATGTTTAGTATCTGGCATACCGGGCCGAGGCCATGTGTAGGATATGGATTTCCGCTATGTTCGATATTGTAAGCCATACGCCATTTCTTCCAGTAGCCTACCAGTCCGGGGCCGTCGCCTTCGGTGTTGCCTACACCGGGGGTATAGGTACTTCCTTCGGTAAGGCGGTCGTTCAGGTTTAGCTCGCGCAGGTCGTGGATGTATGCACCTTCCACATGAACGATTTCGCCGAATACACCTTGTTGCGCCATATTCAGTGTGGCGAGTTCAAAGCGGTCATAGCAACAGTTTTCGAGCATCATGCAATGGCGGCGGGTCTTCTCTGCCGTGTTCACCAACTGCCAACATTCGTCGAGCGATACGGCAGCGGGCACTTCAATGGCCACATGCTTGCCGTGCTCCATGCCATAGACAGCAATAGGGGTATGGCTCAACCAATCGGTACAGATGTAAATGAGGTCGATGTCGTCGCGTTCGCACACTTGTTTGTAACCATCATCGCCCGAATATTCTTGTGCAGGGGTAAAGTTGGCGTGAGCAAGCAATCCACGTGCTTTTTCGAGGTTGTAAGGTTCCAGATCGCAAAGGGCTTTGATCTCCACGCCCGGAATGGAAAGGAAACGATGCACGGCTGCCAGGCCACGCATACCCACACCGACAAAAGCTACACGAACGGTTGGAAGGGGTTCGCAACGCAGGCCGAGTACATCTGTCTGCCCTGCCGGACGGGACGGTGTTTCTACCTTAATTATTCCTTGCTGTGCAGCATGGTTACTACAAGAAATGCAGAACAAGGCGATAAGTGAGTACAGTAATAGATTCTTCATTTTCAATTATTTTATGGTTTATGATTCTTCTTTTCACAAATGTATGCGCAGGAGAGGCAAAATGCTTTGCAGGATGGTTTAAAAAGGGTGTAGAAGCACACACGCCCCATCCCTTCTACAAGAAATGAACAAATAGATATGCCGGCTTAACGAATGTGCACATATTCCCGTAACATTGTACCGATATATATCCTATCTTTACGGAGAGACAGTATGAATAAACACATCTTTATATATCATCCTATGAGAAACCTCATCCTAATAACAATTCTTATCCTTTGGTTTACTTCGCCGGTTGGTGCGCAGGAAGAGGGCGTTATTAAGAACTACATCCATATCAGCAAGAAAGAAGGGATATCTAATAATAATGTAAAGGCCATACAGGATGATGTTTACGGGCGCATCTGGATTGGTACGGAAATGGGACTGAACATTTACAGCAGTTCCAGACTCGTAAAACCCGAGCATTATATGGGGGTGAACGTATGCTCACTGTTGGATACGGGAACCGAGATGCTGATAGGTACGCATAGCTTTCTCGAATCATACAATTACGAAACAGGGGTCTACACCCGCATCAAGGACGGCAAGAATGAGGTTCCTTACATCTTCTCTATTATCCGTGTAAAAGATAAAATCATTGTTATTTCCGGCGAAACGGCCTATACGTACGAGAATGGCAGCTTAACGCTGATCAACTATAACCTGCCGTGTTTCTTTCTCAGCGTCGATAAGTTCAATGTCATCTGGGGATTTAAGGAAGATATGGTGTATCGTTTTGATGAACAGTTCAATGTACAGAAATCTTATAAGATCAGGAGTGTCGACCTCTCCCCGCTTACGGTGATCTGCATGCATCCCGATTCGAAAGGGTGCGTTTGGCTGGGCACGGAGAAGGATGGGCTATACAGATACAACCGTGTGCAGGATGAGTTTTTCCATGAAGACCTGATGGCTAAATATGGCATCAGCGCTATGGGAAACATCGGAAGCATTAACGAAGACGAGTACGACCGCCTTTGGATTGGCCACAGCAGCGGTTTGTCGGTATACGATTACACGAACAATTACCTCAAGTTCTATATGCTTGAGAATAATTATAATATCCAGCTCGTAAACATTATCACCCGCATTTTCCGCACCAAGAGGCAGGAGATGATTCTGGGCACGCATTTCACCGGACTGTTTCTGATCAACGAACTGAACTCGGCCATCCGGTTTTACCACTTGAGCGGATGGGGCGAAAAGATGGGGGGAGTCACCGTGAACGGGATCACAAAAGACGGCCAGGGCAATCTTCTGGTAGCAACTAATTACCTGGGGGTAAACATGCTCGACCAATCGGGTAAGGTGGTGCGCCAGTTCAACTACCGCAATTCGGGAATTAACGATAATGTCATCGCCCTGGAGTGTGATAAAAAAGGGAATATCTGGGCAGGCTCGGCATCCGACGGATTATATAAGATAGACCGCAACCTACAGGTAACACGCCATGTGAACCGCCCGAACGACTCGACTTCCATGTCGGGAAAGTCCGTACATGCGCTGTATTCCATCAACGAAGACAGTCTGCTGGTGGCCACCAACAAGGGCATTGACATCTACCACTACGAGCGGAATGCATTTGAAAACATCATTGCCAGTAAAAACCAGGACTATGCGTTTACCAATATTCTGCCCTACCGGGACAAGATTTATGCTGTCCATTTCAAGGCGATCTTCTGTATCGACCGCACAACGAAGGAGATAACCGAGTATAATATGCTTTCTTACAAGAACCTGTTCATACAGTCGGCCTACATAGACAAGACCGGACGCTTGTGGCTGGGTTCTTCCAAAGGGGAGCTTTACTATCTGGAAGATGGCAAACCGATACAGTTTATTGACAATAAAGAGCATACGGAAAGCCTGAACAACATCCGGGGCGATAGCCTCGGCAACCTGTGGATTACGGCGGGGAATACGCTTCTGTTCGTACCCCCATCGAAGGATGTCAGGGTTATCAATCTGGCTTGGGGACTGGGCAATAATGAGTTCAACGTGCGCTCGTGCTATACCGATGCGAAGGGTGATATTTATCTGGGCACTTCTAATGGGTTGATCGGCTTCGACCCCATGCAGATTATCAGTCAGGAGAAAGAGGAGCCTGTGCTTTATATTGCCGACTTCAAGTTGTTCGATAAAACGGTACAACCCGGTGCATCTTCTTTACTCAAGAAGCACATCAACCATACGGATGAGCTTGTACTGGAACACAAAGAGAATTTTCTTTCTTTCGTGGTGAACAGCATCGACTATGATCCGGCGCGTTCAGCACCTTACCGGTGCCTTTACCGCTTAGAGAATTTCGATAACAACTGGTATGAAATCAACCCGGCATCTAACGAGATTATCTTCACGCGCCTGGCCACCGGAAAGTATAAGCTACACGTCCGGTTGCAAGCCGAAACCGGAGAAACATTGGACGAAAAGACGATTGCCATCCGGATTAAACCGCCTGTGTGGCTCAGTACACCTATTATTATACTGTATATCCTGATTTTCGCGGCTGTGATATGGTGGATCAGTCGTGTGGTAAAAAGACGCCGGGCCACGCGCGAACTGATTGAAAAGGTGAAAAGGGAAAGTGATGAGGAAACAAGGCTGAACGCCATGAAGCTGGATTTCTTTACGTACATCTCGCATGAGTTCAAAACGCCGCTGGCCATTATATCGACGCTTCAGAACGAAATACTGCCTTACAGTGATAACGAAGACGATGATACGGAGATTTTCAAGCGTAACATCAAGCGGTTGGAGTACCTGATCAGTCAGTTGATGGAGTTCCGCAACATGGAGTCGCAGCATGCTTCGATCAGCTTGAAGCAGGTTGACATGATTCCATTCCTGCGGGGGATATACGAGGCGTTTGTACCGCTGTATAAATACAAAGAGATATCGCATGAGTTTATTACGGACATGGATTCGCTGCCGATGATGATTGATGCGGATAAGATTGAAATGCTGGTGGGTAATTTGTTGAGTAATGTTTCGAAGCATACGGCGCAGGGCGGACGGTTTTACATCAAGGCATCACGCGACAATGAAAAGTTGGTTATTGATGTGTTCAATAGTGCTGAGTGCCTGACGGATGAACAGAAATCGGCTATTTTCCAACCTTATAATAAGACGGATGCATCGAGTCTGTATTCGAATAGCGGAATTGGACTGGCAATTGTAAATAGTATTGCCAAGCTGCTGGATATCCATCTTTCGGTGATAGCGGTAGAGAATGCAGGGAATATATTCAGGGTGGAGATCCCGATTGTAGAGGGTAAAGGGAATGAAGCCAGCAGCGAGGTGACGTATACAAATATTGTAGACCGGATTATTGACAATACCATGTATTTTGAAGAGCAATCGGGTGCGCCGGATGCGGAAGAGGAAGCCCGGAATCCGTTCCAAATCCTGGTAGTCGATAACGATCATGATACGAAGAAAATACTTAAGAAGAAGTTGCAGGAATACTTCCACGTACTGACGGCTTCGAATGGGAAGGAAGCGCTTTTGCTACTGAAATCGCAGAACGTAGACGTCGTGATCAGTGATATCATGATGCCGGAAATGGATGGGTATGAGCTTTGTAAAGCAATCAAAGGAAACAGCAAAACGAAGCATATCCCGGTGATTCTGATTACGTCGGACTTATCGGCGGAGGGTAAAATAAAGGGCTTCCAGGCGGGTACGGATGCTTTCTTGCATAAACCGATCAATATTCAGGAGTTGTTGCTGCGACTTGAAAATATCCTTAAGAATAAGCATGTACTGCGGACGTACTATTCGAGTTTCGGGCAAATGAATATGGAAGAAAAGGAGGTGAATAACGCGGACGAAACGTTTATCAAGGAGCTAACCGATTATATTCATGATCATCTGAGCGATTCGGAATTGTCTGTGCAGCAGTTGGCGCAACACGTAAATATCAGTCGCACGCAGTTGTATCTGAATATTAAACGCCTGACGGAACAAACGCCGTCACAGTTTGTACTGAATATTAAAATGGCGCAGGCCAGGAAGATGATATTGAATACGAACATGACGTCGTCGGAGATTTCGTATAAACTGGGGTATTGCAACCCGAATCACTTTAGCCGGCAGTTTAAGGAGTTCTATGGAACATCGCCTAGTGAGTTTAGGAAAAAGGAGGAAGCGGACAAGTGAGGCAACCACAAGTGCGGCTTTTTTACCCACATACCCCTACGGCTGTGTGGGTAAAAAGGAACTTCGCAATACTTGGATTGCACTTATATCAAAATGTCAAAATGATAATGGAAGAAGGCTGGATTAACGTATTTAGCCCTCTTGTTGTATGGCGATGGGAATATAGCAAAGGAGTGGATTTAAAGAAATACAATTAGACAACAAATCGAGCAATATCAAATCCATTTTACTCAATCTTTAATTATTTACAATCAAAAAAGCATATCAATCCATTATTTGTTTTGATTTTAACATCTAAAACAATCTTCAAAAAGAAGACAAACCAGAATTCGCACCCCCTAATTCCACCCCATTTTAGAACCAAAATCGTTTCTTTTTTCGGATGCTACCGGCATTTGCACAAAATGAAACCGGCATTCGGGCCAGATGCTACTAGCATTTCAACCAAATGCAAGTACCATTTGAACGATATGAAACTTTCATATCCCCCAAATGCCGGTTTCTCAAACCCATTATGAAACTTTCTCAGACTCCATAACCCATAAACAGGAGCATTTTTTGCGCTAGTTCGTGCATTTCAAAGAAAGCACCGGTTACAAAAACCGCCGTATTCAAATCTATTTGATTCAAATACGGCGATTCTTATTTCTTTTTGTATAATCCGTCGGCTGCCTATTCCATCGGTATCTTAAACCAGAAGCGCGAGCCTATACCCCGCTTTGATTCTACTCCCATCTCCCCGTCCATCTGATACACGATGTTGCGGCTGACAGCAAGGCCGAGGCCGGTTCCCTGCACAAATGAATCGAGCTTAACGAAACGGTCGAATATCGCTTCCTGGTCATCGGCAGGTATTCCCATGCCGGTATCTTCTACATAAAAGAGCAACATATTGTTGTCCGCCGTTGTATAGCCGAGACGTACATGCCCCTCGTTGGTAAACTTAAGCGCATTGTTCACCAGGTTCACAATCACCTGGTTGATTCGTTCCTGATCGCCATGCATGGAAATATCGGGCGAATCCTCGTCAAACAACACCGCTACCTTATCGTCTGTCTTCTCCCTAGCTACGTTAACGATGCCCCTGACGAACGGCTTCACTTCGAACTCGTGCTTGTGAAGCTCCATCATGTTAGCTTCGATTTGAGAGAGGTCGAATATGTCCGATATCAGTTTCAATAATAGTTCGTTATTGTGCCTGATAATCTCCACGATCTCCGCCCGTTGTTCTTCATCGTCCATCTCGCAGAGCGCTTCGGAAAAGCCGACGATGGCATTAAGCGGCGTCCGTATTTCGTGACTCATGCTGGCCAGGAAGGCCGATTTCAACCTGTCGGATGTCTCCGCTTTATCTTTAGCAATGATGGTGAGTTTCAGTTCGGTCACATCGAGCAGCAAGCAGACAATCATGTCTTTCAGCGGAGAGAACATGATGGCGCGGCAATGGGTGTCGGTATTTGCCTCGTAGTAATCGTACTCGATGTGCTTATTGGTGTTCACCACCGCGGTCATGCGTTCCAGTTCCTCGGCAAAGTGCGTTTCGATGGCGCTACCGCGGGCGGCGATGATTTCCCTGCGCCGTTTTCCACGGATTTCTTCAATCTGTTTGTTGATTTCGAGGAAGGTATAATCTGTCGGAATGCCGTTATCATACACCATCTGGATTTGCTGATAGCCAATGGGCATGTACTGATAAAGGCGTTCGAGGTATTGTTTATCTCTCAGGTTTGTCTCGTCGGCAGCTTTGATCGGGTCGCGCGTGGGTTGCAATATACCTAGCAGCCGCGTGGGGCGATTACCCTGATATTCGATGACGCGGTATTTGGCATGGAGCCATCCCGTTCCCAGCCCTACGGTACTGGGGAATATCACGCTACTGGTGATTCCTTCTTTAATGGTCAGGAACTCATCAACGAATGCTTTGCGATAGTCCTCGCGTACTGCATTCAGGAAGTCGTTAAATCCGCAACCCACTTTATCAAGGTCCAGTAGATGCGCTGTGAGCTCGGAATAAACAGAATTACCCGAGATAAGATCCGTTTCCCACCATCCTATCTCAGCAATATCAAGAAGTAAATCTGCTTTTTCTCTCTCAGATAAACCGTTGCCGTTCATTGCTTGTTGCCTTATTATAATTTTAGTCGCGCAAACTTACGTAAAAATTGTGATTAATAAGCGTTCGAATAAGAATAATTAATGAATATAGAGTCACAGAAGAGGGTAAAGCCGGATTGCTTCACTGCGTTCGCAATGAAGAAGTGGCTTTACCGACTTATGACACACCCTCCTCCACGACTCTGTGTGCATTCTTTCAGGATTTGCTGCAACCGCTGTACCCGATCAGGATGCTTCGCGGCCACATTCTTCTTCTCTCCTACATCCCTTTTGAGATTATAAAGCTGAGGTTGAGGGTTATTTCCGGTTTCGGTATTGGTCAGGACGTTAAGCGGCCCGCCATTATTGGGAGCAATATACTTCCATGTGCCATCGTACACAGAAAGGCTTCCGGCCTGGAGAATCACGTAATCACGCCCTTTCTTACAGGTTCCCAACCAGGCACCAAGCTCATTCCGGCTATCGTTTTTGAGGTGATCCGGAAGATCTTTCCCCAGTAAAGAACCCATCGAGGCAAGGAAGTCCACCTGAGACACCAAAGCATCGGAAACGCCTTTTTTAACCCGCCCCGGCCAGTTGACAATGAACGGCACGCGCGTACCGGCTTCGAAACTGCTGTACTTTCCACCCCGGAAATCGCCCCAGGGACGGTGCTGTCCAAGCAATTCCACGGCACGGTCCTGGTAGCCATCGTCAACCACAGGGCCATTATCGCTGGTAAGGATGATGAGCGTGTTATCGCGGATTCCCAATCGGTCGAGCGTTTCAAGCACCTGCCCCACCGTCCAGTCGAACTGAAGAATGGCATCGCCACGGGGTCCCATGCCGCTTTTACCCTCAAAACGGGGGTGCGGCACGCGGGGCACGTGGATATCATTCGTGGCCAGGTAAAGAAAGAAAGGGGTATCGCGGTGTTGTTCCAGGTAAGATATGGCGTGCAGGGTAATGCTGTCGCCAATGTTTTCATCTTGCCAAAGGGCCGACTTACCGCCTTTCATGTAACCGATGCGGGAGATGCCGTTCACTATCGCCTGATCGTGCCCGTGGTTGGGGCTTGGGCGCTGTACGGTGAGGAGTTCGGGGTGTGTACTGCCCAAAGGTTCGCCGGGGAATGGCGTTTCGTAGCTCACTTCAATGGAGTCATTAGGATCAAGGTTTACGATTCGTTGATTTTCCACCCATACACAAGGCACGCGGTCGGCAGTGGCGGCCATGATAAACGAATAGTCGAAGCCGATATCCGAGGGGCCGGGGATGATATGCCCGTTCCAGTTCTGGCTGCCGGTTGTATCGCCCAATCCCAGGTGCCACTTTCCGATAACGGCTGTGGCATAACCACAGGATTGAAAGAGTTTGCCTACGGTATATTGTTCGGGACGGATAATCATGCCGGCGTTACCTGCCGCAATGCCGGTATCGTTCCTTCGCCAGGCGTATTGCCCGGTAAGGAAGGAATAGCGCGAAGGGGTGCTGGTAGCGGCCACGGCGTGCGCATTGGTAAAGCGTATGCCATCGCCGGCCAGTTTATCAACGTTGGGGGTATGAATAGTCTTTTCGCCGTTGCAGCTAAAATCACCGTAGCCGATATCGTCGGCCATGATGACGATTACATTGGGGGGATTGGTAGGGGATTGCGCAAAAGTAAGTACAGGGCAAGCGGCGGATATAAGGCCGAAGAGGTTGATGGTTTTGGTTTTCATATTGTAAGTTTTAAAATTGCGCTAATCTACCATATTCTTCTCTCCATACGTGCCGCTTTCGGTCGGGATCAGCTTCACTCTAACGATGGTTACAGCATTCGGGTTGGCATCTTCATACAGATAAACACCCGGCAGCTTGATACCTCCGATACCCTGCATAGCCTCATCCCCACCCAGATACTTGGTTGTTTTCCACTCGCCGTCTACGAAATACCCTTCCTGCAAAGTGCCATAACTAACGCCGGGAAGCGATTTTATCTTCGAATGAAAAGAAATATCCGCCCCATTGCCCGCTACGAGAAACTCATCATCGGCCAGGCGAATCACCAGTCCATAACCCTGGTAAGGATAGCGGTAGTTCATATGAATATCATAATCTTTAAAGCTAACCACCTCATTCTGGTCTTTCTGCTGCATGAAACCCTTCATCTGACCCGTGCCATGCTCTTTTACGATGAGAGGCAAGAGATTATTGAGCACCCGGTATGCATCTCCCACGGGATGATTTTCGGTATATATGGCATTGTCAATGCCAAAAGGAGCAAAGCCGAGCGCATTAAACTCGCTCAGCGTATAAAACGCTTTCGCCGGGGCACTCTCTTTATCGCCCATCCACAGTCCAACCGCCTCGGGGACGAATATCGGATTGCCGTTGCGGTTATACAAATGACATTGCGCAATGTAATCCTCCGCGTAATTATCGAAAGCCAGGAAGTCGACGGACGGAGCGGCGGCCTGCCACACATCCAACATCCGTGAGTTAGGTCCGCCACTCGGGTAAAGCCCCGGCGTTGGTTCATGGGGGAAGATGATCCATGCATTCACGAACATCGGAATGTTGTATGCCTTCTTGCCCTCCGTGGCCACGTGATTGATAAACCGGGCGTAGTGCCAAGACATAAACATCTCATCGGCCAGGTGGTTGCAACCGTTACCAAAAAGTTCCAGCCACGACCCGTTGGTTTTCTTTCCGTTGGCTTTCCACTCGTTTATGATTTCGGGAAGTATACGCTTTTCATTCTTTTGCAGATGTTTAATGAGATCGGCAGGAACTTGCTGACGGAATTGATTTTCGGCCTGGACGGAGCGGTCGCGGGTATCGCCCAGCAAACCTACTTCGTTTTCTATCTGGCACATAATGACAGTCTGCCCGTTGCGGTCTATCTCTTTGATGCGGTTCATCAAGGCGGTGTATGCGCGGGCATCGGCCTTCATCAATTCTTCGGACAGTATGGAAAGATACGGACGGTTTTCGCCTTCTTTGTTCTTCATTCGGGGGAAACGCTTAGTATCCCTCAACACCCAATGCGGGGCGTAACCCGACGAACCATTCTTCCAGCTTCCGAACCAGAGGAAAACAAGTTTCAGGTCGTGTTGGCGGGCTTCACCGATAAGTCCGTCCACTATGCTGAAATCGTATTTCCCCTCTTCAGGCTCCAGTTGTTCCCAGGAGACGGAAAGAAGCAGGGTGTTCAGGTTCAGGTTCTTCATGCGCTGCCATACGGGAGCCATGCTTTCGAGTGTAGACGAAGTGGAGTTCATCAGCTCACCCGCCAACATGACGTAGGGTTTTCCATCGACCATTAGTTGGGCAACCCCGTGTTTGTTGCGCACCAGTTGCGGGGGTTGCTGGGCATTAGCAAACAGGAAGACGGTTAATAATAGGAGAGTATAAAAGAACTTTTTCATGGGGTAGGATAATGATTTATTATTTTGAGATTTGACTGTAGGGGCGGTTCGCGAACCGCCCGAAAATGGTTTCCTGTGTATTGGGCGGTTCGCGAACCGCCCCTACAGTGACGCCATACATTAGTTTATTGCTATCCGGGCCACTACCGCAGCATGGTCGGAAATGTACTGTCCGTTCATCTTTTCGGGCAGCACATGATGACTCAGAACACTGACCGGCTTACTGACAAAAATATAATCAATAAACGGACGCTCCTCTTCGGGAATGCCATACCCGTGGTATGTCCAGGAGGTACCGGTGGTTTCCTGTGCCACCTCTTTAGTATGTACCAAGGGTTTAGACAACACCGGATTGGTAATATCGCTTACAACCTCGGAACCGGGAGGTGAGTTAAAATCTCCCGTCAACACTACGGGAAGCCCTTTATGTAATTCAGAAATCTTATTAAGAAGCAGCTTCACCCCTTCCTGACGGGCGACGGGACCTACGTTATCGAGATGCGTGTTGATAAAGAAGAGCTGCTTCCGGGTGGCAATGTCTTCTAATATAATCCAGGTGGTTACCCGGTTGTATCCGGCGTCCCAACCTTTCTTCCCGGGAACGTCAGGGGTTTCGCTTAACCAGAAATTGCCGGATTCAACCTCCCGGAACCGGTCTTTTTTATAGAAGATAACGCAATGTTCGCCTTCCTTCATACCATCGTCCCGGCCTACCCCGACGTAATTATACCCGGGCAGGTTGATGCGGAAGTCGTGAAGTTGGTTGATCAGAGCTTCCTGTGTGCCGATGATGTCGGGACTCTGCTTTTGAATCATACGCATGGTTACGTCTTTGCGGTAGGGCCAACTGTTGAAACCGTCGTTGGGATTATCAAAACGGACGTTGAAGGACATGATGGTCAATTCCATCGGGGGACTTGCACAGGAAAGAAGCAAAAGCCCCAGACTGAGGATTAAAATTGTTTTTCTCATGGTATACCTATTTAAAATGATTATGTATGTTGCTCTGAGATATAATATACCTACCTCCCCTTCGGGTAGGTATAATGACATATCCAATCTAATCTAACTGCTTCAGGGCGGTTCACGAACCGCCCCTACGATAACAACTTTCTTTTTTGTTACCCTCTTGCTATCCTGAAAACTATTTTAGTCCTGCGTCCTCACACAGCGTACATTTATCGCTTTGGATGCTGTGCCGTCACCTTCGCTCCACGGACGGGCATTATACGCCCACGGGTCAGGGTTCCAGCGGTCATTAAAGACCTCGTACATATAAGCGGAGGTTGCTGCGGAACCTACGGTTGTCGTCCAGAAACCGGCTTTGCCGTCTTTGCCTGCGCCATCCGGATCACCACCGTAGTTACCATGCCAGTATTGTCCACCCGGCACCACGGATAGTCCCGAACTGTTTGTCGTAGCACTGGCATCCTGCCAATAACCCGGCTTCTTCACTTCGGCGGCTGCTCCTCCGGGATAAAGGGCTATTAAGTCCTTCCATTCCTTCATCGTAGAGATGTGCCAGCCATCGGGACAGATTCCCTGAATGATGGTTGTTTCGCTCGCTCCTGCCTGGTCATAGTTGCGCAACGCTGTAGGCCAGGTATAATACACCCCGATTAATTTCGGATCGCTTACGGCTCCACCCAGGTATTCGCGTACATCCAGATCGACGGTAGTAAAGGCCGTGCCATCACTGTATGTTCTGGCGCGCATATTCTCTGCCATCCAGAAGTCATTACCGATCTTCACCACATTATACGTTTCGGGACTGGCAGCGTCGCGACGGTCAACAAAAGGTTTCAGCATACCAGACAGGTTCAGACTGCGGATTTCGGTTGGCTCCGTGCTTACACTTACCGTAGTCGTGATACGCCAGTAGAGCTTCTTGGTGAGGTATGCAGCACCTACATCCGTAAGCGCCTCATCCAGTAAAGCATGCGTAAAGTCCACGGACTTATTCATGGTGAAGGGTTTGATCTTCGACTGACTCATATCAGCGTTCAAGCTGTATTCCAGCGCATACGTTACATTTCTTGCCCCGCAATCCCAGCTAAGCGAAGACAGTACGGCATCCGGTGTCGAATAAGATAAGGCATACGCCGTTCCATCCGTTGGAGCAGTAATCAGGGTGATAGGTTGTGCAGCCAACATGGCAGCGAAACGACGAATCGTAAACTCACCCACCGTCTCGGATACAGCACGCAACGGGTCACTAGGAATCACCTCCCAACGCATTTTCTTCTTTTGCGAAGCTACCATTTCGTACTTCTGTTCCAATAACAAATCCATATCGGCCTGCGAGATAGCGAAGGATGTATTCTCTCCGGCATCAAACATCTCAACCGCGCCCAGCTCCACATCATAGAGTTTGATCTGGAAAGATACCCCTGTGGTATCGCACGCCCATTTAAACTCGAACATTTCGTCGGCCTGCTCCACTTCAAGCAACACCGTGCTGCCAGCTTCGGGCGATAATAAGGCAATCTGCACCGGATCGCGGGTAAAGCGTTTTATAGATATCTCGCGCACAGCGCTGTTCTCAATCGGGTTAGTCGAGGTACCGGTGCCGGTTACTTTCCAATATACCGGAGTGCTCTCGCCCAACTCCGCCCCCTGATCCTTCATCAGGTTATCCAGGTATCCGGCAGTAAAGTCGTAGCTCTTAGACGATCCGCACTTTATCTCTATCGGACTTTCAAACTCTTCGTTGAAGCTCAGGAAGAGCGTATAGTCTTTGACTTCCGTCTTGCAATCCCAACTGAATGTGACCAATCCTTCGGGCTCCTCCTTATTCAAACCTACCTCCGCCTGTGCGCCCGGTTCCGATAGCATAATCACATTGGCCGGCAGGTCGCAACGGGTGATGGATATCTTCCGTACATCATCGCACCAGCCCGCTTCGGGGTCGAGTACATTGACTGTCCAGTAGATGTCTTTCTTCTCGCCGATTCCGATGTCCATTGAGCTCAGGATGGAATCCAGCACCATAGTGGTGTAATAGTTATCACGTTTGATTCCTGTCGGAACCACAGCGGTCTTCCCGGAGAAGTCGGCATCCAGACCGAACATCAGGTCGTAATAGATATACTCACGCTTGGTTTCCCACATGAAACGGTAAAGCGTATCGGGTTTCTGGTAGTCGAGCACCCAGAGGGTATCGTTCGAAGGATAAGACAGGAATACCTGCTGGCGTCCTACTTCATAGAAGTTATTATCATTATCGCAACCAAACAGTATGGCAAGCATAAGGCCGGCTGCAAGGCCAAGATGTTTTATTATTTTCTTCATGGCATTCCTGTTTTAATGGTTATATGCACCAATGTTTTTGTTATTACCTACAGGGCTTCCCCAGAAGTCGTTGGTGATGGGGAAGAAACCTCCGTCGTTCACTGCCGCTCCGGCACCGATACATGGCGATCCTGTAGCGAGTTTCAATCCGTCGAGTATCTCCTGTTTATCGATCAAATCGTTATTCTTTATGAAGTCCTCTATCAAACGGACAAACTTAGGGTCTGCGTTGATATTGCCCGTGTTGTACTCACCTGTTCCGGGAAGTTCATTGGAATATCCGTAGATCAGGTTGTTTTGCATCACCACACCCACATTTTCTTTAAACTCACCGCTAGCTACCCTGTAGAAAGGATTGGCCACGCCTGTGGTGTTGTAGAAGATATTGTTGGAGAAGGTCAGCGACTTCGGCAGATTCATATAATCGGCAAAGGCAATGGCTGTATTGTCCATATTCTGTGTGGCCGATTTGGTTTTGATGATGGTATTGTTATAGAAATGCGCATCCTTCACACGTCCCGAAATATCAATACTCGGAGCGTGAATGTCGCCGTTTTCCTTCACGTAATCGCGCAATCCGTCGTTGATACTGATGTTATAGCGTACAATCGTTCCGCTGTGCTCGGCATAGCCTTTATTAAAGTAGGCATCCAGGGGGCAAAGCAGGAAGAATCCGCCCACGTTGTTGTAAGAGATGTTGTACTCGAACAGGGTGTTCACGCAGTTCTGGTCGCAGTCGAATGCCTGTCCGTCCCACGTGGCTTTCATATCCTGCACGATGTTGTAGCGGAAAATCGTGTTATCGCTATGGATGTTCCAGATGGCAGCAGAAGCCTCGGCACGGAAGTCGGAACCTTCGGGCGAGAATCCGCCCATGGCGCACTTGCGCACGATGTTATGCTCTACGATAGCGCCGTCGCAACCGATTACCACGATCTGGTCGCCCGGTATACCTTCGAAGGTATTCCCACGGATCACATAGTTTGTATTCGCCTTGCGCATACTCCGGTCACCATCGGCGATGTAAGCAATAATACCGTCGCGTTGGATATTGATAAACTTACAATCTTCAATCAGGATATCATTGAAAGAAGACGGTGTGGCACTGTTTATGATATTATACAAGAACAAGCCTGCTCCTCCTCCACCGATATTGTGGGTAAGGGTTCCGTATACATCTTCAATCACGCAACGTTTAATATGGATGTGGTTCATTACGCCACCAGGTATGTTCTCGGCGGTGAGTTGTATACCAACAATCTTGGGCACCTCTTCTTCGCCTTTATTGGTTACCTTCAAGTCGTGTACTTCCCAATACTCTACGTTACGGATAAGGATAGACTCAGGCTTTTTACCCCCTGTACGAATCTCGGGCAGGGGCAGACTTTCGTCGCCATACGAACCCAGCACGATCGGTTTGCCGGGAGCGCCGCTGCCTTTCAATACGAGTTGCCCTTCGTAAACCGTTCCGCGTTTAATCAGAATGGTATCGCCGGGACCCCATGTACGTTCCGTAAAACGATCCATGCTTTCCCATGCTTGCGATGGCGAATGTCCGGTATTATAATACGCTCCGTTTTCGGGGTCAATGTAATAGCGGTTCGGGTAGGATACTTCCTCTTCTACCGGTGGTAGCGGGGAATCATTATTGTTATCGTCGCATGCGGTCAATAACTGCATGGACAGGAGTGACATAAGTAAAATACTATACATTTTCATTGTAGTTCAAAGTTTAAATCAGATTATTACAGGTCATTCATAATACATCTTATCGGATAGTGGCGGTTCTCTCCACCGGGCACAATTCCGTAAGCCTGTATGTTAGCTTCGGCAGCATCATCGTAGAAGGTCATCACCGTAGCTCTGTCGCGCTCATCATCCAGCGCAATATCTCCCCAGGAGTATTCTATGCCTTTCAGGCGAGGGGTTGATGTCCAGAAGCCGGATACCGGCATATCAGCAGACTCAAACCAGTTGAATAACGCTTCCGAATCCTCGCGCCAGTAATAGCCACTGGCTATAACATTCATTTTGGAACTGTTAGTGACCTCGCTTGTTGTTCTCCAGAATGAAGGGTCTTTCATTTTCAAACCTGTATCCCACCGGCCGATATGTTCGCGCAGTTTAACGAACTCGCTATAAGAAGGCACATGCCAGCCATCGGGACAAATGCCCTGGATGGGTTTTCCGTCAAGCGAAGCCGCTTTAGCTTCGTCCCAGGTTACCCGCACGGCGGTTTGCCAGGAGTAGTATCCTCCGGCTTTATAGTCGAATACGGTGTTGCCTGTTATGGCAACTCTGGCCGGGAATGGAAGCGCTTCGCCATCGGCATACACCTTAGCCCTGAGGTTCTCGGCCATAATGGTAATCAGTGAGCCGTCTTCCATTACAAACTGACGGGCCTCGTAGCGTTCGCCATCGCGGGCATCGATAAAACTTTCAATGGAAAGCATGGCGCTGAAGTATCTCCAACTGGTTTCTATCTTGCCATTGGTGTTTTGTTCTACCTTCCAGAAGAAGCGTTTGATGCTACCGAAATCGGGCCATACGGTGCGCAGGGTTTCAAGTAGTTCTTCGTTCCGGATTTTGAGGGTATCGGTGGCGTTGCCCATATCGAACTCAACTGCATTCTCGAAGTGCATATCTACATCGAAGTAGACTTTATAGGTTGAGTTAGGCCGCACTTCCCACACGAAGGGTTGTATCTCGTCGGGTTTAAAGAAGTCTATCTTTACGGTCGATCCTTCTTCGGGGAAGACCTGGCGTGCCCAGGTGGGGTTCACATATTTGACATCATCTTCGCATCCAACAAGTAGGATGACGGTTAAGAGAGCGATGCAATTTATTATCTTTTTCATATCGTATGCTTATATTACAGGTTAATAGCCAGGGTTTTGATCACCTTCCATCTGTTTATTGGCATTGATCTCCTTCTGGGGAATAGGCCACAAATAGTCGCGGTCTTTATTGAACGACCGTCTGTCAATAACCATCGGTACATACTGCCAGGTATCGCTTACGTTTCCGTTGGTGTATGTTTTCATCTTGGTCACGTCTAGTCCAACACCGTCTACCATTACCTTTTCGGCAATCTTCCAACGGCGGATGTCGTGCCAGCGCTGGCCTTCGTTGAAGAGTTCCACGCGGCGTTCGTTGCGGATTAGTTCGCGCATGGTGTTCTTGTTGAGGTTGGGCAGTGAAGCGCTGAGCGTAATCATACCAACACGGTTGCGTAACTCATCAATCAACGGATACGCGCCCGCCGGACCATTCAATTCATTTTCCGACTCGGCCCATGCCAGAAGTACCTCGCCGTAGCGCATGTAAATCTTATCGGTACCATCGTTATTGGTATTTGCCAGTTCTACGTCTGCACCTTTCTTCGGACGAAATCCGGTGTTATTACCCCAGCTTGCGGGTACCCAATTGGCTTGATAACGGGATTGAGCATCCAAACGGTATTCGTAGCCCGGGCAAAGAATAGACAGATGCAGGCGCGGGTCGCGGTTAAGGAACGGATGATCCGGATCATACATGGGGTCTTTCAGTATAGAACCACCGCCATCAATATCTATATCCTTAATAGGTAGTCCGTTGGCAGTAAAGAAACTCTCTACGACAGGAAGCAGTGTCTGAAAAGATGCCCAGTGATACCAAAGCATAGTCATACCGCTACTCCGAAGGTCGGTTGCATAGTTGACTTTAAAGATAACCTCGTGATTAGATGCATCGTCAATTCCCTTTTCAAGGAAAAGATTCGTGAAGTTATCATAGAGTGAATATCCCAATGCTTTAATGGCTTTGGCAGAGGCAATCACCGTGGCATGATCGTATTCATATTGTGCCACACGCATCTTAAGCATATAGGCAGCTCCTTTGTTGGCCGATTCTCCGCCAAAGGCATGCGGCAGGTGTTCGATGGCAAAATCAATATCTTCATGAATAAAGGTCAGGACCTTGGATAGTTCTTCGCGTGCAGGATCTTCCAGCGGAGAGTTTTCGTCAAGCAAAGGCACCCGTCCGTAGAAACTTACCAGGTCGAAATAAAAGTAAGCCCGCAAGAAGCGACTCTCGGCTGTTAGTTTATTCTTTTCTACGCCGGTAAGTGAACTGTTGATGGCCAATCCGCGCAACAAAGAATTGGCACGGGAAATAGCCTGCCAGTCTTTCCGCCACTTATATTCGGCCAGGTGGCTACTTGCCGTCTGGGTACCTTTGGCAAACTCGGCCGAGTACTCCCATGTGTTGGGGTTGTAGGAGTTGTCGGACATGTTTTCGTAGGTATAGGGGTTGATGTAGCCTGCGCCCTCATCATAGAAGCAGTTGTAAACACCTGCCAACAAGCTTTGTGCCTGTTCCATATCCTTGAGGAATGTGTCGGGAGAGGCTTTATCCGGAGGAGTAGTATTCAGGTAGTCTTCGCAGGAACTGGTGGCTACACACAGGAACGCGATTGAAATATACGTTATAAAATTCTTTTTCATGGCTTAGAAAGTTAAGTTGAGTCCGAATGTATAGGTTTTAGTCAACGGATAATCGTAGATGTTAGAAGACTCTGTACCGGCACGTTCCGGATCGAAACCTTTGTAGGAAGTAACGGTAAACAGATTCTGAGCGCTTACAAAAGCACGTGCTCCGGCAAGTCCGATCTTACTCATCCATAATTTGGGGAATGTATATCCCAATTCAATATTCTTCAGACGCAGGTAGGACATGTCTTCTACATAGTATGCCGATTTGATGGAAGAACGCTGACTGTCGATGTACACCCGTTGGTAGGTGTTGTTCGGTCTTTCGGGAGTCCAGCGTTTGGTCATCCATCCGGCAGAGTTGTAACCGTTGAAGAATGGGGAAACAAGCTGTCCCATGCTCCAGCCTTCACCACCGTAAACTCCCTGGAAGAAAGCGGTAAAGTCAAAGCCTTTATATTTTGCGCCTACATTGAAGGAGTACATAAAGTCGGGCGATGGGTCGCCAAGTGCTACCCGGTCGTTCTCTTTATCAATGATGCCATCGCCATTCTGATCTTTGAAACGGATATCACCGGGAGCGGCAATGAGTCCGGAATAGGAGTTCACGGGATTTCCGTAGCGGTCGAAAGTAACCAGATGGTTGTGGATTTCGTCATCGCTTTGGTAAAGACCTTCTATTTCATAGCCATACAATGTATTGATGGCTTTGCCTTCCTGTAATAGCAAGCCTCTGTCATCGTTAAGGATGGGGCTTTGGCCTTTCAGGTCTAATATTTCGTTCTTATTGAAGGATATGTTTCCGCCACCGTTGATTTCCAGGTCGCGCATGAGTTGTTTGCTGTAAGACAGCGAGAATTCAAAACCTGTATTCCGCATCTTTCCGGCATTCTGCCAGGGAGTTTCGGTAAAACCATAGGTCATGGATACGGGCAACTGCATCAGGATATCGTCTGTTTCCTTTCTATAATAATCGGCAGAGAAATTTAATGTTTTGAACAGAGTGATGTCTAAACCGATATTCTCTTGTGTGGTCGTTTCCCAGGTGAGGTTCTTATTGGCCATGTATGCTAAGGCAGAACCAGTTGTATTCTGTCCGTTCCAGATGTAGTTGGCACTCCCCACAGAGAGAATATCCACACCGGCGTACATGCTCCATATCTTTTCGTTACCCAGTTTTCCCCACGAAGCACGTAGCTTAAGTTCATTCAGCCAGGACACTTTATTCTTCAGGAATTTCTCTTCGGCAATACGCCACGCGGCAGAGAATGAGGGGAATGTACCAAACTTATGCCCTTCGGCAAACTTGGAAGAACCATCGTAACGCACGTTTGCTTCGAAAAGATATTTGGCTTTGTAGTCGTATCCAAAGCGTCCGAAAAGTGAAACGGATGTGGTTCCTCTTTCCCAGCTTTCATTTTTCTGTGTAGCCGGGTCGCCTACTTCGAGTGACGGCAAGTCGGCCGTAAGCCTTCTGCGCTCGGTCATCACATGCTTGGTTCTCCATTCCGACTGCTGTACCCCACCCATAATACGGAAGTGGTGATGCTCTTTCAAATCATGCCAATAGCTTAACGTGGCATAACTCGACTGACTGCTCGAACGGTCGGTGCTTTCTTTTATCTGCGACTCTACGGAGTTGTTCTTACCGATGGTTTGTTCGCCGTTGGCACCTGTTTCCACGCCATATAGCGTAACGTTGGGGGCATAAGTTTGCCCGAACTCCTGGTACATATCATAGCTAACGGCTCCTTCGAGTTTCAATTGCGGAAGGATTTGTATTTGCATATTGAAATTACCATTGAAGTTCTGTCCCACCCACTTCTGTCCGCCGCCGGCTTCTTTCGCGGCATCATCATAGAACCAGCTTGTCCATCCGTAGCCTTCCATTTTAGGTTGCGCGGTAGGCGGCATCTGAATGATACGGGCAAGTGTACCCCCGGTTCCACCTACAAGGTCGCCGCGGTTTCCTTTATATCCGGAAATGTTGGTTCCGATTTTCAGTTTATCATTAAAGAAAGAACTGTTGGTGTTGGAACGGAAGGAGAATTTCTCGTAAGATGTACCATCAAGAATACCATTCTGGTCGAGATAACCCAGCGACAAACTATACATCAGTTGTTCGGTACCTCCACTCATTTTTATATAATGGTTTTGTTGGGTAGCAGGTTTGAAATAGAAATCGGCCCAGTTACGGTCATTGTACACACCGGGATTCTCGCGCTTGCGGAAATGATCAATCCACTCTTCGCTGAATGATTTCTGCAGGCCGGAGTTCAGGCGTGCTTCATTGTGCAGTTCCATATAGTCTACAGCACCCAGCAGATCGGGATAACGGGTAACCTCCTGTATGGCCACATAGCCATTATACTCGATGGATAGCTTTCCGCTCTTTCCTTTTTTAGTGGTAATCAGGATGACCCCGTTGGCGGCTTTATTACCGTAAATGGCAGCAGAAGCGGCATCTTTCAATACCGAAATTGACTCAATGTCTTTGGCATCTACTTTATCAAAGGAAGATTCAAATCCGTCTACAATAACCAACGGCGATGAGTCATTCAACGTACCGATACCACGGATATTGATCTTTCCACCATCTTTACCGGGCTGACCGGATTCTTGCGTTACCTACAAGCCTGTTACCTTACCTTGCAGCGCCATGGATACGTCGGTAATGGGCCGGTTCTTAAAGTCGCTTGTGGACACCGTGGAGACGGAACCCGTCAGCTTTTCTTTACTATTCGTACCGTAACCAATCACGACTACATTATCTAATAAGATACTGTCGTCTTCCAGTTGAATGGTCAGTGGCTTTTGCGAAGCGGCTACTTTGATGGTTTGCGGCCGATAGCCCAGATAAGAGAATTCAAGAACATCGCCTACCTGTGCGTTGATCGTAAAATTACCATCCACATCGGTAGTAGTGCCCACGGGGCGATCCTTGATTTTAACTACTGCTCCAACAATCTCCATGTTGGCCGAATCGACTATTCTTCCTTTTACAGAAACAGTGGATCTTGTTTGAGCGTAATCCAATTGCGAATAAAACAGTCCTAATATAAATAGGAGCCAAAAGCAAAATGATGAGCTAATGCGGTGTTTCATCGTTTCATAGTTTTAAATTTAATTGAAGGGTTAATTATATCGAGGGCTAAAGTAGATAATAATGAGGCTGGGGGCTTATACGGTGGTTTTTAATTCATACCTAACATATCTGTATGAGAAAAGGACAGGGAAAAAGAACGATTTTATATGCGTTCTGAACAAATAGACATAAAACGGATGCATGATTATTCTGGTTCCAAGGTATTTAGTATTAGATGAAGGCTATATAATATACAATTGTTAGTTCATTATGAACAAATATAGATATTAAAGAATAAATGCTACCTATTTTTAAGATATACTATTTGCATTGAACTTTCTACTATAGCAGTAAAATCTTATATTCTCCTACCTAAACCGCTACCACCTGATACACCGTTCCAAACCTCCCCTTCCGGCTACGCAAATTCTTCTTCAACACCCGCCCCAACTTCATAGCAACAGACCGGCTACATTCAAATTCGGGGCGCCGCTGGCGGATACGTTCCAATATTTCCGTACAAGTTAACTCTTCGTACTCCTCTCCTACATGTGGGGAACGGAAATACAGGAAGATCATTTCTTCTTCGGGTAATATTTGGTGGAAGCCCAGATTGCTTTTGGTTATATAAGCCTCCTCTTCGTGCGAGAACCAATACTGTTCTTTATTACGTACTGCGTGCAAGGCCTGCGCGTATAATTGTTCGTAATCAATGGGTTGTATATAGTCTATTACCCCTTCCACCTCGATACAGATAAAACGGCGGCTTCCTGTAGGATCGGTTAGTAAATCAAAATTATTGCTGGTGGCTATGAATGTGGCGTAACGCCGCAATTGCTCTGTTGAACTTCCATGCGGGCGACGGGTTTGCACAATGGCCTTTTGTAGTATATGTTTCAAAAAGCCTTGATAGGATGAACCGATAGAATCAAACTCATCCATATTGATCAGTGCAAAACGATTTAGAGACAATTGCACATCGCGGCGATTGCTGAAATCTATACTATCTGTATAATAATCGCGCAATTCTGGCGGTAGTATATTCAAACAAAATGTTGATTTCCCACAACCTTGATCACCCACAAGTAGGGGCAATGTACTGTTGGCATGTTCGCGGTCGAGCTGCAACCAATGCGCCACCATAGACAAGAACCAGGTGTAAAACAGATCGGGCCAGCGCTTATTGGAGCATTTTACCCGGCGGGCCAGTTCGCGGATACGGTCTTTTCCGTCCCATTTTGAGAGTGCGAAGAGGTATTCTTCGATTGGGTCGTACACCGGAATACGGTCCGACTCTACGTATCGCCGCATATCGGCATCCCAGGCACCGATGCCTTCGGCTGTGGCGTTGAGCGTCATACCGTTCAAGGCTTGTTTGGTTAGCGGACGAAAGTCGAACTTATATGATTTTAGTTCCCGATATTCAACGATGCCTTTGATGGTGTTGCGCCGCAATTGATAACGGCGTTGCATAAACTCTTCCAACTGAGCTACCAGTGTCATGGCCGAGGTTATGCAGGGTCGGCCACCGAATTTCTGCCGCATGGTGTATGCGCTACGGAAACAGGCGCGTACAAATAAATCATAATCAATGAGGTCGCGCCGCACGAGGGTAAACCGCACGGCATCTTCTTCGGGAATGCCAGAGTTGTAGCAGTTCTCGGCCAGGCGAATGAGGAAGGGGTGCAGGTCTTCCTCCGTATCTACTTTTTCCAACTCCGCCATGGCATTCCACAGGCTGGTTTCGAAGAGTGTATCGATGATCCAATAGCGTTCATAACCGGGAATAAGCCGCAATAGCGGGTCGCTTATTTCTTGCTGATGTTCGGAAAAAGTCGGTTCGAGAGGCATGCGCAGAGGCTGTTCGATGCGGATGGGCACGGCATTGGGATTATAAAACAGCGTTGGGTCGTAGGTCATCCTACAACAGAGGTTCAGTACGGGCTTCTTCAGTTCGATCTCCCTTTTTAGTTGGGGTTGATACCACTTTACGGCATCGCGATAGGCTTGGGCGTGAAACATTTCAATGAGTTCGGGGCTTTGGGGCAGCGTACCGTCGGGCAGCGTAAAGGGTATCAGTATTTTTGTACTCTTTCCACTCGATCCTACAAATGCCAACAGGGTTTGGGGCAGAGTGGCTGCCCGGTCGCGTATTTTCACAGCCTCCTTCATGCCTGTCAAGTTGTTGACCTGAAGCACGACTACTCCGTTATAAGTGGTCATTTCCTGCCGGCTGCCTACTGTCCGCCGAAACACTCCGCTAAATGCCATAAGGGGTACTTTTCCGACGAATTCGTTCTTTACTCCATGCATACTGTCGCGCAGTTTCTCGCGCATAACGGATACGGGTTTACCTTTTGTCTCTGTGCGCATGGCAGCCAAAGCGGCTTCCATATCTATGGTACGTTGTGTCTGCACCTTACCATCGTTACGGTATTGGGTTATTTTCATTTTTTCTTCTTTGCGCGTTCACAGAATTTATATTTCATTTTTTCCAGAAAGCTTCGCATTATGTTATCGGCTTTGAAACAGATGCGTTGCGCCTTCACTGTGGCGGGGGTAACTTCCTTTGGGGTGTCGTACCCCGGACTACTGGCCGACACGGAAAACAGGCCGATACCTTTCAGGTAGACCGTATTTCCAATTCGCAAGTGATCTTGCATAACATCGCTCAACGCACTGATTGTTGCCAATACATCGGCAGGGGTCAGTGAACAGCGCGCGCTGATTTCGGCGGCCAAATCATCGGCATCTACTTGCCCCGAAGTAACAGGAACACCATAATAAAGTGTTTTCGGTTCTTTTTTACTCTTATCAACCTTCGGTCTTACTACATATAACTGCATATCTTATTTGTTTAAATTATTAATCTATTTTATTAAGTATTTCCACACCCGGGTGGAGGTGGTTTCTCCATCCGGATAGAGGAGACTTCTCCACCCGGATGGAGAAGGCATCTACACCTGGGTGGAGAAGCACTTAAGGCGATTACAAATATACAAAAACAAATCATATTTATCAAATATAAAAGGTAGTTATAAAGAGACATAAAGAGGATAAAATTGTAATTTATAAATCAAACAAAACAACAGATAAAACCTGTGGGACTTTCGGGACTTTTATGGGACTTTTTTAGAAAGTCCCACACGCTGTATCTATCTATATTACAGATCATTAACACACCATTGTGGGACTTTCGGGACTTTTTAATCAAAAAAATCATCTTGAACAGCGAGTTTACATATCACCTTTTTGCTATTCATCTAAAATGAGTACATTTGCATGAACCAGCAAATATCAATCCTCAACATTATGAGCTTCGAGCAATTATTAGACAGATTCAACGAACTGCACATCACTGATGCTGCCCCCCTTTTCGTAAGTTTCTTTTAGAGTTTTTGAAATACACCATTTGCTCAGCCAATTCAAACGGATCTATAAACAATAGTATCAATTTGTGCATAAGTCGACTGCTTTCTTAAATAAACTTTCCTCAAACTTATGATATAACCTTGAACAACTTTTTATACCTTTGCATAATAACTTTACTAGACATCTATATTTGAAGAACAAAATCCATCTCATAATATTTACCATCTTTGCATTTATTAGTGGGTGTAAGAATGATAGAATTCTTTCCAATCAGTTAATTCAGATTGATTCTTTGATAAATGATAAAACTGATAGTATCCTGATTATACTTGAAGATTTAAAGCATATTGATATTTTTGACAACTACAACAGAGCCTACTACAATTTATTATACATTGAAGCGCAAGATAAAAACGGACAATCTATAATCAATTACGATTCACTTCTCAACGATGCTATTGACAAATTATCCCCTCAAACAGATAAATATCTTTTAGCAAAAGCATTGTTTTACAAAGGGCAAATATGGGAGGAATTGAACGAACCTACCGAAGTCGCCATGTATTACCATAAGGCTATTGGATTGGCCAACGAAATAAAAGATAATAATTTGCTCGCACGCATCTTTATTGAACTGGGAAATTTGTATATAGCCCAAGAATTGTTTACTGATGCATTGGATGCTTTTCAAAAAGGATATTTCCACAGTAACAAATCTAACAACGACTATAATACATTTATTTCATTGCGGAATATGGGTGTTGCTCATTTACTTACCGATCAATTGGATAGTGCCTTTACATATTTCAATAACTCCTACGAATACGCAAAAAAGACAAGCGATTCAACCGAACTTATCAACTCAATTAATAACGACCTTGCAATTTACTATCATGAAAACAAGCAATATAAAGAAGCCCTATCCTACCTTCAGAACGTATCTGAAATGAACGAAAAACACTGTTTAACGAAAGGAGATCTGTTTTTAGAAACAAAACAATATGATTCAGCCTATCATTACTTATCATTATCCGAAAGAAGTGATAATATTTTAGTTCAAATTAATAGCTGGCATAGTCTACATAAGCTAAAAGAAATACAAGGAGATTTTAAAGAGGCCAACTACTATCTCAACAAATTTATAGACGGTTATGATTCAGTCATGGTTGCAACTCAAACCTCGGAAATCCACACGATCAACCAAAAATACAATATTAAAAACGCTATAGCAAAACTTGAAAGGCAACATACAAACAGAATCATATCCTTAATTATTCTCATAGTGTTATTGACATTGGCAACAACAATAATATACATTACATTAGATCGAAAGAAGAAAGTCAGACAGAAAATTCAAGAGCAGGAAATATTAAAAAAAGAGAATGAACTCCTTGAAAAAGAGATTGAAATATCAAACTTGTTAAATCAAATCGCAGAAACAAAGAATACTATATTAAAACTGACTTACACCAACAACAAGGCTGCAAGTGATAACACTATGGTTCAAAAAGAAAATACCCTGGTTGAACTCAGGAATAAAGTAGAAATATTGCGTTCAAAACTTATTATAGATAAACCATTATACAAAAAAATAACAAAATTAGCACAACAAACAGAGAGTAACGATGCAAAAGTACTCAACCCAAGTGAAAGAGAAGAATTAAAAAACATAATAAAATTCGTCTATGCCGATTTGATAGAAGACCTACAGTCGTCATGCCCTTCTCTGACTGAAGAAGATATTCTCTTTTGTTGTTTGGCTAAATTAAACCTTTCAATGTTTGCAATTAGTATTTGTACAGGCTATTCGCAAACAAGTCCAAGCAGACAGCGGAAATTCCGCATTAAGAAAAAAATGGTTGAAGAAACCGATAATTTGACTTTATACAATAGTCTTTTTAATGCATAAACAACAATCAAATCATTCATTGTAACACAAATCTCACACTCAAAGCTGATTATCAGGCAATTACAATCACTTAGTGTTACATCTTTTTTTTGTGTACCAGAAATTACAGCTCTACTTTTGTAGTTGAAAAACTAAATAAAATATTTATTATGAAAAAGCTGTATCTATTCTTATTCATCTTGGTTATATCTAATCTATGCCTGGATAAAGCATTCTGTACCATTCACGAAGTTGAGAAAAAAGGGAAAGCATCATTCGCTATTAGAGCAAAACTTGAAACCCATAAATCAAAACGATCTCTCAGACCACCTTTATTAATAGAAGGATATATTGATGGAAACGATTTGATTATATCATTCACAACGACTCCTCCTGACAACAATATAAGCATTCTTATAGTAGATGATTGTGGCAATACCATATACAACAATAATATGATCGTCATTGATAATAGAATTGAAATAGCAATTGATCTCAATGAAGACGAGGATATAACTTATTATATTGAGATGAATTCTCCCCAAATGTTTGCTTATGGTTCATTTTAAGAAGACAAAATAATTAATGTCTGTAAATTACTAATCATTAAATTAATTCATTATGAAAAAGTTTTTTTATTTTTTTAATCTATTCTTATTATTGGTATTCTTTTCATGTAATGATGACAATGATCTATTACTTGAAAACCAGGAATCGATATCGCCTAAAACCAATGATATATCTATTACTGAAGAAGGTTTTTTATCATTCTCTTCTTTTAATGCCTTAGAAAAGGTTATCAATGATATCGAATTAGGAGAAAAAGTTGGTATCACATCAAAAGCCATAGTTACACGCGCCATAAGCCGTGATTTTGAATCAGTTGCTACATTAAGACATCAAATAGATGACTTCGGCGGCGGTGGAGGTGGATATACACCTCCTCCATTACCCATTGATGATGATATTGAGGAAATGACAATACATGAATATAGACTAATGAAAGCTGAAGAGTTATTGTTAGACAATGTTCTTGCAGAGGTTTTAGACACCACATTAAGAATAGGAGTTAATGATATTGTATACAAGATAACAGACTATGGTACATTTTCAGCTCATAAAAATAAAGTAATCCAAATAGATAGGGCTATAGCAAACTTCAACCCATCAATCATCTCCGGCAATGAAGCTGGGGCAAGTATTCAATTAAATAATGATGTTACTTTCACTAATACTTTTGGTGGCGGAGCAGTGCAACCTACCGCTACTTCAGTTCAAGTACCAGCAAACTATAATCCAGATTTTCATAATGGATATAATTGTACGACATTCAGTTGGAAGAATAATTCGTTGTGGCAAAAATTTTGGGATTGGGTTCGCGGTAAAGATGTTACGAAGGAGGTAAAGTTCGATAAGAATAACAGAGTACAAGTTGAAGTTTTTAATGTAAATTATCAGTTTTATGCATCTTCTGGCATAAAGGTTAAAATGCAAAAAAGAAAGAAATTTTTAGGTATCACTTATTGGAAAAGTAAAAATGCAGAAAAAATGGCTATTGGATTCAATATGTTATCCGGGGAAATGAAATATACAAATCCACGTTCATTTTCATCAATAACACCAACTGGAAGTACAGGATGGGGAAAGTTCACAGGTACAATTAACAATATATCTCATAGTTACGTATTAGGAACATATCATAAATTTGAGATTATAAAAGACTGGGTTGATGACATATATTTCTGGATGCCAGAAGTCAATATATCCTACCCTGGAGGCAATTATACAATTCCAAATCTGGATTTACTGAACAAACTCTATGATGCTCCTGCCGAACAAGTATTCAGTCAACTAAAAAGTCTTGCTGGACAAACCGTATATAAACCTATACAAAAAAAGATCCAACCAAAAGATCCAAGAATGAGTTATTTCATGTGGGGCAATGCAAATGTCACATATAACAAAGATAAGAGTTATATTATTGGTGTTCAAGAATACACGAATAAAAGTAGTAAGACTGTACGTTTCGATCGTTCTTTTGGCATCAATTTCAACAATGGATCCGTTAGTGGCTTTATACCAACTGAATTCAAAATAAAGGACTTAGATATGTTTGGTGCTTGTTACTATAATAAGCAATGGAAAGGTGTTCGTTTTGTCAAATAACAAATTGAAAAGAAATGAAAAAAATACTATTACTGATTTTCCTATTCACCGCTCCTTATTTATCCTCACAAGATAGTAAGAAACTTTGGGGGGGAATTGAAATCGGTTATGGAATATCTCTATCAGATGATGGTGATAGTTATAATACATCTTATGGGAGCGAGAATAAAATGGCTATAAGTTCAATCAGAGGAGTAATTGGTTATTATATCATCCCTGAATTATCATTAGGAGCAGGAGTAGGACTCAATAGTTATACGAAACCAGGGGTAAACATTCTCCCAGTATGGTTTGATATAAGATATCATCCTTTTACAAATAAGAAAATTCAGTTGAATGGTGATCTGGGTTATACTGTTGTTACTTCAGAAAGCAAACAGAAGGGTAAACTATTAACCGACCTTTCAATCGGATATAAATTATTCAATTTCAAGAGAATAAGCCTCCAACCTGCTATAGGATATAACTTTTGTAATTATTCAATAGAAGAAACTAAAAGGTTTAACCAATCCAGACATTCATTGTTTCTAAAAATAAGTATATTATTTTAACGTAATTTGGGCCAATCTCTAAGATTGGCTCATTTTTTAAGTAGCCCCAGTTAATCTCAGAAACAAAACAAAACCAACATTATTGGGCTTAAGTTTGAGATGATCTTTTAAGTTAATACTTTCGACCTTTGAATAATAATATGCATTATAAGGATTATGGTTTGTTATTCCCGCACCAAAAGAAATTCGTCCTCGCCTTTTTATTGTCCTATTTTCATAAAACAAACCTAGTTCAGCAGTATAAGACGGATTAAAACGGGTAAAAATCAAACCATTTTTACCACTTTCTTCGGGATATTGGTAATTAGTATCAAATGTCCTTTTATGTATATCGACATAATTAAAAGGGATGGGGTCAAACATTAATTTCAAATCAGTAATTATCCCTACTTTTTTAAACACCGGACTTGAAAACTTTAATCCGACAATTCCGTTCAAATTAAATATTGGAGCATCAACAGAATAAAAGACCTTATCGTCTTTAGGTGAATCAAAAACCATATCAATTTTAGAATGACTCACCATACCACCCAAAGTAACTCCCCAATATTGATTAATCCAGTAATTATAATTCATCGATAGTCCCAAGGAGACACTATAATCCAAATCTGACAACATCAGCTCCCCTCCCATTTCGAGTTCTTGTACTTTTTGTGAATAAGCAGATATCGGATATAAACAGAATAATAAAATAACAATGATCGCTAGCTGACGTAAAAAGTGTTTCTTCATATTATATTTTAATTTAGCACAAATATTATCTAGTACTTAACCTCCTTCATCATTCAATTCCTAAAATACTTCATTACAGCTTTATACTTACTCTGTGCTGTTAAACAAATATCTATTAAATATTCGTGAACTTTACTCCGCTCCGCTCTTGCAGGCCTCCGGCATCACCACCACCCCTAGCTTCTTCTTACCATCCATCTTAATCATCACCGGTTTCTCAAACCGCACATGGCGCAGGTATTTCGTTTCTTCCACAGCCGGCTGCGCATTCAGGAACTCCTGATTATATATTCCATCATTCATAAAAGCGTTGATCGTGAAATACCCCACACCAAAAGAAGTCAGATTCTGGAAGAAATGCGTTCCCTGACTCGGGTCTACCCGATAATTCGTCAGCCCGGCCTCAACTATGACTTTCGCTCCGGAAATGTGCGGCCACTTCACCGGAATACCCAACCAGGTATCGCTACTCCCCCACCGGCCCGGACCAACCAGAACGTAACCTTTACCTGAATCGAGGAATTGTTTATTAAGCTTTTCTATTTCGTATGCGATATGTTGATTATTGGACGCACTGTAACCATCGGTTTTCACATAAACAATATCATATACATCGTCCATAATACCGTGTCCCAGGGAGTTCTCGGATTTCAGAATCACCTCATCATCTGGTATAAGCGTCAGATCTTCGTCCAACACATCCTTGCTATCCACAATAGGACGAATCTGCAACAAATAAAACGTTCCTGTTTTATCGTGCTCACGGCTCATATTGGCAGCAAACTCAATCTCTACCGGACGGCGGACTTCCTGCTGGCTATGCTGCAATACGAGTTGCAGAATACGCGCCAGCGGAAAAACATCGTGCTGGAGGATATTGGCAAACGTAATCACCTTACGTCCACCGGGGTAAAACCCGTCACGTATAATCATATCATACGGATCATACGTAGAAGCGATATACTGTAAAGCACCATCCGCCTCGGCCTCCTTCACATGAAGTTTAAGCAAGTTGAACCCATCGTCAATAGAAAATTCCTGCGCCACATTCTTAAGGTCGAGCGCATAGAAGCGGGTCTGGGTTTCCTTCAGTGCTATTTCCATTTCGCTGGTTTGCAACACCTGGTTAGGGTGATAAGGAGAGAATCGCAACGTCATTCCGCCATCTACAATATACTTTCCAAGTCCAAGAGCCAGGTTCACCGTGCCCTCTTCCGCTTTCTCATCGCCAATGGGGTAGTAATTCAACGAACGCGCCACACCCGACATAGATGGATAATAACGGTCGCCATACTGATTACCAACTACTTCCTGAAGAATTACGGCCATCTTCTCCTGATCAATCACATTGGAAGTAGCCTGCATATACGCCTTACTATCCTTAAAGAAAACCGAAGCATATACTCCTTTTATGGCATCGGAAAGCATACGAAGCATCTCATACTTATCATCCAGATAAGGTATCATGTATGTATTGTAAATCCCCGCAAAAGGCTGATAATGTGAATCTTCCAACAAGCTGGACGAGCGGATGGCAATCGGCGCCTTCACTACATCAAAGAATGTAAAGAAGTCCTCGATAAAGCGATCGGGCAGTTTAGCTTTCAGGAAATATTTCATAATCACATCGTCGTCGGCATTCGAAAGCGCCACCTGATACAGGTTATTTGTCTCCATAAACTCATCGAAGATATCCGTACACAATACAACTGTTTTAGGAATGGCTACCGTAGCATTCTCAAACTCCTCGTATTCCGGATGGTGCTTTACCATATTATCAATGAAAGCCAAACCACGCCCTTTACCCCCCAACGAACCTTCGCCGATACGGGCAAAATTAGAATAACGGTCGAAACGGTCGCGCTTAAAGATAGCTACAACTCCCTGATTCTTCATTTTACGGTACTTCACGATGGCTTCGAAGATAATCTTCCGGTGAGCATCCACATCTTGCAGACTCTGCCAGGTGATAGGCCGCAAAAACTCGGCTATCGGGAATAAAGCACGCGAATAAAGCCAGCGCGACACATGGTTGCGGCTGATATGATAGAGGAATGACTCCGCAGGAATAGCAAAAATAATATTCTGCAACTCCTTCAGGTTGCGCACGCGGGCTATCTCCACTTTTGTATCCGGATTGATGAAAACAAAATCGCCAAATCCAAAGTAATCCGACACCACCCGGCGCAAGTCCACATCCATCTTTTTGGAATTCTTATCAATAAAACTTGCAGCGAATTTACTGGCATAAGCCGCGTTCTCAGACTCAGACGACTGGATGACCAACGGTACAAACGGATCGGCCTTCCGGATATGTTCGCAAAGCTTAATCCCTGCCATACCATCTTTTTCTCCCCCACGTGGAAACCGCACATCGGTAATCACCCCAAGCACATTGTTCTGATATTTATCGTAAATGCTGATTGCTTCCTCATACGTACGTGCCAGTACAATCTTGGAACGACCACGCATACGCAACGTGCGCTGATGCGCATTCAGTGCTTCGGTAGAAAACTCCTGACTCTGCTGCAAGACGAACTTATACAGATTAGGCAAAGCGGAAGAATAAAAACGGATACCATCTTCGACCAATAGAATCAACTGAACACCCACCTCAGCCACATCATGATCCAGATTCATCTTGTCCTCAATCAGCTTAATAATCGAAACCAACAAATCCGTATTGCCCAACCAACAGAATATATAATCAAACGCACTCAGGTCTTCATCCGCAATACGCTTGGTGATGCCGTGGCTAAAGGGCGTCAGAATCACAATCGGTATCTGTTCGTACAGCGCTTTAATACGACGACCGATATCGAAACTATCATTGTCTCCCGTACCCGGCATACAAATCACCAGGTCGAAAGACATATCGTTCAATGCCGCCAAAGCCTCTTCCTCGGTAGAAACCTGCGAAAAACGAGGTGGATAGCGCAAAGAAAGCGAGGTGTATTCATTAAATATCTTTTCGTCAATGCGCCCGTCGTCCTCCAACATAAAAGCATCGTACGGATTGGCTATCAACAAGATGTTGAAAATGCGATGCGGCATAAGGTTAGCAAATTGTGTATCCTTAAAATATAGTTGGTTGAGTTTTAGTTTCGTAAGCATGCGGATTTATTATTAATATACATTTTCTATACATTCGAACTACAAATTTAAGAAAAATAACATACCTTTGCTTTCAACAGTAACTAAAGAACTACTATTATGAAAAAAATTATCCTGTTAGTAACCGGAATTATGGCCATATCCTGTGCTCAACAAAAAAAGCTGGTCTACCCCGAAACGGCGAAAGTAGACACTGTAGACGTGTATTTCGGTACGCAAGTTCAAGACCCATACCGCTGGTTGGAAGACGATACCTCGGCAGCTACAGCCGCATGGGTTGAAGCGGAAAATAAAGTAACATTCGAGTACCTGAAACAAATACCCTTCCGCCAGAAATTACAGGAGCGCCTTACCGAACTGACCAATTATGAGAAGATCGGTACTCCGTTTAAAAAACATGGTAAATATTATTTCTATAGAAACGATGGCTTGCAAAACCAAAGCGTACTTTATGTACAGGATACATTGGATGGCGAACCACGCGTAGTTCTCGACCCAAATAAGCTGTCGAATGACGGAACAGTAGCTTTATCGGGCATTTCCTTCTCTAATGACGGAAAATACCTGGCCTATACCATCTCACGCAGCGGATCGGACTGGAGAGAAATATTTGTAATGGACCTGGCAAGTGGTAATCTAACCAGCGACCACATTGAATGGGCTAAGTTCTCGGGAGCAAGCTGGCAAGGTGATGGCTTCTATTATAGTGCATATGACTCGCCCGAAAAAGGAAAAGAGTTCTCGAACGTAAACGAGAATCATAAGATTTACTATCATAAACTGGGCGAACCACAATCGAAAGATCAATTGGTATACACCAACCCGGCATTCCCCAAACGCTTCTACTATGCCAGCGTAAGCGATGATGAGAAGATGATGATCATCTATGAATCAGGAGCAGGTCGCGGTAACAGAATGTTTATGAAAGACCTGACCAAAAAGAATGCACCGGTAGTATTGATCGCCGAAGATGCAAAACTGGATAATCAATATTCTTTCGTAGAAAACATTGGAGATAAAGCTTATTTCTATACCAATGAGAATGCCCCCAAAGGTAAAATCATGGTAGCCGACATCAACAAACCTGAACTGAAAAACTGGAAGGAATTTATTCCGGAGTCCGAATCCGTATTATCAGGCATGCGCGTTATTGGCAACAAATTCATAATGACTTACGATCAGGATGCATCAAACCATGCCTACGTATATGACCTGAATGGCAAACTGGTACACGAAATTACACTACCTTCTTTAGGTTCCGTAGGTTTCAGTGGAGATAAGGATGATAAAGAGTGTTTCTTCTCATTCACATCATTCACTAATCCGGGTGCTACCTATATATATGATATAGATAAGAACACATACGAATTGCTTCGTGCTCCGAAAGTGAAATTCAACTCCGACGATTTCGTTACCGAACAGATATTCTATAGCAGCAAAGATGGTGCAAGAATACCGATGTTCCTTACGTATAAAAAAGATATGGTTAAAGACGGCAACAACCCGGTATATCTGTATGGATACGGTGGTTTCAATATCAGTCTGAACCCTGGCTTCTCAACCTCACGCATTCCATTCCTGGAAAACGGTGGTATCTATGTACAAGTTAATCTCCGTGGTGGTGGCGAATACGGTGAAGAATGGCATGTAGCCGGCACCAAAATGCAGAAACAAAACGTATTCGACGACTTCATCTCAGCAGCCGAATATCTGATTGATAACAAATATACCAATAGCAAGAAGATCGCTATTGTAGGTGGTTCAAACGGTGGACTTCTGGTAGGCGCTTGTATGACTCAACGCCCCGAACTGTTCCAGGTAGCCATACCACAGGTGGGGGTAATGGATATGCTTCGCTACCACAAATTTACCATCGGCTGGAACTGGGCAAGCGATTATGGCACAAGCGAAGACAGCAAAGAGATGTTTGAATACCTCAAAGGTTATTCACCGCTGCATAATCTGAAACCGGGTACGACTTATCCGGCAACCCTGGTTACCACAGCCGACCATGATGACCGCGTAGTACCGGCACATTCTTTCAAGTTTGCAGCCATGCTACAAGCATGCAACGATGGAACAAACCCAACCCTCATCCGCATTGAAACCAAAGCAGGACACGGAGCCGGAAAGCCTATCGCAAAAATACTGGAAGAACAAGCAGATATTTACGGATTCATCATGTACAACCTGGGAATGAAACCTAATTTCTAATAATGTTGTTGGGCGGTTCGCGAACCGCCCAACAATATCAACAATATCATTTTATCACTTCGATATTCAAAAATAGGCCATTTACATTTGCGAATAACAAAAGAATATCTATATTTGCATAGAGATAGGTTACATTTTATCAGAAACCTCCTTAAAAACATATATTATGAATATCGAACGAATCATGTCCTCACTAGAGGCCAAACATCCCGGCGAGTCTGAATATCTTCAAGCCGTAAAGGAAGTGCTTATTTCCATCGAAGATATATACAATCAGCATCCAGAGTTCGAGAAAGCGAAAATTATCGAACGATTGGTCGAACCGGATCGTATCTTTACTTTCCGCGTGACATGGGTAGACGACAAAGGTGAAGTGCAAACAAACCTTGGCTATCGTGTACAGTTCAACAACGCCATTGGCCCTTACAAAGGCGGTATTCGTTTTCATGCTTCAGTAACTCTCTCTATCCTGAAGTTCTTAGGTTTCGAACAAACATTCAAAAATGCACTGACTACCTTGCCTATGGGTGGTGGTAAAGGTGGATCTGATTTCTCTCCACGTGGTAAGAGCAACGGAGAAGTTATGCGATTCTGCCAGGCTTTTATGCTGGAATTGTGGCGTCACCTTGGCCCGGATATGGACGTTCCTGCGGGCGATATTGGTGTGGGCGGTCGTGAAGTTGGCTATATGTTTGGTATGTACAAGAAACTCACCCGCGAATTTACCGGAACATTTACCGGAAAAGGATTGGAATTCGGCGGATCATTGATTCGTCCCGAAGCAACCGGATTCGGCGGACTATATTTTGTTAATGATATGCTCCAGACCCGTGGCGAAACCATGGTGGGTAAGACAGTAGCTTTATCCGGTTTCGGTAACGTTGCCTGGGGTGCTGCCCTAAAAGCGAATGAACTAGGTGCTAAAGTGGTTACTATATCAGGTCCTGACGGTTATATCTATGACCCGGAAGGGATTAGTGGAGAAAAGATCGATTATATGCTTGAACTTCGTTCGTCAGGCAATGATATTGTTGCTCCTTACGCAGACCAATTCCCTGGTTCAACATTTGTTGCGGGCAAACGTCCATGGGAGGTAAAAGTAGATATAGCATTGCCATGTGCTACCCAAAATGAGCTAAACGGTGAAGATGCTGCAAACCTGATTAATAACGGCGTACAATACGTAGGCGAAATATCTAATATGGGATGTACTCCTGAAGCGATCGAAGCATTCCTTGAGCATAAAATTCTGTACGGACCGGGCAAAGCGGTTAACGCTGGTGGCGTTGCTACCTCAGGTTTGGAAATGTCACAGAATGCCATGCACCTGAGCTGGGGAGCAACAGAAGTAGACGAAAGACTGAAAAGTATTATGCACGGCATTCATGAACAATGCGTGAAATACGGTACAGAACCCGATGGTTATATTAATTATATGAAAGGCGCCAACATTGCAGGCTTTATGAAAGTAGCCCATGCAATGATAGGACAAGGATATATTTAGTTGATAGATAACAGTTGATAGTTGACAGTTACTATGCAGAATTACAGCGCAGCTAACTGTCAACTGTTAACTATCAACTGTCAACTCTAAAAGGGAACTTTGTTTAGTTGTATTTGTATTTGTGGTGCGTTACCTGCTCGCCTGTGAAGGTTAAGGTAACGCTTTTTTTTTGTGAAGTTAAATCTCTACAAAAAAATAAGGTACCCATAAAGGATACCTTATTTTAATATTATATTCAATGTATTACCATTTAACTTCCGGGAAGTATTTGCTCAGGCAGTTTCTCAATGCTGCCAATGTGATCGGCTTTACCAATACCTCAGTAGCACCGCTCTCCATCGCACTTTCCCTGTCACTATTAAATGCATAAGCCGTTTGCATGATAATAGGTATTTCAGGAGACATACCACGAATTATCTTGGTTGCTTCTAACCCATTCATTATCGGCATCTTGATATCCATCAAGACAGCAGCGGCTTTACCTTGGTGTTCCTTAAAGTTCTCCACCATCTCAGCGCCATTTTTTGCCCAGACAATATCATATTTCTTTCCGATAATAGCTTTTATTAATTTAAAGTTGCTGTCATCATCTTCGGCCACTAATATTAAAGGACGATAGTCCTGTGCATTGTTTGTTGTTTCCATAACAATCTTATTGTATTATTATGCTATTTTCTTGTACATTCGAATTCGGGGTGCAAGTTAGGAAAAAAAATCATATAAATGCTTATCTTTGCACCTCATTTTTAAAGTGAACTTGTATTTTCTATCTAATTAAACTAAAAGAACCATATACAAACACCATGATTTCAATTGATGGACTAACCGTAGAGTTCGGTGGAACAACTCTTTTTTCTGATATATCTTTTGTAATAAACGAAAAAGACCGGATTGCTTTGATGGGTAAGAACGGAGCTGGGAAAAGTACTTTATTGAAGATTCTGGCCAACGCCAGACAGCCAAGCAGGGGAAAAATTTCAACTCCTAAAGATTGTGTCGTAGCCTATCTGCCACAACATCTGATGACAGAAGATGGGAAAACGGTATTCGAGGAAACAGCACAAGCTTTCGCACATCTCCACAAAATGGAGGAAGAGATCAATCAACTGAACAATGAACTGGCAACACGGTCTGATTATGAGAGCGATAGCTATATGGAGCTGATCGAGAAAGTATCCGCCTTAAGCGAAAAGTTCTATACGATCGACTCAACCAATTATGAAGAGGACGTAGAAAAAGCACTCCTCGGACTCGGATTTACACGTGCCGATTTCAACAAACAGACCAGTGAATTCAGTGGAGGATGGCGTATGCGCATTGAACTGGCTAAACTCCTGTTACAAAAACCGGATGTGTTGTTACTCGACGAACCTACAAACCACCTGGATATCGAATCGATCCAATGGCTGGAAGACTTTCTCATAAATAGTGCCAAAGCGGTGATCGTAATCAGCCACGACCGCAAATTTGTAGATAATATTACTACGCGTACCATCGAAGTAACCATGGGACGTATATATGACTATAAAGTAAATTATAGTAAGTATCTTGAGCTACGCAAAGAACGTCGCGAGCAACAACAAAAGGCTTACGAGGAGCAACAGAAGTTCATTGCCGAAACCAAAGAGTTTATTGAACGCTTCAAAGGAACCTATTCAAAAACGCTACAGGTACAAAGTCGCGTGAAAATGTTGGAAAAGCTCGAAATACTTGAAGTGGACGAAGAAGACACATCGGCTTTAAGGTTAAAATTTCCTCCTTCTCCCCGCTCGGGCAACTATCCGGTGATTATGGAGAGTGTTGGGAAATCGTATGGAGATCATCTGGTATTCAGCAATGCTTCACTTACCATAGAAAGAGGAGACAAAGTTGCTTTTGTCGGCAAGAATGGCGAGGGTAAATCGACCCTGGTTAAATGTATTATGAAAGAAATAGAACATAGTGGTACATTAACTTTGGGGCATAACATACAAATTGGTTATTTTGCGCAGAATCAGGCGTCCCTATTAGATGAAGGACTCACTGTTTTCCAAACCATAGATGATGTGGCCATAGGAGATATCCGCAATAAGATACGCGACTTACTTGGCGCATTTATGTTCGGTGGAGAGGAATCGACTAAAAAAGTAAAAGTGCTTTCAGGAGGAGAAAGAACCCGTCTGGCTATGATAAAGCTTTTGCTGGAACCCGTAAACCTTCTTATTCTTGACGAGCCTACGAACCACCTGGATATGAAGACAAAAGATATTCTTAAGCAAGCATTGATAGATTTCGATGGCACTTTGATCGTCGTATCACACGACCGCGACTTCCTGGATGGCCTTGTAACGAAGGTCTTTGAGTTTGGAAATAAACGAGTGGTCGAACACCTGAGTGGCATCTACGAATTCCTGGAAAAGAAGAAAATGAATTCACTCAAGGAACTTGAGCGAAGTTAAAAATTGAAAGTTAAAAGTTGAAAGTTACGATGCCGCATGGTAACTTTCAGCTTTCAACTTTCAATTTTCAACTAAATAAACTATCTTTGCCACTGTTAGACAAGCTAAAGTGATGAAAGACAAGCGATACATCCTATATTTTCTGATGATTACCTGCATGATTATGCTGGTAGCCCCGCTTATTCCTCATCATCACCATAGCAACGGTATTATATGCATGAAAGATGATATTAAGGACACGGAATGTCCTTGCGATCATCAACACCACCACCATAAAGACGATCCGTGTTGCACGAGCGACTGTATGACCCATATCGAATCGTCTGTTCCTACTAATCAATTAGAAGAGGTACAACCTCAGTACTTCTATATCACAACCTTATTCACCGAACCACTTCTCAGGTTCCTTACCCAACCCGAAGAGAGGGATATCCATCGAGATTATGCTTATCTGGAATCTCTTCACGGCACATACATCACATGTGCCGCAGGTCTTCGCGCACCTCCTTGTTTATTTACGATTTAACAATTTAGCGGCAACGCGCCGCAGCGAGGATATAGTTTTATCCCAACCCGCGTAAATTCGTTAAATCCATATTGCAGAATTACTCTTTGCAAGTTATTTGCCGTAGGGGCGGTTCGCGAACCGCCCAATACGCAGAATACACAGGAAATCATTTTCGGGCGGTTCGCGAACCGCCCCTACAAGCAATCAATTATATACAATATGAAAAAAGCAATATTCATAGGAGTCTTAGGATTATTCCTGTTAGGCTCATGCAATAATTCTAATAATAGCGAAACACATAATCACGAAGAGCACAATCATGCTACCGAAGCTCATAAGCATGAAGGTTGCGACCATGATCACGATCACACCGAACATAGTCACGAAGGCCATAACCACGGACACGAAGAAGGGGGCAACAGTGACGAAATCGTTCTTCCCAAAGATAAAGCCCTGGCAGCCGGTGTGAAATCCGAAGCCATACAAGCCGGCACCTTTCATCAGGTGATTAAAACCAGCGGACAGGTATTGGCGGCTCAAGGTGATGAAACCACGGCTGTAGCCACCATTGCCGGAGTCGTTTCATTCAGAAACAAAGTACTGGAAGGAATGGATGTAAGCCGTGGCACAGCACTGCTTACCGTATCTGCCAAGAATATGGTAGATGGAGATCCCGTACAAAAAGCCCGTGTTGCATACGAAATGGCAAAGAAAGAATATGAGCGTATGCAACCGCTTGTAAAAAGCCAGATCGTATCACAAAAAGACTTCAACCAGGCAGAGCAAAACTATGAAAATGCCCGGATCAGCTATGAAGCTATGGCAAAAAACCACTCAGCAGGCGGGCAAACCATAACTTCGCCTATTTCCGGATTTGTTAAAAGTATCCTGGTTAAAGAAGGCGACTATGTAGAGTTGGGACAACCTTTGGTCAGCATTACCCAAAGCCGGAGACTCTTCCTGCGTGCCGAAGTCTCAGAAAAGTATTATCCATATCTTCGTACCATCTCTTCAGCCAATTTCAAAACCCCGTATAACAACACGGTATACCAACTGAAGGAACTGGGAGGTAAACTCCTGTCTTTCGGAAAATCTTCAGGTGATAATGCCTATTATGTTCCGGTTACTTTTGAGTTCGATAATAAAGGCGATGTTCTTCCGGGTTCTTTCGTAGAGATATATCTCCTGTCCTCTCCTATTAACAATACAATTTCATTGCCACATACAGCGATAACCGAAGAACAGGGCAGTTACTTTGTATATCTGCAACTGGACGATGAATGTTACAAGAAGCAAGAGGTTACTTTAGGAGCTGACAATGGGCAGAATATACAAATTCTTAGTGGAATCGCCGCCGGGAACCGTGTCGTAACACACGGCGCTTACCAGGTGAAGCTTGCATCGGCTAGCAATGTATTACCTGCACATAGTCATGAACACTAAAGCAACTGAACGAGTTCAGTTGTAATTATAAATTCTGAATTTTAAATTTTGAATGGCTATGCAGACAGAATCACACTTGATTGGAAGCAAAAGACAATTCAAAACTCAAAATTCAAAATTCAAAATTGATTTATGCTAAACAAAATTATACGATATTCACTCAATAACCGACTGGTCGTTTTATCAGTCGCCGTATTATTAATGATATGGGGAACATACACCGCCGTACATACAGAGGTCGATGTTTTCCCCGATCTGAACGCTCCAACCGTGGTGATCATGACCGAAGCCAATGGCATGGCTGCGGAAGAAGTAGAACAACTGGTAACCTTTCCAATAGAAACCGCCGTAAACGGCGCAACAGATGTACGCCGTGTACGTTCTTCATCGACCACCGGTTTTTCTGTTGTATGGGTAGAATTTGACTGGAGCACAGATGTTTATCTGGCCCGGCAAATTGTTTCCGAGAAGTTGGCAGTCGTTAACGAATCACTCCCATCCAATGTAGGCAAACCCACGCTAGGCCCACAATCGTCTATATTGGGTGAGATGCTCATCATTGGGTTGACTGCCGACTCGACCTCCATGCTCGACCTGCGCACGATTGCCGACTGGACCATCCGTCCACGTTTGTTATCCACCGGAGGTGTTGCACAGGTGGCCGTGCTTGGAGGAGATATAAAAGAATTCCAGATACTCCTCTCGCCCGAACGAATGAAACATTACGGAGTTACGCTCAATGAAGTTATGAATGTAACCCGCGATATGAATCTCAATGCCAACGGCGGGGTGCTTTACGAATATGGCAATGAGTATATCATCCGGGGAATGCTATCGACAAACAATGTGGAACAACTCGGTAAATCCGTTGTGAAAACAATAGATAACGTTCCCGTCATGATCGAAGATATAGCCGACATACGTATCGGAGCCAAAGCGCCTAAACTCGGCACTGCATCGGAGAGAGGAAAACCGGCAGTATTACTGACCGTAACCAAGCAACCGGCTACCAGCACATTGGAATTAACAGATAAGCTGGAAGCTTCGCTTAAGGATTTACAAAAGAATCTGCCTGCGGACGTAAAGGTATCAACAGATATTTTCCGCCAAAGCCGGTTCATCGAAGGGTCTATCGGCAATGTCCAGCGGTCACTGATTGAAGGAGGTATTTTTGTTGTCATCATATTGTTCATCTTCCTGGGCAATGTACGTACAACTGTGATTTCGCTGGTCACACTGCCTATATCTATCATCATTTCCATACTGACACTTCACTACATGGGCTTGACCATCAACACCATGAGTCTCGGAGGATTGGCCATTGCCATAGGTTCACTTGTAGACGATGCTATTGTAGATGTGGAAAACGTATTCAAACGCTTACGCGAGAACCGGATGAAACCCAAAGAAGAGCAGTTGCCTGGAATAGAAGTTGTATTTAATGCTTCGAAAGAGGTCCGCATGCCGATCCTGAATTCAACTCTTATCATCATTGCCAGTTTCGTTCCGTTATTCTTCCTCACAGGAATGGAAGGACGTATGCTGGTACCACTGGGCATTGCTTTTATTGTGGCACTATCTGCTTCAACCCTTATTGCACTTACACTGACTCCCGTACTTTGCAGTTACTTGCTGACAAAGAATAAAAAGGATGAACTGCCCAAAGAAGCATTTGTAGCCGTCTGGTTAAAAGGCTTTTATGAGAAAGCACTGACTTGGGTACTGAAACGTAAACGTATTGTACTGGGTTCTACTATCGGACTGTTTATCATTGCATTTGGACTGTTCTTTACGTTAGGACGTAGTTTTCTTCCACCATTCAACGAAGGGTCGTTAACGATAAACGTAAGTTCTTTACCGGGAATCTCACTTGAAGAATCTGATAAATTAGGGCTACGCGCCGAGCAGCTTCTTCTGACCATTCCTGAAATACAAACTGTAGCTCGTAAAACCGGTCGCGCCGAATTAGACGAACATGCTTTAGGGGTGAATGTTTCCGAGATAGAAGCACCTTTTGAACTGGATGAACGTTCGCGCAGTGAGTTTATGACCGAAGTACGCGAAAAGTTGGGTACTATTACAGGAGCAAACATAGAGATCGGACAGCCCATCAGTCACCGTATTGACGCCATGCTATCGGGTACACAAGCCAATATTGCCATTAAACTCTTCGGCGACGACCTGAACAAAATGTTCTCGTTGGGTAATGAAATCAAAGATGCAATCACCGATGTAGAAGGTATAGCCGACCTGAATGTGGAACAACAGATTGAACGTCCGCAACTGAAGATTACACCTAAAAGAGAATTGATGGCCAAATATGGCATCAGCTTACCGGAATTCTCAGAGTTCATTAATGTAAACCTGGCAGGTGAGGTCGTATCTCTTGTATACGATAAAGGAAAGAGCTTCGACCTGACTGTCAAAGTGAATGATGAGAGTCGTGATAAGGCTTACAAAATTGCCGACTTAATGATCGATACGTCTGATGGGAAAAAGATTCCGTTGAATTATATTGCAGACGTCCAATCATCTATGGGACCTAATACTATAAGCCGTGAAAATGTAAAACGGAAGATAGTTATCTCGGCCAACATTGCCGACCGGGATTTGCGAAGCGTGGTAAACGATATTCAAAAGAAGGTGGATAACCAGATTCAGTTACCCGAAGGATACCACATTGAATATGGCGGACAGTTCGAAAGTGAACAAGCGGCAAGCCGCACACTACTGCTTACCTCGCTCATGTCTATCATAGTCATTTTCTTGCTGTTGTTTAATGAGTTCCGCAGCATGAAACAATCGGGTATTATTCTAATCAACCTACCACTTGCGCTAATCGGGGGGGTATTCAGCTTACTGCTGACTACAGGAGAGGTTAGCATACCTGCCATCATAGGATTTATTTCTTTGTTCGGTATCGCTACCCGAAACGGAATGTTATTGGTGAATCGCTATAATCACCTGCAAGAGGAAGAAGGGTTAAGTATATACGAAAGTGTGGTTCGTGGTTCATTAGACCGCTTGAATCCCATCCTTATGACTGCCCTCACATCGGCTCTGGCACTTATTCCGCTGGCATTGAATGGCGATCTGCCAGGAAATGAGATCCAAAGTCCAATGGCGAAAGTGATTCTGGGTGGGCTGTTAACATCAACCTTCCTGAATGGGTTTATCATACCGATAGTTTATATAATGATGCATAAACGGAATGGAAATAAGTAAAACGGATTGGAAAGGAAGGAAACGGGAAATAGGTTAACTGTAGGGGCGGTTCGCGAACCGCCCAATGCCCAGAATACACAGGAAGCCATTTTCGGGCGGTTCGCGAACCGCCCCTACAGTAAATCATTTACATCAAAACCCTACAATAATGAGTAAAATGAAACCAATAAATATCATATTTGCAGCACTCCTGGCAACTACAGGAGTACATGCTCAAACCACGGGTATAGATAATATACTCAGAAGTATTGAAATAAATAATAAAGATTTGAAGGCTAGTGAACAGCTGATATCCTCACAAAAGCTGGAGGCCAAAACCGATAATAACCTGCCCGACCCCACCTTTTCATATGCGCACATGTGGGGAGCAGGCGATGCTACAATCAGTGAAATGGTGGTATCACAAAGCTTCGACTTCCCCACTCTATACGCCAGTCGTCATAAATTGAATAAGTTGAAAATGGGAGCATTCGATAGTCAGGCCGAGATAACCCGCAGGGATATCTTGCTTCAGGCAAAAGAGGTTTGTTTAGATATCATCATGCTCCGCCAACAAAAAGAGATCCTCGACGAGAGATTAAAAAACGCTCAGGAACTCTCGGTCATGTATGCCGAAAGACTAAAAAGAGGTGATGCCAATATTATAGAAACGAATAAGATAAATCTCGAATTACTAAATGTAAGGACAGAAGCTAATTTGAATGAATCTACCTTACAGAACAAACTACAAGAGCTATATACATTGAATGGAAATACTCCCATAGAATTCAATGAAACGATTTATCCTTTGGTGGTCCTTCCGTCAGATTATGAGCAATTAAGGAACGAGGTTTTATCATCAGACTATGCATTGATGGCATTACTAAGAGAGAGCGAAGCTGCGAATAAGCAGGTCAGCATCAACAAATCACAATGGCTGCCCAAACTTGAACTGGGATATCGGCGTAATACAGAATCGGGCGAGCCTTTCAATGGTGTAGTGGTCGGCTTTTCTATCCCACTTTTTGAAAACCGGAATAAAGTGAAGATGGCAAAGGCACAATCGCTCAATCTCAATTATCAGAAGGAAAGCACAACGCTACAGATTGAATCGGAACTGATACAACAATACAAAGAGGCCCGGACGCTCCGCACAACAATGGATGAGTATGAAAAAACATTTGGTGGCGAGGCATTGCAATCAGGTTTCCATGCGGGAGGAGCGAATCTGGCTATACTGAAAGAAGCACTTACAGGAGGAGAAATCTCAATGATAGAATACTTCGTAGAGGTTTCTGTAGTATATCAAAGCAAGCTGAATTATTTGCAATTACAGAATCAATATCAAAAAGTAATGGCGAATATCTATAAGAACAGGATTTAAGTATAAGTTTGAAAAGTCCAACGCACTTACTTAAAAAGTTCAACGCATTTACCTGAAAAGTCCAACGGAAAAAGATTTTTGCGTTGGACTTTCAGGTAGTTTGCGTTGGACTTTTGGGGTAAAAGTCCAATGCAAAAATCAAAATGCGTTGAACTTTTTAGAATGCCCCCAATCTCTATAGGGTAATCAATCTCAGCTTTGGCCGATACTTTAATAATATCCGAAGTACCCATATAAAAACCTCCCGTCACATGAAAACGTTTATTACGGAAAGGAAACACATCAGCCAATAATAATCCGTTAACCATATTGGCTTTTGCTTTCATTGGCACCTCATAGTTATACCCTTCATATTCACCATCGTAATCGTAATTATACGTATAAGTAAACATCATCAACCCCGTCCTCAACGACAAGTACTGATTCACCGGAGCAGCAACTTGCACACCGACACCAAGCGTTCCGGCATTCACTGAGAAAGACAGATGTTCAAAAGGCTTCACTTTGTGCTGAGCACAAACGGTTGTCGCAGATAATAATGTCAATGCAAAACAGCATCAACAAAGTTGTTGTTTTTTTTCATAAAGATAATCTAATAATATTAACAATAAAACACTATATTATAATACTCTCACTATATCAGGTAAATACCCGCTACGAATACGCCAATCCTGCGGATAAAGGTTATTTGCACGATTACCTATATTTTTTACAAATCCCAAAGGGAGATTCCTATACATCACTAATATATAACCACGAGGCACTGATGCATCCAGCACGATAGCCTCTCTGCGTAAATAAGCAATAGCCTGCTCATAAGTAAGTTCACAGGATGGATAAGTTTCCGATTCCAGAGTCAGACTCATGGCCTGGGCATGCGATGGAATCAGGTCCTTTCCCTTCAAAGTCCCCGGTTCAACACCAGAATCTTTTATTACCCTGAGATGCTTACGAACAAGAGCCTCTTTATCGCCGGAACGTTCAAATTCTCCTTCTCCCTCTTTACGCAATACCGCCAGAAAAAATCCTTCTCCTTTTGTTTTATGCGGCAAGAAACGATAAACCGGAAAATCGCCCTCAGATAAGTTACCCGTAATCCCCCAATCTTCCGGAACACTTACAGATAATGGTTCGGCACCAAGCTCCTTGATGATCCAGGAAACGTTTTCTTCATTTTCTTTCGTATTATATGTACAGGTACTATATATTAAAATTCCCCCGGGTTTAAGACAAGGCCAGATGTCGGTAATTATACGACGCTGGCGCTGCCAACAAACGTCTACATTTTCCGGACTCCACTCTTCGATAGCGCCGGAATCCTTCCGAAACATACCCTCACCGGAACAAGGTACATCGGCCAAGATAACATCAAAAAACTCCTCTAATTTTCCAAAATTTGCAGGATCATTATTGGTTACCATTACATCAGGGTGCCCCCACTTAACCAAATTCTCTGCCAAAACCTGAGAGCGATTACGAATCACTTCGTTAGCCACCAACAGGCTGCTTTCCGGCAACAAACTACGTATATGAGTTGACTTCCCCCCCGGAGCTGCACAAAGATCAAGCACAGTAACCGGTTCATTTAAATGTTGCCTCATTGCCTGTTCAAGGAACATAGAAGAGGCTTCCTGAACATAATAACAACCAGCATGGAAAAGAGGGTCGAAGGTGAAGGTTAAACGCTCGTCTAAATAGTAGCCACCGGCACACCAAGGCACGGGGGTAAACCGTTCCCGATCAATAGACGGTTCTACTTCCTTTTGTTTCCGGGGATTTAAACGAATACTCACAGGTGCTTCCTCTGCCAGCGCAGAAACCAACTTTTTATACTCCACATCTCCCAGCAACGCACGTGTCCGCTCTGCAAATTCAGCAGGTAAATTCATCTTTTCGTTCGTTAATGAATGCAAATATGAAAAAAAAATCGTCTCTTTGCAACTTTCAGTGATATTAACTACGTCTAACATACAAAGAAACAAAAATTCAGATATTATTATGAAACGAATTACTTTATTACTCATTGCAATTATCGCCTGCCTCATTACCGTAGCAGCGCAAGTTGACACCAGTGCAGTTCAACAATCGGTCACCGATACGCAGATTGAATACACTGACACTCCCGACACGAACCATAGCGGAGAGAAAAGTAGAACCAGAAGCAGTGATTTTTTCTCAGACTTTAGCATGGATTCCGCAATGGCCATTCCGATTATAGCTATTGTATGCACATTCGGTATGCCGGTTCTGATTGTTTTCATTGCGTTCTATTTCAAATACAAAAATAGAAGAGCGAAATACAAATTGGCCGAACAAGCACTTGCGGCCGGACAACCCATACCGGAGGACTTCTTCAAAACAAAAGCCGAAAGTGGTACATTGCAAAAAGGTATTACTAACACATTCACCGGGGTAGGACTATTCATTTTCTTATGGGCCATCACAGGCGAATTCAGTATCGGATGCATCGGGCTGCTGATTATGTTCATGGGACTGGGACAGATTGTGATTCACTACACTCAGGACAATAAGAAAAACAACAAAAAAGACCGATACAACGACGACAATAATATCTCTATAGAAGAATGAGTCAACTCAATGATATATCGTTAGTCGCACAGGTCGTGGTGTTCAAGAACACCAGGGCCTTCAACCAATTGGTGAAGAAATACCAATCGCCCATACGGCGATTCTTTCTGAACCTGACCTGCGGCGACAGCGAATTGAGTGACGACCTGGCCCAAGACACGTTTATCAAAGCATATACAAATATAGCATCATTTAAAAACTTGTCCAGCTTCTCAACATGGCTATACAGAATTGCGTATAATATTTTTTATGACTATATTCGCAGTCGAAAAGATACAGCTGACCTGGATAGTTATGAGGTAGACCGAACGCATCAGACCGAACAAGAGAATTATGGTCAGAAGCAAGACGTTTACCAATCGCTCAAAACGCTGAAAGAAGTGGAACGAACCTGCATCACACTGTTCTATATGGAAGATACCAGTATAGACAAAATTGCGGGTATCATCGGATGCCCTCCAGGAACGGTAAAATCGCACTTGTCGAGGGGAAAAACAAAGTTAGCAATGTATTTAAAAGAAAATGGTTATGACGGAAATGGACGATAAACTCCTGAAACAGTTTTTCAGTGAGCATAAACAAGAAATTGCCGACAACGGATTCTCCCGCCGGGTGATAAAGAACCTGCCGGACCGTAGTCTCAAGATCTCCAGGATATGGACCACCTGCTGTTGTGCGGTAGCCCTTATCTTATTTTTCGCACTAGATGGTTTACAAGCTATAGGAAGTGTATTACGCGAAACCTTCACATCAATGGTAGAATATGGAGCGGCCAACCTTGACATCAGGTCATTGATGATCGCCGGCACCGTATTATTATTCTTAGGCGTACGCAAAATTATAGCTACGGATTAAAAAATAAAAAGTTTTGAGAGTATTCATTATCCTTTTTCTACTTCTTTTTGTAGGAAACATTCAGGCACAAGATAGCCTGGCCATACAAAAAGAAGTAGAAAATGTTGTTTTAAGTAGCGATTCGATCGTTCGCCGCTATCTCATCGAATCGGGCATACAGGTAACAGAAGACAATAGCGTCAAATTACTTAAAAGCGGAGCCGAAAAGTTTAATGACTTGTTTCCCATCATAGAACAGGCCAAACATCACATACACATGGAGTATTTCAACTTCCGGAATGACTCCATAGCCAATACCTTATTCGAGATTCTTGCCCGGAAAGCCGGGGAAGGCGTGGAAGTCCGCCTGATGTTCGACGCGTTTGGAAACTCTTCAAACAATAAACCGCTTACAAAGAAGCATCTGAAAGCGATACGGGAAACCGGTATCCAAATCGTTAAGTTCGACCCGATCAAATTTCCTTATATCAATCATGTATTCCACCGGGACCACAGAAAGATCGTGGTAATTGACGGGGGCATTGGATACACAGGTGGAATGAATATAGCGGATTACTACATTCAGGGGCTACCCAAAATCGGTCAGTGGCGGGATATGCATGTACGCATTGAGGGAAGTGCCGTTCATGATCTGCAAAAAATATTCCTGGCCATGTGGAAAAAAGAAACCAAAGAAGTGATTGGAGGGGATGCTTATTTTCCACAGTCCACTCCCGACAGACAAGGAAAGCAGGTGGCTATTGTAGATCGCTGGGCCAGAAAATCGCCGAAACAAATGCGCCGCACCCTAGCTAAATCTATTAATGTAGCTCAATTCAAGGTTCAAATTATTAATCCTTATTTTGTACCGACGAAATCAATCAAAAAAGAAATCAGGAAAGCCCTTGAAAGAGGGGTGGATGTTGAGATCATGATTTCTTCCAAGTCTGATATTCCTTTCACTCCGGAAGCTTCTCTCTACATCTCGCATAAACTTATGAAAAAAGGAGCAGAAGTTTATATGTACGATGACGGATTCCATCACTCCAAGATTATGATGATAGATGAGTCGTTTTGCACAGTAGGTTCCACTAACCTGAACAGCCGAAGCCTACGCTACGATTACGAAACCAATGCGTTCATCTTCGATAAAGAGACTACCCAAGAGCTGATTGATATGTTTGAGGAAGATAAAGAAGCAAGCACTATCATGACAGAAGAAGGATGGAAAAAACGCTCTAAATGGAGACGTTTCGTTGGCTGGTTTGCACATTTATTCACGCCATTCATATAATCCGCGCAACTCTGCGGTTCAAAAAATATAAAACAACATGAGTGACTACTTACAAAAATAACAATTATCTTTGCACACAACTCAACCAGGAGATTAATCATGAAGCAGTATTTGGATTTATTAGACAGAGTGCTAAAAGAAGGTGCACAAAAAGAAGATCGTACGGGAACAGGAACAATCAGTGTATTCGGACATCAGATGCGTTTCGACCTTAACGATGGTTTCCCTTGCCTGACCACCAAGAAACTTCACCTGAAATCCATTATTCATGAACTCCTATGGTTTCTGAAAGGCGATACGAACGTTAAATACCTGCAAGACAACGGTGTACGTATCTGGAATGAATGGGCAGACGAAAACGGAAACTTAGGACACGTTTACGGCTATCAATGGCGTTCCTGGCCGGACTATCAGGGAGGACACATTGATCAGATTACCGAAGTAATAAATACCATTAAGAATAATCCGGATTCACGCCGTATGGTGGTTAGTGCATGGAATGTTGCCGACCTGAACAATATGAAACTTCCCCCATGCCATATGTTCTTTCAGTTCTATGTTGCCAACGGGAAATTAAGCTTGCAACTTTATCAGCGTAGTGCAGATATATTCCTGGGAGTTCCTTTCAATATCGCCTCTTATGCCTTGCTACTACAAATGGTAGCTCAGGTAACTGGATTGCAAGCCGGAGAATTCGTACATACATTCGGAGATGCTCACATATATCAAAACCACCTGGAACAGGTAAAACTTCAATTAAGTCGCGAGCCTAGGAAACTTCCTCAGATGAAAATAAATCCTGAGATAAAAGATATCTTCGACTTTAAATTCGAAGACTTCGAACTCGTTAATTATGACCCTCACCCACATATAGCAGGCAAGGTGTCGGTATAACGATCATTCTTCTACATCAACCATAATCGGCATTTGCCTCTTGATCGCCTCATTGAACGATATCAGAGTTTCAGTACGCGCCAATCCCAGCGGCTGTAGCTTGTCGTGGATGATGCTTAGCAAATGACGGTTATTCTTGGCATATATCTTAATAAACATATCATATTTACCGGTAGTAAAATGGCACTCCACAACTTCCGGTATCTTTTCCAAAGCCTTCATTACTTTCTGAAAAGACTCAGGATCTTTGAGATTGATACCGATATATGCACACGTCTCATAACCTATCTTTACCGGGTCAAGAACATATTCCGAACCTTTCAGAATACCCAGATTTGTTAGTTTCTGTATGCGCTGATGAATGGCTGCACCCGATACATTACAAGCCCTGGCAACTTCCAGAAAAGGAATACGTGCATTTTCTGCAATCATCCTTAGTATTTGTTCGTCTAATCCATCCAGTTGATGATGTCCCATATTTATGTTTTTAGTAAATATTAAAAAGCTCAAAGCTCTGCGTTAATAGTACAAAGTTAGATAAAATTTAGTCATCCCAAACTACAATTTATTACTTTTTATAGAGGAAATCTGAATAATCACTGCATAAAGTTACTACCTTTGTATAAATCCCAAACAAAACCCATATGAGAACACTAGCACTTATCATGATAATCGGCCTTTCCGTGTATCAGGGAAAAGCACAGAAATTCTCGGAGTACTTTATAGACAAAACGCTTCGCGTAGATTACATATTTACCGGAAATGCCGGGCACCAGAGTATATACCTTGACGGTTTGTCGAGTCTGCCATCCTGGGCAGGTCGAAAACATCATTTATCTGAGATTCCTTTGGAAGGGAATGGCCAGATCAGGGTGAAAGACCTCAACAGCCAGGAGTGCATATACAAAACATCTTTCTCTTCTCTTTTTCAGGAGTGGCTGTCTACAGATGAAGCGCACACAGCATCTAAAGCTTTTGAGAATACATTTCTGTTGCCCTACCCTATTCAACCAATAGAAATTGAAGTGGTTTTATTTGATATGAACCGTAAAGAAGTGGCAAACTTAAAACATATCGTTAAACCAGACGACATATTGATCCACCAAAAAGGGACTACTCATATCACACCTCATAAGTACTTAATACAAAACGGCAGTTCAGACCAGACAATAGACGTCGTTATACTGGCCGAAGGATATACAGAAGAAGAAATGGCTGTTTTCCACAAAGATGCACAAATAGCATGCGAAAGCATCTTTAATCACGAGCCTTTTCAGTCGATGAAAGATAAATTTAATGTAATTGCAGTAGCCAGCCCCTCCATAGATAGCGGAGTCAGCATTCCTCACCAGCAGTTATGGAAGAATACAGCATTCAGCTCTCATTTCGACACATTTTACTCAGAGAGGTACCTAACGACAAGTCGCGTTAAATCCATACACGATGCACTCGCCGGAATCCCCTATGAACATATCATCATCCTTGCCAATACAGAACAATACGGTGGTGGAGGAATCTATAATGCTTTCACCCTGACTACTGCACATCACCCCATGTTTCGCCCCGTCGTAGTACACGAATTCGGGCACAGCTTCGGTGGGCTGGGAGATGAATATTTTTACGACCAAGATATCATGAGTGATATGTATCCACTACATATCGAACCCTGGGAACAAAATATTACTATGCTTGTTAGCTTTGAAACCAAATGGAAAGACATGCTTAAAAAAGGTACACCCCATCCTACCCCACCGGCCGAGAAGGATAAATATCCGGTTGGAGTTTACGAAGGAGGTGGATATGCCGCTAAAGGAATTTATCGCCCGGCAGATAATTGCAGGATGCGTACAAACGAATATCCTGCATTTTGTCCGGTATGTCAACGGGCAATTACACGAATTATTAATTTTTATACAGAATAAAAGAGAACTAATTATGATTGGAATTCAATGTATTACCACTGGAGACAGCCAGCACTACGACTACATGGAACAACTACTCACCACCTCTTTTCCGGTAGATGAGTATCGGGACCTGAATGAATTAAGGGAATACACCGATACCCACCCCAGTTTTTATTGCAACATCATCCTCGATGATAGCACCCCCGTTGGACTTGTTACGTACTGGGACTTGGGTAAATTCTATTATATAGAACATTTCGCCATTGACCCCGACCAGCGCAACGGTGGCTATGGTCGCAAACTATTAGACTACCTGGCCAGCTTACTGGAAAAACCCATTGTATTGGAAGTTGAACACCCTACAGAGGAAATGGCACAACGCCGGATTAACTTCTATCAAAGACAAGGATACACACTCTGGGATAAAGAATACTTTCAACCACCTTATAAAGCCGGATCTAATGAACTTCCAATGTACATAATGGTACATGGTGACTTGAGTCCTGATACGGATTTTGAGATGGTAAAGGCACAACTACACCGGGTTGTATACAACATAAAATAAACTATTTAACACACCAACTTTCTACGTTAACACGTCAACTTCGGGGCTTAACACCACGACTAGTGGTGCTTAACATGGCAGGTAGCCGCGTTAACGTAGAAAGTTGGCTTGTTAAACATAAAAAAAGAAGGTATCCACCAAAGTAGATACCTTCTCTTTTTATTTTAATTCAACTCTTACTGACGCGGTTGCGCAGAGTAGTTGATTTTCAGTGCGTACGCTAAACGAAGAGCTTGCTTAATATCGGTCACAATACCCATTTTGGTATCCTGGTCAATCTTAAGTGATACAGTCATAAATGGCTGATCCTCTTCTTTCATACTTAATCTTTCCTGAGTAATGAAGTCCTGAATTTCTGCAACTTCTGCGAATGCATCATTCAACTGAATACGGCTTTCAGAACCCATTTTCTTACGAAATTCTTCGCCTGGTTTACCTACATAAATGAAAGTTACCAACGATTTCTTTTCCAGTTTTTCAAGTTCTGTACCCTGAGGAACCTTAAACTCAACCTTCAATGTTACTTCACGCATAGTTGTTACAATCATAAAGAAGAACAACAGCGTAAAAATAAGGTCAGGCAAAGAAGAAGTGTTCAATTCAGGCATTCCACGTTTACCCGTTTTATTAAATTTTCCCATTACTTCTTTCCTCCGTAGTTTTTAGGTTCTGCTTCAGATATCTTCTGAGGATAGATCATACGAATTGCCTTTTTCTGTTCTTCGTCCAAAGCTTCGTAATCTTTCTGCCATTTTTCCTGAGCCAGTTCATTTCTTAACTCATTATAAGCAGCTACCAACTCATTCTGAACATTTATATATGCCTGATATGTTGTACCACGGTCATTCTGCAAAGATATCACATGATTTTCCGTTACCATGGTATTACCAAAGAAAGGAACATCTTTCGCTTTCTTTTCTGGTAATTTCTCATCATTATACGGATTAGCAATAAAATCTTTAGCCATCTTACGTAAATCAGAAACCTTCACATATTCTTTTCCTGCCATCAATTGATCTTGGGCATTCAACAGAACAACAAGAACGTTTCTTTCCTTTACGATGATGTTTTCAATATCCTTATTTTCTGGTGGAGGAGGAAGCTGTCTAGCCAACCCTCTGTCGGTATCCATAGATGTGGTTACCAAAAAGAAGATAAGAATGATAAAAGCAATATCGGCCGTAGAACTCGAATTAATACCAGGAACTTCTCTTTTTCCTTTTGCCATTATATTCTAGTTTTAAATAGAATTATTTCTTTTATTGAAGTGCCTTTTTAATGCTACTTCCCAATATAGCTACTATACAAGCAGCAATAAGGAAGTATAGGGTATAAAGGAACATATCTGATAGTTTTAACCAGAAAGGTACGTTCTCATTTCCATCATAGCCTTGCAGAACGAGAGTTTCCTCACTACCCATTGACCAAGCTACAACCATAACTATAACTAACAGAACAACTCCTAATAATGACTTTATTGCAGCCATTGGATTATCTTTCAATGCCCCGCCAAACTGTACAATAAAAGCACCAACTGTTAGCACTATAGTAAGACCTAACAAACCATACATCAGATATAGCAATGCATCTGTATAGATCGGATTTTGCATCAATTCCGGCCCGAGTGGTTCTCCATCTCCTCCGAAGTAGAATAAGCCCAAAACTACGACAATTACAGCAAACAGTGCATATAATACGTAGTATGATACTCTATATGATAATTTACTCATTGTGATATTTTATTTTTGGTATTTCAAGTTGTATTTAATCACCATGTCAAGCAAAGTAACAGAAGAATCTTCCATTTCGCTTGTAAGAGCCTCAATTTTAGAAAGGATATAGTTATAGAACAACTGAAGAATCAAAGCAGCAACAAGACCGAAGATTGTTGTGATCAAAGCCACTTTCATACCACCTGCTACTACTGTTGGAGAGATATCACCTACTTGTTGGATTTTGTCGAACGCCATAACCATACCGATTACAGTACCCAAGAACCCTAATGATGGAGACATCGCGATAAACAGTGTAATCCAAGAACATCCTTTTTCAAGGTAACCAGCCTGAACACCACCATAAGAAGCTACTGATTTTTCTACTACGTCAATACCTTGATCAATTCTCAACAGACCTTGATAGTAGATCGAAGCTACTGGTCCTCTGGTATTACGAGCCAAATCTTTTGCAGCTTCCACATCTCCTTTTTCAAGGGCAGCTTCAACGCCGGCAACAAATTTCTTAGTATTTACTTCGGCTAAACTTAAATAAATAATTCTCTCAATACAGAAAGCCAAACCTACAACCAATGCAATGGCTACCAAGCTCATGAATGATGCAGTACCTTCGATAAATTTGATTTTAATTTCTTTGTGGATACCACCTTCGGTTCCATCAATCGCTGAAGTTTGTTCTGTTTGCGCAGCAGGAGCATCCTGAGCCTGAGCAAGTTGAGTTGATCCAAAAGCTAGGACTCCCATCACAGCAACAATTGCAAATAACTTTTTCATTGTGTGTCTAATTTTTAAGATTAATTAATTGATTATTATATACTTATAAATTTATTCGTTTCTTTATTTACCGCGGAGAAAGCGGGATTCGAACCCGCGATACGCTTTAGGCGTATACACGCTTTCCAGGCGTGCCTCTTCAACCACTCGAGCATCTCTCCAATATTTCAAATCCTCTCTAAAACGGGCGCAAATTACAAAAAAAATGCGAACCGCAAGCGATTTCAGCTACAAATGTATCCTTTTTTTTCTTCTTCTCTAGAATTATCTCTTTTTTCTGCCCATTTAATCGGCAAAATTAATAAACTTTAAAACCTTTATCCCTGTTTTCGGGGTAATCCAAACACTTTTAAAACATTCGCCGATGTCTGTTCCGCGATGAATTCGGGCGATTGCATATATATATCGGCCACTTTCATCAGCGTATATTTCAAATGTGCGCTTTCATTCCTTTTCCCCCGATAGGGCACAGGAGTAAGATAAGGGGCATCAGTTTCCAACACAATACGTTCAAGGGAAACAGACTTCAATGTTTCCGGAAGAACGGAGTTTTTAAAGGTTACCACTCCGTTAATACCCAAGAGAAACTTATCATATTCCAACAAAAGTTCAGCTTCTTTCACTGTACCTGTAAAACTATGAAATATGCCTCTCAATGAAGAATCCTTATAGGGCCGCATCACTTCGTTAATCTGTTCAAAGGCATCACGACTATGGATGACCAAAGGCAGATCATATTTCAATGCCCACTGTATCTGGAGATCAAAAGCATAGATTTGTTCTTTCAGAAAGGTTTTATCCCAATAAAGATCTATTCCCACTTCACCTACAGCAACGTATTCATCAGAAGCAGCAAGTTGCTGTTCTACAATAGCTAACTCTTTCTCGTAGTTTTCATTAACAGATGTCGGGTGCAGACCGATCATTGGATAACAATAACCTTTATAATCACGACATACTCTCAACATGCGTTCCAAAGTAGTACTATCTACATTAGGAAGATATATCCGGGTAACGCCAGCTAAACGCGCACGTTCAATGACTTCAGGTAAATCGTCATCAAATTCCTCTGAATAAATATGAGAATGAGTATCTATTAAATTCATGTTCAAAAAGCATCCTCCGGTTTCTCGTTTGAACGATAGTAGTAAACAACCCCATATTCACGACACATATCTAATCGCTTTTCATTGGGTTGCACCTCTTCAAATTTCTTTTCCACCTGATTCCAGATATCCAGAATGATTTCATCGGCCGTATCACGCATAGCGGCAAGCCCCTCAAGACTACGTCCCGTAATCGTCTGAAGTTCTTTTTGCCTGACATATCCCTCCATAAAAATATCATAATGTACTTTTACTTTGGCAATCGTAGGATTATAGATTGGCGCACCACCACCGGCGGCCTGCCTTTTTCGCTCCCCTTCGATTATCTTAGCTCCCCACTCCGCAATTGCAGCTTCACTGGTCAAATCGGGTACGTTAAAGTTATCAACAGGCAAGTCATATAATTCTTTATGTGACTTTTTTATCTCCGCTCGGAGAACTGCCATATTTAACACTTGAATAAAATGCGAAATAAATAGTCGAGCCATTTTTACATTTGCCTGATGTTTACGGCTGGCTCTTGATTGGTTATCGTAACACTGTTTATAATATGCTTGTGCGCCTTCAAAACGAAGCAGGAAATTCTTTGCTTCGGTTAGTGTCTTTAAAGAAATAGCCAAATCATACACATTATATTTATCGCACCTTTCCACAGCTGACTTCAAGGCTCTAACCCTGGCCAGATCAGTATTAGGTAATCGTCTATAAGGCATAGATATTTCTTGTTTATACTCTAGTTTTCACGGTACATCAGTTCATGTACCAAGTTTATTAATTCGTTTTTCGTCTCTTTTTCTACTGATACTTTATCTAAACTGCGCATTGCACTGTTGTAGTATTCGCGCATTTTATTTTCACAGAGTTCTTTAATCCCCACTTCGTTATATATTTCTATAACTGCTGAGATTTTTTCCTCCGGATTAAAGGTTTGTGTTTGCATCCATTTATTCAATTCGGCTTTCTGTTGACCATTAGCCAGTTCCATGGTTTTGATCATCATATAGGTTTTCTTGTTACACAAGATATCACCACCAATATTCTTCCCAAAGATAGCCGGATCTCCATATACATCCAGAAAATCGTCTTTGAGTTGAAAAGCCAAACCGATATTTATTCCAAAGTCGTACAATAAATCAGCATCTTGCCCGGATGCCCCGCCTTGTATGGCTCCCATTTTCAGACTTGCGGCAAGTAAAACTGCTGTTTTCAGACGGATCATTTCCAGATAATCTTGTTCGGCTACATCATCCCGTTGTTCAAAATCAACATCATATTGCTGCCCTTCACAGATTTCCAAAGCAGTAACGCTGAACAAGTCCAACATTTCCTTTAAACTAGATAACGGGGCTTCAGCTACATATTGGTATGCTAACACCAACATCGCATCGCCTGATAAAATAGCTGTATTATCATTCCACACTTTGTGAACTGTCTTCTTTCCCCGACGCATGTCGGCTCTATCCATCAAATCATCGTGAAGAAGTGTGTAATTGTGATACATTTCTATTCCTGTAGCCGGGGCCAATGCAGCAGACACATCGTCTTTATACAAGTTATACGCCATCAACATAAGTACCGGGCGAATACGTTTCCCCCCCATAGATAAGACATAATCTATTGGAGTATACAATCCTTCCGGAGCGTGTATGAGGGATAAGCCGGATATGTAGGCGTTTATTTTATCAAGTATTTGGTTGGCCGTATGCATTTCTTTAGATTCAAATAAGGATATTATGAAAAAAGGCTGCCGTAAGCAACCTTTTTTCACCTGTATAATACTATTACTGTAGTCTGAACATTACAGGCACCGTGTATTTCACACGTACTGCCTTACCTCTCTGCATACCAGGTTTCCACTTAGGCATCTGGCCGATTACACGGAGAGCTTCTTTATCAAGATATGGGTCTACACTGCGCACAACCACAGGGTCAACTACAGAACCGTCTCTGTTTACAACGAACTGTACGATTACACGACCTTGTGTTCCGTTTTCCTGTGCAATAGTAGGATATTTGATATTTTTAGAAAGGAACTGCATCAAAGCTGCGTTACCACCTGGGAATTCAGGCATGTTTTCTACAACTTCAAAGATAGTTTGTTCTTCCGGTTCTTCTTCTTCTACAACAACAGGAACGTATTTTACTTCTACTTTCTCACCGACATCTTCGGTAGATGCAATAGCAGTTTCCTGTACATCAGCTTTGTCATCCACGATCTCAAGTACCTCAGCTACAGAAGGAACTTCTGGTGGTGGAGGAGGCGGAGTGTTTTCCTGTTGTGTAATAGGAATAATTTCTTCTTCAAATACAACGTCGACCAAAGCCTGACTTGTATCAATCACTTTATCACGCTCTGTCCATTCGAACGCAACAAACATAAAAGCAAGCACGATCACGTAGCCAATCAACATCCACGTTGACTTTTTGCCTTCGAGATCTGCCTTAGGTGATTTTTTAACTTCCATAATATAATATAATTTTTAACGTGTTCCTCATTTTGGGCAAATATAGTACAATTTCAAGTAATCCTTCCGATTACTCGTTTTTTTTTGCACTAACCCCATGGTATTTTTGATTTTTTAATTCTTCAAACCCTATAAAAAGGTTCTTTCTGTTGGGTTTGAATAAAGTGCAATTCATTTGATTAATGCCGCAAATGTAACTTAGATATTTTAAAATACCGTATCTTTGGACTGTTTTTTTAATAGAAAAATTAAAAATAGACTGAAATCGGACAAAAAACATGAAGAAAATAACAATAGCAGTCGACGGATTTTCATCAAGCGGGAAAAGTACAATGGCAAAAGACCTGGCCAAAGAAATCGGCTATATCTACATTGATAGCGGCGCCATGTACCGGGCTGTAACCTTGTATGCAATGGAGCACAACTTATTCAATGGTGAAGATATCGATACGGAGAATCTTGAAAAGCAGATACAAGACATACATATATCTTTTCAACTCAACCCCGAAACCGGACGCCCGGATACTTATCTGAATGATGTGAATGTGGAGAACCAAATCCGTAGCATGGATGTTTCTTCTAAAGTCAGCCCGATCAGTACTCTAGGTTTTGTTCGCGAAGCTATGGTTCGCCAACAACAGGAAATGGGTAAGACCAAAGGTATTGTTATGGATGGCCGGGACATCGGTACCACCGTCTTTCCTGATGCCGAATTGAAGATATTTGTAACTGCTTCCCCCGAAACACGGGCAGAGCGTAGATACGAAGAGTTAAAGGCCAAAGGACAAGATGCCAGCTACGAAGACATTCTCAAAAACGTAAAAGAGCGCGATTATATTGACCAGAATCGTGAAATCAGTCCGCTTCGTAAAGCAGATGATGCTATACTTTTAGATAACAGTACAATGAGCATCTCTCAGCAAAAGGAGTGGCTCATGCAACAATATTTGCAAGCCGTGCAATGACCAGAGTTGTGGTTGAAATGGACGAAGGTTCGGGCTTCTGCTTTGGTGTAGTCAACGCGATAAAGAAAGCAGAAGAGGAACTGGCAAAAGGAGAAACACTTTATTGTCTGGGTGATATTGTGCATAACAGCCGTGAAGTAGAACGCTTGAAAGAACTCGGCCTGATTACGATTAACCACGACAAATTCAAAGAACTGCACAACGCCAAAGTATTGCTCCGGGCACATGGGGAGCCTCCCGAGACTTACGAAACAGCCCGAAAGAACAATATCGAAATCATCGATGCAACATGCCCTGTGGTACTGCGCCTTCAAAAAAGGATTAAACAGGAACATCTGGATAATCAAACTGAGAACGATCAGATTGCAATTTATGGCAAAAAAGGCCATGCCGAAGTTTTAGGGCTGGTTGGACAAACGGAAGGTAAAGCCATTGTCATTGAAAACATTGATGAGATCAACAAACTGGACTTCAGTAAGAACATCTGGTTATACTCGCAAACCACTAAGCCTCTGGATGGTTTTGCTACGATTATTGAAGAAATCAAAAAACGTATTTCTCCACAGGCTACATTCGAATACTATGATACGATTTGCCGCCAGGTGGCTAACCGCATACCCAATATCCGTAAGTTCGCATCAACACACGACCTGATCTTTTTTGTGAGTGGAAAAAAGAGTTCGAACGGAAAAATGCTATTCGACGAATGCCGGAACATCAACCCGAACTCTCACCTGATAGAAAGTAAAGAGGATATAGACAACTCTTTATTAGTAGGAGTCAATTCAATTGGGGTATGTGGCGCTACGTCTACACCGAAATGGCTCATGGAAGAAGTTTACAATTATATTAAATCTAAAGTTTAAAAACTTTAATGCGGTTTCTTCGCTCACCCTTTTTACTATCTTTGCACCATCAAATTTAAACTATTAAGAAAAAAGATTGTCATGGGAATAGTTAAATGTGTCGGAATCTTAACATCCGGAGGTGACGCACCCGGAATGAACGCAGCTATTCGTGCGGTAACACGTGCAGCTATCTATAATGGTTTGCAAGTAAAAGGCATATATAGAGGATATAGAGGCTTGATCACCGATGAGATCGTTGAGTTTAAAAGCCAGAACGTAAGTAATATCATTCAATTAGGAGGCACGATTCTAAAAACAGCACGCTGTAAAGAGTTTACCACTCCGGAAGGACGTAAAATTGCTTATGAAGCCATGCAACGACATGGAATCGACGCTCTTGTCATTATCGGCGGTGATGGTTCGTTGACCGGTGCCCGTATATTTGCCCAAGAATATAATATTCCTTGTATAGGACTTCCCGGAACGATTGATAATGACCTGTATGGTACAGATACTACTATTGGATATGATACGGCATTGAATACGATATTAGATGCTGTGGATAAAATCCGCGATACGGCAACATCTCACGATCGTTTGTTCTTCGTAGAGGTTATGGGACGTGATGCCGGATTCCTGGCATTGAACGGAGCAATTGCTTCGGGTGCCGAAGCTGCTATCATTCCCGAGTTCAGTACCGAGGTAGACCAACTGGAAGAGTTTATCAAGAGTGGATTCCGCAAATCGAAAAACAGTAGTATCGTGATCGTAGCCGAAAGTGAACTAACCGGAGGTGCCATGCACTATGCTGAACGTGTAAAGAATGAATATCCACAATATGATGTACGTGTAACCATTTTGGGACACTTACAACGTGGTGGTAGCCCAACGGCTCACGACCGCATCCTTGCCAGTCGTCTGGGTGCTGCGGCTATTGATGCTATAATGGAAGATCAACGCAACGTTATGATAGGAATCGAGAACGATGAGATCGTATATGTGCCTTTCTCAAAGGCCATCAAAAACGATAAGCCTATTAAGCGCGAACTTGTAAATGTACTAAGAGCATTATCTATTTGATTTATTAGGAGGGTGTGTCATAAGGCTATTTCGTCACATCATTGCGAACGCAGTGAAGCAATCCAGATTGTAGTTTTGGCTGGATGGCGCCCGGGTAAACCCTCGCAATGACGTGATGGGAAAGGCTTATGACACACCCTCCTTTTTAAGGATGAGCGTCATCTTCTCATAATTATTTAAAAATTAAAGTGTATCTCGCCAGGTTTGCTACTACTGCTGCTACCTGTACTTACACCCGATTTATTATAATACTTCAATGCCTCGGGCATATACTCCTGTAAACGTTTGATACGCGTATTATCTGAGGGGTGCGTACTTAAAAACTCAGGAACACTGCCACCTTGTGCGGCCATTCTTTGCCAGAATGGAATAGCTGCCTCCGGATTATACCCTGCCATTGCCGCAAACACGAGTCCCATATGATCGGCTTCGCTTTCATTTAAGCGTGAATAAGGAAGCATTACTCCCACTTGCGCACCCAGTCCATAAACAGTTTGCGCTAAAGCCTGAGTCTCCTCCGATTTCTTCATTAGTGACAGTCCCAGCCCCAGTCCTACACCACCATAACTCACCAGCATTTGTTGGCTGATTCGCTCTGCGGAGTGTTTGGCTACGGCATGGGCCACTTCATGCCCAAGTACAATTGCAAGTCCTTCTTCCGTTTGTGTATAAGGTAAAATACCTTCATTCACTACAATCTTTCCTCCGGGCATGCAGAATGCATTGGGTTCTTTATCCTGAACCAAATGAAACTCCCATGCAAATTGTTTTAGATCATCGGCTCTTCCATTGGTTCTTAAATATTCTTCTACGGCAGCAGCTATTCTTTTCCCAACCCGAACAACCATAGCCGTTTGTGCGGCATTAGTTGACGGTTTAGCCTCTGCCATATATTCACTAAAACTTTGTTTACTCAAACTCAGTACTTCTTCATCAGAAACCAGATGAAGCTGCTTTCTTCCTGTCAATGCTACCGTACTGCAACCATTAACAGCCAATAGAGCAATCAACAATAATGTTGCAAATGATAATTTCTTCTTTTCCATATTTATCTTTTTAAGAAGTTAGAAGTTAGTAGTCAGGTCAATGAGAGCACTCTCGTAAAGGTAAAAATAAAACTTAACTACCAGCTACTGACTACCAACTTCTAACAGTTTTATAACGAATTAGAAACCGGGAATGTTTATCTTTGCTGCCGGATTTTATCTTTATCACTCGTGGACCACAAAAATAAGCATAATCTTTCAGTTATTAACGATTTACAGCAACAGCAACTTCTGTTGCGTATGGAGTACGAACACGAGAAGGAAGAGTTTCAACGCCAAACCGAAACGATGGGAGTAGGCAGAAAAGTGAAACGGGGCCTTTGTTGGTATCCGGTAAAACCCGGAAGAAGTTTCTACAACTCACTGAACCAGCTTGCTTTTGAGGTTGAACGCAAAGAAGATAAAGAGATAGAGCATAACTTCGAATTTGGCAAACCGGTATGCTTTTTCAGGCAAGATCCCACAGGAAAACTCCATTACTTTAACTTCACGGCACAGGTTAGCTATGTTGATGATGACCGGATGGTGATCGTTATGCCTAACGCCCACGCTCTTGCCGATGTACAAACTGCCGACTATCTGGGAGTACAGCTTTATTTTGACGAGACAAGTTATCGTACCATGTTCGAAGCACTGGTCGATGTGATAAGGGCAAAGGGAAATCGGCTCGCTGAACTTCGGGATACGTTACTTGGCACTCTCCCAGCCCGCCAACGCGAACTTTTCCCTATACGTTTTCCCTGGCTAAACTCCACCCAGGAAGGAGCGGTGAACAAAGTACTGCGTACCAAAGACGTTGCCATAGTGCATGGCCCTCCGGGAACGGGCAAAACAACGACTCTCGTCGAAGCCATCTACGAAACATTACACCGCGAGAACCAGGTACTTGTTTGTGCGCAAAGCAATACAGCTGTTGACTGGATTTCGGAGAAGCTGGTCGACCGTGGAGTCTCCGTACTACGAATTGGCAATCCGACCCGTGTGAATGATAAAATGCTCTCGTTTACCTATGAAAGGCAATTTGAGAACCATCCGGATTACACTGAGTTGTGGGGAATCCGCAAATCCATCCGCGAAATGTCAGGCAGGATGCGAAAAGGAAGCTATTCGGAACGTGAGGGAATGAGAAGCCGGATGAGTCGCCTAAAAGACCGGGCTACGGAACTCGAGATACGCATTAATGAAGAGCTGTTTGCCAATGCCCGCGTCATAGCATCTACGCTGGTCAGCTCCAACCACAGGATATTGATGGGGCGTAACTTCACCACCCTTTTTATTGATGAAGCAGCACAAGCGCTGGAAGCAGCCTGTTGGATTGCTATCCGCAAAGCAGACCGGGTGATATTCGCCGGCGACCATCAGCAGTTGCCTCCTACCATAAAATGCATCGACGCTGCCCGGGGAGGATTGGACAAAACATTGTTAGAGAAGGTTGCCAGCCGGAAGCCAACTGCTGTTACCTTATTAAAGGTACAGTACCGGATGCATGAAGATATTATGCGGTTTTCCTCCAACTGGTTCTATGAAGGTATGCTGGAGGCAGCGCCGGAGATTCGCAACCGGGGCATACTCGACTACGACACGCCCATGGTTTGGATAGATACGGCCGATCTGGATTTCCATGAAGAGTTTGTCGGCGAAAGTTTCGGGCGTATTAATAAAGAAGAAGCAGAACTGTTGTTGCAACAGCTTCGGGAGTACATCGGGCGCATTGGCCAGACCCGGATATTAAACGAACAAATTGATTTCGGTCTGATCTCCCCTTATAAGGCGCAGGTGCAATACCTGCGCAAGAAGGTACGGACCAACAATTTCTTCCGTCCATTCCGCCACCTGATTACCATTCATACCATAGATGGATTTCAGGGACAGGAGCGGGATGTGATCTTTATCAGCCTTGTGCGGGCCAATGAAGAAGGCAGCATTGGTTTTCTTACAGACCTGCGCCGGATGAATGTGGCCATTACCCGTGCACGGATGAAACTGGTTATTCTGGGGGATGCTTCTACTTTAACAAAACATCCCTTTTATAGAAAGCTGTTTGATTATATGCAGTCTATGTAATAGACCATGCATCGTCCGCATGGAGAACCCGGCTGCGGCACCATGCCGCGCCTAGTCTTCCCACCGCATTTCAAGATCCGCAGACGTATAAGAATAAGCTCCAAAGTATCCCAGCGCACCGCCTTTGATGTTGCTGGTTGGGTTAGCCAATCCTTCATCTATATTATATAAGGTATCAAAGTACTTATACACGCCTCTATCTATGCACTGCATTTCTACGGTAACAACATCGCCTTGTTCAATAGGATCATCATCTCTACCGCCATTCACATAACGAATAAATATGGGGTGGCTAATCTTAACACCATCCGAGAACTCTGTAGACATCAACCGGTCTTCAAGCCGGTCTTTCAACAGAGGCTTTTCATGGTTTATGTACAATACATAACGATAATATTCATTTTCCTTTCCTACAGGGTCCATAAAATGAACTTGCGGAACGGCGTAGTCCATTATCGGCATCTTCCATACAGTCAGGGATTCGATTTCCACCCGGGGAGGCATATAAGAGGTTGCGGTATATTCCACATCTTCGTATTTAACAGATAGATAATAGGTGGTACGTTCTGTTCCAACGATGGTTGTTGCCACGTAGCGCCCCTCGGCATTACATTGCAGGGTTTCCGTATTTCCCGCATCGTCCGAGATGGTGACTACCGCATCGGTTATAGGTGGGTAGTCATTGGAATCACCGAAATCTTTGGTCTTCGTGATCAGTACTTCGGCAGCAGCTCCCATGCGGACTGTACCTTCAATCACCAACTCCGGATCTACCGAATTTAAGTCAACATCAATAATATCTTCGCAGGAGGAGAAAGAGAACAGGGCTGTTAATCCGGCAATCAGGGTAAATATAGTTTTCTTATTCATAAGACAAAGGATTAAAATTTAAAGTTCCACGATACAGAAGGTACATACGTAAACAAGGCGTAGCGATAGGCCGATGTTTTGCTCGGATCGTCTTCGTTTGTTTTAAACTGAATCATATAGGCATTGCGTCTGCCGTAGGCATTATACAAGCTGAATGCCAGTTCGGATTCGAACTTCTTGGTTTTCTTCAACAAACATGTTGCTCCCAAATCCAGGCGATGGTAGGCCGGTGCGCGATATCCGTTGCGTTCGGCATAGTACATGACGTCTTTTCCGTCAATCTGGTATTTACCGCTGGGGTAAGTGATGGCATTTCCGGTATAATATATCCATGCCGCCGACAAGGTCCATTTACGGTTCAGTTCATAGATACCCACCAGTGAGATGTCATGCGTACGGTCCTGATAGGCATTGTACCAACGGTTTTCGTTTATGCCGTCAATCTTCTTCTCTGATTTGGCCAGCGTGTAGCTCAACCAACCATTGAAGCGCCCTACGCGTTTCTTAAACATGAATTCTATACCATAGGCGCGCCCTTTACCAATGCGCACTTCGGTATCTATTACGTCATATCCCTGGAATTCGGCATGATCTTTAAAGTCTATCTGGTTGCGCATGTTTTTATAATAGGCTTCAATGCTGAATTCGTAGGTGTTATCCTTGAAGTTCCGGAAATAGCCTACGGTAAACTGATCGGCTATCTGGGGTTTAATGTTATTGGAGCTTGACGTCCAACGGTCGAATGGGGTACCGTTGTTTACATACGTCAGCAGGTGCATATTCTGTGTGGTCCGGGCATAAGATGCCTTCACGGATGATACGTCGTTGAATTTATACACGGCCGAGAGACGGGGTTCGAGGTTGAAGTAGGTCTTCACGAACTTGCCCGATTTGTGCCACACGCTGTCTACTACTTCATGATTGTCGTCTATCTCGTAATATTCTCCTTTTCCCATAGCCGAGAAGGCAGACAGGCGCAAGCCATAAAGCACTTCCAGACGGTCGCCCAGTTTCAACTGGTTGGAGATGTACAATCCGTTTTCCCATGAGTAACGGTGATGCAGGTTTACGGCAGTCGACTCGTCGGAACTTGTATTGAAATCGCCGGGACCAATGTCGTGGTAAGTCGATTGAAGCCCCATTCTCCAGGTGCTGTTGATGTTTGGTTTGTATTGAAACTCCTGACGGAAGCCATAGTCGTTGATTTTGGCATCTCCGGTTTCGTCCATTCCCATTTCTACGTCATAGCCATAGGAGTACTGGTTGTATTGCAGGGAGGTGGTCGACAACCATTTCGGATTCATATTCCTTGTCCACTTGGCATTCAGGAACATGTTTCCCCAACCCATATCTGCTACGTCTTTCAGTACCATCTTGTCGCGACCCAGATAGCCGGAAACCGAGAGCTGGTCTTTATCGGACAATGCAAAATACAGTTTCATATTCAGGTCGTAGAAGTAAAGGTAGGCATTCTGCGCATCTTCAATGCCCGACAAACGGGCGATGGCATCGGCATAAGTGCGTCTTGCTCCGAGCAGGAAAGATGATTTTCCTTTTTGTATCGGGCCTTCAACGTTAATCTTAGACGAGATCAGTCCGATACCACCCGACACGCCGTAGTCTTGCATATCGCCATTGCGTTGCTGCACATCGAGTATGGCGGAGAGGCGTTCGCCGTATTGAGCGGGGATCGGTCCTTTGTAGAGCGCCACGTCGCGCAGTACGTCGGAGTTGAAGGTAGAGAAGAATCCCATCAGGTGGGAGGCGTTGTAAACGGAAACGTTATCCAGCATCACCAGGTTCTGGTCGGCCGTACCTCCACGGACAAAGAAGCCGGTACTCCCCTCGCCTGCGCTCTTTACGCCGGGCATCAGTTCAAGAGATTTAATCACGTCGCGCTCGCCCATCAGTACCGGAAGTTTGTTGAGTTGTTGTACTTCCATTTGGGTTACTCCGGTTTGAGCGTCGGAAACATTGGCATCTACACGTTTGGACGTAACCACTACTTCGGCCAATTGAACGGATGCCTGGTTCATGGTGACATTTCTTTTGAGGTTGCCCGTCACCACGACCTTAACTTTCTGGACATCGTAGCCCATGTAGTTAAAGAAGAGGGTGTACTCGCCTTTTGACAGTGTAATTGAATATTTTCCGTTTCTATCCGTAGTAGTCCCATAAAATGGCTGGCTCTCCGGAAAGATGGATACTCCTATCAGTGTTTCACCTGTCTTGGCATCAGAAACCTGACCGGTCACAGTATAATTCTGTGCAGAGATTGCAATAGGAATAAAGCATAGTAGGAAAATGAATGCGGAGCGAAATCGCTTTTCGAGTGTCATAAATGAAGTTTGTTTAGGCCCTTTATCATAAAGGAGTTTTTAAATATAAGATCAAATTATTATTGGTTGCAAAAGTATATAATAAATCAATACGATATAGAAAAATGAGACTAACCAAATGAATTATGATACGAAATAGTGTGAAAAAGCGATAAACTATAAATATCGTAAAACAAAACGGTTTCCCCGGTTTCTGTTTATATAGACGATTATGTGCTGGAAAAATTGCAAAAGTTATACGACTTTTTTTAGAAAAAAGTTTCTCACTTGATTTGAGGTACTTTCTCAGTCGTACTGCAAAAGTTTCTCATCCGCCTTGAGGTACTTTCTCAGTTGCATTATAAAAGTTTCTCGTTTGGCTTGAGAAACTTTCTCAGAATCGCTGCAAAACTTCTACAATATGTTGCAACTACATAGCGCAAAAAAAAGAAGGCGCCCCTGCCAACAGAGACGCCTCATTATCTTAGAATAACGATTAGTTATTTTCAGGGCGGAGCTTACGAACCACTGCACCAGCCTGCCACATTTCGCTCTCGCGAAGCGCTTTCAGTTCGGCTTCCAAACCTTCACGGTAGTCGGGTTTAGAGTTGGTGTCGATAGAGCGTTGTGCTTCGTTACCGATTTTCACTTCATTATATAGCTTTTCGAATACAGGTTTTGAAGCATCGTGGAAAGGTCCCATCCAATCCAAAGCACCACGTTGAGCGGTAGTCGAACAGTTTGCATACATCCAGTCCATACCGTTTTTAGCAAACAAAGGCATCAACGATTGGGTCAGTTCTTCTACTGTTTCGTTGAAAGCTTCGGATGGAGTATGTCCGTTTTCGCGCAACACTTCGTACTGAGCAAGCAGGATTCCCTGAATGGCTCCCATCAGCGTACCGCGTTCGCCTGTAAGGTCGGAATATACTTCGCGCTCGAAAGTAGTTTCGAACAAATAACCCGAACCTACACCGATACCCAACGCCACTACACGGTTGAAAGCATTGCCCGTTGCATCCTGGAAGATGGCGTAAGAAGAGTTCAAACCGCGACCTTCGAGGAACATCGTGCGCAATGAAGTACCCGAACCTTTAGGAGCTACCAGGATTACGTCTACATCGGCAGGAGGAATGATGTTGGTACGTTCTTTGTAAGTAATACCAAAACCATGCGAGAAGTATAGGGCTTTACCCGGAGTGAGGTGTTTTTTTACTGTAGGCCATACTTCGATTTGAGCAGCATCCGAAAGCAAGTATTGGATAATGGTTCCACGCTCGCAGGCTTCTTCTATCTCAAATAAGGTTTCGCCGGGCACCCAACCGTCTGCTACGGCTTTTTCCCAGGTTTTTCCACCTTTACGTTGACCAATAATTACGTTGAAGCCATTGTCGCGAAGGTTTAGCGCCTGTCCGGGACCCTGAACACCATAACCGATCACGGCAATGGTTTCGTCTTTCAATACTTCACGTGCTTTTTCCAATGGAAATTCTTCGCGGGTTACTACATTCTCTACAACACCGCCAAAATTCATCTGTGCCATTTTTAAGTTCTTTAGTTTTGAGTTTTTAAGTCTTTGAGACTCAAAAACTCTGGTTTATATTAAAGTTTATAATTTACAAAGTTATTTCAATCGTAAATAGTAAATCGTCTAATTGTAAATCAAATCCATACTACTTTAGCCCGGCAAACCACTTCGCCGTCACCTTTTCTGATCTCTACGCTAAACTCTCCCCCGCCGATTTCTTCTTTGTAGAACTTGAGTTCATCGCCGTAATAGCTTTCAGCAATATAAGCTATCTCGAAGCGGCAGATACGCATAGCCTGATAATATTCAATCGGGAAAAGGTCCAGAATATGCTCAATATACCGAATGCTATTCACATGACCGTTAATGTCTATATCATTATATTTAGCAACCAACGTCTCGGATACTTCTTTGGTATCAACCTTGATTCGTGTAGGTTTCTCAATCGGACAATCTTCACCTTCGCAAATATAATTAACGATGCTTCCACCATGCATGCTCAGCAAATCGGCCGGTTTACGGGTGTTCATATTGATCATAGCCCAGATGGAGCGGGCATACCCAATCTTTATCCCATCTTTGTTGATAATGGAAAAGTTACGGTCGGTAAACAAGCGATATACATTTTCCACCCAAGTCTGGACGGTAAACTTTTCATATTGATTCGGCATATCGTCCATCTCAATAGCCAGACGGGAAAGTACCCAGGTATAATTTTCTTCGTTCAGGGTAGACATGCCAAACCCGCGGTCCGTGGCGTGGAAACCTGCACAATTCAGCAAGTGATTTCCCAACAGCCCCAAGGTCAGCTTTCCATTGAAATCCACATGAAAAGGCTCTGCAACAAAGTTGTATGTACCGATTTTATTGTCTTTCATTATACTTGTTCTTTTTTACTCAGAAGATATTTCTCTTCGCGCATTGTCAGGTATTCGTTTACACGTTCGAAACAGCTCGTAGTAATAGCTACACGGCCCGAACGCACAAACTGTAATACACATTTCTGCGCTTTCAATTCATTATACATGGAAGTAATCTCTTCGCTCATCCCATTCTTTTCAACAATAGAAAATACCGGATTTACCTCTACCACACGGGCATTATATCGACGGATAATCTTCGAAGCCATCGGACTATCCTGAAACTCAGGCGTAGAGAGTTTATAAAGGGCAATCTCGTGGAAATAAATCTCATCATCGGTAAAGAAATGGGCTTGAAGCACATCTATTTTCCGCTCAATCTGTTTTACTACCTTCTCAATAATATCTCTTGTGGCCCAGGTAGTAATGGTGTATTTATGTACTCCTTTGATAGAAGAAGCTGAGACATTCAGACTCTCAATATTAAGCTGGCGACGGGTAAAAACCGCAGTCACCTGATTCAACAAACCAGCTATATTTTCTGAATGAACGATTAATGTATATAAAGTCTTTTCCATTTACAATTTAATTATTTACGATTTACGATTGGAATTACTTTTCTATTTACGATTTAACTATTTACGATTTACGATTGGAATTACTCCTTCATTTACAATAATCAATTAACAATGATACTTCAATCGTAAATAGTAAATCACAAATGAGTTAGCACTCTAAAAGCATTTGGTTTACCGAACCTCCCGGAGGAGTCATTGGCAATACGTTTCCTTCTTCAATTACACATGCTTCCAGCATAAACGGACCATCCGTTTTCAACATATCCTGAATAGCTGCCTGAAGGTCTTCACGCTTTTCTACACGTATAGATGGTATGCCATAAGCCTCTGCAATCTTCATATAATCGGGGTTCTCCATCGGAGTAAATGAATAACGACCTCCGAAGAACATCGCTTGCCATTGGCGTACATTGCCCAGGAAATTATTGTTCAACAGAATAATTTTTACCGGCGCTTTCTGTTCCATAATGGTACCAAGTTCCTGAATGTTCATCTGTAATCCGCCATCACCCATAAAAGCGCAAACGGTACGTTCCGGGGCTCCAAATGTGGCACCGACCGCCGCAGGCAGACCAAATCCCATGGTACCCAGACCTCCGGAAGAAACAATGCTCCTATTCTTCGTGAACTTAAAATAACGGGCAGACATCATCTGGTTCTGACCCACATCGGTCACCAGGATAGCCTCATTGTTTGTAGCCTCACTTACCGCACGAATAACCTCTCCCATATTCAGAGGACCTTCTGTAGGATAAACTTCTTTCTGAATAACCTGTTCGTCTTCTTTCCGAGCGTATTCGGCAAAACTATCTATCCACTCCGTATGCTTATTTTCCTGTATAAGTGCAGTTAAGCTTGCCAGCGTTCTCTTGCAATCGCCCAACAAAGGAATATCAACTTTAACATTCTTGTTGATCTCGGAAGGGTCGATATCCATATGTATAATCGTAGCTTGCTTAGCGTATGTATCCAGTTTTCCGGTTACACGATCGTCAAAACGCATGCCTACGGCGATCAGTACATCACATTCGTTGGTCATTACATTAGGAGCAAGATTACCATGCATACCCAACATGCCTTTATTCAACGGATGATCAGTCGGGAAAGCCGAAAGACCTAACAATGTACAACCGCAAGGAAGATCTGCTTTTTCCACAAAACGGCAAAGTTCTTCTTGTGCATTTCCTAGTTCTACACCCTGCCCCACAAGCACCAGTGGTTTCTTGGCACTATTGATCAGTTTGGCAGCAGTTTCCAGCGCACCCTCGTCCGTAGTAGGATCGGGATCATAACTGCGGATGAAATCAAGTTTCATAGGTTCATAGTCAACCATTCCAACCTGGGCATTCTTAGCAAAATCCAATACAACAGGACCGGGTCTGCCACTCTTTGCAATATAAAATGCACGGGCTACGGCCCAGGCTACATCTTCTGCACGCTGAATCTGGTAACTCCATTTAGAAATAGGCTGAGTAATACCTACCAGGTCAACTTCCTGGAAAAAGTCGGTACCCAGGAAAGGAGTCGGCACCTGACCAGAAATAACAATGATAGGTGTACTGTCGATCATCGCATCGGCAATACCTGTTATGGTATTTGTTGCGCCTGGTCCGCTTGTCACCAAACAAACCCCAACCTCTCCCGAAACACGGGCAAAGCCTTCGGCAGCGTGCGCCGCACCTTGTTCATGGCGAACCAAAACGTGATTTATCTTGTCTAAATGGTCATACAGTACATCAAAGGTCGGCATAATGGTACCACCCGGATAACCAAATATATTCTTTACTCCATGGTGCTCTAATGATCGTATTAACGCTTCGGCACCGGAAATTAATTTACTATTTACCATTTACTATTTACAATTTAAGTTAGTCTATTCATTGTCTTTACTGATTTACAATGTATTAAATGGTAAATTGTAAATCAGTAAATTGTAAATCAAATAATACGTACTGCTCCTTTATCGGCCGAACTTACCATACTGGCATATGCTTTCAGGCTCTTAGGTACGTAACGTTGGCGAGTGACTGGTGTCATTGGACGTGCAGCCAGTTCTTCGTCACTCAGTTTCACGTTGATTGTCCGCTCGGGGATATTAATTTCAATGATATCTCCATCCTGGACTTTACCGATATTTCCACCGGCGGCGGCTTCGGGCGATACATGCCCGATACTTAATCCTGAAGTTCCCCCACTGAAGCGCCCGTCTGTAATCAATGCACATTCTTTTCCTAAATGGCGTGATTTTATATAAGAGGTAGGATATAACATTTCCTGCATGCCCGGTCCACCTTTAGGCCCTTCGTGGGTAATGACGACGACATCGCCACTGACGACTCGCCCTTTCAGAATACCCTCACAAGCAGCTTCCTGTGAATCAAAGACTTTAGCCGGACCAGTGAATTTCCAGATACTTTCGTCTACACCGGCTGTTTTAACCACGCAACCATCTTGTGCAATGTTTCCTTTTAACACAGCCAATCCGCCGTCTTTGGAGTAAGCATGTGCCATATCGCGGATGCAACCTTCTGCACGGTCAGCATCCAGTTCCTTATAATATGTATCTTGCGATCCCATTACCAGATTAAACTTACCTGCCGGAGCGCTTTTATACTTCTGAATCGCTTCGGGCAGAACATTCGGACTGGTTATAGCGTATTTATCCATCGCTTCTGCCAGCGTCATACCATCTACACGGCAAACGGATGTATCTACTAATCCACCCATAGCCAGTTCATTCAGGATTGAGATGATTCCGCCGGCACGGTTCACATCCTGAATATGATATTTTTGTGTATTAGGAGCAACCTTACAAAGACAAGGGCTTTTGCGGGATAGTCTGTCAATATCATCCATCGTGAAATCGACCTCGGCTTCCTGGGCAACAGCCAACAGGTGCAATACCGTATTGGTTGAGCCACCCATAGCAATGTCCAACGTCATAGCATTCAGGAATGCCGGACGAGTGGCAATACTTCTTGGAAGTACCGACTCATCGCCGTCTCTGTAATATTTATATGCGTTTTCTACGATCATCTTCGCGGCATCCTTAAACAATTGGATACGATTAGCGTGCGTAGCAACAATCGTACCGTTTCCGGGAAGAGCCAAACCGATGGCTTCATTCAGACAGTTCATTGAATTGGCAGTAAACATACCCGAACAGCTACCACATGACGGACAAGCACTGGCTTCTATCCGGGCAACCTGCTCATCGCTTACATTATCATCGGCCGATTGAATCATGGCATCAATCAAATCCAGGTGCTGCCCATCCAATTCGCCCGCTTCCATTGGACCACCGGAAACAAACACCGCCGGAATATTCAGGCGCATAGCAGCCATCAGCATACCCGGAGTAATTTTATCACAATTGCTGATACAAATCATCGCATCTGCCTTGTGAGCATTTACCATGTATTCTACGCTATCGGCAATAATATCTCTTGAGGGTAATGAATATAGCATTCCGTCATGACCCATAGCGATACCATCGTCAATGGCAATCGTATTAAATTCTGCTGCAAAACAACCCAACTTTTCAATTTCAGCTTTCACGAGTTGCCCGATCTCATGCAAATGCACATGCCCCGGCACAAACTGGGTAAAAGAATTCACAATAGCAATGATGGGTTTGCCCATCTGCTCTTTAGTCATCCCATTGGCCCCCCATAATGCACGGGCTCCGGCCATCCGACGACCTTGGGTACTGAACGAACTACGTAGCTGTTTCTTCATCTTTCTCTGATTTCTTTTAATCAAAAAGCCTCTCTCACACAAGTGAGAAAGGCCCTATAATATATCTTTATACTTACGATAATACACACATAACCTTCCTCACGCTCCCAGTGTGACCACCACGAGGCTGACAATAATTAGAGATAGGCTGATTGATGTGCTGTTAATCATAACGCAATATTCCGTTGTTAAATACGATTGCAAAGGTAAGGGCTTTTTTATAAACTCCAAACAAATTGAATAAAAAAATCATGTAAAAACGAATATTCGTAAGAAAACAAACGAATAAACTCGTTTTTTATCACATGAAGTTTTAAAACACTGATCCACGCAGGTTATTTTTTATATCATTACCTCAATCTGCGTTAATCCGCGTTAATCAGTGTTTCAATATGGCATAAACTAAACTACAGTATATATCTATATCTGAAAATTATTCGTATCTTTGTAAGATTAATTTTCGCGATATTAATAATTTTATAATTATAGAATGGAATCAAACAAGTACATTACCGTAGCGTACAAATTGTACACTATCGAAGACGGAGAGAGAGAGATGGTAGAAGAAGCAAAAGCAGATCACCCATTCCAATTCATATCAGGATTGGGAACAACGCTTGAAGCTTTCGAAAATCAAATAGTAAACCTGAAACAAGGAGATAAATTCGATTTCACTATCCCATCAACAGAGGCTTATGGCGACTTTGAAGAGGATCATGTGATCGAACTACCTAAGAATATATTTGAAATCAATGGCAAATTCGATGCTGAGATGATCAAAGAAGGAAATATGGTTCCTTTGATGGATTCTGAAGGCAGACGCCTGAACGGAACCGTAATGGAAGTGAAAGAAGATGCCGTTATCATGGATATGAACCATCCATTAGCCGGCGCCGACCTGAACTTCATCGGTGAAGTGGTAGAAAACCGCGAAGCAACCAACGAAGAAGTTCAAGGCATGATCAACATGATGACAGGCGGCGGTGGCTGCAACTGCGGATGCGATGACTGCGGAGACGGTGGTTGTGGCGATCACGATCACGACCACGAAGGTTGTGGCGGACACTGCCACGGGTAAGGCCGGCAAGGTGCCGGTTCCAGGTTTCCATGCGGACTATAAATAAAAGAAAGGTTATTCCCAAACACAGGAATAACCTTTTCTTTTGAACAAAGTTTTGCAGTTATTTACTACATGTTAATCTTAGCGCGTAATTCATTCTCCACTTTTAGCAGTTCCTGCTCAGCTTCTCCACGTCTGCGGCGACCATCATTCTGAATAGCAAGTACTTCATCGATTGTAGCAAACAGGTCAGAATTGATTTTGTGCAATGTATCCATATCTACAATACTACGCTCATTTTCCTTAGCCAACTGTACAGAGGAAGAACGGAGCATATCACTATTCTTACGCAACATCTCATTTGTTGCATCGTTCACCGCTTTCTGAGCATCCAACGCCTGTTGAGAATGTATGAGTCCTAAAGCCAACACCATCTGATTACGCCAAAGTGGTAAAGTATTCACAATACTGGATTGGATTTTATCCATCAAAACAGCACTATTGTTCTGTATCATGCGGATCTGGGGAGCCATTTGCAAGGAAATCATCCGACTGATTTTCAAGTCGTGCACTTTCTTTTCAAAGTAATGAAGTTGCTGTTGTTCTTCATTGGAGAGTTCTGCTTTCCTCAATTCTTCAATCTTCTCTTCACCGGCATAGATATATAATGAGAGCTCTCTGAAATGCTGTTCGTTTTGCTCGTACAATTTATCAAAGAGATGAATATCTTTCAGTAACGTTTGATAATGCTTTTCCATTTGACGCTCCACCTGGATAACATTAGTTTCCGCCTTGGTATATTGATTCATCAAGTACATCAGCTTCTTCTTTAAACTCATAAATATGGAGAAGATACCACCCTTATTCATGGATTTATCGAACGATTTCAAATCGGCAAGCAAACCGGAAAGCAACTCACCCACTCCACCCATATCTTTATTACGCACCTGCGACAGTACGGTTTCCGAGAAGGTAACCATTCTATTCTGAGAGGTGGCTCCGTACTGGATCATCTGGCTTTTATTGCTGATATCTATCCGTGATTTATACTCAGCCACTTTCTTCTCTTCTTCAGAAGTCAGTTCCAGCCTCTTATCGGGATCGATAGAAATTAGATTATTTTCCATATCATTATTCGTTTATTAATCCTCTATTCTTTAAGTTTTGTTTATAGGCCATTGCTTCGGCATCAATTTCCAACATATCGGCTTGGAACATGCTTACCAATTCATTCTCAAAAGCCTGATGTGTCACTTTCAGTGCTTCTACAATACGTTCGCGCGATGCATCAACCTCAACAGATATCACCTCAGACACTTCGATCGCCTTTAATTGCTGCACCAATTTGATAACCGTATCCGTATGTCGCATTGAGAAAGTCTCACCGGCCGTATGGTCTTTTTCCTGAATCATATAAGCAATACGGCTCATGCGGCTTAAATGGGATTTCATATCCGGATCAGCAATTTCTTTCTCCCAGTACTTCAACTCCGCAGCCAACGTTTTACGTTCAATTATATCAATCTGAGCTTCGAGCAAGTGTATTAAAGGTTTAATACGGCTGTTAGGAATAAAATCAATATTTAGATTCTCCGTATTTAGCAAAATGTGCAATGTACTATATTGTGGCCCGCTTTTATAGCTCATTTCATTAATCTGCCCATAGGGAAACGACTTCACATCCTTGCGTTTACTAATAAAGATCAATCGTTTTTCTGTGGCAATCAATGTTCCCGCCTCATTATTAAAAGAAGCGGAAACGGTTTTCAACAAGCTTTCATCATCTAAAAGGATATCTGCTAACTTCTCTAATATCTCATCCGGTAAGAGTATATTCTTTAATTGCTTCCCTATTCTTTTGATTTTCTTTTGCCTGATATCTTCCTCGGATTCAAGAACAGTCTCATGTTCATCTGTTCGTTCTTCAACTTTTATTCCAGCAAACAATTCCTGTTTATCCGCTTCCGGGTTCTGGCGCAGGATATTCAGTATATTAAGGAAGTCTCTGATCACTTCTCGTGGAGTCAGAAATTCCGTAGCACCCGGTTTATTATATATTTCCTCCATAAATACTTGAATATCTTTATCGGAGAAATCAAGTTCGCAGTTATAGTTGAAATTAAAAATTGCCCGTAAGTTATAAAGCAATACAAATATTTCATCGTGACTCAAAGGCATAAGGCGGATAACAGGCTGCGAATAATCACGTAGTTTCTGGGTTTCGAATTTATTTATTTTCAAACGAGTCTTTAATGCATCATAGCTGTAGAATCCTTTTTTATCGTCCTCTAATGTCTCGTTAGTACCTGCTACATTAAAGAAAAGATGTTCTACTTTACCCTGAAAACAGTCATTATACATGCTCAGTAACTTCTCAAAATTCCGCTGCCGCATACCCGGATTAGCGATCTTAAACAGATTGACGGCTTCATCCAGATTGATAACAAAGCCGCTATATCCAATGCTAACAAATAACCGGCAGAAGTTTTTCAACATATCATAGTAATTCCGATCATTCACAATATCACTGACACCCAAATCCCGACGAGCCTCAATCTTTGTGGTATATTCACCTTTCAACCAGCGCAAAGCATTCTTACGCAATGAGTCATCATTTTTAATAAAGCCTTCGTAATATTTTATAATGGCCAATCCAAAATCAAACCCACCGGTTTCTGTTATTGTATTGACAGTCTTTATTATTTCATTCTGAATTAACCCGAAATATTGCTCACTACGTATATCTACTAAAGATATTCCATGAGTGCCGGCAGCAGTAACGATTACTTGTTCAATCCATTTCTCCAAAAGAATATGCAAAGCCCCACCCTCGGGTCTTGTTTGTATAGCTACATTATTCATCAAGTCAGTATAGAGTGCCTGCCCTTTCCCATCATTGGAATATAAACGAATATGAGGAGTGAAGTCGGCACTTGCCACTACAAACTTTTGCTTTAAAGCAACCGTGGTAAGTAAATGAAGCATGAATGACTTTCCCGAACCATAGTTGCCAATCCAGAACTTCATCATACTATGGCCGTTCTTTGTCTCTTCCAAGGCACTAAGAACCATTTCTACTTCGTTGGATCGCCCAACCGTAATATGCTGAACACCGATTTTCGGAACAACTCCGCTTGTCAATGAATTAATAATTGCTGTAGCTTCTTTTGGTTTTACTTTAATCTTCATGCTCTTTTATTTGCTGGCAATAGACCTCATTTAATATATAGTATTCTTCGTCTTCTTCAATCAACACATCATCCAGCTCTTCAAAGTGTTCATCATTAATTCCCTCCACAAACTGGCTGGTAAAAAGTCCGTGGGAACGTGCAAATATATCAACTTCTTCTTTATTTATCCTATAAGAGTTATCAATAAATAACTGAAACAAAACATCTTTAGGATTTTCCTGCGATCTCATCCTAGAGTTTTCTTCTATATTCTTCTGGGGTATTCTATCTGTTTCGGGCACTTCTTCTTCGTCGGCCAACCACTCACTCAACACACCCGCGACCTTAGATTGTTTCTCGGCTGCTGTCTTAATCGCCTCTATATTTAATGAGATCTTCTTTCGTTGAGATATTTGTAGCTGATCAAATTGATCCAAGACTTTTGATATATCCTTAAACCGCAATAAATCGGTACAGATAGCGTCAAATCGTTCCTTTTCTCCCTGTCTGCGAAACAGCTTCTTACTATTTTTGGCCGATATCTTACGATATTTTATTTCAGTAGAAACATTAAGATAGTGCAGATAAAACCTTAATGAATATTCGCGATCCGTTTCTACCAGAAACTGATAGGAGTCAAGATAAAGTTTTCTCTTTGTCATAACGCTACTGTTGCGATCGGCCAACCAACAGACTTCATCATAATATGACTGTACGTTTTCCGGTTTAAAGGCTTCTCGCAGGCGAGAATAATAGATTTCCCAAGCATCCGTACATGCATTATAAAGACTCTCATCGACCCAAGAAACAGAAGCTATTAATTTGTGCGATTCTGTAGATATAGCCTGACACAGTTCCGGATTATTTAATAGCTGTATATAATTCCCATAGAATTCATCCTGCCCCAGACTATCATAATTCAGTTTCTGAAATATAGCAATTTTGCATAACTGAAGGATAGCATCTTTACTACGATCATCTTCTCGGTGATATTTCCTTTGTATTGTGAAATAGAGTATAAGCGTTCGCTGCTTACAAAAGCGGTTCGATACATACGGAAGCAATTTTTCCATTTTTTGTATCTCATGATATTCCTTCAAACTAACTTTAAAATCACTTCCGGGAAAAGGGGCATAATCGTTTAATTTCCTCCTGTGACCAGAGGTGAAAGTTTGATATACAGCAGCAATTAAAATCACCACAGGAATTGAAGTGAAGGCAAGAACAACCAATATAATAATCCATTCAAAAATCATTCAGACCAACCTCTATTTGCTCGTCATAATGTCCAACACCATCTTATCTGTCTCATTCATGGCTTGTGAACCTATTCTGGTCAGGTTTCGGATGCTTTGGTCTACATCTTCATCAATGATTCCTTCCACTGAAGTTACACATTTATTCTCCATAGCCATCATAGCGGAGAGTACAGCCATGGATACTCCACTGGCCACTTTCAATGCACAGCTTGGTTTAGCACCATCGCATATCATACCAGTAAGATTGGCTATCATATTCTGAACAGCAAAAGATACCCGGCAGAAGTCGCCCCCCATAAGCCAGGTGATACCACAACTTGAACCAGTGGCAGCAACAACACATCCACATAAAGCGGAAAGACGACCCAAACTCTGTTTTATATAAATCACCGTAAGATGACTGAGCATCAGTGCACGTATCAGTTCCTCTTCCGATTTTCCATTTTCTTCTGCATAAATAAGCACTGGCAATGTCGCTGAAATACCCTGATTACCACTACCCGAATTACTCATAACAGGTATCATAGCACCTGCCATCCGGGCATCACAAGCCCCTGATGTATAGGAAAGAATATGTAAAAACACGGTATCCCCTAGTATTTTGCACTCCTGACTACCACGGAGCATTCTACCCAGTGAATGTCCATAGTTACCTTCAAAAGAACTCTCTGCTGCCGCTTTATTCAATCGGGCCGTTTCAAGAATAAAACGAATCTCATCTAAAGGAGCAGTTAACGCAAAATCATAAACCTTACGCAATGTCAGTTCAGGGGCATCTGTATCTTCTTCTTGTTCAGCCGTATGCTGTTTATCCAACAAAATTTCTGTATTACGAGCGATATAGATAAATGAAGTATGCCCACCGGCAATAATAGCTACAGCTTGTGAATTATCTGCTTCACATCGTACTTCCACGTAAAGTTTTTCGTCAATCCCTTCTTTTAGCGAGATATTCACCCGTTTCTCATCAATAAATGATTTGGCTTTCTCTACCACATCAGGGGTACAATCTTTAAGCACCTCCAACTGATAATCTGATTTTCCGATCAAAGCCCCAAGTGCAACGGCAATAGGCAACCCAATCATACGCGTTCCCGGTATTCCTACGCCCATTGCATTTTTCAATACATTAGCGCTGAGATATACATCGACCTTTTCAGGCTTTACCCCCAATGTTTCAGTAGCTTTCGCAACACATAAGGCAACAGCAATAGGTTCAGTACAACCAATAGCCGGCATAACTTCTCTATGAATCAAAGCTATTATTTGTTTTCTTTCCAAATCAGTCATTATATCCGGTTCTTATTCTTATCTACAAACTTACACAAAAATAACGATTTATAAGTGCGTCTAATAAAAATAACAATGAACACAGAGACACAAAGGCACAGAGTTTTAATTTCCCTCTGTGCCTTTGTGTCTCTGTGTTCAAATTCCTTTTTAACTATTCTGCGTATTCTTTAAAAGAATAAGTAGCGGTTATCTTTTACGTTTCCTTTCAGATAAAGGTCATTCATGTAGCGGCTCAACATACGCTGGTGCATACTCTGTAGATTACCTTCTTCTGCTTTAGCATCGAATGTTTCGTTTTGGTTTTCCTTAGCATACACTTGCATAACCATTACGCCAGAATTACCCTTAATCGGTTGGCTTAACTGATTCATTGGAGCTACAGAAGCATATGCACCTACCAAAGGTTCGCTACTACGCAATGCTGAAACATAAGCAGGAGCAGCAAATGTAACGTGTTTCACAGAATCACTTACAGCATCAGCCATAGATTTATACTGGTCGAAAGATGTAGCGTTCAAAGCCTTCATATCTCCTATGATCTTTTCAGCTTTTTTATCTTTAACAACTTCAGCTCTTAACTGAGTAAGTACTGATTGCATAGAGCGGTAACCTTCTTTGGTAATACCTTCCAAAGCAACAACCAATAATCTGTCATTATCACCACATTCGTACAACTCAGAAACTTCACCTGGTTTAGCTCCGAAAGCCCATCTTAAAGCTTCTTTCGTTCCTTTGATACTACCAACGCCATGATCAGAACTATAAAGATCACTTCTTTCAAGTAGTCTGTATCCGGCATCTTCTGCATTTTCCACAACTTTATCTAAGGTTGGATTAGCAGCAATAAACTGGCTGAAATCATTATAAGCTTTGTTGTATGTTTCCTTGCTGAAATCAACAGGTCTTTTTATAACAGCCACTTTATATTTATCCTTCATGACTTTCTTGTTCATAACCTGTATGATTATATTGCCTACACCAACCGGAGTGTTTGAAATTTCATTCACATTCAGGTTAGTAATTGCAGTAATATATTTCAGATTATCGCCGTCAAGTGGAGCATTTTCATAATTTGCTGAAGTAATCCAGTTAGCTTCACCATTTTGATTATATTTCTTAGCCAATTCTGCGAAGTTTGCTCCACCTTTGATAGCTGTATAAATACTATCGGCAAGTATTCTTGTTTTAGCTTCATCTTCACCAAATACCTGAATCTGGCGATATTCAATAGAGTCGGCAGCTACGGTTTTAGCAATCTTCTTGAAAGAGTTAAGTGTATTATCCGAAGCGTTGAAGTAAGGACCATAAACTTCACCTATAGCGGCAGAGTCCAAACGGGCGATAACATCAGCAGGATAAGCTTCTTTAGAATAATACAGGTCAACATAAGGATATTCAGATCCGGTAGAACGGATGAATGAAGTATAATCTGCATTCATGCCTGTAAGTTGTTCCGAGAATTCTACTAATTCTTTTTGAAGAGCAGCTCTATCTTCTGCACTAGCTACAACCTGAACATCAATGTATTTGATATCGCGAGTTTCAACATACTGCCTGAATTGCTCTTTTTTCTTATCATACAAACTCTTCACTTCCGACTCCTTTACTTTAATAGTGGAGTCAGGGATAGAAGAATAAGGAACAGCAGCAAGTAACAGGTCAAACTGATTTACTCTACCATCAAAAGCAGCCTGAGCTTCGATTGGATTTGAGCCCATAGCTTTAGTGATCAAAGCCATATACTTTTCAGCCAAACGGTTTTGTACAATGCTCTTCTCAACAAAAGTCCAGAAGTTGTACAACGAGCGGTAATATTCCATATATTCGGAAGTACCTGTTTGAGGATTCATTTTTGAATAGTCAACAAGGAATTTCTTCAGCATATCCTTATCGAATGCACCTGTTTGAGGGTTACGGAACGGTGTAGATTGCAACATGGGGTGAATTCCCGCATCAATGATAGCCTGAATTTCTGCTTTAGATACAGTCAAACCAATCTTTTTTGCTTCGGTTTCAATCAGGTTATTGTTTACATAATTACGCCATACCTCGTCTTTAATCTGATTGGTTTGCTCGTCAGTTAAAGCAGTCAGGTTATTGGAAAACTTAATCGCTTCAGTATATTCTTCTACCATAGTTTGGTATTCTTGTGCTGAAAGTGATTTACCGTTTACCTCGCCCACATCTTGTGTTTGATGCGGCTGCATAACTTTCCAAGCGTCGCCAGCAATAAATGCAAATAGCGCCAGACCAATAACAATAATCAATAGAGGTCCTTTGGATCTAATGTTCTGTAAAGTTGCCATTTTAGTTCGTACAATTTATTTTTATTATTATTTTTTTCTAATCTAGTCAATTAAGCGCACGAAGATACAAAAAATGCTAATATTCACCCACATATATCCTAAAAAAATACAGGATTAGCAAAACTTGGCTGCCTGCCTCGGGCTTATTCCAGGATTTTCAACCGGACGAGTTCTATTTTCGTTGAAGTTACTTTTATTATTTTAAACTGATACTTATCTATAACTATCAATTCATGCATTTTGGGGAAACTTTGATATTGATTGAGGATCAAGCCTCCAACCGTCATATAATCATCCGATTCCGGTAATTCCAAACCGAAAGTCTCATTCACTTTTTCTATTTCCAAGCGCCCGGAAAGTACATATTCGTCTTCTGTTAACTGCTTGCATATATAAGAAGTATTATCATGTTCATCTTCAATATCGCCAAAGATCTCTTCTACCAGGTCCTCTAGTGTAACAATCCCCGACATACCACCAAATTCATCAACAACTACAGCAATCGTCTTTTTTTGCTGCATAAAAAGCTTCATCAGTTTATGCGCCGCCATCGTTTCGGGAACAATCGGGATTTCTTTGACATTCTCTGTCCAGTCTTTGGGGTTACGGAACATTTCAGAAGAATGTATATATCCAACTACATTATCTATATTTCCATAATATACGATAACCTTCGACAATCCAGATTCTACAAATTTATTCTTTAGTTCATCAAGAGATGTGGTCAGATCGGCAGCCACAACTTCGGTTCGGGGCACAATACAATCTCTGATCTTTATTGTAGAAAAGTCGAGGGCATTCTGAAAGATTTTCACTTCCGAGTCTAATTCCTCCTGGCTTTCTGCATTATCTATTCCTGTTTGGATAAAATAGTCGAGATCGACCCGGCCAAAAGCCTTTTCTGATGCTTCTTTATTTACTTTTACACCAAACAAGCGTAGAAAAAGTGTTGATATGCTGGATGCTAAAAATGAAATCGGCAACAAAACGATATAACAGATAAACAGGGGAATGGAAAAAACCTTAAGCATCAGGTTCGGATTAATCTTAAAGAGTGTCTTAGGGAGGAATTCACCTGTTACAAGTATAATAAGTGTAGATATAATGGTTTGAACGAGAACCATCAGAAACTCGTTATGAATGATGTTCTTCAGCAGATTCTCTTCGATCAACTGAGCCATCAAGATACCATAAATGACTAAAGCAATATTATTGCCCACCAGCATGGTGGAAATAAAGTTATTGGAATGGCGAAAGAAATAAGAGATAACAGGATAAGAAATGCTATTCTTCTTATTCATCTCGAAACGCAATTTATCAACCGAAATAAAAGCAATTTCCATTCCGGAGAAAAAGGCGGAAAAAAGTATGGTTATGAGCAGATAGACAATAGTCATCGTTTAATTGAATCTGTTGAAATGGTATCTGCTGGTGCTACCGGTGGATTTACAGCGCCGGCATCTTCATCGACGTAAAAGATACCTTCCATATTATGAATCTTGTAGTCCGTCATTTGTTGATTGGATTCAAAGCCTTGTCCGATAATAGTCCGGTCTATTTGTTCTATCCGGATACGTTTATCGGAATATACTTTACCGGAATTCTGATCCCAATACAGCAATTCGGTATCAAATCTTTCTCCTTTAAGGTTTTGTATCTCAACATTTCCAATCAGCTTCCAGAGCTTATCTTTATCATAGAAATAAGCCGTATCTGATTTTATACTGGCTTCTACCTGAAAGATTGAATCGAATTTCTCGAGGTAAACCCCTTTTTCAAAAGCCCAATAGGATGGTTTCTTCCTGTCAAACATGAGCCATTCTTCAGTTTCTACCTTATAGCGGGTTATGCCTGAGTCGGATACAAATGTAGTAACTCCTAATGTACTCATCATCGGAAGAGAATCGCGTTCAGTGATTGCCTCACCTATGTTCTTTTTACCTCCGGTACAGGAAAGGAATAAAAGCAGCATAACAACCACCGGCAGGGTGGTTGTTATGCTGTTATTTGTATAGAATAAGCGTTTGTTACTTCGTCGTAACATATTCAAAATTATCTGATTGTTGTAGTTTCACCAATCCAACCGCCAATTGTGATACGGTCGCCAGCTTTATAACCTAGCATGAACAGATCGGCTGCTGCCGGAGTGTAGCGGGAGTATGTACCGATCAATCTATTTGCTTCGTCAGTCAATGAAGAATCTACAGCTTTAGCTCTCTGCAATCTGTCGATTATTACAAAGTACGTACATTTGTTCAGTGCACCTTCGTCACTCCAGTTAGGACTCATAGCATATAGTTGAGCTATCAGCAAATGAGCTTTACCAAAGTTCTCATCATAGCTAAGTGATTTTTGTGCATAGCTTCTAGCTTGAGACAATCTCTTTGCAGCAGATAATACGGCAGCAGCTCTGTACGACAAATCTGCTTTCTTTGCATTATCTGTTTCCATTCCGATAGCCTCATCGAAGAATTTCACTGCGCCATCATGATCGCCTTTCTTGTATGCCATATAAGCACATCCTAAAGCTGCATCAACTGTTGGCTCAATGCGATAAGCGTAAAGTGAAGCCTGCAAATAAGCTTCTTCTTCTGTACATCCCATCATTTTCATTACGTCAAGAGCTTCTTGCAATACTTTCAGATCTGTTTTATTAGCTTCTACTTTAGGACCGTAGATTTCCTGTAAAGAAGAGCAGCTGGCAGCACCACTGTTAATAAACATAGCTACAGCGTTGTCTTTTACTACAGTAAGGTTTGTCTTAGTGCTTTCTTTATCAGCAGCATCCAGGGCTTCCTGAATGTATTGGCTGGCATTCAGATAATCTTTGATAAATTGTTCCTGATGTGCAGGTTCTTTCTTCAATTTATCCAGGGATGCCTGAAGGAAGTAATGCAATACTGTACCCGAAGATTCGCCTTTTAATTCGTCTACCGATTTCTTAAACCAGTCATAAACCAAATCAACATCTAGTGTTGGCGCATAGTTCAGATAAGCGATTGCTTTTGTTCCCAGTGCATCTGCAACAGAAGGTACACCTTTCATTTTTGTTTGAAACTCCGGAATATATTTCATACGTAGATCATGAACTTCCATTAGTTCATTGAAATACTTCTGATAATCTGCAGATGTTCTGTTATTACCATTTGCGGCATTGTCTGCATCAAGGAATCCTTGCAGGATTTTAAAACCATCGGCAAAAGTGTAGAAGCGAAGCAATGGACAATTATCCAGAACTGCTCTCCATGGTATATACGCATCTTTAAAATTTCCGGCTCTTACCGCCTCATGCGAAATACTACTGTTGCTGTTGCAGTTTTCTTCTTGTGCAACGGCATTCATTGTTCCCGCCGAAAAGAACAATATAGCTGCAAGCGTTTTAATTTTCATTGTATTATAATTTTAGTGTGAGTATACTTATTAGACTAATTAATCCACTTTTCGTTTAAAGAACCAACGTTCATTAAATGTCACGCCAATACATAGGCGCATATATTTCTCATCCAACATAACCTGTTTGCCCGACACATTAACATATTGGGCAGAAATACTTAATACGGAACGTGTACGTGGTAATGGCAGGCCAAATCCGACTGTTACTCCATATTCATTGGATGCTCTATAATGTTTTCTTTCGTTATTCTCCATCTTATATACCTTATAATAAGGAGTAGAATAATATGCTCCTATACGATATTTGATAAGCGAGAGGTAACTACGTCCAAACTGATTTGGCATATATTCCAATCCGACGGCAATTTTCTGCATATCGTAGAAGTTATTTTCCCCCTGGTATTTCACATCTGCCCAATTTTGATAAGTATAGTCCGCAGCGAGGGTTAAATGTTTATCGTATATATATGCGGCACCAACACCTATGCTCATTGGTAATCCATACTTTGTATATAAGTCTGTTGTTTCTACGTTATAGTCTGTATATGGTGAACTAGCATTACCTGTACTCATAGCTGTTTGGGTCCGCAGATAAGCATCATTATTCAAATTTCTTTTAGGAGAGAAGACTGCCCCTATTGTAACCTCATTCTTCTTATTAATTTTTTGCGTGTATTGCAACCCTATATCAAACTTAAAATCTTTTACAGACACGTTGTTCACACGCCAGGTTTCATATTTTTGATATTCGGCAAAACCTACATGGTCCTGACGGGTTATATCTCCCCAAAAATAGGAGGCGTTTACCCCTATGGAAAGATTCTTTAGCACTTTGAATCCTACCCCCAGGAAAGCTTGATGAAATCCCCCTTCTCCCGAATAAGTTTTATAACTGATATTACTAGGGTCACTGGTATCGGTTGCTGTAAAGCTATATCCTACGTTCGAGTAAGGCAGTAGCCCCAATGTCATACCTAATCTGCGGTGCAAACGAAATTGCATGGCAACATAATCAAAACTTGAATTTCCCGCATTCTTTTTCGTTTTGCCATCGCTCAGATTTGTATTCTGTAATGAGAGTCCGGCATCAAACAGGAATGTCAAAGAATCAACCATTGTATACGAGGCAGGATTAACTGCATTTACCTGGTAGCTGTCGCGCAACCCGTAAGCAACTCCACCCATACCCTTACTTTTCCCGAAAGTTTGAGGAGATAAATCACCGTATCCGTAACGTGTATAGGGAGAATTTGTATTATTCTGAGCCACTGCAACTCCTGATAATATCATGAGCATAACTGCACATGATATTTGTTTATATCCTACCATTATTATAGTTTAATATTCTATTTAATCCTTTCAATACAAGAAATCTGTCTGCAAAGATGATATTTTTTAGTTTTGAATCAAAAGAAAATTCATCTCCACCCGTTAAAAAAACCAAAAGTTCAGGATATTTATGCCTCAAATACATAATATAACCTTGAATTTCATATTCAACTCCTTTCATCACCCCCGCCCGGATTGCCGTTTCGGTGTCTTTTCCCATATCCGGCACTCTGCCTTCCGGGTTAACAAGCGGCAAACGGGAGGTGTACTGGTTTAATGCTTTGAAACGCATGTATACTCCCGGGGAAATGTTCCCACCGTGGTACCTGCCTTTTGCATCTACAAACTCATACGTAATGGCCGTTCCGGCATCAACCACCAATATGTCCTTCTCCGGAAACCGGGCACAAGCTCCTACAACTGCTGCAATACGATCATAACCAAGTGTATCGGGTGATTCGTATAAATTAATGATTGGCAAAGGTGTGTCTTTGCCCAACCAGAGAAAAGGGAAAGAAAGTACTTTCAGTTGTTCTGAAATATCCGGTTTAAGGTTCACAACTGTTGCTACAATCCCCTGTTCAATAGTATAGGACGAAACGATTTGGGATAATGCTTCTAGTGATTGCCCTGGATCTGAAAATACTTCGATTAAAGTGTCCTGTTCGAACACCGCCATTTTTGTAGACGTATTTCCAATATCAATGATTAAATTCACAAGCAATTTCATTTCCGGTTTTACCCAAACACGGCTGCAAATGTAAGGAGAAAAAAGGAAACTACAATCAAGATACGCTACTTTAATGAAATAGTCTGAAAACTCTAAGAGTTGTTGCCATAACTCTAAGAGTTATCAGGAAAACTCCAGGAGTTATGCTCACAACTCTAAGAGTTATGATTGCGATGTAAAGAATTTAAAATCAACTTTGCTTTTCCTCGCGCGCGGGCGCGCGTATAACAGGCTATTTTTTTGTGTTAATAGAGGTAGGTCCTACCTACCTCTATTAACACAAAAAAGTCCTTATATATTTCATGTATATAGAACTAAGAGTTTGTTTTTCATAATTCTTTGTATCTTTGCCGACATGTTTTTCAAGCGCATCATAAATCATAGAGTTAGGAGTATCGTCTTGCTATTTCTCCTAACTATACTGTATAGCTATACCGCGTCTGCGACTATCGCAAATACCGATTCCACCCGTTTCAGCCTGTTAACCTGTGCACCGGGAGATGAGATTTATTCTCTTTTTGGGCACACAGCCATCCGCTATGAAGATCCGGGCAAAGGAATTGATGTGGTATTTAATTACGGAGTATTCAGCTTCAACACCCCGAATTTTATTTACCGCTTTGTAAAAGGCGAAACGGATTATATGCTCGGGGTTGTCGACTTTCCTCGTTTTGAAGCAGAGTATGCCTATCATAACCGTGCCGTATGGCAACAAAACCTGAACCTGAATGCGAAAGAAAAGGAAGTCCTGTTGGAGTTGTTGTACACGAATTACCAACCCGAGAACAGGATATATCGCTATAATTTTTTCTACGATAACTGTGCTACCCGTCCCCGGGATAAAATAGAAGAAAGCATTTCAGGGAAAATCGTTTATCAGTCGGTAGATCCCTGGCAAAGCTTCCGCGATATCATATACCAATCGTCCAAAGGACATGAATGGGATCGCTTCGGCATGGACCTTTGCCTTGGAGTTGAAGCAGACCGCCCGATCAGCTACCGGGAAGAAATGTTTGCTCCGCTATACCTGATGGATGCATTTAAACATGCAGTGATTGCCGGCGAAAACAACACAAAACGCCCTTTAGTCAGTGGTGTGTCAGAAGTAGTATCCGAACAAGATATTGAGAAAGAAAAGCCCTTTCCATTAACACCCATGCGTTCGATGCTTCTACTTTTTATCCTCATTGCATCGGCTACCATTTATGGAATACGAAAAAAGAAATCACTCTGGGGGATTGACCTTATTCTATTCGCCGCTGCGGGTTTGGCAGGTTGTGTGCTTGCCTTTTTGTCATGTTTTTCAGAGCATCCGGCTGTCGGTACGAATTATTTAATCTTCGTATTCCACCCGCTACACATTTTACTGCTCCCACTGTTCCTACGCAAGGAAGCTAAAGGCAGGAAAAGCTATTATCACCTGATAAATACGATTGTTTTAACACTTTTTATTTTGATTTGGCCGGTAAATCCGCAGCATTTTAATTTAGCTATATTACCTTTGGCACTTTGTTTGCTGGTACGTTCAGTAAGCAATCTTGTACTGACATATAAAAAAGACAAATGAAAGGCCATATACTAACTTCTATTCTGACTGTATTAACCCTGACCGGGTTACAAGCCCAATCGCTCCCTGCCACTCCTAAAATGGTAGTTGGATTGACGATTGACCAGCTGCGTACGGACTACATAGAAGCCTTTTCGTCTTTATATGGTGAGAAAGGATTTAAACGGTTATGGAAAGAGGGAAAAGTATTCCTCAACGCAGAATATACATTCTCTAACCCCGACCGTTCATCGGCCATGGCAGCCATATACACCGGTACAACCCCTTCTTTTAATGGAATAATATCCAACTACCGGTTAGACATATCTACCCTTCGAACCGTTTCGTGCGTAGATGATTCCAACTTTCTGGGCTATTACACCAATGACAACTCTGCACCTTCCCAGTTGCTTACTTCAACCGTTGGAGATGAATTAAAGGCCTCCACCCTGGGAAAAGGATTTGTATACGCAGTTGCCCCCTTTCGCGATGCTGCCATCCTGGGAGCCGGACACTCAGCCGATGGAGCATTCTGGATGAATGACATGACCGGCAAATGGGCAGGTACTACCTATTACAGCGAATTCCCCTGGTGGGCTAATCTATATAATGACCGCAATGCCGTCGATTCACGGATTGAAACGATGATATGGACACCTCTGCATCCCGAGGGATCGTACAAAAACATTACAGTCGAACGCTTCAATGAAACATTCAAATATAAATTTGCCGACGCCAAACAATATAAATTCAAACGATTGATCAACAGCCCCTTTGTCAATGACGAGGTCAATATGTTGGTAGACGATTTATTGAAGAATACGACCATCGGAGAGGATGACACCCCGGACTTTTTATCCGTCACATTCTATGCAGGCAGCTACAACAACCAAAGCATCCAGGAAGGTTCTGTTGAAATCCAGGACACATATGCCCGGTTGGACAAAAACATTGCCGATCTGCTTGAGATGGTTAACAAAAAAGTCGGCCTGCAAAACGTTATATTCTTTATCACATCCACCGGATATACCGCTCCCGAAGGAGTAGATCTAGGCAGATTCCGCATTCCCGGAGGAGAATTCTATCTGAATCGCTGCGCCGCCCTATTAAACATGTATCTCATGGCTTCATACGGCGAGGGACATTATGTAGAAGGATATTACGATCAACAAATATACCTGAACCACAAATTGATTGAAGAAAAGCAACTTAGCCTTGCCGACGTGCAAACCAAGTCGGCCGAATTTTTGATTCAATTTAGTGGAGTAGACGAAGTTTTCTCCGCAAACCGCCTGTTACTAGGTGCATGGAGTCCCGATATTCAGAAAAAAAGAAATGCGTTCAACCGCAAATACTCCGGCGACCTGGTAATCAGCGTATTGCCAGGATGGACCATCGTTAATGAGAATGCACAGGTAAACCCTGTTGTGCGCTATGCTCATAGCCCTATGCCTCTGATCTTTCTGGGCAGTTCCATCAAACCGGAAATCATTCACACGCCTGTAACCGTTGACCACATAGCGCCGACCCTGGCACACTTCATGAGGATACGTGCCCCGAATGCATGTGCCTCCACTCCCCTTTTTTAGTTGAAAATTGAAAATTGAAAGTTGAAAGTTATTTTGAGCATTACAGTATCATAAATACTTTCACAAGTACTTAATTTTCAACTTTCAACTTTCAACTTTCAACTTATTAGCGTAACTTTGTGCGCATTAAAATTTTAGCTAATTAAATAATAGAATATATACAATGGGATTTAATGAATTCATAAGCAAGCTTGTTGGTAATAAAGCGACAAGAGATATGAAAGAAATCCAGCCCTGGGTAAATAAGATCAAAGCCGCTTACCCGGAAGTTGAAAAGCTGGATAACGATGCTCTCCGCGCTAAGACCGAAGAGCTAAAGGCTTATATCCACAATTCTGCTACAGCAGAACGTGCTAAAGTCGAAGAATTAAAGGCTAGCATTGAAAGCCTTGAGCTTGAAGATCGTGAAGGTGTATTTGCACAGATCGACAAACTGGAAAAAGAGATACTGGAAATCTACGAAAAAGCATTAGACGAGGTACTGCCTGTTGCTTTCTCTATCGTAAAAGATACAGCCAGACGTTTCACCGAAAACGAAGAAATTGTAGTTACAGCTACCGACTTTGACCGCACGTTGGCTGCAACCAAAGATTTTGTACGCATCGAAGGCGATAAAGCCATCTACCAAAACCATTGGGTAGCCGGTGGAACTGAGGTGACCTGGAACATGATACATTATGATGTACAGCTCTTCGGTGGTGTTGTTCTTCATAAAGGAAAGATATCCGAAATGGCTACCGGAGAAGGTAAAACGCTTGTAGCCACCCTGCCGGTATTCCTGAATGCACTGACCGGAAATGGTGTACATGTAGTAACGGTAAATGACTACCTGTCAAAACGTGACTCCGAATGGATGGGACCTCTTTATATGTTCCACGGATTAAGCGTAGATTGTATCGATAAGCATCAACCCAACTCAGACAGTCGCCGTCAGGCTTATCTGGCAGATATTACGTTCGGAACAAACAATGAATTTGGTTTCGACTATCTGCGCGACAACATGGCTATCAGCCCCAAAGACCTGGTGCAACGCCAGCACAATTATGCCATCGTCGATGAGGTCGACTCTGTATTGATTGACGATGCCCGTACGCCATTGATCATCTCCGGTCCTGTGCCTAAAGGTGAAGACCAGCTATTTGAACAGCTTCGTCCTTTGGTAGAAAAACTGATGGATATACAAAAGAGCCTGGCTACTAAGTATCTGACAGAGGCCAAACGCCTGATTGCTTCCGATGACAAGAAAGAGGTGGAAGAAGGTTTCCTTTCATTATATCGCAGCCACAAAGCGTTACCCAAGAATAAAGCGTTGATCAAGTTCCTCAGCGAACAAGGTATCAAAGCCGGTATGCTGAAGACTGAAGAGATCTACATGGAGCAAAACAACAAACGTATGCCCGAGGTGACCGAACCGTTATACTTTGTTATTGATGAAAAGATCAACAGTGTAGACCTTACAGATAAGGGTATCGACCTGATTACAGGTAATGCCGAAGATCAGACCTTATTCGTATTGCCTGATATCGCATCGGAACTCTCGGAACTCGAAGGAGAAGTCGGATTGAACGATGAGCAAAAACTGGAAAAGAAAGATGCGTTGATGACCAACTATGCGATCAAATCGGAGCGCGTACACACTATCAACCAGCTATTAAAAGCCTACGCCATGTTCGAAAAAGACGACGAATATGTGGTTATGGATGGCCAGGTTAAAATTGTAGACGAGCAAACCGGACGTATTATGGAAGGTCGCCGTTATTCCGACGGTTTACACCAGGCTATCGAAGCTAAAGAGCGTGTGAAAGTAGAAGCAGCTACACAAACCTTCGCAACCATCACTTTGCAGAACTATTTCCGTATGTACCATAAACTTTCGGGTATGACCGGTACGGCCGAAACAGAAGCAGGTGAGTTCTGGGATATCTACAAACTGGACGTTGTTGTTATTCCAACCAACCGTCCGATTTCCCGTAAAGACATGAATGACCGCGTTTATAAAACCAAACGCGAGAAATATAAAGCCGTTATTGAAGAGGTTGAACAACTGGTAGCCGCCGGACGTCCTGTTCTGGTAGGTACGACTTCAGTTGAAATCTCCGAAATGTTGAGTAAGATGCTTGCCATGCGTAAAATTGAGCATAACGTATTGAATGCGAAATTACACCAGAAAGAAGCAGACATTGTAGCTCAGGCAGGTACAAAAGGTATTGTGACTATTGCAACCAACATGGCAGGTCGTGGTACCGACATCAAGTTAAGTCCGGAAGTTAAGGCCGCAGGTGGTTTGGCAATCATCGGTACCGAACGTCACGAATCACGCCGTGTCGACCGTCAGTTACGTGGTCGTGCCGGACGTCAGGGTGACCCGGGTTCTTCCGTGTTCTTTGTTTCTCTGGAAGACGATTTGATGCGTTTGTTCTCATCCGACCGTATTGCCAGCGTTATGGACCGCTTAGGATTCAAAGAAGGTGAGATGATCGAGCATAAGATGATTTCCAATTCCATTGAGCGCGCACAGAAGAAAGTGGAAGAAAATAACTTCGGTATCCGTAAACGTTTGCTTGAGTACGACGATGTTATGAACAAACAACGTACAGTAGTTTACACCAAACGTCGCCACGCACTAATCGGTGAACGTATCGGCATGGATATCTCCAATATGATCTGGGATAGATGTGCAGCTTCTATCGAAAACAATGACTACGAAGGCTGTAAGTTCGATATGCTTCAAACCCTGGCTATGGATGCTCCTTTCACAGAAGAAGATTTCCGCAATATAAAGAAGGAGAAGCTTGCTGAAAAGGCATTCGACCTGGCTATGGAGAACTTCAAGCGCAAGATGGACAGAATGGCACAAGTAGCTTACCCGGTTATCAAACAAGTGTATGAGAACCAAGGTCACATGTATGAAAACATTATGATTCCGGTTACCGACGGAAAGCGCATGTATAACATTTCATGCAACCTGAAAGCTGCTTACGACAGTGAATGTAAAGAGGTCGTTAAGTCTTTTGAGAAATCCATCTTGCTTCATATCATTGATGAATGCTGGAAAGAAAACCTCCGTGAGTTGGACGAATTGAAACATTCGGTACAGAATGCCAGCTACGAACAGAAAGACCCTTTGTTGATCTACAAACTGGAGTCCGTTAATCTGTTTGACACCATGGTTGAAAAACTGAACAACCAAACAATATCTATCCTGATGCGTGGCCAGATTCCAATACAAGATCCGGGACAAGTACGCCAGGCGGCTCCTGAGGCTCGCCAGGATTTGAGCAAATATCGTGAATCAAAACAAGATCTGGACAATTTGAACGATCCGAACCAACAGGCGGCTGCACAACGTGATACCCGCGAAGTAAAACGCGAACCGGTTCGTGTAGAAAAGACCGTAGGACGTAACGATCCTTGTCCTTGTGGAAGCGGCAAGAAATATAAAAACTGCCACGGACGTGTTTAATTAAACAATGTCTTTAAAAACATAAGCCCCGGCCTTGTGAAGTGCCGGGGCTTTTCATTACATAAGGTTTAGGTTATTTATCAGGCATAAAGGTATGCAGCACCAATTGCCCTGGCATCTCAAGCTTCACGGTTCACATTTCCTATATCCCTGCTAAAGAGTGCATTAAATAACAACAGCTCCTCAAAAGTACACACTCTATATGATGTAGAGACTCAGATACCCGCTTTCTTCCATATATCGACAGCGTCAGTACACGAAAGCAAAGCTATAGTTGCTGAACTTTATAAAAACAGATGGCAGGTTGAACTCTTCTTTTAATTTCAAAAATATCAAAGAACGAAGCGGTTCAAGTGAACCAAATTTATTTAATTTTTAATCGTCCGTTCTTTAGTGGACAGTAGTGATATTCTTTCTAAAAAAATGGAGTAGAAAATATATGAAGTAGAATAAAAGTCTTATTTTTGCTTATTAAGTTAAACGCTCCACAAGCTATGAAGAAAATCGGTTTCATTCATGCCATAATAATTGGTTTTATACTTTATTCTTGCCAAACAGTCAATGTTATTCCTATCGACTATTTGGTTCCTGCAGACATTAGCTTTCCATCTCAAATTAAGCGGGTTGCTATTGTTAATAATGTGAGTGAACCCCTTGGCCGTATTCATACTGAGACAGACAGCATACTTTTAGATAAGACAAATGGATTCTTTGAAAGATACAGAGTAAATGGTGATCCGAGAATAACAACCGAATCATTGGCCGAAGCTGTAGCGGCAGAAAACTATTTTAATGAAGTTGTTGTTTGTGACTCTGCCTTGCAGGTCAGTGGAGCAACCCAAAAAGAAGCCACACTAAACAAAAAAGATGTCAATGAACTCATAAAGACTCTGGATGTGGACATGCTGATTGCATTGGAGGAAATTCAAATCATCGTACAAAAGCAAGTGTATCCTATGGGAGAAATGGGTTTTCTGGGCAATACAGATGCAAAAGTATATCCTAAAGTGAATTTATACATTCCCAATCGCCATTCTCCTTTAGTGATGATTAATGGAAGTGACAGCATCTTCTGGGAAGGCCTCGCCAATTCAGTATCAAATGCACGAACTAAAGTTATTTCGGATGAACAGTTGATTAATGAAGCTTCAGATTTTGCCGGTACCATCCCAACTAAGTATATGACGCCGCATTGGAATACTGTCAACCGGTATTATTTTGCCAATGGCTCATCCGAAATGCGAGATGCAGCATTCTTTATTCAATCTAACAATTGGGATAAGGCCTTTACGCTTTGGGAACGGGCATATGAGACTCAAAAAGGGAAAAAGAAAGCACGCATTGCTTCCAACATATCACTCTATTATGAAATGAAAGATGATTTGGAAAAGGCAGAAGAATGGGGAAAAGAAGCCATAAAGTTAATAAAAGTGGCCAATAATATAACAGAAGATAGTGTTTTGTCAGAAGCCCATTTGTCCGGAGATCTAGGATATATCTACTATAATCAAGTCGACTTATCGAAAAGAAAGGAGAGTTTTGCAAAGTTAAAGATGCAAATGGACCGATTTAATGATGATTTTTAGTCGGATTTACTAGATTACCCATATTTTTATTACCTTTGAAAAACTAATTAAGCATCAAGGTTATGAAACTAAGTCAACAATCGCAATCATTGATTGAATCGACTATCCGTAAAGCGATAGGAAAGTATCCATGTGACTGCGAACAAACAATCGTTACAGATATTCATCTTCAACCAGTCAATAGTTCGGGGGAATTATTTATATTCGATGATAACGACGAAGAGTTGGCATGTACAACCGTTGAAGAATGGCTGGCTTACGATGGTGACGGTGTTGATTTTTACAAGGACGCGGAACGCATTCTTCGCGTTATTCTTAACAGAATGAAAGAGGATGGGAGTTTTGACAATCTTCCTATCATACAACCCTATTCATTTGTTCTGGTCGACGAAGAAAAAGAAACAATTACCGATCTTCTCCTTATAGATGATGATACCCTACTTGTTAATGAAGAGCTACTGAAAGGCCTGGACGAGGAATTGGATCATTTCTTAAAGGAATTACTTGAAAAATAAAGAAAGGTGTTGTTTATCAACACCTTTTCTATAATTAGTAACAATAAACGATCTCTACCACATCACAACGTGACATTGCTCCCGGATTAATCCCTTCCTCCCCTTCGGGAATTGGTAATCCATGTTTATTGAAATGCTCAACCCAGCCCCTGGCAGTTTCATTGGTACTCTGAGACTTGAAAGTCATGACGTTGAGTGGAAAGATTTCTTTCCCGCTATTGGCTTGCTTCAGTATTTCATATACTAATTCCGAACAATAGTATTTGTCATTGCCTAAAACAAAACCATAATCATAATCTTTCCCTATAAGAGTAATCCCTATTTCCAATGCCTGGGGAATAAGTAATTGATAAGTTTGTCGCAAACGCCCTACAATCGATATGGGATAACAATCTGCATCTTTTGAAGGGTAAAGATACTCATTCAAGGGGGTAAGAGTTACCTTGGGAGTGGTGGCTTCAAGTACAAAAATACAATTATCGTTATCTATATAAACCATACCGACATGGGTGAACTGATAATTTTCCACGCTACTGGTTACCTGTTTTATCGGATTCTCCGAGTCTCTTGGACAGGCTTCCTGAAATATCAGATCTCCATTCTTTAACTGGAAGTCCTGTGCAAATGTATTTGCTGACAAAAACAACAAGAGAGTCAATATATATACTTTCATTTGCATTCTTATTTAAAAGTATAGCTAATACCACCCGTCAGCCAGAAGCCCGGTTGAGGGATAACACCCACATCGTTATGTTTGGTATCGTAGAGGTTATTCAGATTCAGATGCAACGCCAAGTCCTCGTATTGGTAGTTCAATCTTAAATCCAGTGTAGAGAAAGGTTTGTAGGGTGCTATACCCACATCTACCGCATCTACATAATTGGTATATCCGCCCATTCGTTTCTGGAACCTGAAATACCATCCGGCAGAGAACCCCTTATAAATCTGATGATTGAATGTTGCTGTGAATTTATCGCGTAGATAATTTAGTTTAAAGAGCGAATTCTCACCTTTTGTATCGCAATCCTGGTGCATGCGGGTATAGTTTAATGAGAGAGTAGAGCTTTGTCCCAGAATGGGTAGCGCCTCTCCCAACCGGAGGCTGACTCCCATTTCGACTCCCTGAGTATCAAGTTCGGTGTGATTCCAGGATGCACTAATCATTTTACCATTCTCGCCTTCCTTCCTTACCCAGTCTATAATGTTCCGTCCCCACATCAGGAAACCGGTAGCATAGGCGCTGATCAATGAATTCTTATATTTAATACCCAGATCGAGTGATTGCGAGCGTTCGGGTTTCAGGCTTTCGTTGGCAACGTGAGTTTCGGTGGTGTAGTACAATTCCGTAAAAGAAGGCATGCGTGTTGATTTCCCCCAGGTGGTATAGATGTTTACTTCGTCTGTGGGACGGTATGCAATACTTGCCGAGGGATAAAACTTTAGTCCTTTTTCGAGTGTGGTATGATTCATCAATACCCCTGCCGAAAGGGTAAAATGATCGAATTGCGCCGTATGCTCCAGCGTTGCGCTGCTATTGATACGGTCATCATACATTTTGTATTTACCGTGCGGTTCAGACATAGGTTTTCCCAAGACATTACTCATAATATCTTCCCTTCTGATTTCTCCACCCAGGCTGGTAGTTCCTAAGATAGAAGAATATTGCAAGATGAGGTTTGTGCCGTATGTATCTCCCCGGTGGTGGTTTTTCCCCGTATCAGTGCCTCTTACGAGCTCAAAGACATCGTAATGCCTGAACCAGTAGAGGATCGGAATAAACTTGAGCTTCGTTCCGAATTCACCTTTCAGTGAGCCTATATACCGGGTGGTATGGTCGTATTGATTCGGATAAGCCCCGGTGTAGAAGCTGTTTGCTCCGTATTTCTTGTCGTTGTATCCCAGATTCAGATCGAGTTTCGAGTGCTCGTCAAACTGCAACCGGGTTTGCAACAAAAGGTTGTAAAGATCGTAATCCGTATTATCCGTATGCCCATCGGATGAACTGTAACCGGCCGACAGACTGGTAGTAGCAATGCCTAGTTTGGCAGCTCCACGGAGTTCCATGCCCCGGAGGTCGTGCATACCACCCTCTAAGCGGGCATATGCTTTGGCATCCGCTCTTTTTTTAGTGATGATGTTTATCCCACCGGCAAATGCGCTTGTACCATAGATCAGTGCCGATGGTCCGTGGATAATTTCAATACGTTCAATGTCGGAAAGGTTGACGGGAATATCAAGGCTGTAGACGCCTGTGTGAGAGTTGGAGAGGTTGACACCATTTAGAAGTATGGCCGTTTGATCTTTGGAGCCTCCCCGGATAGAGATGTCGGCTTGTACGCCATGTCCGGAACGTTGGACGAGGTCTATATTAGCCGCGTAAACTAACAGGTCTTGGATACTTTGGACGGGCGCCTGCTGAATTTGCTCTTTAGTCAGTACGGTAACGAGTTTCGCCGTTTGGTTGATAGGGGTTTCAATCCGCGAGGCCGTGACCATGACTTCCTCCAATTCCTGCAATTCCATTTCGGGCTTCTTGGATTGTCCTTCTGCATTTTGGGCAGTGATTCCGGTAAAAGGAACGACAGTCAATACACAGCCGGTTACGACCCCAATGTTTACCACTTTGTGCATACTTGCAAATGCACTGTATGCTTTCTTGGAGAATCGCTTAAACAAGAAAACATCTTTCTTAAAACAACTTTTTTGTTTCATTTTTAATAATATAAAATTAGGATTAGTATAGTGCATGCCGAGGTATATATCCCGGAAATGCACTAAATATCGGCGGACAAAGGTAGCGTAAAAATAGAAATGAAAAGCACAACGGTTGAACAAAAAGCATTACCTTTGTTATGTGTGCTATTTATAAGGAGATCAACGCAGGAGAAATAAAAACCAACACCGAGATGAATACTTCCATAAACCAAAAACTCTGCGCATTGGCCGAGAGTGACTATAAAGCATTTAACGAAAAGTTAATTCCAACCAACTATGAGATATTCGGCATTCGTATGCCTGCTCTTAAACTGCTGGCAAAGGAAATTGTATCAGGTCCTGACATAGAAACCTATCTAAAAAATGCTGAATTTACCAGCTACGAACATGTCTTATTGTATGGGCTGGTATTGGGACAGCTTAAAAAGGTTCCATTGGAAACCTTATTCGGCTACTTAGACCCGTTGATCCTGAGGTTCGACAACTGGGCACATGTTGATACTATTATTTCGTCATTAAAGATATTCCAGAAGCATCCCGATGAAGTACTTAAGCATTTTATGTCCTTAAAGCACCATGAAGGAGAATTCACCAAGCGGGTTTTTGTTATCGTGCTGATGGACTACTTTATTAATGAGAAACAGATTGATGTGGCACTAAAGCATTTGACCGAGGTTCCACAAGGGCAATATTACGTCGATATGGCCATTGCCTGGGCAATCAGCGTAGGGCTTATCAAGTTCTACGATAAAACATTACCTATATTGGAGCAAAAGGTGCTCTCTAAATTTGTGCATAACAAAGCTATTCAGAAAGCCCGCGAAAGCTTCCGGATAGCCCCTGAAACGAAAGAGTATCTGAATACATTAAAAATTAAATAAGAGGATTACTATTATATGAACTTGGAGTGTGTAATAATCTCGCCCCTAGTGAAGATCATTACACACTCCAAAGTGCTATTTCAACAACTCATTCAGTGTAGGCATATCCTTCACTTCATATTTCTTTTTGAAAGCCTCAACGGCTTCTTTACCAAACTTTTCTTCATTAAGAATCAAGCCTTCAACAGGTAAGGGACGTTTATTTTCCAGTTTTACATCAATAACCACAGGCTGCTCACTTTTTTGTGCTTCGTCAAATACGGTTTTTAGTTGACTGCGGTGGGTTATAGTGAAACCTTTCGCTCCCAACCCCTCTCCTACTTTGGCGTAATCGGCTCCCAGAATGTCGACTCCGTACTTGGTCTGTTTGGTATCTTCTTGCTCGGCTTCTATGAATCCGAAGGAATCATTGGAGAAGATGATATTGATGACAGGTAGCTTGTATTTTACCTGGGTGATGATATCTTGCATAACCATAGAGAATCCGCCGTCGCCGTTGAGCGTAAATACTTGCCGGCCGGGATAGCTCAATGCAGCAGCGATACCGCCTGGTACGCCATAACCCATCGTTGCAAACAGACCGGAGGTGGTAAAGCGTTGTTTTCCGGTCATGTTCAGCAGGCGGACGGCGTTGATGGTTACATTGCCGACATCGGTCACAAAGATAGCGTCGTCGGTAGCAATGCGATTGATTTCTTTGAACACAGGTTCGGCGCGCATGGGCACATCGTCTCTGTCTTCGAAGCTTTTCAGCCAGTTTAACCAGTTTTTACGGTTCTGTTGGTTGGCTTTAAGGAATTTGTCGGCGGGTCTTTGTTGTCCAACTTTTATCATTTGAATCATGGCTTCCTTCGCATCTCCCAGTATGGCGACATCGGCTTTTTTGCGGCTTCCGAGTTTAGACGAATCGACATCTACCTGGATAAACCTGGCCGATGCGGGGAAGAAGAAACGTGCAAAGGGGAAGTTGCTTCCAACAAACAGGATTAAGTCTGATGCTGCGAGTGCTTCGTTGCCGGGTTTGGTGGCTACACGTCCGGCCGTTCCCATGAAGTTGGGTGCGCTTTCCGGCAGGATTCCTTTGGCCAGCACGGAGGCTACGATGGGCATGGAGAAATAATCTGATAATTCCAGGACTTCTTTTGTTGCTCCCCGGGTTCCCTGTCCGATGTATAGTACAGGTCTTTCGGCTTTTTCGATGAGTTTAACTGCGGCTTCAATATCTTTTGGATCGGGCATGGGGTAACCTTTGCGGTGGCTGGATGCGGAAGATATATCCAGGTCGGGGATATCTACAAATCCAAAGTCAACGGGGATGGTTACAACGGATACGCCTTTGTGTTCGTAGGCACGGCGGATGGCTTCGTCAATAACGAAGGGCAGGCTTTCCGGGGTCATGACTGTGCGGTTGTAAACGCTTACGTCGACAAACATCGGGTTTTCATTTAATTCCTGGAAGGAGTTGTAGTTCATGGCGGTAGATGCTACCTGACCTACAAGGGCAAGGACGGGAACACCGTCCATTTGTGCATCATATAGTCCGTTGAACAGGTGGGTAGACCCCGGACCGGCGGTACCGAAGCAAACGCCGATCTTTCCTGTTAGTTTAGCATCAACAGAGGCGGCGATTGCGCCAACTTCTTCATGCCGCACCTGGATGTATTTTACTGTGCCGCGTTTGGCATACAGTGCATCCATTGTTGAGTTAAATGAACCGCCTGGTATGCCGTAGATATGGTCGACGCCCCAGCTTTCCAATACATTCACCATGGCTATGCCTGATTTGATTGTCTTTTCCATGTTATCTCTTTTTATTGTTTGTAATAGTTTACCTGTAGCGAAGGTTATATACAAACAAAATAGGGGTAGGAAAGGTTGCGGGAGGGTGCAAAACTGGATGGAAATGAGTGAATTGATGTAAAATGTGTTGAAAAGGAAGTTAATGGTTTGGAATACCACTTGCTGTAGGGGCAAGCCTTGTGTCTGCCCTGACGCCGCCAGGTGTATCATTAGTTTCACTATGCAGCGTCAAGGGCGGACACAAGGCCCGCCCCTACGGTAAATCATTATCAAAACGGGATGGAAAGGAGTGATTTACTGTAGGGGCGGTTCGCGAACCGCCCAATGCCCAGAATACACAGGAAACCATTTTCGGGCGGTTCGCGAACCGCCCCTACAGCTAATCATTTACATTCATAACTAATTAGAAATACACCAAAACCAAACAGAAACACGCCACCCTCTACCGAACCGTACAAAAAGTAAGTATACAAACCAACACATTTCATCGCTAAAACAAGCCGGTTAATCTCATAAACCCAAAGCATGTATGCCTGGCACATACCTTTGCATCATTAATCAATCACAAAAACATTAATCAATCACTAAAACAATCTCGATTATGAAAAAGGGTATAATATTCATTCTATTGGCACTGAGCCTGTTCTGCGTTAACAACAACGCTCTGGCGCAAAGCAAACCTGCGCAAAATAAACTGACACAAACCATTCAGGGAATCGTTGTCGATCGCTCCTCTGGCGCCCCACTGCCGTACGTAACGATTCTGCTTCCCGATGCCCCGCAGTTTGGCACCACCACCAACAACAGCGGCGGGTTTGTGCTGAGAAACGTTCCCGTAGGCCGTCACGACCTGAAAGCCTCTTTCATTGGATACGAAACCTTCGTTGTTAAAGAAATGCTCCTGACATCCAGCAAAGAAGCCTACGTCGAAATCCAGCTCACCGAAAGCACCAATCAGCTGGACGAAGTGGTAGTCACCGTGCAAACCCAGAAAGAGCAACCGCTGAACAACATGGCCCTCTCCGGTGCCCGCATGCTCAGCGTAGAAGAAGCCTCCCGCTACGCCGGTGGCATGGACGACCCCGCGCGGTTGGTAAGCTCCTTCGCCGGAGTCGCCCCCAGCGTAGGCAACAACGGAATCTCCGTGCATGGCAACGCCCCCAGCCTGCTACAGTGGCGGTTGGAAGATGTAGAAATCCCCACCCCGAACCACTTCGCCGATGTCACTACGCTGGGTGGCGGACTGCTATCGTCGCTTAGCAGCCACGTGCTGGGCAATTCCGATTTCTTCACCGGCGCCTTTCCTGCCGAATACAGCAACGCCGTTTCGGGCGTATTCGACATGAAGCTCCGCAACGGCAACAACCGCAAGCCTCAGCACACCTTCCAGGCCGGCTTAATGGGTATCGACGTCGCATCCGAAGGCCCGTTCAGCAAAACCGGAAACGCCTCGTACATCTTCAACTACCGCTACTCCACCACCGGCTTACTGAACAAAATCGGCGACGTAGGGCAGGCATTGGATTTCCAGGACTTCAACTTCAAAGTAAACCTCCCCACCCGACGTGCAGGAATATTCACCCTATGGGGCACGGCGTTGAAGGACGGGGTCGACGCTGACCTCGACGATCCTCAGGATTGGAAATATATGGACGACGCCAAAGGCTCGAACATGCAACTAACATCGGCCGCAACCGGTCTGAGCCACCGTTACTTCTTCGACAACAACACGCAGCTAAAAACAACGCTCGCCATGACGTATGCAGACCTGAAACTTTGGGAAGACTTCTACCGTGCAGACCTCTCCTCAACCCCAGCCAATCATTTCAAGAACCGATATACGAACCTCGTACTCACCTCTTACCTCAACAAGAAATTCAGTGCCCGCCACACCAACCGGACCGGTTTTACGGTAACCAACATGCGATACAACATGAACATGCAGCTCGCCCCGCTCTACGGCGAACCCCTCGAAACCATCTCGCAGGGAAAGGGAAACACCAACCTCGTTTCGGCCTACACCAGTTCGCTGTTCAACCTCAGCGATAACCTTTCGGCCACCCTCGGCATCAACGGGCAATGGCTGACGCTGAACAACAGCCGGACCGTAGAACCCCGCGCAGCCATCAAGTGGCAAGCCTCTCCCCGAAGTTCATGGGCACTAGCCTACGGTTTGCACAGTCGCATGGAAAAGATGGATGTATACTACGTAAAAACAACCGCCACCGGAGACGAGCTGGTGAACAAAGACCTCGGCTTTACCAAAACCCACCACCTGTCGCTGACCTACAACTACAAGCTCTCCGACAACATGAACCTCAAGCTTGAACCTTACCTCCAGTTCCTGTACGACGTTCCCGTTATTGCCGACAGTTCCTACTCCATCCTCAACCGCCGCATGGGATACATCGAAGACGCTATGGTAAACAAAGGCAAAGCCCGCAACTACGGGATAGACGTTACGCTCGAGAAATACATGACCCGCGGCATGTACTATATGCTCACCGCATCCGTCTTCAACTCCGAGTACCGCGGCGGAGATGGCGTATGGTACGACACGAAATACAACCGCAAATACATCGTCAACGGTTTGTTCGGCAAAGAATGGATGCTAGGCAGAAACAAGCAAAACGTACTGGGCGTGAACCTCAAACTCACCCTACAGGGCGGCGACCGATACTCGCCCGTAGACGAACAGGCTACCCTGGCCCACCCCGACAAGGAAACGCAATACGATGAAACCAGGGCTTACTCCGAGCAACTATCGCCCATATTCCTGGCCAATTACACCGTAAGCTACCGGATGAACCGCAAGCATGTTTCGCACGAATTTGCCATCAAAGGATTGAACGCAACGGGGTATAAGGAGTATTTCGGGCACGAATACAATCTGCAAACCGGAGTCATCGAACCACGAAGGCTAAAGAATTCAATATTCAATATGGTGTATAAGCTCGATTTTTAGTTTAACTTTGGAGGGAAAATGAACAAGATTAAAGAAAACTGGAAGTATCTGCTCTTCGGCCTGGCAGGAATGATTATCACGTTCAACATGACGTTCGTGGCCTACCAGGATTGTAACAACCTGTTAGGCAACCGCATATATCTGGTTTGTTTTTCCTCCTTTATCCTTTTTGCCGTGGCCATTCTTTTCAATTATTACATCCTTATCCCAAGGTTCCTGCTCAAAGGCAAATACCTGATGTATTCCGTCATACTGGGAGCCGTTGTACTCCTACTGCCCACGATATCTATTGCACAAGAATACCTTGTCCGGAATGCATTTTCGCTACCACATAGAATCACATCGTATACCAGTCCGCTTATTCTGATCGACAATCTGGCATCCTCTCTCACATTCCTGATCTGTTTCCTGGGGATATCCGCCATTGCATTCTTACGCCAATGGACAGAAGAGAGAACCCGGGTAGAACAAATACAGTACGAACACCTCACCTCCGAAATCAACAAGCTAAAGGGCCAGATCACCCCCACTTTTCTGTCCCGGACATTAACCCACGCTTCGGCATCGGTAAGATCAAACCCAAAGAAAGCCACCGAAATGCTTATGCAACTGGGAGCATTACTACGATACCAACTCTACGACTGCAACAGAGAACAAGTGCTGCTGAACGGAGAAATCAGCTTCTTACGTAATTTCCTCCGTGTAGAGCAAATGAACAGGAAAGACTTTGAATACGAAATCCACGTAGAAGGAGATATGCACCGCGCATTTGTTCCGCCTCTATTATTCGTCTCCTTAATTCAGGAAACAATGGACGACAGCACCGTACTGAAACTATACTTTACGGTGGTAGAACATTCGCTCCGTTTCCATTTCCGTTTCAACGGAAAGAAACAGCCCCAAAGCAAGGACATAGAAGCCATCAAAAGAAGATTAGAGTTACAATACCCCGGCAAATATGTGTTAACCCACCAGTCGGGAAAGGTTGAACTTAACATTGATATTTCAGCGTAATGGAAACAACAATAACCAATAATAGTATAGCATCTTTCCTGCTCGACCGCAAATATCATACGCTCAGACACGTCCTGCTGCAACTGGTCATTCTACTCATTGCTATCGGCAACTTCTTCGATGCACCCGACCAACTGAACCTGACAGCAGACCGTATATACAGCGGAGTGGGTTACTTTGCGCTCCTCAACATGCTCGTCTACTTTAATGCTTATGTATTATTCCCCTGCTTCCTGGCCAAGCGGAAGGTTGTAGCCTATATCCTGTCCGTCATTGGATTTACACTCTTCGCCCTGGTCCTTATGATGATATTGCAAGCACTCTTCTATGATGTGGCAGCCATTCAGAAAGAAGAGACTTCCGGCGTGGCCATTTTCCTGAGTATTACGTCGTCTTTACTAGCTATATTCCTGTTTCTGGGGGGCATCACAGCCATTCTGTTATTCAAACAATGGGCCATCAGTAAGCAACGTATCCACAACCTACGGAAAGCAACCTCCGAGTCGGAACTGATGTTCCTGAAGAGCCAGATCAATCCGCACTTCCTGTTCAACATGCTCAACAATGCCAACATATTGATCGAAGAAGACCCGGAAATGGCATCCTATATCCTGCTCAGGCTCGACGAGCTGTTGCGCTACCAACTGAACGATAGCCTGCAAGACAAAGTAAGCCTCAAAGCAGAAATCCAGTTCCTGACCAATTACCTGGAACTGGAGAAAACACGCCGCGATAACTTCACTTACCAGATCAAACAAGAAGGAGATATGAGCAACGTAGACATTGCACCCCTACTGTTTATTCCTTTTGTTGAGAATGCCGTGAAGTATAATGTAACAGGCGATAAGCCGGCTTACGTCCACCTGTCTTTCCGTTTGCAGGAAGGCCGGTTAAGTTTCAGTTGCGAGAACCCCATCGGCATCCATACCACAACCCGGAAAGAAAAAGGGGGCTTGGGACTGGCAAACATCCGAAGAAGACTGGACCTATTATTTGCCGGTCATTATTCACTGAAACAAACTCAAACGGACCTGGTATATACCGTCCATTTAAAAATCAAACTATGAAGTGTATTATTGTAGACGATGAACCGATTGCTCGTAAAGGCATCTCAAGGCAGATAGAACAAATATCCCAACTGGAATTGGTCGACGCTTTCAACAGTGCCGAAGCTGCACTGGATTTCCTGAAGGCCAATGAAGTAGACCTCATATTCCTCGATATCCAGATGCCGGGAATGAATGGCATTGAACTGGCGCGAATCCTGCCCAGACAAACGCTGATTATCTTCACCACAGCCTACTCCGAATATGCACTGGATAGCTACGAGGTAGATGCAATCGACTATCTGGTCAAGCCGATCGACCCAGCCAAGTTCCGTAAGGCTGTCAACAAAGCCATCACTTACCACTCTTTATTGATGGACGAAGAGGAAAAGAGCGTGGAGAACGTGGAGGAAGATTTCATCTTCGTAAAGTCCGACCGCCGCTTCTTTAAAGTCAACTTTAAGGATGTGCTCTTTATCGAAGGGCTGAAAGATTATGTTATCATCCAAATGGAGGGCCAGCGCATTATTACCCGGATGAATATCAAAACCATTCACGACCTGTTGCCTAAGAAGATCTTCCTACGGATAAATAAATCGTATATCGTAAACAGAAACCGGATCGAGTCTTTCAATAATAACGATGTGTTTATAAAGACGCACGAGATTGCAATTGGTAATTCGTACAGGGATGAGTTCTTTAACGAAATGATGAAGGGTGATGCTTTCAAATCAAACTAAGTTTTCACCGTAGGGGCGGTTCGCGAACCGCCCGGAAATGGCTTTCTGTGTATTCTGTGTATTGGGCGGTTCGCGAACCGCCCCTACGGTGAATCATTTACTTTATACCCTCCTAAAATATTGCTTTAGTTGAATCGTCTACATAAATAGATAGCGCTATCCAATAATTTATTAACAGCTATTTATTTATGAAAACAAGATTTATTGCATTAACCACAACCCTACTGTGTTTTGTGGCTGGCCTCTCGCACGCCCAACAATTAGTAAAAGGTAAAATCTCTGATGAAAAGGACGGGAGTCCGGTTAGTTTTGCCAACGTATTGCTCCTCAAGCAAGACTCCACCTATATAATAGGTACAACAAGTGATATAAACGGCACCTTCACACTATCGAACCCAGCCAACGAAAACAGCATCCTCTCCGTCTCTTATATAGGATACGAATCGGCCTGTTTGCCTCTCAACTCATCACGCAACCCGCAGGAAGAGATTGAGGTACAATTAAAGCAATCGGCCATCCATCTGAGCGAGGTCACCATACAAGCCCGTTCTGTGATAATAAAAAACGATCGCAAGATCATCCTGCCCAACGAAGAACAAATAAAAATGTCTACCGACGGCACCGACATCCTTCGTAAGATGCAGCTCCCCCGCATTATGGTCGACCCTACATCCGGCGAAATCACCATGTCGGGAAGTGGTACAGTACAGCTCCGCGTGAACGGGGTAGAGGTTACCAGTGCAGAAATCGCCTCCATTCCCCCTGCCGATATCCTCCGTATTGAGTATCACGATGATCCGGGAGTACGCTTCGGAGGCGCCGATGCAGTGATCGACTACATTACACGCCGCAAAGAATCGGGTGGAAACGCCAACGGCGTACTTTTCAATAGCATCGGTGGAAAAAGAACATCGGCCGACGACAGGCTTGCCCTGAAATATAACTTCGGTAAGTCCGAGATATCGGCCAATGCCACATACGTGAAACGGAAATCCGACTGGACACGCGAATATGACGAGAAACTCATCTTCCCCGATCACGAAGTACATCGCGTTGAAGTTGGTGAACCTACCCCTTTCAATAAAAGCATACTAGCCGGCAACCTGAACTATAGCCTGATGGAAAAAGACCGTTACTTCTTCAACGCCCAACTAAGGTACACCTACAACGACTTCCCGAACGGATACGAAGACAGGCGAAGCACGCTCTACACCTCCGAATCGGATGTTCCACTGACAATCTCCGACCACACAGTTGAGAAAAGTAAATCGCCTGCCTTAGACCTGTATTACCAGCAAAACCTTAGCAACAACCAGCTATTGATATTCAACGTAGTAGGCACATATATTGATACAGACAGCCGCCGCACCTATCAGGAGAAACGGGACAACCTGCTCGAGACAGATATCATGTCGCACATCAACGGAGATAAATACTCCATCATTGCCGAAGGAATATACGAGAAGAAAGCCGGACAAGGTAAGATCACCGCAGGAATGAAACACCTACAGGCATATACAAACAATGAATACGCCGGAACAACCATAGCCGATGTATCTCTCCGTCAGGCAGAAAGCTCGGTTTATGCCGAATACCAGGGGCGTGCCGGTAAGTGGGGCTATATGGCCAATGTTTCCGGAATACGACTGTATTACAGCCAGAAAGATACACATACAGAGAAATACACCTGGCAGTCGTCCGCCCGCCTGGCATTCGAACCCAGCAATAATCTATATTTCAGGTATAGAGTCAACCTCCGCAACCAGACGCCTTCGCTTGCAGCAATGAATGATGTGGAGCAGGCCATTGATGCCTGGCAGGTGCGCCGGGGGAATCCCGACCTGAACATTTTCCACACGCTGGGACAGAGCTTCACCGCAGGCTATCACAAAGGTGCTTTCGGCGTGGATGTGTTGATAGGTTATGAGTATGAATTCAAACCGATCATGGAATCCGTCTTCCTCGACAACGGTACTTTTGTCCGCATGTATGAGAATCAAAAATCATTCCAGGACTTAAGCGCAGAAGCAACCTTCACGATCAAACCCTGGAAGAATCATTTAAGTCTTTCGGTAACACCAAGAATAGAGCGTTTCTTTAGCAAAGGAAATACATACCGGCATACATACACCATGCATGAAGTCAGGGCCAACCTGGATTTCACATACAACAACTGGATGGCTAACTTTACCACCATCACCCCGCCCCGCTCCATGTATGGCGAACAGATGATGAAAAGCGATCAGATGTATACGATCATGGCAGGGTACAAAAAATCCAGTTGGTCCATCATGGCGGGAGTACTAAATCCCTTCACCAGCGAATACAAAACGGACAACAGGAACTGGTCGGCCATCATCCCTGTAACGTCTAAAATACATACCAGCAACAACCGGTCGTTCCTTGTGAAATTTGCTTTCAACCTGAATTATGGTAAACAATTCAAAGGCGGAAGCAAACGGACCAACAATACGGATATGGACTCAGGTATTATGCAGGGAGGCAAAGGATAAAGCGCAGCGCGGCTTGCCGCCCCTGGCCGGGGCGCCTCGCTCCTAAATCTGCCCGCCGCTTTTAACCTGAAGCCTAAAAGACAGTTTGTAACCTTCGAATAGAGCGATGCCATAGAATAATATGGTCATAGACATCAGATTCTCAATCAGAATATCTATCATCTCGCCTACCGGCATGAGGGACAAGGTTTCCATATAGCCTAATCCCTCATCCGATGCGATAAAGCCAATGATCGAGAAATAATCGCCCAGCACACAGCCCAGTAAAGCCAAAGCTGCTCCGGCAATACCAAATATCTGGCTCACCCCTTTTCCGGCAATGCGCACCGCATAACCCACAATAAAGCCCATACCGATAGCCATATAACCAATCTGATAACCAGTAGAGACAGACACTAAGGCCCACACGGCAGCACCGACAAGGCAAGCAAGCAATCCGGCAAGAATACCCATAGGCAGGTTCTCTTCGCTCCTCAATGCATTCATGTCAATTTCTTCGGCAACCTCTTCTTCGGGGATGGGGGCAATGTTAGTCAACTCTTCGTCTAATGTGAAGTTAGTACATTCGCTTTCAAGCGTAGGATTCTCTCCGGTGAGCTTACACACAAGCCCTTTTCCATTCACAAAATTGCGCGATACACAGTTCCGGCACGCTTCAATACCTTCAAGTTTTCTCATAGTAGCCTTGTTCTTAAGTTTGATAATTGAATAAGTAAAGCTGCAAATATAGTCCAATTTCCTATATATTTTCTAATTTAGCGGGATGAATATGGGGCGAGGCGCCCCGGCCAGGTGCGGCAAGCCGCGCTGCGCTATCAAAGTGAGCTATTAAGTCTCCATATAATAAGAATATGCAAAGATTAAATTTGAAGCGTTCGACCATCATTCATTACAGCCTGCTAGGACTAGCTTTGCTAACCATATGGCTAACCCAGGCTATCCCGGCTTGGGGAGAAGCATATGCACGTACGCTATATCCGGTCATCTCCTGCATACTCATGCCTCTATCCGGGTGGATTCCTTTCTCACTGGGCGACTTATTTATTACACTAAGTATCGCTTGGGTAATTCTATATCCCATCTATGGAACCATCAAAAAGATCGGCTGGAAAAAGACACTCAAACGTATCATAACCTACCTGGCATGGGTGTACGTTTGGTTCTATCTGGCCTGGGGATTGAATTACTCACAGCGCAACTTCTACCAGCGGACAAAAACTCCATACGTAGCTTACACCCCAGAGAACTTTAAAGGATTCCTCGATGATTATATTGAAAAACTAAACGCCGCATACGTCCCCGTTTCAGAATTAGAGGAATTGGATAAAACGCTCGTTCATACCGAGGTCATCAATCAATACAAACAACTCAGCCCCAGTTTAGGCATGCACCCTCCGAAAGGCAACCCACGCGTAAAAACCATGATGTTTACCCCGTTATTCTCCAAAATGGCAATCACAGGATATATGGGACCATTCTTTTGCGAGTTCAACCTGAACGGTGACCTGCTACCGTCGCAATATGCCGACACCTACGCTCACGAAATGGCCCATCTATTGGGAATCACCAGCGAAGCCGAAGCAAACTTCTACGCCTATCAAATATGTATCCACTCGGATGATGCCAGAATACGTTATTGCGGCTACTTCTCCGTATTCCATCACGTACTAAACAATGCCCGTCGACTGATGTCGGAAAACAAAGAAGAATACAAAGCCCTACTGGAGCGTATCCGTCCGGAAATCATCGAACAAGCCACCACCGAACACGAATACTGGATGGCCAAATACAGCCCGACGATAAGTAACATACAAAGCCGGATATACGACTGGTACCTGAAAGGTAACAAGATAGAAAGCGGACGGAAGAACTATTCGGAAGTTGTAGGCTTGCTGATATCCTATCATAATAAGTAATCTCAATCGTAAATTGTAAATCTTTAAATAGTAAATAATAATCATGCATACCAAAAAAGAAAAGATGGAAGCCTACGGGCGCTTTCTCGATATACTCGATGAGCTACGCGAGAAATGCCCCTGGGATCGTAAGCAGACCAACGAGAGCCTGCGCCCCAACACCATAGAAGAAACCTACGAGCTGTGCGACGCGCTGATCAAGGATGACAAAGATGAGATATGTAAAGAACTGGGTGATGTACTCCTTCATGTCGCTTTCTACGCTAAAATTGCATCCGAGAAAGAAGAATTCGACATGGCAGACGTATGTAATCGTCTGTACGATAAGCTCATTTTCCGTCACCCGCATGTATTCGGTTATGTAGAAGCCAATACAGCCGGGCAGGTATCCGAGAATTGGGAACAACTCAAGCTTAAAGAAAAAGGAGGTAACAAAACCGTACTGGGTGGCGTGCCCTCTGCCCTACCCACACTGATCAAAGCTTATCGTATACAAGACAAAGCCCGCAATGTTGGCTTTGATTGGGAACAGAAAGAAGATGTATGGGACAAAGTAAAGGAAGAGTTCAACGAACTGCAAGCCGAAATCGCCGATATGGACAAGGATAAAGCAGAAGCCGAATTCGGTGACCTGTTCTTTAGCCTCATCAATGCCGCACGCCTGTATAAGATCAACCCCGACAATGCACTGGAACGGACAAACCAAAAATTCATCCGCAGGTTCAATTATCTGGAAGAACACACCATAAAAGAAGGTAGAAGCCTCAAGGACCTCTCACTTGAGGAAATGGATAAGTACTGGAACGAAGCCAAAAAACAAGGACTATAAACAATAAATGGCTCAATATCTTTCGCTTAAGATCTTGAGCCATTTCACTTTGTCATACACCATAAACCAGACAAAGTCTCTGATAGAGATATAACCAGCAACAACTTATAGTATTCTTTTACTCAAAATAATGCGTTTAATATTTCATATTGCATTATTTATTTGTATTTTCGTTTACATCTTGCAAAAATCAGAAAAAAACAAAGGTGCCGTATTACGGTTTTCCGTGGGTATTATTGAACTTTTCTATTTAAATTTGCAAATCAATAAATAAATAGTACAATAAAACCTACCCTACATGAATCTGGGAAATGTGTTAATTGCTGATGATCACCCATTCGTCCTGACTTTCCTTCAAAAGTTTTTGGAGGAACACTTCAATATAGACAAAGTTACCACCTTCTTAACCCTCTCCGACCTGAACAAGGAGATTGAGAAGAATACATACGACCTATACATACTGGACCTGGAATTCAAAGATGGCAATTGCTATGAGCTAATCAATACCATTAAGTCTCAGCAGAAAAAAGCAAAAATTATAGTCAACACAGGCCATCGGGAACCGTGGCATATCAATGCGCTGCTGAAACTCAATCCTAATAGTATCGTATTAAAGGACTCCTGCGAAAAGTACTTACTCGAGGCTGTATCGGCAGTAATGAAGGATGAAACATACTTATGTCCTAGTTGCAGAAAGTTCAAGTACAACTATTCATCCAATGCTAAACGTGCAAAAGGGTTGCAAAAAGAAATCACCCCCAAAGAGCGTGAGATTCTTCAACACATAGCCAACGGCGCTACTACACAGGAAATTGCAGACGCATGCCATATAACAGTTAATACGGTGGAATACCACCGTAAAAACCTTATAGTAAAGCTCGAAGCCGAGAACGCCCCCCATCTCATAGCCAAGGCCATCTACTACCAACTGGTCGAACTCAAGAACAAATAACATCTACCTTACCAGACTATCTGAACAAATGAAAAAGCAACTCCTAACCCTCATTCTATCTGTACTGTACTATACTCTTTATGCTAATCCCGGCGAACAAGCATATGATTCAATCATGAACATAATGAAAGACCGTTCAATTCCCCTGTTAGAGCGGTATTATATGACCGGAGACATTGAATATTACACTTTCCCGCAGCAAATCATTATTCTTAAAACACTCCTTCCGGAAGCTAAGGAATACGAAGACAAGGCAGTAATAACACGCCTGTACTCCGTTATTGCCAACCAAAACATTTTGTCTGAAAATCTGGAAGAAGCCAAAACCTATCTGGATAGTGCTTTCTTGTATAAAGGCAAATTCGAGAACAATGCCATTGCCGGATTGATGTATTTTACGGCAGGACATTATTACCATGATTTAAATGATGTAAGAAATGCACATGAGAACTATTATGAGTCTGCCAAATACTTACAGAAACTCCCGTCCCGTCCACCCTTACTGACAGATATCTACTACAATCTGGCAGGAATTTATGTACTATGGGGAGACGAGAACCGTTTGAAGGAACTTATCGAAGAGATGGAAGAAGTACCTGTCTACTTTCCACACCAACATATGTTGAACAGCTGGGTAATCGGAGAATACTATAATGTTCAATATAGCAAGTACAATCAGCCTGCATTACTCGATTCCGTGATCAAGTACAACCTGTATGCAGTCGATCTTTATGATCAAAATGAATTAACGCATGACCAAAAGCATCAAGTGGCTCAGAACTATGTGAGTTTAGTAAGAGCTTACATTGAGAAAGGTGATATCGAAGCTGCCCGCAAAAGCCTTGCACAAGTGGATACGCTCACAAACAAAGAAAAATGGAGCACCCTTATGCAACTTAATACGGTGAAAGGACAATTTTATGCATTCAACAAGGAGTATGACAAAGCAAAACAAGCATTAAATGAAGCTCTTAAACAACTAGGTGTACTCAAGGAAGAACAGAAAACAGACTTTTATGATTACTATATTGAAATTTACGACCGGTTGGGATACATCTATGAACAACAAAAGAGGTATGAAGAAGCGCTTATCTGTGAGAAAAAGTCGCTTGAATATAGAAAACAAATATTCAATAGAGAGAATACTACGATAGTTAACGACCTCAGAACACAGTATAATCTAGACCAACAAGAACGGATCGTAAACCAGCTTACCCTATTAAGTGAACGCAGAAGAAACATCAATATACTGGCAGTGGTTGTTCTCATCCTCTTCCTGGCTTTGATTGTGCAGCTTGTTGTTCGTTTCCGCATTACGAAACGAGCCAATGAGAACAAGCTCAAACTGGAACAGATGAAGCGGAAAGAAAGCGAACTGCAAGTTGAACTCTATAAATCGCGCCACGAAGAAAAAGAGCGGGAGTTTGAGATCATGCAAAACGAAGCTCAGCAGCGCCGTATGCAGTCGTACCTTGAGGGGTTGGAAACGGCGCGCGAAAGACTGTCAAAAGAGTTACACGATAATATTTCCAATGAATTACTGGCTCTGAAGATGAGAATGTTGCAATCCGAAAAGTCCGAAGAGATTATTGAGAAGCTAGGGCAGATACAAGCAGAGGTGCGTGCTGTATCGCATGACTTGCTACCACCCGTATTTCAACATGCCCGTTTCACGGAGGTACTGTATGACTATGTATTCCAATGGAATGAATTGTCGCAAGGCGGAACTGCCAAGTCTCCATACGGAACCCAACTCGTTCTGGACTTTAATCCAGAAGATGAGTCGTGGGACGAACTACCGGAAGATGTCAACCTTGGACTATATCGTATCATTCAGGAATCGGTGGGGAATGCACTGAAACATGCCGAAGCTACACAAATAAACATCACATTAAGCCGGGAAACGGACACGATCACTTTAGCTATACAAGACAATGGCAAGGGATTCGAAGTTCAGGGCGACCATCATGGCATCGGGCTAAAATTGATTAAGGAACGGGCCAAAGGTCTAAACGGACAAGCCACAATCCAGTCTGCACCGGACAAAGGCACGAAGATCGAGGTGATTATCCGGTGTTCGTAGCATGACGCCGGATACACAGAGCGTATCATCAACTTGTTCCGACGGGCAAGTAGTCACCGAAACCGGCGAAACAACAGGAGAAGTGATATAAAAAGCCTTCGTTTTACTTATAAACGGATGAAACCTGCAAGCAAATGGTCAAGTTGTAGCTTATTTTTTGATATTTTATAAAAAAAGAGTTATCTTTACGCACTATTTTTGCAAGGTTAAATTTAACCTTCTTTTATATAGTAAGAACAAACAACTTTTTAGGATGAAAAAAATTATTATGCTACTGGCAATTGCCGGACTTAGTTCTGCTGCTATGGCGCAGGAGGCTAATTCAGATTTAGTAAACAAACATGAAGTGTACACCACAAAGTTCTGGGACAACTGGTTTGTTTCAGCAAGCGTGGGAGCTGAAATGCTGTTTGGAAACAATGATGCCCATGTTGGCGTTGGCGATCGTATCAGCCCTACTTTTAATGTAGGTTTAGGAAAATGGTTTACTCCGGGAATTGGAGTACGTTTGCAATATAGCGGTTACGAGGCCAAAGGATCTAGAAAAAGATTCGGCGCTTATGCAAAAGGTCAACCGGATGCAGCGGGTTATTACGATCAGAAGTTCCACTACATGAACCTGCATGGTGATGTATTGTTCAACTTGAGTGCACTTATCGGCGGTTACAACCCCGACCGTGTGTACGAAATCATTCCTTATCTGGGAGCTGGTTTCACGAACAACTATTCGGGCGTGAAAACAAGACAAGGATTCTCTGTAAACGGGGGTATCATCAACAAGTTCAGACTGTCGCCTGCTTTTGACCTGAACGTGGAACTTGGCGGTATGATGGCTCAAAACAAGTTTGATGCCGAGATCGGTGGCAAGTGCGACTTCGACGGTGTAGTTTCGGCTACCGTAGGTGTGACTTACCGCTTCAAGAATCGCGGATTTAAGACTACTAAGAAATGTCCTCAGCTCATCAGCGAAGCCGAATTGAGAGATTTGCGCAACAGAGCGAATGCTTCGGATGCTGAAAACCAAAGCCTGAAGGATCAATTGGCCAGAAAATCGGATGTTGTGGCTGAGACTGTAGTTAAAACTGTTGCTGACATTACTCCTTATGCTGTATTCTTCGAAATCGGTTCTTCTAAGGTTGCCAGAAAAGAAGAAGTTAACATTGGTCACTTGGCAGAGTATATGAAGAAGTATCCTGAGATTAAGGTACAGCTCATTGGTTATGCCGACAAAGCAACCGGATCAGCAGCAGTGAATCAAAGATTAAGCGTTGAACGCGCACAGACTGTGGCTAAGGTGTTGACAGATAAATATGGTATCAGCAAAGACAGAGTCGCTCTTGAAGGCGAAGGTGGTGTTGATAAATACCAGGAAATTTATCTTAACCGCATGGTATTGATCGAAGCGGTGAAATAAGAAGTATATAGTACTTTACAAATAAAGAGGCACGGAGAATGTTAACGCAACGCGTTAATTTCTCCGTGCCTTTGTTATTAAAGATCAATCAGTGAATCAGTATAGTAGAAGGTTCCTTATCCGTTTGCGGTGTGGTTATTTCTCATTCATCTTGAGAAAGTACTTCATCGGTCTTGAGAAAGTTTCTCATTGACCGTGAGAAAGTTTCTCAAGACCAGTGTGCTATATAGCAGAAACTCCATGAGAAAGCGCTTCAATGCCCAACACGATGTTTAACTTCTGTATGTAGACTCACCACAACTTTGCATCAAATAAAGTAAGCCAGGGCTGCTGCCCTGGCTTACTTTATATCATTTCTTACCTCGTTGCTGTTGTGGTTGTTGCGGTGGCCCATCTTTGCGTTGCTGTGCCGTTTTCAGTATTTCCCTATGGAATTTTGATTCTGCCCGCTGTACCTGGAATATTTTCTTCGGCGAGAGGACCTTCTTGTACTTTGCATAATAGGTTTTATCCAGATTATCCGATTCTATGCGGAGGTCATACACCTGTAAGATGATCTCTTCATATTGAGCATCCGTCATTTTATCATCCTTGCCTTTACGCATCAGCTTCCAGGCTTTATCGTTTATTTCTTTCTTTTTATTCTGGAGCTCGAAATATAGTGGAAAGAACTTGTCTGCTTCAGCCTCAGTGAGGTCTGCTTTTTCTGTTATGTATGCTTTTTGCTTCGCCCTGAATTCATCGGGCGACATATGTTGGTGTGTCCCATCATACGCAAATGTCAGGGCCGTCCCTCCCACCAGTACAAACAGTAGAATAAGTAATCTTTTCATTTTTTTCATTGTGTCAAGTCTGTTTCATTATTCAATCTACACTAGCGTCAGTGAGATACACATACAACGAATAGTCGTCCATCATCGATTGGTTTACGGCATAATCAATATACCCATCGTAAACCACCTCCGAGTCCGCCGCGACTACCGTTTCGGTAACTGCAATCTGCTTATCTTCAAACGGATTAGGGTTATAGGACGCTACCTTGATAATAAGAGCTGCTCCCACGAACATAGCCGCCATGTAGGTCCAAGGCTTCACGCGGTCCCACAGGGTGACTTTCTTCATCACAAACCGTGGCGCTTCCTGTTCGGGAAGTTTATTCATTACCTCCGAAGTAAGCTGTTCGAAGTAACCTTCGGGCGTCGTAAAGGGGTTGCCCGTCCCTACTTTCTTCAACAATTTATCTTCTTCCTTCATAGTTACATCTCCTCTCTGTAATCTTAGACTTTATTCCATTCAAAAGGTTTAATCTGCCTCATCAAGATACTTCTCTATTTTCTTCACCGCATGGTGATAAGAAGCCTTCAATGCTCCGACAGAGGTGCCCAGAATCTCTGACATTTCCTCGTATTTCATTTCCTGATAGTACTTCAGGTTGAAAACCATCCGTTGCTTCTCGGGTAATGCTAACAAGGCTTTCTGCAACAGTAGCTGAACACGGTCGCCCGAGAAATACGGGTCGCTCTCCAGCTTCTGGATGACAGATGCCTCCGGATCGTCAATCGCCACCGTACCCGTGGCACGTTGCTTGTTCAGGAACGTCAGACATTCGTTTAACGCAATGCGGTAAAGCCAGGTCGACAACTTTGCATCGGCACGGAAATAGTCAATATTGACCCATGCTTTGACAAAGGTGTTCTGTAGAAGGTCGTTGGCATCTTCATGCGAAAGCACCATACGGCGGATTTGCCAATACAGTTGCTCGCTATACTCGCGGACAATCATCTCGAAACCCTGTTTCTGGGTTTCCTTGTCCTGAAGCAAAGCCAACACTTCTCTCTCCTTATAGGAGGGCTTCCGGTTTTCGTTCGAATTCTGCATATTGTCTATTCATCAACTCGGGTGGCATCCAACAGTGCCTTATCATATTTGTATGTATCCTCACAGTAAGTTAGCACACCGTCTGCCGAGAGATACATCGTCTGGTAGTCAAGGAACAAGGGGATATGTTCTTTCAGGTTATAAAACTCCAAATCCTTATATCCCTGTTTCTGGGTCACCCTCTTCCCTTCGTCGCTTTGTGCCCGCAGGCTCATGGCCACCCTGATCCGGTCTTCCAGTACAGGATCAGGTTTATCGAGCAGGAAGAAAGCAAAATCCAGCGCCCTTTCCAGACGTACACAACCGTGACTTACCGCGCGATTGGTTCTCAAAAACGCCGACCGTACAGGTGTGTCATGCAAATATACGGCAAAAGTATTAGGAAAACGAAAAATTATCCTACCTAATGAGTTTCCTTCGCGATTATCTTGCTTCACCGTAAACGGGACACCCCTTGCATAGTTAGACCATTTTACGTCGTGAAGGTTTACTTGGTTACCGGCAGAATCATACACTTTCATCCGGTGCTTGGCGAAATAAGCCGTATCCCGGCGATAGGCCGGAATGATTTCTTTCTTAATGATGTTCTGCGGAACGTTCCAATACGGATTCAGCTCAATATAAAAGATTTTGCTTGCCAGCAACGGGGTTTTGTTCCGTGCCGTACCACAACAAATACGCATTTCTACAATAGAATCCGCCACCTCGTTGACTGCTTTCAGCATGAAGGCAGCCGTATTTACAAATACATATTTCTTACCCTTATCCATGGCATATTGCCAACGTTCGCGCTCCAGATTTACCCGTATACGGTCAAGGTAGTACGACATCGGATTGTTCAGGAAACGAACAGTGAAAGAGCCAATAGAATTATCTTCCGGCAAACGGTTGGACACTCTGAATTTATTAACGGCAGCCAGCAATTCGGCAGTCAACACCGTATTCACCGTATCTGCCGTTTCAGGCTTATACTCCCCGGTTATCAGCAACCGGCGCGCAATCAACGGAATTGCAGGGTGACTCTCCCCTTCCTTTACCAATGCATCGCCCATATCGGGAATAGGCTCGAATGTTGCATCAGCCAAAGGCCTAAACCTATCCATTTCCTGCTGCATCAGGGTATAAAACGTAGAAGCAGGCTGAACACGACGAAGCACTTCCGCCGATTTAGCAGCTTGCAGATCTGCAAAAACCTGCTCGGCATACTCTCTACTACAGCTCTTTAGCGGTATCTGATACAGCGTTTTCATCTTCCGCTTACCATTCACCAGTACATTGGCATATTTAATATCGTCATCCACCTCCATATTGTTCAATAACCGGTGCGGCGAGATAAAGCCATAACTCATACCACAGGCGTAGCGCATATAAGCCCGGGTGAGCGTATATTCCAGAACAGCAAGAGAATGATTTATGGATTTCCCTTCATCAAAAGCCAGTTGCTCAAGATGCTTAATCTCCTTTTCTATTCTTGTTTTTGAGAATATTTCGGCGTCCAATCCATGACGATGCGCATTATCCAACCAATACAACAAGGAGTCCACCTGCCTACGGCCATTGCTATTAAGCCAAAGCAGCCGGTCTTGCCCGGTATAATAAGTTGTTATCACAGAATCCCAAACCGTTTGGTTTTCCGTCTGCACCAAACCTGTGCGAATAAAATAGCGAATACTATCCAGAGAGATCGTATGTGTCGTATTCAATCGAGATAAATACGAAGTAGATGATGTCGTATTTATATCCTGCTGCCTGGGTGTACAAGCAATCAACCCAGCCAATAACAAGGATACAGCGATGAGCTTTTTCATAAAGACCTATTATGTGTTGTTTCGGCAGATGCCAGCAATGAATTAGGCCGTAAAGATAAGTTAAATTCCTTAGAGGCTGTTTAAATTTTCCACAGAATAATTCTTATATGTTGCTAAATATCAACACAAAGCATCTCTTTAGCCAGAATTGTATGGGGAAAAACTGCGGATGCTTCCTTCAAAAGAACACTCTCATCCTCATAACGGGCAGAAAAGTGTCCGATAACCAACTGCTTTACTCCCGCCGCCAATGCAATTCTTCCGGCTTGCTCGGCTGTAGTATGGAATGTTTCTTTTGCACGGGGCAGGTCCGCCTGAGCGAAAGTAGCTTCATGGAAAAGCAAGTCAACACCTTTAATCTGGTCAACGATCTGCTCCATATAAATCGTATCCGAGCAATAGGCATAACTACGGGCCGGTGCAGCAGGGCGGGTCAGCTTTGCGTTGGGTACGACTTCTCCTTCGGGAGTCACATAATCTGCCCCATTCTTTATCCGGTTCAATTCATAGACAGGTACTTTATAGAAGTCGACCATTTCCCGAATGATATGATTGGGGCGTTGTTTTTCTTTAAAAAGAAATCCGCAACAAGGAAGACGATGCCTCAAAGGGATGGTGGTCACCGTCAACGAGCGATCCGCATAGATCATTTTAGGTTCGTTAGTCTCGAACTCCCGGAAGAACACGTTGTACGGCAGGTGATTGCAGAAGAACTCCAGCATAGGAGCAAAAAGCTGCTCCGCACCTTTCGGAGCATGAACGTGAAGATCGGCTGTTCGCCCCAAAAGTCCAAAAGTAGAAATCAACCCCAAAAGACCAAAGCAATGATCGCCGTGCAGATGTGAGATAAAAACATGATTCAACCGGGAAAACTTCAGGCGTGTCTTTCGTAATTGTATTTGTGTGCCCTCACCGCAATCTATCATAAAGAGTTTTTCGCGCACGTTCAATACCTGTGAGGTCGAAAAATGGCGGGTAGTAGGCAAAGCCGAGCCGCAACCCAATATATGTAGTTCGAATTTCTCCATAGATCGCAAAGATAACGAAAAAGGGTCTATCCAAAGATAAACCCTTTTATTATTTAAATAAGCAATACGCCTTGGCCGCATGGAAACCTCGCAGCGGCACGTTGCCGCCTACTTATTGTTTTCCATTTGTTCTTTCAAAGCTGCAAGAGCGTCAAGATCACCTAAAGTTGTAGAAGCAGCTTGGTTTTGGATAGCCAGAGCAGCATCTTCTCTTTTTGGAGACGATTTCTTAGCCGCTTTCTTTTCAGCTCTTTCTTCTGCTTTAGCAACATCTTCAAAGATACGGCTATGAGAAAGGATAATTCTCTTAGCGTCTTTGTTGAACTCGATCACCTTGAAGTCAAGTTTCTCATCAAGTTGAGCTTGTGAGCCATCTTCTTTCACCAAGTGTTTTGGAGTAGCAAAACCTTCAACACCGTAAGGAAGAGAGATTACAGCACCCTTATCCAACATTTCGATGATTGTACCTTCGTGTACTGAACCTACAGTAAATACAGTTTCGAATACATCCCATGGATTTTCTTCCAACTGCTTGTGACCAAGGCTCAAGCGACGGTTTTCTTTGTCGATTTCCAATACCTGTACGTCGATGTCAGCACCAATCTGAGTAAACTCTGATGGGTGTTTCACCTTCTTCGTCCAAGAAAGGTCAGAGATGTGGATCAAGCCGTCAACACCTTCTTCGATTTCAACGAATACACCGAAGTTAGTGAAGTTACGTACTTTAGCTGTATGCTTAGAACCAACAGGATATTTCTCTTCGATAGTTTCCCATGGATCTTGTTTGAGTTGTTTGATACCCAAAGACATTTTGCGTTCTTCGCGGTCAAGTGTCAAAACAACAGCTTCTACTTCATCGCCCACTTTCATGAAGTCCTGAGCAGAACGCAGGTGTTGTGACCATGACATTTCAGAAACGTGGATCAAACCTTCAACGCCGGCAGCGATTTCGATGAATGCACCGTAGTCGGCCATAACCACTACTTTACCTTTCACCTTGTCGCCCACTTTCAGTTCAGCGCTAAGTGCATCCCACGGATGAGGAGTAAGTTGTTTCAGACCCAAAGCGATACGTTTCTTTTCGTCATCGAAGTCAAGGATAACCACGTTAAGTTTCTGATCCAGTTCAACCACTTCTTTCGGATCGCTAACGCGTCCCCAAGAAAGGTCTGTAATATGGATCAAACCGTCTACGCCACCCAAGTCGATGAACACACCGTAAGATGTGATATTCTTAACAGTTCCTTCAAGAACTTGTCCTTTTTCAAGTTTACCGATGATTTCTTTCTTCTGCTGTTCAAGTTCAGCTTCGATAAGCGCTTTGTGAGAAACCACAACGTTTTTGAATTCCTGGTTGATCTTAACCACTTTGAATTCCATTGTTTTTCCTACAAATACATCGTAGTCGCGGATAGGTTTCACGTCGATTTGTGAACCTGGCAAGAAAGCTTCAATACCGAATACATCAACGATCATACCACCCTTAGTGCGGCATTTGATGAAGCCTTTGATAATTTCTTCGTTTTCCAGAGCAGCATTAACGCGATCCCAAGAACGAGCAGCGCGAGCTTTTCTGTGAGACAATACCAATTGTCCTTTTTTGTCTTCCTGATTTTCGATGTATACTTCAACTGTATCACCTACTTTCAGTTCAGGGTTGTAGCGGAATTCATTCAAAGGAATGATACCGTCTGATTTGTAACCAATATTCACAACAACTTCACGTTTGTTCATAGAGATTACAGTTCCGTCAACTACCTCACGGTCGTTAACTTTGTTCAATGTACCGTCGTATGCTTTCTCAAGATCAACACGCACAGCACCTTCGAAAGTGTCACCTTTCTCATACGCATCCCAGTTGAAGTCCTCAACAGGAGCAATGTTCTTTAAATTTTCCATTAATAATGATTTGTTTTTAAAAGCTTTAATTAAATAAGACATTATATATATTACATAATAAATCGGGCGCAAAGATAGCACTATTTTACTGAAAACCAAAATAATGGTTCAGTTGTTCTATACATTAAAGACTAGAACAGAACAAAGATGGCATACATTGACTATTACAAGATTCTTGGGATCAGTAAAACAGCTACTCAAGATGAAATAAAGAAGGCATACCGTAAACTGGCGCGTAAGCATCACCCGGATTTGAACCCTAACGATTCGGAAGCAATCAAAAAGTTTCAGGAGATCAACGAAGCCAATGAGGTGTTGAGTGATCCTGAGAAACGGGAGAAATATGATAAATATGGAGAGAACTGGAAACATGCCGACCAGTACGAAGCTCAACAACAACAGTACCAACAGCAAAGTGGTGGTAGTAGCGGCGGATTCGGTGACGGAAGTACGTTCTGGTCATCATCGGGTGGTGATGCAGGCGACTTCTCAGACTTCTTCGAATCCATGTTCGGTTCCCGCAGGGGGCGAAGCACTGCCGGAGGTTCTTCTTATGGTTTCCGCGGACAAGATTATTCGGCCGAGCTGCAATTATCACTGGCAGATGCTGCGAAAACGCATAAACAGGTGATTACGGTCAACGGAAAGAATCTCCGTATCACCGTTCCTGCTGGTATTGCCAATGGACAGAAGATTAAATTGAAAGGACAAGGCGGTCCGGGAGCAAACGGTAGTCCGGCGGGCGACCTGTATATCACGTTCATCATTCCCGAGGATAGTACATTCAAGCGGGTCGGTAATGATATTTACATCACTGCAAGCATTGATATGTTTACCGCAATCCTGGGAGGAGAGACTGTGGTAGACACCATGGATGGAAAAGTGAAGTTAAAAGTAAAACCCGGAATCCAGAATAACACTAAAGTACGTCTCAAGGGTAAAGGTTTCCCGGTTTATAAAAAGGAAGGATCATTCGGCGATCTCATTATTACATATAATGTAGAGATACCAACCAACCTAACCGGGAAGCAGAAAGATCTGTTGAAAGAAGCCCGGGATTTGAAGTAAATTTATTGTTTACAGTTTAAAGAATTGTATTATGCAAACAGATTTTATTATAGTTCAGGAATATTGCCGTAAGACCAACACGGACCCTTCTTTCTTTATTTTATTGGAAGAGGTTGGACTGATTAACGTATTTATAGAAGAAGGAGAAAAGTATTTCCAGGCCTCCCAACTCATTGACCTCGAAAGGTACAGCCGCATGTACTACGACCTTTCTATTAACATCGAGGGCATTGATGCCATAGACCACATGCTGAAACGAATGCAAGAATTACAAGCTGAGGTTAAAACGCTAAAAGACCGGCTTAGCCTCTACGAGTAAGCGTAATATTACTCCTCCACCAAGTAATTATTTATATTCCGTTCTTCTTTGCTGAAGTCCACTCCTACCTTTACTTTCTTCCTTGGGTCCATGGCGTATGGTTCCATGTATCCCTTTTCGTCTATTTGCCGGAGCGCTTCCTCGGCACTACCGTTGAGTTTAAACTCAAACACATAAATACAATCTTTTGTTTTTACCACCGCGTCGGCCCGGCCTTTGGCGCTGTGCACCTCAGCATCAGTGAATTGGCCCATAAGTTTGAATACCAGATAGAAGATTACCTGGTAATGTCTTTCGGTCCGGTCGCTCAGTTCATAAGGAATCCCTGCAAAGAATGCTTTAAGGCGTTCGATGAACGATGGCACATCACCTGCCTGAAGCTCTTTCACGAAGTGGCTGATGTGAAACTCTGTTTCCTCGTCCGGCACTTCGGTATAAAAAGGCATCAGGAACTCCATAAACCCATACTTCACTTCATCATTAGGAAACTTCAGCGTATAGAGTTTAAACTTCTCTTCATATCCTTTGATTGTAAGATATCCGCTTTGGTAAAACACAGGAAGCGGGTTTCGCACGTCTACACGATATTCAGAAAAGGCTCGTGCTCCAACCTGTACTCCGTCAATAAGTAACCGCAGATCGTAATCGCTCTGCTTGAGCAAGTCTACCAAGTAAGTTGGAGTTCCGGTGGGAAACCAGTAGTAGCCAAACTCATACCCATCGAATACATTCAGTACACTGAACGGGTTGAACATTCCCCGACCTTGCGGGTGAAAATGATACCCATCGTAAGAAGCAGTCATTTTATCAACAGTTTCATCGAACGTGAGTCCATTGCGTTTACCTAGTTCTTCGAGTTCGGGAGTGAACACTTCAATTAGTTCTTTCTTTGTTATTCCACACAGTTCAGCATATTGGGGTTTCATGCTGATATCGTTTAGTTGGTTCAGATCGCTGAACACACTGACCTGTGCAAACTTCGTTACCCCGGTCAGGAATACAAAACGCAAATATTGGTCGGCACTTTTGAGTACTCCGTAAAAGGCTTTGAGTGTTTTTTTGTATGCCTCGGTTAGTTCTTCGTCTAAAATAACTTGTAGTAGTGGCTTGTCGTATTCATCAATGAGTACCACTACACCTCTGCCGGTTTGTTCGTATGCCCGGCGGATGATACCGCTGAAGCGAGTTGAGTAAGAGTCCTCTCCTTCGTCCTTGCCATACAGCTTTTCCCACTGCACTAAATGGAATTCCAATATCATGCCCAGCCTTTCCGGTGCATCATACTTTTCGGCGTTCAGGTCCAGGTGTAATATGGCGTGTTTGTTCCATTCTGTTTCCAGTTTTTCGATGGCCAGACCTTCGAACAGGTCCTTTCGACCTTGGAAGTAGGCTTCAAAGGTCGATATTAATAAGCTTTTACCAAATCGCCGGGGACGACTCAGGAAGTAAGGTTTCCCAGTATTGGCTATTTGCCACATCAGTGCCGTTTTATCTACATAAAGATAACCCTCTTCACGCAAGTCTTTAAAGCTCTGTATTCCTATAGGAAGTTTACGCAATAGTTTATTCATAACGCTTTGTTCTTTCCGTTTTACTCCTCCACCAAATAATGGTTAATATTCCGCTCCTCTTTGCTGAAATCTACTCCTACCTTTACTTTCTTCCTTGGGTCCATGGTGTAGGGTTCCATGTATCCCTTTTCGTCTATTTGCCGGAGAGCCTCTTCGGCACTACCGTTGAGTTTAAACTCAAACACATAGATGTAGTCTTTTGTTTTTACCACCGCATCGGCCCGGCCTTTGGCACTGTGCACTTCGGCATCAGTGAATTGGCCCATAAGTTTGAATACCAGATAGAAGATTACCTGGTAATGTCTTTCGGTCCGGTCATTCAGTTCATAAGGAATCCCTGCAAAGAATACTTTAAGGCGTTCAATGAACGATGGCACATCGCCTGCCTGAAGCTCTTTCACGAAGTGGCTGATATGGAATCCTGTTTCATCGTTGGTCACATCAGTGTAAAAAGGAATCAGGAATTTCAGGAATCCATAGCGAACTTCATCATTGGGGAATCCCAGTGTGTAAAGTTCAAACGTATTATCGTAATCTTTTATGGTAAGATAACCGCTTTGGTAAATCATCGGTAGCGGATTGTTGGCATCAGCACGGTATTCCGAGAAGCCTCCAACGTCTACCTGTACTCCGTCAATAAGTAACCGCAGATCATAGTCACTTTCTTTGAGCAACTCTACTAAATAGGTTGGTGTACCTGTAGCGAACCAATAATGACTAAACTCTCCCGATTTCAATGTATTCAGTACACTGAATGGGTTGAATATGCCCTGCCCCTGTCGATGAAAATGATACCCATCGTATAAAACGGTCATTTTATCAACAGTCTCATTGAACGTCAGTCCATTGCGTTTGCCTAAAGCTTCCAGTTCGGGAGTAAATACCTCTACGAGTTCTTCTTTTGTAATGCCGCAAACCTCAGCATAATCTTGCCACATGCTGATATCCTGCAACTGATTTAGGTCGCTGAACACACTGACCTGTGCAAACTTCGTTACCCCAGTCAGGAATACGAAGCGTAGATATTGATCAGCGCTTTTGAGTACGCCATAAAAAGCTTTAAGCGTCTTTTTGTATGCCTCAGTCAGTTCTTCGTCTAAGATTGCTTGCAGTAACGGTTTATCATATTCATCAATCAGTACCACTACACCTCTGCCGGTTTGTTCGTATGCCCGGCGGATGATGCCACTGAAACGAGTTGAGTAAGAATCCTCTCCTTCGTCCTTGCCATACAGCTTTTCCCACTGCACTAAATGGAATTCCAATATCATGCCCAGCCTTTCCGGTGCATCATATTTCTCGGCGTTCAGGTCCAGGTGTAATATGGCGTGTTTGTTCCACTCTGTTTCCAGTTTTTCGATGGCCAACCCTTCGAACAGGTCCTTTCGACCTTGGAAGTAGGCTTCAAAAGTCGATATCAATAAGCTTTTACCAAATCGCCGGGGGCGACTCAGAAAGTAAGGTGTTGCCGTAGAGGCCAACTGCCACACCAGTGCCGTTTTATCTACATAAAGAAAGCCTTCTTCACGAAGTTTTCTAAAGCTTTGTATTCCTATAGGAAGTTTACGCAATAGTTTATTCATAACGCTTTGTTCTTTCCGCCAAAGATAGCATATTTTCAGTTATTTATGGCTAACAGAGCCCCTATATTCAAAGAACTCCTCTATATCCACGCTTGGTATAGGGAGTTCCGCAACAAAACAACTTAGTGGAGGAAAATCGTGATATCACATCATGGATTGCCTCATGCTAACACGACAATTTTTATACAAAATCGTTGATATCTAAAATTCATAAAAGATCATTTTGAAACAAATTAATCACAACGTCGAGTAAACCAAGGGAATTTCACCCTTAGCTTCTCACGGAACCGTACGTGATAGTCTCCCATCATACGGCTCTTCGTAAAAGAACACCAGGTTACTCTTCTGCTTCTTACTTGGTATAGAAAGAGTAAAACCATACTGCCAGTGTACAAACAGGTTAGGAAAATGCTCGACAATCCAACAAAAACGACGCTTGGAACGAAAGTAGCTAGTGAACTTATGTTTCTTTTGCAAGAACCGGATTAACCGGTGGTTTAATGCCTGAAACATCTGATCCATAGCTTTCAGACGATGCCGACCGTAGTAGTGTATNCCGCCCCTACAGTTAAATCAACTCTTCCGGATCTTTTATGCCCATCGGGAATAATAGTAACCGATTTCGAACTCTGATACTGCAAACTGTCTCTTGCTAGGTCTACATATGTAACTGGTGAACTTATGTTTCTTTTGCAAGAACCGGATTAACCGGTGGTTTAATGCCTGAAACATCTGATCCATAGCTTTCAGACGATGCCGACCGTAGTAGTGTATCCATCCAAGGAGTTTGGGGCGCAACAGGGTAGCAACCTGCTTTAAACTAAGATCGGTATGCTGCGTTATTTCCAAGCTCTTAATGTACTGTAGAATGCGGCTTTGGCTCTTAATACTGATAGCAGGACCGAAGCCCCAGAACAACTCGCCGTTGTCTTTAGCACACTTACGAGGCTTGAACGTATAGCCCAAAAAGTCGAATGAACAGGAAACGTCCTTGGATTCCTTATGGAAACGGGCATGACGGTCACAATATACTATTTTGGTCTTCTCCTCGTTCAGCGACAGTTGATGTTGCTTGAAGCGATTCCTGACAGCGTTAAGTATAAAGTATGACTGTTCTAAACTGCGGGTGTGAATGACAATGTCATCACAATACCGCTCGAACACCATAATAGAGTGAAACTCCTGCATCCATTTATCGAACACTTCATGTAGAAACAAATTAGATAGTAACGGACTGATAACGCCACCCTGGGGAGTTCCCTTCTCGCGCTTTTCCAACCTATTGCCGGAGCGTTTGAGTAAGGGTGCCTGTAACCAACGAGAACAATACAACAGTATATGTTTCTTGTCGGTATACTTCTCTAGAATGCTCATCATCACTTCGTGGTCGATGTTATCAAAGAAACCTTTGATATCCAGATCGACAACATACCATCTTTCCCAACTGTATTTAGCGCATTGATTGAGTGCATCAAAAGCATTTCTGCGTGGACGATATCCGAAAGAACTGGGATGGAATAAAGGCTCCACAATATATTCCAGTTCACAACGGATAACTTCCTGCGCCACACGGTCGCAAAGTGTAGGGATACCGAGCATACGGCGCGTGCCGTCTGACTTGGGAATACCCACCTCTTTAACCGCAGAGGGCATATAACTGCCACTGGCAAGCCGATTCCACAAAGGGTAAAGGTATTTGCGGGGGTTGGCGTTGATCATATCAGCGCTAACCCGATCCACACCACCATTGCCGCGACTGCCACGGCGAACGTGTTTCCACGCTCCCCAGACAGCCTCTTTGCTGATCGGCTGGGTTCTTGTCTTAGTGTCAAAAATCATCCTTACTTCTTTTCAGTTTCAGTTGTTATACAATAATAAGACTATTACGTGAAGCCCTTTGCTCCGGCTGACTTTCGAAAGCCATCAACACTACTACGGCTTCATCCGCCACAGATAAGTACATCTCTACTTTCGACCTCGCAGTGTTTGCCCGCTTGTGTCTTTTCGATTAACATTACTTACCTGCTTCCCTACTTCCGTACCTAAACCCAAGTATAAGTCCTGCCACCTGTACACCGTACACGATGCAAGCAGTATATACAGGTGTCACTCTTGCACTTGTCCCTACAGCGAATAAAGACCGTAGGTTTTCGTGGTAATCCATTGTTCTTTCGATGCTTCTTCAGTGGTTCATTTACATTCAGCTCCTATACTCACACCTGAGAGTCTCTTCCAACTCCCTTTTCTCCAACCGTTCAATAC
>NZ_QVMI01000011.1:1045-8334 GCF_010500965.1 Bacteroides sp. 51 | reverse complement strand
AACTCTTAGCTAAACTTCCATACCGGTATTCTAGTGCCGGCCAGGACAGTTTAGCTAAGCCCATCATTTTAGATACAGCTTGGGTAGGCACAATTATTCTCGGACACAACGCACCGGGAAGGCGCACAGACTGCCGTAGCGGCTGCTGTCGTCGCTGCCCGCCCCCATCGAACTCACGCTCAGGCTGAAACCTGTCCTCGCACTGACTGACGAACCCGACCAGTAGCACCCGAAGTGGCCTAGGTAGACCGCTATACCACCGGAGCCGCGGTAACCGCCGGCAGGGAAATAAGCCCCCACGGTTGGGCTTGCAACACCGGAACTTGTTGTTGCACCTGCTCCCAACCAGCGCCCCGATGATGGCTGGTAATAACCGTAATGGTTGGTGCCGCCGGCGGGACTAACAATGATATTCGAAAATCCACCACGGTTTGAAACGCCGTTTGTAAGCTCGGCCAACAACTGATCGTATTCGTCCTGAGTCGGCAGACGCCACTTACCGCTCACCCAGCCTTGCGAGGATATATACCGGCAAATGTCTCCCCGGCCGTAGGTGTCCCAACCCTGTCCACCGTTATAGGTCTTGAAATCATCATCGGTAACTACAGCATTGTTGAACGGAGCAACGGTTGAGTTGATATAAGGAATACTTGTCCAGGCGTAAGCATAATTGTTTGTCGGGTCATATACGATATGCCCTGCACCGGTGGATGCACGCCCGGCTGTATATTCAGCTGTTGTACCCGAAAGTGCCGCCGGACTGATAGCCACCAACGAACCCCACTGGAACAAAACCCCTTGCGAGTTAGCAGGTATAGAAACATTCTCAGCCGCTGTAGTGGCAAAGGTTAATTTTGAACCGTTCCAGACGATGTTACTACGTGCAAATTGCGGTGCAATAGAATTATACTGTGTAAATGTGACAATGTTCGTCCAGTTGGCATTGTCTTTCGACCACTGGATCGTAATAGTACGGGTAGTCGTAGTAGCGGGAATTGTTAGTGCCCGTGTACCTGGGGCAGTTGTACCTGCGGCTACCGTTGCACTTGCTGCCAACACGGTACTACCCGTCATGGCTCTTACATATAATACAGGTCTGTAGCCGGTTATGGTAACCGTAGATGTTCCACCCGCTTTTCCCATAACTTCGGTAGCTGTTGCAGTTATACTATATCCCGCTTGCGCGATCGTATTAATATCCACCCATGCCTGTGTTCCGGGATGGTAATACTGAAATGCAAGTGTACGGCTATTCCACGAAGGATTGGCAGGAACGCCAAGGATAGCCGTACCGGTGGATGCATTTTGAGCGGTGGTGATATATGCCGGAGTAACCAATTCTACATTGTTTGTATTGTCGTACACCCGCACTTGCACCTCATTAGCCGGATAAGTTCCCGTTACACTAAATGTGACGTTTGTAGCGGCATAAGCCAAAAGGCTGGTCCGATTGATCGTAGCATTGGTAATCTCATACCCCGGCTGTGTATAGGTTACTTCTTGGAACGCCACACCTTTATACTCTATCCAAACCTTGGTGTCGGCAGAAGTCCACAGTGTATTTGCCGGAATGTTTACCGAAAGGGTATAATCGGCTGCAATATCTGATGCGGGTAAAGCCATCGAAGTTTCCACACCACTAATATCGGTGCGTAATGTCCAGCCCATATTGGTATTTACTTTGGCATCTATCTGACCACCAGTTATCGGCACATCCTGTCCCGTGCCGTTTACATTGGTATAGGAAATGAAGTTAAATATCGGTGTCCGTTTAGGAGTTATGCTCTGTGTAACGGTTAGTTTAGCTTCCAACCGTCCGGCTTTGATATAGATATATCCGGTACGGGATGCGCCTGTGGTATTTTCTGTCACAAGAATGTTTACCGGTGTTTCTGTTTCGCCGGTGCCGTAGTAGGTATCAATCGTTTTATCGGTCGATAGCCAGCCGGTGTTTGTCGATCCGTCAGCTTCGGTAATCTTTATCACCTGGAAACCTGCGGGTACATCGGTCTTTACACGTACTACGTCGGTATCGGCATCTTTCTGGAATGTATAAACCATTTCCGGCTTTATGGATAGGTAGTACTGCCCGTCGAAAATCACGTCGCCGGCTCCCCCCTGGTTCCATTCCAAAATCTCGGCCACCATATTGATTGGCGCACTATTAAATGCTTTCAACGAAGTATCATACCCCGCACCGGAAACCTTGATGATATTCATTTTATAATAGTGATTGCGGTATAGGTCGCGATAAACCTTGTTATCGAGGAAATCGAGGCGGTAATAACTCAAATTCGGACTATTATCGTAATAGCCACCCACCACAATACAAGTAGCTTTGGAGGCCTGGCCCGCGGCGGCGGCGGCTTCGAACGTATATATCTCGTTGATAAAAGCCACATCGGCAGTAGATGCATCGTTGTACTCCAACGGGCCGAGTATGGTTAGAGGGTCATTTGTCGGATCACTATCTGCCGGAACAGATGCTGCCGTTACTTTATTGACACTACTGTTCCAGTTGGCAGCCAGCGGAGCAATGTAGCCCCTTGTCTTACGGTTGTAAAGATGTACCGTTGCCAGCTTGAATTTTGCTTTGGCATCGTTGGTTGTTACCTCCACATCGAGGCGGGTAAGCATACGGATGAGCTTGATGTTGCTGATACCTGATGACTCTACGGCATCGGTTACCTGCATGGGTGCAGTCTCACCCCACATGGGTATGGGTTTGGAAGTTCCCAACCGGCTGTCTTCGGCACTCCACTTGCCGGTGTTGGTGATCAACAGGTCGGTTCGTTTCAGTATATCTTCCTTATCGCCATTGGTACTCAGATGTGCCAATGCATCGCCCACCGCATCATCGAGGTTGGTAAGCAGTACAAAACGGTAGAGATCGGTGCCACCCTTCAATAGCTTTACGGTAAACTCTTTTTTGTCCGACGTACCCACATCGGTTATGGTAGTGGTGCTGGCGTGGTAGGCAAATTTCTCGGTATAGTTCGGCGAAGAGCCCGTTACCTTAAAGGCAAGGACATCTACCCGTTGCACGTTGTTCTCTGCGTCGGTGCTCATGGCACGGGTCACGGGGTATACCTGCCGGGGTGTTTCAAGACGAAACCGTACCGCCACCTGTTGCGCGTCTGTACCACCGCCCGGATTGATCTCTTCTTCGTCGGCTATGCATGAGTTAAATGTTGCCGTAAGGAGGCAAAGTAGTAGCCAATAAGCAATTCTTTTCATCGTATATATCTTTTTTTATTATTCGTATTAATAGAGGATGCTCTCACTGGGGTGGAACGACCATCCGTTGATGGTGATGGTCACTTCCATATCGGTGCCAAACGTCAGAAGGATATTGAACACATGGGTGGTGTCGAAGTCTATTTCCGCCCCTTGCTTGTTTGCTTCGCGTATCATGGCCATCAGGTTGCCGGCAAAGAGCGAACGGTTTTCTGTTTCGTTCAGTAGCTTTAAGATGGGGTTGCGTCCATCGGCAAGACGGAGTACAACCGTAGATGTGGCAAGTGAATTTCCCTTGAAATTAGTTTGCTGAATATAGTGTAGCTCCTGGCAGGGAGCGAATGAATTATCGAAGTGATAGCGTCCGTTATTATCGGTAATAACAGAGGCGTAGGTGTTCGCGTCGGGGGTTAATCCCTCAACGGTCAGGTTGATACGGTAGGTATCTTGTTTTACTGGTATGGTGAATTTGTTTTCTTCATTGGGTATGACCACCGCCTGATGGAGGTTGCCGAAAAAGAGGTGGGGAAGCGCAGTGCGCACCTGATTGTCCGAAGAACAGGCAAGATACAGTTGAGCCTCTGCCAACAGGGTTTCGCCCGGAACGAATGTGTCCGTAAGCGGGTTGATTTGGTAGCTGTCGCCCTCGTTGAACCAGGCGACGAATTGGTAAGAACCGGGCTCTAATGCCAGTTCCATGTAGTAATTGTTGTCTAATGTAACTCCATAGTCCCATTTGTCCAATACAAAGCGTTCTTGCTCATCGAAAACGTAAAGGTGTACGTCTTTTATATCATCCCCGGTTATATTACGCGTTACGTAATCGAAATTGTAGGCAAAGTAAACACGTAATGAAGATGTTCGGGGCGGACAGCCGTCTAAGTCTTCACGGATACAGGATGCCAATAGGCAGATTCCTGTAAGCAACACAGCCATGCGGATGTATGTAGTAATGGATGGATTCATTCTTTCAGGTTTAAGATGGATACTGCCCCGCTCGGAAGAGTGAGCAGTATCCATCGTAGTAGTTATACTTTTCTTTATTAAGATTAAATCAATTCGTGAGAAGTTGAATAATAATCCCAAGGTTCAATAGTCAATACCATTTCAATTTCGGTTGGAACGGCAATGGGTTGATCGGGATCTTTCACAGTTGGAGCAGCACTACCCGGAGCGATGATCTTGGTGATTGCACACTGGTAGAAGTCATTACGCTCTACATTGTAACCGTGGTTTTCGCCCAAGAAAATAGCATAGTAACATTTACCACCAACATATTCAGCACTTACAGCGCTTCCTGTTTGTGTACCGGCATAAGTGTTAGCATCAGCACTATTATTGAAATAGTATTTTGAACCGTTAGTGAGCGATACCACCCAGAAAGAAACAGCAGTACCAGCCGTATTTGCAGTTGGAGCACCTGCGGCATCACAGAAATAGTCGGGGATGAAATCACACTGAATAGAAACATACGTGTGTTCTTTCTGAAGAAGACTCTGTGCGGTGTTTTCAGCAGCGTATTTTACAGCCAGTGATGTGATTGCAGTTCCATTTGCATTCATGGCAACGTAATCACCGGCAGCCGTGAAGCTTTCAAAGTCGCCGGCAGCATAGGTATTCCAGTTCGGGTCTTTCACAACGCTGCTTTCTACTAACTGATAGGGGAACATTTTGGTGTTCGATTGTCCGATAGAGAATTCCACGTTTGCAATGGTTCCGGCATTGTCAGTAGTAGCCAGATTCAAAGTAGCTCCGGCAGTTACAGCCACTTTCGCAACCATACGCTTCATGGTGAAGTTTACGGTATTTGCAGTTGCATATCCGGCATCTGTCTTTTCAACCAAAGTGGGGTTTTCTTCTGCGGTACAGAACATAGCAATACCGTTGGTAGCATGTACAAGGTCAGTTGCTGTAGTAGTCCATGCTGCTTTCAGGTCGCCAATAGTTGAAATGGTTGGGAAAGAAGACGGAAGGTTCATTCCTACATAAATTTTCTTTGCTCCCGTACTTGTAGGAATAGTAGCCGAAGCATTTTTTGTGTACTTGTCTGATGATGTGTTGTCGTAAGTAAAATCAGAGCTTCCCAGAGCCACCGCAGACAATAAACCACTGGTTGCGGGGTCGAAGATAAATACATTGATCGTTGATAACTTCACTTCATCGTCCGTTGCGTTTACGTCATGTGCCGCACGGGTCTCCAATGATTTAGGGAACTGGATGTTGAGCTTCATAAAGGTTTCCGCACCTTGATCGACTGTTACATCGTCATCGTTTGAACAGCTTGTTAAGCCCATCGTGAGGGCAGCGAAAGCCATAATCGCGTGTTTAAAACTTACTTTCATGTTCTGAAAATTTTAATTAAAAAATGATTAAAAAATAATTATTACTCTCTTTATTTATTCGTTAGAATTGTTTGGATTGATTGTGCTTGTCGAGTTCGGAAGCGTTTCCGGCGGCTACCGTTCCGGCTTTTGCGAAACATTCCGCTGCTTTTTCCGTATCGCCTTGCACAAAGGCAAGAATGCCGAGGTTGTTCCAGTATTCCGGTGATTGCTCCTTTATCTTTGCGAGGTATTGCTCTGCCGAAACAGTGTCTTTACGGGCAAGGGCACTGGCAGCGGCATTCAGATTTGCCGTATCGTCGGTGGGGAACAGCCGCGCTGCCGTTTCAAACACTTCGTCGAAGGCATGGCTTCCCGGCTCGTAGGTATTCGCAATCAGGAACATTTCATTTAAGGAAAGGTTACCCGGATTGGTTTTTAATACCTCTTTGCCTTTTTCTACGGTGAACGGAAGCACGGTATAGTGTAGTTCGTATTCGCTGCGGCGAAGCTGCGGGAACATGGTTGATAGCATTTCCCTGTAAGGCTTACCGCCTGTCAGGTTCATGAGCTTTTTCTCGCGTCCGTCGAAGACACCCGTACTCCGTATGATATTGAGGATAGCAGCTTTCTCCGGCATATCCGATTGGGTGACTAAGCTGTCGAGCATTGCCCAATCTTCGCCTCGTCCGCTAACGGTGAACATACTGTCGGAGAAGCCATATTGGTTTATGATAAGTTGTTTCAGTGCATACGCACGTTTCTCCGATAGCCTCAGATTGGTTTGGTAAAGCCCTTCGGGCGAAGCATAGCCTGTGATGGTAATGCCTGTGATGGTGGCGTCGGGGTTGTTCTTTACATTTTCTATCAGGTTATTTATTTTTTGGAGTTCAGCGGCATTGTTCTTGAATCCAAACACAATTTCCGAACGTCCTGCGGCAAAATCGAGGTATGCTTGTCCGGCTTCGCTGCGTGTTTTAACCGTTTCCGCTTCCGGTGTAAGGTAGCTAACTGTAAACTGCGGGTTATAAATAACGACTTCTTTAACGGGCTCCGGCTCTTGTACAACTACTGGAACATAAACGGGTTCGGTGCGAACGGGTTTCTTTTTCCCGCCGATGTTGTAAATCAATGTAATGCCTGCTTTGGTAGGTCCGAAATAGTTCTTTGTGTCAGCACCTATCCGTTCGCCACAATCGCCACATTCATATTTTTTATAATCCAAATAGGCATAACCTACACCAATGGTGGCTTCCAATGCCCAGTTGCGCGAAAAGTTCCAACGATAGCCGTAGGATAATCCTGCTCCGGCAAGCCACCCCTCGTAACGGCTGTCGGCCATATTCCGCGAAAAAGGACCGTTGGGCAAGCGGCTTACATTATAAAAAGCATAATGTGCATGCACACCAAAGAAATGCCCCTTAAAGGCTTCGGTGGTCCACCACCGAAACTCAGGTTGCACCAATACATGTTTCCACTTCCGGTTTCCCGAGAATGTCCACGGGTTCCAGTTCACCGGCAGTTCAAACGAGGTACGCTCCCCGGTACGGAACTCCAACCCCAGATTAAAAGTACCCGTAGCATCATACAACAGATTCGTCTTCAGACCAACATTCCCCGGTATCTCCCGGTATTCAGTCTCCTGAGCGTTTATATTTGTTACTAATAGCAACAAAGCCAAAAATATAAAATTACTTCTCATGTATTTTAATTTTAAGTTTTGAATTATGA
>NZ_QVMI01000011.1:427-1025 GCF_010500965.1 Bacteroides sp. 51 | reverse complement strand
TCCTTACTTCCTACTCCTTACTCTTTTTGTTCTTACTCCTAACTTTCAACTGTCAACTCTCAACTGTCAACTGTCAACTCAATAACCTGTCAACTGACAATCACGTAAGTGATTGTGTATTCTATCCTCCTCAACCGTGGATACGCCTCCCGGCGCAGTTGCTCGTAAATTCATACGTTTTGTTCCATATCTCTTTTTATGCAACTAATTCCAGCTATTACTAAGTGCCGGGTCAAGCAAAAATGGAACACTGAACCAGTTAGTAATCAGCTGGTTATATTAGATCAAATTTAACAGAAAAATAAACCCGTTTATTCTTTTTTAAACTGGCGGGCGAGCGAAGTAATAACCAAAAGAAGGAAAATCTTCGTTTAACAGCCGGGGCGGGCGATAGAAAACGAAAAAGTATCCCGGAGAAATAGAACAGCTGTAAAACAATTGTAAAACGTCAGATATACAAGAAGTTATGGAAAATAAAGACGAAAAAAGACAGGACCCTTACCAGCTACCGGATAAACCCGAAAACCCTATGATTGAAGTGGTCAGTATTGCAAAGGAAAAACGTAGAAAGTTACAACCACGCACCCATGAGGTCGTA
>NZ_QVMI01000011.1:0-332 GCF_010500965.1 Bacteroides sp. 51 | reverse complement strand
AGGAAATGACTCAGCTTTGCGATAGTTTCTCCATGGAGAAGCTGTATAAAGCCCATGCGGGGGCTACAGACAACCATACCCCGCAAACACCGGGTTTTGGGGTATTGGAAATACATACGCGCATATGGAATTTCCTGGATGAGATCAGCGAAAGGCTGGCCGACGGGATAAAGTGCAATCTGTATTTTGACCTGAAAATCAGGGAGTTCTTCTTCCTGCTTAAGGCGTATTATACCACGCAGGAAGTAGCTGGCTTCTTCTATCTGATCCTCAGCGATGATACCGCATTCTCAGAGTATGTACGCTTACACCGCCATAAGTTCCGCAACGTA
>NZ_QVMI01000113.1 GCF_010500965.1 Bacteroides sp. 51 | reverse complement strand
ACTTCTTCTTGCCAGAGGCCTTCTGTGCAGCCTTGGTAACCTTTCCTCCACCTCCCTCTTTGTGGTTAACTGCCTTAATGACGCCGACAGCAACTGTCTGCTTCATATCACGGACAGCAAAACGCCCAAGAGGAGGGAACTCTGAGAAAGCTTCCACACACATGGGTTTAGATGGAATAAGAGTTATGATACCAGCATCACCAGATTTCAGCAATTTGGGGTAGTCCTCAAGTTTCTTTCCCGATCGCTTGTCGATCTTTTCTTTGAACTCGGCAAATTTGCAAGCAATGTGACTGGTGTGGCAATCAAGCACTGGTGCATACCCAATGCGGATCTCTCCAGGGTGGTTCAAGATAATGACCTGAGCATCAAAGTTATCTGTCTCTTTTGGTGGAACATTTTTACT
>NZ_QVMI01000112.1 GCF_010500965.1 Bacteroides sp. 51 | reverse complement strand
ATCATTGCAAAGTAAAATTAAAATAATGCAACATCCTAAAAGCATGGCCCTGCCGGTCATGCTTTTTGCAAATTCTGCTCTTCATTCTTCACTGATTATGGTTTAATTATTCGTACAAAATAATCTGATAATTTATCTCCTTTCTGCGCGCGGCATATTCCCCGTGCACTTGTCTCCTTTTTGGGGCATTGAAATAACGATACGTATTTTCGCTTTGAATTATTTTCTAATACACGTCGACTTTTTTTTGTTAACAAACACATATTATTCCATTTGTCGGGTAGATTTAGCCTGATCTGCCGGAACTCTGAATTTATAAAATAAATAATCAAGTCATTTCTTGACATTGAAAAAACATTTATAAGTCATATTGGGTTCTTTAGGTTTATTTTCTTTAATTTCAGTATCAACTTAACAAGGATTATCCTTTCTAAAATTTATGAATGTATGAAATTATCA
>NZ_QVMI01000111.1 GCF_010500965.1 Bacteroides sp. 51 | reverse complement strand
ACCTTTTTCGCGGAATATGGCCGACAGCCGTTACGAGGGCTGGGGTGCGGGAATCGGTGCCAGCTATGGCTACCGCTGGAACTTCTCCCGCCACCTGGGGATGGAAGCGACTCTGGGATTGGGTTATGCCCACCTGGATTATGATAAGTACACATGTGGTACATGTGGCGACCGCCTGGGCAGTGGAAACAAGAACTATTTCGGTCCCACCAAAGCTGGTATCACGCTGATCTACACCTTTGGCGGGAAGAAGAAACCGGCGGCTGCCGCACCGGTACAAACACCTGTTGCCCCTGCTCCGGTACATACCGTGGTTTATGAACCGCAGTTTACCGCCAGCTTCGTTACCCCGCAGGCGGAAGCTGTGAAGCACCGCAATGAGGCCGGACAAGCCTACCTGGACTTTGCCGCCGGCCGCTCAGAGATCACGCCTGGGTATAAAGACAATGCTGCGGAACTGCAAAAGATATATACGCTGATTGAAACGGTAAGGAAAGAACCTGATGCTAACATCACCGGTATCCGGATAGCCGGCTACGCTTCCCCCGAAGGCGGCTATGGGTCTAACCTTACCCTCTCGGGTAAACGTGCCGATGCCTTGAAGAAACAGATCAAAGCCTTGTACGGCTTTCCCGAAAACCTATTCTCTGTTAGCGGACGGGGCGAGGACTGGGCGATGCTCGATACATTGGTTAGCCAGTCTTATATGCAGGATAAGTATGCCCTGCTTGAAATTATCCGTGCCGGT
>NZ_QVMI01000110.1 GCF_010500965.1 Bacteroides sp. 51 | reverse complement strand
AGCCGCCAGTCGTTTCAATCGGTTGTTCTGGGTGCGCAGGGCGCTTTCATACTGAACCAGTGAGGGTTTATCCGCATGGCGGATCAGGGGAAAGACATATGGTGAACCGGAAGTTTCATCGGCAAAGCTATCGATAATAGTTTGTAACGCGGGTGCGATTTCCACTTCAATCCGCTGGCCGGTCTTCTTGCGCATATACCGGATGCAACCATCTTTGATATCCGATTTCTTCAGGTAGGCCAGGTCTACGAAGCACATTCCCCGGGCATACAAACAGAAGTTGAAATAGCGTTGGGCATCCTGCAGTTTTTTTAACTGGGTGTGTTCACTGCTACCGGGCTGTTCATCGCACAGATGTTTCTCTAAATCAACATTCAATAGCTGGCTGGTTTCATCCATGGAAAGTGCCCGCTTCACTGTTTTTACCACTCCGGTAAATACATCGGCAAATGGGTCCTCTTCTTTGCGGGCGATAATCAGATTTTCCTGTACGG
>NZ_QVMI01000109.1 GCF_010500965.1 Bacteroides sp. 51 | reverse complement strand
CTCCTACAAGAACCGTAGAAGGAGGCAATAACAGATCCTTCCCCTTCACCACGTTCCGGGTCTGGATGACGTGACAGAACCTTTAGCAATATATTTCTCCAACACAGCACAAGGAAAACCAATCGACACAATAGCTTCACCCACCGTTTTTACATATTTCTTAATAGGCCTAAACGTTTGAAAGGAGGAAACAATCCGGTAAGCCGATTTTTCATAAGCTTTCCAGAAAATACCCTCGCGGTAAAGGTAAATCCAGTTGTAATTATCCTGTTCTTTCAGAAAAATCTCTTTTTGAGTCATATAGTTTAATATTTGAAAAGAAATCGACCGGCTTCGCCGGTAGTGAACCGACGGGCTTTTAATGCCCGTCGGGAATAAAGCAAATAAAACAAATAAAACGAATGGCCGAGTAAACCAAGGGAATTTCACCCTTAGCTTCTCACGGAACCGTACGTGATAGTCTCCCATCATACGGCTCTTCGTAACAGAACACCAGGTTACTCTTCTGCTTCTTACCTGACATAGAAAGAGTAAA
>NZ_QVMI01000108.1 GCF_010500965.1 Bacteroides sp. 51 | reverse complement strand
GTAAGAAAATATTCCTAAATTTCTTCCGGATTTCTACCGGTTTTCTTCATTTTATAAGGGGACAGACAAAGCGGACAGGCAAAATCCGGTGACTATCGGAGAAATTATATCGCAATCACATCCTTCCGGGCACCAAAAGCTGACATAAGGACATGACTCGTCCTGCCCGGAAGAATGGTGATTCTGCCGGGTCCATTTTTCTTTACGCTTTATTTCCCTCTTTTTGGCCGCTTAAGCCCTTATCAAACCCTTGCCCTATGGTTCTGGATGGCCTGGATGACGCGCGCGTTGGCCTCATCCAGGGTGGAACCCGCTAGTGTACCCAGGTAAATACTCGTCGTCTTTTCCGAGCTATGGCCCAGGCATTCACTAAGAACCATTGTAGAGAGATTGATAAGCTTCCCGACGGTAGCCCAGGTGTGCCGCGCAACATGCGTACTTAGGGTTTTGGTAATCCCAGCCATAGCCGCCAGTCGTTTCAATCGGTTGTTCTGGGTGCGCAGGGCGCTTTCATACTGAACCAGTGAGGGTTTATCCGCA
>NZ_QVMI01000107.1 GCF_010500965.1 Bacteroides sp. 51 | reverse complement strand
ACCACTGCCTGATTTCCATTGCTCGTAAGAAGCCAGGTGAACAGGCCAGTAGAGGTTCTTGCCATCCTTATCTTTACCGGTAAGGGTAACGATGGTAGGCGAAGCGTTAGCTGTGGTTGCATCGTTTTCAAACACATAGTAATAATAGGTGGTTGACGGAGCAGCCAGGTTCAGGGCATCCAGAAAACGTGCGGCAGCCACGGTGTAGGTACCAGCCGCTGGCCAGAAAGACCAGGTTTCACCGCTGGGCTTGTCATAGCCGGTGTAGAACTTCTTACCACCGGTGTAAGCCGAAGGAATTAAAGAAGTACCGCTGGCGGGGAACAACAGGGATTCGCCACGGGCGTTCAATACGGCAATACTGTTCAATGTAAGCGAACCGGGTTCACCGTACTTGGTCATCGCGTTATCTACTGTAACGGTAATACGTGCAGCAATAAATGTCAGGGTAACGCTAGTACTGGCTTTGTATTCGCCGTCACCGCTATTAGTAAAGCTCAGGGCACTGGCGGTTGCACCGGTAGCCCAACGGTTTGTAGCCGAAGACTGGGCACCTGTTCCGTTCAGGTCGGCTTTGTAAGCTTTCAGGGCAGCCAGTGTAGTGATAGAACTCAGGTCGCCTCCGTTGGCTACAATGTACACATGTTGGGCATTGGTGGTTACACCCAGAGCCTTATCACCGGTCAGCGCTGTTCCATCGCTATTGTATTTGGTCCATGCTGTGTTGATATCGCCGGTACTCTTATCGGTAATAAATACCGTATAGTTGCCCACCGCATCGGTGGGTACGGTGCCTGAGGCACGCGAGAGGGTGGGCGCATCCAGCTGGATGCTTAACATCGCTTTTTCACCT
>NZ_QVMI01000010.1 GCF_010500965.1 Bacteroides sp. 51 | reverse complement strand
CCGGTATTAATCTTTCTTTCGAAAGGCTATCCCAGAGTAAAAGGAAGGTTGGATACGTGTTACTCACCCGTGCGCCGGTCGCCATCTTCACATTGCTGCGAAATGCTGCCCCTCGACTTGCATGTGTTAAGCCTGTAGCTAGCGTTCATCCTGAGCCAGGATCAAACTCTTCATTGTAAAAGTTATTTTAATCGTTCATAAGAACGGTTGTATCTCTGCTCGGATGCCGTACAAATTTATCAAATTCAACACCTATATATAATATAGAATGACGGTTCAATTAACCCAAGATTTCTCTTGGCTTGTACTACTTGTATAGTTATGAAAATAATTCAAAGAACGATGCGGTTTCGACCGCGGCGGCTTGTCCATTTCTGTAAAGCGAGTGCAAAGATAGGCGGTTTAGAATTAACATGCAAGCGTATACACCAATTATTTTTAAAGAAATGCAAAAGTTTTTTCTAAATAGCTGATAATGAAACCTGTTGTAGAACATAAAAAACGAAGAGGTGCAAAAGAAGAGAACAAGCATACACCTTATTATATTAGACAAGAATAAAACCAGGCATAAAGAAGCATTAGGCCTATCTATAGAAAACAGCAAAAGAATAATGCCACACTAGCACGCCCGGCAAAAATTAATCTACGATTATTTTTATCCACCTACAGAAATCTTATCTTTGTACACGTAAAAACAGTTCTAATACTAATCAAATTTATTATGCAAAAACTTAACCAAGCGCTCATTGGTCTATGTTTGGTCCTCCTATCTTCATGCCAGGCAAAGACAGAGCAAGCAAACTTTCAGGTCATACCTCTCCCCCAGGAGGTTGTTTTAACAGGAGGAAAACCTTTCGTTATCACCGAGAAAACGCCGATCCTTTACACGCCGGGCAATGAGTTGCAGAAACGCAACGCCGAATTTCTGGCAGATTACCTGAAAGAAGCAACAGGAAGAGGCTTCTCTGTGTCAGAATTTAAAGAAGGAGCAGCCAGTAACGCGATTATTCTGGGATTAAACAATTCGATTGAAAAGGAAGAAGGATACGAGTTGTTGGTAGATGAAAATGCGGCTTATATTAATGGCAAGACTGAAGCAGCCGTATTTTATGGCGTTCAAACTCTCCGGAAGTCTATTCCTGCAACAGCTCTAAATGCCAGTATCGAGCTGCCAGCCGTAAAGATAAACGACTATCCCCGTTTTGGCTACCGTGGTATGCACCTGGATGTAGCGCGCCATTTCTTTCCCGTAGAATTCGTGAAGAAGTATATTGACATACTTGCGCTGCACAATATAAACAAATTCCACTGGCACCTTACGGATGATCAGGGTTGGAGAATTGAGAGCAAGAAACACCCTAAAGTAACGGAAGTCGGTTCTATCAGAAAAAGAACGGTTATCGGACGTAATACGCACGAATATGACGAAACGCCATACGGCGGTTTCTACACTCAGGAAGAGATTAAGGATATAGTAAAATATGCTCAGGAGCGCTATATCACGATTATCCCGGAAGTGGACTTGCCCGGACATATGCTGGCTGTATTGGCTGGTTATCCGGAGTTTGGGTGTACGGGCGGACCGTACGAGGTGTGTCCGCGATGGGGTATTTTTGACGATGTGATTTGCATTGGCAATGAAGATGCCATGGTTTTCCTTGAAGAGATACTGGACGAGGTAACAGAGCTTTTCCCGTCCGAACTTATACATATCGGTGGCGATGAAGCTCCCCGGGTTCGTTGGAAAGCCTGCCCTAAATGCCAGGCACGTATTAAGAAAGAAGGATTGAAAGCCGATGGCAGACACTCAGCCGAGGATCGTCTGCAAACATATTGCATGAAGCGTATGGAAGCATTCTTAAATGCCAAAGGACGCCGCATTATTGGCTGGGACGAGATTCTGGAAGGCGACGTTGCGCCGAATGCTACCATCATGTCGTGGAGAGGCATGGAGGGTGGAATTGAAGCAGCACGCCTTGGTCACGACGTAATTATGGTGCCAACATCTCATGCTTATTTCGATTATTATCAGACGGACAACATCAAGGATGAGCAACTGGCCATTGGCGGACTTGTTACGATTGAAAAGGTTTACAGTCTGGAGCCTATCCCTGCCGAATTGAAGGAGAGTGAAAAGAAGTACATTCTTGGTGCGCAGGCCAACCTTTGGACGGAATACATTCAAACCACCGAGGGCGTTGAATATATGGTCTTGCCACGTATGGCGGCCCTTTCCGAAGTACAATGGACCGAACCTGAAAAGAAAAACTATGCCGATTTCACCAAACGCCTGCCTCAATTATTGAAGATATATCAGCACGAGGGTTACAACTATGCTAAACATGTTTTTGACCTGAGGGCAGAGTACAAGCCTCAACCAGAAAAGCGCGCGGTTGAAGTGGTTCTCAGCACAGTAGACAATGCTCCGATATATTATACATTAGACGGAACAGAGCCTACCGTGAAATCACAGCTTTATACCGAACCGGTCTTCATCACAGAGAATGCCGCCTTCAATGCAGTAGCTATTCGTCCGGAGGGAAGCAGCAAGATGATTTCCGAGGAAATCAGGTTCAATAAAGCAACCGGATGCCCTATTACACTAAAAATGGAACCGTCGGATAGATACAAATTCAATGGTGCGGTTGCACTTGTAGATGGCTTGAAGGGCAATGATAGTTATTCTACCGGCCGTTGGCTCGGATTTATCGGTGGCGATATGGAGGCGGTGATTGATTTGCAGGAACCAACCGAGATTAGCCGTGTATCGACACAGGCGCTTGTAGACATGCCGTCATGGATTATGGGGTCTACCGGACTGGCGGTATATGTATCGGACAATAATACGGACTTCCGTGAAGTGGCATCCAAAGATTATCCGGTAGATACGGATTATGGTAAAAGGAACATCGACACGTACGAGGTTAGCTTCGACGCTGTTACGACTCGTTACGTTAAGGTTGTAGCCAAACGAAGCCTCGCATTGCCTAAGGGTCATGGTGGCGAAGGAAGAGCGCCGTATATGTTTATTGATGAGATTTCGGTTGAGTAACCTAACGCGCAACTAACGCAGAGATACAAGGTGCGATTTCAAAAGCTTATTCATTAAATCCAGCCCGCCACTTTGCCGGGGATCAAAAGACCCGGGTGTTTCACTCCAATACACCCGGGTCTTTCTGCATAAAACACCCGGGTGTATGCGACCGGAACACCCGGGTGTTCCAAGGTCTATGAAAGTTTCTTTTTAAACATATTCCACTGAAAGGCGACAAAAACAGAACTGCTTCCCTTTAAAACTGAAAGTATATAAACGGTTGAATCTCACTGCTCTTCACCTGAATAACCAGATAGACGAGAGCCACCATCAGCACCACCTTGCCAAGCAGGGGCAGACGGATAACGCCATTGGCAAAAGACGCCTCCCATGTCACCGGAGCAAAATGCAGCAAGAATCCCAGCAACATTAATGCAAATACCCGCCAATAGCCTTCGATGAGCTGCACAAAAAGCTGTGGTTGGAAATTAAATGCGATCTGACGAATCATATCCATCGACCCCTCAAAGGTCGTATTCCGGAAGAAGATCCAGCAGAAACAAACAAAGTGAAAAGTTATGATCACCCCGAAGAAACGACGGCAGCGAGCCGCTGCACCCAAGTTTAGCTTACGCTGACCACCATCCGCATGGACATCTGGGTGCAGCACCTTGCTGATCGTCATCCATGCCTTATGTAGCGCCAACGCCACGCCGTGAAACATACCCCATACAATGAAATTCCACGAAGCACCATGCCACAATCCGCCAAGAAACATTGTTATGATAAGGTTGAGGTATTGACGAAACTTCCCCTTACGGTTCCCCCCCAGAGAGATGTACAGATAATCGCGCAACCAGCTCGACAATGAAATATGCCACCGCCGCCAGAACTCGGTGATAGAGGCCGATTTGTATGGAGAATCAAAGTTCTTGTTTACATGAAACCCTAACAACAGAGCAATACCAATGGCCATATCGCTGTAACCCGAGAAGTCGCAATAAATCTGTAAGGCATATCCATAAACACCCATCAGATTCTCCACCCCGGAGTACAACGTAGGGTTAGCAAAGATTCGTTCTACGAAGTTAACGCCAATATAATCGGAGATAATCGCTTTCTTAAACAGACCACACAGGATATAGAATACGCCCTGGCCAAACATCTCTTTGGTAACGCAAAGCGGCTTCCGTATCTGCGGAATAAAGTCGCGTGCACGAATAATCGGGCCGGCAACCAGCGGCGGAAAGAAAGACACATAGAAGGCATAATCCAACAAGCTCGTCAGCGGAGTAATTTGCCTGCGGTACACATCAATCGTATAGCTCAACGACTGGAAAGTAAAGAACGAAATCCCCACCGGAAGGAAGATATCCAAAGCGCTAAACGTGCCTCCGGTGATTGAAGCAATCACTTCGCCAAAGAAATTGGTATATTTAAAATAACAAAGCAATCCCAGGTTAATCGCAAGGCTAAGTACGACCAAGACCTTTCGCATGGCCTGCCGGTTTATCTGGTCCATAAAGCGTGCAATCAGGAAATCGCTCACCGTAACCACCGCCAACAAGAAGAAATAGGTGCCGCTACTCTTATAATAGAAGTAATAAGAGAACAGCGTCACAAACAAAATACGGGGTGTATTCAGTTTCTTCAGCAGTGAATATATAATGATAAATCCGGCAAAGAACCAAAGGAATACCCCACTACTGAATATCATTGGCGCCTGCGGATCATACATAAATACATCGCGCAATTTCTCTAAGTCGATATCAATCAGAGACATACTTGTTATATGCGTTAATTAGTCCTTCAAATAAAATCTCGCCTTGCAGTACGTATCCCTCCGCAATATAATGCACATGATCGGGCCGCATCAGTCCGGCATCCCACCAGTTGCGGCAGGCATAGTCTTTTCCTCCAACCACATTATACATATCCCACACCGCCAGCTTCTGATCCTCGGCGTATTTGCGGATGGTATTTACTGCAATCACCGTACGCTGATTAATTGAATAAGTACGACGGCGACGGCTTTGCCGGAAACTTTCGTACGATCCCGGAGGCGTAGTCAACAAGATCGGAACACCGGGCATGCGCGAGCGCAACAACTTCACCAATTCATCCATCTGATGATAATGCACGGTAGAGTTATATCGCTTGTTGTGACTTTCGTTTGTCCCGAAAGACAGAATCAGCAACCCCGGTTTAAGTTCTGCTATAGCCGCAATACGATCAGGATGCGTAAAGGTCAGGCAAGTAGCGCCGTTCACCCCCATATCCGTATAAGAAACAGCACCGAAAACCTCGCTCAGCTTCACCCCCACCGTACGCGGATAAATCCTGCCCCGCACATGGCTGTCGCCAATATGAACGATGCGCAATGTATCTTCCGACGCACCGGTTCGCAAACGGTATAACTGTTCCATTACCGGCTTTAACACATTGGTCCGGTCTATAATCTGATTGGGCTTTGTATGCTGAAAAGCCTCTGGGAAAAGAATATGCACCCCCACCGTATCGGGCGTTAGTTTATATTCTTTCAACTCCCTGATTCCTTTTATACGTACATCCGGACGGGCCGACAAGGGCATCTGGTCCTGTCCCCAACCCGGCAAAGCAACCCAACCGAACATTATACTTATGCAAACCCGAATATACAACCCTTTACTCTTTTTCATACGCACGCCTCTTGTCGTATTGCTCTTTACCATAGATCAGTGTCTCGTAAAGCAATTCCGCCAAATAATCTCCTCCTTTAAAATTGATATGAGTATAATCGTAGTTCGCCATGGCAGGCTTGGCATTCACCAGTTTGGCCATACTTCCATCGCCGCCCATCGCTTCGAACATATTCCAGAAAGCAATTCCTGTCTCGGCCGCCAGATTCTGCTGATAACGTATCAGATTCTTTACGCCAACCATGGTACGTATTTCTCCGTTATCCGATTTATAATCGCGGTCGCCCACGCTAAGCAACAAAATACCTGCCTGCGGGAAACATTTCTTTAAATGGTCAATGGTTTGAAGCATGCCTTTATAGTAGAAATCATAATTACTTCCCCGGGGGGTTGCAATGTTCAATCCGTATTGCAACACAATCAAATCGTAGGGACGTTGCTCATTAAAATCAGTGAGCGCCTTCTCGGGAATATAGCGCAAGGAAAGTCCCGAACTGCCACGCAGCGACAGGTTATCGACGGCAACGCCATGCAAACCATCCATCGTAGCTCCAAAGAACAAGGCCGAATCGGCATGGTTGACTTGCCAGCGCACACTCCCTATACGCCCCTGGACGGACATCTTCTGTAGTTTTGTTGATGCCTCAAAGGTTCTCTGCAAATCATCCCTTTGGTTTATTCTGGCCGTAAGGCTCAGCGCACCTTTATTATAGAAATAAATGGTCGACTGCTCACATGTATCCAACAACGAGGCATACTTCGTTTGCCCCGACAGGTTTACATACGCACCGGGACCCGGTATAAAATAGTGTCCGTTTATGCCCTGCTTTTTTCGTTCAAAGTAAAGGCTATCGGTCACCGCGTGTGTACGCCATCCGCGGTATGAGTGCTTCACCGTAGGACGGAAGCCGTTAGTTGTCGAAGTGATATTTACCAGTCCAACGCCGCAACCACCATACTTTTGTTGCAACATCTCACGCAAATCGGCCGTGAGGATATCTGCTTCAATAAAAGAATCGCCAAAGAAAGCAATCCGTACCGGACGCTTCAGGGAGTCTAATCTACTTAAAGCCTCATAAAAGGGAGTCATTCCGCGCAATGTGGAGTCGCTATAATCTTCAATACAGGTTAATCCGGCACGGCATGTATCCACAAAAGCCGGTTTTATGACCGGGGGAGGGAGAAAGAAACTATCAACCTCTTCTTCTTCGGGAACAGTTGTGCGTATATCACCGAGTAAGTCTACTTGCCGCAATGTATACCCATCAATAGTGATAGGTGGCAGGAAGCCTAATCCAAAAAGACTGGCGAGCACAAGTATAGTAAACCACAGCGAATATTTTAAATAATTCTTCATGCAGACAAATGACTAAGAAGATGCAAAGATAGTGAAAAGAGGGAAAAGGTATTATATTTTAAACCGCAGAGTTTCGCAGATTAACGCAGAGTGATAAATAAAAGTAAAACTCTGCGTTAATCTGCGAAACTCTGCGGTTCAAAATGGCTTCCACCACCCCGGCCTAAAGGCCACCCCTCCTCAAAAAGGAGGGGAATTTCCATACAGTATCAAAACTTAAATGCACAGCGCGGCTTGCTGCCACTGGCAGCGGCACCTTGCCGCCTAGATACCTTTTTCTATGTTCCAGACAAAGGCACGTAAGCCTAATTGTTCTTTTCGCTCGTCCATTTCTTTCAATGCATCCAGTAGCGGGTCCACCCGGTGGTCCTCAACTATGGTAATGATGGCCGAGTTCATTGCAGGCCAGGCGTGGCTACCATAATGTGGCTCACCTGTTTTAGAACCACGTCCCTGCACCTTTTCCATATGTGTAAAACCACGGCAATTCAAACGGTCGAGCGTAGAAAGAACCTGCTCATAGTGTGCCTGGTCGAATGTTATAAGTACTGATTTCATATATTGAACGATTATTTTTTAGCTTTAGTCATCTGGCTTTTATGCTCCTGATAGTAATCATCAAGTTCACGTGCATTTTTCAGTTTCCGGCGTTGACGCTTAATACCCACACCGGCAAACATACAATAAACCACCGGAACGAGAACCAGCGTAAGAATCGTAGATACAGTTAAACCACCAATTACGGAAATACCCATCGGGCGCCACATTTCAGAACCCTGACCTGTACCTATAGCCATCGGGATCATACCCAGAATGGTAGTAGCCGTAGTCATCAATACCGGACGAAGACGGCTCTTACCTGCCGTAACAACCGAGTTAATAACCGCCTGTCCACGCTCACGGCAAAGAATGATATAGTCAATCAACACAATACCGTTCTTCACTACGATACCAATCAACATAATCCCCCCCAGCAAACTCATCACACTCAGCGTACTTCCGGTGAAGAATAGCGCCATCAATACACCACTGGCTGCAAAAGGAACGGAGAACATAATAATAAACGGATAAGTCAGCGACTCAAACTGAGCAGCCATCACGATAAATACAAGGATAATAATCAAGACACCCAATACTCCAAGATCCTGGAATGATTCTATCTGGTCTTCATACGTACCGGCAACTTGTATATTGATTCCCGCAGGAATATCCATATTGTTAATTACAGCGACTCCCTCTGCTACCACATCCCCGAGAACAGCATCTGCACCAACTACAGCAGAGACAGTTACAATACGCTCACGGTCTTTACGCTCAATCGTAGGCGGTGTAAAACGTTCAACGACTGTACCCAGATCCTTCACACGAACAGCCTCTCCTTTTGCATTATAGATGAGAATGTCTTCGATGCTTTCCAAACTGGTACGGAACTCCGGGGCATAACGTACTTTAATATCATATTCATCACCATCTTCACGATATTGCGAAGAGGTAGAACCATTAATACGGTTACGCAAATAATTACCCGCAGTAGACAGGTTGAGACCATGTAACGCCAACTTTTCACGATCGAAATCGACCTGATATTCCGGCTGATAGTCGCCACGGCTAATATTAACCTCCGTCACCCCTTTCAATTCAAAGAGCCGGCGTTTCAATTCCTGGGCCATTTCATCGGTCACAGACATGCTATATCCGTAAATTTCAAAGTCCGCCGTGGCCTGTCCACCCATACCACCACTTCCTCCGACTACAACCTGCGTCTTGCTGAATTCCGGGTAGGCTAGCAAATCCTTACGCATGCCTTCACCGATCTCCATCATACTACGTTCACGCTCACCAACATTACTCAGACGAATATTGAATGATACGATATGTGGTCCATTATCGGACATAGAGGCAAAAATATTATCCGAATCAGCCTGTCCTACACGATAGTTACAAACAATCATCTCGGGATATTTCTGCATCCACTCATCCGTAAGCTTTGCAGTAACCCTCTGAGCCACTTCTTTACGCGTACCGATCGGCAATTCAAGCGTAGCTGTTATCTGTCCACTATCCTGTACAGGGAAGAACTCCGTACTGATAAACTTAGCACAGAACATACTGACAACAAAGAAAACAACACACGCAAGGACAATCACAATACGATGACGTACAGACCAGTCGAGCAAGCGGGCATACCATTTATCCAGGCTATCCAACCCTCTTTGTATAGGACCATAGAATGTTGTAAATGCCTTAGACTGCTTTTTCTGCAAACGCAAAATCTGCGAACACATCATCGGTGTTAATGATAAGGCAGCTATGGTTGATACAATCATAATGGTACACATCATCCAGCCTAACTGTTTGAAGAGCACACCCGTCATACCTGTAATCATGGTCAACGGGAAGAACACAGCAAGCATCGTCAGCGTAGATGCGATTACCGAGATAGCAACCTCATTGGTACCGTGCACAGCAGCCTGTTTAGGATCAGACCCGCGCTCAATATGCGTGGTTACGTTCTCAAGTACCACGATCGCATCATCCACCACCATACCAATCGCAATGGAAAGTGAAGACAATGATATGATGTTCAACGAGTTCCCGGTAATGGCCAGATAGATAAACGAAGCAATCAGCGAGAAAGGAATAACGATAGAAATAATTACCGTAGCCCTCCAACGCCCAAGGAAAAGGAACACAACAAGCACAACGAACAATAGAGCAAAGCCTACGGTTTCGCCCAAACTGTTGATGGTAAGCAAAATATTTTCGGAGGTATCAAAGATAATCCCCAGCTTCACATCGGAAGGCAGTGTTTTTTGTAGTTCGGGCATGGAGTTGATAACCTTTTGAGCAATGTTTACCGAGTTTGCACCCGATTGTTTTTGCACAATGATCATCGCTCCGCGCTTACCGTTTGTATAGGCTTCCTGTGCGCGTTCTTCTACCGTATCGACAACACGTGCCACATCGCGCAGGTAAACAGTTGCCCCATTATTAGTGCCCACAACAATGCTCTCCATCTGGCGGGCATCTTTAAATTCCCCTTCTACGCGCAATGCATATGTTTCGTTACCAATATCAAAATTACCCCCCGGGATATTACGGTTTTCGGCACTGACAATAGAACTGATCGTTTCAACCGTCAGGTTATAAGCCTCCAACTTATTCGGGTCGCAATAAATCTGGATTTCACGCTTAGGTGCACCGGCAATAGAAACCGTACCCACCCCGGGAATACGAGCCAACGGATTGGCCACATTATCGTCCAGTATCTTGTAAAGTGCAGCCTGACTTTCTTCAGCCTGTACAGAAAGCATCACAATAGGGATCATGTCTGTACTAAACTTAAAGATAATAGGTGTTTCTACATCATCGGGAAGAGCAGATGTAATCATATCCAACTTATCGCGGACGTCGTTGGTAAGCACATCAATATCGTAACCATATTCAAACTCCAATGTAATTACAGAAGAGTTTTCTGATGAACGGGAACTGATATGTTTGAGGTTACTAACTGTATTCAACACGTTTTCCAGCGGACGGGATACATTGTTCTCCACGTCCGAAGCACTCGCACCCGGATAAGAAGTCATCACCATGATGGTGTTTGTTTCAATATCCGGCAACAAGTCTACCGGTAGCCTGGACAAAGAAAAGAGACCAAAGATTACCACAGCTACAAAGCACAGGTAGGTCATAATCGGTTTTTTAACCGCTCCTTCGTATATACTCATAATAATTATTCTATTTTATCAGCCTCTCTATTTTAATTTGTTACCTGGACCTCCATGTCGTTCAGTAATCGTGCCTGCCCGGCAATGACCACCTGAGCATTGTCTTCTACTCCCGAGATCAGCTCATACTCAGTATTCATACGGCGTCCAAGCTCTACTTTGTTATAAGACACTTTTCCGTTTTTGTAGACATAAACGTAACGGTCGCCCGAACCGGCCTGCTTAACAATCGCCTGATCCGGAACCACAACGTGCTCAGCAGTACCGAAATTGATCGTCGCACGGGCGAACATTCCCGGACGCACTCTCTGATCTTTGTTAGCCAACTTAATTTCCACAGGGAAAGTACGGGTAAGAGGATCAATAGTGGGGTAAACTAAACTAATATTGCCCGTAAATTCTTCATCGCCATATACATCGACTTTAACAGCGACAGCGGCTCCTTTCTTTACCTTAGTGAAATAGGTTTCGGATACGTTGATCATCAATTTCACCGGAGTGATTTGTTCTACAACCAAAACCGGATTGCCACCACTGTACATATCACCGTTATCATAATTACGGGCTGTAATCACTCCATTAATCGGGCTTACTAACCCTGTGTTTTCCAACAAGTTCTGATAAGATGTTTTCCGAACATCCAAGGTCATTTTTGCAGCATCCCATTCTGATTTAGAAGCACCACCCACTTTATAAAGCTCATCGGTACGTTTAAATTCAATCTCCTGGTTTTCCACCTGCAACTTCAGTTGGAGCAGGTTTGCCGCATCCATTTGTACCAGTTTCTGACCTTTTGATACACGGTCGCCTACTTCCACAAAGATTTTGTCAATACGAACCGGTGACTGAGGTGCTATATTATTTTTCACTTCTGCCTCAACAGTAGCTGTATACTCCTGAACCTGGTCTACCGGACGGGCAAATACATTGGCCAGTTTTACTACCGGCTTTTCTTCTTTTTTTTCTACGGTAGAATCATCCTTCCCACCGGAACATGAGCCCAGCACCACAACAGCAAGCAGGGCAATTAAATAAAAACTCTTTTTCATTTCGTTTTCTTATTTTCGTTTTTTTTCTTCGTTATTTAATGGCAGGCTCCGCACCTAACACCTGATCAAGGTCAGCTTTAGCCGTCAGGTAATCAAAAATAGATTGATTATAAGTGAGTTCTGCCTGGGTAAGTGCTACTTCCGAATCATTCAACTCAAGAATCGTTCCTTTTCCTACTTCATAACGCTTTTTAGCAATCTCCCGGCCTTTTTCAGCCTGGTGAACGCTCTCCTTATTACTTACCACCTGCTCTGTACTTGCATTCATATTGTCCAGATAGCTTGTTGCCTGCATCTGTAACTGACGTTCCGCGTTGGTTTTAGTCTCAGTCAGCTGATACATCTGGATCTTTGTTTGTTTCAGCGTTGTAAAGTTACTTGCTTTAAACAAAGGAATAGTCAGGCTAAGGCCAAGGGTAGAATAAGGATACCAATCATAATGCGCAATGCGGAAGTTCTCATTCATCGACATATAGGTGTAGTTGAACGATGCCCCCAGAGTTGGCATAAAGTTAGTTTGTTTCAGTTTCAAACTTTTTTTCAGCAGTTCTGCATTAAGATCAAGTTGCTTCAAATCACTGTTATTGCTCAGATCAACAGAGCGTTCGTCAAGTTGTTGCTGAAACATCGTTAATTCGTAGTCTTTCAGGTTGCCTATAATGGCAATTTCTATATCCGGGTCCATACCCATAAGCACTTTAAGTTGCAGGCGGGCCAAGTTCACTCCATTACGGGCAGAAACAACTGTCGGAACCAGATTGCGCATCTGTACCTCGGCACGAATCTTATCATATTCGCTCACGCTACCTTGTTCGTACTTTGCATTTACTACATTATAGTTGGCCACAGCCTGATCGTAACTTTTCTTCAGTACCACATGGCTATCCTGCGCCAAAAGCAACTGATAGTAAGCCTTGGTGACTTGGTTAACCATACTGATTTTCGACGAACGGGCTTTTTCCACAGCCAGGTCAACATCTGATTTAGTCAGACTAATACTTTTATAAAGTGCCGGAGCAAATATAGGCAAACTTATATTAAGCCCACCATTGTATGTGTTATCAATACCAATCTCAACTACTTGTCCCTGAAAAGCCATGGACTGCTTCTTTATAGCACGCTGATAACCGCCAACCAAAGATACTTCGGGAAGAAGTCCCGCGTAAGCCTCCCTGTTAGCCGTTTTCTTCAGTGTAATCTCTTGATCTGCCACTTTAATGGTCGGATTGTCATTCAATGCAATTTCCAACGCCTGATTCAGCGTAAGCCTGAGTGTATCTTGGGCACTTTGTGCCCTCACGCCACCAAAAGCCAAAACAAAGGCCAATGCCAGAGTGGTCTTTCTATTCGTAAGACATTTCATTTTCTTCATATTTCATTTCGTTTTCTTCTTAATATTGGAGAGGGGGATAGTTATTCTTTCGACACGCCAGCTTGTTCTTTACGATATTCCTTGATGAAGTCGTCAAGTTCTTCCGCCCCTTTTTGTGTGGCTATGCCACGTAAATACGTAAAAATAATGGCCTCGTAAACTTCCAGGAAAGAGAATTGTTTGGACACGTTGGAGGTCATAAGCAAGTCCATTTGTTCGCGCAACAATGCATGTATGATAGCAAAATTTATATCAGCCCTGAAGATTCCCTGATCCACTCCACGTTTCAGGAAGTTAATAACAACCGTATTATCTTTTTCACGGCTATTCATAATCATATCGTAAACTTTAGGATATTTCTTGATTTCTTCAAAAAACTTCTTGTTGGTGCGGTGGTACATTTCAATGCTACCTTTGTAGCATTTCAGAATAACCTCCAACACATTCTTTGATTCTCTGACGATTTCTTCAAGTCCCCTTTGATTTTGCTGTTGATGATATAAAATACATTCTTTCAATAGTGTTTCTTTATCTTCAAAGATTTCATAAAGAGTACGCTTGGACATTCTCAGCAGGTTTGCAATATCGTCCATCCGGATGCTCTTGATTCCGTGCCTCTTGAATGCCTCCATAGCTTCTATAATCACTTTTTCCTTTAAATCCTCGCGATAAGGAACTTCTTTTGCACTATCTTTCACCATATAATTTAGATCTAGAATGTTTTTCCGGACATATCAGACAGTCCATACGATTACTTAAGATCGCAAATATAAGTAGAAAACTTAAAACACCACACAAGTTTCCTGATATTTGTTTATGATTTGATAAAATTTATCACTTAAGCATTCTTTGATAAAGGTTATTAAACCAAAATAGTATTGACTGTCCTACTGTCAAAAACATGAAAAGGTAATGGATACATGAAAATAATTTAAGAAAAATTGTTCTTTAAGTAAGTTATTCTGTCCTATTTGGCTTTAAAAGCAAAAATATCTTATATTTGTGTTTCAACCAACTAAAACAACGTATTAAGGAAATGGAATCTTCTTCTTTTTTTTCTTCAACACCTTTTATCGCTATGCTCTCTGCCGGAAAAAATGGCATATGGGAATACAATATCGCTTCCGATGAATTAGAATTCGCCAATGATTTTTTCCAAATTCTCAATCTGGATGCTGTTGGCATTTGCTTCGATTCAATGCAACAGCTTTACAGCCTTATACATCCGGAAGATTTACCTCTATTTAACTCTTCATTCAAGATGGTTTCAGAAACGGATGAAGCAAATTCTTCGGTAAAATATCGTCTGGTACATTCCCAGGGAAAGACGGTATGGTTAAAAAGTTACTTTTACTCATACCATAAAGCGGAAAGAATTATTTCATTAACCCGGAATATTCAAAAGCAAGAAGAAGAAAAAGCAGTATTATGTAAAGAGAACAATGACTATAGGAATCTGCTTAAGGCCATACCCGATTTTGTTTTCATCTTTGATAAGAACCTGATATTTCAGGATATTATTCTTCCTGAAGGACTGAATCTGTTTCACAATAAAGAAGAAATAATTGGTCAGAACGGACGCATTATTTATTCGGAAGAAGTAAGCCAGCTATTTCTTGATAATATCAAAGAGTGCCTGGAAACGGGTCAACTTAAAGAGATTGAATATCCGGTTGATCTTTTCGGCACACGCTATTATTACAAAGCACGTATCACCCCATTAGAAGGAGAGAAAGCATTCGTGCTCATATCCGACATCAGCGACCGGATAAAACGTATGGAGAATCTTCTGGAAGCTCGCCTGTTAGCCGAAAAAGCCGACCGGATGAAATCGGCGTTCATTGCCAACATGAGTCATGAGATACGCACTCCGTTAAATTCGATTATTGGATTCAGCGATATTATTGCCACCGAAGAAGACCCCAAACTAAGGGAAGAGTATCTGGAAATTGTTCATACTAACAATACATTGCTACTACAACTGGTGAATGATATTCTTGATTTTACGCAGATTGAATCCGGAAAATATGAAATGAGCTTTACACAAGTGAATATTCATAATCTTATAAGTGAGATTGAACGCATATACCAAACGAAGATAAAGCCAGGGATAGAGTTTAAGGTTATATATCCGGATATAAGTCTGATGGTGTTGACCGATGCGAACCGGGTAAAGCAGGTTGTTTTTAATTTTCTTTCGAATGCTGTTAAGAATACCTTCCGGGGGAGTATCACGTTAGGGGTAGAGGAAAGAGGGGGTTATCTGTATTTCTATGTTAGCGACACGGGAGCGGGCATTCCTAAAGACAAGCTTAAAACTATCTTTAACCGTTTTGAGAAACTCAATAACTTTGCACAGGGAACAGGGCTCGGACTGTCAATCTCCGAAAACCTGGTGGAGCATCTTGGAGGAGAAATCAATGTAGAGTCTCGGCTTGGTGTAGGAAGTACCTTTTCATTTACTCTTCCTTATGAGAAAGAGCTATCTGACGCACAACCCTCAATCGGCAACGAATTGAAGAATGGGGCATCTCCCAAAATTCTGGTAACGGAAGATTCTGAGTCGCGGTTTGAAGTAATAAACGAAATACTGGAAAAGAACTATCAAGTGGTATGGGCCAAAAACAGAGACACGGCTATCCGCTCTTTTATCTTGGAGAAACCGGATTTTGTACTGATAAACATTCAGCTTGAGGGAATGAACGGAATAGATGCGATGAAAAAGATACGGGATATATCAAGTACGGTTCCTATTGTGGGAATTACTTCCAGCAATTTCTACATGGAACAACGCTGGGCTATGGAGAGTGGCTGTAATGAGGTTATTGCATATCCTTTCTCGGCGTCTAAACTAAAAGAGGTGGTTTTATCGTATATTTGATTATAAGAAAACAAAAGTATTACTGTAGGGGCGGTTCGCGAACCGCCCGAAGTTAGTAGATTAAAATTCCACCTTTATCCTATTCAAGAAAGCCACGGTTTTATGTATCTCTTTATACATCACGATATCATCCTTTACAAACGGCACCTCTTTACGATAAGCATGAAGGTAGCGTTCCAGAATCGGAGATGTTTTTGCCGGGCGACGGAAATCAATGCCCTGAGCAGCATTCATTAGTTCAATGGCAAGGATATGTTCCAGATTATCCATGATACGGAATAGCTTAACAGCCCCATTTGCCCCCATGCTCACATGATCCTCCTGTCCGTTGGATGAAACAATGGAATCGCTCGAAGCAGCATAACAATACATTTTATTCTGGCTGACCATAGATGCGGCGGCATATTGAGGTATCATAAAGCCCGAATTAAGCCCCGGATTGGCAACAAGAAACTCCGGCAGTCCGCGAAGCCCCATAATGAGTTGGGCCACACGGCGCTCGGAGATGTTTCCGAGTTCGGCTAAAGCGATGGCCAGGAAATCATAAGAAATTGCCAACGGTTGCCCGTGGAAGTTACCACCGGAAATAATCAAGTCTTCATCGGGGAAGATCGTCGGATTATCGGTTACGGAATTTATTTCCGTCAAAAGAACTGAGGATACATAACGAATAGCATCTTTCGTTGCCCCATGCACCTGAGGGATGCAGCGGAATGAATACGGGTCCTGAAGGTGCTCCTTGTCACGGGCAATAAGTTCGCTACCCTCCAACAGGCGGCGGAAGTTCTCGCCGGTTTCTATTTGTCCCTTGTGCGGACGGATCTGCTGGATACAATCCATGAAAGGGTCCAGCCGTCCATCAAAAGCCTCCAGAGAAAGAGCAGCAATCATATCGGCTTTCTTGGATAAACGGAAAGCCCGCAGAATAGCAAAAACACCGTTGGCACTCATAAATTGTGTACCATTGAGCAAGGCGAGCCCCTCTTTACTTTTCAGTTTAACGGGTTCCCAGCCAAATTCGTCGAGTACACTGATGGCTTCACGCTTCTGTCCTTTGTAGTACACATCTCCCACGCCGATAAGAGGTAGGAACAGATTGGCCAAAGGTGCCAGATCGCCCGAAGCGCCCAACGAACCCCGGTCGTAGACGATAGGCATGACGTCGTTGTTAAAGAAATCGAGAATGCGCTGAACGGTAATTAACTGCACCCCGCTATGTCCAAGAGAAAGCGCATGGGCTTTCAACATCATCATAAGTTTAATAATCACCGGACGGATCTCTTCGCCTACGCTACAGGCATGGCTTTTTACGAGGTTTTCCTGCAATGTGCTCAACTCATCGGGAGAGATATTGCGATTGCAAAGCGAACCAAATCCGGTAGTGATGCCGTAAAGAGGCGCGTCGGATGATGCTATTTTCTGATCCAGGTATTCGCGGCATTTCTTGATACGAACCTTAGCTTCGGGGGCAAGTTCGAGTTTCAGGTTCTCGTTAATGATACGTTCAATGATATCGAACGTCAAATCTCCCGATCCTATATAATATACGTTATTCATGATTCCAGTTCCTGTTTAACCGCATTAAGCAATGTTTTTTCTTTCTCACAAGCGTGCTGTTCAAGTTCATCGGCTTCTGTCTTTAGCGCCTGAACAAACTCGGCATCTTTTATGGACCCCAGGTTGATACGTACATTCATCAAAGCGCCCAATACCGCCGAGCGGGCAGCCATCATGGCTACACAGGCATCGGTTACGGCATTCTGATTGCCCAGGTGGGCCACATCGGAAATAATATCCATCAGTCCATAGGCATTACGTGCCACTTGCATAGGGACCATAGCGGCATATTTGGTTGCTTCCTGGATAGCCGCGCTACGGGCAGCTTTTTCCTCATCGGTGTTTTTAGGCATCTTAAAGCAGGCAAAAACCTGATTGTAGGCATCCGAGTCTTTATCCACATCGATAATGAATTGCTCTATCTGCTCCCGGGCAATCTCAGCGATATGCCCCATTAATTCCTGATGGGCTTCATAGCCTTTTTTACCCACCGTGAGATTGGCCACCATAGCTGCCAATGCCGAAGCAATGGCTCCGTTAAGGGCTGCCACACTACCGCCACCGGGAACAGGATCACTGCCTGCTACTTTATTTAAGAATTCTCTTACAGAAAGAGATACTAAAGCCTCACCCCGACCCTCTCCAAAGGAGAGGGAGGAAGAAGTTACTTTTTTTTGCATATTATCCATATTATCAATTGTTATATATATTATTACTCACCGCACTGTCTCCTTGCCCCCTCTCCTTTGGAGAGGGCCGGGGTGAGGCTCCCTTCTTTTATGGTCACATCCACGCAGTTCATTCCTACGTAGTAGGGCAACACGTGGTATGTGGGGGAGTTAAGCAATACGAGATCTCCTTTTTTGCCCACTTCGATGCTTCCGATGGAATCGGCACGATTCAGTGCGGCGGCTCCATTCAGGGTCAAAGCTGTAATGGCTTCTTCTACAGAGAGTTTCATGTAGATGCAAGCCAAAGCAAATGTCAACGGGATGGAACCGGAGAAACAACTACCGGGGTTCAGATCGGTGGCCAGGGCAACCGCACAACCGGCGTTGATCATTTCGCGGGCACGGGCATAGGGTTCTTTCAGGGCAAAAGCCGTAAGCGGAAGCAGCGTAGCTACAACACCGGCTTCGGCCATAATACGGATACCCGCATCGGATGCCTGCAAAAGATGGTCGGCAGAAAGTGCGCCCAATTCGGCCGCTAACTCTGCTCCGCCCAGAGATACGATTTCGTCGGCATGGAGTTTTAATAAATAGCCTTGTTCTTTAGCAGCCGTCAACAGCCGGCGCGATTGCTCAACAGAGAAAACTCCTTTCTCACAAAATACATCACAGCATTCGGCCAGATCTTCCCGGCGGATAAGGGGAAGCATTTCACGAATCAGAAAGTCAATATAATCATCGCTTCTGCCGGCAAACTCGGGCGGCAGAGCGTGGGCACCCAGAAAGGTGGAAACAATATCGACAGTTTTCCGTTCATCGTTATTCAGGCTACGCATGACCTTCAGTTGGAGGAGTTCCGTGTCGCGATCCAGACCGTAGCCACTCTTGCCTTCGACGGTGGTCACGCCCATTTCGGTCATTTTCTTGAGGAATCCCTGAGCTTTTACCCGGAGTTGGTCGAAAGAATATTCGCGGGTAGCCCGCATGGTACTGGCAATGCCGCCGCCGCGTTCCATAATGGACATATAGCTCTCGCCTTTCAATCGCCAGGAGAACTCTTCGGAACGTTCGCCGCCAAATACGAAATGCGTATGGGAATCGACAAAACCGGGAAGCAAACAACGTCCCTGAGCATCGTAGAAGTAGTATCCCCAATGGAAACCGGGGCGCTCGCCCCGGCGAGGAGGACCAACATAAGTGATCATGCCTTCGGTAATCTCTACCGTAGCATGATCGATGACGTGCAAAGCGGCCATCTCCTCTCCCCGACGGGATGAAAAACCTAACGGGGTAGCTACTTTGGCGTTGAATATTACTAAGTTCTCTTTCATAAGATAAGGGCTTCTTAGTGTTTAAAGTAATGCTGTGGTCGACCACCTGTACATCTAGTCAGTGACCACCTGTACATCTGGTCGGTAACCACCTGTACATCTCGTCGACAACAACATACTATGATAATTAAACGATCACTCCATGATACGAGCCTCAAGAACCTGTTGTATCGAGAAATTCTCTAATCCCAGATAGTACGAAGCGGTATCAATCAGCGCTTCCATCGGCACCAAACCGATGATTTCACTGCCTACAATCGAAACACCATAACGGCGGGCTTCGATACAGGTCAATTCAAAGGCACGATAAAGTGCTGTTTTTGAATAATCGGTCATGTTGATGGATACCTGGGTAATATTACGTTCCTTCAGCTCCACTCCCATCGCTTTGACAAATCGCAGACCGCCATTTACGTGGCGAATATTTTTGGCGATCCGGGTAGCAATATCCAGATTGTCGGTACTCAGGTTTATATTGTAAGCAACCAATGGCATGCGAGCGCCGATGGCTACAGCACCGGCAGTTGGATGACGCTTCGCCGGACCGAAATCGGGTTTCCATTCGGGCAGCTTAATCTTTTCGGCCATTCCTTCGAATTCTCCTTTACGGACCGTAGCCAGGTTTTCACGATGAGCAGCTGTTGCCGATTTTTCATATAGGAAAACGGGAAGTTGATACGCCTCTGCAACGCTACGGGCTACTTCTTTGGAAAGTCCGATGGCTTCCTCCATCGTCACATTCTTAATCGGAATGAAAGGAACAACATCAACAGCGCCCATGCGCGGATGTTGTCCCTTATGGTGGTTAAGGTCTATAAGCTGAACAGCCACACCAATGGCCTGAATTACTGCATCTCGTAAAGCCTCGGGCTCACCTACAACGGTCACAACCAGGCGATTGTGGTCTTCATCATTGCTATAATCCAGCAATTTCACACCGGGTTTCGCACGGAAAGAAGACACAATCCGGTCTATCTTTTCCAGATCACGTCCTTCACTGAAGTTAGGGACACACTCTACAATTTTATTCCAACTCATAGTTTTATTTACGATTTACAGATGTACTATTTACGATTGATATATGTTTCAATAATATTTTCATCGACAAGGTAGGGCATAGTGATATGGTAACCATCGTCTGTGTGCGATTCATTGAAAGCTCCGCTGGTTTCCATAGCATGCGGATTGCGCGCCCACGAACGACGGGCAACGCCGCCCATTACATCCCAAAGCATAGCGGAGCGAAGGATTTCGTCGACACGTTCGCTACCATCGCACACCATGCCAAAGCCACCATTGATAGCCTTGCCGATGCCCACTCCACCACCATTATGCAGAGCTACGAGGCTCATGCCACGTGCGCAGTTGCCGGCAAAACACTGCACGGCCATATCGGCCATTACATTGCTTCCGTCTTTTATATTAGCAGTCTCCCGGAAAGGAGAATCGGTTCCGCTTACATCATGATGATCGCGCCCCAGCATAATAGGGCCAACTTCGCCCCGGCGCACCATTTCATTAAAGCGAAGGGCAATCGTCATACGGCCTACGGCATCCTGGTAAAGAATGCGCGCCTGGGTGCCGACTACCAGATTGTTTTTCTCCGCATCGCGAATCCAATTATAATTATCCAAGTCTTGCCCACGACGCGTGGGATCAATACATTCCATAGCAGCCCGGTCGGTCTTGATTAAATCTTCATGTTTACCGCTAAGGCAAACCCAGCGGAAAGGACCATAACCATAATCGAACAATTCAGGTCCCATAATATCTTCTACGTAACTCGGCCAGATAAAGCCGTCTTTTTCATCTACTCCATTGCGGGAGATTTCAGTGACTCCGGCATCGTAGATGGCCTTCATAAAGGAGTTACCGTAGTCGAAGAAATAAGTAGCACGGCTCACAAGTGTCTTAATTACTGCAAAATGACGGCGAAGAGAGAGATCGACCAACCGGCGGAACGCATCAGGCTCTTCGTGCAACATCCGGGTTCGTTCCTCGAAAGTCAGCCCAGCAGGGCAATATCCACCTTCATAAACAGCATGACAAGAGGTTTGATCGGAAAGCAGTTCAATATGGATATGCTCTTTCACAGCATACTCCAGTAAATCAACAATATTCCCATGATAGGCAATAGAACAAGGCTTTTTTTTCTGCATTGCATCAAAAGCCCTGGCAAAAGCTTCCATAGCATCCGCAGTAACATGCCCCACCCATCCCTGATCGTACCGGGTCTGAATGCGGGAATAATCCACCTCGGCAATAATGGCAACAGCACCGGCAATCTCAGCGGCTTTAGGCTGAGCGCCACTCATACCGCCTAAACCGGAGGATACAAACAAATGTCCACGCAAATCTTTATCCTGTGGAATTCCGAGTTTCAACCGCCCGGCATTCAACAACGTATTAAACGTTCCGTGAACAATACCCTGCGGACCGATATACATCCAGCCGCCGGCAGTCATTTGCCCATAATTCGCCACCCCCATCTGGGCGGCAATATGCCAGTCGCGCTGATTATCGAACTGGCCTATCATCATAGAATTGGTAATAATCACCCGCGGAGCATCGGGCTTGGAGTGGAAAAGTCCCAAAGGATGACCGGACTCAATGACCAAAGTCTGCTCGTTGGTCATTACCTCGAGATATTGTTTTATCAAGAGATACTGCATCCAGTTTTGACACACCTGCCCGGTTTCACCATAAGTCACCAGTTCATAAGGATATAGTGCAATATCAAAACTAAGATTATTGTCTATCATTACTTGAAAGGCTTTACCCTCAATGCAATGGCCACGGTATTCGTCAATTGGCCTGGCCTTTAAATCACCGGGGGGACGAAAACGGTAGCCATAAATACGCCCGCGGGTACGCAACTCATTCATAAACTCTGAAGCAAGCGTAGCATGTAGTTCGGTAGGGATATAGCGCAAAGCATTCTTTAAAGCTGTTGCAGTTTGCTCAGGAGTGAGCGAATAGCCCCGGTCGGGCGCCCGGCGAATTCCCTCAACAAACGAAGGATATTCCGGCAAGGTATTGCAGAGCGTTATCTTCATAATAATTCGGTTAATCAGTTTTCAAACTGTCAACAAGACAGAGAGACACGGTATGCAATATAGAAATAATAGCTGTTTTCCACAAGGATTTCACCTATTTTATTATCAAAAAGACAGATTTAGACATTTCACTCCCTCTTAACAAGGAATTATCGCTAACAGTGACTACTTTTGTACAGATAAAATTTAGAGCAATGGAAGACATTAAAAAGATATCCGGGACTTACGCAAAAGTCATTTCCGAAACACAGGGAAAACTAAATAAGGTTCAAAAACAGATATATCACATCGGAAGTATACGCCTTATACTATTCGTTGCAGGGATAGCAGGCATTATCTATTTCTGGTCAAACCCCTGGTATGTTATTGCAGCAGTTGCCGCCATTACATTTATTCCTTTCCTGATTCTTATAAAACACCACAACCATTTATTTTATAAGAAAGATTATCTGGAAAAAAAGCAAGAGATAAATGAACAGGAACTAAAAGCAATTGAGTATGATACGTCGGCTTTCGATGGAGGAAGCGAATTCATTGATTCATCGCACCTTTATACGTACGACCTGGATGTGTTTGGGGAACACTCTTTGTTTCAGTATATCAACCGGACATCAACTGATCTGGGAAAGAATCAACTAGCCGAATGGTTTAACAATCATCTTAAGGACAAAAAGGAAATTGAACTTAAACAAGAGGCTGTTAACGAATTAGCCCCGGAACTTAAGTTTCGCCAGCGCTTCCGGGTTTTAGGATTGTTATATAAAGGAGAAAAGGCCGATGAACAAGAGATTAACGAGTGGGCTAAAAGCCCAAGTTATTATAGAAGTAAAACTGTTTTACGGGCACTCCCGACTATTATTCTTCTGGTAAATATAGTAAGCATCATTTTAGCAATAACAGACGTCATCCCCTTTAGCCTCTGGGGAGTTATATTTGTGTGTTGTGCAATCTTCAGCTTTGGTTTTTCTAAAGGAATCACTAAAATGCAATCCATGTATGGAAAGAAACTCCAGATTCTTGGAACATATGCCAAGCTAATCCAACTCATCGAAGACAAAGACATGCAGGCTTCCTATCTGAAGGAAATAAAATCCCTGGTCGGTGTAAATAGAAAAACAGCATCACAATCCGTTCAGAAACTAACGAAACTGATGAACGCACTAGACCAGCGTAATAATATACTGATCGCAGTTGTCCTGAACGGCTTGTTCTTCTGGGAACTCAGGCAAATGATGAAAATAGAATTATGGAAGGAAGAAAGTGCCGACGAACTCCCCAGGTGGCTGAAAGCAATAGCACAAATGGATGCCATATGCTCCCTGAGCACTTTTGCCTACAACCATCCCGGTTATATATATCCGAATATAGCCGAAAAAACATTTAAACTACAGGCAAAATCTCTTGGACACCCATTAATGAACCGGGAAAAATGTGTTCGCAATGATATAGATATGGAAAAACGCCCGGATTTTATCATCATTACAGGAGCTAACATGGCGGGAAAAAGCACCTACCTGCGCACCATAGGGATAAATTATCTGTTAGCCTGCATGGGAACACCTGTATTCGCAAAAGAGATGTCCATATACCCTGCACAATTAATCACCAGCCTGAGAACAACCGACTCTTTAACAGACAACGAATCCTACTTCTTTGCCGAGCTAAAACGCCTCAAACTCATCATTGATAAATTAAACGCGGGAGAAGAATTATTCATCATTCTGGATGAAATATTAAAAGGAACAAACTCCAAAGACAAACAGAAAGGCTCTATTGCACTGATAGAACAGTTCATGGCGCTAAATGCAACCGGCATAATCGCCACTCATGACTTATTACTGGGTACACTTGCCGAAAGCTATCCTGACAACATTCGTAATTTCCGTTTTGAAGCAGATATCACAAACAATGAACTCACCTTCTCATACCAGTTGCGGGAAGGCGTGGCACAAAACATGAACGCTTGCTTCCTGATGAAAAAAATGGGGATAGCCGTCATAGACAACTAACCCCCAATTAAGCAAATCAAAACTAAAATCTATACCTATCTGCTATTACTGTTTATATAGCTTACAACCACTCTTAATTAAGAATGATGAAAGTGCAGTAGCTTCACCGTTAGTATAATAACAAACCGATGTCACCGGATTAAATGCGTAAGGTACAAACTGAAACAATTGCACCGCAGCAAATTGCTTATCTTCCGACACAATAACATCCATACGGATATTGCCATTAGACTCACTCTTGATATCAGTAGACAAAGGAAATTGACCTGTTGTTACGCCATTCTTTAAATCATCCAGATATTTCAAATCAAAAAAGAAGCTTTTCTCTCTTGTTACACTTCCTGTCGGAGTATAAACGATCTCCTTACCCTTCCAAACTAAACGAAGCACTCCAAGTATAACAAGGATAGTTCCGGAAAGCAAAAGAACAATAGTCAACGGACTGGCTTGTTCTTCCAACCGGTTAGATGATATCAAAGCCACTAAACCGATAAGGATTAGCAAAGAAGATAATATAAGTCCTGAAAGACTGGTACGTTTTACGATATTCGGGTGTTCAGACGCAAAAATAGTTGCATCAATAGATTGTGGTGCCATAATTATAATTTTATTTGATTGATAAATAATAGAAAGTTGCTTCACACTATGAAAGCATGAAATCCAAAAGCTAAATATGAACCAAATCCTAAATTATAATATGTTTTAAAGCGAATACATAATATTCGCTCACAGGATGAGTTATAGAGAACAATAAAGATTTACTATATAATTTCTCCCAATGACAGAATAGCATGCCTTCACGCTCTGACATAATCTGTGCCATATCCCGCAAAGAAAAAGCTGAACCATCAAAATTAGTACGATTAGTACGCGAAGAAATTGGCTGTTGCGTACAAAAACCAATACTTCCCAATTCACCATCCGGCAAATAAGGTAACTTGATATTATCCCAGGAATACTGCTGTGAGGAACAGGGAATAGAACCACCTTCGTAAAGGTTTTCCTTTACCATACCGTCATTAGCAGAGACATGAAGTACAACAACCAACAACAAAAACAATATGGATTTAATAATGCGTGCCATAAGTCCGTGCAAATATAACAGATAAAATTCCGATATAGTTTAATAACCACTCATCTTTTAATCAATATTCAAACTTGATAACAAAAAAAGGCTACTCTGCATTTAGAGTAGCCTTTCGTTTCTATAAGAATATTGGTGTTATTCTGCTGATTCAGCTTTTGGTTCTTCTGCAGCAGGAGCTTCAACAACTGCTTCTGCAGTAGCAGCAGGTGCGGCAGCATCTGCACCTTTCTTAGAACGACGGGTACGTGGAGCTTTCTTCTTAGCAGTTTGCTCTTTCGCCATGTTCTCATTGTAGTCTACAAGTTCAATGAAGCACATTTCAGCGTTGTCACCTAAACGATTACCAGTTTTGATAATACGTGTATAACCACCTGGACGATCGCCGATTTTCACTGAAATCTCTTTGAACAACTCAGTCACTGCAAACTTATCTTGCAAGTTGCTAAATACAACACGACGAGAGTTCGTAGTATCGTCTTTTGATTTTGTAATCAAAGGCTCTACAAATTTCTTCAACGCTTTAGCCTTTGCAACAGTCGTAGTGATTCTTTTGTGCTTAATCAAAGAACATGCCATGTTCGACAACATTGCACTTCTATGAGAAGCAGTACGACCTAAATGATTGAACTTTTTATTATGTCTCATTTTTATTCTTTATCTAATTTATATTTACTTATATCGGTTCCAAACGACAGATTCAGATTATCCAGCAAATCATCCAGCTCGGTTAACGATTTCTTTCCGAAGTTTCTGAATTTCAGCAAATCAGTCTTGTTGAACTGTACCAAGTCTCCAAGAGTTTCTACATCAGCAGCTTTCAAACAATTAAGCGCACGAACAGACAAGTCCATGTCTACCAACTTAGTCTTCAGTAACTGACGCATGTGAAGAACTTCTTCATCAAACTCTTCATTACCATCAATATCTGATGTTTCAAGAGTGATCTTTTCATCAGAGAATAACATGAAGTGGTAAATCAGGATCTTAGCAGCTTCTTTCAATGCTTCCTTCGGGTGTATGGAACCATCCGTAGAAATCTCAAGTACCAGTTTTTCGTAGTCAGTCTTCTGTTCTACACGGAAGTTTTCTACCAGGTACTTAACATTACGTATCGGAGTATAAATGGAATCAATTGGAATTACATTAACATCGGTACAGTACTCACGATTCTCGTCAGCAGGAACATATCCACGACCTTTGTTAATTGTAATGTCAATCTGCATAGTTGCTTTTGAATCTAAATGACAAATAACTAATTCAGGATTTAACACTTCAAATCCAGTCAAATACTTACCTATGTCACCTGCTTTAAATTCACTAGAATTCTCGATTGTAATACTTACTTTCTCACTCTCAAATTCTTCAACTACTTGCTTGAATCTTACTTGCTTAAGATTCAAGATAATGTTGGTAACATCTTCTCTTACTCCAGGAACGCTAGAGAATTCGTGCTCAACACCCTCTATACGGATAGTGGTGATAGCAAAACCCTCTAATGAAGAAAGAAGAATACGGCGCAAGGCATTACCTACAGTAATACCAAAACCGGGCTCCAACGGACGAAATTCGAATTTACCGAATTTGGAATCCGCTTCCAACATTAATACTTTATCAGGTTTTTGAAATGCTAATATCGCCATGAAATTAATTATTATTTAGAATACAATTCTACGATCAAATGTTCTTTAATGTTTTCAGGAATGTCTGCTCTTTCAGGAACATGCAACATCTTTCCAACCTTAGAGGTTTCATCCCATTCTAACCAAGCATATTTGCTGTGGTTGAAACCTGCAAGTGAGTTAGCGATAACTTCCAATGATTTAGATTTCTCACGAACTCCAATCAATTGTCCAGGCTTAACGGCATAAGAAGGGATATTAACAACAGCGCCATCAACAGTGATGTGTCTGTGGCTAACCAACTGACGAGCAGCAGCACGAGTTGGAGCAATACCCAAACGGAATACTACATTATCCAAACGACCTTCAAGCATTTGAATCAGGATCTCGCCTGTAATACCTTTCTTAGTCGCTGCCTTGTCAAACAAGTTGCGGAATTGTTTTTCTAAAACGCCATAAGTGTATTTAGCTTTCTGTTTTTCACGAAGCTGAATACCATATTCTGAGGTTTTTCTTTTTCTTGAATTACCGTGTTGCCCAGGAGGATAGTTTTTCTTAGAGAGAACTTTATCAGCTCCAAAAATACCTTCACCGAACTTACGAGCGATTCTTGATTTTGGTCCAGTATATCTAGCCATTTCTTTTTAATTTTAATTGTTATTCAATGAACTTGGGTTTGTGCAGCCGCGATCACAGAGAAGAATTTAATGTAATCCAAACAAAATCAATGTTCATTTATTAAAGGTAAATTTTAAACTCTACGTCTTTTTGGAGGACGACAACCATTGTGTGGAAGTGGAGTTACGTCAACGATTTCAGTAACTTCAATGCCAGCGCCATGTATAGTTCTAATAGCAGACTCACGTCCATTACCAGGACCTTTAACATAAGCTTTTACCTTTCTTAGGCCAAGATCGTATGCAATTTTAGCACAATCCTGGGCAGCCATCTGAGCTGCATAAGGAGTATTCTTTTTAGAACCTCTGAATCCCATTTTACCAGCAGATGACCATGAAATAATCTGCCCTTCACTGTTCGCCAGAGAAACAATAATATTGTTGAAAGATGAATGAACATGCAATTGTCCATTAGCATCTACCTTAACATTTCTCTTCTTAGCTGCGACTGTTTTTTTTGCCATATCAACAATTATTATTTAGTAGCTTTTTTCTTATTTGCAACTGTTTTCTTTCTTCCCTTACGAGTACGTGCATTGTTCTTAGTGCTCTGGCCTCTTACAGGCAGACCAATACGATGACGTACACCGCGGTAACAACCAATATCCATTAATCGCTTAATGTTTAACTGCACTTCTGAGCGAAGATCACCCTCTACTTTAAAGCTTTCACCAATCACCTCACGAATCTTGGCAGCCTGGTCATCAGTCCAGTCTTTTACTTTAATATCCTTGTCGATCCCAGCCTTATCTAATATTTTAGCTGAGCTACTGCGTCCAATACCATATATGTATGTTAACGCTATCTCACCTCTTTTATTTTGAGGTAAATCTACACCAACTATTCTTATAGCCATATATTTATTTTAATTTTTTTGCAAAAATAACAAATTATCCTTGACGTTGTTTATACTTAGGATTTTTCTTGTTAATAACATACAAGCGGCCATTACGTCTAACGATCTTACAGTCAGCCGTACGTTTCTTCAATGATGCTCTTACTTTCATATCTTATTTTTATTTATATCTAAATACAATTCTTCCCTTCGATAAATCGTAAGGTGACATTTCAACTCTTACTTTATCACCTGGCAAAATTTTAATGTAATGCATTCTCATTTTACCAGAGATATGAGCAGTAATCTCATGCCCGTTTTCTAATTCTACACGAAACATTGCATTGGACAATGCTTCAACGATAACTCCGTCTTGCTCTATTGCAGATTGCTTTGCCATATTATATTGATTTATCTCCTAAAACTGCTTCAATGAATTCAAATGATGATAGAATGTCTGCCTTACCCGCACTAACTGCTACAGTATGCTCAAAATGAGCAGCAAACTTTCGGTCTCTTGTTCTTACTGTCCAACCGTCTCTTTCCATTGTAATTTGACGATCGCCCAAGGTAATCATCGGTTCAATAGCGATACATAAACCTTTTTTCAACAATGTTCCTGTACCTCTCTTTCCGTAATTCGGAACTTGCGGATCTTCGTGCATTTCCTTACCGATACCATGACCGACAAATTCACGCACAACACCATAAGAGTTAGATTCACAATGTTGTTGGATAGCATATCCTATATCACCAAGTCTTTTCCCTTGAACTGCATTCTGAATACCCAAGTATAATGCTTCTTTTGTGACTTTCAGTAGATTCAAAACATCTTCTTCTACTTCACCTACACAGAATGTATAAGCCGAATCACCACAAAATCCATTCATGTATGTTCCACAATCAATGGATACAATATCACCATCTTTCAGAACTATACTTTGGCTTGGTATGCCATGAACTACCTGGTCATTTACAGAAGTACACAGAGAACAAGGAAAAGGGTCACCGTACTGATTAGGGAAACCCTTAAAAGTCGGAACAGCACCATTATCTCTAATGAACTCCTCAGCAACTTTATCCAGTTCGCCAGTAGTAACTCCCGGTTTGATCAACTTAGCCATTTCGGCTAATGTTTTTCCAACCAACAAATTACTTTGGCGAAGTAATTCTATCTCATCTTCTGTTTTAAGAAATATCATTTCTTCTTCAAGAATTAATATGCAGATACACTACCTGAGCGTCCCTTAATACGACCTGATTTCAACAAACCATCATAATGTCTCATCAACAAATGACTTTCAATCTGTTGCAGTGTATCAAGAACAACACCTACAAGGATTAACAGAGATGTACCACCGAAGAATTGAGCAAATTCAGCTTGTACCCCAAACAGACCAGCAAAAGCAGGCATAATAGCAACTAATGCGAGGAAGAAAGATCCGGGAAGAGTGATACGAGACATAATATCATCAATATACTCTGCTGTCTTCTTACCAGGTTTAATGCCAGGGATAAATCCATTATTTCTCTTCATATCTTCAGCCATCTGAGTTGGATTAATTGTAATCGCAGTATAGAAGTATGTAAACAAAATAATCATTACTGCAAAAACAAAGTTGTACCAGAAGCTTGTATGATCTGTAAACGCACGAACAAAACCGTTAGCATTTTCTGCACTTGAGAAGCCGATAAATGTAATTGGAATAAACATGATTGCTTGAGCAAAGATGATAGGCATAACCCCCGCAGCATTCACTTTCAAAGGAATATATTGTCTAGCACCACCATACTGTTTGTTTCCAACAATTTTCTTCGCATATTGCACAGGTATCTTTCTTGTTCCTTGTACCAGAAGAATTGCAGCAGCAATAACCAGTAATAGGAACACAATCTCAACCAGGAACATGATCAATCCACCAGTTTTATCAGTCATACGAGAGATAAGTTCTTGAAAAAGAGACTGAGGCAAACGAGCAATGATACCTACCAAAATGATGAAGGAAATACCATTACCAATACCTTTATCAGTGATTCTTTCACCAAGCCACAGAATAAACATACTGCCAGCTGCCAGAATTATGGTAGAAGTCACCATAAAAAGAGTCCAATCTAATGAAGCATTTAAAGCCGGTCCGGCTTGCATCTTCAAGTTAATCAGATAAGAAGGTGCTTGAACAATAAGAATAGCAATAGTCAGATAACGAGTATACTGATTAATCTTTCTTCTGCCACTTTCACCTTCACGTTGCAGTTTTTGAAAATAAGGAACTGCAATCGCTAATAGCTGAATAACGATTGATGCAGAGATATAAGGCATAATACCCAATGCAAAAATTGACGCATTGGAAAATGCACCTCCGGAGAACATGTTTAATAAGGCCAAAAGACCTTCACTTGTTTGTTGATGCAATTGCGACAACATATTCGGATTAATACCTGGCAGTACCACATACGAACCGAAACGGTAAATTGCAACAAACAATATGGTGATGAGGATCCTTTGTCTCAGATCCTCAATCTTCCATATATTCTTTAATGTTTCAATAGCTTTTCTCATTGAATTAGAGTTTTACTGCATTACCACCAACTGCTTCAATTGCAGCAACAGCGGTTTTTGAGAATGCGTGAGCTTCTACTTCTACTTTAGCAGTCAAGGTTCCGTTACCTAATACTTTCACTAACTGTTTTGAAGAAACAAATCCAGCCTCGATAAATTCGTTAACACCAACTTTATCCAGCTTCTTTGCTTCAGCAAGTTTTTGGATAGTATCCAGGTTAATCGCTTTATACTCTACTCTATTGATGTTCTTAAAACCAAATTTAGGAACACGGCGTTGTAAAGGCATCTGACCTCCTTCAAAACCGATTTTCTTAGAGTAACCGGATCTGGATTTAGCTCCTTTATGACCTCTTGTAGATGTACCACCCAAACCTGAACCGGTACCACGACCAATTCTTTTCCTAGTTTTAGTAGATCCACTCGCAGGTTTCAAATTACTTAAGTTCATATTGTAATTCTTTTAATATTCGATGAATAATTACTTAACGATAGTAACCAAGTGCTTTACCTTGTTTACCATTCCAAGAATTGCAGGAGTTTCCTCATGTTCAACAACACGATTCAATTTACGAAGTCCCAGTGCATCAAGCGTTCTCTTTTGATCTGCAGGAGCACCAATTCTACTTTTTGTTTGTTTGATCTTTATAGTTGACATATATACTTCCTCCTTATCCTCTAAATACTTTTTCCATACTAATTCCTCTGTTCTGAGCAACCATTCTAGCATCACGCATCTCACTAAGTGCTACAATTGTAGCTTTAACAAGGTTGTGTGGGTTAGAAGAGCCTTTTGATTTAGCCAAAACATCAGTAATACCAGCACTTTCCAATACAGCACGCATAGCACCACCTGCTACTACTCCAGTACCGTGAGAAGCTGGTTTGATGAATACTTCAGCACCACCAAATCTTGCACTTTGTTCATGAGGAACTGTACCCTTCAATACAGGAACTTTAACCAGATTCTTCTTTGCAGACTCAACGCCTTTAGCAATAGCAGCAGTTACTTCACCTGCTTTACCAAGACCCCAGCCGATAATTCCATCTTCGTTACCAACTACAACGATGGCAGAAAAACTGAATGTTCTACCCCCTTTAGTAACTTTGGTAACACGATTAATAGCAACTAATCTATCTTTCAGTTCTATATCGTTAGTTATCTTTACTCTATTATTAATTGCCATAATGATTAAAATTTAAGTCCAGCGTTACGAGCTGCATCAGCTACTTCTTTAACTCTCCCATGATACAAATAACCGTTACGGTCGAAAACAACAGCTGTTACGCCTGCTTCCTGAGCTTTCTTGGCAATCATTTCACCAACTTTAGCAGCTTGTTCTTTTTTAGGCAATTTACCTTCCATGCCTAATGATGAAGCTGCAGCTAACGTCTTACCTGTAAGATCATCGATAATTTGTACATAGATTTGCTTGTTGCTTCTAAACACACTCATACGAGGACGCTCAGTAGTACCTGAAATCTTGTTACGTACTCTATATTTGATTTTAATTCGTCTTTCTACTTTTGTTGTCATAATAATACTTATTTACATCATTATTTACTTAGCGCCTGCTGATTTACCAGACTTTCTGCGAATAATTTCGCCAACAAACTTAACACCTTTACCTTTATATGGTTCAGGCTTGCGGAAAGAACGTATTTTAGAGCAAACTTGACCTAGCAATTGCTTGTCACAAGATTCCAAAAGAATAAGAGGATTCTTATTTCTTTCTGATTTCGTTTCAACCTTAACTTCCGGTGGCAACTGTATAAAGATAGGATGGGTATAACCTAATGACAATTCAATGATATTACCATTGTTTGATGCACGGTATCCCACACCTACTAATTCCAATTCTTTTTTATATCCTTCTGACACACCAACAACCATGTTGTTTACCAATGAACGATATAAACCGTGAAATGCACGTTCTTGCTTTTCGTCGCTGTTACGGCTCAATGTAACCTGGCCATCTTCAACAGTAACATTTATCAGCGGGTTAATATACTGACTTAATTCTCCTTTGGGTCCTTTTACTGTAATGACATCGTCTTTCAAGGTCACAGTAACACCTGCTGGTACACTAATGGGTAGTTTTCCAATTCTTGACATTACTTATCCTCCTATTAATAAACATAGCACAATACTTCACCACCGATTTTCAGTTCAGCAGCTTCTTTGTCTGTCATTACACCTTTGGAAGTAGATATTATTGCAATACCTAAACCATTAATTACACGCGGCATATCTTTATAACCGGTATACTTACGTAAACCCGGAGAAGATACTCTTTGAAGTTTCTTGATAGCGTTAACCTTGTTAACAGTATCATACTTCAAAGCAACTTTGATAGTACCTTGAGGACCATCTTCTACAAACTTATAGTTAAGAATGTAGCCTTTTTCAAAAAGGATCTTAGTGATCTCTTTCTTCAAATTTGAGGCAGGGATTTCTACTACTCTGTGCTTAGCACCGATAGCGTTTCTCAACCTCGTTAAATAATCTGCTATTGGATCAGTCATATATAAAAAATTAAATTAATCAGGACTACCCTGACAATATTTAAAAAAATTACCAGCTTGCTTTCTTAACACCTGGGATAAGGCCATTAGATGCCATTTCGCGGAACTGAATTCTGGAAATACCAAATTGACGGATATATCCTTTAGGACGACCAGTCAATTTACAGCGGTTGTGCAAACGCACAGGAGAAGCATTTTTAGGCAAAGCCTGTAGTGCTTCATAATTTCCTTCTTTTTTCAGTTGCGCTCTTTTATCAGCATATTTGGCTACTAACTTCGCTCTCTTTACTTCGCGAGCTTTCATTGATTCTTTTGCCATATATATCAGTCTTTTTTAGCGTTTTTAAATGGCAAACCAAATTCCTTCAATAAAGCATAACCTTCCTCATCAGTTTGCGCAGAGGTTACAAAGGTAATATTCATACCTAAGATTCTTGTTATACTATCGATATTTATTTCAGGGAAAATGATTTGTTCCTGAATTCCTAACGTATAGTTACCTTTTCCATCGAATTTGCTTTCAATACCTTTGAAGTCACGGATACGAGGAAGAGCTACACGAACCAACTTTTCAAGGAATTCGTACATTCTTTCGCGACGCAATGTTACCATTACTCCGATAGGCATTTTCTTACGCAATTTAAAGTTTGAAATGTCCTTACGAGACACTGTTGCTACAGCTTTCTGACCTGTAATAGCAGTAATTTCGTTAATAGCCACTTCTATGATTTTCTTATCGGCAGTAGCCATACCTAAACCTTGATTGATAACAATCTTTTTAAGTACAGGCACCTGCATAGATGAAGAATATTCGAACTGTGATTTTAATGCAGGAACAATGCGTTCTGCATATTCTTTCTTTAGGCTAGCAGTATTAGTCATTATTTAATCTCCTCTCCCGATTTTTTAGAATAACGCACTAAAGTTCCTTCTGAACTCTTTTTTCTCCCAATACGAGTTGCTTTACCTGTCTTAGGATCAAGCGGGTTCAAGTTTGACAAGTGGATAGAAGCTTCTTGCTTAACAATACCACCTTGTGGGTTCTTTGCATTAGGCTTAGTGCTCTTAGACACCATGTTAACACCTTCTACAATTGCGCGTCCTTCTTTTACGAGAACCTTCAATACACGACCAGTTTTACCTTTGTCTTCACCAGCATTTACGTAAACTGTATCGCCTTTTTTAATATGTAATTTACTCATTACTTAAATCTTTTACAAAATTAAAGTACTTCAGGCGCAAGTGATACAACTTTCATGTTTGTTGCACGAAGTTCTCTTGCTACAGGACCGAAAATACGACTACCTCTAATTTCACCAGCGCCATTCAATAGAACGCAAGCGTTATCATCAAAACGTATATAAGAACCGTCAGCACGACGAATTTCTTTCTTAGTACGTACGATCAAAGCCTTTGATACTGCACCTTTTTTAACATCACTAGCAGGGATTACGCTCTTCACAGAAACAACGATCACATCCCCAACAGAAGCGTAACGACGACCTGTACCACCTAAAACACGGATACACAAAGCCTCTTTCGCTCCACTGTTGTCACATACTGTAAGTCTGGATTCTACTTGTATCATAATTACTTAGCTCTTTCAATTATTTCTACTAATCTCCATCTTTTAGTCTTGCTCAATGGACGAGTTTCCATAATGCGTACAGTATCACCTATATTGCATTCATTCTTTTCATCGTGAGCGTGGTATTTTTTCGTTTTACTAACGAACTTACCATACATAGGGTGTTTTTCCTTGAACTTAGATGCAACTGTGATGGTTTTTTCCATTTTGTTGCTCAGGACAACCCCTGTTCTTTCTTTTCTTAAATTTCTTGCTTCCATCAAGCCAATCATTTATTGTTTAGTTCTCTCTCACGTAATTCTGTTTTCATACGTGCGATATCTCTGCGTAATTGTTTAATCTTAGCAGGATTATCCAGAGGAGAGATAGAATGATTTAAAATCAATTGGTTATAGTTAACCACTTCAGCTTCTACTCTTTCTACCAAATCATTGGTAGTCATTTCTTTAATTTCTGCACTTTTCATAAGACGTTACGCATTTTGGTTCTGATCGTAATCACGTCTAACTACAAACTTTGTAGTTACAGGAAGCTTTTGAGCTGCTAAGCGCAAGGCTTCTTTTGCGATTTCGAATGATACTCCTTCTACTTCAATAATAATTCTTCCCGGCGTAATTGGTGCAACAAATCCTTCTGGTGAACCTTTACCTTTACCCATACGTACTTCGGCTGGTTTCTTGGTAATTGGTTTATCAGGGAAAATGCGGATCCAAATTTGTCCTTGACGTTGCATATATCTTGTTACAGCAATACGTGCTGCTTCAATCTGACGACCGGTAATCCACTTATTTTGCAAAGCTTTAATACCAAAAGAACCAAAAGCAAGTTGGTTGCCCCTTTGAGCATTGCCCTTCATGCGCCCTTTTTGTTGTCTTCTGAATTTTGTCTTTTTCGGTTGTAACATGATTCCTAAGATTCAAATTCGTTTAGCGATTATTTTTCTTTCTTTTGAAGTTCTTTCCGCCGCCATTGTTATTATTATTGCCACGGCCACTTTCTTTGCTTTGTGTAAAGTTTGGAGCTAATTCTCTCTTGCCAAACACTTCACCTCTACAAATCCAAACTTTAATTCCAAGAAGACCAACTTTAGTCAATGCTTCTGCATGACAATAGTCGATATCTGCTCTAAAAGTGTGTAACGGAGTTCTTCCTTCTTTATACATTTCAGAACGAGCCATTTCAGCTCCATTCAAACGTCCTGAAATCTGAATTTTGATACCTTCAGCACCCATACGCATAGTGTTTGCGATAGCCATTTTTATGGCACGGCGATAGGCAATTTTACCTTCTACCTGACGAGCGATGTTGTTTGCAACGATCACAGCATCAAGTTCCGGTCTTTTCACTTCAAAAATGTTGATTTGAATATCTTTATCGGTAATCTTCTTCAACTCTTCTTTCAACTTGTCAACTTCCTGACCACCTTTACCGATAATGATTCCCGGACGAGCAGTACAAACAGTAATAGTGACAAGCTTCAGGGTACGTTCGATGATAATTCTGGATACACTAGCTTTCGCAAGGCGTGCATTCAGATATTTACGGATTTTGCTATCTTCTAACAGTGCATCACCGTAATCGTTACCACCATACCAATTAGAATCCCAACCTCTGATGATTCCTAAACGGTTACTTATTGGATTTACTTTCTGTCCCATGCTTAAATCTGTTCTTCATTATTATTTTTTGAACCAACGAACAACGTTACGTGGTTTGAACGTTTGCGAATTCTGTATCCTCTTCCTTGTGGAGCTGGTCTCATTCTTTTGAGTGTAGATCCACCATCAACATAAACCTGTGTCACAAACAATTCTCCACTTTCTGCTTTGCGTTCGTTTTTCTGCTCCCAGTTAGCAATTGCAGAGCGCAATAACTTTTCCACTCTTGCAGCAGCTTCTTTGGAAGAAAACTTCAAAACACCAAGTGCTCTGTTCACTTCCATTCCACGAATCATGTCAGCCACGAGACGCATCTTGCGTGGGGAAGTAGGAACATTTTGCAATTTCGCAAAATACATGGTCTTAAGGGCTTCTTTTCTTTTTTCAGCCGATATTTTTTTTCTTGCTCCCATTATATTAATTACTTTATTATTTCAGATGAATTCCTTTATCTTTTCTTGTTACCGGCATGTCCTCTGAAAGTACGAGTTGGAGCAAATTCGCCCAACTTGTGACCTACCATATTTTCGGTAACATAAACAGGAATAAATTTATTTCCATTGTGAACTGCAACAGTATGCCCTACAAAGTCAGGCGAAATCATTGAAGCTCTGGCCCAGGTCTTAACCACAGTCTTCTTACCTGATTCATTCATGGTAAGAATCTTATTTTCAAGCTTTACGTTAATGTATGGACCTTTTTTTAATGAACGACTCATAGTTTACTCAATTAATCAGATTACTTTTTTCTTCTCTCAATAATGTACTTAGATGAATGTTTCTTAGGAGCTCTTGTCTTAAGTCCCTTAGCGTACAATCCTTTACGAGATCTTGGGTGTCCTCCGGAAGCGCGTCCTTCACCACCACCCATTGGGTGATCAACCGGGTTCATAACCACACCACGAGTTCTTGGACGACGTCCAAACCAACGTGTACGGCCTGCTTTACCTGATTTTTCCAACCCATGATCTGAGTTACCTACACTACCGATAGTAGCTTTACATGTGCTAAGTATCTGTCTTACTTCACCTGAAGGCAATTTGATAACACAATACTTACCTTCTCTCGAAGTCAACTGAGCAAAGTTTCCTGCTGATCTAACCAAAGCAGCGCCTTGACCAGGACGTAATTCGATATTGTGAATTACGGTACCAACAGGAATATTCTGCAAAGGAAGTGCATTACCAATCTCTGGCGCTGCTTCTGCCCCTGACATCAAAGTCGAACCTACTTGCAATCCATTGGGAGCAATAATATATCTCTTTTCTCCATCTGCATAAAACAAAAGAGCGATACGAGCCGAACGATTCGGATCGTATTCGATTGTTTTAACTACTGCAGGAACACCGTCCTTATTTCTCTTGAAGTCAACAAGTCTGATCATCTTTCTGTGTCCGCCACCTACGTAGCGCATGGTCATCTTACCTTCGTTATTACGACCACCTGATGATTTCTTACCATATACAAGAGACTTTTCTGGTACCCGTGCAGTAATTTCATCAAAAGTACCAATAATCTTATGTCTTTGCCCCGGTGTTGTGGGCTTAAATTTACGTACTGCCATTTCTATTAAATATTGCTATAAAAATCAATAGTATCTCCTTCTTTCAATGTTACTATTGCTTTTTTATAAGCATTAGTTCTACCACTGATAATACCAGAACGAGTATAACGGCTCTTGTTTTTGCCGATATACTTAGCGGTATTTACGTCAACTACTGTAACATTATATAAGGCTTCAACTTCTTTCTTAATTTCAAGTTTGTTAGCATCAGGACGCACAATAAAGCCGAAACGATTCAGCTTATCTGTTATTGCGGTCATTTTCTCTGTTACTATCGGTTTAATAATAATTCCCATTATTTAAGCCTCCTTATTACTTAAGATATTGTCAATAGCCGAGAGAGCGCTTTCTGTAAGCACGACAACTCCAGCATTCAATACTCTGTAAGTATTTAATCCTGAAACAGTTTGCACATTAGCTTTCTCTATGTTACGAGCCGACAAATATACGTTTTTATTTGATTCTGATAAAACGACAAGTAACTTTTTGTCGGATATTTTAAGATTTTTTGTCATTGAGATAAACTCCTTAGTCTTAGGAGCTTCGAAATTGAAATCTTCAACAACAACAATTGCGTTATCTTTAGCCTTATAAGCCAAAGCAGACTTTCTAGCCAGCTGTTTAACTTTCTTATTTAGTTTAAAGAAGTAATCTCTTGGTTTTGGACCGAATACGCGACCACCACCAACTAGTACTGGAGAGTTCACATCACCACGACGTGCACCACCACCACCTTTTTGACGACCGATCTTACGAGTAGATCCGCTGATTTCACTTCTTTCTTTTGACTTATGAGTACCTTGACGCTGGTTGGCCATAAATTGTTTTACGTCCAAGTAGATAGCGTGGTCGTTAGGCTCAATTCCGAAGATAGATTCGTTTAACGTAATCTTTCTCCCAGTGTCTTCACCTTTAATATTGTATACGTTAACTTCCATTATTTCTCAATTAATACGATTGAACCTTTGCAACCTGGGATAGAACCTTTTATCAGAAGAAGATTGTGGTCCGCGATTACTTTTAATACTCTTAGGTTTTGAACAGTTACTCTTTCACCACCCATTTGTCCGCCCATGCGCATTCCTTTGAATACTTTTGCAGGGTAAGAACAAGCACCGATAGAACCCGGTTTACGGGCGCGGTTGTGCTGACCGTGTGTAGTCTGACCTACACCACCAAAACCATGTCTTTTAACAACTCCCTGGAAACCTTTACCTTTAGAAGTACCGACTACGTCAACAAAGTCAACGTCATTGAATAGTTCTACGGTAACTGTGTCACCCAGATTTAATTCACTCTCAAATTCTTTGAACTCGGCCAAGTGTCTCTTTGGTGTTACTCCTGCTTTTTTGAAGTGACCCATCAACGCTTTAGTTGTGTGCTTATCCTTTTTATCCTGGAAGCCCAACTGAACAGCTTGATAGCCATCATTTTCTACAGTTTTTACTTGAGTAACAACACAAGGACCTACTTCGATAACAGTGCATGGTACGTTTTTACCATCGGCACTGAATACGGATGTCATTCCGATTTTCTTTCCTAATAATCCTGGCATTTCACTATTATTTAATTATCAAACTTTAATTTCAACTTCTACACCACTAGGCAATTCCAGCTTCATCAAAGCGTCTACTGTTTTAGCAGTTGAGCTATAGATGTCGATTAATCTCTTGTATGAGCTTAATTCGAACTGCTCTCTTGATTTCTTGTTAACGAACGTTGAACGGTTTACTGTGAAGATACGTTTGTGTGTTGGAAGAGGAATTGGACCACTAACAATTGCACCTGTAGCTTTCACTGTTCTTACGATTTTTTCAGCCGACTTGTCTACCAAGTTGTGATCGTAAGATTTCAATTTAATTCTAATCTTCTGACTCATGTCTGTTTTTAGTTATATATTATAAAATAAAAGTGGCAGGTTAAGAGTCATTCGCTAACCTGCTACTTTTTTATTTAATTTTAGATCAAATCTACGCGACCTTTCACTTCTTCAAGTACTGCCTTAGCGATTGACTGAGACACTTGAGCGTGATGTGAATATGTCATAGATGATGTTGCACGACCTGAAGTGATTGTACGTAATGCTGTAACGTATCCGAACATTTCGCCCAGTGGCACCATCGCTTTTACGATTCTGGCTCCGGAACGACTTGATTCCATTCCTTCTACCTGGCCACGACGTTTGTTCAAGTCACCGATTACATCACCCATGTTTTCTTCCGGAGTTACAACTTCCAGCTTCATGATTGGTTCCATCAATACTGGACCTGCCTTAGCACAAGCGTTCTTGTATGCCTGGATAGCACAGATTTCAAATGAAAGCTGATCGGAGTCAACTGCGTGGAATGAGCCATCAATTAATTTCACTTTCATTGAATCCATTGGGTATCCTGCCAATACTCCGTTCTTCATTGCTGTTGCAAAACCTTTCTGAACTGAAGGGATAAATTCTTTAGGGATATTACCACCTTTTACTTCGTCGATGAATTGCAATCCGCCTTGTGTAAAGTCTTCATCTACTGGTCCAAGATCAACTATGATATCAGCAAATTTACCACGACCTCCTGATTGCTTTTTGTATACTTCGCGCAGGTTAACAGTCTTAGTAATAGCTTCTTTATAGTTTACTTGTGGACGACCTTGATTACATTCTACTTTAAATTCACGTCTTAAACGGTCGATAATGATATCAAGGTGAAGCTCACCCATACCTGAAATAATTGTCTGACCTGATTGTTCGTCTGTTTTAACTGTAAACGTTGGGTCTTCTTCAGATAGTTTAGCCAAACCATTAGACAGTTTATCCATGTCTTTTTGAGTTTTTGGCTCAACAGCGATACCGATTACAGGTTCTGGGAAGTCCATTGATTCCAGTACGATTGGGAATGCTTCGTCACAAAGCGTATCACCTGTACGGATGTCTTTGAAGCCTACTCCTGCACCAATATCACCTGCGCTAATAACTTCTACAGGGTTTTGTTTATTTGAATGCATTTGGAATATACGTGAAACGCGTTCTTTTTTGCTTGAACGAGAGTTGTACACATACGATCCTGCTTCAATTTTTCCAGAATATACACGGAAGAATGTCAAACGTCCCACATAAGGGTCTGTAGCAATCTTGAATGCAAGTCCTGAAGTCTTTGCATCTTCGCTTGGTTCTCTGGTTTCTTCCTCACCTGTATCCGGATTGGTACCTGTAACACTTCCTGTATCCAATGGAGAAGGCAGGAAAGCACAAGCATAGTCAAGTAGAGTTTGTACGCCTTTGTTCTTGAATGAAGAGCCGCACAGCATGGGTACGATAGCCATTTGGATGGTTGCATTACGCAATGCTCTCAGGATCTCTTCTTCGGTTATAGTTGAAGGATCGTCAAAGTATTTTTCCATCAATGCTTCATCATACTCTGCAACTTTTTCGAGCATTTTGTCTCTCCATTCTTCACATTCTACCAAAAGGTTTGCAGGTATATCTTCAACATCATAGGCAGCGCCCATTGTTTCGTCATGCCAGAGGATGGCTTTCATACGAATCAAATCAACAATGCCTTTGAATGTTTCTTCTGCACCGATAGGAACAACAATAGGACATGGATTTGCACCTAACACATCCTTCATCTGACGAACAACTTCAAAGAAGTCTGCACCAGAACGGTCCATTTTGTTCACGTAACCAATACGTGGAACATTGTATTTATCTGCCTGACGCCATACTGTTTCTGACTGTGGTTCAACACCACCTACAGCACAATATGTAGCCACGGCGCCATCCAATACACGAAGTGAACGCTCTACTTCGACAGTAAAGTCAACGTGTCCCGGAGTGTCAATTAGGTTAATTTTATAAGTATTACCTGCATATTTCCAGCTTGTTGTTGTAGCTGCCGATGTGATAGTAATACCGCGTTCTTGCTCCTGCGCCATCCAGTCCATAGTAGCAGTACCGTCATGAGTCTCACCAATTTTGTGAGTTAATCCGGTATAGAACAGGATACGTTCAGAAGTTGTAGTTTTTCCGGCATCAATGTGAGCCATGATACCGATATTACGAGTCAAATGTAGATCTTGCTTTGCCATTTTTAATTCCTTCGCTTTCTATTTTTATACTTTGTTTTCCGTTCGTATTAGAATCTAAAATGTGCAAAGGCTCTATTTGCTTCAGCCATTCTATGCATATCTTCTTTACGTTTGAAAGCTCCGCCTTGCTCGTTGAATGCGTCCATGATTTCAGCAGCTAGTTTATCTGCCATAGTCTTTCCACCTCTCTTGCGAGCATAAAGGATCAAGTTCTTCATTGAGATTGATTCTTTGCGGTCAGGACGGATTTCTGTTGGAACTTGGAAAGTTGCACCACCTACACGGCGTGATTTTACTTCAACTTGTGGAGTTACGTTATCTAAAGCTTTTTTCCAGATTTCAAGAGATGATTTCTCTTCGTTAGGAAGTTTTTTCTTCACTACTTCTAAAGCGCCGTAGAAGATTTCATAAGAAGTGTTCTTTTTGCCATCGTACATCAGATGGTTTACGAACTTAGTAACCTTTTGGTCATTAAACACGGGATCCGGAAGGATCACGCGTTTTTTTGGTTTTGCTTTTCTCATTTGTTTGATCAAAAATGTTTTGTTTTTGGCTGCGATTCTCTGACTTCAACTCTCCCACCGGAGAATTTACTCAACCTATTGCTTATCCAACAAACTAAAACGAGTTATACTTAATTATTTTTGCTATTATTTATAGCTTATTTTTTCTTCTTTCCTGCTGCAGCTGCTGGTGCTTGTCCTGGTTTTGGACGCTTAGCTCCGTATTTAGAACGTCTTTGTGTACGTCCGGCCACACCTGCTGTATCTAAGGTACCACGTACGATGTGATAGCGTACCCCTGGAAGGTCTTTCACACGACCACCACGTACAAGTACGATGGAGTGTTCCTGCAAGTTGTGTCCTTCTCCCGGTATGTATGAGTTCACCTCTTTTTGGTTAGTCAAACGTACACGAGCTACTTTACGCATCGCTGAATTTGGTTTTTTTGGAGTTGTTGTGTACACTCTCACGCAAACGCCACGTCTTTGAGGACATGAATCCAAAGCCGGAGATTTACTTTTCTCCGTCAAAACTTCACGCCCTTTTCTTACTAATTGCTGAATTGTAGGCATTGTAATTGTTTTTTAGTTATATATTATTGTTATTTAATTTTTCGCTATGATACATTTCGGGCTGCAAAGTTACGAATAATATTTGAACATTCAATTAAATGCCTCTTTTTTTTGCAATTACGCTTCGCCACCCAGGTTCATAATGGGAGGAATTATGTTTTCATCGCCTAGATCTAATGGTCCAAAAACGGACTCGTATTTTCGGATGTTATCTTCAAGGGCTCTCAATAAGCGTTTAGCATGTTCGGGGGCAAGAATGATACGTGACTGCACGCCAGCCTTAGGTAGACCGGGCATTACACGGATAAAATCTAAGATAAACTCGGAGCTTGAGTGGGTGATAATAGCCAGATTGGCATAGGTTCCTTGTGCGATTTCATCGTTTAATTCAATCTGCAATTGATTCTCGGCATGTTTCTTTTCCATTTCGGTTTTCTGTTTTAGTTAATCATTGGGTGCAAAAGTAAGTGATTTCTGTTACTCATTGAGTTTTTCGGGGAAAAAAGTATCATGAGCCACAATATCTGCTGCAAGTAAGTTGAAATGCTACTAGCATTTGGCCCAGATGGTACTGGCATTCAGTTAAAATGCTACTGGCATTTGATTGAAATGCTACTGGCATCCGAAGCAAATGCCAGTAGCATTTATAGGGATGTATATATGCAAAAAAAGAGTACCGGAGGTTTCCGATACTCTTTTATATAATATAGGTATGTCAGTATTATACTTCGTGATAATCTAACACGGTCTTTTTATTTGCCTGGGCACGTTCGTACTCTTCTTTAGATCCAACAATGATTTTGTCGAACTCGCGTTGTCCGGTACCGGCAGGGATTAAGTGTCCGCAGATCACATTTTCCTTCATACCTTCAAGTTTGTCGACTTTACCATTGATTGCTGCTTCGTTAAGCACCTTCGTTGTTTCCTGGAAGGAAGCAGCCGACATGAAGCTCGAAGTTTGCAGCGCAGCACGCGTAATACCTTGAAGAATCTGAGTAGAGGTTGCAGGAACGGCATCACGAACTTCAACAGGTTTCATGTCGCGACGTTTCAGCATACTGTTTTCATCTCTCAGTTTGCGGGCCGTTACGATCTGGCCTGGTTGCATGGTTTGTGAATCGCCTCCGTCAAGAACGACTTTCTTGCCCCAGATACGATCATTTTCTTCCATGAACTCAAGTTTATCAACCACTTGTTGTTCCAGGAAGCGGGTATCACCCGGTTCATCGATCTCAACTTTACGCATCATCTGACGAACGATGATTTCAAAGTGCTTATCGTTGATCTTCACCCCTTGCAGACGGTATACATCCTGAACTTCATTCACGATATATTCCTGTACAGCAGTAGGCCCTTTAATCGCAAGGATATCGGCAGGAGTAGTAGCACCGTCGGACAGTGGAGTTCCGGCACGTACATAGTCGTTTTCCTGAACAAGGATTTGTTTGGAAAGGGCAACCAGATACTTCTTCACTTCACCAGTCTTGGATGTTACAATAATCTCACGGTTACCGCGTTTGATCTTGCCCATAGTTACCTCACCGTCGATTTCGGATACAACTGCTGGGTTAGATGGGTTACGTGCCTCAAACAACTCGGTCACACGAGGAAGACCACCGGTGATGTCACCAGCCTTACCTACTGCGCGAGGTATCTTCACGATCACTTCACCGGCTTTCACTTTCTGGCCGTTTTCAACCACAACGTGTCCGCCTACCGGAAGGTTATATGTACGGATCAACTCACCATTTGCATCAAAGATATGAGCCGAAGGAACTTTCGTTTTGTCTTTAGACTCAATAATAATGATTTCGCGCAAACCGGTGGCTTCATCCGATTCTACCTTATATGTAACGTTTTCGATTACACCCTCAAACTCAATCTTACCGGTTGCTTCTGTGATGATAACAGCGTTAAATGGGTCCCATTTTGCTATGAGCTGGCCTCTCTTCACTGTATCGCCATCTGTTGCATATAGTTTAGAGCCATAAGGTATATTGTGTGTCGATAATGTAATTCCGGTATTACCATCAATAAAACGGACTTCGGCCAAACGGCCAACTACCACTTTCGCAGCTTCGCCCAATTCATCTACAGTATCTACTGTACGCAATTCGTCGAATTCAACGCGAGAGTCGTTCTTCGCCATGATCGTTGCATTGGCTGCAATGTTCGAAGCAGTACCCCCGGCGTGGAACGTACGAAGCGTCAACTGTGTACCCGGCTCACCGATAGACTGAGCAGCGATAACTCCAACAGCTTCACCTCTTTGAACCATATTATTTGTAGCCAGGTTACGTCCGTAACATTTAGCACAAACACCTTTCTTCGATTCGCAAGTCAATACCGAACGGATTTCAACGCTTTCAATTGGCGATTGCGCAATAATCTTAGCAATATCTTCGGTGATTTCCTCACCACCATTAACGATGATTTCGCCGGTAGTCGGGTGAATAATATCATGTACAGAAACACGTCCCAGAATACGTTCGTACAGCGTAGCAACAATTTCGTCGTTGTTCTTCAAGTCTGTACAAATCAATCCACGCAATGTTCCACAATCTTCTTCATTAATGATCACGTCATGCGAAACGTCAACCAAACGACGAGTCAGGTAACCCGCGTCGGCTGTTTTCAATGCCGTATCCGCCAAACCTTTACGAGCACCGTGGGTAGAGATAAAGTACTCTAACACCGAAAGTCCTTCTTTAAAGTTCGAAAGGATCGGGTTCTCAATGATCTGACCACCTTCTGCACCTGCCTTCTGAGGTTTCGCCATCAAACCACGCATACCCGACAACTGACGAATCTGTTCCCTGGAACCACGAGCACCGGAATCAAGCATCATAAATACGGAGTTGAATCCCTGATCGTCATTCGTAATGGTCTTCATCAGAATGTCTGATAATTCAGAGTTGATGTGTGTCCAAATATCAATTACCTGGTTGTAACGTTCGTTGTTGGTGATGAAACCCATATTATAGTTATTGATCACCTGCTCAACTTCGTCGTAACCACGTTGAACGAGTTTTTCTTTTTCTTCCGGTATGATGATATCGCCCAAGTTGAACGACAATCCACCCTGGAATGCCATATTATAACCCAGGTCCTTGATTCCATCAAGGAAGTCAGCCGTACGTGCAACACCACATGCCTTAATTACATCGCTAATGATATCACGAAGTGACTTCTTAGAGATGATGGTATTGATATAGCCTACTTCAGGTGGAACGATTTCGTTTACAATAACACGTCCTACCGAAGTTTCGCGCATGATATCAACGATATTTCCGTTCTCGTCAAGGTCCTTAACGATCACTTTTACCGGAGCATGGATATCTACCTGACCTTCATTGTAAGCAATCAATGCTTCTTCCGGCCCGTAGAATGTTAAACCTTCGCCTTTTGCACCTTTTCTTAGTTTGGTAATGTAATACAAACCAAGCACCATGTCCTGAGAAGGCACAGTAATAGGAGCACCATTAGCAGGGTTCAGGATATTGTGAGAAGCCAGCATCAACATCTGCGCTTCAAGAATTGCTTCATTGCTCAAAGGCAAGTGAACCGCCATCTGGTCACCATCGAAGTCGGCGTTGAACGCTGTACATGACAGTGGGTGTAGCTGAATTGCTTTACCTTCGATCATTCTAGGCTGGAATGCCTGGATACCCAGACGGTGAAGTGTCGGCGCACGGTTAAGCAATACCGGGTGACCTTTCATTACGTGTTCCAGAATATCCCAGATGATTGCTTCCTTACGGTCAACAATCTTCTTCGCTGACTTCACTGTCTTAACAATACCACGCTCAATCAATTTACGGATGATAAATGGTTTGTACAATTCAGCAGCCATCAGTTTTGGAATACCACATTCGTGCATCTTCAACTCAGGACCAACAACGATTACCGAACGCGCAGAATAGTCTACACGTTTACCCAACAGGTTCTGGCGGAAACGTCCTTGCTTACCTTTCAAGCTATCAGACAGTGATTTCAACGGACGGTTAGCGTCGGTCTTCACTGCACTTGATTTGCGTGAGTTATCGAATAGAGAGTCAACCGACTCTTGAAGCATACGTTTCTCATTACGCAGGATTACTTCAGGAGCTTTAATCTCGATCAATCTCTTCAAACGGTTATTACGGATAATTACACGTCTGTACAGGTCGTTCAAGTCGGAAGTTGCAAAACGTCCACCATCCAGTGGCACCAACGGACGAAGCTCAGGTGGGATAACCGGAACAATTCTCACGATCATCCATTCTGGTTTGTTGCGTCCTCTTGAAGCACGGAATGATTCTACTACCTGCAAACGTTTCAATGCCTCATTCTTACGTTGTTGCGAAGCATCGTTACTTGCGCGGTGTCTCAATTCATAAGACAAAGCATCCAAATCAATACGAGCCAATAAGTCATAGATAGCCTCAGCACCCATTTTAGCGATAAACTTATTGGGGTCGTTGTCTTCCAGATATTGGTTTTCTCTTGGAAGCGTATCCAGAATATCCAGATATTCTTCTTCAGAAAGAAGGTCATACGTAACCACACCGTCTTCGGCTTTGATACCTGGTTGGATTACAACATAACGCTCGTAATATATAATTGAATCAAGTTTCTTAGTTGGCAAGCCTAACAAATAACCGATTTTATTAGGAAGTGAACGGAAATACCAAATGTGTGCAACCGGCACAACCAACTGGATGTGTCCTGTGCGTTCACGACGTACTTTCTTTTCTGTAACTTCCACCCCACAACGGTCACATACAATACCTTTATAACGAATACGTTTGTATTTTCCGCAATGGCATTCATAGTCTTTAATCGGACCAAAAATGCGTTCGCAGAACAAACCATCGCGTTCTGGTTTATATGTACGGTAGTTAATGGTTTCAGGCTTCAGCACTTCACCACTTGAGTTTTCCAGAATTTCTTCAGGAGACGCCAAGCCGATTGAAATTTTTGAGAAATTACTCTTTGCTTTACTTTCTTTTCTAAAAGCCATATTATTTATTCCTATAAAAGGTTATTATAAAATTATTCTAAGTTGACGCTTAAGCCCAATCCTCTAAGTTCATGCAACAATACATTCAGAGATTCAGGGATACCGGCTTGTGGCATTGGTTCACCTTTCACGATTGCTTCATAAGCTTTAGAACGTCCAACAACGTCGTCAGACTTGATTGTCAGGATTTCCTGCAAGATGTGAGATGCACCGAATGCTTCGAGTGCCCAAACCTCCATCTCTCCGAAACGCTGTCCACCGAACTGTGCTTTACCACCAAGTGGTTGCTGAGTAATCAGTGAGTATGGTCCGATAGAACGTGCATGCATCTTGTCCTCAACCATGTGACCAAGTTTCAACATGTATGTCACACCTACTGTTGCAGGTTGGTCGAATTTCTCACCAGTTCCACCATCGCACAGATATGTTTTACCATAACGTGGCAAGCCAGCTTTATCCGTCCATACAGACAAATCGTCTAAGGATGCACCGTCGAAAATAGGAGTCGCAAACTTCATGCCCAATTTCTTACCGGCAGAACCAAGAACAGCCTCGAAAATCTGTCCGATGTTCATACGTGAAGGTACCCCTAGTGGGTTCAACACGATATCAACCGGCGTTCCGTCAGCCAAGAATGGCATATCTTCCTGACGAACAACACGGGAAACAATACCTTTGTTACCGTGACGACCCGCCATCTTATCTCCTACACCAATCTTACGTTTCTTAGCGATATAAACTTTAGCCATCTGAATGATACCTGCAGGAAGTTCATCACCGATTGTCAGGGCAAACTTCTTACGCTTCAGTTCGGCATCCAGTTCTTTATATTTCTTCAGGAAGTTCAGAATCACGTCGCGAATCATTCCGTCAACGCGAGCATCACCAGTCCAGTTACTTAATTGTACAGAGTTGAAATCCAGGCTATCAAAGTCAGAAACACTGAATCTTGCATTCTTAGCAATTACTTCGGCGCCCAAATAGTCTTTAACTCCTTGTGAAATCTTACCTTCTGTCAATGTAACCAGCTTCTGTACCAAAATACCACGCAACTTCGATACTTTATTTTCAAAGTCATCGTCATATTTAGGAAGCAACGCTTTATCTGCTAACTTAGCACTACGGTTTTTGATTACACGAGAGAAAAGTTTCTTATCAATAACCACACCTTGCAAAGAAGGAGAAGCTTTCAAAGAAGCATCTTTCACATCACCAGCCTTATCACCAAAGATTGCACGAAGCAGTTTCTCTTCCGGCGATGGGTCCGATTCTCCTTTTGGAGTGATCTTACCAATCAAAATATCTCCCGGTTGGATACGCGCACCGATTCTTACGATACCGTTTTCATCAAGATCCTTAGTTGCTTCTTCGCTCACGTTAGGAATATCAGAAGTCAACTCTTCCATACCACGTTTTGTTTCGCGTACTTCAAGTGAGTATTCTTCCACATGAACAGAAGTCAATAAGTCTTCACGAACAACACGTTCGTTCAATACGATCGCATCCTCATAGTTATACCCTTTCCAAGGCATGTATGCAACCAACAGGTTTTTACCCAAAGCCAATTCACCCATTTCGGTAGAATAACCTTCAGTAAGTATTTGTCCTTTGGTCACGCGATCACCTTTTTCACAAATTGGGCGAAGGTCGATCGTCATATTCTGGTTCGTTTTACGGAACTTAGGAATAGAATATTCTTTCAATGCCGATTCGAAGCTTACGAACTCTTCATCTTCGGTTCTATCGTAAAGGATACGGATGTTAGTTGCATCTACAAACTCAACTACACCATCACCTTCAGCAGTAATCTGAGTACGAGAGTCTTTTACCAACTGTCCTTCAATACCTGTACCTACGATAGGAGCTTCGCTCTTCAACAATGGAACTGCCTGACGCATCATGTTAGATCCCATCAACGCACGGTTCGCATCATCATGCTCAAGGAACGGAATCAAAGAAGCTGCAATAGAAGCGATCTGCTGAGGAGCAACGTCCATCAATTCAACCTGATCGGGTTCTACCACTGGATAGTCAGCATCCTGACGCGCTTTTACACGGTTACGGATAAACTTACCATTGTCATCAAGCGGAGCATTACCCTGAGCGATGATCTTTTCTTCTTCTTCTTCGGCAGTAAGGTAAATAATACCTTTATCTGAAATATCTACTTTCCCGTTGGCAACTGTGCGGTAAGGAGTTTCGATAAATCCAAGTTCATTGATCTTTGCATACACACACAAAGAAGAAATCAAACCGATGTTCGGACCTTCAGGAGTTTCAATCGGACAAAGACGACCGTAGTGTGTATAGTGAACGTCACGAACCTCAAATCCGGCACGTTCGCGGGAAAGACCACCAGGTCCGAGGGCCGACATACGTCTCTTGTGTGTTATTTCAGCCAATGGGTTGGTTTGGTCCATGAACTGAGACAAGGCATTTGTTCCAAAGAATGTATTGATCACCGACGAAATTGTCTTCGCATTGATCAAGTCGATCGGAGTAAATACTTCATTGTCTCTTACATTCATACGTTCACGAATGGTACGTGACATACGAGCCAAACCTACAGCAAACTGATTTGACAATTGTTCGCCTACTGTACGAACACGTCTGTTGCTCAAGTGGTCAATATCGTCGACATCTGCTTTTGAGTTAATCAACTCAATCAGATATTTGATGATCTCAATAATATCTTCCTTGGTCAGTACTTTGACATCCATATCGGTGGTCAAGCCCAGTTTCTTGTTGATTCTGTAACGGCCAACATCTCCAAGGTCATATCTTTTTTCAGAGAAGAACAGGTTGTTGATAACCTCGCGAGCACTTGCATCATCTGCAGGGTCTGCATTACGCAGCTGTCTGTAGATATACAATACGGCTTCCTTTTCCGAGTTACTTGGGTCTTTCTGAAGGGTATTATATATGATAGAGAAATCCGATTGGTTAGGCTCATCTTTATGAATCAAGATGTTGCCAACACCCGAATCAAGGATTTCATCGATATGTTCTTCTTCAAGGACAGTTTCACGGTCAATGATAACCTCGTTACGTTCGATGGATACTACCTCACCGGTATCTTCATCTACGAAGTCTTCAATCCATGTCTTCAATACACGTGCAGCAAGTTTACGACCAATGACTTTATTCAGGTTTTGCTTGGTAACCTTTACGTCTTCAGCCAAGTCAAAGATTTCAAGAATGTCTTTATCATTTTCGAAACCAATAGCTCTTAACAGTGTTGTTACAGGCAATTTCTTCTTACGGTCGATGTATGCATACATCACATTATTGATGTCTGTAGCAAACTCAATCCATGAGCCCTTAAACGGAATAATACGAGCTGAGTATAGCTTTGTTCCGTTAGCATGTACACTTTGTCCGAAGAACACGCCTGGTGAGCGGTGAAGCTGTGACACCACCACACGTTCAGCTCCATTGATGACGAAAGTTGCCTTATCGGTCATGTATGGAATAGGGCCAAGGAATACATCTTGAATTACGGTATCAAAATCCTCGTGATCCGGGTCTGTACAATACAGTTTCAGTTTTGCCTTTAACGGAACACTATAAGTAAGCCCACGCTCTATACAATCATCAATGGTATAGCGCGGCGGATCAATATAGTAATCCAGGAACTCAAGAACGAAGTTGTTTCTTGTATCGGCAATAGGGAAGTTTTCGGCAAATACTTTATACAATCCCTCTTTTTTACGCTTTTCAGGCGGAGTGTCTAATTGTAGAAAGTCTTGGAATGACTTCAATTGTACTTCCAGGAAGTCCGGATATTCAAGCGGATTCTTAGTTGAAGCAAAATTAACTCTTTGATTTACAGTATTTGAAGACATCTGTCAATGAATTTAGAACTTATTTTTAAATATATACACAAAAAGGCTAAGAACCCTCTTTTGGAGGATTCTTAACCGAATTACCTGATTACCAGGCTAATGTTATTTAAGTTCAACTTCAGCTCCAGCTTCTTCTAATGTTTTCTTCAATGATTCTGCTTCGTCTTTAGCCAAACCTTCTTTTACTACACTTGGTGCACCGTCTACCATGTCTTTAGCTTCTTTCAAGCCAAGTCCACATGCTTCTTTAACGGCTTTCACAACTTGCAATTTAGCTGCGCCAGCGCTTTTCAATACTACGTCGAAAGAAGATTTTTCTTCTTCAACAGCAGCACCACCAGCTGCAGGACCAGCAGCAACAGCTACAGCTGCAGCAGCAGGTTCAATACCATATTCTTCTTTAAGGATAGTTGCAAGTTCATTAACTTCTTTCACTGTCAAGTTAACTAATTGTTCCGCAAAAGCTTTCAAATCTGCCATTTTTGTATGATTTTTAATTGTTTAATTTACTAAAATAATTTTGGGTTTATCTTTCACTAAGTGTTTGAAGCACTCCGTGAATGGTGTTGCCACCTGATTGAAGAGCTGAGATAACGTTTTTCGCAGGTGATTGCAGCAATGCAATAACATCGGCGATAACTTCGTTCTTGCTCTTAATGCTAACGAGAGCATCCAATTGCTGAGCTCCGATATAGAAGCTTTCTTCTGCATAAGCAGCTTTCAGTCCAGGAATACCATCTTTAGCTGTATCTTTGATCAACTTAGCCGGTGCGTTCGCTACGTTGCTGAACATCACGGCAGTTGCACCTTTCAAAGAATCGTAAAGAGGGCTGAAGTCTTCTTCTAAAGTTTCAAGCGCCTTTTGAAGCATTGTGTTCTTCACAACCATCAATTTGATGTCTGCTTTGAAACAAGCTCTTCTCAATTTGCTTGTCTTCTCTGCATTCATTGCAGTAAGATCTACCAAATAGAAGTGACCGTATTCTTTAACTGTAGTAGCAATTTGCTCTATAATCGTATTTTTATCTTCCTTTCTCATTGTTCGTCTTTTTATTAGATTTCTTCAACTGTTTTCGGGTCTACTTTGATTCCCGGACTCATTGTACTAGAAAGATAAATACTCTTTATATATGTACCCTTAGCAGCGCTTGGTTTCAGTTTATTCAATGTAGCAATGAATTCTTTTGCGTTTTCGCGAATTTTCTCTGCATCGAATGACACTTTACCGATTGATGTGTGAACGATACCAGCTTTATCAACTTTGAAGTCGATCTTACCAGCTTTCACTTCGGTTACTGCTTTAGCAACATCCATAGTAACGGTACCACTTTTAGGATTAGGCATCAAACCGCGAGGTCCTAACACACGTCCTAAAGCTCCAATTTTACCCATGATAGATGGCATAGTGATGATTACATCAATATCTGTCCATCCACCTTTGATCTTATCAATATACTCGTCAAGACCAACATAGTCAGCGCCAGCTTCTTTTGCAGCAGCTTCAGCATCAGGAGTACAAAGTACCAACACACGTACATTCTTACCAGTTCCATGAGGAAGTGAAACAACACCTCTCACCATTTGGTTAGCTTTACGTGGGTCAACTCCTAAGCGTACATCAATATCTAATGAAGCATCGAATTTAGTGAAAGTGATTTCTTTCACTAAAGATGCAGCTTCTTTCAGTGAGTATGCTTTCCCTGCTTCAATTTTTTCTGCAGCTAACTTTTGATTTTTTGTCAGTTTACCCATTATAAATTGAAGTTTAATTAATTGTTAACCGGGAACTCCCCTTTTACAGCGATACCCATACTTCTGGCAGTACCTGCAACCATTTTCATTGCGGCCTCGATGGTGAAACAGTTAAGATCGACCATTTTGTCCTGAGCAATCGTTTGTACTTGTTCCCAAGTGATCTCGGCAACTTTCTTACGATTAGGCTCTGCAGATCCACTTTTTTGCTTTGTTACTTCAAGTAATTGGATAGCAACGGGTGGAGTCTTGATTACGAAATCAAAAGACTTATCTGCGTAGTAAGTAATGATTACGGGTAATACTTTACCTGCTTTGTCCTGGGTTCTGGCGTTGAATTGCTTGCAAAATTCCATGATGTTGATCCCTTTGGAACCTAATGCAGGTCCTACTGGGGGTGATGGATTTGCCGCGCCTCCTTTAATCTGTAATTTGATTTGTCCAGCAACTTCTTTAGCCATTTGTTATTAAATTATATGTGAATTAATGAAGAATACCACAGCGTAACACCTGTACTATTCTTTTTCAACTTGCATAAAGCCCAACTCGAGCGGAGTTTTCCGTCCGAATATCTTTACCATGACCTTTAGTTTCTTCTTTTCCGTATTGACTTCTTCAATGATACCACTGAATCCGCTGAACGGTCCGAAAGTAACTTTTACAGTTTCGCCGACTACATACGGGATGTTCAGGTCTTCACCTGATTCCTGTAATTCGTCCACTGTACCTAGTATTCGATTCACTTCTGATTGTCTGAGTGGCACCGGTTTCTCGGAACCACCTAAAAATCCAATCACATTCGGCGTGTTTCTTAGCTGATGAGCTACCTCACCGACTAGAGCTGCCTCTACCAATACGTATCCAGGGAGATAACTTCTCTCCTTCACAATTTTTTTACCATTGCGAACCTGATATACTTTTTCGGTAGGAATCAAAACCTGAGATACATATTCACCAAGGTCGCTGTTTTTCATATCAGCTTCGATGTATTCTCTAACCTTGGCTTCTTTTCCGCTAATAGCACGCAGAACGTACCATTTCTTTTCAATCTCAGCCATTTTAATTCGTTTCTTTTTAATGTGGATAGATTAGTTTTTCCATGAATGTCTGGAAACAGAAGTCCATCGCGAACACTACCAATGCAATAATTAGGGAAGCATATAAAACTACTACTGCACTGTTAGTTAGTTCAGAATACGTAGGCCACGATACTTTATGAACAAGTTCGTTGTAAGATTCTTTAATGTAATTCGTTATCTTTTTCATTTCGATAATATTAGCACGGGAGGAGAGGCTCGAACTCCCGACACCTGGTTTTGGAGACCAGTGCTCTACCAACTGAGCTACTCCCGTAGAAATTCAGTTCTCATTACTGCTGCAATGAGAACTGAATATATTTATTAAAGGATTTCTGTAATCTGACCAGCACCTACTGTACGACCACCTTCGCGGATAGCGAAACGAAGACCTACGTTCAATGCAACTGGGTAGATCAAATCTACTGTGATAGTTACGTTATCACCTGGCATTACCATTTCAGTTCCTTCTGGAAGAGTGATCTCACCAGTTACGTCCAATGTACGGATGTAGAACTGAGGACGGTATTTGTTGTGGAATGGAGTGTGACGTCCACCTTCTTCTTTTTTCAGGATATACACCTCAGCTTTGAATTGGCTATGAGGAGTGATCTGTCCTGGGTGACAGATAACCATACCACGTTTGATTTCGTTTTTGTCGATACCACGAAGCAACAAACCTACGTTGTCACCAGCTTCACCTGTATCAAGAAGTTTACGGAACATTTCAACACCGGTTACTACTGATTTCTTAGCTTCAGAACCAAGACCGATGATTTGAACTTCGTCACCTACTTTAACGATACCAGCTTCGATACGACCAGTTGCTACAGTACCACGACCTGTGATTGAGAATACGTCTTCAACTGGCATCAAGAATGGTTTATCAACGTCACGTGGAGGCAATGGAATCCAAGTATCAACTGCATCCATAAGTTCCATGATTTTTTCTTCCCATTTGTCAACGCCGTTCAATCCACCAAGAGCAGAACCTTGGATAACTGGAGTGTTGTCACCGTCGAAGTCATAGAATGAAAGAAGTTCTCTCATTTCCATTTCTACAAGTTCCAACATTTCTTCGTCGTCAACCATATCACATTTGTTCATGAAAACAACCAATTTAGGTACGTTTACCTGACGAGCCAAAAGGATGTGTTCACGTGTTTGAGGCATAGGACCATCAGTTGCAGCAACTACAATGATAGCACCGTCCATCTGAGCAGCACCAGTTACCATGTTCTTAACGTAGTCGGCGTGACCCGGACAGTCTACGTGAGCATAGTGACGATTAGCTGTTTCGTATTCTACGTGTGAAGTATTGATAGTAATACCTCTTTCTTTTTCTTCAGGAGCATTGTCGATTGAATCGAAAGAACGCAACTCTGAAAGACCTTTCTTCGCCAACACTGTTGTGATAGCAGCAGTTAATGTGGTTTTACCGTGGTCAACGTGACCAATAGTACCGATATTAACATGCGGTTTGGAACGATTAAATTTCTCTTTAGCCATAGCTTTACTTTATTTATTATGATTAATAATCAGCTTCTTTTTTAAGTTGTGAGTTATGAGTTGTGAGTTTTAAGTTCTTCCATGCGGCATATCGGCATCGCACTCATAACTCATTACTCCAGACTCAAAACTTTTCCTGAGCTGTTACCGGGATTTGAACCCGGGACCTCTTCCTTACCAAGGAAGTGCTCTACCACTGAGCTATAACAGCAAAATAAAAAGAGCGGAAGACGGGGCTCAAACCCGCGACCCTCAGCTTGGAAGGCTAATGCTCTATCAACTGAGCTACTTCCGCAATTTGACTGAGAACTTTAAAAGTGGGGGAAAGTCGGCGGTTAAGCAAACATTCTTCGTTCTTTTCTGTTCTCTAATCAGAGCTGTTCACTCGTGGGTAGTGATGGATTCGAACCACCGAAGTCGAAAGACAGCAGATTTACAGTCTGCCCCATTTGGCCACTCTGGTAACTACCCTTTTTAAGTAGATAGTAGTTAGAAGCTAGAATTCAAGTTTATACATTAAAAAGAATTCCTTACTACTAGATTCTATATTCTAGCTACTTATTCTTGAGCCTCTTGTCGGATTCGAACCAACGACCCCGAGATTACAAATCACGTGCTCTGGCCAACTGAGCTAAAGAGGCGTATATTCAAAAAAATGCAACCGTTACGTTCTAATGCGAGCGAAACGGCTGCAAATTTAGTTATTTATTTCTTTTCCGCAAAATATTTGCTTTTATTTTTATTTGTTTCTCACCTTTTCCTTGTGCTTCATCATTTGCTTCTCTAAAGCCTCTACACAAAGGTCTACAGCTTCTTCGAATGAATCGCAGATTTTATTGGCATAGAAATCGTAATTCGGAACGTTTACCTTAATTCCAGCCTCTTTATTGTCGGCTACTTCGGGCTTCACTACTTTCAGTACTACTTCTACGGATTTTATATCGTCATAAAACTTTTCCAGTTTCGCTACTCTCTTCTGAACAAAAGCCTGCAAACGTTCTGCAGCATCAAAATGAATTGATTGAATTCTAATTTCCATACTTACCTCCTTTTTTTTAAGCTCTTGGATGAGCTTGTTTATACACTTTTTTTAGTTCTTCAAAAGTGGTATGCGTATAAATCTCCGTAGTAGCGAGGCTACTATGACCAAGCAGTTCTTTTACTGCGCCAAGCTCGGCTTCGTGGTTGAGCATGGTTGTTGCAAAAGTATGCCTCAGCACATGGGGACCTCTCTTCTTTTGCGTTACCACCTTTGAAAGGTTCCGTTTCACGATATTATAGACTAGACTTTTGTAGAGCCGCCCGCCATCTTCTTTTACAAAGAATGCATCGGATGTTCTCGGGGTCTGTTCGTTTCTTATATTAACATATTCGAGCATCGTTTGTTTCAGCTCATCGCCAAAAGGTATCAACCGTTGCTTATTTCTTTTCCCTGTGACTTTAAGTTGGGAGGAGGACATATCGACATCGCCATCGTTCAAACCAATCAGTTCCGACAATCGCACGCCTGTGGCATAAAATGTCTCAATGATTAACCGGTCGCGACATCCCACAAATCCTTCGCCAAAATCGGTTTCATCCAGTAGCCTATCCATTTCATTCTCTTTTACGAATGCCGGAAGCGGTTTCTTTTTCTTCGGACCTGTTATTTTCCGTAACGGGTCTTTAGCTACTTCACCACGTTTCAAGAGATATTTATAGAACGAGCGCAGGGAACTCAATTTGCGGTTTACGGAACTTGCGGCGCACCCTCCGTCCATGAGCGAGATGATCCATTCGCGAATCATTTCCGCCGTCACGTCGGCAGGTACAAACTCTTCACTACCCCCTTCTTGAAGAAAATTCCGGAACTGAGCGATATCCCTGCCATATTCTACTATGGTCTTATCAGAATAGTTCCGCTCGAACCGGAGATAATCAAGAAAAGATTCTGTTAACATAATACCGTTACATCTATAATTCTATGCAACGAATGTATGAAAAAGAATTTAATAAATCAAAGTATTTTGGATTTATTAATCCTCTACTTGCTGTAGTTGTTGAACGTAAACGGCACGTTCCATTTTCAATCTTTTCACTACAGACGGTTTGTCAAACTGTTGTCTGCGTCTAAGTTCTTTGATGGTGCCTGTTTTCTCGAATTTTCTTTTAAATTTCTTCAGCGCTTTTTCAATGTTTTCGCCTTCTTTTACTGGTACTACGATCATTTTGCTTTTTTGATTAAATTATTTATATTTTTTAATTTCGTACACTTTTAGCGGGGCAAAATTACACATACTTTCGCAATCTTCCAAATTTAGCTAGTTTTTTTTGCGGCAAGGTGCCGCTGCCAAGTTATGCTATATAGCTCAGCGGCTCTGAGAAAGTACTTCGCGGCTCCTGAGAAAGTTTCTCAGAGTGGATGAGAAAGTTTCTCAGGGCGGCTGAGAAGGTTTCTCGAAACGGAGGGGTTTGAGGCGCCAACAATATCTGCTGTTACTACTACTGTAGTAGCAGTAGTAGTTTTATTTCATTTAATCTAGTTTTATTTAGTTTAGTCTTATTTAATGCACCGACGATGACGGTGAATGGGCCGTTTTACTTTTTGCCTATATTGTCAACTGTTTAGCATCAGAAATCGAATTTAAACTTCTATTTTCAAACATCTTGAATATTTTAAACGTTAAATATCCTAACCGGAAAAAGAGGAAAAGTTTAATCTTTGTTTTGATTCGTTTTACCATCAGTTTTCAATCACTTTGCAATCTTTTGCCTACATTTGTATCCACAGTTACTCAGGAAATAAATTAATTCCATGATATATTATGAAGCAAATTATTCAAAACCGGATACAGGCATTGCGGAAAGTTCTGAAAGAAAAAGGGCTGAGTGCGTTTATTATTCCCAGTACGGACCCACATGTAAGTGAATACGTAGCTCCCCACTGGCAATCGCGTGTGTGGATTTCGGGCTTCACCGGATCGGCCGGAACGGTGGTCGTAACGCTTGAGAAGGCTGGGCTGTGGACCGATTCGCGGTATTTCATACAAGCTGCCGATCAGCTTGCCGGCACGGAGATTGAATTATATAAAGAAATGTTGCCCGAAACTCCAAGCATACCGGCTTTCTTGTGCAATGAACTAGCCAAAGGAAGTAAAGTTGGAGTGGATGGAAAGGTTTATGCAACAACGGCAGCCGAAGGTCTGCAAAAAGAATTAGCCGTTAGTGGCATTGAACTCATCACGAACATTGACCCGATAGCCCGAATATGGGCAGACCGACCAGCCATACCGCAGAATCCACCATATATTTATGACGAAAAGTATGCTGGTAAATCTACCGTCGAGAAACTCAGGGAGATCCGCATAGAGTTGGCCAAAAAGAACTGTGAAGCTATACTGATATCTGCTTTGGACGAAATTGCATGGACGCTGAATCTGCGCGGAAGTGACGTAAAATGCAATCCGGTAGTGATAGGCTACTTACTGATTACACAGCAGCACGCGATTTTCTTTATTGCTCCGGAGAAAGTAACCGGCGAAATTGAAACCTATCTGAAGTCGCAGGGGGTTGAAGCAAGGAATTACAGTGATATCGAAGATTATCTATCGCAGTCCGGCGCTTCACCTATTCTATTGAATCCGCTGCAAACAAACTTCACGGTTTATTCATCCGTCAACCCCGAAGTCGAGATTATCCGCAACAGTTCGCCGGTAGCTTTATTGAAGGCCGTCCGGAACGAGCAAGAGATTAAAGGAGTGCACAACGCGATGAAGAAAGACGGCGTTGCGTTGGTCAGGTTCTTAAGGTGGCTGGAAGAGGCTGTTCCCTCGGGCAAAGAGACGGAGTTGAGTGTAGACGAGAAGTTGCACGGCTTCCGGGCAGAACAAGACCTTTATGTCGGAGAGAGCTTTGACACCATTGCCGGATACAAGGAGCATGGGGCCATTGTACATTATTCGGCAACCCCCGAAAGCAGCAGCACCCTGCAACCCAAAGGTTTCTTATTGCTGGATTCGGGAGCGCAATACCTCGATGGGACAACAGATATCACCCGCACCATTGCCTTGGGAGAACTTACGGAAGAAGAAAAAACGGACTATACCCTTGTCTTGAAAGGACATATCGCGTTGGCTATGGCCAAATTCCCGGCAGGAACACGGGGAGCACAATTAGACGCCCTTGCCCGCATACCGCTTTGGAAATATGGAATGAACTTTCTTCATGGCACAGGACATGGGGTCGGCCACTTCCTGAATGTGCACGAAGGTCCGCAAAGCATTCGTATGAACGAAAATCCGGTTGTATTGCAAGCAGGTATGCTTACATCCAATGAACCGGGAGTCTACAAAGCCGGAAGTCATGGGATACGCATTGAAAATCTGATCCTTGCAGTCAAAGCAGGCGAAGGCATGTATGGCGATTATCTTCAATTCGAAACGGTTACCCTTTGCCCTATCTGTAAGAAGGGAATTATAAAGGAGCTATTAACTACGGATGAAGTCGATTGGCTAAACACATACCACCAAAAAGTATATGATCTTCTTTCTGAGCATCTTAACGAAGAAGAGAGGGCATGGCTCAAGGAAGCAACAACTCCAAACTCGTAACTCATAACTCAAAACTCAAATATGGCACTTATAAAATCAGTAAGAGGGTTTACCCCTAAAATAGGAGACAACTGTTTTCTGGCAGAGAACGCAACAATAATCGGAGATGTAGTGATGGGCAACGACTGTAGCATCTGGTACAACACGGTGCTAAGAGGCGACGTCAACTCCATACGCATAGGCAATGGCGTAAATATACAAGATGGCAGCGTGCTCCATACGCTCTATCAGAAATCGACCGTAGAGATTGGCGACCATGTATCCGTTGGTCATAACGTGACGATACACGGGGCACACATCAAGGATTACGCTTTGATCGGGATGGGTTCAACTCTGCTCGACCATGCCGTTATCGGCGAGGGAGCAATCGTAGCCGCCGGATCGCTCGTATTAAGTAATACCATTATTGAGCCCGGAAGCATCTGGGGAGGGGTTCCCGCAAAGTTTATAAAGAAAGTTGACCCTGAGCAATCGAAGGAGTTAAACCAAAAGATTGCACACAATTACCTGATGTATTCGGATTGGTACAAGTAAGTACAGAGTGAAGACACCGTAGGGGCGGTTCGCGAACCGCCCGAAAATGACTTCCTGTGTATTGGGCGGTTCGCGAACCGCCCCTACAAGTTGATCTTACTCAAGATTTTATCTGTTGCACCGGCATTGTCCGTTACATAATGCCCGGCACTGTTACCGGTTTCGCGCAGAAACTCTTTATCACCAATCAGTTTATCCAGAAGCGTGTTCAGCTCTTCGCCATTTTTGATAGAGAATGCCCCTTTAGCATCAATCAACTGAATAGCCTCCATGAACTTCTGGTATTTCGGTCCAAAGATAACAGGTATACCATAAACAGCCGCCTCCAGCGTATTGTGAATGCCCACGCCAAAGCCACCGCCAATATACGCAATCTCGCCATACCGATAAATAGAAGAAAGTAAGCCAAAGCAGTCAATTATCAGACAGTCTACCCTTTCCACCTTCTTTTCATTGGCTCTACTATAACGCACATAAGGACGTTTCAGCTTATCGATGATCTCCACCAGGTGATTTTCGTCTATCACATGCGGAGCGATAATCAGCTTCATCTCCGGATGCGTATTGAAATATTCAATGAACAAATCTTCATCCGGCCCCCATGAGCTACCGGCAACCAACGTAAATGAGCCTCCCTTAAAGCGTTCTACCAATGGCAGGTCTTTTGCTTCATTCCGTATCTCCAACACACGGTCAAAACGCGTATCCCCTACTACCGAAACCTTGGTTACATCAATTTTAGACAGGAAACGTTTGGAAGCCTCATTCTGAACGAACAAATGGTCGAAGTCTTTCAACACATCGCGATACCTTCCGCCATACCACTTAAAGAACACCTGGTCTTTACGGAAAATGGAAGATACACTATAAACCGGTATACGACGTTTATTCAGTTCATTTATATAGTTTTTCCAGAACTCATATTTTATGAAGAAAGCCATGCACGGCCTTGCCAGATCGAGGAACTTCTTCACATTCCGGGGCTTATCGAAAGGTAGGTAACAGATAATATCCGCTCCGCGATAGTTCTTACGCACCTCATAGCCCGAAGGCGAAAAGAACGTAAGCAGAATCTTATATCCCGGATGCTCCGCCCTGATACGCTCCATCAACGGACGCCCCTGCTCGAACTCCCCCAACGAAGCCGCATGAAACCAAATGTAGTTTGCATCCTTCTCGCGCTGCTGGCGAATCAGGCGATAAACCACCCAGTGCCCCTTCATCATTTTCCGGGGTTTACGACTAAAAGGAGCCATAACATGCACCCCAAAGTCATACAAACCAATACCGATATTATATAAGATATCTCCTATGGTCATTATCCAAGCACTTCTACGGCACACATAATACGAGCCAATGTTTCCTCCTTGCCCAGAACCCAGGAAATGTCAAACATGTGTGGACCTTTTCCTTCGCCAACCAATGCCAAACGGAAAGCATTCATAATATTTCCCGTATGATATTCCTTAGCAGCGATCCAGTCCATCACAACTTTTTCCTGTTCCTGAGGACTGAAATCTGAGATACCGCTCAGCACCTCTGCCAATTCCAGCATACACTTGGCCGAATCTTCTTTCCAACGTTTCTTTACCGTCTTTTCATCATACTTCGCAGGTGCAACAAAGAAGAAACTTGAAGCATCCCACAGCTCTTTCACGAAATTAACACGTTCTTTGGTCAATCCAACAACTGCCACCACCTTATCCATAGGGGCAGTCACTCCATGCTCCGCCAAAACAGGTACAAACATTTCGGCAATCTCTTCATTCGATTTCGCCTGGATATACTGATGATTGAACCAAATACCTTTTTTATAATCAAATTTAGCTCCCGACTTGCTACAACGGGCAAGGTCGAACAACTTAATCATTTCATCCATCGACATGATTTCCTGATCGTTACCCGGATTCCACCCCAACAATGCCAGGAAATTCAATACCGCCTCGGGCAAATAACCCGCCTCACGATATCCTGAGGACACTTCCTCCGTTTTTGGGTCTGTCCATTGCAATGGAAATACCGGGAATCCTAAACGATCACCATCACGTTTACTCAATTTACCATTACCCTCCGGCTTCAACAACAAAGGCAGATGAGCAAATACCGGCATCGTATCTTCCCAACCGAAAGCGCGGTACAACAATACATGCAATGGAGCCGAAGGCAACCATTCCTCACCACGAATCACATGCGATACCTCCATCAAGTGGTCGTCCACGATATTTGCCAAATGGTATGTAGGCAGCTCGTCTGCCGATTTAAAGAGCACCTTATCGTCCAGAACAGAAGAATTGATCACCACATCGCCACGGATCAAATCGTCGACATGCACATCTTCATTGGGTTCTATTTTGAAACGAACTACATATTGTTTTCCTTCCGCAATTAATGCAGCTACTTCTTCCTTAGACAACGTCAAGGAGTTACGCATCTGCATACGGGTCGATGCATCGTACTGGAAATTCGCTATTTCATTGCGTTTAGCATCCAGTTCCTCCGGAGTATCAAAAGCAATATATGCCTTGCCATTATCCAACAGTACTTGTACGTACTTCTTGTATATTTCACGTCTCTCCGACTGTCTGTACGGACCATGCTCTCCCCCAAAAGTTACCCCCTCGTCAAACTTGATATTCAACCAGTTGAACGATTCCAGAATATACTCTTCGGCACCTGGTACAAAACGTTGAGAATCGGTATCTTCAAGCCGGAATATAAAATCGCCACCATGCTGGCGGGCAAACAGATAGTTATATAATGCGGTGCGAACGCCACCGATATGCAATGCCCCCGTAGGACTTGGAGCAAAGCGAACCCTTACTTTTCTTTCAGACATAACGAAGTTAATATAGGTAAATCGCGCAAAATTAACCCTTTTTTTCCGATACTATCGTTTTTTTTCGTACTTTTCGAGAAAAAATAAAAGTTTATGTCGCGTTTCAAGATAAGAAAAGACCTGCCTTACAAAGAAATTATATTTAAGTCGCTCATATTTATTGCCATTGTAGCCCTTATTGTATACTTTCTACCTCGTGATGGCAAATTCAATTATCAATTCAGCATTGATAAGCCCTGGAAGTACGGGCAATTGATGGCTACATTCGACTTTCCCATATATAAAGATGATGCTGTCGTAAAAAACGAGCAGGATAGTATCCTGACAAACTTTCAACCTTACTATATATTAAACAACGAGGTCGAAAAGGAAAGTGTTGCCAAACTCAGGGCAAATTATAACACTTCGCTCCGGGAAATTCTTCCATCGACCGATTATATACGCTACATCGAACGGACCCTACGCGAGGTCTATCTGTCGGGAGTTGTTTCTGTGGAAGACCTGAACAGGCTACACCAGGACAGTACGGCATCCATCATGGTTATTGAAGAGAAAGAAGCCAATCCGCGTATGACCGACGGTATCTTCACCATCAAAGAAGCATACGAGTATATACTTTCGGCCAATTCGGAGTATAAGAAAGAAATCCTTCAGCAATGTTCGCTCAATGAGTACATCAACCCCAATCTGACCTACGACCAGGCACGCAGTGAAATGGCAAAGGCCGACTTAATCGACAATTATTCGTATGCTGTCGGTATGGTACAGAGCGGACAAAAGATCGTTGACCGCGGCGAAATCATTGATGCAAAAACCTACCAGATACTCGAATCTCTTCGCAAAGAATCTGTTAAGCGAAGCGAATCTAAAATACAGATGCGACTGATACTGATTGGACAAGTGGGCTTTATCGGGGTGTTTATTCTTTGCCTGATGATATACCTGCAATTGTTCCGTATAGACTACTTCGATCATATCCGTAGTTTGTCGTTACTTTTTGTTCTGATTGTACTTTATAGTATCATTACAGCATTAATGGTCAGCAACAATTTATTTAGTGTTTACGTCATTCCGTATGCGATGTTGCCCATCATCATCCGTATATTCCTTGATTCGCGTACGGCATTTATTGCGCATGTTGTCACTATATTTATCTGCTCCATTATTCTGCGCTTTCCATATGAGTTCATTATGTTGCAGATTCCGGCAGGGCTGGTAGCCATATTCAGTTTGCGTGAGTTATCGCAGCGCTCTCAACTTTTCCGCAGCGCTCTCCTGGTTCTGCTGACCTATGCTGTTGTGTATTTCTCATACGAACTCATCACAGAAAACGACTTAACCAAGCTGAATCCCAGCATGTACAGATACTTTGCCATCAATGGTGTTTCACTGCTGTTTACTTATCCGTTGTTATTCGTGTTAGAGAAGATGTTTGGTTTCACATCTAATGTAACACTGGTAGAGCTGTCGAATATAAACAACCCACTGCTGCGCCGTATGTCGGAAACGGCCCCTGGCACATTCCAGCATTCCATGCAAGTGGCCAATCTTGCCGCCGAAGCAGCCATACGGATTGGAGCCAAAAGCCAGCTTGTACGTACAGGAGCACTGTATCATGATATTGGAAAAATGGAAAATCCGGCATTCTTTACCGAGAACCAGTTAGGAGGCGTTAACCCTCACAAGAAATTAGGCTACGAAGAGAGCGCCCAGATCGTTATCGACCATGTACGGAACGGGCTGAAACTGGCCGATAAAAATAATCTGCCGCAAGCGATCAAAGACTTTATCAGTACCCATCACGGCCTTGGCAAGACGAGATATTTCTATATTTCCTGGAAGAACGAACATCCGGGCGAAGAACCCGATGAGGAATTATTCACTTATCCGGGGCCTAACCCTTTCAGTAAGGAAACAGCTATCCTTATGATGGCCGATGCAGTAGAAGCCGCTTCGCGGAGCTTACCGGAATATACGGAAGAAAGCATCAGCGGGTTGGTCGACAAGATTATTGATTCGCAGGTATCCGAGGGGTATTTCAAGAACTGCCCGATCACTTTCCAGGATATCGCAACGGTAAAAGAGGTATTCAAGAATAAACTGATGACAAGTTATCACACCCGCGTCAGCTATCCTGAGTTAAAGCCTCCAACAAACCGGAACAGGCGTCTTCAAGCAAGTCAATAACATGCTCAAAACCTGAGGAACCGCCATAATACGGGTCAGGAACGTGATCTGCCGGGATACGTGTATTATATTCCGTCATCCGGTGTATCTTCCGGAGTGCCTCTGTTGAGGGAGCGCGCTCTTGCAGGTCTGCGATGTTCTGATCGTCCATACCGATAATCAGGTCGAAGTCATAAAAGTCTTCGGTTCGTACCCGGCGGGAATGATGGGTCAGGTTGTATCCACGTTGCGAAGCATGGGCACGCATACGCGAATCCGGCAAATCTCCCTGATGGTAACCCGATGTTCCGGCCGAATCTATCACAAACTCTTTTTCCAGTCCGGCTTCTTCTACCAAACGACGCATCACACCTTCTGCCATCGGTGAGCGGCAGATGTTTCCTAAACAAACAAATAATATTTTTTTCATACTTATTACTTATCTTTTCCTTTTTATCAATAATTCTATTACATAGGATCAACATCATAATAAACAATCAACGATTTAAATCGTTCATCCATCAACATTTCGCGTTGGACTTGCCTCAACAAATCGCGGGCACGATTCATCGGTGCGTTGACCTCCACCTTTACAATAATCTTTTTGATATATAGTAATTGCACACGGGCAACCGGCGGATCGGCAGGTCCCCACACCCGGCTTCCAAACACTGCACGAAGTTTCTCGGCCATCACCCGGGCCATTTGCTCTAGCAATGCGGCATTCTTATTCTTTAGATAGACATAAACCAGCCGATAGTAAGGTGGATAATGGAACATTTGCCGTTCGGCCAACTGGTTCATCACCATCTCTTCATAGTTATTCTTTATTACCTGATCAATGATCGGATGGTCTATGCTTTTGGTCTGAAGGATAACTTTACCCCTTTTATTCTTTCTTCCGGCACGCCCGGCTACCTGAGCCATAAGTTGGAAAGCGCGTTCGTAAGCCCGGAAGTCGGGGTAATTCATCATTGTATCTGCATTCAGGATACCCACTACGCTTACATGGTCAAAATCTAATCCTTTCGATACCATTTGTGTACCGATCAGGATATCTGTTTTCGCTTGTTCAAAATCGGAGATTATTTTTTCATAAGCCGAACGGGTACGGGTCGTATCTAAGTCCATCCGGGCGACACGCGCCTCGGGGAAAATCAGTTTAATATCATCTTCAATCTTCTCCGTACCAAAGCCACGGTTTATCATTTCAATGCCTTCACATGCCGGGCATGAGCGTGGCAATGGAATGGTATAGCCGCAGTAATGGCAAGTCAGTTGGTTAATTTTTTTATGGTAAGTGAGGCTCACATCGCAGTTCTTGCATTTGGGCACCCAACCACAAGTACGGCACTCGATCATAGGTGCAAAGCCCCGCCTGTTTTGAAACAGGATTACTTGTTCCTTTTTATCAAGTGCATCTTTTATCTCACCCAATAAAAGGCGGGAGAATTGTCCTGTCATACGCTTCTTACGGGCAAGTTCTTTTATATCTACAGGAACGATTTCGGGTAGCTGGATTTCCTTGTAGCGTTCTTTTAGTTCCACCAAGCCATACTTGCCTGTGGTTGCATTGTAGTAGGTTTCGATAGAAGGGGTTGCTGTTCCTAATAAGACCTTGGCACCATACAATGAGGCCAGTACAATAGCCGCATTACGGGCATGATAGCGAGGTGCGGGGTCTTGCTGCTTATAGGTGTTTTCATGCTCCTCATCTACTATGATCAAGCCTAAGTCTCTAAAAGGCAGGAAGATGGACGAACGCACACCAAGGATAATATCATATCCTTTTTCGGTGAGTTGCTTCTGCCAGATCTCCACCCGCTCGGCATCTGGAAACTTTGAATGATATATGCCTAAACGGGAACCAAATACTCGTTTCAAACGCTCGGTGATTTGGGTGGTTAACGCAATCTCGGGCAATAGATAGAGCACCTGCTTTCCTTGCCGGATGGCCTCGGCAATTAAATGTATATATATCTCAGTTTTTCCGCTGGAAGTTACGCCATGCAGTAGACAAACATTCTTTTCCTGCAACTGTTCCACAACCTTGTCATGTGCCTGTTGCTGAAAGTCATTCAGCGGATTGAGTTCGACTGTCTCAATCTCTTGCCGCTTCAATCGCCCTACTTCATGGTGGTATACTTCAAATATTCCTTTCTCAACCAGTCCGTTAAATACGGCAGGCGACGCACCGGAACGTTGCAATAGTTCATTTTTGGCAACTTCTTTCAGCGCCTTAGTGCCCATAAAACCGGATAGTTCTATGTACTTCATTAACAGGGCCAACTGTTTCGGAGCACGCTCCAATTCATCGAAAAGACTTTTAATTCTTTCTTCGGTAGCAACCGGCTCTGCTAATCGTACACGTGCTTCTGTCTTGGGTTTATATGTTTTCCGGAGTTCTTCTTTAACGAAAATGGCTTCTTTATCGAGTAGTGCTTTCACTACGTTCAAGATATTTTTTATCTTGCTGGCCTTTTCCAGGTAGGTGACGGATTGCTCGGGTTCCCCGGCAAGCAAATCGAGAATGAGTTGTTCTTTATCTGTCAATCGTTCATCTGCCTCAAAGTCCGGATTATATTCTACGATTGTTTCACTCTCGATCTTCATACCCGATGGCAAAGCGGCTTTATATACATCGCCCTGTGTACAGAGGTAGTAATCGGCCAACCATTTCCAAAAGGTGAATTGCTTAGGCAATAAAATGGGAGATGGATCAAGTATAGTCGTGACCTCTTTTACCTCATAATCGGTTGGTGCATTACTGTGAATGCTGTGTACAATAGCCGTATAATATTTTTTCCGGCCAAAAGGAACCACAACCCTGCAGCCAGGCTCTATCTCTTCTACAATATCCTCGGGAAGCGAATAGGTAAAGGTTCGCGGCAAAGGTAAAGGCAGTATGACATCAACGTATTTTCTCATTGCAGGTACAAACTTATAAAAAAGAAACGGGTTAGCACACTTTTACTTGTGCTAACCCGTTATATTTTGTAGTGTTTATACTATCTTAAAAGAAGTAAGCAGCAGAAACTTGCCAAACTTTACTTTTATAAGAGTTCTTAGCACCAGTTACAGTATCCTTAAACGTCAATTCCCCCGTTTTACCTACAGGAATCTGATAGTTTACACCCACTTGAAGATGCTTAAGAAGCTTCACACCTGCTCCTAGATTAATACCCAACTGAGATTTCTTAATATCCCATGATGTATTATCATCTATCTTTATATCATCTTTAAAGCTAAAGAAGAAACTCGGACCAGCAGCAACATAAACCGAAGCAAGACTACCTAGCCCAATATTGTATTTCAGGTTTATAGGTAGTTCAATTCCATTTTCCTTTTCTGTTTCGCCATCAGCTTTAATCCCTCTTTGAGAGAACATCAAAGCACCATCTAGCCCCAAGCCTGCAAGAGGAATAGTTACATCAACCATCGGGCCAATGAAAAAACCTGTAAAATTACTTGTTTTGAAATCCGATTTATCAAAATCGGCCTTAGCCAAGTTTAAACCACCTTTAACCCCAAATTTAATTTGTGCTTGAGCAGGCATGGCCATAGCCACAGCTACAACGACCATTAAAACGCCAATAATTTTTTTCATAATTTAGTTATATTTTAAATTTACAGAGGACAAAGATATGTAATTCATCATTAAAAGAACAAAACGACACTACATTTTGTTGCCCGCACAAAGATTTAAAGTGTACAAAGACATATTTTTCTTTTATAAATGCAACTATTTCAGCCAATATATAAAGATGTTTCCATTTTTTTCCATACATTTGGCGAGCAGCAAAAACATTCAAAAACAACTTAGTACACTCATATATAGAGACTTCATTTATGATTGTTTACATTCCAGGTCTTAAGGAGACTTTAAGAAGGGGACTGATATTTATCGTTTTTTCCCTCCTGACGGCATTTTCATTTTCCGTATATGCAGATCAATCCATTCCCTCCAATTACATATTGGTTATAAACTCTTCTAACTTCCGTGTAGAATGGACATATAAATTATATAAAGAAATAGACGATGCTTTTCCTAAAAAAGGAGATCTGGCCGTATATTCCGAGACTTTATCTATATGGAATATTCCCGACCAGGCAACTATTGAGGAGAGAATAGAGAATCTACGACAAAAATACCCGTTACCGCCTAAAGTGGTGGTCATCATTGGCGATTTGGGTTGGTACTTCTGTCGTCCACTATTTGACACCAACTGGAAGGAAGTACCTACGATCATCTGTCATGCCAAAGAACATCAAGCAACAGATATACCCGAGATATATAGAACTGGTCTTCCGGAGAACGCCCAAACCGGAATCTCTCCAGTTTTGTTGGATGGATATAACATTACGTCTATACAAATCCCGTTTCTCATGCAGGAATCTATTGAGCTTATGCAGCACTTCCTGCCTAAGATGAAGAAACTGGTTTTTATTTCTGACGACCGGTTTATCTGCAAAATGGCCAGAAAAGAAATTACCCAGGTGTGTGAGGAGCTTTTTCCAAGTATAGAGTTAGCACTGCTTACGTTTCCGGAAATCAACACCGAATCTCTGCTTAAGTCATTAAGCGAATACGGGCAGGAAACAGGAATACTCTATTATTCATGGACAAATATAACAGGCCCCGAGAACGACAGTAACTACTATCCGCACGAACAGATATACAGTTTAGTTGCCGATATTGCCGCCACCCCAATCTTTACATTATCCGATCAATATACTGTGACCGGAGATTTTGCTGGTGGGATCTATATTCCTTTTAGCGAAGTTGCAAAAACAACTCTGCAAACCATTCAAGATATTCTGAGTGGCGAGAATGCGTCTGATATTCCATCGCAGAACGCAGGCACAGGAAAAATCCACCTCAATCACCGCAATTTACAAAAGCACGGATTGACTACTGCAGGCCTGCCCAAGGAAGTGATCTACTACGAAAAGCAACCATCGCTTTGGGAAAAGTTTTCTTATCCTATCACCATCAGCATAGGAGCACTTATCCTGATTATTCTATTTCTGATTATGCGCCAACGGATTAAACGATTGGAGTCGGCACAAAAGGAAAAAGAGAAAGAAATTGCTTCCAGACACGAAACCCTTATTCGTAACATGCCCATTATCTACTTCCAGAAACAACTAATAAGAAATAGTCAAGGGGCTGTTCAGGAGATTATCGTCCGCGATGTGAACCCGGCTTTTGAGAATTACTTCGGGATAAAAAAGCGTAATATTATAGATAAACGCTTTGATGGGGTGCTAAAAAAATATCCGATCCTCAATTTCATAGATAAGAATAATGTCAACATTAACCTATCGGTGGTTATTCCTAATAAAGAGGGACAGGTGAGGTATTTCGACAAAATGGTGTTTCAGGCTTCCGAGAATGACTACATTGATGTATTTTGTATTGACAAAACAGATGCACATAAGCTATTCCTGAATGCAGAAGAGCACCTCCACTCTTTGGAATCTATATTAGACAATCTTCCGATTGCTGCCAAGGTGAAAGATGTGGAGAATGAGATGAGGTATGTGTTCTGGAACAAGAAATCGGCCGAATTATTCGAATACCCGGCTAAAGGCGCTGTTGGTAAAACCGATTTTGAGGTGATGCCCGACGTAGCCGAGCAAATCAGAGATGAAGATATCGAACTTGTACAGACCGGAATCCCCCAGGTAGGCACACGCCATTTCTATACGAAGAAAGGCGAAGAGAAATTCACATACCAGAACAACAACTACGTCAACTTGTCTGATGGCAGAAAATGGATCATTTTCACCGCCTGGGATATCACCGACATGAAACTCATGGAGCGCGAGCTACGACGCGCCAAAGAACAAGCAGAAGAGTCGAACCGTCTGAAATCGGCTTTCCTGGCCAACATGAGCCATGAGATACGTACACCGCTAAACGCCATTGTAGGATTCTCGAGTATTTTGGCGCAGGAAGTCAGCGAGGAAGAAAAAGTAGAATACCTTAGCATCATTGAGCATAACAACAATTTGTTACTGCAATTAATCAGTGACATCCTCGATATCGCCAAGATCGAAGCCGGAACGTTAGAGTATGTTTACAGCGAGGTAGATATGAACAGGATCTTAACTGAAATAGAACAGACCTCGCGATTAAAGCTCAAAGAAGGAAGCAAAGTCGAAATTATCTCTGAGTTGGCATTACCCGACTTGCAATTATACACCGAACAAACCCGGGTCATGCAGGTCATTACCAACTTTATTAATAATGCAATCAAATTCACCGAAGAAGGCAGTATCCGTTTCGGATATCATATACCGGAAGATGGGTATATCTATTTCTATGTAACGGATACGGGAACAGGAATCCCAGCCGATAAGCAGGAAAAGATTTTTAACCGTTTCATCAAGCTCGACACCTTCGAACAAGGCACAGGACTGGGGCTTTCTATCAGCAAAAGCATTGTCGAAACATTGGGTGGTGATATAGGTGTAGAATCGGAAGAAAGAAAAGGTTCGACTTTCTGGTTCACTTTGCCGTATAGGACAAAGAAGTAAATCGACACCTGAAATTTCCTGTTAAACACGCTGGCTGGCTACGTTAACACGTCAACTCTGGGGCTTAACGCCACGAGTGCTGGTGTTTAACACGAAGGGTAGCCGCGTTACAGTAGAAAGTTGACGTGTTAACGTAGCCAGCCAGCGTGTTTAACAGGAAACCGGCAAGAAATAAAATGCCCGTAGACGCATGAAAACGTCTACGGGCATTTGTTATTTCGCTTTACCGCAAATCAGTACTCCTCTTCGTTAAAGAAAAAGTCTTCTTTGCTTGGATAATCTGGCCAGATATCTTCGATGCTTTCATAAATCTCTCCTTCATCTTCCATTTCCTGAAGATTCTCAATCACTTCAAGAGGTGCACCCGATCTCATGGCATAATCAATAAGTTCATCCTTAGTTGCAGGCCAAGGGGCATCTTCTAATTTCGACGCTAATTCCAGAGTCCAATACATAGTTCTAAGTATTTTAAAGTGTGAATAATATTTCTATTTCTTATTTTTCGGCAAAAGTATAATAAAATTTATCACTTACAAGTATTATTCCAAAATATTTCGCCTGTTTCTTCTACTATATTTATTCTACGCGATAAAACAAACAAATAATCCGATAAACGGTTCATATAAGATAATACCTCCGGAGATATTTTATATTCTTCGGCTAACGTCAATATACGCCTTTCTGCCCTACGACAAACGGTACGGCAAACATGGCAAACGCCTGCCCCTCTATTTCCTCCGGGAATAACAAATGTACGCAAAGGGGGTAAAGCCTCATCAATCAGGTCAATCTCCTGCTCAAGTTCGGCGATATGCGTGGCGGTGATAACACTAGCCTCGCGCAGTTCCATTTTATCCTGATCAGTAGCCAGGTGCGAACCAATCGTAAAAAGTCTATTTTGCACTTTCAGTACGGTGGTTTTATCTCTCTCATCTGTCAGATAAGTGACCAACAGCCCCAACTGGGCATTCAACTCATCGACAGTCCCATAAGCTTCCAGGCGAACATGTGTTTTCGCTACCCGCGTACCACCAACCAAAGCAGTAGTGCCCTTATCGCCCGTTTTTGTGTATACAAGACTTTTTTTCATGGCATTTATGTTTCAATAACACTATAACGATCTAAAAGTTGATGATATAGTGTTGTTTTATTTTTGAATGATCGAAAAAGAGAATCCCAAGGTCATACAAGTCAAACGTAATCCCCACACGTTCATCTACAACGACCCGCTTCCAAAAGGTTTTCATATCAGCAGAATGATATATTCCCCGTATAACCATCATCGACCGGCTTGTTGTTTTACCTACTCCATACTCGTAAAGATTTTCAACCAGTGCGATGTTTTCAGGATGATCAATATACAAAAAATCAACCTGCTGCATGGACGAAAGGTCGGCTATATTTTCCGAGGCCAGTGGAATATATCCGGCCGACCGTTTTCCAGCCTGCAAATAATAAGAAGTAATTCCCTGCTTCCCGGCATCAATTATCGTTCCGGGTTGCACCCTGTTGACGAGGCGAAACAGCAAACGATTCACTTTCTTCGAATGACTGCTTTCTCTTTTTACGCTTCCGGCCTGACTTACATGAGCGCTATTCTCAATTTCTCCATACGCATAATAGGCCGCCTTTTCATAGATCACATTCGTGATAAAATCGAATGCGAAAGGAGAATGCACACCATATCCGCAACGATATCTGAATCGTTTCAGCCAAATCCGGATTTGCTTTAGGTTACGCATTTATCAGTCAACATTTTGTTATCGAGCGCAAAGATAATTTTTTAAAGCAATTATCCAAGTATAAAAAATCATTGCAATCACTATATTTGCCAAAAAGTGCTGCATATCGCTTGATCAATGCGGGTGCAGACATTCTCATTGGCCACCATCCCCATGTTCTTCAGGAAGAAGAGATATATAAGGATAAACCGATATTTATAGTCTGGGTAACTTCATTTTTGACCAAAGCAAACCCGGGACTACCCAGTCTGCAATCATACAGGCAACATTTAATACGAAAGGCTTTGCGTGCAAGAAGTACCAGGTAGAGATAGAAACATGCAAACCTGTTATACAAGGTGAGACAACACTTAATTAAAAAGGAGATGCCCTCCTTATCAAAGAGCACCTCCCCATTCCCCTTTTATTTACTTCGTTTTATTGTAATTTAAAGATTACTGGTACGGTGTATTTTACACGTACAGGTTTACGGTTTTGCATTCCGGGACTCCACTTAGGCATCAGATTGATTACCCGCAGAGCTTCTTTATCTAAGTGAGGATCAATACCCTTCACAACTTCAGCATTCGTGATGGTACCATCTTTATCTACCACAAACTGCACAATTACCCGTCCTTGAGAACCTATTTCCTGAGATAGAGTCGGATACTTGATGTGCTTTGCCAGAAATGCATTCAAAGCCTTCCCTCCACCGGGGAATGATGGCATAACCTCGGCAAAAACAACAATCTCAGTTTCATCAGGGATAATCTCTTCCACTTCAGGCTTAATGTAGATTGGTGTAACAGCCTCACCTACATTCTCACTCGTCATGACTGTGCCTTCCGGTTCGGGCGAGGTGTCGTCTACAATTACAATTTCTTCCATGCGTTGCGCAGCTGGAGGAGGTGGTAAGGGTTTCTCAGGAACAGTTATCGGAATCAAGTCCGCAGTATAGACCAGATCTTTCACCGCCATGCTGGTGTCAATCTGTTTATCATATTGCGCCCACTCAAATGCAACGAACATAAAGGTAAGTACCGCAATAAATCCCATTAGCAACCAAGTGCCTCTATGGCTCTCGATGTCGGCTCGTTTAGTTTTCTTTACTTCCATGATAATTAGTTTAAGTAATGAATAATAAGGGAACTATTATATTTTTTAGTTAAACTCGTACATGTGCTTACCTTATGTAACTCAATATAGAATTTTATATAACAAGTTGTTTCTTTCCGTATGATTCTTTAAGGATTCACTGTCGTATTTTTCTTTTTTTTCGTTTTGACACTAAAACAAGTTAAATAATTAACTTAAAATTGTCAGCATTTAAACACATTATATTAACATTTATCCCACACGGACTTACGGTTATTTGCAGATTTCTTTAGAATAAAGTAAAAAAGCAATTCTGATTAAAAACAAGTTGTCTTATTTTTAATAGATTTGCATACCTATATATAATATAAAAGCAGGTTACCTATGATTACAAACATTCGGGTTTTAAGCCAACAGCTATCCGCCTCTCAATTCGACCAACCCAAAGATCTGGTTAAATGGATGGGTGCTATGCAGGCACAGGAGTATACCATGGCGAAATGGGCGATAGGCGCCCGGTTAAAATCAAGTTCCCTGCAACAAGTGGAGGAAGCACTCGAACGGGGCGAGATTATACGTACCCACGTTATGCGCCCCACATGGCATTTCGTTCCGGCAGAAGACCTGCGATGGATGCTACAGCTATCCGGTGAGCGGGTTAAAAAAGCCTACGACTCGTATGCCAAAAGATTTGGGATACCCGAAAGCACACATACTAAGTGCGGTAAGATATTCGAGAAAATATTAAGGGATAATAACCACCTGACCAAACTAGAAATCGGCGAAGAACTAATTCGTGCCGGAGTACTCGACGATCCTAACACCGCACATTACTTCATCAACCGGGCGGAAGCTACGGGACAAGTTTGCAGTGGAAGAGAGAAAAATAAAAAGTTTACCTATGCTTTGATTGACGAACGAATTGCCCCTACAAAAGAACTGCATAAAGAGGAAGCGCTTGCCGAACTTGCCCGGCGCTACTTCCGCAGCCACTCCCCTGCCAGTCTTCAGGATTTCCTCTGGTGGTCGGGGCTGACTATCACCGAAACACGAAAAGCCATCAATCTGATTAGTGACGAGTTGAATAAAGACCGGTTTGCTTCGCAGGAACTTTTCATTCATCAATCCTGGGTGGAATACAAGCCATGTGATGATGTGTTGCACTTTCTTCCACCATTTGATGAATACCTCATTAGTTATAAGGATCGGAGTGCCGTATTAGATCCTAAACACTATCCAAAAGCTTTTAATAATTTTGGCACTTTCTATCCGGTAATTCTACATAATGGAAAGATTATTGGCAACTGGGAAAGAGTGACAAAGAAAGGAGGCGTGAGCATCGAAACAACCTTCTTTGAAAAGAAAACAAAGGTGGAGAAAGAATTGCTTAAAGAGGCGGAAAAGAAATACTTAAGTTACTTATCAAATAAGTAACTAAAAGTATCATCAACCGACTTTACCGGCTACCCTATCTAAAAGCGGACTGTACGCCAATCATGTGCGTTAAAAATAGTATCCGAAACAAATAATTCCGGTTATTTTTCTATATCTTTATCATATCCCTGAAAGAGATATTTAACTTTAAAATTAGGAATTATGAGTTACGGAGGACATGCTCTTGATATGATCAAGCGATTAAAAGAAGGTCGGGAAGCACTCAACCGCCGCCGCGAAAAAGCCACAATCAAAGGCAGGAAGGCTCATATCGGTACGGGCAACACTCCCAAGAATCTGACTGCTGAAGAGTTTGACCGAATAAATAAAGCACTAAAGAAACGCGAACAGGAACAACAAGATTATTTCAATCGAATGACTATCATATTATCGCTTGCTGTAGTTGGCATAGCCATAGTAATATGTATAGTCGTTGAAACTCTAATTTTCTAGGCTGAGGGATTACATTACTATATAGGAATGCCGGGGCCAGTGCTCCTTTATATACTCTACTTTACTTTCATCCGTTATCAGATAATCAATATCGCCCAGAGAACCAACACAATATGACTCTGCGGTATTTAGTTTATAACTCTCCGCCAATACAATTCGTTTTTGTGCACGTTGCACCATCAGGCGCTTAATCAAAGCCTCTTCTCTATCGGGTGCAGTAAGTCCTTGCTGAGGATGAACACTACAAACTCCTAAGACCAACCAATCGGGTCTGATAAATTGCAAAGCCTGAAAGACAGAAACTCCTATCGTAACTTGCGAGGAAGGAAAAACCGTACCACCCAGAAAAATCAACTCTAATTTAGGATGGTGCATCAAAACATTAACTATCGGGAAGCTATTGGTATAGACTATCAATTCCATATCCATAGGAATCTGGCGAGCCACTTCAAGATTGGACGTACCTCCATCAATCAGCAAAACATCACCTGCCCGAAATAAAGAAACAACTTTGGTAGCCAACTGCTGCTTTTCTGCAATTCCGGTATGCAGCCGATCGGTAAATTCTAAAGGAATACCCGACCTGGCTATAGCGCCACCATGTACCTTAGTCAACAAGCCTTTTTCATCGAGTTCAATCAAATCGCGACGCAATGTATCATCCGACACACTCAACTCTGTACTTAGTGTTGTTATATAAACCCGATAGTTCTGATTTATCCGGTTTAAGATATACTGATGTCTCTCTTCCTTTAGCATAATACCGCAGATTTAAAGTTGCAAATTCACGCAAATTTAATTATATTCCAATGCTAAAACAAAGAAAAATGAGGGTTTTGTTTGATTTTGCGGTTTTCGATCAAATAAAAAGTTGCAAGAATAAGTATCCCGCAAGACGCCATAAAACTCCGCACATCATTTTTCTTCAGTAAAAACCCTTATTGGTGAAGAAAGGCATTTTGAACTCTTAAAAATACAAAAAAAATGAAGCATCAAATTTTAGTAGACATGGACGGCGTTCTTGCCGATGTTTATGCCCAGTACATCGCATTGGAATATGCCGAGTCGGGAATCAAACTCATTCAGAAGGAATTGAACGGGATAAGAGAAGAAGAGCTCCCCGCATTCAGAAAACATGTTCAGAAACCGGGCTTCTTCAGAACAGTGCCATTGATGCCCGACAGTATTGAGGGACTCCGGTACCTGAATAATAAATACAGTGTCTTGATTGTATCATCCGCTACAGAGTTTCCGAATAGCCTGATCGAAAAGCAACAATGGCTGAATGAATATTTTCCATTCATCAGTTGGAAACAAATGATTTTCTGTGGACGTAAGGATAGTATAAAAGGAAGTATTATGATTGACGATCATCCTAAAAATCTCGGAGTATTCAGCGGAAAGAAAATCATTTTCACCCAACCGCATAATACATGCCTAAGAGACAATTCTTACCACAGAGTTTCTGGTTGGAAAGACATTATGGAAATATTATGATAGTCGAAAATCTTTTTTGGAGATTCCGAATGAAAGGCATACCTTTGGCACGATTTTCAAGCAAAAACACATCATATGACAATGCCTATAAGCGGAATCCCCGAAACTCTTTCAGCATACATTGAAGGCAATATCATTCCACAATATGCAGCTTTTGACAAAGCGCACCAGGTTGACCATGCACAAAAAGTAATTGAAGAGAGCTTGAAGTTAGCTGCATATTATGATGTAAATTACATGATGGTCTACACGATAGCCGCTTATCACGACTTAGGTTTATGTGAGGGGCGCGAGTTCCACCACTTGGTTTCCGGCAGGATCTTATTGGCTGACAAAGAATTACCCCATTGGTTTTCTGTAGAAGAAATGCAAATCATGAAAGAAGCTATTGAGGACCACCGGGCTTCTAATGCACAACCTCCAAGAAGTATTTACGGAAAAATCGTGGCAGAAGCAGACCGTATCATCGATCCGCAAATAACCCTTCGTCGAACCGTACAATACGGACTATCGAACTATCCGGAAATGGATAAAGAACAACAATACGACCGGTTTCTGAGTCATCTCACCAAGAAATACGCTGAAGGTGGATATCTGAGGCTTTGGATTCCCGAATCGGACAATGCTAAACGGCTGACCGAACTTCGGCAGTTAATCGCAGATAAGGAGATACTTCGCATGGTATTTGATAAGATATACTTAGAAGAGAAGTAACGCCCTGATTGTTATAAAAAGGAGGTTGTAGTGTACAGGAAGATGCAAAGCTTACACTCCACATACAAATCTCATACAGGGTGGACGAAAGGAGTCAAGTCTTAAATCGAACTTAACATCAAATCAGTCAACCCAGTTCAGTTTACGACATGAGAAAGTTCCTTATCCGTTTCGAGAAAGTTTCTCATCTGCCTTGAGAAACTTTCTCATACTGAAAGAGAAACTTTCTCTTTAGCCAAATGAAACTATCTTTGAAGCAGCCTGCAGAGCAAAAAGTGTTGGTAATTACACAAATATACAGATTTCCCTGTGTAAACTTTGATTAGTTGGAAATAATCAATTATTTAGCACCATGAAAACAAAAAACCTAATCTGGTGGGTACTTGCTTTGGCCAGCCTTGATGTATTGATCAAGGTAATCATCGACGCCTACTTCCTTGACACACGGTTCACCATCATTCCGGGCTTATTTGAATTTAAGCCCACATTCAATAACATAGCCCCCTACTTCCTTCAGCTGTTAGGGCAACAGGTTGATCATATCTCACACATCACGCTTGTTTGCGTAATTGCACTAGCCGCCTGTTATATTTATAAACGGGCACTCAAAAAAGCAAGCAACCCCAAATGGCTGAATATAGCCTTTGCCCTGATCTTTGCCGCCATCCTGAGTTCCCTCACCGCCCAACTTATATATAAAGGTATATTAGACTATATTTATTTAAAGCCCCTGTTTGTGTTCGATCTGAAGGACATTTACGTCAACTGCGGCACGATCATATTTCTGTTTTATATCTATAACAGAGATAAAAACATCGAAACCACATCAAGCTAAAGAAGAACGATAAACCAGAAGGACACATCAACAAGAGAACAACTCCCCATAAATAAACCCAACCCCTTTACACATATGGCAACAATCTTCAAATCCACCCAAAGAGACTTCAAAGAAGCTCCCAACAAAATAGATTATTTCAAGATATTCACCGACGTATCCATTACCGGGAAGAACCTGAAAACCCAGAATCTAAACTTCGACCTGCGACAGTTACACCCGGGACAATACTCCGCGCCATACCACTCGCACCGTCATGCCGAAGAACTATTTATGATCATCTCCGGCTCAGCAACACTTAGAACGCCAAACGGATTGGAGATCGTTGAAGCCGGCGACCTGATGTTCTTCGAAATGGGCGAAACCGGAGCGCATCAATTATACAACCACACCACAGCCCCCTGCACCTTCCTGGATGTCAGAACCTATATCGGACATGACGTATGCGACTATCCGGATTCGAACAAAACCCTAATCGCCCCCACCATGGAAGTATTCGGCAAAGACTCCCAGGTGCCCTACTTCGAAGGAGAAGAACACATCCGCGACGTATGGGAGAAGCTGAAATAATTAACAATAAATTTCGCCGTTCACATAAAACTTTAATTACCTTTGACCCCTTGTAAAATGACACATATGCTATGAACAATGTTCTGGTTCTGCTCGACAGTCTGAACGACTGGAAGCCTTATTATGAAACCAACAGTATTCTCACCGTATCGGATTACCTGAAACATAAACCGCCCGGAAAAGAATCGAAAATAGTCATTAACCTTAGCAGCAACTACACCTACAACTCCGAAGGGTATTATAGTTCCTTGCTGGCGCAGGCGCGAGGGCATAGAGCCATCCCCAGCGTAGACACCATCAACCGGATAGAAAGCGGAACAGGCATGCGCATGGATGCCAGCCTGCACAAACTCTGCTACCAGTGGATTCAGAAAAACACACTACCCGAAGGCGACATCTGGTATCTCAACATCTATTTCGGCACCTGCCGCGAGAAGGGACTGGAACGCATCGCACGTTTCATATTCGACAATTACCCCGCCCCCATTCTACGTATCGGACTCAACACCCGCCAGCGCAACCAAATAGAAACCATACAAACCCTTCCGCTGAAAAGCCTCTCGGACGAAGAGCAGGACTTCTTTGCCTCGGCACTAGACAACTTCAACAAGAAAATCTGGAGAGCACCGCGCTCGCCCAGATGTTGCCGCTACAACCTCGCCATCTTTCACGATCCGGCAGAGAAATTTCCGCCAAGCAATAAAAAGGCGCTCACCAAGTTTCTCGACATTGCAAAGAAAATGGACATTCATGCCGAGCTGATCACCGAAGAAGATTCCGTCAGGCTGATGGAATTTGATGCCCTGTTCATCCGTTCAACCACATCATTGAATCACATCACATACAACCTGGCGCAAAAAGCCAAACAGAATGATATGATAGTGATCGACGATCCGCTTTCCATCATCAGGTGTACCAATAAAGTTTACCTGAACGAACTGCTCGAAAGAGAAAAGATATCCGTTCCCGCTTCCCGGCTGATATTCAGATCCAACGAAAATCACTTTGAAGAAGTTGCCGCCCAGCTGGGAACCCCATTCATCGTTAAGATACCCGATGGCTCTTTCTCGCACGGCATGCACAAAGTATCTTCCGAATCCGATTTCGAAAAAGCAATGAGCGTCCTGTTCGAAAAATCATCTATTATATTGGCGCAGGAGTATATCCCTACAGACTTCGACTGGCGCATAGGCATTCTTAACGGCGAAGCACTTTACGCCTGCAAGTACTACATGGCCAAAGGACATTGGCAGATATACAACCACGGGGTAAAAGGTTGCAATCAATCGGGACTGGTAGATACCCTACCGTTGTACCAGGTGCCGCAGAACGTAATACGCACCGCACTTAAAGCCTCATCGCTCATCGGGAAAGGACTGTATGGCGTAGACCTCAAGGTGATAAACAACAAAGCGGTAGTAATCGAAGTCAACGACAATCCAAGCATTGACCACGGCATTGAAGATGCTATACTGGGCGATGAATTATACTATCGCATCCTGAATTATTTCATCCGTTCACTCGAACTGAAATCACGATGAACACGGCTATACTTGTTGAACGCATTTCGCTTAGCGATCTCAGCGAAGTAATGGAAATAGAGAACGCATGCTTCGGAGTGGATGCCTTTTCGCGCCGTCAGATGTTTTACTTGATGACCTATGCCAAAGGAACATTTCTCGTAGCCAGGCACGATGGGCAGTTGGCCGGGTATATCGCACTGATCACCAGCAGGCGCCATAACACCGGCAGAGTATACTCCATCGCCGTATCCCCACAATACAGAGGACAAGGCGTTGGTAGTGCGTTGCTTAACAAAGCCATAAAGTATGCCCATATCATAGAGCTAAAAGCCATCTTCCTGGAAGTCAGAATGGACAACGACAGCGCCATCTCCCTATACGAGAAGAAAGGATTTACAAAACGCTCCATCAGGCTAAACTATTACGAAGACGGAGCCGATGCCTACAGCATGGTTCTCGGATTATAATTACCATATATAATAAACGATATCATGAAGAATTTCAATAAAGAACGAAACGACCTGAATCAAACGATGGCAGACAATGATGCTTTCTTTAAACTCTTTGGCGAGTTAGACGATAGTGTATATAAAGAAGGAGCAATCCCTAAAAAGTATAAAGAACTAACCGGATTATCTATTTCTGTTTTGTCACGATGCGAAGAGTGTATTCTATATCATTTGCAAGGATGTATATCTGTAAATGCTGATAAACAAGAAATCATTGAAGCAATTAAAATGGGAGTCATTGGAGGCGGTTCAATAACATATCCATCTGCAAGATTTGCTTTTAAAACAATGAAGGAATTAGAAATATTATAAAAACAAGAAGGCTTCAGACCAGCCTGATTATACAATCGTTATGAGCATTGAAATAATCTTAGATAACATCTATAAACTTCCGGAGCAATCAAAACAAAGTATTATAGAAAACATCACAATAGTTGAATACCCCAAAGGCCATCGCCTGCTGAATGCCAACAAGACCGAAAGAAATATTTACTTCGTCAAAAAAGGTATTGTCCGTGCTTATATCAATTCCGATGATGATGAAATTACTTTTTGGTTTGGAAAGGAAGGAGACACCGTTGTTTCAATGAGAAGCTATGTTGCCAATCGGAAAGGATATGAAAATATAGAATTACTAGAAGACTCTATACTATATAAATTAAACGGAGATGCATTGAGCAACCTATTCACGAAGGATATACATATAGCCAATTGGGGGAGAATATTTGCTGAACAAGAACTCCTCAAAACCGAAGAAAGATTGATTGCCAGGCAATTCAGAACCGCCTCCGAACGATACAGTGAATTAATCAATAACAATCCTGAATTACTTCAAAGAGTACAATTATCCCACATTGCATCTTACCTTGGAATAACCCAGGTTTCATTAAGTCGTATCCGGGCAAAATTCAAATAGTGTACTTTTTTATCATTTGTAAAATGCCATTCCATCTTCATTCCCGACCTTTGCAACAAAACTTAAATGATTATCCGCTATTACCCCTTCCAGAGAACTGGCAAGGTACCAGAGTCAGGCTTAGCCAATCCCGAAAGGGAGCCTGACACCAATAATTCACCAACCTCCGGAGGGTATACCAACCGATAATCATAAAAACTTATAATATGAATTGGATTATTTTAGTTGTTGCAGGATTATTCGAAGTAGGATTTACAGCATGTCTGGGAAAGATAAAAGAAACAACAGGCAACGAAATGTATTGGTGGATGGGCGGTTTTCTAATCTCCTTATCCATAAGTATGGCTTTGTTGATTAAAGCAACCCAAACACTACCCATCGGCACAGCCTATGCTGTATGGACGGGAATCGGTGCTGTAGGTACAGTACTGACAGGAATCTTTATTTTCAACGAACCGGCAAACTTTCTTAGATTGCTGTTTATATCTACATTGATCATCTCAATCGTAGGGCTAAAATTAGTATCGCATTAATGACGTAGGTGGTTGGTTCCGGTGAATCTCATACAAACGGGTATGGAGGCTACGGATATAATCGTTCAGCTCGTTAGCCTCACAACTCTTTCCCCGGCACATCCCTAATTTGGCATCCCAGATTTCTTCTTTAACCAAGAAACTTTAGCCCTCGCACGTAACCAACTACCGTCTTCTCTCGGTTTACACGAAGGTAGAGTGTGTCCTCAATATAATGAGTGATACTATCTTTCACTCTGACGGAGGCTCGTTTGCTCCTACAGAAAATCATGCAGTGAGTAGAGCAGGGGAACTTCCCCCCTGCGCCCTCTCAGAACCGGACGGGAACCTCTCAGCTCATGCGGTTCCCCTTATCCAGCCGTAGGCAAAACTCCATAACACCAATGAGCAAACAAAGTTTTATCACGCAGTGCAACCCTTCCCAACCAGTATTCAGCTCGCTGGCGATGTTTACGGCTTTTATACTTCCTGCGCACCCACTTGATCAGACATTGATTGATATACCGCAAAGTATATATCAACTTCGACTTATAGTAATGACCAGAATACGATATCCAACCTTGAATCTGCGAGTTAAACATATGAGCCAAATCAGACAGGCTTTTATTTACCTTTAGTTGAAGTTTCCAACTCCTCACCTCTTCTTTTACGCCTTTTATGGCTTTATCGGATATAGCAGGAAGATAATTAAAGAAAATCTTTCCATACTTATTCTTCGCCAAGCGAGGGCGGAACGTATAACCCAGAAAATCAAAACTTATATCAGGGTGTTCTTCAACCCTGTCGGCATCTTTACAATACACAATCCTCGTTTTCGTCTCGTGCAGCTCCAAACCAAACAGACGAAAACGCTCTTGCAAGACCGACTTCATATACACCGCTTGCTGGTAAGTCTTGCAGTGCAGAACTCCGTCATCAGCATAACGTTCCCACCAAGTAGCAGGATATTCCTTTGCCATAAAATTGTCAAAGGCATAATGGAGAAATAGGTTTGCAAGAACAGGACTTATCACGCCCCCTTGAGGAGTACCCGATGTGCGTCCCACCATTCTTCTTGGGGATAGACACTGCTTTTACCGGTTGGGGAAAATAGCTGCCTGAAGACAATTGTTAGCCGTGCTTCCGAGAAAAAAAACGTCCGCACGTCCGTGAGCCCCCCAGTGGTAAGATTAATAACTTCCATCCTATATATCAGCATCATTTACTCTGTCGTTACCGGATAGCTTTGAGACTTTGTTTTGTTTTGCAAACTCATCCTACGACTTGAACCTTATATGATGTTCGTGTTCCTCAGACCGGGACTTTGCGTACAGCTTCTTTCAGATTACACTCGCGGTAGACACCCTTGCTGTTCGGCTAACGGTTGGTCGCTACCTACCCCCGTAGTGGACTTGCACCACCAAGGATAAACATGCTTTAGGATACTTTTTTTTGCGTTTTCTTAGAATCGAGTAGGAAGAAAATGAAGTAGTTTTCTTCCTACTTTCATTTTCCACCTCTCAGTCGAGTAGGATATACTGAAAAGATGGCCTACGGGCCGGTAAGGTATTACAGATGTGAATCAGGGATACTTTATTTATACAGAACAATTTGTATTCATAAAATTATGAGGCGTGACAGATGCGATATTTGGCATGTTTTTCTTTTTGTATACTTTTATCTTTATGCTACACAACACCCTATTTTGTTTTGATTTTCCCTTTTAATTTCTGATTTTTGACATAAAACAATGGAAACATGAAAGAATCTATTCAGGAAACAAAGCAATTAGCTAGAACGATACAAGAGTCTGGTAGGAATCAGAGGGTGGGGTTTGTGGATAACAGAAGAAGCTATGCATTTCAAAATAATACAGTGAAATCAATACAAAGAAAGCATGGTGTAATACAAAGGATTGAAGGAGCAGATGGTGTTGATGGTCATGAGAATATCTTCCCTAACACTGCGAATTCGTTGTTGGAAGCAGCAGCTAAAACGGCCGAATATATTAGTCTTAGGGCAAGACGTAATCAACATAATATTTTTGGAAGAGCGACTTTGGGTGCGATGAATCCGGGCAATCTATATGTGCAATCTAATTATAATGAGGGCGAATTACGTAGTTTAGACTCGTGGGTTGAAATGACTTTACAAGGTGGAGGATATGTCAAAAGAGTAAGAATATGCCGCAGAGGTGATGGAGGAGGTATAGATACAACAATAATGGATAGAGTTATGGATGACCCTGCACCTACTGCATTTAATGCTGCACTAAAAACGGATATACATGGTGGAGGTGGAGATTTGGGAGGAGGTGAAAGATTTGAAAGTGCTCATGGAGTCACCCCACAAGATAATGGTGGATTGAGAATAGATCAGAATACAGCACGAGATGCTGACAATTTGACTAAGATAATTGGCGAAGGGGCTCGCTTTAGATGGCTTATAAATAAATTTAGAAACCATCAGGTAGGTAATGACACAAGAGGGATTTTTAACCATACAATAAATGTTCATACAGGTCGTTTTGTATGCAATCCAACATTTAGACATTTGTGGGGTTCATGGGAGTCGGCTTTTAATAAGTGCTATTTCGAAAATGAAGATAGTGCCGTAGAAGTACTGACAAATAGATTAGATAATGGGTGGAGAATTCCTAATGATGAGGATGCTCAGGGTGCCGCTCCAAGAGCACATGGCACATTGATTAATGGTCAAGTAACTTCATTATTAAGTATTGGAGGTCAAATTGCTCTAATGCCATCAGTGATAGCTGGCGAAGATATAACAGGTGCAAAAATTGCAACTGATTTAGCTATGACTTGGAATAGCAATCAATAAGTAAGAGTCATTGTATAAGGTGTTCTGTTATCCTCTCATCCTTCGGACGCATCTAACTTAATAATCTAGCTAATTATCGTGTAAGTCTCCATATTCGTAGGTGGATAAGGTGAAAGCAAAACCATAGACTCTACAGAATTAAAACATAGGCTTTGAAGGGAATTAAGGTTCGAATCCCCTACTTGAAAATGAACCTAAATGCTTACAGATAAAATCAAGATCAAAAAATAATTGATAATAGAAAAAGGATTCGTATATTGTATAATCATGTAATAAAATAATAAGTATGTTACCTAGATTATACACCACAAAAGAGGTTGCCGATTACCTGGGAATTAACAGAACTACTTTGCAAAATATGAGAGGTTTGGGGGAAATAGACTTTCTTCGAATTGGAAATGGAAGAGGAGTTATTCGATTTACAGAGGAGCATATTCTTAAGTATCTGAAATTGAAAGATAGCGGAAGTACATTGTCTGCGTTGAAAAGATATTAATGTTTTTGTTTTATCACCATGACTGAATACCAAGAAAAGCAATTGTTGAATTCTGTTAAGCGATTAGAGAAAATCGTTTTAAAACAGAGCGAGCAATTGGATTCATTATACGGATTACTAAAGCCAGTTGTTCCTAAGAGTGACAATTTTCTAACTGTTTATCAAGCGGCTAAGAAATTGCAATGTTGTACTGCCCAGATAACCAAAATGTGCAGAGAGGGGAAATTACCCTTTGCAACAAAGGTTGGTAAAAAATGGATGCTTTCAGACTTAGAGCTAACTAAGTACATAGGTAATATCCGATAAGTTGGTAGTCCTCTTATCATTTTTCGGATGGTGATATTAGGCAATGGCTAAAACCCGTATGCAAATATTGAGGCTCAAAAGGATTTTCCTTTCGTGATATTCGCTTGGTAAACAGTGCCAAAGTACGCCAAACTGCGCCAAAAAGAGATTATAAATCGACAAAAAACGCCAATTCCCGCCAAATGTAAAGAGTGTGCTTTGACAAGAAATGGCAATATCTGGCAATGATTTTGGCGAAATTTGGCGAAATTTGGCGAACATGAAATTTAAAAGACCCCAAGGTTACCACAAGGATAAAAGGTTATCTTTATATTGATTCTCAGTCTATTATTGCTATCTTTGTATTGTTGTGTGAAGATGCACGAAACTATAAAAGATCGTAAAGACTATGTTTGTACCAGCTTTTCCCCTCCGGTTTATTATTCCTTCAAAGGTTAATTTGTCTGTTACTGAAAAATCAGTGGCATCATTCGTGTTTTCTATAATAGATTAAAAGTAGAAATTATGGCAAGACCAAAAGGAACACCAAAAACCGGAGGACGAAAAGCCGGAACCCCAAACAAAGCAACATTGGATACCAAACAATGGATAGCTGCTATTATTGATAATAACCGTGAGCGGTTTGAAAAAGACTTAGATAGTCTTGAACCCAAAGAGCGTATTGTTATTATTGAGAAGCTAATGAGTTATGTTACTCCAAAGATGCAGAGCGTTAGTGTTGAGGCTCAAATACAAGCTGAATACGAATCGCTGTCCAAGTTGCTAAAAGAAGCTCCGGAAGAGGCAATAGATAAGATTGCAGAAAAGGTTATTAAAATGAAAGAAGTAAATGAGTAATAGAGATTTCTTATTAAGCGAGATTTCCCCAAAAGTAGAGGATCGTGACCAACTATTATTTATTGGGTTAAACGGGAGTGTTTCATTCGTAGGTGGAAAGATTGTCGAAAATACTGAAGAAAATCAAATCACCTTAAAGCCGGATGAGAAGATTAGTATCGGTTATTCATTTGATGCGAATATAGACAATTACACAAATAAAGATTGGGAAGAATGGTATAAACGTCGTAAAGAATTAAAGCATGAACAAAGTGAAGTTAAATAAGGAAACTAAAGCTAAATTATTAGCTAGTATTGCATCCGGGTATATTGATCTAGATGAGTTCCCAGAGATCAAAGAGCGATTGGCTCCATGCCCTATGTCAAAAGGAACTGCAAAGAGAATTATAAAAGAGCTTGAATCTAATAATGACTACAATATTTGAACTATCCAGGAACATTAAAAGCCTCATCAATGGATTTGAAAAAGAGGCTTTAAGCTGCATGGCCGAGAATATTCCAATATTTGAGGAATATGTTAGAGAGCAGCTATTTCACGGGATAGGCGGAGATGGCAAGCAATTACGATATACATATTTGAATGACCCTTTCTTTAGATCACCTGATGCCGGGCGATGGAGAAATAACTCCAAGGGATATATGTACTTTAAAAACAATGTACTTCCCCATAAATCCGGAACAACTTACCTTAATCTACCTGCTAAAAAAGGAGACCTCCCAGACTTGCATATTCGTGGGGACTTCCATAGATCAATCAAAGGGAAAGCAACTGAAAAGGGTATTATGATTGGCAGTAATGTTTCTTTTGCCGGTGACATTGAAAGTAAGTATGGAAACATCATATACGGCCTGTCACCTGAAGCAAAGAAGAAGTTTATTGATACCAAACTTTATCCCCGTATGAAAAGCTATGTAAGCAAATTCATTTAGCTTCTAATGGTTATTGTACTCCACTCATTTTTATAAAAATGACAAGGTTAGGACAAGGGTAAAAGAATTGCAAACCTGTGTTTGGGTGAAGTGTAGGTGTTGGCATACACAAGGAGAGATTCGGCTATAGATGCTTTGAAAAGAGACTTTATAGAGAATGACGATTATACCACTGTGCGGAATTCACCGGACAGTAGAAAACTTGCTCCGGCGGATTCCGAAGTAAGTTGGGGAGGTAATAATAAACTTGATTATGCTCTTACGGTGTCTTGTCTCGAATATTTCATATTGAACGATGATCACGTTTCGATCGGGTAAAATGCTGAACCTGGTAATCAATGACTTAACCCCAAACCACAGAAGCTCTTAAAAGAGACTCTATTAACAGCGATGACTATAAAGCTGATAAACCGAAAAGTTGATCAGGTTGTCATAGGCGAAACAACGGAATTCCATTCTTATATCAATAAAACACATCATAGATAGACCAATGCAATTTTGCATTCACCTCCTAATATAATAACCCCAAAGGTTTTTTCACTATCATAATACGCACGTGTGAAAATCGCTCGAAGATTTTCGGGGGTCATAACGTACACACATGAGAACCGATTTACCTTTTGATAATATGGCATACCGGAACCATAAGAGTGCAATTTTACAGATGGGAATTCCCCCTATGTAAAATCTAGAGGAAAACATAGGGTAAGACAAATTGTCCACCCCTTTTATAAAGTGCTTTTTAAGCACATTTTGGTTTTTCACGATTTTGTGAGAAACTAAATACCCAGAATTCCGGGGATTTTACATAGGGGGAATTTCCCTTATGTAAAGGTGAGATAATATCACCTTTTATAACTAGCTGGAAGTCAGCCTTAGGGGAAATATCCCCTATGGCTTTATTGTTTTGAATGTTAAGTTTTGACAGGTTCTTACGCTTATCATTTTGGTTTAACGTTTGATAATCAGCGAGTAGCATTTTTGCTATATGGCTAACAGGCTCCTCTTGATGGGCTTCGATAATCTCAGTGAGTTTAAATACGATTCCAAACCGTATTATAGAAATGATAGGGTTCGTCATTAAGACGAGATGTGGCATATTTAAATTTAGTTTTATTTCCCTTTTGTTGAGACTGCGTATATCACGCACCCCATAATGTGAGATTATTACACATTTAACATTTGCGCAAAATTATGCTGATTTATTCTATTCCTATTCTAAAGTAGATTTTATATTACCGTTTTTGGCGGCAATATTACATGCTCAAAAAGCACATTATAAAATCGGTCGGGGATCGATACCAAAACAAAAGGGCGTACCAAAAGATACACCCTCCGTTAGATTTAAAAACTACTCGCACACTTGCGATATCACAAAGATAACGATTTTGGTTGATGCGTATTCAATGCCAATCGTAATTTTGATTCGTCGTACCTAATTTTTAAAATATCTCTGATTTACCGAACAAAAACCGAACAAAAAAAAGGCGTAACTCGCTGAGAGTCACGCCTTAAGTGTCGGAATGAGGCGACTCGAACGCCCGACCCCTACGTCCCGAACGTAGTGCGCTACCAACTGCGCTACATTCCGCTCTTTTATGAGTACAAATTTACTTCATTATTTTAATTACTCAAATTTTTGCATGAAATATTATTTTTTATTTGCCAAAGATTTGCGGTATTAAAAAATATGCCTATCTTTGCACTCGCAATCACAAAGGTGCCATAGCTCAGTTGGTAGAGCAAAGGACTGAAAATCCTTGTGTCCCCGGTTCGATTCCTGGTGGCACCACTTTTAAAAGACTTCAAATTTGGTAAATCCCTGAAAATAAAACATTTCAGGGATTTTCTTTTTCCAAGAAATCCCCCATTTTTAGCAAAACTAAGCAGTTCCTTCGGGCTAAATCGTGGTCATTTTTTAAGCCACGAAAAATTGACCACGAATGACACTGTAAGTCGCTGATTGTCTTATCGTTTAAGACTCTCTATTAAGCATGGTTCAAGTATCTTTAAACCATTAATTTTTAGAGTATGAAACAGACATTTAATGTGCTTTTCTTTGTGAGAAGAACAAAGTTGAAAAAGACAGGTGATACGCCAATCATGCTACGCATCACTATTGAAGGGCAATTAGTTGAAATGCAACTTAAACGTGATGTAAAACCCAACCTTTGGAATCAGGCGAAAGAACGCTGTACAGGCAAGGATTCCGCATCTTTAGAGATTAACCGTTATCTTGAATCGGTAAAACTTCGCTTGTTTGAAATCCACCGAAAGATGGAGGAAGACGGCAAACTAATCAATCCGATGGAAATCAAGCGGAAATTTCTAGGACTGGATGAAGAGCACAAAATGTTCTTTCAGGTATTTCAGGAACATAACGACAAGTGCCGTGAACTTATTGGTAAAGATTACGCCAAAGTAACCATCTCCCGTTTTGACACCTGTTTGAAGTATTTTCGGGAAATGAGCCAAAGCCAATATCAACGAAAAGATATTCCGCTAAAAGAAGTCACTAACGGCATGATTCATGATTACATCCACTTTCTGAAAGCCGAAAAGGGATTACAGGAGAATACGGTTATCCGCTATATGAAGGTGGTAAAGAAAGTATTAAACATTGCGGTAAACTACGATTGGATACCGAAAAATCCGTTTGGCAATATCCGTTTCCACGAAAAGGAAGTAAATAAGGAGTTTCTAACCAAAGAAGAACTGGAAACATTACGCACAAAGGAATTTGATATTCCACGATTAGAACTGGTGCGGGATGTATTTTTAGTGCAGTGTTGGACTGGACTCGCCTTTATAGATGTGTCCGAATTAAAAGAAGAACACATCATTGCTGATAATGAGGGAAACTTATGGATACGCAAGGAACGACATAAAACCGGAATCATGTGTAACGTGCCATTGCTTGATGTTCCATTGGGGATTATTGAGAAGTATAAAGATCATCCACTTTGCCAGAAGAGAGGCATTTTACTCCCTGTATTGAGCAATCAAAAGATGAATAGTTATCTGAAAGAAATTGCCGATTGCTGCGGAATTAAGAAGAAGCTCTCGACTCACACCGGGCGCCATACGTTCTGTTCGGTAGTAACTTTGGCTAACAATGTATCGTTGGAAAACATAGCTAAAATGGTTGGACATACGAATACCCGAATGACACAACGTTACGCAAAAGTGTTAGACCAAAGTATTCTTCGGGATATGCAAGGCGTAAAAGAAAGTTTTGCGAAGTAATTAGGTAAAGAAAAAACGGCTGACTCATTCTCACGAATGTTCAGCCGTTCAGATAACCTAAGAACAACTCCTATAAAGAACCGTCATAAGCGGGACGAAACCGTTCTTCCAAAATCTTTCTAATATCAGATTCACGAAACAGAACTTTTCCCGGTAACTGAATAAATGGCAAAACTCCGTTATTCCGGTAATCCTGTAAAGTGCGTCGAGATATTTTAAGAATAGAACAGAGTTCCTCGCTTGTTAGATAACGTTCACCGTCAAATAACGGCTTATGCGTTTTCAGGACGTGTTCGATATAAGGCAAAGCATTGTTTAACGCTTGCAATAGTTCCCGGCTATCTTGATTAGTATATAGTTGCATGGAAAAGTTATTTAGAATTGATTTTACCTTGTTCCAACAGAGATTTCACTTCGGATATCCGGTAATAGATTTTCTTTCCGATGGTGGAGAATGACAGTGTACCGCTTTCACGAAGATGTTGCAGTCGGCGAGGCGGCAGATTAAGGGAAGCAGCCAGTTCTTTGCCCTCTATCCACTCCTGTTCTATGCACAGGGTATTATTAGATGGTCGTTTCGGAACTAATGAAGCTATCCGTTCCAGTTTCTTTTTGAAGGAATCAAAAGATTCTTTTTCTATTGCGATAATATCCATATTTATTCGGTTTTATACGTTCTGCCGACAAATATAGATGAAGAAATAAACGGTTTTTGGAAATGTGTAGAAGAGGAAGTGTATGGAACTTAATGGCTTATTATACCCTATCGGGTATTACTTATTCGTTTATTCCCAAAATAATACCCGAAGGGGTGTTAGAATGTGATCTGTATTGAGTTGTTATCGAATAAAATCACTTTTCGTTTCCGCACAAGTTAGTGTCAATCGGTGCATTGCCCTTGTTACTGCCACATAGAGCATACTCCGGTCAATCCCCGAATGATAATTCTTATCAGTCACTTGTGGAATGATTACTTCATCGAACTCCAACCCTTTTGCCATGTGAGCAGAAGTGATAATAACACCTTGTACGAAAGCAGAACTTTGATTTGAAAGGAAATAAATATCATCCATATAGGCTTTTAATTTATCTGCTATATCTTTCGCCTGTAATTCAGTCTTACAAACAATCCCAAGTGATTTATAGGACGATTTTTTGAATGTAGAAATCAAGTTCGCAATGCAGGATATTTCTTTTTCCTCACTTTTAAGTTTCAGTATTTGAGGTTTCTCTCCATGCCGGGCGACAGGTTCCAGCTCTTCGTTTTTCCGAATCTTCTGTGCAAAATCAGTTATCTCATAGGTTGAACGATAACTCTTGCATAGTTTCATCACCTCTCCCGTAATGAGTGCTTTCCGAATCATATCCGCATTCGATGAACCGTAAGGATTAACCGACTGGCTTGCATCGCCCAAAACGGTCTTTCGACAAGGATAGAGCTTTTGTATCAACTTATACTGTATAGGTGAGTAGTCCTGCATCTCATCAATCAAAAGGTGTTTGACTGGCGATTTTGCATTATTCCCATCCAATGCGATGTGGATATAAGCCAATGGCGCTAAATCCGCATATTCAAGTGTGCGATTCTTACGCATCTTAAACAACTCGGGCTTACCAATCCATTCAAAGAAATCTTTATAGACCTGTATATCGTTGTTCCCGGCAAACATATTCCTTATTTCTTTTTTGAGTATATTCCGTTCGGCAGTGGTAACTGTAATCCGATATTGAACTTGTGCCATTTCCAGAATATAATCACTCATTGTTTCAAAACGTTGGCGCATCGGATAGCGGTCAAAACGCCTGAATTGTTCCTCAATAAATTCAGCAGGAATAGTAACATACTTTGTTAGCTTTACATCTACCGCTTTGAAGTAGTTGTTCTCAATATGTAGGATAAATCGGTCGAGTTGGGAAATAAAATCAAACGATGCTTTATACTGTATGCGATCTGTAAAGCCGGGAGCGGGTTTTGTGAGTAATTCGTTTACCTGTTCAAAAAAGGTCTGAGACTTATATTTGTTGTCCAATACACCGGAGAGTATCTGCTCCATGCTCGTTTCGGGAACAGTCTCTTCGCCAAGTTCAGGAAGCACATTAGAAATATAATCGGCAAACACCTTGTTGGGTGAGATTATCAATATGTCCTTTGAAGAAATGCTATCCTTGAAAGCATAAAGCAGGTAGGCGATACGATGCAGGGCAATAGAAGTCTTTCCCGATCCGGCAACTCCTTGTATGATGATCGTTTGAGCCTCCTCATTACGGATAATCCGGTTCTGCTCCCGCTGAATGGTAGCAACGATATTTTTCATTTTATCATCCGCATTGGAACTTAATTCCTTTTGAAGAATATCATCATGAACGGTTAGCGAACTCTCAATCATGTATTCCATCCTGCCTTTTCGAATACGATATTGCCGTTTGAGTGTAATATCTCCCGTCACTTCGCCTGCCGGAGATTCGTAAGAAGCCTCTCCCAATTCATAGTCATAAAACATACTCGAAATCGGCGCACGCCAGTCATAAATAAAGCTCATCTTACTATCTGAATCGTAGAACGAGTGAACGCCAATATAGACAGGCAAAACTTTACTGTCTTTTTCTCTACTCTTAAAGTCAATCCGACCAAAGTATGGAATATCCAGTATCTTACCCAATCGCTTGCGTTTATCAATCACATTTTCGCCCAATGCAAAATGGTTCAAGATACTTTCCCTCATTGAACGTATCTCATGCGGGTCAATATCCTTATTCGACCATAGGTAATCCTTATACTCTGCCAGTGTATCGACATGTTCTTTCACCGACGCATCCGTGCTATTAATGATCTTATTCAGCAAATTGATAACCTGCTGTAAATACTCACGTTCCTGTTTCTCTGTTTTATTAAATATCATAAAGCACTCCTTGTTAATACATTAAAAAAGACACAAAAGGGTGCACAAAATTACTGTATCAAGGTGGTGTATGAAATGGCTATTTATAGCTATATATCGAGCTTGTTTTGTATCTTTGCACCCCAATAAAAAGAAAGATGGATATTCTTAAACTCGCAGAACAGAATCAGCAAGCCGCATGGGAAATACTGGAAGATACTCGTATTATCCCGGCATGGGAACGCATAGGTGCAACCGTTAATATTATCGGGTCGCTTAAATCCGGTTTGTTGATGAAAAGCAGGGATATAGACATGCACATCTATACCGACCATCTCAATATAATAGAGAGTTTCTCTGTTATGCAGGAGCTGGCAGAACGTCTTCCTCTGAAAGAAATCCAATATATAAATGGGATAGATACCGAAGAAGAATGTATCGAATGGCATGCCCGATATAAAGATAAGGAAGGGAACACATGGAAGTTCGACATGATTTATATCCGCCGAGGTTCCAAGTATGATGGCACAGTAGAGCGAGTAACCGATGCTATAATTAATCAACTAACACCTGAAATCCGCCAAACTATTCTTCAAATCAAATACGATGTGCCGGAAGGTGTACTTATTCCGGGCATAGAGATATACCATGCTGTTTTTACGGGTGGAGTGAAAACGTATGAGGAACTGGAGCAATGGAGAAAAACCAACCCGTTGACAAATAGTTTGGATTGGCTACCTTAATAGATGATGCCAAAATCGCGTGCAGTATTAATCGCCTCCATCACATTATCAACATCCAGTTTAGCCAATATATTCTTCCGGTGATTATTAACCGTATAAATGCTGATATTCAGTCTATCTGCAATTTCTTTACTTAGAAAACCCTGACGAATTAACAGAAGTATCTCTTTTTCCCTGTTAGTTAACTGTTTCTCTGCCGGAGTGAATGCCGGAGCAAATATCTCGCCAGTCTTACTATTAATAACCGTTCGCTTGATTCTTTCGGTAAATGTCTGGTCGGGAGATATATCTACAACTCCCATAATAATCCAAGCCTTACCATTCCTGTCTTTTTCAAGAACCTGCTGTCGGCTGATTACATTTACATACTGCCCTTTAGCATTCAGTATTCTATACTGAAACATCTGCTGATAGTCATTCCTTTCTTCTTGTGGAAGCGAATAAATAAACAGTCCATGTTCAATTTGGTATTCCAATAGTTGAACACGATCATCCGGATGTATTCTATCTTCCAATACATCGCCCTGTTTCCTTATCGTTTTTATCCATGTTGGGTTATATCCTAAAACAGTAGAGAAGTTATCAGAAGCAAAATCATATCTCTCCTTAAATACATCCACGGTAAAGATGCAGCTTTGGCTCATCCGGGAAAATTCCTGTATAGCTTTCCGCTTCTTACTCCATAAATCATAGTCAACATCAAGACTGCTGATTTGCTGTCTTGACCATAGTTCTCCGGGTGTTATATTCTTGGAAATCATGGTGCAAAGATAGCTACAAATAGCCATTTATTGGGTGGAGAACTTGTAATATATTTGAAGTGCCACTAAAAAAATCCACTGACAAGCATATAAAATCATATTTATTCACCTTATAAATAATTTGCTTATGTGGAAACATTTAGAATTGGGGTTATTCAGGCTATTGTCTGAACCTTCACAAGTCACAAACGAAGAAATGCAAAGCGCCTATGAAGATTTTGTAACACAAGTAGTAACCCTTAGTCAATCCGAACTAAACTACTCTGATTTTTTTCGGATATTGAATCTTTCTCGTATTGAGTTTGATTCGTTAGGATCATCACCTCTTTGCGGGCAGGGGGAAAAATGCAATTAAAAGAATGTATATTCAAAAGGGTATTACTTTTGCAAATTCTGAGTTGGCGTTATTGGAGAAGCAAATGATGTATCCAAAATTCTTTAATACAAAGAGTAATTCCTCAACATCGGATTTATATTTAGATACAGATATCATTTCCTATGTTGATATTATGGAGGTTATCACAGGGCTCTTTTATCTTGCAGGAATAAAAACCTCTGATGGCAAGAGTGTTTCTTTAAGTCGCCTTACTAATAGGTTTGAACGTTTTCTAAACTTCCAAATTAGTGATACCTACAAAAAAGAGGAAGAGGTTCTGCAGAGGTTACCAACAAAACGTACTGGTTTTTTAGACAAACTAAAGAGTCTGATTCATAAGAAAAGTAGTGACAAAGGGTACAAGTCTTGATTTTAACACTTTTGATACCTGCTAATAATCAGGCAAATATAAATAATATGTAGGGGAGTAGATGATCTATTCCCCTATTTTCATTTCATCATTCTGCCGAATTTTGCTTCGTCAATGCATTGGACATAAGAAGTATTAATCTGTAAAACGAAGCAAATCATGTATATAAACAATGAAGATTTCGAAATGTGGATGCAAAAGTTATCCAAGAAGTTGAACGATATAGGTCAAGACCTGAAATCGCTCATCAACACCAAAGAGGTATTTGACGAAGACGAGAAACTGCTCGATAATCAAGATTTAGCCTTTCTCCTAAAAGTATCTTACCGAACATTACAGCGGTATCGTTCCAGTAAAAAACTACCTTTCTTTATGATTGCCCACAAAACCTATTACCGCACTTCTGATGTTCGGGAGTTTGTGCGAGCGCACATGGATTTTCAAACCTATCAGGACTTTGAAAAGAAGCACCCAAAGCGCAAAGACAAGGATGATAAAGACCTGAAAGATGAATAAATCTTCTTTTTATGTTCTAAGCAGAATGACGCAAGCGAATGAAGGCTTGTTTTAGTTTACGCCTTTATTTTAACGCTCCGCATTTAGCAGAAACAACCTCGCCTACCGGCTCTGTTTGTTTCGCTAAATTAAGCAAGAGGGAACTGGACTTCGTCCTGTTCTTCCTCTTGCCCTGCGGGGCAAAGCCTTCGGCTTTAGTGGTTTAGCATAAACCACTATAATTAGTCCGATAATTAGCTTTTTATATTTATCGCTAACTATCAGCCATTTAATAGTATAAAATTCCATTAAAAAGTAATTATCATGAAAAATGAAGTCCCAAAGATTATATATACCACTGTTTCCATAGACAAGGAAACAGGGCGTTTAGTAGAAAAAATCTGTAAACGCTATTCGCTGAAAAAGAGTGAAGTTGTAAAGCTGGCATTCGGGTACATCGACAAGGCACATATCAATCCTGCGGATGCTCCCGAATCGGTAAAATCAGAACTTGCCAAGATTAACAAACGGCAGGATGATATTATCCGTTTCATTCGCCACTACGAAGAAGAGCAACTCAACCCGATGATACGGACAAGCCATTCAATAGCCGTTAAGTTCGATACGGCTGTCGGAATCCTGACGGAAAAAGTAAATTTAGAAATAAACACCTCAAAAGATAACCTTGTCAATGTTCTGAAAAAGTTAGACGAACATTTCGGCAAAATAGCAGTAGCAATAAATAACCAGTCCGCAAGCCTTGATAAACTATCCGCTACTATTGACAGCCATTCCAATATTATAAATAAGCAAACCCAAACACAACAAAGGAATAATCAGAAGCTATTGAAACTGATTTCCCTTTATTCGGAACTGGCAAGATGCGGAGTAATGGACGGCAAACGTAAAGAGAACCTAAGAGGTGAAATTAACGACCTGATAAACGAGTAACCCATGAATATAGATTTCCCGCCACCGTCCAAAGGCACATATAACAATGCAGGCAGTAGCAGAAAGCTATGTAATTATTTGGAGCATGAAGATATGGAACGCATGGAGCAGGGAATCTACACAGAAGGATTTTTCAATCTGACGAATGATAATATCTATAAATCACAGGTCATAAAAGATATAGACAGCAATATCGGGCAACTTATGAAAACGGATGCCAAGTTTTACGCTATTCATGTCAGTCCATCGGAAAAGGAGCTTCAGGCAATGGGAACAACCGAACAGGAACAAGCCGAAGCCATGAAACGGTATATCCGTGAAGTGGTTATTCCCGAATATGCTAAGAACTTCAATAAAGGATTATCGGCAGAGAATATAAAATTCTACGGAAAGATACATTTCAGCAGGGACAGGTCAAACAACGAATTGAATATGCACTGCCATTTGATTGTCAGCCGGAAAGACCAGACCAATAAAAAGAAACTATCACCGCTTACCAACCACAAGAACACTAAGAAAGGAGCTATCAAGGGAGGATTCAACAGGAAGAACTTATTTCAACAGGCAGAGCAGGGATTTGATAAACTATTCGGCTACCAACGCCAACTAACTGAAACCTTTGAGTACTATAACACGATGAAGAACGGAAGTATCTCCGAACAACTTAATATGCAGGAACACCAGATTTCCGATGAAAGAAAAAATACAGATATGCAGACTGGCTTGTATGCAGATAAGCAGGACGAACCGAATGAAAACAAGGTTGTATATAAACAAGACGACAACCTTTCAAACGATATTGAAAATAAGCAAAGTTTCAATCTCTCTGATTTGGGTTTATCCTCTGCATTGGGTTTGCTTACTCCTGAACCTAACAACAGCGATGAAGAACAGCAAATTCCGATGAAAAGAAAAAAGAAGAAGCCCAAACGAGGGTTTCGGCAAGGATAATCCATTTTATATTTGTAAAACAAGGTATATTCCAAGTCTGAAACATCAATGCCAAGCCCTTCGGGTTTTAGGAGATTTCTTCCTTTTCGTTCACGAAAAGAGTAAATCTCCTAAAAGCATTGCTTTATTCAGCCTTTCCATAAGAGAGGTGTTTAACAAATCTAAAAAGGAGAAAAAGTGCTTTATCTAAGAATAAGCAGAAGTGTCATTTCGTTTTGTTTTTATTCTTACTTGATTCCAATTTTCTCATAAATTCTGATTTTCCTTTTGCTTCTAATTGTTTTAAACTCAGTTTTATGTCAGAAATTAAATTAAGATAGTATGAGTCAGACTCCTTGGTTTTTGACCTCATATAGTAATATGTAATAAGTTTCATTACTCCAAAATCCTTTAAATATCTCCATTTTGAATTTTTCAAGTAATCTTTTATCATTTTTTGATAATTAGAACCTTTTATGTCAGCATAAATAAATAGAGATAAAAAACGTTCGTACTCTGATATATTTAAAGTTAATTTGTCAGAATTAATTTTTTCTAGAATTACAGGCTTTGTTTTTTGTGTGCCAATCCAATCTGAGATCAGAATTTGATGCAACATCGGTAGTATTCTAACAAAAAAACCAAAATTAACATTAGGGGGTAGTCCTGCTGGTTGTTTCTTGTTTTTTATGTAATGATAAAGCAAAGAATCTCGATATAATATTAAAAATGAGATTGAACTAGTTGTGATATTTTTCAAGGCGATTTTTTTCTTATCAAAATCATCAATTTCTTCGAGATTTCTAAATATTTGCGCAGCAAATTTTAAAGTTTTGTCTAATGGCTTTCTGCTCGAAATTTCTCTTTTTTCTATAGAGCGCTTAATAGGGATATTACTCAATTGTGCGTCATATAATTTTTCTAATTCCCCCTCAGTCGGCTTTTGTCGAACTTTGTCAATATTTAATCTTGAAGATAAAGAATCCTTAGATTCGAAGAATGGATCAATTTTATCATATTTTTCTGTAATATCTTCATTCATGCCTTTAAATACGGAAATCAATAGTTCTTGACTTAAGTCTAACAATTCTTCGGAATCAGTAGATAAACCAGAATAATAATCCAACTCATCCATATAATTCAGGCAATTATCAATAGTGAATATTTGTCTTTTAAATTCAGAATCATAGCCAATATGCTTTGAGAGAAAATAGTGATATAAAAACGCAAACTTGAATTTAATATATGATTCATCTGAGAAGGACAATAATCCTCGTCGTATAAAATCATCTACAACTTTTTGTGGACTACCAGAAAATCTGGTTTTAAGATATTCTGTCACTTTGTCTAATAAAACAGAATAAGTAATTCTATAGCTAAAGTTTTCATCACCTAAATCATGCATTACTTTTGCCACATAAGCTAAAAGACGCTGTTTGTTTGAGAAGCTAAAAGTGTCGTAGTAAATGTTCTCAATATTAATCTCTTCAAGCAAATTTTTAACGACCTGCTCTATTAAGATTGCATTATTTATTGGCTGACTCTCTTGTTTGTCTATAATCCATAAGAAGAGAGTTACTGATAATGGCGTTCGGGGCAGAGACAGGGATTCGAAATTCTTGATTAATCGATTAATCCTGTCTTTATAATCATCATTTTGCTCGGGAAACCACCTCGTTATCAATTCTTTAATTTGGGCAGATTTGAAATTTTGTATAAACGCTAAATTAAAATTGAAATTAATATTTGAATCGATAAAATCTTCTGGGAGATTACTTTCTATGATTTGTTCTCTTGCAGCAATTATTCTAATATTAGAATTAGTATTAAAGAAATGCGCAAGTTTTGATAGATTAACATTTCCTGTATTAAAATCAATATCATCTACAAGTAATGTGATATTCGCTTTTTGAATCAAATCTTTATACTCCGCAGCGCTAATTGACAGGAACTGCCTTATTAGCTGAGATATATCCTTGCTGCCAATTTCTTTGTATTTAATCAAGACAGGAATCTGATTGTAAAGTTTGTATGAATTAGAAAGCTCAATGAAAAATTTGTCAAGCAATATTGTTTTTCCTGATTCTTTCAATCCATATATCAAGAAGTTTTCTGTATTTAATAATATATCGTTTATTTTATAGTAAATAATTTCATCCATTTGAAAATGTGTCTCTGGTAAATTCGAGATAATAGGCTCTACAAATATTTCATTAATTTTACAAGGGCCAGTAGAGTTTGTTCCATAAGTGAATAGATGCTCATTAACATTGTCACATTGCACTTCTATTAGATTTCTTAAAGATTTATCAACAATAGAATTCTGATAAATGTCATTTTCATCTGGATATGATATCCTAATCACACCTTCATCATTTCCTATGTCGGTATTTTTAACAAAAACGTCATGTGTATCCAAATATTTTTTATATGATATTTGAACAGGTGTCTCTTTTGAGAATTCTATAATAGCATATCCTCCAACATAATCAACATGCTTAGACTTATTCCCCATACACGCTGGAGCTTGGCAGTAAAGAGTTTTTCCATAAAAATCTCTAGTAAAAGAAAAGTCCGTAGAGTGAGAATGACCATATAAATATAAATCAAATTTTGAATTTATTAATGGTCTAATATTTCTTTTGTCTATTTCAGAAAGATATTCTATTGAGTGATGTGATAATCCAATTATAGTCTTTTTATCTTTAACAAAATTAAGAGCCCTCAATATTTGATTTTCGCCAATAATCAATGTCTCTTTATCTGATTCATCATAACACCTCCAAGAAGAATTTAAGCAAACAATTCCTAAATCCAGTTCATCAATAACAAAACTTGATGAAAAATTTGTCAACTCCGATTTTTCGAAATCTTGAAAATGTGTTTTTTCGAATTTTTTAAAATCGGACATTCTTTGCAGGTACTTATTGTCAATCTCATCTCTGTCGATAAATTCATTAATTGAATCTACTGAGTTAAGTTTGCTTTTCAACCCTTCTTCCATTATTTCATCGGCTTTATTTCTATTCACATCATGATTCCCTGGCACAAAAAATATCTGTTTTTTACTAATGCTTAATTCTGAAACCATTCTTTCAATTACGACATCATTGAATTCTTTGAACGCATCATCAATAGTCTTAAAGCCGGCTCCCCCTTTATCTATTAAATCTCCAGTTATCACAACTATACACCTGTCTGTATTGATTGTTGATTTTAAGCTTTTTATCAGCGCAGATACAACTTTTCTCTTTTGATATGAATCTTTTTTATCGATGTGAAAATCTGAAATATGGATTATTTGAATCATAAATGTATTATTATTATTATTTAATTCGTGTTGCTACATGTCCTCCAACGACAAACAAACCATCTCAATCTGATACTTAGGCAGCAACTTAATCCTAAGATGTTCTACCTTTGCTGCCAATAATTCAGGCTTGAAATTCTTCTTTTGTCGCTTTACTTCTGCTGCTACTGCTTGGTTTTTCTCCAATTTCAAGGCAACAATATCAATTTCATTCTGATTGCCTTTGGGCTCCCACCACGAACCGATAGCACGATATTGAAAACTTTCAGCAAACTGTTGTTTGAAATATATCTCTAACATGATGCCCGAATAAGTTGGATAGTCGGATTTGATGATAGCCTGTAAACCAATGAAGTTCTTTATCTCTATCAGTGAACGATGGCGGTCGAAGTAGTTGAACCAAAAACGAATAAAATTATCCTGTATTTCGTAGCGGACGGCTTGACTTCCTTCTTTTGCCAAAATGGGACGTTGACGGATAATGATATTATAATCCTCAATCAATCGTTTGATTTGACCGCCTATGCTCTTATCTCCCAATGCTGCTTCAATTTCAGGTTGCGTATTGATACCACCCGAAATGGCACTTAGGATAGAGAAGTAGGTTGCATAATTTTTTCCGAACTCTTCTATCAAAAGGTTTTTTCCTTCATCGGTAAAAGGAGAGTTTTCCCGAACCATAAATGAAATCATTTCATCTATACTCAATGTGATGTTATCGCAAAATAACTCAACATACTTGGGAACTCCACCTGTAAAGGTATAGAGCGCAAGTAAGTCATCATTGGTGTAATTGGGATTATAATCACGCATAATTTCTTTTAGCGTGGTCAAATCGAATGCCGATAGCTTGATGATATTGTCCGCTCTGCCAAATAGAGGTTCTTTATTGTTTTGGAATATTTTCTGCATCAACGAATAAATAGAGCCGGATACAATCAGATTCATTTTTGATTTCTTCCGATAGGTGTCCCATATATTCTGCATATCGCTATACACCGATTCATTGATGTTATAGAACTCCTGAAATTCGTCAATGACAAGATTGAACGGTTTCTGTGAAGCCAGTTCCATTAGATATTGAAACAATGATCGGAAGGTGCGTATTTCTGCAGGAACAAACGTATCAAGCGATTGGCTGATGATAGGAATAAACTCTGAACAAAGCGTTGCTTCGCTTTTACGACCAACAAACAAATAGATAGTCGGTAAGCCTTCAACCGACTTCATAATAAGGCTAGTTTTGCCAATCCTCCTTCTTCCGGTTACTACTGTTAGACGGGAATGGTCACTGAACGATAAGTTTTGTATCCGTTTCAACTCTGCCAATTCGCTTGTTCTGTTATAAAACTTCATGTTCTTCTTTTTGTTACACCCGTAACAGTTACGGTAGTTACAAAGGTATAGAAAAATTTGGATATGCAGTCATCTTTCTCAATTTTAAACCAATAAATACTTTTTTAGAACACTAATTTGTTATTACCGTGCAAGTCAGGGAACAAGTGACCGCGCAAGTCACCCCAATAGGTTTAGTAGTAATGAATAACATATATATGGTATATTTTACTTTGTTTACATTCTTATATTCAGCAGATTATCTTCAAAACAACAGATATAAATAATTTGCGTTGATGTACAAATTGTGTCCTTTATTGCAAATTATTTATTAGTCACCAAACAAGCGGGAGTAAGTTGCCAGCAAATGAATGAGAAAAAGCTCTTTTGTTTTGTGCGCAAAACAAAAACAACATATTTTCGTCTTGTTGGCAAAACAGAAATGTCCTTAATTCATCTTAATACGTTGTTTTGTTTCCATAATGCACTATTTATGCTGCATAATAGAAACAAAATAAAAAAGATGGAGAATTTGTAGATTCGATTACAAAATAACTCAGTTCCGAAATGCGCATTTCGGAACTGACGATTTCGGAACAAAGGAAAGAAAAAATAAAAATTTTGGTATGGATGATAAACTAAAAACTGATATAAGCAAAATGGTTGATGATGTGGTATTGTCATGTGTCCATTAGTTTATTGTGTTGTGCTGTTATTAGTTTATTATGCAGAATCTAATATTGTAGGCTGTTAATCAGTATATTATAGCACTATTTTAAGATAATATTTCGAAAGAATCCTTCATTGTTATAGATATTTTTCCTACCTTTACAACAGAAATCATGCTAATAGCGAGCAGAACGATGAAAAATAATCGTGTGCTAAATCGTGTGGGATTCCAAATTTGAGAAAATATAAAAGGTTGACTATCAATAGAGATACAATAATAGTTCTCTTTCTGGTGGCACCACAAAAAAAAGAAACAAAATCACGTAAACCCCTGAATTTCGAAGAAGTTCAGGGGTTTTTCATTTCTAAGAAAACGCAAAAAAAGGTATCCTAAAGCATGTTTATCGGGTCAAGTAAAAAACCAAGTTGTTAATAATCGTATAATGTTTATCTTTGCATGATGCAAAGTTTTAAATTATCACGGTTAGTTTTTCCTGAAGTACTAATGTCGTACTTTGATGTTGTTGGTTATCAAGCGCACACTGATCGTCTTGATTTTTGGTTGGATGAGAAAGAGTTTTTGGATTTAGATGATTATAAGAAGGGCACTGTTCGTTCCTATGGCTTCACACCTGAGAAAGTTATTCAGGATTTTCCATTACGTGGTAAACCTGTTTTTCTGCATGTCAGACGTCGCAAATGGCGGGACACTTCCACCAGTGAGATATTCTCCTATACGTATGACGATTTGACGAGTGAAGGTACCAAACTAACGCCTGAATTCGTTGCTTTTTTAAAAGATACGGATTGAGACCACAGTAGCAAGTATATCCTCCATCGCAGAGAATTATGGTGTTAACGGTAAGTTGCTTTCCACGCAATACAAGGATCATATCAGTGACTATTACCAGTGGGGTCAGCTTGCCCATGCTCAGAATTATGTTTTATTTAAACGCAATATTGGAACAAATCTAGCTATTGACGAGACCTCATTAAGCTGTGGTGAGCTCTATACCATTGTCACCAATAAGGCCGGACGTGCAGGGCGAGGTACATTGGTGGCAATGATTAAAGGAACTAAATCAGAAGATGTCATAACAGTCCTTGAAAAGATAAACCTTATCAAACGAAAAACAGTCAAAGAAGTGACTCTTGACCTCTGGCCAACAATGATGAAGATCGTTCGCACAGTCTTTCCCTGCGCCACCATGACTAACGACCGCTTTCATGTGCAACGTCTTTTCTATGAAGCCATTGATGAACTCCGCATCACTTACAGATGGATGGCACGTGACCTTGAGAATGATGAAATTGACCGTTGTAAGAAAGAAGGAGTAGAGTATATACCCTTCCGATACAGTAACGGAGATACGCGAAAACAGCTATTGGCCAGAGCAAAGTATGTGCTGACTAAAAACTATACTAAATGGACTGAAACTCAAGCTGAAAGAGCTCGTATACTATTTGAAATTTATCCTGAACTGCGGGAAGTATACGACCTTTCCATGGAACTAACGGGGATTTACAACTATCATTATGAAAAAGATGTAGCCCGGGCTAAACTAGCCTTATGGTACAATAAAATTGAAAAGCTGGGATATGGATGTTTTAGGTCTGTGATGAACACCATGCAGAATCATTATGAAACAATACTCAATTTCTTCGTCAATAGAGAAACTAATGCTTTCGCAGAATCATTCAATGCGAAAATCAAAGCATTCAGAAATCAATTCAGAGGAGTAAGGGATATACCATTCTTTATTTTTAGACTATGCAAACTATGTGCTTGACTTTTTAACAATTCAACCTACTTTTTTACTTGACCCTGTTTATCCTTGGTGGTGCAAGTCCACTACGGGGGTAGGTAGCGACCAACCGTTAGCCGAACAGCAAGGGTGTCTACCGCGAGGGTAATCTGAAAGAAGCTGTACGCAAAGTCCCGGTCTGAGGAACACGAACATCATATAAGGCTCAAGTCGTAGGATGAGTTTGCAAAACAAAACAAAGTCCCAAAGCTATCCGGTAACGACAGAGTAAATGATGCTGATATATGGGATGGAAGTTATTAATCTTACCACTGGGGGGCTCACGGACGTGCGGACGTTTTTTTTCTCGGAAGCACGGCTAACAATTGTCTTCAGGTAGCTATTTCCCCCAACCGGTAAAAGCAGTATCTATCCCCAAGAAGAATGGTGGGGTACGGATACTTGATATCCCTACAGTTGAAGACCGTATTGCTCAAATGACAGCTAAGTTGTACTTTGAGCCATCCATAGAACCACTGTTTCATGATGACTCTTATGGTTATCGACCTAATAAATCAGCTATACAAGCTCTATCGGTAACACGAAGACGCTGTTGTACTTCTTCTTCATTCATTGAAAGAACTCTTTGGTATTCTTCGCACATCTGGTTTAATCTTTCTTTTGTCATTTCTGTAAGGGCTTAATCTTCTTTTCTTTCACAAAGGTAGGCTTTATAGTTACATAAACAATATGCAAACGAAGTTTTAGCACTACTTTAACAAACAAAATGTAGGTTATGTATTTACAAAATGAAATTAATTGTATATTTGTACTATAAATATAAAACCTACGCTCATGGATTTAAGAATTAAAGAAATTATCAAAGAAAAAGGATTGACTATTCAAGAAGTAGCCGATAAGATAGGCGTTAATCGTGTTACATTATCCAATAGCATTAATGGTAATCCAACTGTTGAAACATTGAATAAGATTGCGGGTGTTATCGGATGCCCGGTGACTGAACTTTTTGATCAACCGAAAACCGACACCGCTTCTCTAACTTGTCCGCACTGCGGGAAAAATATCAATATTAAAGCTGAATAATTATGAATACAAATGAAATAGATCGGTTGAGCCTTGAGAAGGCGCAGGCTTTGTTTGATAGTGGAGACATAAAACGTATTGAGGTAGGAACTACAAAAGGCTTGCGTGATATACACCGTTATCTGTTTGATGGGTTATACAACCTTGCCGGAAAGATACGCACCCTAAATATATCGAAAGGGAATTTCTGCTTTGCTAACTGTTTGTATCTTGACGTAATACTGCCCGTGATAGAAAAGATGCCGGAAACTACATTTGAGGAAATTATAGCTAAATATGTTGAAATGAATATCGCACACCCATTTATGGAGGGTAACGGCCGTTCTATACGCATTTGGCTTGATATGATGCTAAAAAAACAGCTCGGAAAGGTAGTTGATCGGCAGAATGTGGATAAGCACTTGTATCTGCAAGCTATGGAACGAAGCCATGTTAATGATTTGGAGTTGTGCACATTGTTACATCAAGAATCAACCGACCGGATAGATGACCGGGAAGTAATATTCAAGGGAATTGCCCAATCTTACTACTACGAGGGATACGAACCATAATTTATATCAATATTAAAGTCGAATAACAGGGATAACAGGGTTACTAAATTATTCATTTGTTCCTGCAATAGCGTAGAGCACCAACTTATAATATCCTATTTTACGGACGAAAAAGACGGTGGGGTTTATTGTAGCATTCATCTTAAACCCGAATCAAACATCTTTAAGCGTATCTGGAAGGCCATTAAATACATCTTTGGACATCGTAGTATCTATGGTGATTTTGATGAGTTTATTTTCAAGCCCGATGATGCTGATAGTTTGCAGCAAGTGGTTAATTACTTAAAACAGAATAAACATGAGTGATTTGCAAGTAATACAAAGTAAAATATACGAGATACGAGGCCAAAAAGTAATGTTTGACTTTGATCTGGCAGCCTTATACCAGGTTGAAACACGGGGTTTGAATCAAGCTGTCAAACGCAATATGAAAAGGTTTCCTTCTGATTTCATGTTTCAATTGTTGTCTGAAGAATGGGAAATCTTGAAATCACAATTTGTGATATCAAGTTGAGGTGGTACTCGTAAACTCCCTTACGCTTTCACAGAGCAGGGCTTAGCAATGCTTTCGGGTATATTGAACTCCGATATAGCCTAGCCATACAGGTTAATATTAATATCATGCGTGCATTTGTAGCCGTTCGCCAATTAATATCTAATCCTCCAGTAGATAGGGTAGAACAGTTGGAAAACCAAATGGAAAATCTAAGATTGTACATTGAAGAGGTGTTCACTGATTATAATGATATCAATGAAGATACCCGGGTGCAGTTGGAACTCATTAATCAAACGTTGGCAGAATTACAGGTAGAGAAAGAGGAAGCTGCCAAACCACGTAAACCAGTAGGTTTTAAATCTTATGAAAAATAGAATATCAAAACATGTTTATATGATGATAAGTAAAATGGAATGCTCCAAATACAGGTGAATTTATAGAAGTACTGCGAGAAGACCTTATGAGCCAAAGACGGAAAAGCGTCTATGCTGATTTTTAGTCAATTAAAGATATTGGTAAATGTTTTATAAATCTTAAAACTCGTCCAAAATGAGGTTATAAAAAACGAATCCACAAAACAGCCCCGACAAATCACCTATTTTGTCAAGGCTTCTTTTCCTACTTCTTCACCTTCCTTCTCAGTGCTTCATTAGCCGTTTTCACTTCATTATTCATCCTTTTAATGCAAAAGGCGTATTTCTTTGCAGACATAACATTGAGATCAATCTGCATCTTAAAATGAGTTTCCAGAGCCACGCATTCATCACAGAAGTGATCAGGGTTGACGGGTTTACTTCCCTTATTAGCGATTGCTGAATTGATACGATCTAAGTTGAATTGGCAATAATCTACCTGATTTATCAGATAAGTGCATAATCTTACCGCTTTGTATCTGTAAAAGCTGTATATTTATCTCGGGAATTGATCCTATTAAAGAGATAATAAAAACATGAAAGTAATCATTACAGGGTCGACAGGAATGGTAGGCGAAGGCACTCTGCTGGAATACCTTTCTAATCCCAATGTGGAAGAACAATTCAAAGGCTATGATGCTTGCTTCTACTGTGCCGGTAAAAGTTCGGTCAGAATGAATGAGCACGATTACACCCGGACCCACATACGATACAGCCATGTATTGCGTAAACAACTACAACAGAATGTACCCCGTTTTATACCCTGTATTGCGTTTATTATATCAAACTGCTGGCAAAGGAATCTTAATCAGATCATTTTATGATAATCAATAAAAGTCGAACCAAAATAAAGCCTCTTCAGGATGAAGACATTCCATTATTCGCCCAATGGTTGAATAAAGAATACATCTATAAATGGCTGTGTCCGGATGGAGAGGAACAGAAAGAGGCCTGGTTGGACGAAGTAAATAATAAAAGTGGTAAGTATGATTTCCTAAAACATTTTATCGTTTACCATAACGATAAGAAAATAGGATATTGTCTTTATGCCGACTGCTTTTACCTCAAAGATTTAGAGGAAGAAGGTCACGATTTCGAGGATTTGTATGGAGACGTTACTGAAAAGAACCAGACCTACGAAATCGGCTACCTGATCGGTGAGGAGGAATATCTGAGTAAAGGCATTGGTAAACTGATCATTCAACTATTAGAAGAAGAAATCATCGGATTAGGTGGACATGAAATAGCGGCAGACCCTTCCGAAGAAAATGTCATCTCAATAAAAGCCCTCTTAAGCAATGGATTTAAGAAGAAAGGGGATGGAGATTATAGAAAAAGAATAACTATAAAAATTACAGAACAATGAGATTTAACAACGTAAGATTATTAGTCAGAGATTTCGCCAAGTGTTTCAAGTTTTACTCCGAGCAACTTGGACTGGAGCCTTCTTGGGGTGATGAAAACAGTGGATACGCCAATTTCAAGGTAGCAGACGGAATAGAAGGATTAGCCCTTTTCGTATCCGATTGGATGGCTCCCTCTGTAGGTAATGCTGATAAAGAATTACCTGTCGGTTTCCGGGAAAAATCACTTGTAGCATTCAGTGTGGATAATGTGGATGACACCTATGCAGCTTTGAAGGCAAGGGGCGTGGTATTCATTAATGAACCTGTCGATATGCCCGATTGGGGAATGCGTATGGTACACCTGCGTGATCCGGAAGATAATTTAATAGAACTATCTTCCCCATTAGCTCCCGAACAATGCAGTGAAGAGCTAATAGAAGAAAGTAAGAAATACGAGTAAACAGACTTTATACCCGGCCGATCCAAATCCGAAAGCCGCCTGCTCGACCTGGGATGCGGCTCCGGTTTATACACCTTCTTGTTTAAGAATAAGGGATACGATGTAACGGGCATTGATTTCAATAAAGCCTCGATCGAATACGCGGCAGGAAAAAGAAATGATATTTGTTACATTTTCGGCGATTATATTCAAGAGTATCCCAATGGAAAGTACGATACGGTGATTGATTTATTGCGACTTAGGTACACATTCCGACAAAGACCGGGACACGCTGCTGAGAAGCATTTATCACTCTTTGGGTGCGGGAGGTGTTTTCATCTTCGTATTATTCGGAAGAGGAAATTACGCAAGTCTTGCAGCATATAGGATTCAGGAAAGTAATCATATATAAAGATATATTAGGGGGAGGACAACAGTTTCGCATCCAACAGCGAAATGTTCATTGTAGCCGAAAAATGAGAAAAGTAATTCCATAATAAATATCTTTGCCGGAAATAAGAACCTAAAGTATGAAACTAAAACGCATAACAAACAGTAATAACGAAGAAGCGCAACGCCTTATAGCCCTTCATAGCGAAACATTCCCTGAATACGAAAGATTTCAGGAAATCCCATTATTGGCCAATCTGATTGATAATGCACAACCGATGCAGTTCAACGGCATCTATGAAGATGACGAACTGGCCGGTTTCTTCATTTATTGGGATTTGGAAGACTCATATTATATTCATTTCATTGCTGTTTTCCCGGAAATGCGAAACCACAAAATAGGACAAAAGGTTTTGGATTGGGTTTCAGAAAACCTGCACCATCCTGTGTTTCTGGAATCGGAAATACCCTATAATGAAATCACCGCCCGGAGACTTAATTTCTATAAAAGAAACGGCTTTAAGGAGCTGGCCAATGACCCGGCAATCCTTTCCGATGTGCGCGAAGGTGGTCATCCCCTATGGTTTATGGGAACACAGGAAGTCGATGATTTAACACCCTACCTGATTAAGATAAGAGACGGAGTTTATTACGCAACAGGAGAATAAATAATATGGCAGAGCCTTTTAAGAACATGTACAACGAACAGTTTTTCGAAAGATTTACGAAAGACTTAAAACTCGTTATCCCCCACTTTGATGCCCGTGCATTTGTGTCGCAGGCAATGGACAATGAATGGGAAAACAGAGAACTTAAACAACGCGTTGCGCACATCACAACGGTACTGAAGAACTTCTTGCCCGCGGATTATAAAGAAGCAATCGCCAAAATTCTCGAACTACTGGACGGTATAGAAACCCAACATCCCCATTGTTCAAAAATAGACGATGCGAAGTTTGGCTTAACGTTGGAGTATGGAGCGATATTAGACAATTATATAGAACAATACGGGTTGGACGATTACGAAACCTCTATAAAAGCGATAGAGAGAATCACCCAGTTTACAAGTTGCGAGTTTGTCGCCCATCCTTTTATCGTTAAATATCCCGACAAAATGATGGCTCAGATGCTCATTTGGTCGAAGCACGAACATTGGGGAGTCCGCCGGCTTGCGTCAGAAGGTTGCCGTCCGCGCCTTCCCTGGGCAATGGCTTTACCGAATCTGAAAGAAAACCCCACGCCAATCATTCCTATATTGGAAAATCTTAAAAACGATCCGGCAAGATTTGTGCGGCTTAGTGTTGCCAATAACCTGAATGATATTGCCAAAGATAATCCCGGAGTGGTGATTGATCTGGCGAAAAGATGGCAAGGAGAGTCGGAAGAGGTAGATTGGATTATTAAACATGGCTGCCGGACACTCCTGAAGCAAGGTAATCCGGAAGTGATGGAGTTATTCGGTTTGGGTTCTGCGAAGAATATACGCATTGAGAATTTGCAGATCTCAACACCCGAAGTTAGAGTCGGAAATTCGCTGGAATTTAGTTTCAACCTATTGAATAACAGTAATAAGAAAATTAAAATAAGACTTGAGTACGGACTGTATTACCAAAAGGCAAATGGTGCGTTATCGAAGAAAGTCTGTAAAATCAGCGAAAAAGACTATGCAGCAAATTCAATCACACGTATTACCCGGAAACATTCTTTTAAAGTAGTAACGACGCGGAAACTTCACCCCGGACTTCATCAGGTTGCTGTTATAATCAACGGTAATGAGTTTGAAAAACATAACTTTGAATTGATAGAATGATAAACACAGCTAACAACCTGTCACAATCGTCAATAGAAATAAAATACTTTGAAAACAGAAGAGATTGGCGAAAGTGGCTGGCAGACAACTTTGAGACAGCTCGTGAAATTTGGTTTGTATTCCCTCAAAAGTCGTCGGGCAAAAAAAGTATTGCATACAATGACGCCGTTGAAGAAGCCCTTTGTTTCGAGTGGATTGACAGTACGATAAAACCACTGGATACAGAACTTCGGATTCAGCGTTTCACCCCCAGAAACCCTAAAAGCACCTACTCGCAGGCCAACAAAGAAAGGCTTAAATGGCTATCGGACAATAAAATGATACACCCAAAGTTTGAGGATAAAATACGGGATGTATTGTCTGCCCCTTTTACTTTCCCTAATGACATAATCGACAGGCTGAAAGAAGATAAAACGGTATGGGAGAACTATCAACACTTTTCCGACCCGTATAAACGTATCCGGATTGCATACATTGAAGCAGCAAGGAAACGACCCGAGGAATTTGAAAAACGACTGAACAACTTTATAGGTAAAACAAAAGAGAATAAAACAATAAAAGGATTCGGTGGAATTGAAAAGTATTATTGAATTCCCTCAACGTTATCTCCCCTGCATTTCCGGAAAAGCAACAAACAAAACCACCACAATCAAAACACCTACGAAGAAAGCCCACAATGCCTCTCTACTTATACCTGTTCCTTTTGTTTTTATGTACGATTTCAACGCCTTCCAGTTCATTACAGTATGAAGAGCGGCAAAAACAGCAAAACCCAACCCAGTTAATACATGAAGAACTGTGAAGAAATGGATAGCCATCCCCTCCTCGAAATTCTCAAATACCTTAATTAACACCCCTGTAATAACCAATACTATTAAAGTGAGGAATAGGCTGACAGATACGAACTTACGTCGATTAAATGACTTTCTTTGTAATGCTTCCATTGTTTTCAATTTTTATTAATTGTTATCTGGATACAAAGTAAGCCCAAAGAACAGACTGGAGAAATGGAGAAAAAAAGGGAAGGCTTGGACTATTTAAGGTATTTCGCCCTGAACTGCGTAGGCGACAGCTTTGAAATCTTGGTAAACAAGCGCGTAAAATACGCCCAATCCTCATAACCCAATTCCAGAGCAATCTCTTTCACACTCATGTCGGTATAGAACAACAAACGCTTAGCCTGAATCACAATCTCCCCCCGGATATAGTCCCCTACATTCTGTCCGGTAACCTCCTTAATCACCTCATACAGATACACCGCAGAGATATTCATTGCCGCCGCATACTGCGCAGGACGCTTCATGAAACGGTAATTCACAGCCAACAAAGATTTAAACTCGTGCGTAATAACCCTCAATCGTTTGCTTATTGCCAGAGGAAACTTTTCCTGATACATTTCAGCAATCATTCCGATATAAGACGAAAGCAAATCCCGCAGAATATACCCTCCCGTATTTCCATTGTTCGATTGAAGCCGATTATAAATAACAGCAGCACAGCTTCTTAAATCATTCATTGTCCTCTCTTCCGGTTTCATACTATTTCCGGCAGAAACAAACCTTTCAAACATCTCCTTATACTCATCCCTTACCACCATGCCGTCAACAGCCAGAAACCACCCACGCCCTCGGATGCCCCTTCCCGGAAGATGAACCTGCCCCGGCAGAATGCAAAGAATAGTCTTCTCCGTTATTTCACACTCTTCGAAATCAATCAACAGCTTCCCCCCTCCTTCCTCAACCAACAGGAAAATATAATATTCGTCTCTGTGAGCATGAAGGTCAGGAGGCGTCTGATGCGGATTATCTTCAGAGAAATACCGCATCAGCGCAATCTCTCCCGGAAAGTGCTCCGAACTTTTACGAGTAGGAATAGTATTCATTGGTATAAATATATAAGTAACTTTTCATAATTAAGCAGCATTATGCGCATAGTTAATTCTCAGCCCTTTCCCTATTGCGGCCAACACCCTGTTGGTTGCGTAGAAG
>NZ_QVMI01000106.1 GCF_010500965.1 Bacteroides sp. 51 | reverse complement strand
ACCTTTTTCGCGGAATATGGCCGACAGCCGTTACGAGGGCTGGGGTGCGGGAATCGGTGCCAGCTATGGCTACCGCTGGAACTTCTCCCGCCACCTGGGAATGGAAGCGACTCTGGGATTGGGGTATGCCCACCTGGATTATGATAAATACACGTGTGGTACATGTGGTGATCGCCTGGGTAGCGGAAATAAGAACTATTTCGGTCCCACCAAAGCTGGTATCACACTGATCTATACTTTTGGCGGGAAGAAGAAACCGGCTGCTGCCGCGCCGGTACAGACACCTGTTGCCACTGCTCCAGTGCATACAGTGGTTTATGAACCACAGTTTACCGCCAGCTTCGTCACCCCGCAGGCGGAAGCCGTGAAACACCGCAATGAAGCCGGGCAAGCCTACCTGGATTTTGCCGCCGGCCGCTCAGAGATCACGCCTGGGTATAAAGACAATGCTGCGGAACTGCAAAAGATATATACGCTGATTGAAACGGTAAGGAAAGACCCTGATGCCAACATCACCGGTATCCGGATAGCCGGCTACGCTTCCCCCGAAGGCGGCTAT
>NZ_QVMI01000105.1 GCF_010500965.1 Bacteroides sp. 51 | reverse complement strand
GTCAAATTAAAGTTTTGTAGCAAATCAGTGTTTTATGTCAAATCCAGTTTAGAAAGACAGGCAATACCATGGTTCAGTCATCAAGAGTTTCCTTATCAAATTGGTATTCTCCTAGTCCTGGGCCAACACGCTTCAGATTGGTGACATGGCCTGCGATCTCTTTGATGGCTTCAACTTGCTCAGTCAAGTAGTTAGCCTCAATGAAATCTTGCATCTGTTTGTCACCATGCTTTTCTGAAACATCATGAAGGTCAAGAAGAGCTTGGTTTACATGCTTTTCCAGATCAAGAGCAGTCTGCATGGCTACAAGACCAGTGTCCCATTCATCCCTGTCTGGTTTCTTGATGTCTTGAAGTACAATGCGGCCTCCACGTTGGTTTTGGAACTTCATTAGCTTTTCAGCATGCTCACGCTCCTCATCGGAGGCCTTCTTGAAGAACTTGTGGAAACCACCGAGATCGACATCATCGCGATCGAAATGGTAAGCCATGGACATGTAGACGTAACTAGCGTACAACTCGAGGTTGATTTGCTTGTT
>NZ_QVMI01000104.1 GCF_010500965.1 Bacteroides sp. 51 | reverse complement strand
AGCAAAGTCATGGGCAGTACTTTTTCTTCAGTCATCAAGGGTTTCCTTGTCAAACTGGTACTCTCCCAGGCCAGGTCCAACACGCTTGAGGTTGGTAACATGTTCAGCAAGTTCTTTGATGGCCTCGACTTGCTCATGCAAGAAGTTAGCCTCAATGAAATCCATCATCTGTGCATCACCATGCTTCTCAGCAATTCCATGAAGATCAAGGAGAGCCTGGTTAACATGCTTCTCCAATTTAAGAGCAGCTTCCATGGAATCCTGTCCACACCCCCATTCATCATGTTCTGGCTTCTTTACGTCCTGAAGCACGATGCGACCTCCACGCTGGTTTTGGAACTTCAAGAGCTTTTCAGCATGTTCACGCTCTTCATCAGAGGCTTTCTTGAAGTACTTGTGAAAGCCTTTGAGGGCCACATCTTCACGGTCAAAGTGGTAGGCCAGGGACATGTAGACATAACTAGCGTACAACTCAAGGTTGATCTGCTTGTTAATGCCAGCCTCGCAATCTTCGTGGTAGTTTTGACGACAGAGAGACATCTTGGGCAATTAGATCGACAAGAAAGTCCGGTTAAAGTTGTTGTAAAAGTGTAAAAAGAACGCTACCGTATTTGCG
>NZ_QVMI01000103.1 GCF_010500965.1 Bacteroides sp. 51 | reverse complement strand
TTCAGGGGCAAAAATAGGACATTAATCCGGACTAGCCTTTGTCAAATATGTCGTTTCTATTGTCAATTCCTTCTTCGGATAAAGAAATGTCCTCTTTTAGCTGTGTCGGCGTCTTTCCCAGCTCCTTTTTGCAGAACTTGGTAAAATGCGCCATGTCGCTGAATCCGTTCTCCAGTGCGATCAGTTTCACCGGTTTATGTGTGTTTATCAACTGCTTCCTGATCAGCTTTGCCCTTGCCTCTTTCATCCATTTATAGGGCGTTTGGTTAAATGCCTTTTTGAATCTGGTGCCGAACTGCCGGGGAGTCATATGCATGGAATTCGCCATTTCCTCTACGTTGCGGAACTTATGGCGGTGTAAGCGTACATACTCTGAGAATGCGGTATCATCGCTGAGGATCAGGTAGAAGAAGCCAGCTACCTCTTGTGTGGTATAATACGCCTTAAGCAGGAAGAAGAACTCCCTGATTTTCAGGTCAAAATATATATTACACTTTATCCCGTCGGCCAGCCTTTCGCTGATCTCATCCAGGAAATTCCATATGCGTGTATGTATTTCCAATACCCCGAAACCCGGTGTTTGCGGAGTGTGGTTGTCTGTAGCCCCCGCATGGGCTTTATACAGCTTCTCCATGGAGAAACTATCGCAAAGCTGAGTCATTTCCTCTATCCTAAAAACGACCAGTGTC
>NZ_QVMI01000102.1 GCF_010500965.1 Bacteroides sp. 51 | reverse complement strand
CTGCTTGGCCGGACTTTCCCGCGGCGTGTTAGCAAGTGTTTGTGGAGGGTCGTAGACCATTCCCCCACCGAATGGGTTGGAGGTAAAGCGTTTGGAAGAGCGGTTAGAACTACCCAGGGTATAACTCAATGTTACTCCCGCCCGGGTAGGACCGAAATAGTGATAGGTACCCGTGGCAGCCATTTCACTATTGCCCGCTTCGTATTTATCATAATCAAGGTAAGCGTAACCCAGCCCAAGGGTGGCTTCCAGACCCCATCGGGAGTTAAGTTGCCAGCGGTAGCCATAAGAGGCACCGGCTCCCGCCAGCCAACCCTCAAAGCGGTGGGCTCCCATATAACCGGAGAAAAGCAGGTCAGGCAAACGGCTTACATCATAGGTACCGTAATGCGCGTGAAGACCGAAGAAATGTCCTTTGGGTTGTTCCGCCGCCCAGTAACGAAGTTCGGGCTGGAACAGAAGATGTTTCCAGTAACGGTCCGAACCCAGCTTCCAGGGATTATAACTCAGGGGAAGATCTAAAGAAAACTGATCGGAAAGAAGAAACTCAGCACCCAGGTTCAGGGTGGAGGTTACATCATGCAACAGGTTGGTCTTTAAAAGGACCCCTCCCCGGTTCGTATTTTCACCGGTGGATTCCTGCGCATTGCCTTTCACTGAAAATAATAGTAGAAACAGCCCTAGAAGCCATTGTCCTACACTGTATACAAAAA
>NZ_QVMI01000101.1:381-1105 GCF_010500965.1 Bacteroides sp. 51 | reverse complement strand
GGTTTCATCCATGGAAAGTGCCCGCTTTACTGTTTTTACCACTCCGGTAAATACATCGGCAAATGGGTCCTCTTCTTTGCGGGCGATAATCAGATTTTCTTGTACGGCTTTGTTATAGATTGCCCGCAGGTTACGCATATAGTAGGATATGGTATTCAGCATCAACCCTTTATTTTTCAGATAGCTCTCAAAGTCTTTCATCAGGCGGGCATCGATCTGCTTTAAAGAGAGATGGGTGTCCCCATGAAAAGAGAGCAGGCCGTGGGTAACCGTGCGGTAAGCACGGGCGGTACGATATTGCCCACGTGAGGTCAATAGCTTAAACAGCGTTTCGGTATACCCCTGCAAGGTGCCCTCGCTGTGCTGCCGCAGATAGAGCAACAACAGGTCGTCGAGACGGTAGCGCCCTTTGTTTTCGAGCATTAAGATAAACCGGTTCAGCATTTCTCTTTCGCTATTGATCCGGGAGATAACGTCTTTCAGATAGGCGGCCCGGTCGGGATTATCCGAAGGGATCAGGATACTGTGTGTATCCTGATCCCACTCATCGGGTGTAATACGGCATCCTTTTAATGTGATTGCCTTTACTTGCCGTTCATGGATCAAACGCAGGGATAAACTACCTGCGTGCTGTCCCTTCTTTATAGAAGGGCGATAAACTAATGTTACACTTGACATAAATTTGTTTTTAAAGTGAATACTAATTATTAAGTTTATGCAAACT
>NZ_QVMI01000101.1:0-261 GCF_010500965.1 Bacteroides sp. 51 | reverse complement strand
TCGGCGGGAGTGACAAGGTTAAGGTAAATGTAATAGTGGAATATACGCAGGAGAAGCTTCCCGGAGGTCTTCTGGCGATTCTCCATATTGCCTATGGTGTGCTGGGACATGCCTGTGGCTTCCGCCACCCGGCTTCTCTTTAATAAGGTGTCTCTTTCGCGTATGCGAAGCAAAAGAAGAGACATGGACGTTTTTAAACGACGGGATTCTGAAAAGTTTTTCTTCATAATGAATGATTTGGTAAATTAATGATAAGTTAAT
>NZ_QVMI01000100.1:489-1216 GCF_010500965.1 Bacteroides sp. 51 | reverse complement strand
ATGGGTCTAACCTTACCCTCTCGGGTAAACGTGCCGACGCCCTGAGAAAGCAGATCAAAGCCTTGTACGGCTTTCCCGAAAGTCTGTTCTCGGTTAGCGGACGGGGCGAGGACTGGGCGATGCTCGATACATTGGTTAGCCAGTCTTATATGCAGGATAAGTATGCCCTGCTTGAAATTATCCGTGCCGGTATCTATGACTACGACCAGAAAGAGCAACGCCTGAAAGCCCTGAACGGTGGCTCAGCCTACCGTTACCTATTAGAGAATATCTATCCGCAGCTTCGCCGCACGGATTACCAGTTGCACTATACGGTTGCCCCTTTTACCATAGAGAAAGGCAAAGAAGTATTCAAACGTAACCCGGGCAATCTCTCCTTAAACGAGATGTTCCTCATTGCGAACACTTATGAGCCGGGCACCGCTGCTTTTAACGAAGTCTTTGAAACAGCGGCACGGCTCTTCCCTGGGGATGATGTGGCAAACCTGAATGCCGCTGCCAGCGCGCTGGCGCGCAAAGATGCCGCTTCGGCGGCCCGTTACCTGGCGCGGGTAAACCAGCGTACCGCCGACTGGTGGAACAATGCCGGGATACTGGCCTATCTGGAAAAGGATATGAAGCGGGCAGGTGATTGCTTCGCCCGGGCACAGGCGGAAGGAAACAAGGAGGCCGGGCGTAATGCACAGGAGTTGGAGAAAAGCCAAGCCTCACCCCAGCCCTCTCCAAA
>NZ_QVMI01000100.1:0-434 GCF_010500965.1 Bacteroides sp. 51 | reverse complement strand
GGAGAGGGTCGGGGTGAGGCTGTTATTTATTCAAATTAATTTTTTAATGAACATGAAAAAGAAGAATCTTTTGAGCTTATTTGCAGTGGCCATCGCCCTGACCTTTGGCACTTCAAGTTGTAGCAATGACAATGACGCATCCTTCCCCGTAGAAGGTGAAAAAGCGATGTTAAGCATCCAGCTGGATGCGCCCACCCTCTCGCGTGCCTCAGGCACCGTACCCACCGATGCAGTGGGCGACTATACGGTATTTATTACCGATAAGAGTACCGGCGACATCAACACAGCATGGACCAAATACAACAGCACCGGAACAGCGCTGACCGGCGATAAGGCCCTGGGTGTAACCGCATGATGGGATCATTCGACCGGAGTTCCAAACCTGGCGAACTCGACCTGAGTACGATTGCCGGTACCCGCATGATGTGTCCCGA
>NZ_QVMI01000099.1 GCF_010500965.1 Bacteroides sp. 51 | reverse complement strand
AGAGCCGGAATTACATTTTTTATTCTCTTTACCGTCATAATTATTTGGTTTTAAAATCGTAGTGATATGCGTCCCACCCAAGGGGCGCATACCTCCGGCGCGGGCGGCAAGGTGCCGCGGCCGGGTTTCCATGCGGAATACACCGCAGGGTGGTTGACCCAAAAGTCAATCTTGTATGAGAGTGTATCATAAGTACCCTTGTCATCCCGAACGGAGTGAGGGATTTGGATGACTTTTGACACACCCTCAATGCACAGAATGCTTAAAACTCCTTGTTCAACACCACAGGGGTCCATTCAGGCGTAGTAACGGAAACTTCTACCGTACCGTTTACCACCGGATCAGTTGGGTCGGTAGTTCCACCACCACCTTTGGTAGCGTCGCCTGTTAACCTGATATTGATGTTGTAGCTCTTGCCGCGGGTAATAGAAGATACCGAACCGCTGCCTGCTTTCCATTGTTCGTAAGAAGCCAGGTGAACGGGCCAGTAGAGGTTCTTGCCATCCTTATCTTTACCGGTAAGGGTAACGATGGTAGGCGAAGCGTTAGCTGTGGTTGCATCGTTCTCAAACACATAGTAATAATAGGTTGTTGACGGAGCAGCCAGGTTCAGGGCATCCAGAAAACGTGCGGCAGCCACGGTGTAGGTACCGGCCGTAGGCCAGAAAGACCAGGTTTCACCGCTGGGTTTGTCATAGCCGGTGTAGAACTTCTTACCGCCGGTGTAAGCCGAAGGAATTAAAGAAGAACCGCTGGATGGGAACAACAGGGATTCGCCACGAGCGTTCAATACAGCGATGCTGTTCAATGTAAGCGAACCGGGTTCACCGTACTTGGTCATCGCGTTATCTACTGTAACCGTAATACGTGCAGCAATAAATGTCAGCGTAACGCTAGTACTGGCTTTGTACTCGCCGTCACCGCTATTGGTAAAGCTCAGGGCGCTGGCGGTTGCACCGGTAGCCCAACGGTTTGTGGCCGAAGACTGGGCACCCGTTCCGTTCAGGTCGGCTTTGTAAGCTTTCAGGGCAGCTAGTGTAGTGATAGAACTCAGGTCGCCTGCGTTGGCTACGATGTACACATGTTGGGCATTGGTGGTTACACCCAAAGCCTTATCGCCGGTCAGCGCTGTTCCGGTGCTGTTGTATGTAGTCCATGCTGTGTTGATATCGCCGGTACTCTTATCGGTAATAAATACCGTATAGTTGCCTACCGCATCGGTGGGTACGGTGCCTGAGGCACGCGAGAGGGTGGGCGCATCCAGCTGGATGCTTAACATCGCTTTTTCACCTTCTACGGGGAAAGATGCGTCATTGTCATTGCTACAACTTGAAGTGCCAAAGGTCAGGGCGATGGTCGCCATTAACATTGTGAATAGATTTTTCTTTTTCATGTTCATTAAA
>NZ_QVMI01000098.1:1589-2153 GCF_010500965.1 Bacteroides sp. 51 | reverse complement strand
TTCCGCCTGTGCCCGGGCGAAGCAGTCGGCTGCCCGCTTCATATCCTTTTCCAGGTAAGCCAGTATCCCGGCATTGTTCCACCAGGCGGCGGTGCGCTGATTTACCCGCGCCAGGTAACGGGCGGCCGAAGCGGCATCTTTGCGCGCTAGCGCGCTGGCAGCGGCATTCAGGTTCGCCACATCATCCCCGGGGAAAAGCCGAGCCGCGGTTTCAAAGACTTCGTTAAAGGCAGCGGTACCCGGCTCATAAGTGTTTGCAATGAGGAACATCTCGTTTAGGGAGAGGTTGCCCGGGTTACGTTTGAACACTTCTTTACCTTTTTCTAGGGTAAACGGTGCTACGGTATAGTGTAACTGGTAATCGGTGCGGCGAAGCTGTGGGTAGATGTTTTCCAATAGGTAACGGTAGGCTGAGCCACCGTTCAGGGCTTTCAATCGTCCTTCGGCTGCATCATAATCGGCTGCACCGGCACGGATAATTTCAAGCAGGGCATACTTATCCTGCATATAAGACTGGCTAACCAATGTATCGAGCATCGCCCAGTCCTCGCCCCGTCCGCTAAC
>NZ_QVMI01000098.1:810-1578 GCF_010500965.1 Bacteroides sp. 51 | reverse complement strand
GTAAGGTTAGACCCATAGCCGCCTTCGGGGGAAGCGTAGCCGGCTATCCGGATACCGGTGATGTTAGCATCAGGGTCTTTCCTTACCGTTTCAATCAGCATATATATCTTTTGCAGTTCCGCAGCATTGTCTTTATACCCAGGTGTGATCTCTGAGCGACCGGCGGCAAAGTCCAGGTAGGCCTGTCCGGCTTCATTGCGGTGTTTCACCGCTTCTACTTGCGGGGTAACAAAGCTGGCAGTAAACTGCGGTTCATAAACCACGGTATGTACCGGAGCAGGGGCAACAGGTGTTTGTACCGGTGCGGCAATAGCCGGTTTCTTCTTCCCGCCAAAAGTATAGATCAGCGTGATACCAGCTTTGGTGGGACCGAAATAGTTCTTATTTCCGCTACCCAGGCGATCACCACATGTACCACATGTGTATTTATCATAATCCAAGTGGGCATACCCCAATCCCAAAGTCGCTTCCATTCCCAGGTGGCGCGAGAAATTCCAGCGGTAGCCATAGCTGGCACCGATTCCCGCACCCCAGCCCTCGTAACGGCTATCGGCCATATTCCGGGAGAAGGGACCATCAGGCAAGCGGCTCACATTATAAAACGCATAATGCGCATGCACACCAAAGAAATGCCCCTTAAAGGCTTCGGTGGTCCACCAGCGAAACTCAGGTTGCACCAATACATGTTTCCACTTCCTGTTTCCCGAGAATGTCCACGGGTTCCAGTTCACCGGCAGTTCAAACGAGGTACGCTCCCCGGTACGGAAC
>NZ_QVMI01000098.1:0-768 GCF_010500965.1 Bacteroides sp. 51 | reverse complement strand
CAGTCTCCTGAGCGTTTATATTTGTTACTAATAGCAACAAAGCCAAAAATATAAAATTACTTCTCATGTATTTTAATTTTAAGTTTTGAATTATGAATTTTGAATTACTTCTTTAATTCTTACTTCCTACCCCCTTTAGTTCTTACCCCTAACTTTCAACTTTCAACTTTCAATTTTCAACTCAATAAGCTGTCAACTGTCAACTCAATAACCTGTCAACTCCAAAATCACAAAAGTGATTTTGTACTCAATCCTTCTTAACCGTGGATACGTCTCCCGGCGCAGTTGCTCGTAAAAGTCGGGCCATTCATCGCGCAGGCGCATTTCGCGCTCATCGGCATCGCGCATGCCGCGGATGATTTCGAGGATCATATATTTCTTTATATTGTCCGATGCAGCCACCAAACGGTCGATAGACAACCAGTCTTCGCCCCGTCCATCTGCGGTGAAGAGCGTTTCGGGCAGGGTATGCACAATTTTAAGATGGTCGCGCAAGGCTAGCGCACGGTCGGCCGAGAGCAGGATATTATCCGTAGCATACCCTTCGGGTGAGGCATAGCCCACCAGGGAGATTCCCGTGATCCGTGCATACGGGTTCTGCTGAATAGATTCGATTAACTCATGAATCTTACGAAGTTCACGGGCATTATCACCAAAGTCATAATCAATCCCACTACCCCCTTGCACATAGTCCAAATAAGCCGTCCCCTCCTTCACGCCCGCGGTCGTGACGACCGTTTTGGTCGCGGCGGTCGCCGCGGATGATGT